>NZ_JPWH01000009.1 GCF_003326755.1 Thalassospira profundimaris | reverse complement strand
GGAGGTTCGAATCCTCTCGCTCCGACCATCAGTTTGAAACCCCGGCGCCTGAAACAGGGCGACGGGGTTTCTTTTTATCCGGCCCCACACCCGTCGTCTCCTCTGCCGATCCCGAACATTGTTTCCACCCAAAAGAAAACGCACCAGACGGAAAATACCGGCTGGCGCGTGTCATTCAGGGTACACAAAAAGCAACAGGCTTAATGCAGGCTGTTTTCGCTCGGCAGTTGCAACATTCGCCCCATCAGGTAATCCACATCGGCCGAATCAAATTCAACGCCAAGGTCGCCATACTGGGTCAGGATGCGTTCAATCATGCGGCGCGAATAACGTTCCCGGTCCTTTTCGCGGCCATCCATATCGGTTTCGTGGGCGACCTCAAGGGCGGCACGCACACCGGGGAAAAAACTGGCAGGCATGTCGGCCTTGTTATAAATCGCCTGCAACCCGTAAAGGCCGGAGTCGTGAATCAGGATTCGGCTGTTGATCAGGGAAACCGAAGCGCGGCGTGCCACCCCCGCCTCGAAAAACGAAATATCGCCCATGCACAAAGCCCGCAAAATCAGTCCGCCGGTCAAACGGTTATTGGTATGAAGATGCTCGACCAGAATTTCGACATCGCGGCTTTCGCTATCATCGCCCAAAAGGCCAATGGTGGCACTTTCCTGCGACTGGGTCATCACCGCATTGACAATGCCTTCGGGCAAATGACCACGGGCAACAATTTCACTGCGCAAACGGTCCGAGACCAGCGTCACCATGCGTTCGGCAATGGTGATGGGCAAATGATTGCGCGAAATGATCGGCTTTTGAATGCGCTCGCTGGTGCCAAAATCATCCAGAACCTTTTGCAGCGACTGTTCGGAAATTTCCGCCCCATCATTGCCGATCAGGTCCACCAGCACATCTTCATTTCCGGCCTGAACCAAAGCACTTGAAACCACCTCGGAAACCGTACCGCGTGTTGCAATCGCGCGCTGCTTTTCAATGCTGTCGGGGCCTTCGCCGATAATATCAACAAGGTCACTGTCGCTTAGAATTTCGGAAAACTGCAAAATTGGCAGAGCAACCGCATCCACGTCACGCGCCAGTGTCACCGCGACATCGTGAGGCAATAACGGCGTCTGTTTCAGATTGCGCGCCAGGGCCTTGCGCACCCGGACTTCCGCATCCCGGATCATGATGCGAAAAATATCTTCCGCCAGCGCACGTTCGTTTTCGGATAGTTCTTCGTCGCTGAACTGTTTGCTGATTTTCTCAGCCGTTTCGGCCCGGTTGCTCGCAGACGGGTCATTGATCAGTTTGGCGACATCTTTTTTTGTAATCGGGGCCACGTAACCTCTCCTGCTACGGCAGGAAATTCCACCTGCCGTTACAGCTGTTACTATACACGCAAGCGCCCTTTGATTGAACGCAATTTATTCACCTTCATATCCGGGTAGGATAACCTGTTCGTGATCACATGCCGCGACTTATAATGATTCCATCATCTGTCGTGCTTTGATTGCGTTACATGTTGGGGGCTGTCAAAAGTTCCCGCGTTGCGTTCGGCGTGGGCTCCACGTCACATGCCAAGAGAGAGGCCTGTTAAATGAATTCTATCAAAATGCTTGCTATTGCCGTTTCCGCGACTGCAATGTTCAGCACCGCTGCACTTGCTGCCGGTGATGCCGCAAAAGGCGAGAGAGTCTTTAAAAAGTGTGCCGCCTGCCATTCGATCGAAGAAGGCAAAAACAAGGTCGGCCCTTCGCTGCATAATGTTGTCGGCCGCGAATGCGGTGCGATTTCCGACTATAAATACAGCAAGGGTTATCAGGATGCCTGCGAAAAGGGCTTCACCATTGATGAAGCATTCCTTGACGAATACCTGAAAGATCCGTCGACAAAAATCAGCGAAATTGCTCAGACCAAAGAACGCTCCAAAATGACCTTCAAGCTCCGTGACGAGCAGGACATCCAGGACGTGATCGAGTATCTCAAGCAAAACTGATATTCCATGTGATACAGTCCTGTATCGCATCCATCCCAAAACGCAAAAGGCCGTCCCGGTCATCGGGGCGGCCTTTTGCACGTTCCCTGCGCGCCATAATCGCTTTAGCGCCGGGTGGCCAACTCGCTGGAGATGGCACGCATTTGCTCTTCAACGCGAATCGAACAGACCGATGTCACTTCAAGGTCATGATCCTCGTACACATCGCGATCCGGGTGCGATGCGGCCCAGTCGGCAATGGCCGCGTCACGCTGGTGCACCAGAATTTCAATTTGCGGGCGGTAAAACACGATCATGCCCGAAACCCAGCGATTGACCGGCCAGGATGGCTGAGCATGATCGATGATGAAATTGTCCAGCATCGAAATGACGCTTTTGGCATCATACCAGACCTCGCCCGTCACCCAGCGATTGGTGGTGAAAAGCCGCTGGGCAAAACCGTACTGATCCATCGAAATCGCCACCAGATGCGACAGGGCGTCATTTGGCCCCGGGGGCATTTCAAACCCTTCTATCGGCAGCGGACGCACCGTTTCGGGCATGCCACGCGGCCGCATGAAGGTGTGAAAATGGCCGTGTTCGTCCCATTCGCGCTGCAGGTCCTTCGGATGGGCATGATAATAAAACTGGGCATGGCTGGTACGGTCATAAACGTCGCCTTGCGGGTAATGCGTCCATTCATAGAACGCCCCCGTTGTCCGGATCAGTTCTCCGACGATATTGTCCCCCGTCGCCGAAAGAACCCGATGACATTCCATGACATCGCGCCCGGCAGACATCATGTTTTTTAGCTGACTGACCGACAGTGCCGACCAGTCAATTTCAAGTTCTGTCATGGTTTTATTACCATTTGATAAGTCGACCGCCCATTCCTGACCTGGTCGAATGGAAATGTCGAACCGGCATTGCGCCAGCTTCGCTACACTCACGCTTGGCGATAAAAATTACAAGTAAAAATACTTACTTGTCCTTGTGGGGCGCGACACGCAACACCCGAAAGCCAATCAGGATATGGCGCAAATGTTCGGGCCGGCTGTGCCGCGCGGCAGGGCGGCACACACCACACCCCCGGTCATCCCAGGACCCGCCTTTGACAATCCGGGCACCGGGCTGCTGCTGGGTCAGGGTCCATTCAAACACCTGACCTGCCCCGTCATACAGGCCATAAGGCCCGGCGGGAAAAGATTTGACCGGCATGGTATCAAACGGGCCGCGATCCGCACTGTTTAACCGCGTCGGGTCATAAATATTGCCCCACGGATAAAACGTCCCGTCTGGCCCGCGCACGGCCTTTTCCCATTCGGCCTCGTTGGGCAGGCGCCAGGTATCGCCGGTTTTTTCACCCAGCCACCTTGTATAGGCCATCGCATCCTGCCAGGAAACCAGAACCACCGGATGATTTTCGCGGCCTGCACGTGGCCTGCCGTCTTTCCAGGCAAAAGGGCGGGTGGCCTCAAAGCCGTGAACCAGGCCGTAAGAATCCCATATTTCCCGGGTCACACCGGGGGCAGGATGCCCGGTATCCTTTATGAAGGCCGCATATTGGGCATTGGTAACGGGCGTGGTGGAAATTTCAAATTTCGGCAGATAAATACGCCATTTGGCAATTTCGGAATCATACCAGCGATTGCGCCGCGCCATATCCTCGCCGTAAATCTGTTCGTCGATACGATAGGCATAGTCACGTTCAATCTCGTCGGACCCCTGCCAGTACCACCCTGCCGGGACCAGGGTCATTTCAGGCAGGGAAAGATCATCTGCCCGCACAGGCAGGCTTTGCGATGACAAAAACATCGCAGCCGCCAGCCCCATCGCAGTCCGGCACAGGCTGTGTCGTGTTGGCAACATCATTATATTTTCATTTTCCCAACAGTCTGATCATTCCATTTTCAAATCCGCCCCTCCCCGACCGGCGGCTTGAACGCGGTATCTTTGTAAAACCGTCCGGTCAATGTCAAGCAACCGGCAACACCGCCGATGCCCGATACCAGACACAACATCCCCTAAACCACCCAGACACAACGTGTTTCAGAAACATGCCAAACTGTCACGAAAGCGTGAATATCCGTGACCAGACAGCGGCACCTGTTTCTGTCATTATAATCGTGTTGGCAGACATCAAACAGTCTGTGCCAGGCTGTTGACCCGGTAAATGCCTCCCCCTGCATTTACCGAATATGCCAACACATTGACGAACGAACGTCTTCTCAAGCGGGTTTTCCCCTTCCCGCGAGTGTGAACGGCGCCACTCCTCCCCCGGGTGGCGCCGGTTTTATTGCGCGATGCCTGCCCGGAACCGCAAATGCAAAAGCCCCCTTCACTTCTGCACCTCTACGTCGCAAGATAATAAAATCATGGACTTATTGCACGAAAACGCGGAAAATATCGCGATGTTCACATTGAAAATGAACATTGGATAAAAGCAAGAACCAGCCAGGTTCGGGACAAGGGCGCCGGTTAAACAAGGTGGCCTATGGAAAAGCAGCTTCTCGATGCGCTCTCGCAATCAAATACGGGCGTTGCGTTATTTGATGCCAATGAACGTCTTATTTTTGCCAACCCGGCCTGGAATCAACTGATCACCGGTATTGCCGAGGATGATCTGGTTTTTGACGAAACCAGCCTGGATAATGGCGGAATGCTGTCTGTCTGCATGATTCGCCCCCATCTTCATGCCAGCATAGCGCGTCCCTCTCTTGCCGAAGTTGAAAACCGCAAACGCGGTACCGTACTGGTCGCCGATGACAGCGCATCCAACCGCATGGTCGCACGCCGCATGCTTCAGGCCGAAGGTTTCAGCGTTATGGAAGCCGGCGATGGTCAATCCGTTCTCGATATTTTACGCAGGGGCCTGCCGGTTGACATCATTCTGATGGATGTTGAAATGCCCGACATGGACGGGCTGCACACCACCCGGCGGATTCGCCACATGGAAGGTCCGTCCTCGCGCATTCCGGTCATCGCCTTTTCCGCGCACCGAACCCGGGACTGGAACATGATCGCCCGTCAGTCCGGGGTAAACGATTTCATCAGCAAACCCATACAGCGCGCCAGCCTGTTACGTGTCATTGGCGAAAACATTTTGCGAAACACAAGCCCGGGCCAAAACGATACAAGTGCCGCCCCCGCCCCGGTTGCGCACATGCAGCAAAAACGCCGCAATATTACCTCCGCGCTGGATGAGCTGCCCGCAAGCCCGGTGCTGGATGTGAAAATTCTCGAAAAGCTGTATCAAGATGCCGGCATTGACGGTGCGGCTGCTGGCATTGAACTTTTCATCAGCGAAACGGAATCGCGCCTGGTGCAAATTGATGATGCCCTGTCACGTTGCGATTTTAACGTGGTTCGCAATGAAGTCCACGCCCTGAAAAGCACGTCCGATACCTTTGGCCTAAAACAACTGGCCGATTTATGTGCCGCAGCCCATAACATGTTTGATCGTGATGACCTGGATGAACATCATGTGATCAAACTTTCGCGCAGGGTTGTGCAACTCGCCCCGACAGCCCTGACGGCACTGAACCTGTATCGTCGCAGCCGGTCCTGGGCGCTAAGTTCGTAAGTTATAGAACCTCGCCTTCCTGCCATATATGCCACACAAAAAGGTTCCAGACCGTCAGGGCCGCATCAAAATCATTGGCAAGTGCCCGCTGCCAAATAACCCGGCGTTGCACTTGCGGGATCGCAACCGGGGCGAACAACCGGTTTTGTGCCTGTATGTCAGTCACCCATAACAAACGGCAAACATCACGCAGCCATGTTCCAATCGGCGGATTAAACCCGGACTTTGCCGCCGCCAGATAACGCACCGGCACCAGGGGCGACACCACCGCCCGCCAAACGGCCTTGCCACCGCCTGGCACATGATCATGCACGGGGATTGACGCCGCTAGCGCCCGAACAGACAAATCCAGCAAGGGCGGCCGATATTCCACCCCGGCGGCCATGCCCATGCGGTCACTGATCGCCAGTTGATTGCCCGGCAACGTCACACACTGGTCAAACTGCATCATCCGCGATGCCTGCGGCCACGCGTTTTCATCCACGGCCCCATCTGGTAAAACAGCCTGCAAGCGGCCATATCCGGGCAAAATGCACCGGCTATTCCAGGCCGTGAACACATCATCCGGCTGCCCGGTCGTTGCCCGCAGAAACTTGCCTGCACCGGCAAGCGCATTGCCACCGCCCACCCGCTGCAATCGCGTTTCGGCCCAAGTCACGCCGTCCGCCACGGCCTGTCGCACATAGTGCGGTACTTTCAGCCATTTTTCGGCATGGTTTGCCATACGATACCGCCGATAACCGCCAAACACCTCGTCCCCGCCATCACCTGTCAAACATACCGGGGCAATATCGGCCACGGTTTCGGCCAGGCAATGCGCCAGAACCACCGCCGGGTTTGCAAATGGTCCGCCAAAAGCCCGCAAGGCACTTTTCAGGCGATTTAAAATATCTTCCCCCTGTTGGGGGGCGGTCACAATTTCAAGCTTCATGCCCAAATGCGCTGCCAGTTGACGGGCACGGGCGGTTTCATCAAATGGCTGCCCGGGAAACCCCATGACAATGGCTGTTGGCATCTTGTGATCCCGGGACCGGTGCCGTGCGACACGTGCCGCCAGTGCCGCAATTCCGGCACTGTCCATCCCGCCCGAAAGCAAACAGGCAACCGGCCTGTCGCACTGCATGGCATCCGCCACCGCGCGATACACCCGCTTGCGCAGCGCCGTGACACGATGATCGCGGCTGTTGGCACTGTGGCGAGCCCGCCCCCGTGTTGCAGGGTCCGAAAGCTGAAAACCCCTTGGATTGCCGCCCTGCCAGCATAGAACCTCGCCGGGGCACAACTGGCGAATGGCGCGAAAGGCGGTTTTGGGCGCAGGAACGAACAAATGTGCCAAAGACAGGTCAAACGCATCCGCATCACGATCCTGCACAATCCCCGGCACCGAAAGCAACGGCGTAATTTCGGATGCAAAAAAAAGATGTCCGTCCCCGCGTTCCACCACATAAAGCGGCTTTTGCCCGCCTGTATCCACCGCCAGCCACAAGGCCTGCTGGTGGCGGTCCCACAGGGCAAAGGCATAGGCGCCGGAAATATCCCCCAGGACCGATGCCATGCGTTTAAACGCAGCGCCAATCGCATCATCCTGATCGCAGGGCATGTCAGCCGATGTCAGCGCCTGCGCCAGCAAAGAAAGCAAAACCGCCGTATCGGAATAGGACGCCGCCCCGGCACCGTCGGGAATTCCCGTCCTTTTTAATCGGGCGTGCAACCGGCGATACCCGGCCACGTAACCGTTAAAAACAAAGACAAATCGCTGATTTTCACTGTGCATCGGTTGGGCGGCGATGGCACGCATATCCGTTGTCGCCAGGCGACGATGGGCAAGAATAGTACCGCCATCCTGCCACATCCCGTGCCCGTCCGGCCCACGGTGGGCCAGCGCGCCAGATGCCGCCACAACCCAGTCTTGTGCCTCAGGATCGGTCGTGCCCGCCAAACCGCACATTCAGCCCGCCCTAATCGTGCTTTTTGGCGTTGCCAGCAAACCATGCCCCGACCTGACGTAAGCCATCCCGCGCCGCGATGGGGGGCAACCAGCGCAAATCACGGCGAATGGCACGGCTATCGACCTGCAACGACCCGGTCAGGCGCTGTATCTGGGCCGATTTTCCCGTGATCTGCCCCAAAAAGGATAAAACCGACACCGGTACCGGCACCAGGAACGCCTTTTTCCCCATGCCTTCGGCCAGAAGCGTGATCATTTCACCAATCGAAAAATCCTCGCCATCCGAGACCATATAGGTCTGGTAACTGGCTGCCGGGTGGCGCGCCACCACGACACAGGCATCAGCCAGATTATCAACATGGATCAAACTGCGATGGTTGCGAATAGCACCAAATGGCAGGGGAATACCCCGCAAGGCCAGTTTGACCAGTGCGGCAAAATTGGCCTTTACCCCGGGACCATAGACCAAAGGCGGGCGTAAAATCGTCAATCCCAGGCCGGATTTTTGCGAAAAGGCACGCAAGGCATCCTCTGCCTCGGCCTTGGAACGCCCATAAGGATCCTGCGGATGAACCGGGCTGTGTTCATCAAAGGCGGAAAAGCGGGTTTCCTCGCCATTGACCTTGATCGAACTGACAAACACCATCCGCGAGACATTTTGTGCCGCTGCCGCACGGGCCAACTGCAAACTGCCCGCAACATTGACCGCGCGAAAGGCCGCAAGTGGATTACCCGCCGTTTCATTCATCACATGCACGCGTGCTGCCAGATGTACCACACATGACACCCCGTCAAGATGCCCCGTCCAGTCGGTTTTACCATCAATCGTGCCGATAATACGGGCGTGGGGCTGTAATTCGGCGGGCAACTGTGCCAGGGCTGCGGCATTGCGCACCAGCGGGCGAACCGCGAAACCATCGGCAAGGGCGGCCTTGCACACCGCCTGCCCGACAAAGCCATTGGCCCCGGTGACTGCCATTTTCTGCGGAATGTTCATTTAGTCAGACAAACCTTCTTCGGAGGGGGAAACGCCGCTTTGCGCCTGCATGGCCATTTTTAACCGCCGTTGCAAATCACCCAGAACATATAAACGCAGGGCACTTGATAAATTGCCTTCCCGGCCTTCGTCAATCAGTGCCACCATTTCCGCAACAGAATGGCCTTCGCGTTGCGCAATTTGTTGCAATTCCTGCCAAAAGGCCTCTTCGAGCGAAAAACTGGTCCGATGCCCGGCAATGGTGATTGAACGTTTGCGAACAAGGTCAGTCATCAAATATTCCATTGAACAAACAGGTGAAATGCCACGATATAGTCTTGCGCGATACACCGTAAGGGACAAACGGGACCATCATGAAAATAATTCACCTAAGCGACTGTCATTTCATCGACCCCGCCCCGGCAGGCCAAGCGACAACCGGCCCCAGCCCGCAGCAAACCCTGCAACGGATCATTGCCGATATTTGCCAATGGCACAGCGATGCCGGGCTGTGCATCATTTCCGGCGACCTGACCCATGATGGCACGCCAACACAATATGACCTGTTTGCCCGCACCATTGCCGATTTACCCATGCCGGTTCATGTCATTCCTGGCAACCATGATGCGCGGGCACCGCTGCTGGCCGCCCTGCCCAAACCCCGGCAGGATAAAAACGGCTTTATCAACCATGCCTTTACCCATAACGGCATCCGCTTTGTGCTGCTTGATACATTGATCGAGGGCGAGGATACCGGGATCCTGTGTGAAAAACGCCTCGCATGGCTATCGTCCGAACTGGCGGCATCGCAAAACCTGCCGGTTATGATTTTTATGCACCATCCGCCGGTTACGGTTGGCCTGCCCTTTATGGATTCCATCAATTTGCAAAACGCCGATGATTTTGGCGATGTGATCGCCGCGCATGGGGCGGTAAAGCATATCTTTTTTGGTCACTTGCACCGCCCGTTACACGGCATATGGCACGATATTCCCTTTACCTGCGGCCCCAGCAGTTACACGGGTCAGCCCCTTGCCAT
Source organism: Thalassospira profundimaris (assembly GCF_003326755.1). Taxonomy (GTDB): domain Bacteria; phylum Pseudomonadota; class Alphaproteobacteria; order Rhodospirillales; family Thalassospiraceae; genus Thalassospira; species Thalassospira profundimaris_B. The sequence goes on along the minus strand of NZ_JPWH01000009.1, from coordinate 190,587 downwards.
GCAGCCAGGCAGCGGCCTTCCCGACAAGGCTTGGCTGGAACCGGGATATGGCATTGCCCTGATCAACGAACATGATGCCTCGGTCTGCTATCACTTTGAAACCGTGCCCAACTTGGCAACATAGCAGATCAGGCCATAGCTTCCCATTCGGTGCGCACGGTTTCATCCTGCTCGCCCGCAAGCTGGCTTTGCCGTATCTCGGCAAATTCGTCGATGGTCATCAAACGGGATAGCGCCCACACCACACTCGCCCGGATCAGGGCAGAGGGATCCGCCAACAGCATTTGCAAGCGCGGCACCACCTGCCGATCGCCCGCATTGCCAATCGCAATCAGCACATTGCGCAAAAATTTTTCCCGGCCAATGCGCTTAATCGGCGATCCGGTAAAAAAGGCACGGAAGGCAGTGTCATCCATATCGAGGAAATCCGCCAGGCGCGGCGCGGTCAGTTCGGCACGCGGGATAAAGGCCAGTTCTTCGGTTCGGCTGGCAAATTTGTTCCACGGGCAAACCGACAGGCAATCATCACAGCCATAAATACGATTGCCCATTGCAACGCGAAATTCACGCGGAATCACGCCGTCATGCTCGATGGTCAGATACGAAATACATTTGCGCGCATCAAGTTTATAGGGCGCGGGAAAGGCATTTGTCGGGCAGGCATCCAGGCAATTGCGGCACGACCCGCAATGGTCAATTTCCGGCCGGTTTGGCGCATCGTCAAATTCCAGGGTGGTAAAAACCTCACCCAAAAAAAGCCAGGAGCCATATTGGCGCGACACCACATTGGTATGTTTGCCCTGCCAGCCAATCGCCGCAGATTGCGCCAACGGCTTTTCCAAAACCGGCGCGGTATCAACAAAAACCTTGACCTGTTCGCCCTCGCCGCTTTGCTCCATTAACCAGCGGGCAAGCTGTTTCAGACGTTTTTTGATCAGGTCATGATAATCGCGGTTTTGCGCATAAACCGAAATCATCGCCCGGTCCGGATGATCCAGCAGGGTTAGCGGGTCCTCTGCCGGGCCATAATTGGTGCCCAGCACAATCACGCTTTTTACATCTTCCCACAAAACACGCGGGTCGCGGCGGCGCGGCAGGCGTTCCGGGTCCGCCATCCATTCCATACTGCCAAATTCCCGGCCCGCGACAAATTCATCGAGCCGCTGCTGGTTACGCGGGTCAATTTCCGGGCGCGCCACACCACAGACATCAAAGCCGATGTCTTTGGCTTTGTCCTGAATGTCGCGAAAGGAAATGCTGCCTGCCAAATCTGATATCCGATAGCCTGTTGCCCGCTGGCCCGAACACACCGCATCCATTGCGATATGCCGCACCCTCAACCGGATGCTTCATAACATTTGCCGCCGTTAAAAATCCAGCATGGCTGTTTTGCACATTTAAAAACACCACGGCAAAAAAGACACTGGACAAAACCGATTTTTTGTTATGTTATATCATAACAATTTACACATCCTCTGTGACACTCCCTCCTGCTCCACGTCCCAAGCCAGAGCATCCCATGTCCAACCATACGCCCTTCATCACGTCATTTCTGGCGCGATCTGCCCTTTATCGTCTTTTTCTGGTCCTGCTGATGCTGATTGTGATCTGGGCCGCGATTTACTGGTCTGTCTCCCTGCCATGATGCCAGCTCCGATTCATTTGCAAAATATCGTTATTGATTACGGTGGCGACCCGATCATCCGGGATGTGTCAGGATGTTTTGCCCCCGGCAGTCTTACGGCAATTGCCGGAGAAAACGGCCGGGGAAAATCCACCCTGGTCAAAGGCCTCATTGGTGAAATCCCGCTGACAAACGGCACAATCGATACGGGCGGCATGAAAGGTCCAGTCATGGCCTATCTGGCGCAAACGTCAACGCTGGAAAAGTCTTTTCCCTTTACCGTTGCCGATACCGTGATTTTGGGCGCCTGGAAGCAAATGGGGGCATTTCGCGCGGTAAACCGCGCCCTGGCCCGAAAGGCCCATAATGCCCTGTGTCAGGTCGGGCTGGAAAACCTTGCCAACCGCCCTATCAGCACCCTTTCCGCCGGGCAGTTACAGCGCGTTTTGTTTGCCCGTCTGATCCTGCAGGATGCTCCAGTCATTTTGCTGGATGAACCCTTTACCGCCATCGATGCCCAAACCACCGATGACCTGATCGGGATCATCAAAAACTGGCATCGCGAAGGCCGCACCGTCATTGCCGTGCTGCACGACTTTGACCATATCCGCCATCATTTTCCCCAAACCCTGTTTTTACATGCGCAGGGTTATGCCTGGGGCGCGACCGAAACCATCCTGCCCCCTTCACCACAATGGACAGGCCCCCACCATTTTGCGTCCACCGGACATACAACATCATCATCCGGTTCTGATCAGCAATCATCCGTCAAAACCGGTTTTGCAAAACTCAGGCTTCTGTCATGACAACGGCACTCGGGTTGATTGACCCTTTTATCCATTACGGCTTTATGCGACGCGCCCTGGTCGCAACCTTTGTTCTGGGATGCAGCGCCGGGCCGGTGGGCGTTTTACTTTTGCTCCGCCGCATGACGCTGGTGGGCGATGCCATGAGCCACGCCGTCCTGCCAGGTGCAGCCATTGGCTTTCTTGTTGCCGGTGGCCTGTCACTGCCGGCAATGGGGCTGGGCGGGCTGATTGCCGGTTTGGGGGTGTCGGTGCTGTCCGGGCTGGTCAGCCGCAAAACCGTTTTGCGCGAAGATGCCAGTTTCGCCAGCTTTTACCTCACATCCCTTGCCTTTGGCGTGCTGATTGTCTCGCTGAAGGGATCAAACATTGACCTTTTACATGTGTTATTTGGCACCATCCTGTCGGTGGATCAAAACGCGATTATGCTGGTCGGTCTGATTTCATCGGTGTCCCTGATCATTCTGGCCCTGATCTACCGCCCGCTTGTCACCGAATGTTTTGATCCTGGCTTTTTGCGCACTGTTGCCGGGACCGGGCCTTTTTATCATCTGCTGTTTTTGTTTCTGGTGGTCATTAACCTTGTGGCCGGGTTTCAAACACTGGGCACCCTGATGGCGGTTGGCATGATGACCCTGCCCGCCATTGTCGCCCGCTTATGGACGCGCACGCTGCCGCGCATGATGGCAATGGCCGCCTTTACCGCTGCGCTGTCGGGGCTGTCGGGATTGCTGGTTTCCTATTATTTCGCCCTGGCATCGGGTCCGGCGATCATTTTATCGGCCAGCCTGTTTTACGGTTTTTCCCTGGTCGCGGCACCACACGGCATTTTTGCCGGGCGTGGTCTGTTCAAACGCGCCATCCCGTTTTCCGGTTAACTCCCCCTCCCAAAAGATCAAAGGACGTTCTGATGAAGCCTAAAAATCTGCTGCGTATGGCTATTATTTCCTCGGCAATGCTGCTGACCGCCGGGGCGGCCTCGGCCAAAACGCTTAATGTTGTGACCAGTTTTTCCATTCTGGCCGATGTGGTGGAAAATGTCGGCGGTTCCCATGTCAAAGTCACCAATCTGGTGGACCGTAATGGCGACCCGCACGATTACGAACCCGCCCCGCAGGATGCCATTGCCATTCACAATGCCGATGTCACATTTTTAAGTGGCGAGGGCCTTGAAGGCTGGTTTGCCCGCATCACCAGGGCCGCAAATGGTGCCAAGCCCCCGGTGGTGGTTTCAACGGGCATTAAAACCCACGAATTTGATGAAGACGGTAAACAAGTTACCGATCCGCATGTCTGGAACGATGCGGGCAATGTCATGATCTGGGTGGATAATATCGAAAAGGCCCTGGTTGCCGCCGACCCGCAGGATGCCGCCTATTTCAGGAAAAATGCGACCGATTACAAGGTGGTCCTGCAAGCCCTGGATGACAGCATTCGCAAGCAAATAGCCCAAACACCCCCATCAGCCCGCAAAATTCTGACCAGCCATGATGCCTTTGGCTATTACGGGCAGGCATACGGCGTGCTGTTCCTGGCCCCACTGGGCGTTTCAACGGAATCCGAGGCATCGGCCAAGGATATTGCCGATCTGATTTCACAAATCAAAGCAGAACATGTGCGGGTTTATTTTCTGGAAAATTCCAATGATTCCCGCCTGGTCAAACAAATTGCCGCGGCAACGGGGGCACAGCCGGGCGGCGAGCTTTATCCGGAATCCCTTTCCGAAAAAGATGGCCCGGCGGCAACCTATGTCCAACTGATGAAATACAATACCGCCCTGATGGTTCAGGCGATGAAGGATAGCGGCCAGTAACCGTCACCACTTTATCATATAAACAGATTAAAGGGACGCGACCATTGATTGGCCGCGTCTCTTCATTCTCTTGCGCCAGCTTTGGCAGCAACATGTGCAGTGCACAGCGGGTGCATCTGTTTACCGGTTAGAAACGATACCGCAAGGTGGCGAGCATGGTGCGTTCTTCACCGAAATAGCAGTTCGCCAGCTTGTAACACGACGCGATGTAGTTTTTGTCAAACAGGTTATTGATGTTAAAGCGCATATCGGCATTTTCCACACCGATACGCGATAAATCATAATCAAAGGACAGATCGACAATGGTGTAATCGGGCACGCGCTGGGTATTGGTTTCCGTTGCCCAAGTTTCACCGACATAACGCGCGCCTGCCGCAACATCAAGGCCCGCCAGCATACCGGCATCAAAGCTGTATTTACCCCAAAGGGATGCGGTATGTTCGGGCACCTGCATGGGTGTTTTACCGTCCTTGGCATCGCCCGGTGCGTCGTAACTTGCATCGGTATAGGCATAACCGGCGATCATGCTGAAATGATCGGTCAGTTTTGCCCGTGCTTCAAGTTCGATCCCTTGCGATTTGATGGTCCCGGCCGGGGAATAAACAAAAGTCACCGGGTCGGCAATGGCGACATTTTCCTGTTCGATATGGAAAACCGATGCGGTCAGCAAAATATCACGCCCGGTGGGCTGATATTTGACCCCGGCTTCATACTGGGTGCCTTCGGTGGGTGGTAGCGGGTCGCCACTGGCATCGGAATAAAGGTTGGGGTTAAAGGATTCCGAATAGCTGACATAAGGTGCCACGCCATTATCAAACAGATAAAGCAATCCGGCACGGGTGGTCAGTTTGCTGCGGTCTTCGCCGGTACGCTTTTCCGTCAATCGGTTCAGGTTATCGGTTTCAACCCAGTCTTCCCGCGCACCAAGCGACAGGCGCCAGTTTTCATAGGAAAGCTGATCTTCAAGATAAAGGCCGGTTTGTTCCAGTGTTTTTGTTGCCAGGGCATAGGGCGTGCCAAACGTCACCCCAGGATTACCATATGACGGGTCCCACGGATTGATCGTCGATGCCGTCATATACCAGTAATTGGTCCGTGAGCGGCGATGCTGGTAATCCAGCCCGCCAACAACCGTATGGTCAACATCACCCGTGGCAAAATTGCCCTTTAACTGATTATCGACCGTAAAGGCGCGCAGGCTTTCATAACCGCCATAATAGGCACGGTTGAGGTTGTTGCTCGTCCCGTTCCAGCCGGTCTGATAAATCTGGTCAATATCAACGTCGGAATCCAGAAAACGGAAATTCTGTTTAAAGCTGAGATCGTCATCAAAATCATGTTCAAACTGATAGCCGATCATGTTTTGCGTGCGATCAAACTTTTCCAGCGACGGGTCACCGTCAAAGAAATGGCGCGAAATATAGCGCCCGTTATGGGGGTAAAGCGTGCCTTCCGCCGGTACGCCATTATGGCTGCCGCCTTCGGGATCACGCTGAAAATATCCCATCAGGGTCAGACGGGTATCATCGGTGAAATTTGCCGTTAGGGACGGCGCAATCACATAACGTTCTTCCTTGGCATAATCAAACTGGGTGTCCGACGCATCGGCCTTGCCCACCAGACGATAGGCCAGTTTATCACCTTTGGTAAGCGGGCCGGTAACATCAAAGGCAACAGCGCGCTGATTGCGCGTGCCATAGGAAAGCTCGACCTCGCCCTTTTGTTCAAATTCCGGTTTTTTGCTGCTTAATGCCACCAGACCACCGGGCGAGGAGCGGCCATATAATACCGATGCCGGGCCTTTGACCGTATCGATCCGTTCGACAAAATAGGGATCGATCTGCATCGAGCTATAGGTCGAATCATCGCTCATGGTTTTCATACCATCGAGATAGATATTATCGATGCTGCGATCGACCAACCCGCGCAAAATGACATAATCATACCGGTTGGATGCCCCAACCTGCCCGGTAAAGGCCCCCGGGGTATAACGCATCGCCTGCATCACGGTTTGCGAGCCCTGGTCTTCAATTTCATCGGCCGTTACCACCGAAATGCTTTGGGCGGTTTCCAAAATCGGCGTGTCGGTTTTGGTGGCCGAAAGCGACCGTTTGGCAACATATCCCTCTACCGGGCCATCGGCGCGTTCAATTTCGCGGTCCGCCTCAACCCGGACCGGGTCCAGTATAATGCCATTGCTGGCATCGGTACTGGCTGATCCGCCGATAATCGTGATGGTGTCATCATCCGTCACCCGCCAGCTATAACCCGACCCGCTCAGCAGCATTTGCAAAGCCTGTTCACGGGTGAACCGGCCCGAAACCGCCGCCGCCTGCACATTGGCAAGGCCTTCGCTGGGGAAGAACAGTTTCACATCGGCCTGATCGGCAAATGCGGTGAGTGCCCGATCCAGATTTTGCGCAGGAATATTGAATAAAACCTTGGCATCATTAACCAAGGCACCGCTTTGCGCCTGTGCCGGGGCAGATACCACCGCCATACCGGCCACCATCACCACCCCCGAAAGCACCGTGCCCAACAAAAGCCGCCCCATAAACTGGCGAATGGCTGTGCCAGATTTATGGGTATCTGCGTTAAATGTGCAAACAGACCGCAAAACAGACAAGGGCACATCATGCCCATCGGCGCGGTTTGAACCGAACGTCATCGTGATCAACCTTTATAAAATCTCACCCCAATGCAAATGAATTTGATAACCGTTATCATTTGCTGTTGATCATATGACGAAACCCGCCCACCAAACTTGCAGCAGATTTTTCAAAAAAATTGCACAAAAGTTTTATGGATGCGTTTTAAGACGTTAAATCAATAGATTAGGGTCATGACCGGTGTTGAAATCACGCTGGCCGGTGTTGTTTCATCAATCGATTTCAACAGATCATCAAGGTCATGCAGGTCAAACACCCCGCTGACCTTGAGCGATGCCAAACCCTGATTAATCAGCACGATGCGCCCTTTACGGTAACGCTGTATGTCGGCAATGACGGCGTTTAGCGGTTGCTGGTTGAAAATCAGCTTGCCGCGCCGCCAGGCACTTTGCCCGGCATCATCAAAGGTACGGACTGCGCCCAACCGCCCGCTGGCATCATAGGCAACCTGCTGCCCGGCCAAAACACGCACACCGCCATTTTCCAGACTGCTGGCATCCGGCAAATCCGCTGTCGATGCGGCCGCCTCCCCATTGGCCGCGGAAACCGCAACAATACCTTCACTGACCCGGACATGAACGGCATCATCAACCAACGCCACGTCATAGGACGTGCCAACGGCGCGTGCCTGCCCGTTGCCCGCCATAACAACAAAGGGCCGGTTGGGGTTTTTATGTACATCAAACCATGCCTCGCCCGCCTGCAAATGCACCTCGCGCCGGGTTGGCGTGTAATGCACCGACAGGGCGGATGCCGTGTTTAAATGCACCACCGTACCATCGGCCAGGGTAATGGTTTTCTGTTCGCCAATGCCGGTGGCATAATCGGCAAACAGGCCCGCAACCGGCCCGACCATGCCCGGCACAATCGCCGCGCCAGCCCCACACACCAGCACCAGCAAAACCGCCATCCACATAACCAACCGGCCACCGGAACCAGTACGAACACCCGCACGAGCACCAATAGCTGCGCGACGGTAACTGGCCGCTGCCGTTGCATTGCGGGGCATGGCGTATCCGCCTTTGCCATCGTGGCCCGGCGCCCGTGTCGCCGCATCCTTATGGTTTCCACGCGCACTTGCCCCCGCAATATTTGCATTGGGTGATGAAGCAAGCGAGCTTTCAGACAGACGGTCCGAGGCCCCCATGAGATCATCCGCACCGGCACCGCCTGCAAAATCGGGCGCGTTCACAGCATTGGCAGATGCCGCGTCGCCAGCTTCCTGCCACTGTTTGGCGGTGGCTGTGCGACCAATACCGTCAAGCAGGGTGCGGGCATCAGTCACGGCCTGCTCATGGCGGGGCGATTGCGCCAGCCAATGCTGATATTGCCGTTGCATATCGGGCGTGACCTGACCGGATGACAGCTTTACCAGCCAGTCAATGGCGGTATCGCTGATCTGACGGCTGGTTTCATCCTGCGCCATCTGCGCCACCTGTGCTGCCGACCGGTTGTTAAGCGGGTTCTGGTCCTGCCCGTCTGAATGTCTAGTCACCGCCCTGTTCCTGTTTTCTGACCTGCGATCCACCACAGAAAAATCGGCCCCTGGAAATATAGACGTTCGGGCGCCTCAAAATCGGCAATTGAAAATTCATTTATTTTGATCCGCCTGCCAAAGTTCATCGCGGCATTGTTGCAAGGCACGGGCAATATATTTGGCCACCATGCTTTCCGACACCCCCAATTCCTGTGCAATGCGGGCATGGGAAAAACCATCCACCCGAAACATCAGCAATGCACGACGTGGATTTTCCGGCAGGCGCTCCAATGCGCGGTCAATCAGGGCCAGTTGCTGGCGGCCCATAACCGTTATTTCAGGTGATGGTTTGGGGTCTTCCACCTGTTCCGGGACCTGCCCGGCATCGGGGTGGCTGCTGGCAAAATGGCGTTTTTCACGGCGTATGCAATCAATGGCAAGGTTCCCCGCCACGCGATAGACATAGGCGCGCGGATTATCAATTTTGCCCTCACTCACCGGGGCCGATGCCAGGCGCAAATAGGTATCCTGGGCGATATCGGCGGCGCGTTGCGCATCCCCACCCATACGGCGGGTCAGAAACCGGACCAGATGGTCATAGTTTTCCTGAAAAATGCGGATCAAAACCGACGCTCTATCGCGACGCATCAAACGGGCCTATTCTACGGAACCAAACGCCCCCTTATGCTGTTGGCGGGGCGTGGCCTTTTCCATACCAAGAACACCCCGCTCCATCAATGAGAATAATTATCAATCGTATAACTCAGACAAAATAAAAGCAGGAAAGCCAAAACCTTCCTGCTTCGTGGTTATTCACGTTTATATCGGGCCACAAGCCACTTGCCGCATTTCAAAACGCGCAAATACCCTGACCTTGAATGTTAACCGCGCCCGCGATAGGGCGCGACACCCTGATCGGGGATCCAGACACCTTCGGGCGCCGGTCCGGTCTGGTAAAACACATCAATCGGAATGCCGCCACGCGGATACCAGTAACCGCCAATACGCAGCCATTTCGGGTCCAGCGTTTCAACAATGCGTTTGCCAACCTTGATCGTGCAATCTTCATGGAATGACCCGTGATTACGAAACGAAGTGAGAAACAGCTTTAACGACTTGCTTTCCACAAGCCAGTCTGCCGGGACATAATCAATCACCAGATGGGCAAAATCGGGCTGGCCGGTGATCGGACACAGGGAGGTAAATTCCGGTGCGACAAAACGCACGCAATAATCGGTACCGGCCTGCGGGTTTTGCACCCGTTCCAGCACGGCTTCTTCAGGGCTTGCGGGCTGCTTGGTATCGCCGCCCAGCATGGTCAGGTTCTGGTAAATGCTTTGGTCTGACATGATATGGGTTCCCTGGCCTTAATCCTGGATCATCGGCACAGGATCAATATCCCCGCCTTCCTGACCGGCATAAAAATCCCTGGCAAACGCTTCCATCCGGCCTTCATCAATGGCGTCGCGCATGCCCTTCATCAGGTCCTGATAATATTGCAAATTATGCCAGGTCAGCAGCATGGCACCCAAGATCTCGTTCGCCTTGATCAGATGATGCAAATAGGCGCGCGAATATTGCGAACAGGCCGGGCACGAACATTGGTCATCGAGCGGGCGGTCATCATCGCGGTGACGGCCATTTTTAAGGTTCACCGTCCCCCGGCGGGTAAAGGCCTGGGCATTGCGGCCCGAACGAGTGGGCAATACGCAATCAAACTGGTCAATCCCGCGCATCACAGCACCCACCAGATCGGACGGTTTACCAACGCCCATCAAATAACGCGGTTTATTGGCAGGCAGCATATCCACGCAGAAATCCAGCGTTTCAAACATCACCTGCTGGCCTTCGCCGACGGCAAGGCCGCCGACTGAATGACCCGGCAGATCCAACTCCGCCAGTTTTTCGGAACTTTCACGGCGCAGATGTTCAAACACACTGCCCTGCTGAATGCCATAAAGCGCATAACCTTCACGTTCGACAAAGGCATCGCGCGAGCGTTTGGCCCAGCGCATTGACATGCGCATGCTTTCGGCCGCCACTTCCTCGGTCGCAGGGAAAGGCGTGCATTCGTCAAACGCCATCGTGATGGTGGAGCCCAGCAAATGCTGAATTTCCATCGACCGTTCCGGTGAAAGCGAAAATTTACGCCCGTCGATATGGCTTTTAAAGGTCACACCTTCTTCGGTGATTTTGCGCAAGCCCGCCAGCGACATCACCTGATAGCCGCCACTATCGGTCAGGATCGGTTTGTCCCAGTTCATGAATTTGTGCAAACCGCCAAGGCGGGCAATGCGTTCGGCACCGGGTCGCAACATTAAATGATAGGTATTACCCAGCAAAATCTGTGCGCCGGTGGCCGCGACACTTTCGGGCATCATGCCTTTAACGGTGGCGGCGGTCCCGACCGGCATAAAGGCCGGCGTTTCAATCACGCCATGCGCGGTGTGAATGCGCCCGCGCCGGGCCTTGCCATCCTGTGCCAGCAATTCGTAACGAAATTCGGTCATGACTTTTTCAGTGCTTCAACTTTGTTGGCGCATTCCAGAAGCGAACAGTCGCCATAGGAATAAAAACGGTATTTCTGCGCAATGGCATGGTCGTAAGCCGCCTTCATGCGGTCAATCCCGGCAAAGGCGGAAACCAGCATGAACAGGGTGGAACGCGGCAGATGAAAATTCGTCAGCAGCAGGTCAACACCGCGGAATTTGTAACCCGGCGTAATAAAGATACTGGTTTCACTTTCAAACGGTTCAACGATGCCATCCTCACGCGCCGCACTTTCCAGCAGGCGCAGCGATGTTGTCCCCACCGCCACAACACGCCCGCCATTGGCCCGCGTTTCGTTCACCAGGGCGGCAATTTCCGGCGAAATGCTGCCCCATTCGGCGTGCATTTTATGATCGTCGGTATCATCAACCTTGACCGGCAAAAACGTGCCTGCCCCCACATGCAGGGTAATGGTGCGGCGCGTAATACCGCGCGCATCCAGCTTTGCCAGCAATTCGGGGGTGAAATGCAACCCTGCGGTCGGTGCGGCAACAGCCCCGTCATGCCGGGCAAAGATGGTCTGGTAATCGTGGCGGTCCTTGTCATCACCCCCGGCCTCGCGGCGGATATAGGGCGGCAGGGGCATCACACCATATTTTTCCAGTGCGGCAATAAGGTCCGCCCCGGCAACGTTAAAGCGCAACAGCACTTCGCCGCCATCCTGCTTGTCCATGACTTCGGCTTCAAAGCTGTCATTGACCTTGAAAATTTCGCCTACACGCAGCTTTTTGGCCGGTTTGGCAAAGGCCCGCCATTGCGCCAGCCCTTCCTGCTTGTGCAGGGTGACTTCAATTTTCGCCTCCCCGCGTTTGCCAAACAGGCGTGCGGGGATCACGCGGGTATCATTGGAAATCAGCAAATCGCCGGGGCGCAAAATATCGGGCAATTCGCGCACGATACGGTCATTCATCGCACCGGCGGTCAAATCCAGCATCCGGGCGGAATCGCGCGGGTCTGCCGGGTGCTCGGCAATGCAGTCACGCGGCAGGTCAAAATCGAACAGATCGACTTTCATTCTTTTTCCATCTTGGCGGTGTCAGGACACCACAAACACATAACAGGATCGGGGATCAGGCGTTGGCGGACTGGGCAGTGATGCCATCATTGCGACCCGCCGGACGGATCACCGACATCAACATACGGAACGGGGCAAGGCAGGTCATCGCCATGATCATTTTGGCCGAAAAATCGCCCAGCGCCCATGTATGCCACGGCAGCCCGGTCCCGGCAAAGGCGATGGAGAAAAACAACGCCGTATCAAGCATCGAGCCAATGGTGGAGGAAACCAGCGGTGCCTTCCACCAGCTTGCCTGGCGCAAACGGTTAAACACGGTAACATCCATCAATTGCGCCACCAGAAATGCCGTTCCCGATGCAATGGCAATGCGGGTATCGGCAAATATCAGCGACAACACAACCGCAATGGCAAAGCCCGACAGCACCACCATGCGCGCTGCCTGTGCGCCGCGCGCCCGGTTGGTCAAATCCGTTACCAGAAACGCCACCGGATAGGTAAAGGCGCCAAAGGTCAGCCAGTTGGCCAAAACACCGGGTAACGGATATTCAACCAGAATGTTTGAGGCGACAACCGTTGCGGCCATTGCCAAAATGCCTGCAATGATGGCTTTCATGTTTTCTGAACCTTTTGGTAAAACCCGCGCATAACAAATCTCGCGGTGCCGAAATTCGGAACGACGATGCGCAAAATGGGTCGCAAAATAGTGCGCGCTGTTTACGCCCCCCACCCCGACGGGTCAAGCAAAAAACAATGGCCGGCGCATTCGATGAACACGCCGGCCATTGCCGCAGATCGCGCATTTCCTCCGGGGATAGAGAAAAAATGCAGCGAAATAAAATGCGATTACAGCATCATGCCACGAATGGTGAAATACAGCAGCGCACCCAAAAAAGCCCCGGCAGGCACCGTTACCACCCAGGCGGTTGCAATCGTCAGGGCATAACGGCGGCGCACCAGCAGGCGCTTGCGCAATTTGCGTTCGGCCCGTTCGGCAAGGTTGGGGTCCAACTGGCGCAGGGCTTCAATATCCTGGCTTTGCTGGTCCATGCCATCGGTTCCGCCAATCAGCATCGGCGGCGGTGGTGCATCCTGCAGGCGACGACGGTGGCTCAGGCTTTCGCGCAGAAAACCCACGCCAAACACCGCGCCCACGGCAATATGGGTGGAACTGACCGGAAGCCCAAGGGCCGACGCAACAATCACGGTTAATGCCGCCGACAGGGCCACGGTATAGGCGCGGATCGGGTCCAGCTTGGTGATTTTGCTGCCCACGGTTTTGATCAGCTTGGGCCCAAACAACAACAAACCGGCCGAAATCCCCAATGCACCAATCACCATCACCCACATCGGAATCGGCGCGGAGGTGACAATTGCCCCTTGATGCACCCCCGAGACAATGGCCGCAAGCGGGCCAATCGCATTGGCAACATCGTTTGAACCATGTGCAAAAGACAGCAAAGCCGCCGAAACCACCAATGGAATACGAAACAGCGAGGCGATTTCCTTGCGCCGCCCGGTCATCTCGCGCGAGGCACGGTAAACCGCCTTGCGCACCGGCCACAATGTAAGGCCAAAGGCAGCAACACCGATCAGAAGGATCGTGACCGTATCGGCCTTCCAGACCTTCTTGATCCCCTTCATCATCAGGTAAACCGTGAAGGCCGCCACCATGAAACTGACCAGAAGCGGCACCCATTTGCGCGCCGCTGCCACGCGGTCCTCGACAAACAGTATCCTGAATTTGATGAAGGCCAAAAAGCCAGCCGCAATCAAACCGCCCAAAATGGGCGAAATCACCCAGCTTGCGGCAATCGCGCCCATATTGGACCAATGCACGGCATGGGTGCCAACGGCGGCCATCCCCGCCCCCATCACGCCACCGACAATCGAATGGGTGGTGGAAACCGGCGCGCCAAGATAGGTCGCCAGGTTCAGCCACAGGGCCGCAGCCAGCAAGGCCGCCGTCATCACCCAAATGAAGGTTTGCGCATCGGGCATTTGTGACGGGTCAATAATACCGTTTTTAATGGTGCTGACCACATCGCCCCCGGCCAGAATGGCCCCGGCAGCCTCGAATATGGCCGCAACAAAAAGGGCGCCAACCATTGTTAGCGCCTTGGACCCGACCGCTGGCCCGACATTGTTTGCCACGTCATTGGCACCAATGTTAAGGGCCATGTAACCGCCAATCACGGCGGCGGCAATCAGAAAGCCGCTGCGCGGCAGCCCCCCCATATGAAAGGCGACAAACGCGCTGCACGCCAAAAGGAAAACAAGCGACAGACCAAGTTTCGCACTGAGCGACGCCGTCTCGCCGACACCGGCGTCCATCCGCCGCTGCCATTTGAGGTCTTTATCGAGCGCCGTTTTTTTCGCGACCATACCAACCATAACCTTTGCAGGGAATCGACGGGCGGATCATGTCGAAGCAGGCACGATTTGTTAAGGTTTTTTTGCGGTTTTGTGGCAATCGGTATTTTTCAACCCGCCCCTATGCAAAAACGGCCCCGGAAAACCGGGACCGTTTACAAGATTTAACCCGCAAAAGGAGACCGAATTAACGGCCAAACTGGTTGAGCAGCCCCTTGAGAACATCCTTGGCGGCATCCTTGGCCTTGTCACGGTCCGACTGGGGTTCGCCACTATCGGATGATTTTCCGCCCAGTGCCTTACCCAACAGGTTTTCCAGGGTTTTGACCGCCACCTTGTCCATACGGCCACTAATCGCCGGGTCATCGATTTTGCCCTTGGCAAAAACACTGAACGGCGGCAGATCGTGGATTTTTTCGGAAAAATCAAAATCGGCCCGTGTGTCCATAATCCAGTTGGGCAAATCGAGGGTGGCATCGGCATCCGCCGTTCCCACACGCGAGGTGGCATCGACACGGGTGGTTTTTGCCACCCCGTTGGTAATTTTCATATCGGCATCCAGGGTACGCAACAGGTCGTTATTGCCGACCCCTTCCACCACCATTGCCGCTGGGCCCTGACGCAACAGCGCCTGCAAGTCCAGTTTGGGATCTTTGGAACGCTTATCGGCATTGCTAAAGCGGATATCTTTAAGGTTCAGCGTCGCCGTACCATTCAGGGCCTTCACCAATGCGCGCGATGTTGTGCCATTTGCGGTGACGGCAAATTTGGTTCCGGCAATGCCCGTCACCGTGTCATTCGCGACCTGGATGGGAAACAGTGTCGCCACGTTGGCATTGTCCAGCGTGCCAGACAAATCCAGCTTTGGCACATCCTTGCTGGCATCAAACTGGCCAGAGATATTAAGCGGCCCATCGCCCATCTTGCCCGTCAAATGGTCAATGGTGACAAGCCCCTGTTTCATTTTGACAGCAAGGTCCGGGTTCACCAGCGAAAAATGGTCGAAGTCAAGCTGGTCCATGACAATGGAAATATTGCCATCGATCAGACGCAGGGCCGAAACATCAATCACATTATCATCCCACGGGGTGCCATCGCGCGCATCCACACGGGTCAGAAGGTCATTGTCAAATGACGGCAATGACGCCCGGCGCATCCCCCGGCGGGGCGTATCAAGCGATGCACGGTCCGCCGCAGGCAGGAACGGATCCACCCGAAGCTTGCCGCCCTTCAGATTCACATCCAGTTGGGTACGATCCCCCGCCGCATCCATTTTCACCGTCCCGGCGGTTTCAAAGGTACCAATTGCCAGTTTGGCAATATCAATGGCAACATTTTTGGCATTGCCATTCACCTTGCCCTGAAAGGCAAAGCGGCCCAAATCGCCCGACGGATTATAGGTCGGCGCGATCAGGGGCAGCACGCGGTTCAGGCTACCGGCCTGGGCATTGATCGTGCCGGTCAGGCCCGGTGCATCGCCCAAAAGGCCACTCACCTTGCCCTGAAGCCCCACCTGCAAAGTCGAATTGGACAGGCTGGCATTCAGGTCCGGTCCACTCATGGGGCCATTCAGGGTAATATCCGCCTTCATGGATTTATAATTGGCCGCCGGGGCAGGCAGGGTAATCCCCGTCAGCTTCACCAACGGCTCCAGGTTTTTGGCCGTCACACCGAGTTTCAGGTTTTTAAATTCGGGAACGTCCTTTTGGCCCAGAAACGCGCCGCTGCCCTGCAATGACATGCCGGCTGCATCGGCCACCGACAGGTTGCTCAGGGTAATATCACCCCCGCGCAGGCTGCCTTCCACCGAAATACCGCGAATGGCAACACCTGACGATGTCACCTCGTCCGCGCCAATGCGATAATTGGCGGCAAGGCCGTTTAACGGGGCCAGGGCAGCATGAATGGTTTTCACCAGATCCTGCTTTGCCCCATCCGTCGTACCGGACGCATTGCCATCGGCCTTGTCCGGGGCTCCGCCCGATGCCCCTGCTGATGCACCAGATGCGCCATCCGCCGCACTGGCCGTTGCCGACATATATTGATCAAGATTGATTTTATCGAGCTTCAAACCAATCCCCAGCGCGGGCAGCCCCGCACTGTCGAGATTGGCAACAATGGCGCCACGAATGGCGGTATCATCCAGACGCATGTCAACATTGTTGATATTAATGCGGTCCGCTGTGCCCTTGAGCCCACCCGTCAGCGAGAAACGGCGCAAACGGTCTGCCCGCACACCTTCAACATCAACACCCAGCCAGCGCATCACGGCCCGGATATTGTCCGAGGCGATTTCATAGCGCAAATCGGCACTGATCTGCGGTTTTTCGCCCGAAATGGCACCGGAAACCTGCAAATCCGTACCGCCCGGCAGGCCCGCCGAAACCTCGTTCAGCGTGATTTTGCTGTTGGCGATACCGGCATTGATGCGGGCATTATGGATCGGGGTCTGGTTATAAATCAGCGATTCAACTTCAAGGTCAATCGACCCGGTCAGATCCGCCGGAATCAGCGGGGCCGTTTTGGAATCGGCATTTTTGCGCCCCTGCGAGGGAATGGATTGTCCGCCTGCCTTTTGCGCATCGGGGATTTCGACATCCGCATTGTTGGCGGCCTCACCACTGGCATTGGTATCGGTTGCGGCGGCCTTGTGCGTGCCCGATGCGTTGGCAAGGGCCATAATGGCATCCAGGTCAAACTGGTTAAAGCGCAGGGCCAAATCGGCCTTCATTTTCGGGTCGGTATTGACCGAAAGTGCGCCCGAGCCACGGGTATCGCCAAAACGCACGGCCAGATCATTGACCGTGACCGCCTTGGCATTGGCGGCAAGTTTACCGGAAAGATCAAATTCCTTGGCGGCAATATCGGGAATATCGGCATCATCCCCGGCAATCCGCAGAGCAGCCTTGCGCAAATCCTCGAATTTGCCGTTGATTTCCCCCTTGAAGTCCGGCGCGGTGCCCGAAAGATCCACCTGGCCGCCGACATCAATGCCGCCATCAACATCATCAATGCCCAACCGCACCGAAACGGGGAAAGCCTGTGTCTGGCTGATTTCACCGACATTCAGCTTAAAGGTCAGCGGAATACCGTGATAGAAAACATAGCCCTCGCCGGTGGCCGGACCATTCAGGCTGTCGGCTTCAACACTCAGCGTCAAACCCTCGATCCGTTCTTCGCTACCGGGTGCGCGATAAATGATGGTGGCATTTTCAATCGACAGGCTGTCCACCCGGACCGAACTTGCAAGCGAGCTTCCGCCACCATTTTCCGCCGGTGCGCTTTCAGGTGCCTGCGTTGCCGGGGTCTGAGGTGCCGATTGATCCTGGGGATTATTGATTGTCCCGGCATCCGGGCCGTGACTTTTGGCATCTTTGGGGTCAAATACCAGGTTATTGGTGCCATCCCTGAAGGTTTGAATCGACACCACCGGGTCAATCAGGCGCACCTGTGTGACCCGGATATTGCCGGTCAGAAGCGGCATCAGGGCCACCGAAACCTCGACTTCCTTGACCGTCACCATGTTTTTGTCGGCAGCACCTTCAACATTGCCAAGGGCGGCATCCTTTACGGACAGGGCCGGGTAAGGCAGCAATGACAGGGATAAATCACCACGCAATTCCAGATTGCGGCCCGTCGCTTCGCTAACCGCTGTGGTTATTTCAGCTTTATAACTGTTCCAGTCAATCAGCGACGGAATAACCAGCAGGGCGGCGATAATCACTACGACAAGAGCGCCAATTACAGCGAGTATCTTTTTCAAAGTTTCGGCTCCGCTTTCTTTTTGCGCGCAATCTGTTGGGACGGCCCCATCAGAAATTTTCCATGGAAACCATTATCATACAGGCCCTGATTTGCATTGCAGCAGAAAATGGCAATCTTTTGGTTGTCTGTGATCAAAAACACCCCACCCGTCCTTCCGCAACGCACCTATTAAAGGTTTATAATCTGTGGGTGGAAAATCCATCAATAGGTGCTAATATATCTTTTAAATAAAAAACAAAATGCCCGTCCGCTCCTTTTCCGAAGGCTGGCAGGACAAACAGGGTTGTATCTGCTGTCACGTGACCCGCATTGGCGCAGGGAGGATATATAATGACGAATTCGACAACGCCGAATGTGACACCCCCAACGGAAAGCCTCGCCGCTGGCAATAATGATGCCCTAAACGGCCAGCGTGGCATTTTGATCCGGGATGTTACCAGCGACCAGTCCGGCAAATGGCTGGAGGCGGGCTGGCGCGATTTCAAACGCGCCCCGGCAATTGGCCTGACCTATGGTGCCTTTTGCGTCGTGGCGGGATATGTCATTTTGTTAAGCCTGTTTCAGTCCGGCCAGCCTTACTTGACCCTGCCTTTGGGGGCGGGGTTTATGCTGATTGCGCCGCTATTGGCCGTTGGCCTGTATGAAACCAGCCGCCGCCTTGAAATGGGCGAAAATGTTACGCTGTGGCACAGCTTGAACGGCTTTCGCCGCAATCCCGGCCAGTTGGGCGCGATTGGCGTGATTTTGATGCTGTTTTTCCTGCTATGGTCGCGGGTGGCGATGCTGTTATTCGCGCTGTTTTACAATGGCACGGTCCCACCGCTTGATGCCCTGATCTGGCAAACATTCTTTTCGCGTGACGCCATGACATTCCTGATCACGGGCTCCATCATCGGGGGCGGCTTTGCCATTGCGGTTTTTGCCATCTCGCTGGTGTCGATCCCGCTTCTGGTAGATCGCGATATTGATGTGATTACCGCACTTTCGCTCAGTATCCGTACATTCCTGCGCAACTGGCGGGTGCTGACCGGCTGGGGGGCGGCGATTGCCGTTCTGGCGGCCTGCGGCATGGTTGTGTTTTTGCTGGGTCTGGCTGTTGTCATGCCGCTTTTGGGCCATGCAAGCTGGCATGCCTATCGCGGGCTGATTGATACCACCAACGCCGAGGCCCCGCGCCTGCGCCGTGCCGTACCCTAAGGCGGAAACTGGTCGCACAAACGGTCACGCTGCCACCAAAACTGACACTTCTGTAAACCAGCAAGCCGGGCCTCCGTGCCCGGCTTCATCATTTTAACAAACCGCCAGTTTCTTTCCTGTCCCGCCCTGCGCTAACATCTGCCTGAAATCATTTTAAGTCAGGAGTTTTTATGACCGGGCAGGGTTTTGAGGCCTTTCTGTTTGATATGGACGGCACCATTGTCAACAGCATCGAAATTGCCGAAAAAGCCTGGGGCGACTGGGCCAGACGTCACGGCCTGAACGAAGCCGAAATCATCCATGCCATGCACGGGGTGCGTGCCGTGGAAACCATCGCCCGTTTTGCCCCGCCCGGCATCGATATTGAGCAGGAAGAAGCCCTGCTGACCGAGGCGGAATTTCAGGCGGGCGACAGGGTAAAACCGATTGGCGGGGCTGCGGCCTTTTTATCGTCTCTGCCGCGCAACCGCTGGGCGGTTGTGACCTCTGCCCCGCACCGTTTGGCGGTGCAGCGCATCAATGCAGCGGGTTTACCCATGCCCGATATTCTGATTACCGCCGAAGATGTCACCGCCGGGAAACCGGCACCGGACTGCTTTTTAATGGCCGCGCAAAAACTGGGATTTGATGCAAGCGACTGTTTGGTGTGGGAAGATGCCCCCGCTGGCATTGCAGCAGGAAAAGCCGCCGGGGCCACGGTCATGATCGTGACGGAAACCCATGCGCAACCGGCCAATATGCCAGGGCACAGCATTATCAATTATCATTCCCTTTCCTGCCAGCAGGGTGATAATGGCCGCCTGATTTTGCACGAAGCCCACGTTTCGGCCTAAATCTTCCCTTACCTGCCCTTTCCTTCCCGTCAGGCTGGCTTACGGAGGCCCCAATGATCAATCCTGCCATCAACAGCGCCGCGCCGACTTTTCTGGGCCTGCCCACACATTTACCAAATGGATCAAAGCCAAAGGCCATCATCTTTGGCGCCGGACATGGCAGCACCTACCCCGGCAAGGACAGCAGCGGTTATGCCGGTGCGGCCGATGCCATAAGGGCGGCCAGCCAGGAAGACGCCCCGCTGGTGACACATTGGGATTTTGATTTGGGCGGGCCGTTATTTAACGGCGAAGATGCAAGCTGCATTGATATTGGCAACCTTGCCACGGTGATGGGCGAAAATGCGCAAAACCGCGAAAAGGTCGAGGCCACCACCCGCAATATTATGGCACAGTCCGCCGTACCGATCTTGCTGGGCGGCGATAATTCCCTGCCAATCCCGTTTTTTAAGGCCTTTGCCGGTCTCGGGCCGATCTGGATTGTGCAGATTGATGCCCATATGGACTGGCGCGACGAATTGCACGGCGAAAAATTCGGCTATTCCAGCCCCATGCGCCGGGCCAGCGAAATGCCCCATATTGCCGGCATGGTGCAAATCGGGCTGCGCAGTGTGGGCAGTGCCCGCCCGCAGGAAATTGCCGCTGCCCAGGCATTTGGCAGCCGCATGGTCACGGCCCGCGATATTCACCATCACGGCATAGAAACCGCCCTTGCACACATCCCGGAAGGGGCACAGGTGATTATTACGGTGGATTGTGACGGGCTGGACCCGGCAATTATGCCCGGCGTGGCCGCACGCACACCGGGCGGATTGACCTATTTTCAGGTGACTGACCTGATTGCCAATATTGGCAAGCGCGCCCGTATTGCCGGATTTGACCTGGTGGAGTTTTATCCGCCCAACGATATGGATGGCATGTCCGCCCTGGTGGCATCGCGCGTGCTGGTCAATGCCATTGGCACGATTGTGCGGCAGAGAGAGGCCGATTAATCCGCATCGGCGCGGGCCAGTGCCGCCTTTTTACCACCGGGGCGCACCAGAAACGTGCCCAGCACCACACATGCCAGTGTTACCAGCAATTCGGGGCGCAAGGGTTCATCAAACAGGGCCACCCCGCCAACAAGGGTGGTCAGCGCCATGATATAGCCAATCTGGCTCAGGTAAACCGGGCCTGCCACGCGCTGCAATTCAAAATGGCACATATACATCAGGGCGGCGACGGCGACCTGCACGGCAATGATGCCCCACAGCCCGGTCTGGGCCAAATCGGGCATCATCAAATGGTCGCGCCCCTGTTCAAATACCAGGCAATATACCGCACTGGCCAGCATCATACCGGCCGCCAGCGGCACCGGGTTGGCCCCGGCAGGCCAGTCCGCCGTGCGATAGACATTGCCGATCGCAAGGCTGACGGGAATAATCGCCGCAACCAGCAAATAGACCAGCAGGGTGCTGTCCGGGGCGGTTAATTGTGGCAGGTACAAAAACAACACCCCGACAAACCCCGCCATCAACCCCAGCATGCGCTTTAACCGCGCCTGTTCCAGACCAATGCACATGGACAGCAAATAGGTGATCAATGGGGGCATGGCGGTAAAAATCCCCGCCAGCGCCGCGCCAAGATGCGGCACCATGAAATAACCCACCCCCATCGGCAACGCCAAACTGACCAGCCCGGCCACGAAATAATAACGCAAATAACGCGGGGCAAATGAGGGCGCATCCCCCCGCAGGGCCGAAACAACCAGCAAAACAAGCCCCGCCCCCAACGATTGCCAGAACAGATAGGACAGCGGCGTCATGCCCGTGCTGACCGCCAGCTTTGCCAGCAAAATGGAGGTTCCGCCCAATATGCCAGTACCCAAGAGCAACAATAAGGCTTTCATCATCCCAACTTTCCAAAAGGCCGGTTCCCCCCGCCAAATACGCGGATTGCGCGATCCGGGCATTTTTCATCAAAATTTGCCCTCAACCAGGAACCTTTGCCTGTCATGATCCATTTGATAACAGACAGCCTATCACAGGCATTTTTGCGGATCGTGCCGTGTTTTCGCCCCAATTTATTTCCAAAATGGAAAGAATACGGGGAATTTTAGGGACCAGATGGACAGATTACGCGGACTTGAGTGTTTTCGCAAAATTGCCGAACGGGGCAGCTTCGCGGCTGCTGCGCGCGAACTCAATATGTCGCCCGGCGCGATTACCAAGCAGATCAACACGCTTGAAGACATGCTGGGTGTTCAGCTTATTGCGCGCACCACGCGGCGGCTCAGCCTGACGGAGGCGGGAGAAACCTATCTTGCGCGCATTTGCGGTATTCTCGATGACATGGATGATGCCAATGAAACCGTTCGTGACCTGGGGCACGGCCCGCGCGGCTGTGTGCGCATTGCCGCCCCCACATCCTTTGGCGTGCTTAAACTCGCCCCGGTGATTGGCAAATTGCTCAAGACCCATCCCGATCTGTCGATTGATCTGGTGCTCGATGACAAAGTGACCGACATTATTGATGAAGGGTTTGACATCGCCCTTCGCGTTAGCGAGACCCTGGCCGATTCCTCGCTGATTGCGCGGCGGATTTGCAGCTATTCGCGCGTATTGGTGGCAAGCCCGGATTATCTGGCCCACCATCCCCCTATTGCCTGCCCGCATGACCTTTTGGCACATGACTGCATATTGTTTAGCAGTGCGCAGCGTATCGGCCTTTGGCATTTCACCAACCCTGCCGACAATACCGAGATGGCAATCGAGGTTGCCGGCCGTTACCGGGTTAATAGCAGCCTTGCCATGCGCGATGTCTTAACCGCAGGCAGCGGCATTACCTTGACACCCCGCCTGGTTGTGGAAGACCTTATTGAACGCGGCGAACTGGTGTGTCTACTCACCGAATATCTGCCGCGCAGACTTAATCTTTATGCCCTAAGCGCCCCGCATCGGCACAAACTTCGTAAAATTCGCACCGTTACCGATTTTCTGGCCCAAGAGCTTCGTTTGGAAGAGCGTCATGATGCCCCAAAGAAATAAAATGTCCATCCGGTCCCGACAGGCGGCCCGTTTTTGCGCCACTACCCTGTTGACCAGCCTGTTTGCCCTGCCCGCAATGGCCCAGGAAAACACGGCCAAAGGCCCGCAGTCACAACGCGCACCCGACACCAAATGGGGTGTTTCGCTCACGGTGGAAAACGACCTGTTTGTTGAAAACAACCAGGACCGCCACTACACCAATGGTGTGCGCCTGGCCTTTATCTCGCCCGAGGACAGCGCACCGGCGGATTTTCTTAATATCGCCAAGGAAATTCCGTTTTTTGCCTCCAACGGACGCATTCGCACAAGCTACGCCCTGGGGCAAAGCATGTATACGCCCAGCGACATCACGATTGCGCAAAACCAGCCCAATGACCGCCCCTGGGCTGGCTATCTTTATGGCAGCATGGGCCTGCTGTCCGATACCGGGCTGGGGTATGAAGGGCACGAGGATTACGCCCGGATTGACACCCTGGAACTGACCCTGGGGGTGGTTGGCCCGGCATCGCTGACCGAACAAAGCCAGAAATTTGTTCATAAACTGATCGACAGCCCCGAACCCAAGGGCTGGGACAACCAGATCAAAAACGAACCGATTATCGGCATCAGCTATGAACGGAAATATCGCAGTTGGGCCAAACAGGAATTGCTGGGGGTGGAAGCCGATTTAACACCAAGTGCCGGTTTTACCCTGGGTAATGGCTTTACCAATGCCGAAATCGGCGCGATGGCACGACTGGGCGTGGACCTGCCTGCCGATTATGGCCCGCCGCGCATTCGCCCCAGCCTGCCGGGATCGGACTTTTTTAAACCCGATACCGAGGGCTTCCCCATGAGCGGCTATTTATTTGCCGGGGTCGTGGGCCGGGCGGTTGCCCGCGACATTACGCTGGATGGCAATACCTTTGCCGATAGCAATTCGGTCGATAAAAAGCCGCTGGTCGGCGATTTGCAGGTCGGTTTTGCCGTGATTGTCGGTGAAGCCCGCATTACCTACACCCATGTCTATCGCACCAAGGAATTTTACGGCCAAAATGGCAGCGACCAGTTTGGTGCCCTCTCGCTTTCCATGCGGTTTTGATCTGGCGTGACAAGACAACACTAAAACCGCTTGACTTAGAGTGCGCTCTAACCCCTAGCATCCCTTGCGTTCCGACAAGAAGGCAAGGGAAAAGCCTGAAATGAAAATTGGGGATCTGGCAAAACGCAGCGGGTTTTCGGCCCATACGCTTCGTTATTACGAGCGTATCGGGCTGTTGCCCTATGCTGATCGTGATGCGTCGGGCCAGCGTGATTATGATGAAACCATCCTGATCTGGATCGAATTTCTTGGCCGGTTGAAAGATACCGGCATGCCGATCCGCGATATGCTGGCCTATGCCAACCTGCGCAATGGCGGCCCTGCCACCACGCAGGAACGGCATGACATTCTGGCGGCCCATCGCGATCAGGTCCAGGCCACCATTGCCAGGCTTCAGGCCAACCTTCTTGTCCTTGATGACAAAATCGCGGGTTACGCCGCGACCCTGCAAAGGACGCAAGATGATGACAGTCAACACATCCCAACCTCAACAAACCAGGCAGAACACCAGCCAAATACCCTCTACCGAAACCCGATACCAGCGCGGCCAGCGCGCACTGGCCGACATCGACGGCGAGGCGGGCCAAAAGGTGATTGATGCCCTGGCCGATATTGCCCCGGATTTCGCCCGTTACCTGATCGAATTTCCCTTTGGCGATATTTATACCCGCCCCGGTCTGTCCCTGCGCGACCGCGAAATCGCCACCATTGCCGCGCTCTGCGCCCTGGGCACGGCCAAACCACAGCTTAAGGTGCATATCCATGCGGGCCTTAATGTTGGCCTCTCGCGCGATGAAATTACCGAAACCCTCATGCAAATGGCGATTTATGCCGGTTTCCCGGCCGCGCTGAATGGCCTGTTTGCCGCCAGGGACGTGTTTGCCAGCCGCGATGAAACAGCCCGGAATATTGCGACGGCCACCCCGTCACAGCCGCAATATAAAACCTGAAACACACAGGGCAAGAAGGACACAAGACCAGCGTATTTCTTTACGGTCTCGTGATCGACACAAATATAAAAAAGCCCTGCTGGAACCCATCCAGCAGGGCCATTTTCAGACATTTTTAAAACGACAGAGAACGGCCCGCGCCTTAAGTTTTGGGTTTGTCCGCGCTGGCAGGATTTTCCTGCGCGGCACTGGTATCTACCGGTTCAACATCGTCAAAGCCGTCATTGGTCGTATCCTGGGTGATGTTATTCACTCCGTCTATCACATCCTGGCTTGCCCCCCCGTTAAGCACGACTACCAAGCTTACCTCGGACACGATTGACGATGCCTGCCCCGGCGCTTGCGCAGCTGCCGCTGTGGTGATCGCACGCGCCTGCTGGGGTGCAGCCGCAGCCGCTGCCTTCGCCACATTAGCGGCCTGGGACGGATTGGCCCTGACGGCGGCTGCCGTAATATCGGCCGCCCGGTCTGGTACCACCGTCACGGCAGCCTGTGTAATCTCTGCCAGAAAATCAGGCATTTGCTTTGCGGCTTCGGCCGTGATTTCTCCTGCTTTGTCAGGGGCAGTTGCCGTTGCAACAGCGACAACAACCAGATCCTTTTCCAGTTTCACCTCAACACTGTCGCCCATCGCAACGGCAATTGCAGTTGACGTAATCGTCGCAGCAGCATTCGTATTGCGCCCGATTGCATATTTAGTGACAAGTCCCGCGATGTACGGCGTAAGGCCATTGGTCGTTTCTTGACGATCCTGCAGGATCTGCTGCACAACCTGGGCAAGGGAGGCTGGATCTGTTAAAGCGCCATCAAGAGCAGCCTTTTCAGCTGCGGTGAGGTTTTGTTCATTGGCGGGGCCGTTATTTTTATTATTATTATCATTAGCTTCAGTCACGTTTGAATTAATCACCACGTTCGCAAGAGCATTTACCCCGAATGTAATTTCCCCGGCAGACACCCCTCCGATCCTGGCACCGGTCCCGGAGTTCTGCGCCCGGACGGGCAAGGCATTTCCGGCAACAAAACTGCCCACAAGGGCGGCAATCGCCGCAACTTTGATTAAACGTTTCATTGATCCAGTCCCCCTTAAAAAAATGAAAATCGCGCCAGCGCGAAAAATTTATCCCTTTCTAAATTCTACCCAAAGGGGCCAAAACAGCAACAAAAGAAAACCGACAGACAATAACCTGAAAGATTGTGCCCGCTTCTCGCGGTTTTATTTGTCGCCAGCGTATAATTGCTTATTTCCGGCAAACTGCCGATTTCACCCGATGATTTATTGCGATCCTCCGGTCAAAACGAGAAAAAGCCCTGCCAGAACCCATCCAGCAGGGCCATTTTTTAAACATTTTTAAAACGACAGAGAACGGCCCGCGCCTTAAGTCTTGGGTGTGGTCGGGCTGGCAGGATTTTCCTGCGCGGCACTTTGCGGTGCCGGTTCAACATCGTCAAACCCGTCATTGGTAGTATCAACCGAATCCTCGGTTGTTGTATTCGCCGCTGTTTGAACGTCCTGGGAATTAACATTCTGAACGGTGGAAACCTGGGTCACGATTGTCGATGACTGTGACGGTGCCGCCGCCACGGCCGCTGTGGTGATCGCCTTCGCCTGCTGGGGGGCTGCCGTTGCCGCAGCCTTTGCCACCACCGCCGCCCGAGACGGATCAAATCGGACCGCGGCAGTCGTAATGTCAGCCGCACGGTCTGGTGCCGCTGTCACGGCAGCCTGTGTAATCTCTGCCACAAATTCAGGCCTTACCGTTGCGGCTGCGATCGTGATTTCTCCTGCTTTGTTAGGGGCAGTTGCCACTGCAGAAGCGACAAGAACGACAACAGCCAGACCATTTTCCTCTTTCACCTCAACACTGCCACCTCCCGCAACGGCAACCGCCGTTGACGTAATCGTCGCAGCAGCATTCGGATTACGCTTGATTGCATATGAAGTGACAAGTCCCGCGATATTGGGCGAAAGGCCTTCTTCAGTGTTTTTACGACCCTGCAGGACCTGCTGAACGACCTGTGCCAGAGAAGCAGGGTCCGTTGACGCATCATCGATCGCTGTCTTTTCAGCATCAGTAAGTGACGCGGCGTTTGAGGCAACAGCAACAGCCACACCAATCGCCGCTGCCGCCGCAACACCAACAGCCAGCGCCCCTGCCGTAATACCACCGGCAGCAGCCCCCCCTGCCGCGCCAGCACCGGCTGCGGCTCCTGCTCCACTGGAACCAGCACCACTCGTGCTACCAGCACCAGCGCCACTCGCTGCCTGGGCCCAGGCAGATGACACATTTCCGGCAACAAGACTGCCCGCAAGGGTGGCAATCGCCGCAGCTTTGATTAAACGTTTCATTGATCGTGTTCCCGCTTCAAAAAATTTGCGACAGCGCAAAAATTTCCCTGTTTAAATTCTATGCCAAAGGAAAAAAACGGCAATTGAATAAAAGCCCCCAAACAACCAGCGAAAGCGGTGTTTGCTTGTCTTTGTTTTTTTAATCAACAGGATAAAGGCACGTTTCCACGTCACAAACGGCGTTGGAGGCCTACGATTTGCATGAGGATGCGACAAAACAGGCAAAGATGCGTCTGCCCCAATGCCCAAAGACCGAATAACAGGCGTTGCCACCCGCGAGTCGCGCCGCACCAGCGTCATTACCCCTCAGCGTTCAGGGGTTTTGATCCGGCATTGTTTTTCTCTGATACTTTGGCAGTGATCATTGCCAGGCTGATCCGATCGCTGGGCGACAAAGGCAATTTGGGAAATAGCCAGGGCGCGTTCACGGGGCCTGGCAGTATCGCCGGAACCTGCAAGAACCTTGCCCCCTTAGCACCTCCTGCCCGGCATATCATCACGCACCGGCAAAAAAAACGCCGCCAGAGGGCATATCTGGCGGCGTTTTACGTGGGGTCAATATCGGATCAGGCACCCGGAACGAGCTTGCCGGGATTCATCAGACCTTTGGGATCAATGGCGTGTTTAATTGCCTGCATAATGGCGATGGTATCGGCACCATGTTCGGCCTCCATAAAGGCCAGTTTGCCATAACCAATGCCATGTTCGCCCGTGCAGGTCCCGCCCAGACGGAGCGAGCGCATCACCATGCGTTCATGCAAACGGTGCGCCTCGGCAACTTCTTCGGGTTTTTCCGGGTCCAGCAATATCAGGGTATGAAAATTGCCATCACCCACATGGCCAACCATTGTGCAGGTCAGTATCGAGGCATCGCAATCCTCGCGGGTTTCCATGATGGCCTCGGCCAGGCGCGAAATCGGCACACAGACATCGGTCGACATACCACGTTTGCCCGGTTCAAGCTGCAAAGAGGCATAATAGGCCTTGTGCCGGGCCGCCCACAATTTGTTGCGATCCTCTGCACGGGTTGCCCACTGGAAGCCTTCACCGCCAAATTCTTCGGCCACCGATTGCACAAATTCCGCCTGTTCCTTGACCCCGGCTTCGGTGCCGTGAAATTCAAAAAACAGGGTGGGTTTTTCGTCATATCCGGTTTTGGAATAATTATTCACCGCACGAATTTGCAGGGCATCAAGCAGTTCAATCCGGGCAACGGGAATACCGGCCTGGATGGTCATGATGGTGGTGTTCACCGCGGCCTCGACCGAAGGAAAGGCACAAACAGCAGCCGACATGGCCTCTGGAATGCCATAGAGCTTCAAACCGATTTCGGTAATGACGCCCAGCGTGCCTTCGGAACCGACAAACAAACGGGTGAGGTCATAACCCGCCGATGATTTACGTGCCCGGTGCGCGGTTTTGATTACTTTGCCTTCCGGCGTCACCACAGTCAGCGACAAAACATTATCGCGCATGGTGCCATACCGCACCGCATTGGTGCCCGAGGCACGGGTAGCCGTCATACCGCCGATAGAAGCATTGGCACCCGGGTCAATCGGAAAGAACAGGCCGGTATCGCGCAGATGTTCGTTAAGCTGTTCGCGCGTTACCCCGGCCTGCACCCGGCAATCGAGGTCGTCATTATTGACCTCCAGAATTTGATCCATGCGCGATACATCAATGCAAATACCACCGCGCAGGGCCGCCACATGGCCCTCCAGTGAAGAGCCCGTCCCAAAGGGCACGATCGGCACGTCATGAGCCGCACACAGCTTAACCGTTTCGGCAACTTCTTCGGTCGAGGTGGCAAAAACAACAGCATCGGGCGGCGACGCATCGTGCCAGCCTTCATCCTTGCCATGCTGATCCAAAACGGCCTGGACCGTTGAAACACGGTCGCCAAATTTTTCGCGCAGGGTTTCAATCAGGCTGGCCGGTACCACGGCCCGTTCATAATGATGATCCGACATGACGTTCCTCGTATAGCTGTATTAGGGCAAGAATCCCCTGCCCGGCATTTTGCCCACCCTACGACGTCACATTGCAAATTGGTATTACCTTTTAACAGCTCACCGCAAAAAACCGCCCGCGCAACTGCAAACCGTTTATTGTCGTGGCCGTTATTCAAATAACGGACAAATGACAGGCAAAGGTACGTTACACTGATTATCCGGTGGCTTTGGGTTTATAAAAACCCGGCACATTCAGGCGGGCATCGGCCTCGACATCATCAAGGTCCTTGTGATTGCGCATATACATGTTGGATGTATCGCGGGTCGGCTGATGGTCCCAGCTTGTGATGCGGCCCCGGGTCAGGGCTTCGTAAACCAGTTTGCGGCGTTTCTGGCTGTCGATCACCTTTTTGCGGAAGGTTTCCAGGTCCCAGTTTTCGGCCAGTTCCGCGCGAAAGGCATCGCGGATTTTGTAGTGTTCGGAATCATTGATCAGGTCATGAAGCTCATCAGGATCGTTCGCCAGATCAAACAGCATGTCCGGGTCGGTTTGCGAAGCGATGTATTTATATGCCCCGCGCCGGATCATGATGATGGGCGACAGGGCCCCTTCGCCACAATATTCGCCAATCACCTCATCGTGGCCGCCTGTGCCATTGATATGGGGCATCAGGCTGCGGCCATCAATCGGGCTGGCGGGCGCGGGCACGGTTTCATCGCCCACAATATCGCGCAGGGTGGGCAAAATATCGATCAGGGAAACCGACTGCGAAACGCGTTTTTGCCCTTGTGCGCCGGGAAAGGCAAAAAACAGCGGCACACGTGCTGATGGTTCATACCACGACATTTTATACCACATGCCGCGTTCGCCCAGCATATCGCCATGATCGCCACTGAAAATAACCAGCGTATTATCGGCCATTCCAGTTTCGCGCAGGGTGCGCATCAGCGACCCGACCAGACAATCGACATAGCTGATCGAGGCATAATAGGCCCGGCGTGCCGTGAGCACGTCTTCATCAGTAACGGGTTGCTGATCCAAATTATAGACATGGCGCAGGCGGCGCGAATGCGGATCCAGGTCTTCGGGTTTCAGGGTGACATGGGGCGGATCAATATCAACCCCGTCATACATGTTCCAGAATTCCGGGCGGGCATTGTAAGGATCGTGCGGATGGGTAAAGGATACCGTCAGGAAAAACGGTCGGTCATCGTGGCGCTGGCTGCGGGCAACATCATATAAATAACGCCGGGCCTCAAACACGGTTTCATCATCAAAATCAAGCTGGTTGGAACGGTAAACCGGCCCGGCCTGGGTGACAGAGCCCATATTGTGATACCATGTTGGACGGGTGTCAAAATTATCCCAATCGCAATACCAGCCATAATCGGCAGGATAAATATCCGCCGTTAACCGGTCTTCGTAACCGTGAAGCTGATCGGCCCCGCAAAAGTGCATTTTCCCGGCCAAAGCCGTGCGATAACCGGCATGGCGCACATAATGCGCCAGGGTGGGAATATCGGATGCCAGGTCGGAGGCATTGTCATAGGCCTCTATCCGGCGGGGAAGCTGGCCGGTCATCAGGCAAAAGCGCGACGGCGCGCAAAGCGGGCTGTTGGTATAGGCGGAATCAAACACCACGGCGTTTTCCGCCAGAACATCCAGGTTCGGGGTTTTAACCACCTTATGCCCGTAAAGCGGCATGCAGCGCGCAGCAAGCTGATCGGCCATGACAAACAGAATATTCATCGGCTTTGATCGCGTCATCGCGTATATCCCCCTGATTTTATGAATGACCGTCAAGGCAGCACAGGCAGGCGCCCAATCGATGCAAAGACCCTGTGCACCTTGCATTATCATTGCTGTTTAGCATTTGAATGGTTCTTGTGAAGACCGCTTGTATTCATCTTTGGCATCGATAATATTAATGGCATGAAATATGGAAACATCCGCTCGCCCCATGCCCTGATCGCCTTTGAGGCCGCTGCACGCTGCGGCAGCTTTACCCGTGCGGCACAGGAACTTGGCATTGGACAACCTGCCGTCAGCCATCAGGTCACGCTGCTGGAAGACCAGTTAAACCAGCCCCTGTTTCGCCGGTTACATCGCGGTGTCGCCCTGACCGGTGCGGGGCAGGAATTATATGACAGTGTCAGCGCAGCCCTGGGCCAGATCGACCGGACGGTGGAAACCATCCGCACAAGGCGCAGCACCCGCATCAGTGTGGGGACGGATTTTGCCTTTGCATCCTTTATCCTGATGCCACATCTGGCCGATTTCACTGCCCGCTTCCCCGATATTGAAGTCAATATTGTCACCAACCAGACCGGACGGTTTGGCATGGATGCCAATATCGACGTCGAACTGTCCTTCGGCCATTGCGGGCCACAGGGGATATTGCTGCTGGCCGAACGGGTCACACCGGTGTGCAGCCCGGCCTTTCTCGCGCAATATGGCGTGGCCCAAACACCGGCAGATCTATGCAAAATGCCGCTGTTGCATCTGGATAGCGAAATTGAAAATCGCTGGTTTAACTGGGAAAGCTGGCTGCGCACCGCCGGGCACTCTCCCGGCGGTGCGCTCAGCGGGCATCGCTTTAACACCTATTTGCTGGTGTTATCTGCCGCCCTTTCCGGGCAGGGGGTGGCGCTGGGCTGGACGGCCTTGTTAGAGCAGCATTTGCAAAGCAGCCAACTGGTGCCGGCCAGCACCATGACCCTGACATCCGAGCGCGGCTATGTCCTGACATCACGCGCCGCCCCGCACCGGCAAAGCCAGGTTACAGCCTTTGCCAACTGGGCCTGCGATATGATCGCGGATGGCAATGCCAGCCGTGGCAAAGACAGAAACACAGAAAGGGCCAAGACACCGAACGCCCCCGCCCCGTCATAAAACAAAACCGCCGCCCGGCAATATGAGGGCGGCGGCGGACAAGTTCCATCGAACTGAACGGGCTGAAAATCAGTCCTTGTTGCGGTCCTTGGGCAGGGCGGCAGCAATACGGTCGGCCAGGCGGGCAAAAGGCAGGCTTTGCAGCCACACGGTGCCGGGGCCTTCCAGGGTGGTGATAAACAGCCCCTCGCCGCCAAACAGCGCATTGCGGAACCCGCCGACAAAATCGACGGAATAATCCACACTGTCGGTCATGGCGACCAAGGCACCGGTATCAACCCGCATGCGCTGGCCCGGTTGCAAATCCTTGCGCACGATCGTGCCACCCGCGTGAACAAAGGCCATGCCATCGCCGGTCAGCCGCTGCAAAATAAAGCCTTCGCCGCCAAACAGCCCCGCACCAACACGTTTGGAAAAGGCGACATCAATATCAATACCCGCTGCGGCACATAAAAAACCGTCTTTCTGGCACAGAATGGTGCCGCCAAAATCGCGCAGATTAAGGTCAATCACCTTGCCCGGATAGGGTGCAGCAAAGGCGACATGCCCCTTGCCTTCCCCTTCATGGACAAAGCTTGTGATAAAAAAGCTTTCGCCCGACAGCATACGTTTAAAACCGGAAAACAGGCCACCGCCGGTGTTGGTCTGCATCGTGATGCCGTGGCCCATATACATCATGGCCCCTGCCTCGGCGCGAACCCCTTCGCCAGGATCAAGTTCAATTTCGACCAACTGCATTTCACTGCCGATGATTTCATAATCGATAACGTCTGCCACGGAATATCCTTTGCATTATGGGTGTCAAGACAGGCCCGCCTGCCGGGCGAACCAGAACTGCAACGTTACTCTCCTGCATATCGTTCCGAACCCGGATAATCAAATTTGCCGGTCAAAACAGGGCAGGATTATGACAGGTGCGGGGCATTGAGTTTGTTTCCCTTTGACAATTCCCGTAAAACTTACATCATAACCTATCCTCAAAAATAGGGTGGCGATATGGGCCAGGGATGGATCATCAGGAGCTGGCAAATTTTGCCGGGGCTGTTGCTGGCGCTGCTTTTGGCAGGCGGCGAAAAACAGGATATGTATCAGGTCGATATCTGCCGTGTTGCCCTGCCGGGTGTTGAAAATGCAGGTCTGCGCTTTCGTTTGCTAACGTGGCCCGATATGGATGAGGCGCACAATCGCGTCACACTCATCTACCAGATCCTGCCAGATCGCATTGCCTATCGCCATGCCGATGACAGTGTACTTTCCGATAACGTACCGGTTTTGGGCGAGGGTGCACCTGCCTTTGCGCATCGTATTACCTGCCAGTTTTCTCCCACCCCGTTGTCCGGGGCGCATGCGGCCCTTGTCGGTATTGAAACTTCGCGATTTGGCCCTTTACCCGCAAGCCAGCTTGCCCTGCTTGACCGGTTCTGGATCAATCAGGTGGGACAGTCCGCCCTTGACTCCTTTGATGATGAAAACCCTGGCACGGCCCTGGCAAACATTCACGACAGGCGCACAAAAACCGCGTTCGGATTGTAACAATTGTCAGGCTGGGTAGTGTGTGGTGTGGCAACTCGGTTGCTGTTTATGGTCACCCCGCCCGACATAACGGGCAGCAACGCGCATCCTCTTACGAACAATGCCGAAAACAACAGCAGGTCACAAAATATAAAGCGGGGCAGATCTTTCAAACCTGCCCCGCTGTCAGTTTTCCTGCTCAATCCTGTTAATCAGGCGTTATGCACCATCTCGCGCTTTTTGAACGGCCCGAAGGGAATTTCGGACGGGGCAAAAGTTTCGGCCGATGAACGGTCCCAGCGGCTGTGCCAGTCTGACAGTTCGGGTATTTCCGGGCCGGAAACCAGAAACCCCTCCGGCAGGTAGGGGTACATTTCATTCCCATCAAGGAATTCATTATCCTTTTGGCGGAACATGAAATGATAGGGCATGAAATTGCGCGGGTCACTCAGCCCGGCGGCTCCCGTAATTTCGGCCAGGGCGTGCAGGGTATTATGGTGGAAACGGGCAACACGCTCGCTTTTATCGCCCACATCCACTGCGCGCTGGCGTACCGGGTCCTGGGTGGCAATGCCGACCGGGCATTTGTTGGTATGGCACGATTGCGCCTGGATACAGCCCAGGGCAAACATGAAACCGCGCGCCGCATTGCACCAGTCCGCCCCCAGCGCCAGAACCTGGGCAATATCAAAGGCCGAAACGATTTTACCCGCCGCACCAATTTTGATCTCGTTACGAATGCCTGCTCCGCGCAGGGCATTATGGACAAAGGTCAGGCCTTCGTGCATCGGCATCCCCACCCGGTTGGCAAACTCCACCGGGGCAGCCCCGGTGCCGCCTTCCTTGCCATCGACGACAATAAAATCGGGCAGAATGCCGGTTTTCAACATCGCCTTGACGATGCACATAAATTCCCGGCGATGACCGATACACAGCTTGAATCCTACCGGCTTGCCACCGGAAAGGTCCCGCAACTGGGCGATAAATTCCATCAACCCGATGGGGGTTGAAAAGGTGCGATGGGCGGCAGGGGAAATACAATCCATCCCCATTGGAATACCACGCGCCTCGGCAATTTCCTCGGTAATTTTGGCAGCGGGCAACATGCCGCCATGCCCGGGCTTTGCCCCCTGGCTTAGCTTCACCTCGATCATTTTGACCTGGGGATCAGCAGCCGTTTCGGCGAATTTTTCTGCCGAAAAAGTCCCGTCCTCATTACGACAGCCAAAATAACCCGACGCCACCTGATAAATCAGATCGCCCCCACCCTGGCGGTGATAACGGCTAATACTGCCTTCGCCGGTATCATGGGCAAAGCCCCCCTTTTTTGCCCCCTTGTTCAGCGCCAAAATGGCATTGCCCGACAGGGCACCAAAGCTCATGGCGGAGATATTATACAAGCTGGCATCGTAGGGCTGCTTGCATTGCGAACCGCCAACGCGCACACGAAAATCCTTGTCCGGGATCACAGTGGGCGAGACGGAATGGGTCAGCCAGGCATAGCCCGACGCATAGACATTTTCGATGGTGCCAAAGGGCCGTTTATCCTCCGCCCCCTTGGCGCGCTGATAGACCAGCCCGCGCGACTGGCGGCTGAACGGCACCTCGTCATGGTCGCTTTCGATCATATATTGACGGATTTCCGGGCGGAAACTTTCCAGAATAAAGCGGATATGGCCGCTTACGGGATAGTTGCGCAGGATCGAATGGCGCGACTGGCGCAAATCATAAATCCCCACCATCCCCAGCGCCCCAAACACAATGAAAGGCAGCCAGAACCAGGCACTTAACGGCACACACAGCAGCGATACAATCGCCAGAAACGTTACCAGGGCAAGAACCGCGTAACGCTGATACTCGATGATGAATTTCAAAAGAGCCTGTCCTGTCGAATGAAGCGGGAAAAGGATGGTGCAACCATTTGCAACCCCGGCAAATGTAACCATTTCAAAGCCCGCGGCAAGGCCTGCTGATCGCCCTTTATTTCGCGGGGTGCCCTCTCCGGACAAGTGACAGTTAAAACCGCCTCAAACAGACAATCCAGATCCGCTCAACCCGGTGAACATAAGGAAAGTTAAATCACGCTGACGTTTTCAAACGATCTGATTTAAGGGCATTTCTCATGCGCGCATATAAAACAGTCGGTTCATGCTCCATCGTATGAATAGCGATGCGAACAGCTAGTGAAACGGCCGTATGACCGGATTTGAAATTCTTGATCTGACTGACACGATACCCCAAGGCTTGGCCGACCTGTTCATTCGTCAGCTTGAAACGCTTTTGAAAACCTTCAATCAAAACACGTCCGTCCTCATCGGATTGTTCATTTGCGATCCGGGCCAAGTTTTCGGCGCTAAAGTCCAACCCGTTTTCCCATTCAATGCCGTGCCCCCAGTTTATGATGCGCACCTTCGCAAAGGCTGCGGGATCATTGGCAAAAACGGAAAAGTGACGTGACAGAGCAATCAGACCAGACAGATCAGCGTTTTGCCGTGTTCCGTCCTGCCACTGCAAAATCAGCGTAAAAGGCTGTTCTGAAACAGTTATACTTTCAAGACGTTTCATATTTTCACCTGTCATCCGTTATAATCCTGCCAAATCGCCATCAAACGATTCTTATGGGTAACAACGTAAGCACATGCCTGTTTGCCAATCTTGCCCAGCAATTGTCCGGCAAAAATTTCGGCATCAAGGATTCTTATTTTGGCAGCAAAATCAGCGCCAATAACATGTATATGCGGCGGATTATGATCACCGAAATCATGCGCAACTACAAAACAGGCCAATAATTGGCCCTCGCAAGCCTGATTGCCTCAAAACAGAAAACCGGGCCACACAAGAATGCAGCCCGGTAATGGAATGTGCGTTAGCAAGAATCAGGGGCAGGCTTAGGCCTTACCGTACCCCCCACCGCCGGGCGTTTCGATGATGAAAACGTCACCAGGATTCATTTCGGCACCGTCGGTACCTTTGAGTTCGGTAATCGTGCCATCGGTGCGTTCAACCGCATTGCGGCCGAGTTTGCCCGGTTGGCCGCCTGCCACGGCCTGCCCCGGCACGCGACGATGGTTCGACAGGATCGAGGCGGTCATTTTTTCAAGGAAGCGAATGCGGCGCACGGTGCCGTCCCCGCCCCTGAATTTACCTTCACCGCCCGAACCGGTACGGATACCAAAACTTTCGAGCAGGACCGGAAAACGCCATTCCAGCACTTCGGGGTCGGTCAGGCGCGAGTTGGTCATATGGGTATGCACACCCGACGTGCCGTTATAGCCCGGACCAGCCCCCGTACCACCACAGATGGTTTCGTAATACTGGTGCTGGTCATTGCCATAGGTGAAGTTGTTCATCGTGCCCTGCGCCCCCGACATGGTGCCAAGGGCGGCATAAAGCGCATCGGTAACATGCTGGCTGGTTTCAACATTCCCGGCCACCACGGCGGCGGGATGCACGGGGTTGAGCATCGAGCCTTCGGGCACAATCAGGTTCACCGGCTTCAGGCAACCCGCATTGAGCGGAATGTCATCATCGACCAGCGTCCTGAACACATAAAGCACGGCCGCGCGCGTGACCGCCGAAGGCGCGTTGAAGTTGTTATCCAGCTGGCTGGATGTGCCAGTGAAATCCACCGTGGCCGACCGGTTGGCCTTGTCGATGGTGACTTTGACACGGACAACGGCCCCGTTATCCATTTCATAGGCAAATTCACCGTCATTCAGCCCTTCGAGCACCCGGCGAACACTTTCTTCGGCATTGTCCTGCACATGCTTCATATAGGCATGAACCACGTCCAGACCGAAATGATCGACCATCTTGCGCAGTTCCTGAACGCCCTTTTCATTGGCTGCGATCTGGGCCTGCAGGTCGGCAATGTTCTGATAGGGGTTACGTGCCGGATAGGTCGCCCCTTCGAGCAGGGCGCGCAGCCCGGCTTCATCGAATTTGCCCTGATCAACCAGTTTGAAATTGTCGATCAGAACGCCTTCTTCCTCCAGCACGCGGGAATTGGGCGGCATGGAACCCGGCGTGATCCCACCCACATCGGCGTGATGCCCGCGCGAGGCGACATAAAACAGAATATCCTTGCCCGCATCGTCAAAGACCGGGGTGATCGCGGTAATGTCCGGCAAATGGGTGCCGCCATTATACGGGTCGTTCAGGATATACACATCGCCCGGCTTCATATTCCCGGCATTTTTGGTCATCACCGCCTGGACGGATTCCCCCATTGAGCCCAGATGCACCGGCATGTGCGGGGCATTGGCAATGAGCAGGCCCTGCTGGTCAAACAGCGCGCAGGAGAAATCGAGCCGTTCCTTGATATTGACCGAATAGGAGGTATTGGCGAGCGTCACCCCCATCTGTTCGGCAATATTCATGAACAGATTGTTGAACACTTCCAGCATCACCGGGTCTGCTTCGGTGCCAATCGCCTCGGTCCGTTTAAGCGGCACCACGCGGGTGAGAACCAGATGATCCCGACCATTAACCCTGGCTTCCCAGCCCGGATCAATCACGGTGGTACCAACCGGTTCAACAACCACCGCGGGGCCGGTCACAACCGCACCCGGCTTCATGTCTTCGCGTTTATAAAACGGTGTCTCATGCGCCTCGCCGCCAAACACCACACGGCGGGTGGCAAGCGCGTTGACCGATGCGTCGCTGTCATCCACGGCTTCGGCATCCGGTAAGCTTTCTGTTTCGCCGATGGCTTCAACCGCGACCGCCTCGACCACCAGGGGTTTTTCTTCCATCACAAAGCCGTAACGCTGTTTGTGCTGGTCTTCAAACTGGGCCTTGATGTCGTCCGCCGTGCCAAAATCAACGATCAACGGATTATCGGTGCCGTCATAGCGCAGATGCAGTTTTTTCAGCAGGCGGATTTTATCATCACCAATACCTTGCTCGTGCAATTCGCCACGCGCTTCCACACCGAGCTTGTCAAGCTGCTGGTCCAGATTTGCCAGCTCATCGGTTTTAAGGCGGGCTTCAACCGCCTGTTCGCGCATCGCCCGAATATCAGCCAGGCCCATGCCATAGGCCGAGAGAACACCGGCAAAAGGATGGACAAAAACACGGGTCATACCCAGCGTATCGGCCACCTGGCAGGCATGCTGCCCGCCTGCCCCGCCAAAGCATTGCAGGATATAATCCGACACATCATAGCCACGCTGTACCGAAATCTGCTTGATCGCATTTGCCATATTTTCAACGGCAATCCGCAAAAAGCCCTCGGCCACTTCTTCGCTGGTCATGTCATTGCCGGTATCGGCCTTGATTTTGGCGGCCATTTCGGCAAAGCGGGATTTGACCGCTGCGTCATCCAACGGTTCGTTGCCTTCGGGGCCAAAAACCGGCGGGAAGAAATCGGGCTGGACCTTGCCCAGCATGACGTTAATGTCAGTCACGGCCAGCGGCCCGCCGCGACGATAGGCCGCCGGGCCAGGATTGGCCCCGGCACTGTCGGGGCCAACACGGAAACGCGCACCATCAAAATGCAGAATGGACCCGCCGCCTGCGGCAACGGTGTGAATTTTCATCATCGGCGCGCGCATGCGCACCCCGGCGACCTGGGTTTCAAAATCGCGTTCATATTCGCCGTCATAATGCGAAACGTCGGTCGAGGTACCGCCCATATCAAAGCCGATGACCTGCTTGAAGCCATCCATCTCGGCGGTGCGCACCATGCCGACAACACCGCCCGCCGGACCGGAGAGAATGGCATCCTTGCCCTGAAATTTGGAGGCATCGGTCAGCCCGCCGTTGGACTGCATGAACATCAGCTTCACACCGCCCAGTTCGCCTGCCACCTGGTCCACATAACGGCGCAGAATGGGCGAAAGGTAGGCATCCACCACCGTGGTATCACCACGCGAGACCAGCTTCATCAGCGGGCTGACTTCGTGGCTGACGGAAACCTGGGTAAAGCCGATTTCGCGAGCGATTTCAGCAGCGGCCAGTTCGTGTGCGCTGTAGCGATAGCCGTGCATGAACACAATCGCACAGGCGCGAATGCCATCGTCAAAGGCGGCCTGCAGATCAGTACGCAACTGGTCACGATCCAGCGGCGTCAGTTCTTCGCCATTGGCGTTAAAACGCTCCGCGGCCTCGATCACCTGTTCATACAGGCTTTCGGGCAGTTTGATGTTGCGGTCAAACAGGCGCGGACGGTTTTGATAGGCAATGCGCAGCGCATCGCGAAAGCCCGTGGTTGTCACCAGAACCGTGCGGTCGCCCTTGCGTTCCAAAAGCGCATTGGTGGCAACGGTGGTGCCCATTTTCACCGCTTCGATTTTTTCTGCCGGGATGGCTTCATCATCGGCCACACCTAACAGATCGCGAATGCCCTGAATGGCGGCGTCCTTATAGCGTTCCGGGTTTTCCGACAGCAACTTGTGCGTTACCAGCGATCCATCGGGTTTGCGGGCCACGATGTCGGTAAAGGTGCCGCCACGGTCCACCCAGAACTGCCACTTTGCCGTATCGGCCGTGTTGGTTTGCGATGTATTTTGATCAGGCGAAGCCATGATGCTTACTCCTTCAGCATCCGAAATTCAGAAATAGCGGGACAACGGGACCGGCCATGCTGGCCGCACATTGCCTAGTTCATTTGCGTCGGCAGCCAGGTGGCAATGCCGGGGAAAATCGTGATCAGCGCCACAGCGGCCATCAGCAAAAAGAAAAATGGCAGCGCCGCAACGGCGATGGAAAACAGGTTCTTGCCCGTCAGCCCCTGCAAAACAAACAGGTTAAAGCCAACCGGCGGGGTGATTTGCGACATTTCAACCACCAGCACCAGATAGATGCCAAACCACAAGGCATCGATATTGGCAGCCTGCACCATCGGCAAAATGACCGAGGTGGTCAGCACCACCACCGAAATGCCATCAAGGAAACAGCCCATGACGATGAAAAACAGGGTCAGCATCGCCAAAAGGGCATAGGGCGACAGGTGCATGTCCGAGATCAGCCCGGCCAGTTCGCGCGGAATGCCGGTAAAGCCCATCGCCACCGTCAGGATCGAGGCACCGGCCAAAATAAAACAGATCATGCAGGACGTGCGGGTTGCCCCCATCAGACCATCAACAAAGCTCTCCCAGCTTAATGTGCGGCTAAAGGCAGACAGGATCAGCGCGCCGACAACACCAAAGGCCGCGGCCTCGGTCGGGGTGGCGATGCCACCGTAAATCGAGCCAATCACCGCCGAGATCAGCAAAATAACCGGAATAAGACGGCCCGATGCCCGCACCTTGTCCATAAACGGAATGCTGGGTGCTGCGGGAGGCATTTTGTCCTTATGGATGGTGGACCATATCATAACAAAGCCCATAAACAGCACAATCAGCATAATACCGGGCAATACACCGGCGATAAACAGACGCGCAATCGACAGTTCGGCGGATACGCCATAGACAATCAGAATGATCGACGGCGGAATAAGCAAACCCAGCGTGCCAGACCCGGCCAAGGTGCCCAAAATCAGCTTGTCGGCGTAACCCTGTTTGCGCAATTCGGGGATCGACATACGGCCAATGGTGGCCGCCGTTGCCGCAGAAGAGCCGGAAACAGCCGCAAAGATACCGCAGCCCAGAATATTGACATGCAACAGACGCCCCGGCAGCCGGTTTAACCACGGCGCCAGGCCGGTAAACATGTCCTCGGACAGGCGGGATCGAAACAGGATTTCACCCATCCAGATGAACAGTGGCAACGGGGCCAGCGACCAGGTGGCAATGCTGCTCCAGGCGGTGGTTGCCATGACCGGGCCGGTTTGCGCGCCGGAAAAAAACTCAAGACCAATAATGCCGATGGCAAACAGCGACAATGCCACCCACAGCCCTGCGCCCAAAAACAGGAACAGCAGCGCCATCAGGACCAGGCCGATTTCAAGAACTTCCATGTGACCTATCCCTTATTCCGTCATGTCGCTGGTTTCGCGGTCGGCAAACACGGTGGCACGACCCCAAAGCGTATCTATCAAGCCTTCGACCAGGGCGAGCGTGAGCATACCCAGACCAAAGGTCATCGCGGTTTGCGGTATCCAGAGGGG
This sequence comes from Thalassospira profundimaris, assembly GCF_003326755.1. GTDB lineage: Bacteria > Pseudomonadota > Alphaproteobacteria > Rhodospirillales > Thalassospiraceae > Thalassospira > Thalassospira profundimaris_B. The sequence continues at coordinate 148,654 of NZ_JPWH01000009.1, read as the reverse complement.
AAAGGCCAAAACCCCCGGCGACGCATCGCCATAGGAAAAGCTTTCCTGGGCGAGGACACCCATCCACCAGGTAAAGTAACCGGCCAGAAAAACCGCAAAGGCCAGCGTGATCAGGTCCATGATGCGGCGCGGCACACCCGATAACTGCCCGACAACCAGCAAAACCCGAATATGCGCCCCATGCCGCAAGGCCGGGCCGAGGGCGAGAAACATGCCTGCCGCCAGCGAAAAGCCCGACAGTTCATTGGCATCGGGAATAACATAGCCAAACAAACGCCCGATGGATTGCGACAGGATCAGCACTGCGATCATCACCAGAAACACAGCAGCCAAAACCGACGTTACCTTAAAAAGAATATCCAGTGATTTACGCACAGTGATCCCCTTTCCACCCGGCCAGGCCGGTGGTTGATAGCGAGATACAGAATATCATTTTGACGGAAGATGATCCGGGGCCTCATAGCGGGTCCCGGATCATCCCAGGATGGATATTATTTCTTGTATGCGTCAATGATGGCCTGGCCGGTATCACCAGTTTCCTTGAGCCAGTCGGCGACCATTTCATCGCCAACCTTGGCAAGGCCCGCCTTGAGGTCGGCACTGGGGGCGGCAACATTCATGCCGTTTTCTTTCAGGATGGCTTTTTTGGCTTCGGCTTCGTCCATGCTCATTTTCCAGCCGCGTTCTTCGGCTTTGGCGGCGGCGTCCATCACGGCTTTCTGCACATCAGGCGACAGGCGGTCAAAGGACTTGGCATTCACGATCACCATGTTTTTGGGCAACCATGCCTGCACATCATAAAAATTATCAACAAAGTCCCAGGCTTTGGTATTGGCCCCGGTCGAGGGCGAGGTCATCATCGCCTCGACAATACCGGTGGCAAAGGCCGTCGGAATTTCCGGGACTTCCACCTGGGTTGCGACCATGCCGGTCAATTCGGCAAGCTGCGAGGTGGTGGCGTTATAGGCACGGAATTTAAGCCCCTTGAGGTCTTCAACCGAATTGACTTCTTTGGCAGTATAAAGGCCCTGGGCAGGCCACGGCACGGCGTAAAGCACTTTCAGGCCGTCTTTTGCCAGCTTTTCCTCGATCGTGCTGCGCGATGCCGCCCACAGCTTCCTTGCATCGTCATAGCTGGTTGCCAGAAACGGAATGGCATCGACGGTGTAAACCGGGTCTTCGTTGGCCAGAAGCGAAATCAGCACTTCGCCAATCGGTATCAGCCCGCGCTGAACCGACCGTTTGATTTCCGCATGTTTGAACAGGGAACCGCCGGAATGAACCGTAATCGCCAGTTCACCATTGGTTGCCGCATCTACATCCTTGGCAAATTCCACAATGTTCTGGGTATGGAATGTCGCATCCGGGTAAGGGGTTGCCATGTCCCACTTCTCGGCGGCCATTGCGGCACCGGCCGAAAAGGTCATCGCCGCGACGGCAACAGCCGAAAGCGCCTTTTTAAACATGTTATCAGTCTCCCGTTTTTAGTTTTCAATTTAGCCTTCCAACAAAACGGTTACATTTTATCGTCATTTTGTCAACGTACTTTCATAACAGACATGCAAAAAGCTGGATGCTTATTTTTTAATCAGCCTTAAGCGGCCTTAATACGCTGAAATAAAATCTTCATTCGACTGTTCTGATGGAAAACGGGCATTGCGCCCCCATACAAAACGGCAGCCTTCCGCACGGAAAGCTGCCGCTTCAAACGCTGATTTTGAATTGGAAAAGACTCGGCTTACATCATTCGCTGGCCCCTTCCTGCCTGCAGATCAAAGCCGGCAGGAAATTTGGAACAGTCAAACTTACATTGCACTTGCCGCGCGCGAGGCCTGGTCATAAACACCGGAAATGGCGCGCAGGGTTTTGGCAACATCGCCGACTTCATCGCGATTAACCCCCAGCCGCTCGAAGGTTTCAATCAGGCAGGCTTCACGCACTTCGCGGTAACGCTGGCACAGCTCGCGGCCTTCCTTCGAGGTGGCGTAATGCACTTCCTTGCCCCGCTTGATGCCGTCCACCAGCCCCTGCTTGCGCAATTTTTTCAGCGCATAATTCACCAGATGACTGTCTTCGACATTCAGCACAAAACACACTTCCGACAGGCTTTTTTCCCGTTCGCGCGAATTCACATTATGCAGAACCAGAATATCAAGAATGGACAGATCGGGCATTCCGGCCGCCCGCATGCAGCGCACAACCCAGCGGTTAAAAGCATTGCCCGACAGGATCAGGGCAAATTCCAGTTCGGAGAGTTCCGCAGCACGGTCGGAAACCAGGTGAGAGGAAGAAACAATTCGCTGTTTTTCGGCCATGTTTGACGTTCCAGTTATTTTTTTGACGCACGTAACCGAAACACGAACCGGACAACAACCACCATCCGGAACAACAATATAACGGTTTACCGTTACTTTATTGCAAAAACTCCGCCATTAACAAGCCCTCTCACCCAACAGTTACCAACGTTTTGTCATCAAAGCGCCCGCATCCTGTCAAGGAAGCTATGCACCTCCTGCTGCAACTGGTTATTTTCCCGCCCCAGATCAGTGGCTGAACGGCTAACATCGCCAGCGGCACTGTTTGTGTCGGCAACAGCCCCGCTCAAACCCGCCATCGCTGCCGAAATTTCTTCGGTGCCGACGGCGGCTTGCTCCACATTCTGTGAAATTTCGCTGGTTGCAGCGGTCTGTTCCTCAATCGCAGCGGCCACGGCAGAGGCGCGCTGGCTGATTTCGGCAATCATGCCAACAATTTCTTCTATCGCGGCAACAGCATCTCGGGTTGCGCCCTGAATACCCGTCACCTGATTGATAATTTCCTGGGTCGCCCGACCAGTTTGGGTAGCAAGATTTTTGACCTCACCGGCAACCACAGCAAACCCTTTGCCGGCGTCACCGGCACGGGCCGCCTCAATCGTGGCATTCAATGCCAAAAGATTGGTTTGCCCTGCAATGTCGCTAATCAGGCCGATCACCTCGCCAATATGCACAGCCGCATCATCCAGACGCTGGATGTTATTGCTGGTGGCACGGGCACGTTCGGATGCCGTAACAGCCATGTTCGAGGTATCGCTGACCTGACTGGAAATTTCGCTAATTGAAGCGGCAAGTTCAGTTGCTGCGGTTGCCACCAGCTGCACATTTGCCGAGGCTTCCTCCGCTCCGGAAGAAACGCCCATTGACTGACGCGACGATGTTTCAGCACTGCTGCGCAACACGGAAGACGAACCATGCAACCTTTGAACCGCCTCCTCTACGGTTGCCATCACCTTGACCACAACCGCATCAAATTCGAGGATATTCTGCTCCTGTTTTTCCATACGAATGCGTCGTTCTTCCTGCTGGCGGGCCTGTTCTGCCTCGAGTTTAGCGCGTTCAATGCCGTTTTCACGAAACACCATCACCGCCCGCCCCATTTCGCCAATTTCGTCCTTCCGGCTGGCTTCGGACAGGTCCACATCAAAATCGTTGTGGGCTAGACGGGTCATCTTCCCTGTCAGCGCCGTAATGGCTGACACTATCCCGCGAGACAACAAAACCGACATGACAAGCAGAATGACAGCCCCTGCAACAAAGGCAAAAATACTCAGCTGAAGGCTTTTTTGGGCGATAATTTTGGCATCCGCACGCTGGTCACTTGCATAGGCATCAACCTTGGCGGTCAATGACGCCAAAAGCGGCTCTGCCGCGCTAAAATAATCACTCAAACGCACGAGTTTTTCTTCGCGTTGCAAGATGGCATCGGCCACATTCGCAAAATCGGCAACATAAGACCTCATCAACTGCAACAAACGGGTTTTATCCGATGCCGGCATGTCATCATTGATCGACAGAGCCGCTTCAAATTCCGCGAAACGCTGTTGTATTTCAGCAAGATATTTACGGTCCAGCCGGGCAAGAAAATCCTTCTCGTGCCGTCGCATCATCAGCATCAGGACTGTCAGTTTATCGGCATCGTATTTTTTCAAATCGCTTTCAACAGCGTGAACCGAGGCACGTAACTTCCCCATCAATCCGCTTTTTTCATCCAGACCAATATCACGCTGCAAGGCAACAACATCGCCAAAAGCTGTGGCATAGTTTTGGAAAAGACCACTAATCTGTTCGATAACTGCATAGTCAGCCGACATTTCCGAACGGGCACGCAAATAATTCAACCCGTCAAGAACCCTGGAAACAGTGGTACCATGCAGATCGACATATTCTTCGTCCCGGCGCAGCAGAAAGTCTTTTTCCCGACGTCGCGCATTTAAAAACTCCAACGAGACCTCGCCGATCATTTGCCGATCTGCTGTCGCGACCTGAGCTGCCTGCTCTGCCTTCTGGCGGGACTGGTTGGAAACAAACTGTCCGATGGCAACAAACGCAAAAACAACAAGCGCAATCGCCCCAATCAGAGAAATTTGATAAATAAGCCGGAACTTTGACAGGAATTGCATGAAAGCGCACCCATTTAATACCTAAGGATAATAACTATCCTTAGGTTGGTACCCGGCGCCACCGTTTCAATGTAATATTGTAAAATAATGGCCATGATGGCCCCCCTTGCCGATACAGAAGTATTATCCTATTTCTGAGACGATCTTAAACAATCCGGCGCCGTGTTTCATTGCACCGCCTTTGACAATCGGAGCATTGAAACCATGAGCATCTGGGGCAAAATTATTGGCGGCGCTGCGGGATTTGCCCTGGGCGGACCGCTGGGTGCCATTTTGGGTGCCGCGGCGGGCCATATGGTGGATCGGGCCAATAATGGCGGCTTCAGCCAGGACCGCATTTCATCAGGCGGGCCGTGGGGCCAGCATGGTGGCGGCAACCCGTGGGGGCAGCGCACAGGGCAATATAGCGGACAATTTGGTGGTCAGTTTGGCGGGGCGGACCCGCGTCAGGTCGCCTTTGCCACCGGGGTTATTGTGCTTTCGGCGAAGATGGCGAAGGCGGACGGCACCGTCACCCGCGAGGAAATAAACGCCTTCAAGCGCCTGTTTCGCGTTAGCGGCCCCGATGCCGCCCAGGTCGGCCAGATATTTGATGCCGCCCGCCGGTCGCCTGATGGTTACGAACCCTATGCCCGGCAAATTGCGCAAATGTTTGCCGGTGAACGCGCGGTTCTCGAAAGCATCCTTGAAGCCTTACACCAGATTGCCCTGGCCGATGGCACACTGCACCCGGCAGAAAAGGAATATCTTCGCAAAGTTGCCATGATTTTCGGCTTTGAAGATGTTGATTTTGACCGTGTTCACCAGGGCAGCACCGCCCCGCGCAGCGAACAGGATCCGTATAAACAACTGGGCCTGACCCGATCTGCCAGCAATGAAGAGCTTAAGGCAGCACATCGCAAACTCTCGCGCGAGAATCACCCCGACCTTTTGATGGCCAAGGGCATGCCCGAGGAATTTGTGGAACAGGCCAACGAAAAAATGGCCCGTATCAACGCAGCCTGGGACCAGATTTGCAAGGAACGCCATATTTGACCATTGGGTCAACCGGCTTTCGACTGTGGTTTGATCGCACCTTGCAATAGCCAGTGGGCGATCGACAACCGGCATGGCCCAACATCACATCATATGATTTCACTTGCACCGCAACGCATTTTGCGGTTTGCAGGGGGCATTAACAATACCGTTTTCGGGGTTTTGATTTTTCATGGCGCCACCACTGATCAATATGAACGACATCCGCCTGACCTTTGGCGGCAATGACCTGTTTTCCGACGTCTCGGTCGCCATTGGCGAACGCGACAGGTTGTGCCTGGTCGGTCGCAATGGCGGCGGCAAGTCCACGCTGTTGAAAATCATTGCCGGTGAAATCGAGGCCGATGGCGGCGAACGCTTTGTCCAGCCTGGCTGCAAGGTCGCCTATCTGGCCCAGGAGCCGCGCTTTGCCGATTATGCCACGGTCGAGGATTATGTCCTAAGCGCGCTGGAGGACCATGAGCAGGATTACGCCTATCGGGCCGATATGCTGCTCGATGCCGTTAAAATTGACCCCAAAGCCGACCCCAGCACCCTTTCAGGCGGTGAAGGCCGCCGGGCCGCCATTGCCCGTGCCCTGATCGCCGATCCGCAGGTTTTGCTGCTGGACGAACCAACCAACCATCTCGACCTGCCAACGATTGAATGGCTAGAAAGCGAGATCAAGGCGTTTCGCGGGGCCGTTGTGGTGATTTCGCATGACCGCGCCTTTTTGAATGCGGTTTCCAATGGGGTTTTGTGGCTGGATCGCGGGGTTTTACGCCGCAACGACCAAAGCTTTGCCCATTTTGATGACTGGTCCGAAGAGGTTTACCGCAAGGAAGCCGAAGAACGCGCCAAGCTGGACAAGCTGATTGCCCAGGAATCGGTTTGGGCGGTACAGGGTATTACCGCCCGGCGCAAACGCAACCAGGGCCGCCTGCGCCGCCTGTATGAAATGCGCCATGAACGCTCGCAACAGGTGGGGCGGATTGGCAATGTATCGCTGGCGTCCGAAACCGGCAGCACGTCGGGCAAGGTGGTGATCGAGGCCACCGATATTGGCAAATCCTGGGATGACAAACACATTATTTCAGGCTTTTCCACCCGCATTTTACGCGGCGACAAGGTGGGCATCATCGGCCCGAACGGGGCGGGCAAAACCACACTTCTGAAAATCCTGACCGGCCAGTTGGAGCCCGACGAAGGCACGGTTAAAATCGGCACCAACCTGACGCCGACCTATTTTGACCAGAAACGCGCCGCCCTGGATGATACCAAAACCCTGTGGGATACCCTGTGCGATGTGGGCGGCGACCAGATTATGGTGCGCGGCAATCCACGCCATGTGGTCAGTTATCTGCGCGATTTCCTGTTTGACGAAAAACAGGCAAGAAGTCCCGTCGGCGCCCTTTCAGGCGGGGAACGCAACCGTTTGCTGCTGGCAAAGGAACTGGCAAAACCCACCAACCTTCTGATCATGGACGAACCGACCAACGATCTGGATATGGATACGCTGGATCTGTTGCAGGAAATGCTGTCGGAATATGAAGGCACGCTGCTTCTGGTCAGCCATGACCGTGATTTTCTCGATCGCGTCGTCACCTCCTCCATCGTGATGGAAGGCAATGGCATTGCCACCGAATATCCCGGTGGTTATTCGGATTATGTGCATCTGCGCAAGCTCTCGGCCAAGGCCGAGGCTGACAATGGCGCGTCAAACACCAAGCCGATCAAACGCGGCGGTGGTGACAAAGGCGGCACCGCCGATGCCACACCGGCCAAGCCCAAAGCCAAAGGCAAGCTAAGCTACAAGGACCAGCGCGATTACGACATGCTGCCCGCCACCATCGAAAAGCTGGAAGGCGAGATTGCCAAGCTGGAAGCGGAACTTGCCGATGGCAGCCTGTTTACATCGGACCCGGCAGCCTTCCAGAAAAAGGTGGACCGCATGGAAGCCGCCCGCGCCGAAATTGCCACGGCCGAAGAACGCTGGCTGGAACTGGAAATGTTGCGCGAGGAACTGGGTATCGACTAACCCTGCCGGAAATCAACAGGTCCTGCCCCCAGGGTTTAAAAGGGAAAGCTGCACAACCGCAGCTTTCCCTTTTTATTGCGACAAACATCAACACCACCAGCACAGACTGCACATTTGTGCATTGGTGCCCGGCGCGCAATAAACTTGAGTGAGTCAAAACAAACACGTAACCATAACGACCAGAAGTTTTATGCGGTGCCTGCCCGGCAGGCTGCGTCACTCTTGATTTCAGGTTGTTTATGCCCCTCAAAGCCGCACTATTATCGCTTTCTGTCGCCATTATCTGGGGCATCAATATGCTGACCGTCAAAGGCGCGGTTGGCGAAATCCCTCCAATGATGCTTACCGCCATTCGTTTTCTTGCGGTTGCGGCCCTGCTGGTTCCGTTTACCCAGGTCCCGCGTGACAAACTGCCAAAACTGGCGCTGTTGTCATTTGTGTTTGGCACCGGGCATTTTGGCGTTCTGTTTTGCGCGCTTTCCATGCTGGATGCCGGGCCGGTCGCCATCATCATTTTACTTGGCGTGCCCTTTTCATCCATGCTGGCGACATATTTTTTCAACGACCGGCTGGGCTGGAAACGCCTGTTGGGCATGACGCTGGCCTTTGTCGGTGTGACCCTGATGTTCTGGGACCCGTCAATGACCGACGTGAAACTGCCGCTGCTGCTGGTGGTGTTTGCCGCCCTAATGTGGGCGGTTGCCAATGTATTGATCAAAAAGCTGGGCGACATCAACACCTTCGAGCTGAATGGCTGGATGGGCCTAATGGCGGCACCGCAATTGCTGGTTTTGTCATTTATTCTGGAACCGGGCGCCATCCATGCCGTTATAAATGCAAGCTGGGTAGCGTGGGCGAATTTGAGCTTCACCGTGATCATGTCATCGATCGTAGCTTACGGGTCGTGGTACTATTTGCTCAAGACCTATGATGTAAACCAGGTCGTGCCGTGGTCGCTTTTGGCACCGGTGATCAGTGTGACCGGGTCTATCCTGGTATTTGGGGAAAGCATCAGCACGTTTAAAATTGTTGGCGGACTAACCGTTCTGGCCGGTGTTGCCGTGATCATGTTTCGCAAACCACCGCAGAACCAGGAACAGGGGATGGATTAAAAACAATGCCGGAACACTCCGAACAGCCCATTATCTGGCACCCCTCGCCCAATTTTGGCGAACGCCCTGCCGAAACTGCGATTGACATGCTGGTCTTGCATTATACCGGCATGCCCAGCGGCGAAATGGCGCTTGAACGGATGTGCGACCCGGCCTCCCAGGTTTCCGCCCACTATATGATCGAGGAAGATGGCTGCATTTATCAGCTTGTTGCCGAGGCAAAGCGCGCCTGGCATGCCGGGCGCGGCCAATGGCGCGGGTGCTGTGATGTCAATTCGCGCGCCATTGGCATTGAAATTGTCAATCCCGGGCATGAATTTGGCTATCGCCCCTTTGCTGTGCGCCAAATTGATGCCCTGAAGGTGCTTATCAAGGCCATTCTTGCCCGGCACAACATACCGGCCCATCACATCATCGCCCATTCCGACATGGCACCAGACCGCAAGGAAGACCCGGGCGAGCTTTTCCCCTGGCACCAGCTTGCAGCCGAAGGCATTGGCCTGTGGCCACGCGAGGACGCAGCAAACCCGTCCTCTGACACCAGTCAAAACACTTTTGAGGATGCACAGGTAAACACAGCCATTGCCGCAGGCGAACATCATACATCGCCAAAAAATATCGCGGCCCTGTCCGTTGACGAAACAGGCAGCCCCCCTGATCCGACAGGGGACACGCCTCCGTTGCGCGATGAAAATGCCGATTGCGAAGCCCTGTTTGACAGCCTGCTTTTGCAATTTGGTTACGGCCCTGGCGACCCGGTTCATAACCGTGTCGCCTTTCAGCGACACTGGCGGCCCACCTGCCTGAATGGTCATGCCGATGCGCAAAGCATTGCCATCTTAAAAGACCTGATTGCCCAATGCCCGCCGTGGTGCCAAAGCACGTCAGAGCCTTAAGGCATTAAACGGTCCTGCGGCAAAACCGGTGTTTCATCGCCGGAAAAATAATGATTGAAGGCAATCTGGCTAAAACCGAGATGTCGGTAAAACAGATGATCAATGCTGCCATCTGACAGCATTTTGGCAATGGCATCGTCATAGCCCTTCATGACCGGGGCCAGCCGTTCCTCCAGCCGCATATAAAAGGGTTCGACATCTACCGCAGGCAACAGGGTTTTCAGGCCCGGCGTCCCCTTGACGGCATCGGACCCAAAATGCAGGCTTGCCAGATCGCGAAACACGACATCCACATAGTTTCGGCGCAACATTAACAGGCCGTGGGCATTTTCGCCCACATCAACCGGATACATATCCGGATCATCAATGATCTTTTCCGGATAATCGTCCCCGACGACGCGCAGCCAGTTTGCCCCCTGAAATGTCGAAAGCCCGTCATAGCCTGCTTTCGGGTAGCTTTCACGCACCACGGCAACCAACACCCTGTTGACGAGGGCGAAACGCGACGTCACCAGTTTTTCAACCGGTTTTTCTTTCAGGCTTTCAAACAGAATGCCGTCATAATGACCCATACGAATACCGATGTGACAGCGCGAATGGGGCATTTGCACAAAAGTCACCGCACGCCCCGCAAGGTCAAAGGCACGCTTGGCAATATCAATTGCCAGGCCCGCAGGTCCGGTATCGTTACCATCATCGTAGGCATAAGGTTCCCACCGGGTAAAGCACAGTCGCACCGCCTCTGTCGCGGCCTGGGACCGCGCCAATGGCAGCCCCGCGATCGCCAGAACCAGAAAACCGAAACAAAGCTGGCGCAGCCCCACCTTGAGCATAGAATTCTTCCAATAATAGGTATATAAATAACTATCCTTAAGTAGTGAAGCAGCCCATCCTTTTTCAAGGGGCAGGCAGACTTTAATCCGGGCTGGCATACCCGGTTTCAATCCTTCCTGCGAATACCGCTTTTGCTTGACCTTGCGGGCGCGCTAGCGTAAACCGCGCCCACCAGATGGCTGGATGGTCGCCCTTTCCTGTGGCAACGCAGGAAGGGGAGGAAAGTCCGGGCTCCACGGAAACACGGTGCCAGATAACGTCTGGCGGGGGCGACCCCAGGGAAAGTGCCACAGAAAGCAAACCGCCCGATCGCGCAAGCCATCGGGCAAGGGTGAAAGGGTGCGGTAAGAGCGCACCGGTCCCTCGGTAACGCGGGACGCATGGTAAACCCCACCGGGAGCAAAACCTAATAGGAATGGTCGGCCGGGCGGTTCGCCGCTGTCGGCAGGTCGGTTTTCGGGCCACCATTCGGGTTGGTTGCAGGAGGCATTCGGTGACGAATGTCCCAGATGAATGGCCATACAATGCGGTTCGCCGCAGGGACAGAACCCGGCTTACAGGCCATCTGGTATTTCTTTCACATGCTAATTGTTCTGTTAAGTCTGCCACATGGCAAAAACCCGGCATCTTTCAACACCGGGCTAAATGTCGCGCGATAATGGCGAAAAATCCTAGCCTTTTTCCGCAATCGACTTGGCGAAATAGGCATCGGTTTCTTCCTGGGTTTGTTCATCGCCGCTTGCCAGCGAAAGCTGATCCTTGATAATCGCGCCCAGGGTCGGGAAGGATTTCCGGTCAATTTGCGCATCCGCCTGCCACAGGCGCGAGCGCATCAGCGACTTGGCACAATGCAGATAAGCCTCGCGGACCGTCATTTTAATCACGGAAATCGGCAGCTTGCCGGTATCGGCAAACAGCGCCAGCAAGTCGGCATCATCGCGAATTTCTGCCGTGCCGTTCAGGCGCAGGGTTTCATTCATGCCCGGCACCATAAACAGCAAACCCACCTGAGGATTGACCAGAATATTGGATAATGTATCAAGGCGGCGGTTGCCGGGGCGGTCCGGCATCAGAATGGTTTTGTCATCCAGCACCTTCACAAAGCCCGGGCCATCGCCCCGCGGGCTAACATCGCCCTCGCCCTTTTCATTGGCCGACGAAATCACGGCAAAAGGGGCAAGTTCAATAAACCGGCGGCAATGCTTATCAAGAACAGACAGTTCTTTTTGCAGCGCAATTTCCATCGGATCGCCGTAAATGCCACGCAATTGATCACGGGTTTCAATTTTCGCCATTCCGGCCTCCTGTAAACGTTTCGCCCAAGTTGCACATTTACTTATTGCGAGTCAATTGCATTAACTGTGCTGCTTTATCACCGCATCCGTGCTGGCGATTTTTGCAAATTCACCTGACAGGGCAGCAAGATGCACATCATGAACCATTTGCGCCGGAATAATGCGCCCGTCGGGGTGGATGCGGTCAAAACAAAAACAGGCATCCGCCACCAATGTAACATCAAAGCCCAGATTTCCGGCCATGCGTGTTGTCGTGTTTACACAATGGTCCGTGCTGATGCCACTCATCACCAGTCTGGTGTGCCCGGCGGCGCGCAAATCATCTTCCAGTGTCGTAGCAATAAAAGCGGAATTGACGTTTTTACCATACACTGCCTCGTCCGCCTGCGGGGTGGCAAATGCCTCGAAGGCATGGCTGTCCTTACCGGGGAATAACGGCGACGCTGGCGTGGTTGAATCATGGCGAACATGAATGATGCGGCCACCCTGCTGCCGCCAAAATGACAACAGCTTTTCCGCATTGCTCTCCGCCACAGGATTATTGCGCGGCCCCCAATAATCCAGATCACGAAACCCTGTTTGCCAGTCAATCAGCATCAGGACAGGAAGCCCGTGTTCTTTGGCATACGTTTTGGGATCATCGAATATCATTATTTACCTGCCATTACGGGGATCGGTTCGGGGTGATTTGCTCTCGTCACAGATTACGCCATTCACATATGGCATAAATGACAAATATCCCTTATTTTATGCCAAATACCTGTATAACAGGCCTGACCACACAAAAGGCAGCAAAATGAAACAGCGCCGGATCGTTTTTGTCATAACACCAGATTCTGTGCTGCTGGACGTAACCGGACCGTTGCAGGCCTTTCACGATGCCAATCTGCTGGCCGATGACCGCGTGAATTGCGGGCGAACGACCGCCTTGGACAAAACGCAAGATCACCGCCTGCCCTATGACATCGTGCTAGTATCGCGCGATGGCGGGCCGATCCTGACCGATACCGGCATTGCCCTGCCCACCCTGGCCCTAACCGAAATATCCAAACATCCCATCGACACCCTGATCATTGCCGGAACCGACGAAAAGCTCGATGCCCTGCAGGATACGGTTTTGCTGAACTGGCTGGTCGCGCAGCAAAACCGGGTGCGGCGCGTGGCATCAATTTGCATCGGGGCCTTTTTACTGGGTCAGGCGGGCTACCTTGCCGGTCGCGAAGTTGTCACACACTGGCGCTGGTGCGAGCGTTTGGCCCAACATTTTCCCGATGCGCATGTGAAAACGGACCCGATTTATGTGCGCGATGGTCCGGTCTGGACATCGGCGGGGGTGACAACCGGCATCGACATGGCGATTGCCATGATCGAGGAGGATTTGGGCCGGGAACAGGCACTAGCGGTGGCACGCGGATTGATCATGTTTATCAAACGCCCCGGCGGACAATCACAATTCAGCCAGCCCCTTAGCCAGCAAGGCACGGATAAAGGCGGACGATTTGACGCATTGCATATCTGGATGCGCAAAAACCTGCATTTACCGTTAAGCGTTGAAGACCTGGCCGCACAGGCAAATATGAGCCCGCGCAATTTTTCGCGCCTTTATACCCGCGAAACCAACAACAGCCCGGCCCGCGCGCTGGAGGCCCTGCGACTGGAAAGTGCGCGCCATTATCTGGAAGGAAGCGACCTGACCATCGGAAAAATCGCCGTTTTATGCGGCTTTGGCGATGATGAACGCCTGCGCCGGGTATTTGTTAAAAACCTTGGCGTTGCGCCAAGCGACTATCGTACACGTTTTAAAGCCAGCCTTTCCGCTTGAAATACCAAAGCGGCCCGACGGCAGACAGAACCATCAAGGCAATCGCCAGCGGATAACCAAATTCCCAGTGCAGTTCGGGCATGAATTCAAAGTTCATACCATAAATGCTGGCGATCAGGGTTGGCGGCAAAAAAGCCGCCGCCGCGACCGAGAAAATCTTGATGATATTGTTCTGTTCCAGGTTAATCATGCCCAAGGTGGCATCGAGCAGGAACGTCACCTTGTTGGCAACAAAATTGGCATGTTCGGTAATCGAGACAATATCGCGCGACAGGGTTTTCAGCCGGACCTTGGCATCCTTTTTAAACCGGGCCTGGGTATTTAAAAACAGCGCCATGCGGTTAAGGTTAAGCAGGCTGTCCTTGGCCTTGCTGGCAAGGTTGCCCGCCCGGCCAATGCGGCGCAGGTTTTCATGATGGTCCTGGTCCGACCCGTTGCCTTCCTTGGAAAATACCGCATTGGAGATTTTTTCCAGATCCGCCACCGAAATTTCCATAATATCGGCCAGACGGTCGACAATCTGCTCCAGCAGGCCCAGCAACACCGCATCGGATGAACTTGCCAACCCTGGCGAGCGTTTGACCCGCCGGGTGAAGGTTTTAAACGGGACCGGATCGGCATAACGCAGGGTGATCAGCGTTTTTTTCGCCAGAATAAACGTCACAGCCGTGCTTTCCGGGTCATCGGTTGCGGCCCGGTTCAGGATAGTAACGGTCATGAACAGCGCGCCATCTTCATCATATAACCGCGATGACAGCTCGATTTCCTGCATTTCCTCACGGGTTGGCACCTCGATGCCAAAGCGGGCCTCTATCGCACGCAACTCGCTGGCTGTTGGCTCCAACAAATCAATCCAGACCGGGGCGGCCGTACCCGCCTTGCCCGGTGCGACAATCTTGGTGCCAACAATCGCGGCAGGTTCCCCGACAAGCCCGCCTGCATCAACGTCACCCAGGCTGTCAACATCACAATGAATATCTTCTTCGCCCTCGGCTGCGGCAGCAAGCTCGGCCTCGGCATGGCGTTCGCTTACTTCAATATCGGTTCGCGGGTCTTTTTCGGCATCCGACAGAGTAACCTCGCCGTCAGTATTCTTCGGCTGGTCCGCGTCGTTCGGGGTGCGAACGGGGGCGTAGATTTCGTTGCTTTCCATGTGCGGTCTCCGTCCTGGCGTGCCGGATGATTTGGGCCATGTATGACCTGCAAGACAGCTTTTGTCACCTTTTCTGTCGTGACAATTCCTTAACAATAGGCCGCCCGGGGCCAATTGCCAACCTGCCGCAAACCGCGCCTGCAACCCGCACGAAACAGGTATTTTGCCGCTTGCGCCTTAAAATGGCAGCACGGTTTGAAAGACAAACGGGCTGACATCCTTTGCCGTTCCGCGTTTTTCATCAAAATTGGCGGCGATTTTGTTCATGAATTCCGATTTGTCGATCATCTGGTCATGATTGGCATCATATTGGGGGAACAGCAATTCCAGGCGGCGGGCTTCGGTACGCAGGCGGGTACGATTTGCCTCTGCCGATCCTGGCAGGGCCTCGACGGCGGAAAACTCGCGCAAAACCAGCACATTATCGCCGTTTATATCATGACGGCGAAACATCCAGGCGGCGTAACTGGCGGCTTCATCGGCATCTATCCGGCCATCCTGATTAATATCGGATGGATGATACTGCCCACGATAAATTGTGACCTGTTCGGGCACGGGCAATGGCGGCACCACCAGCCCGCCCTTGCGCGCCGCCTCGGCGGCAGCATTGTTTGTCCCCGTGCCAGCCCCGTTTTGAACCCCCGGCACTTTGGGTACATTCACACCGGGAATGGCGGGGAGGCCCATATCACCAATCCCCCCGGAACCAAACTCATTACTGCCATCGCCATTGCCCTGCCCCAGCGCGGTTCCGGCAAGGCCGTTTAAACCACCAAGGCCGCCCAGGCCAAATTGCTCCAGCAAGGCCGGGTTCTTTTGCAATTGCTGCATCAGGGCGGGCAACATCTGGCGCATTTGCGGGGAAATGGCATTATAGCCCCCCTGTGACCGGGTTTGAGTTTTGCCATGATTGCTGGTGCCAGAACTGCTTTGGCTACCCGTTGCGCTGCCTTGCGCAAAAACAGGCCCGGCAACCACCACAGCCAACAGGGTAAAACCGCCCGCAATTAACCTGATCATAGTCTTTGTCTGCAAAACTGACTCCGGTTCGCAAAATGGCAAACAGGTCGTTCCGGTGTGCCGGAAATGTCCTTTGTCCCATCAAACCCCATCATGGCAAAAAAACCAATCCCCAATGGGATGTCATGGGTCAGATTTGGAATTTCATGGGTCAAAAGGCAAAAACACACTGAAATTGCATCTTTTGCCCCCGTTTTGCCACCCGGAAAAGAGGCCGAAAAGGGCAGAATTGCCCATAAATATCACAGTTAGCCCCATCAAATCCCATTGACCCCCATATGATCCCATGATACCCCATTAAGCAGGCATTTTGGCAGTGCCAAGTGGGGCACAGACGTCTGGTGGCGATGTCTCTTTCCAAACTTCGTTATCCAGCGGTCGATCAGCAGGGGATTTAGGCGGGTGCTGTTCACAGGGACGCACATTCACAAACTGGACCGGAAAGGGCGCGTCTCCGTGCCCAAAAGGTTCCGTGCCGCCCTGGAAGCTGATGGCTTTGCCGGAATTTACGTCTATGAATCCCCCAAGGAACCCACCATCGAGGGCTGCTCTGAAAGCCATATGGAGCGTATTGCCGCTTCACTTGATGACATGGAAATGTTCTCGGACGAAGCCGAAGACCTGGCCGACACCATCCTTGGTGCCTCCCATGCCCTGCCCTTTGACGGCGAAGGCCGTATCATTCTGCCACCAGAACTGATCGAGTATGCCGGTATTACCGACCAGGTAGCCTTTGTTGGTCGTGGCCGGACCTTCCGTATCTGGAACCCCGATACCTTTGCCGATCGCAAAACCGCCAGCCGCACCCGCCTGGTCAATCGCGGTTCCACGCTGAAGCTGAAACCGGCATCTGCCATGCCAGCACGCGCCGCTGCTGCCGACGCATCCCCGGAATCCGACCTGCCGGAGGATGACGCATGATGACCAGCCCGCTGCCTTTTGACCCGTCACCAGCCAACCCGCACAAACCCGTTTTGCTGCGCGAAGTTCTGGAATATCTAAGCCCCGCCGAAGGCGACATCATGGTGGATGGCACCTTTGGGGCCGGTGGCTATAGCCGCGCCATCCTGGAGCATGCGCCCTGCACGCTTTACGGCATTGACCGTGACCCGAGTGCGGTTGAAACCGGCCATAAACTTGCGGCCGCATATGACGGCCGTTTTCATATGGTAGAAGGCTGCTTTGGCGAGATGGCAACCCTGCTGCCTGCACGCGGCGTTGAACAGGTTGACGGCATTGTTCTGGATATTGGCGTTTCCTCCATGCAGCTTGATCAGGCGGAGCGCGGCTTTTCCTTTCGCACCGATGGTCCGCTGGATATGCGCATGTCGATGTCCGGCCCCAGTGCAGCCGATTTCGTCAATACTGCCGAAGAAGAAGACATCGCCAATGTCATTTACCGGTTTGGCGAAGAACGCGCATCGCGCAAGGTTGCCCGCAAGATTGTTGAAATGCGCGCGGAAACACCCTTTACCACCACAGGCCAGCTTGCCAGTGCGGTGCGTTCTGTCGTGCGCAAATCCAAAGACGGCATTGACCCGGCCACCCGCACCTTTCAGGGCCTGCGCATTCATGTGAATGACGAACTGGGCGAGCTTGACCGCGCACTGAATGCCGCTGAAGCCATGCTTAAACCTGGCGGACGTCTGGTGGTTGTTACCTTCCATTCGCTGGAAGATCGCCTGGTCAAAACCTTTTTCAAGGAACGCTGCGGCGACCCCGCCAAACAGTCCCGCCGCCTGCCCGGCGAGCCCGAACCGGCCAAACCGACTTTCGCCAGTCTCAGCCGCAAGGCTGTTAGCGCACAGAAAGACGAATTACGCGCCAATCCACGGGCGCGTTCGGCCAAACTGCGTGCGGCTGTTCGCAATGATGTTCCCGCTGGCGCCCGCAAGGCCGGAGGTATCGCATGACCAAGATCATGACGGCTTTCTGGTTTGTAATGACGGTTCTGATCGGGGTTGGCACCTACTGGATTTCCCACGAGGTCGAACGGCTGGAGCGCCGCTATGCCGCCATCCAGTCGGAAATTCTGGACGAGCAGGAAAGCATCCACGTTTTCCAGGCGGAATGGAGCTATCTGAATTCCCCGGCCCGGATCGAGAAACTGGCGAAGGAATATCTGAAACTGCAACAGATTCAGCCCCTTCAGATGGCCAGCATCGACAATATCCCGACCGACACCGATGCCAAACGTTATCGCCTGGACAAATTTGGCGAGGCCGTTGCCTATATGCCCGCCCCGCGCGACCGCCCATCAGACCGTGCCTATGACGAGGCGGCGGAAAACATGATCATTGATGGTCCAAGTGCGGCTATTCCCGCCCCGGCTGAAAACGGGGGCACACAATGAATCTGCTTCGTTTTTCATACTGGCTGCGCGGTGATCGCCCCGAACTTGGCCCGGAACAACGTGAAAAGCACGCGCTGGAAACAGCGCGTAATCGCATTTTTATTACCGGCATCATGTTTGGCATCGGCTTTTTGTGGATTGCCGGCGGCCTGTTTAATGCCACCGTTCTGAAACAGGGTAACGAACCCGACCTGACAGCCGGTACCGACAGCCGCGAGCTGAAAACCGAACGCGCCGATATTGTGGATCGCAACGGCATTTTGCTGGCGACCGACCTTCCGACCAGCTCGCTTTATGCCGATGCCCGCGTGATCAAGGACCCGGTTGGCGCCGCCGACCAATTGCTGACCGTGCTGCCGGGTCTGGATCGTGACACGCTGATCCGTCACCTTGGTTCACAAAAGGCATTTGTCTGGATCCGTCGCAACCTGACCCCGGACCAGCAATACAGGGTCAATGCGCTGGGTATTCCCGGCCTGAATTTCCAGCGTGAAGAACGCCGCGTTTACCCGCAGGGCCGCCTGTTTGCCCATGTGCTGGGCTTTACCGATATTGACAATAACGGCATTGCCGGGGCCGAACGCGAATTTGACAATGACCTGCGCAGCAATTCCGGCCCGTTGCGCCTGTCGGTCGATATTCGGGTGCAACATGCCCTGCGCGCCGAAGTCGCCAGTGCGATGCAAACCTATAGTGCGGCGGGTGCCACCGGCCTGGTAATGGATATTTATACCGGCGAAGTGCTGGGCATGGTTTCCCTGCCCGACTTTGACCCCCACCGCCCCGGCCAGGGCCCGGCCGATGCGCGTTTTAACCGCGCCACACTGGGTGTTTATGAACAGGGATCAGTATTTAAACTGTTTAATGCCGCGATTGCGCTCGATACCGGCACCGCAACCCTGAACAGCACCTATGATGCCACCAAGCCGCTGCGCGTTGCCCGGTTCAGCATCCATGATTTCCATGCCGAAAACCGCTGGCTGACGGTGCCGGAAATTCTGGCCTACAGCTCCAATATCGGGTCAGCCCGGATGGCAATGGAATTTGGCATTGAGACCCAGAAAAAATACATGAAGGCTTTTGGCTTTCTGGATACGTCCGATGTGGAACTGCCCGAAGTTGGTGCACCGCTGCTGCCCAATCCGTGGCGCGAAATCAACCTGATGACGATTTCCTACGGGCATGGCATCGCCGTGACACCGCTGCAATTGATTAACGGCATTTCCACCATTTCCAATGGAGGCATTCGCCGCCCCAGCACCATCCTGAAACAGGATGGCGCCCCGGCGGGCGTGCGGGTGATTTCCAAAAAAACGTCTGACGAAATGCGCCGCCTGATGCGCCTTGTCGTCACCGAAGGATCAGGCAAAAAAGCCGATGTTCCGGGTTACTTCCTTGGGGGTAAAACCGGCACGGCGGATAAACTTGTAAACGGGCGCTACGTCAAGAATGCCCGAATGTCTACCTTTGTGGCTGCCTTCCCGATGCAGGACCCGCGCTATGCGGTTCTTGTGACACTCGATGGGCCACAGGGCACAAAAGAAACGTTTGGTTATGCTACGGCAGGCTGGGTTTCAGCCCCCGCCGTTGGCAAGGTTGTGACACGCATTGCTCCCCTACTGGGGATTGAACCGGCGTACGCGAAGGCGCCGGAAATAGAGCAGGCGTTGCGATTGGATCTTCGCAAGGAGGAACGCAAACTTGCGTCTTTCTGAGCTTATGGCAGGAGATCAGGCAGCAATGAAACATGCCCAGGGACAAGACCCGGACATCAAGGGCCTGACAGCAGATTCACGCGCTGTGCGTGAAGGATATATGTTCGCCGCCCTTCAGGGGGCGCGCGAGGATGGCACCAAATACATCCGGGACGCCCTGCGTTCTGGTGCATCGGCCATTTTGGCCCCCAAAGGCACACCGAAAGAACCGGCCGTCACCGTGCCGCTTATTCCGGTTGAAAACCCGCGTCAGCGTTATGCACAGCTTGCCGCGCGCTTTTATGGCCACCAGCCCGAAACCATTGCCGCCATTACCGGCACCAATGGCAAAACCTCGACAGCGGTTTTCACCGAACAGCTCTGGACGATCCTGGGCAAGCTTTCGGGATCAATCGGCACGCTGGGCATTCGCGCGGCCGGGGCGAAAATTCCCGGTTCGCTGACCACGCCAGACCCGGTCGCCCTGCATCATTCGCTGGCCGATATGTGTGACATCGGTGTCACCCATGTTGCAATGGAGGCCAGCTCGCACGGGTTGGACCAGTATCGCCTTGACGGGGTAAAAATAAAGGTTGCCGCCTTTACCAACCTGTCGCGGGATCACCTGGATTATCATGGCGATCTTGACAAATATTTCACCGCCAAGGCCCGCCTGTTTGGCGAATTGTTGACAACCGATGGCACCGCCGTCATCAATGCCGACATTCCCCAATACGACAAATTGCGCCAGATCTGCCAGGATCGCGGCATCAATATTCTGTCCTATGGCGTGAAGGGCGATGGCATCAAGCTGCTATCGGCCAAACCCGATGCCACTGGCACGCAAATCCGCATCGCAATTAACGGCGAAGAATATAATGTTCACCTGCCCCTGATGGGCACCTTCCAGATCATGAATGCACTCGCTTCCCTCGGCATTGTCATTGCCTCGGGTGCCGATAGTGCCGCTGCTGCAAGCGCGCTTGAAAAACTCGAAGGTGTACGGGGTCGGCTGGAACTGGTGGGCAAAACCAAATTTGGCGCACCGGTTTTTGTCGATTACGCCCACACGCCAGACGCGCTTGAAACCGTGATCAAGGCCGTTCGCCCCCATTGCAAGGGCCGGGTGATTTGCGTTTTTGGCGCTGGCGGTGATCGTGATACCGGCAAACGCCCGCAAATGGGCCGGGTGGTCAGGGAAAATGCCGATATTGCCATTATCACCGATGATAACCCGCGCAGCGAAGACCCGGCCACCATTCGTGCGGCCATCAAGGCGGCCTGCGAAGGGGCGGTTGAAATTGGCGACCGGGCCGAGGCCATCAAGCGTGGCATTGGCATCTTGCAACGCAATGACATTCTGATTATTGCAGGCAAGGGCCATGAACGCGGCCAAATCGTGAAGGGAACGGTATTGCCGTTCGACGATGCTGCGGTTGCCCGCAATATTTTGCTGGGCGGAAACTGACACCTGCCATCACCAGTCAAGGCACCTGCCACGCAAGGCAGCCTGACCGGCAGGGCATGAATGCAAGCAGCCAGACAGACGACGCGACCAACAGAAAGAAGAAACGCGATGAGTGAAGCTGTTTTATGGACGGCAGAGGATGCCGTATCTGCCACCGGCGGCAGTGTCGCTGGCGACTGGCAGGTAAGCGGTATTTCGATCGACAGCCGCAAAACCCGGCCTGGCGATTTGTTTATCGCGCTGAAAGGCCCGAATTTTGACGGCCATGAATTTGTTGCCAAGGCATTCGAGGCCGGTTGCCGTGCCGCGCTTGTTTCGGACGCATCGGTCCTGCCCAAAGATGCCCCGGCTCTGATTGTTGATGATACACTTGATGCAATGGTGCGCCTTGGTATGGCCGGGCGCGCACGCAGCAAGGCCAAAATCATTGCCATTACCGGCAGTGTCGGCAAAACCGGCACCAAGGAAGCCCTGAAATATGTGCTGGGTGAACAGGCAAAAACCCATGCCAGCCCGGCCAGCTTCAACAATCATTGGGGCGTTCCGCTTAGCCTGGCGACCCTGCCGGTCGATGCGCAATATGGCGTTTTTGAAATCGGCATGAATCATCCCGGTGAAATTTCGCCGCTGGTACAAATGGTCAAACCGGAAGTTGCCCTGATTACCACGGTGGTCGGCGCACACACCGAATTTTTCAAGGACGAGGCCGAAATCGCCAAGGCCAAGTCAGAGATATTTGACGGGCTGAATACGGATGGCGCGGCCATTTTGAACCGCGACAACATCCATTATTTTGCCCTGGCGCGCCGGGCAAAGGAACTGGGCATTACCAACATCAAAAGCTTCGGCACCGATGCCACCGCAACCTACCGGTTATTTGAGGCCAATATCGTCACCGGCGGCAGTGCCGTGCGGGCCCGCATCGGCGGCCGGGACCTTGAATATTTCATGGGCTGCCCCGGTGAACACTGGGTGATCAATTCGCTGGCCATACTGGCCTGTGTGGACCAGATCGGGGCCGACGTTGTGCGCGCGGCACAGGATTTGGCCGACGTTACCCCGCCTGCCGGGCGCGGCGCACGCCATGCCCTTGCCATCAAGGCAGCGGATGGCAGCGAAAAAGGCCATTACCTGCTGATTGACGATGCCTATAACGCCAATCCGACATCGATGATGGCGGGTCTGAAACTGCTGGCAAACGAAAAACCGGGTGAAAACGGCCGCCGCATTGCCATTTTGGGCGACATGCGCGAACTGGGCGAAGATGCGGAAAAAATGCACCGTGACCTCGCCCATCCGCTGGAGCATTTGGGAATCGATGCTGTCTTTACCGTAGGGCCGATGATGGCCCTGCTGGCCGAAGAACTGCCAAAAGAACGCCATTTGGGCCATTTTGACCGGGCCGAGGACGCGATTACCCCGATTTTGGCATCAATTTGCGATGGTGACGTGGTTTTGGTCAAAGGATCGCTTGGTATTTACGTTTCTAAAATTGTTTCGGCCCTAAAATCGGGTCAAGCGGGCACCGCCCCGGCATCCAACTGACGCATAAGGAACCCGAGAGCCAATGCTCTATAACCTGCTCTATCCGCTGGCTGACCAGTTTCCGCTGTTTAACCTGTTCCGCTACATCACCTTTCGGACCGGCGGTGCGGTCTTTACATCGCTGGTGCTGGCATTTGTGCTGGGTCCCTGGCTGATCGACATGCTGCGCACGCGCCAGAACGAAGGACAACCCATTCGTGAAGACGGGCCGGAAAGCCACCTTCTGACCAAAAAAGGCACGCCGACAATGGGCGGGCTTTTGCTGTTGATTTCCACCAGTATTGCCACCCTGTTATGGGCGGACTTGAAAAACCCCTATGTCTGGGCTGTGCTGCTGGTGACAATCGGTTATGGCTTTCTGGGGTTCATGGATGACTTCCTGAAAGTCTCCAAACGCAATTCAAAGGGCCTGCCGGGCAAGGCCAAACTGGTGGGGCAATTTTCGATTGCCGCCATTGCCGCCTGGTGGATTTCGTATAACACCGACCCGGCCCTGGCAACGCAACTGGCCTTTCCGTTCTTTAAAAACCTGCTGCTGGATCTGGGCTGGTTTTTTGTCCCCTTTGCCATGTTTGTCATGGTGGGCGCATCCAACGCCGTAAACCTGACCGACGGCCTGGATGGCCTTGCCATCGTGCCGGTGATGATTGCCGCTGCCAGCTTTGCCCTGATCACCTATCTGATCGGCAACATCCAGTTCGCCGATTATTTGCAGGTTCACTATATTGCCGGGTCTGGCGAATTAACGGTTCTTTTGGGCGCACTTGTCGGGGCTGGTTTGGGCTTTTTGTGGTTCAACGCGCCGCCGGCAATGGTGTTTATGGGCGATACCGGGTCGCTGGCCCTGGGCGGGGCGCTGGGTGCTGTTGCCGTTGTGACCAAACACGAACTTGTTCTGGCGATTATTGGCGGGCTTTTCGTGCTGGAAACCGTATCGGTGATTATCCAGGTCGGTTCCTTCAAACTGACGGGCAAGCGCGTGTTTCGTATGGCGCCGCTGCACCATCACTTTGAAAAGAAAGGCTGGCACGAACCCACCATCGTTATCCGTTTCTGGATCATCTCGGTCATTTTGGCCCTGATTGGTCTGGCAACCCTGAAACTGCGTTAACATCCCTTTCTGGATCGGAACACGACATTGATCGACCTTTCACAATATCGCGGAAAAACCGTGGCGGTTCTGGGCCTTGGCAAATCGGGGCTGGCCAGTGTGAAGGCTCTGATCCAGTCGGGGGCCATCGTGTGGGCCTGGGATGACAATGAAGACAGCCGCCATCAGCTTGATGACTTAAATGTCACGCCGGTCAATCTGGTGGAATGTGACTGGCGCGTGCCGGAAATGCTGGTGATCAGCCCCGGCATTCCATCGACCTTTCCCACCCCGCATCCTGCCGCCGAAAAAGCCCGCCGGGCGGGCAAGCCGATTGTGTGCGATGTTGAACTGCTTTGCACCACGGTGCCCGGCACCCCGATGCTGGCAATTACCGGCACCAATGGCAAATCCACCACCACCGCCCTGACGGCACATATCATTGCACAATCGGGCATCAAAACGCAGGTAGGCGGCAATCTGGGCTATCCGGTGCTGGGCTTTGACGCGCTGGATGTCGATGACTGTTATGTGCTGGAACTTTCCAGCTATCAGTTGGACCTGCTGAACCAGGCGGCCTTTGATGCCAGTGCGCTTCTCAACATCACGCCGGACCATCT
The DNA here is from genome assembly GCF_003326755.1 of Thalassospira profundimaris. Lineage (GTDB taxonomy): Bacteria > Pseudomonadota > Alphaproteobacteria > Rhodospirillales > Thalassospiraceae > Thalassospira > Thalassospira profundimaris_B. The sequence continues at coordinate 124,262 of NZ_JPWH01000009.1, read as the reverse complement.
GGACCGTCACGGTGGCATGACGGGCTATATCGGGGCGAAACGCACGATTTTTGCCCGCCAGAAAGGCCCCAAATGGGCGATCATTTCGATTGATGATGACCATTGTGCCCAAATGGCCACCGAACTGGCCCGCGAGGGCGGTCATCGCATTGTTGAAATTTCGGTCAATGGCCCGGCCCCGCACGGGGTTTATGTAGATGATCACTGGCTGATTGATGATCTGGACAACGCCCGGGATCCGATCCTGGATCTAGCCACCGTCACCCATATGCCGGGCCGTCATAACTGGCAAAATATTGCCTTTGCCTATGCCCTGTGCCGGGCACGCCAAGTTGCACCGCGCGACATTATCGCCGGGATCATGTCCTTCCCCGGTTTGGCGCATCGTCAGGAACAGCTTGGTACGATTGACGGCATCACCTTTGTCAATGACAGCAAGGCCACCAATGCCGAGGCCACGGCAAAGGCCCTGTCGGCCTATGACAATATTTACTGGATTTTGGGCGGCAAACCCAAGGAAGGCGGCATAGACGGGCTTGACGCCTTTTATGGCCGCATCAAAAAAGCCTTTCTGATTGGCAGTGCCGCCGAGGCCTTTGCCGCCACCCTTAACGGCCATGTCCCGTTCGAGCAATGCGGTACGCTTGACATCGCCACCCGCCGCGCCCTTGAAACAGCCAAGGCGGACCAGGCCGAGAGGCAAGCATCATCAGATACTGCATCATCGGCCCCGGTCATTTTGCTCTCGCCTGCCTGTGCATCCTTTGACCAGTTCAAAAGTTTTGAAGCCCGTGGCGATGCCTTCCGCGACCTTTTCACCGATTTGCGCACCACCACCGCCGACATCGCATCCCGCACCAATCCGGAGGCATGATGAAATCCCTGTTTGGCGATAAAGACGGCAATACTGCCTTTTCCCGTGCCGATACCTCGCTGCTCAGTGTCTGGTGGTGGACGGTTGATCGCTGGTTGCTGGCAGCGACCATCCTGCTGATGGGGATTGGGGCCCTGTTGGTCATGTCGGCCAGCCCGCCGGTGGCGGACCGTATTGGCGTTGACAGCTTCCATTTTGTGCGTCGGCAGTTTTTCTTTTTAACCCTGGCCGCCATTTGTGCCGGTGGCATTTCGATGCTGTCGATCAAATGGGTGCGTCGGGTCGCCTCCATCATGTTTCTGGCGATCATCGGACTTCTGATCATAACGCCCTTTGTCGGACCAGAGATCAAGGGGGCAGTACGCTGGATCAATTTTGGCGGTATTACCATTCAGCCGTCGGAATTCTTAAAACCCGCCTTTGCCGTGGTCACGGCCTGGATGTTTTCCGAAGGACGGCTGAACCCCAATTTCCCCGGCTATATCGTAAGCTGCATGTTGCTGGCAACCTGTATCATTCTTTTGATGATCCAGCCGGATTTCGGGCAAACCGTGGTAATTACCACCATTTGGTCGGCACAGATTTTTCTGGCCGGTCTGCCGATTGTGCTGGTGTTTGGCCTGGGCATGAGTGTGGTGGGCCTTGCGGCATCGGCCTATCTGATTTTGCCGCACGTTCAGTCGCGCGTGGACCGCTTCCTTGACCCGGCAACGGGTGACAATTACCAGATCCAGCGATCGATGGAAGCCTTCATGAATGGTGGCATCATGGGCCAGGGGCCGGGCGAAGGCACGGTAAAAAACTATCTGCCCGATGCCCATTCCGACTTTATCTTTGCCGTCGCGGGCGAGGAATTCGGCCTGCTGTTCTGTTTGCTGGTGATCGGTATTTTCACCTTTATCGTCATGCGGGGCCTGTCGCGCATGATGGGCGAACGCAACATGTTTGTCGTTCTGGCGGTTACCGGCCTTCTGGTGCAATTTGGTTTGCAGGCCATGATCAATATGGCATCGACCCTGCAACTGGTGCCACCAAAGGGCATGACCCTGCCCTTTGTTTCCTATGGCGGGTCCTCGACCGTGGCGATTGCCATCAGTATGGGCTTCATTCTGGCACTGACGCGAAAAAGAAGTTCCGACTAGGCGGATTTTTGACCTGCATTTGAAGGGATATTAACCTTTCTCGGTTTCTCTTGAAGCATCCGGCACCCTAGCCATCCGAGTTTCGCGCAGGTTACAGTCCAGAATGACGACAGAAGAATTTACCATTACCGACACCCCGCTTGAGGAACAGTGCATTGCCCTGACATCGGGCGGCACCGGCGGGCATATGTTTCCTGCGGTTTCGCTGGCACGCGCACTGGTGCGGCGCGGGGCCAAAGTGGTATTTTTTACCGATGCCCGGGCGGCGCGCTATACCGAAAATCTTGAGGGTGTCACAACCATTCAGCTACCGGCTGGCGGCATTGCGGGCAAGGGACTCCGGGGGCGCATCAGCGGTATGCTGCGCCTGGCGCTGGGGACCTGGCAGGCCAGACGACATCTTAAAAAAATCCGCCCGGCCGCCGTAATCGGCTTTGGCGGTTATGCCTCGATCCCGGCAACAGTTTCGGCCAAAGGGTTGCACATCCCGATGGCGATTCATGAACAAAACGCCGTTTTGGGCCGCGCCAACCGGGTTGTGGCAAAATCGGCCACCCGCATTGCCACATCCTTCCCCGAGGTGCGCATGATCAGCGAAGGCGACAAACCCCGCGTGATCTGGACAGGTAACCCGGTGCGCCCCGAAATTGCCGCCCTTGCCAATGCCCCCTATCTCGCACCAGAGGCCGATGGCCCGGTAAACCTGCTCATCACCGGCGGCAGCCAGGGGGCACGCATCCTTTCGGAAATTCTGCCCCAGGCCATCATTCGCCTGCCCGATGATTTAAAACGCCGCCTGCATGTCACCCAACAGGCCCGTGCCGAAGACCTTGATGAGGCTGCAAAGACCTATGAAGGGTCGGGCATTGATGTAACCTTAAAGCCGTTTTTTGACGACATCCCGGAACGATTGCGCGACGCCCATTTGGTGATTGCGCGATCCGGTGCATCAACGGTGGCTGAACTGACGGTGGCTGGCCGCCCCTCGCTTCTGGTGCCGCTGCCCCATGCCATTGATGACCACCAGCGTTACAATGCCGAACAGGTCGAACAGGCAGGCGGGGCATGGATGCTTTCGCAGGAACGCTTTACCGTTGAAATCGTTAGTGAACGACTGGCGAAACTTTTAACCGGGCCGTCGGCCCTGGCCCGTGCCGCCGAAGGCGCGCGCACTGCCGCCCGCGCCAATGCCGCCGAAAGGCTGGCAGACATGGTTGTGGAAATGCTGGGCCTGAACCCGGCGGGCGCCCCGGTCGATCTGAAACAAAAAACACCACACGTCCAAGGAGACCTCGCATGAAAACCCTGCCACTTGGCATCGGAAACATCCATTTTGTCGGGATTGGCGGGATCGGCATGTCTGGCATTGCCGAGATTTTGCACAATCTGGGCTATCAGGTGCAGGGGTCGGACATGGCGGACAATGCCAATGTCCAGCGCCTGCGCGACAAGGGCATTCAGGTTTTTATCGGCCATGATGCGGCCAACATCACCGATGCCAAGGTTGTTGTAATTTCCACCGCCGTCAAATCCGATAACCCCGAAGTGGTTGCCGCACGCGCCAATATGGTGCCGGTTGTGCGCCGGTCCGAAATGCTGGCCGAACTGATGCGCTTAAAGGCCGCCATTGCCGTTGGCGGCACGCACGGCAAAACCACCACCACGTCCCTTGTTGCCACCATGCTGGATGCCGCCGGGCTGGACCCGACCGTGATCAATGGCGGCATCATCAATTCCTATGGCACCAATGCACGCCTGGGTGATGGCGACTGGATGGTGGTGGAAGCCGATGAATCGGATGGAACCTTCGTCAAGGTGCCCTCCACCATTGCCGTTGTCACAAATATTGACCCGGAGCATCTGGACCACTGGAAGAATTTTGACCAGTTGCGCGAGGCTTTTAAAAACTTCGTTCAGAACATTCCGTTTTATGGTTTTGCCGTTTTGTGCATTGACCACCCGGAGGTCCAGGCCCTGATTGGGCGCGTGACCGACCGGCGCATTTTCACATTCGGCTTTTCGCCGCAAGCCGATGTGCGGGCAACCAATGTACGCACCGAAATTGGCCAAAGCACCTTTGACGTGGTGATTCGCGAACGGGTGGACAGTGCCGAACGCACCATTCACAATGTCCGTCTGCCAATGGTGGGCGACCATAACGTATCCAATTCCCTTGCCGCCATTACAGTGGCGTTGGAACTGGGCATCGATGATGATAAAATCGTTTCCGCCTTTGATGGCTTCACCGGTGTCAAACGCCGCTTTACCAAAACCGGCGAAGTTGATGGTGTGACCATCATTGACGATTACGGCCATCACCCGGTTGAAATTCGCGCGGTTCTGAAGGCGGCGCGATCTGCCACGCAAAACAACGTGATCGCCGTGGTTCAGCCGCATCGTTATTCGCGCCTGCATGATTTGTTCGAGGAATTCTGCACCTGCTTTAACGATGCCGATACCGTAATTGTCGCCGATGTTTACACCGCTGGCGAAAGCCCGATTGAGGGCGCAACGCGCGATGCCCTTGTCGAAGGGTTGCGCAATCGCGGGCATCGCAAGGTTCTGGCCCTGAACGGACCCGATGAACTGGCCAATGTGGTTTCGGGCAATGCCAAAAGCGGCGACCTTGTTGTCTGCCTTGGTGCAGGGTCCATAAGCGCGTGGGCCAATGCCCTGCCCGCCCAGATGGAGGCCCTTAAAACGTCATGACCCAGGCACCGCACACCCCGATCATTGATCACCTGCCCAAGGTTCGCGGCAAATTGCGCGAAGGCGCGTCACTGGCAAAAGTCACCTGGTTTCAGGTCGGCGGCCCGGCCGATGTGATGTTCCGCCCCGCCGACACCCAGGACCTGGCTGACTTTTTACGCGACAAGCCCGGCGAAATTCCGGTCTCGATTATTGGTGTCGGATCAAACCTTCTGGTGCGTGACGGGGGATTGCGCGGTGTTGTGGTGCGGCTGGGGCGGCCCTTTACCGATGTAACGGTGTCAGGGGAAGAAATCCATGCCGGGGCCGGGGCGCTGGATGGCAATGTTGCGCAGGTGGCACAGGAAGCGGGCCTGGCCGGGCTTGAATTTTTATCGGGCATTCCCGGCACCATTGGCGGAGCCCTGCGGATGAATGCCGGGGCCTATGGCCGGGAAATGCGCGATATTCTGATCAGCGCCGAAGCAATTGACAGTAAAGGCAACATTCATACCCTTGCTGTCAATGAAATGGGCCTGAATTACCGCCATTGTGACATTCCCGATGACTGGATTTTCACCAAGGCGGTGATGCGTGGCACCCCCGATGACCGTGGCGAAATTGCCCGGCGCATGGCCGAAATACAGGAAGCCCGGAATGCCAGCCAGCCGGTGCGGGCCCGCACCGGGGGCTCCACCTTTGCCAACCCCGCGCCCAAACGGGCCTGGGAGGTAATTGATGCCGCCGGGTGCCGTGGCCTGACCATTGGCGGGGCGCAAATGTCGCCGCAGCATTGCAATTTCATGATTAATCTGGGCGATGCCAGTGCGAGCGACCTGGAAGAACTGGGCGAAGAAGTACGCCGTCGGGTCATGGAACATTCCGGCATTGATCTGCGCTGGGAAATTCGCCGCATTGGCGAACGTTTGGGACATTCGATCATAGGAAAAGACGCATGAGCAAGCATGTCGCGGTCATTTACGGGGGCTGGTCAGCCGAACGCGATGTTTCGCTGTCTTCGGGGCGCGAAGTGTCCAAGGCATTGCGTGAAAAAGGCTACCGGGTATCGGAAATTGACGCCACCCGCGATCTCGCCCGCCAGATCACCGACCTGTCACCCAGACCCGATGTCATTTTCAATGCCCTGCATGGACGTTGGGGTGAAGATGGCACGGTGCAGGGATTGCTGGAAATTCTTGATATTCCCTATACCCATTCCGGCGTTCGGGCCTCGGCCATCGCAATGGATAAAATGAGCGCCAAGGCCATGTTCAACGAAAAGGGCCTGCCCTGCGCCAAGCATGTTTATGTCACCCGCGATGACATTAAAAACGGCATCGCCCTGCCACCGCCCTATGTTTTGAAACCCAATAACGAAGGGTCGTCCGTCGGGGTTGAAATTATCCTGAATGACGAAGAAGAACAAAACATGCTGGCCCGCGAATGGGTGCATGGCGATGGCGTGATGCAGGAAGAATATGTCGCCGGGCGGGAAATGACCGTTGCCGTCAAGGACGGACAGGCAATGGAAGTGATTGAAATTCTGACTGGTAATCATGCCTTTTATGACTATCAGTCGAAATATGCCAATGGCGGTTCCCAGCACATCATTCCGGCCGATATTCCTAGTGCCCTGCGCACCCGGCTGCGCGATTGCGCCGAAAAGGCCTATCATGCGCTCGGCTGCAAGGGGGTTGCCCGTGCCGATTTCCGCTATGATCCGGAACATGACAAACTTGCCATTCTGGAAATCAACACCCAGCCGGGTTTAACGCCGACATCGCTGGTCCCCGATGCCGCCCGTCATGATGGCATGAGCTTTGCCGACATTGTTGCATGGATGGTCGAGGACGCCACATGCGAACGATAGCCGAACAGGCGCGCGAGCGCCGGGAAAAGGTTGAACGGGAATATGGCTGGTCGGCTGTTTGGCGCAAAACAGTCCGTATTTGCCGCTGGGTCGGTGCCACCGCCCTGATTGTTGGCGGGCCGGTTGCCCTTTGGCAAAGCGGCAAAACCGAACAATGGCTTGAAATGGCACGCAGCCAGGCCATTGATGCCTCGGCACGGTTTGGCATGGTGATCAATACCATTGATGTGGCCGGACGTCACCGAACCGACCCCAATGCCCTGTTGGCCGCCATCGGGCAAAAACCGGGATCGCCAATTATTACCTTTGATACCGATGCCGCGCGCGAACGCATCGAACAGCTTTCCTGGGTGCGTAAAGCCAGCGTTGAACGCCGCCTGCCCGATACCATTATTGTCCATGTCGAGGAACGCCAGCCCCTGGCCCTGTGGCAGAATGGCGATAATCATGTGCTGATCGATGCCGATGGCGTACAATTGCAGGATTACGAACTGGGTGACTATTTGAACCTGCCGGTTCTGGTGGGCGATGATGCCCCCGAACATGCCGCCGAAATGATCAAAACCCTGAAAACCGTGCCGCGCCTGTTTGAAATGGTCACAGGTGCGCAACGTATTGGTCATCGTCGCTGGAATGTTCAGCTTTCCAACGGCATGTTCATCCGCCTGCCAGAACATGACATGGACAAGGCCTGGGTTCGCCTGGACCAGTTGGACAAGGCCCATCATCTGCTGGAAAGCGATGTGCTGGTTGTGGACCTGCGCCTGGCAGACCGTACCTTTGTGCGCCTGACACCCGGGGCCGCCGAACTGCGCCGCAACCCGCCCAAGGAAAAGAAAGGGTCGGTATAACCCAAACGGCCCTTTTGATGCTGCCTGATGACAATAAAACACTGATCGGGCAATAAAATGCAAAAGATACACCCCTGCCTTAACCAATTTGCAACTGCTTTTGACCGAAAAGCGGGATAAGGGGTGTATGATGATGCGGGTAACGCATGTCCCCACATCAAAAAGCAAACTCAGAGCAAACAATTGGCACGCAGCAAAACGAGATCAGGACTGATTGCAGCCCTGGATATCGGGACATCCAAGGTCTGCTGTTTTATTGCGCGACCCGACAAGTCCGGCCAGCCGAAAATCATCGGCATCGGCCATAACATGTCAAAGGGTCTGCAAAGCGGATCGATCGCAAATCTTGACGCAGCACAGGAAGTCGTGCTTGCGGCGGTCAATGCTGCCGAAAAAATGGCAGGCCAGACAATCGAGGCTGTTATCGTCAATCTGTCTGGCGGGCGTCTCGAATCCGAAACACATACCATCGAACTGCCTTTGGGCTCCCGCCCGATTGGCAATCTGGAAATTCGCAAACTCAACGACCAGAAAGACGCGCTGCTGCGCCAGGCTGGTGACGAGCTGATCCACACCGTACCGCTGGGCTTTCGCGTGGACCAGTCGGTTGGCCTGGGCGACCCGCGCGGCATGTATGGCACGGTTGTCGGGCTGGATCTGCACTTTGTCCGCACGCAAATTGCAGCACTTCGCAACCTCGAAACCCTGCTGGCGCGCTGCCATCTTGAAATCGAGGAAACGGTTGTTACCCCGCTGGCATCTGGCCTTTCGGCCCTGACCCAGGATCAGCGCGACCTGGGTGCCACCGTGATTGATATGGGGGCGGGCACAACCAGTGTGGCCGTATTCCACGGCGGGCAGGTTATTTATACCGCCAGCTTCCCGGTGGGCGGTGCCCATGTCACCCGCGACATTGCCTATGGCCTTAATACATCGCTGTCCCATGCCGAACGGTTGAAAACCCTGCATGGCAGCGCGCTGACCTCGCCGTCTGACGATCAGGAAATACTGGCCGTACCGGTTATTGGCGACGAGGACGAGGCCAATGTCAACCATGTGCCGCGTTCGATGCTGATCAACATCATCAAGCCGCGCCTGGAAGAAACATTCGAGCTTATCCGCGACCAGCTTGAACAAAACAGCCTGTCGCAAATTGGCGGCCGGTCCATTATGCTCACGGGTGGGGCAAGCCAGCTAAACGCCATTGCCGATCTGGCAGGCCAAATGTTTGAACGCCCGGCAACAGTGGCCTCGCCGCATGGCGTAACCGGAATGGCCCAGGCCACATCCGGCCCGGCCTTTTCTGCCTGTGCCGGTCTGTTGCTGCGCGCGGTTGAACAGCAAAACGACCCGCTAAGCGAAGCCATGAGCCACATTCGCCAGTCCGGCGGGCGCTGGGGCCGCCTTGGCGCGTGGCTTAAGGAAAATTTCTAACCCGTCCGGAATTGGCCGCGCCAACCCCGTTTACCTGTTTAACCTTTACGCGATCCCGCCAGAATTTCCGATAGGCCGATTCTGCAACAAAATTTACAAAAACCGGCCAAGAGTCAGATTTCATTAAGAACCATGCGGCATTCTGGTTGCGAGCAAACCATAAAACACGCGCAAAAGAGAGTCCTTCCCCTGAATGATCCCGAAGCAGGAAATATCAAAAACCCTTAAAACCTGCCAAGTTTCCCGTGTTAGAGTACAGCGCACCGAAAACAGCGAAAAAAAACGGAAAATTTTCGCCGCTTAACGATGTCATTAACACCGCACTAACTCTTTCACCTGTAAAAGATCAGCACGGGTCTAATTTCGGCAAAGGGAAGGCTGATTTTGGATTCAGACTCCTAAGCGCGGAGAAGGAAGAGCAAACATGCCAACAATTAATTTTTCCGTTCCTGAAGCGGAAGAAAACCTGAAACCAAAAATTACCGTTATCGGTGTCGGTGGCGCCGGTGGCAACGCGGTCAACAATATGATCGCATCCGAACTTGAAGGCTGCGATTTTGTCGTGGCCAATACCGATTCACAGGCCCTGAACCAGAGCAAGTCCAGCCGCAAGCTGCAACTTGGTCGCCAGATCACCCAGGGCCTTGGGGCTGGCGCACGGCCCGATGCCGGCAGTGCTGCTGCCGAAGAATCGATTGAAGAAATCCAGGCCCAGCTTGAAGGCAGCCACATGGTTTTCATCACCGCCGGTATGGGCGGTGGAACCGGCACAGGGGCCGCACCGGTGATTGCCCGTGCCGCCAAGGAAGCCGGCATTCTGACCGTGGGCGTCGTTACCAAGCCGTTCCATTTTGAAGGCACGCGCCGGATGCGCACCGCCGAACAGGGCATCGAGCAGCTTCAGCAATATGTTGATACACTGATCATTATCCCGAACCAGAACCTGTTCCGGGTGGCGAATGAAAAAACCACCTTTGCAGATGCCTTCCAGATGGCCGATGACGTGCTGCGCAATGGTGTGCGCTCCATTACCGACCTGATGATGGTTCCGGGCCTTGTGAACCTTGACTTTGCCGACATTCGCACCGTCATGAGCGAAATGGGCAAGGCCATGATGGGCACCGGCGAAGCCTCGGGCGAGAAACGTGCGCTGGAAGCGGCCGAAGCCGCCATTGCCAACCCGCTGCTTGAAGATGCCTCGATGAAGGGCGCTCGCGCCGTTCTGATCAACATCACCGGCGGCATGGACATGGCGCTGTATGAAGTTGACGAAGCGGCCAATCGTATTCGTGAAGAAGTCGATCCCGAAGCCAACATCATCTTTGGTTCGACCTTTGATCCGACCATCGAGGGTGGCCTGCGCGTTTCCGTGGTGGCAACCGGCATTGATGCCGAAGAAGTCCGCCGCCCGAAGCCAACCACCATTCCGCTGACCAATGCGCGTTCCGATAAACCGGCGGCGGCAAAACCGGCCCCCGGTTTTGGGACCCATGCCCCGGCCCCGCAACAGCAGCCTGCCGCCGCCGAACATGCCCCGGCAGCCGCCGCCTTTAGCGGCCAGGACGATTATGCTGGCGGGTCATCGGTTGAAGACATGCCGTCTGAACGTTTTGCCGCCACCGGCAATGCGCAACAGCCCGGCCTGTCCAACCCGGCAGGCGAACCGGCCCAAACCGGATCAATCGAACTGGGTCAGACCGTGCTGAAACCGAACCCGGCCCTGCGCCAGGCGCCGCGCGCCCAGCAGCCGCAACAAAGCACACCGCGCCAGCATGTTGCAGATGATAACGGCGATATGCCGTTCATTCCGCCGCGCGCTGCCCGCCCGACCGATAATGCCCCGGCCCGTGGTGAACCCGATGTTTACGACGCCGCCGATACCGGCCACAGCAGCCGCCCGCGTTTTGGCGGTATCCGTAACCTGTTTGGCAAAAACAACCACCAGACAGAACAGGATGCTGCCCCGCGCCAGCAGGCTGCAGCCCCACAGGCCCAGGCACCTGCCCCCCGCCAGACCGAACTGTCCCTGGGGGATGATGCCCGCCCGCAATTGAAAGCCGATCCAGCTTCCCGGGTCAAAACGTCTTCGGCGTCTGACGACCTTCTGGAGATTCCGGCTTTCCTTCGTCGCCAGGCTAACTGACGACGAGCCTCCGCGCGAAAAGGGGAAGGTTTCGGCCTTCCCCTTTTTTAATGGGCATCCGTATTACTACTTAAATCATCAAGCACAATTCCTAGCCGAAACACCCCTTGCCGCAATGCGGAAATTATTAATAAACAATTGATTTTTCTTTGAAATCTCAACGTTACAAACGGTAACAAAGAGTGATTTGCCGCATTGCGGTCAGCCCGGTAGTTTGTGACCCTGGAAAACGGGCCCACATACCGCCCGATGAAAATCAATCGATATACAACCTGATTTGTCTGGGGGTTCCCCGTGAATAATATTGCCGATATCAGCACTGCTTTGAATGACCAGCGCGCCGCAGCTTCATCTGTTGTCTGGCAGCGCAGTCTTAAAAGTTCGATCGGATGTGCCGGTGTCGGCCTGCATTCGGGGCAGAAAATCCAGATCACGCTGCATCCCGCCCCGGTTAATCATGGGGTTGTTTTCCGCCGTGTTGACCTGCCGGGCAAACCAACTTTTGCCGCCCTCTATAATGAAGTCATCGATACCCGCCTCTGCACCTGCCTTGGCGACCTTGAGGCTGGCATTAAAATCGGCACGATCGAACATTTGATGGCTGCCCTTGCCGGTCAGCGCATCGACAATATCCTGATCGATATTGATGCTGATGAAGTCCCGGTGATGGATGGCAGCTCTGCCCCCTTTACCTTCCTGATCGATTGTGTCGGCATCGAAGAACAAAACGCCCCGCGCATGGTGGTCGAGGTTTTGAAAACCATTGAGGTTGAACATAACGGTTGCCGGGCAAAGGTGGAACCTGCCGAAGGGTTCCATATCGATTTTGAAATCGACTTTGCCAGCAAGGCCATCGCCAACCAGCGCCTGGCCGTTACCTTTGATGATGGCGTGTTTGTCAATTCCATCGCCCGGGCCCGGACCTTTGGCTTCCTGCACGAAGTCGAAGCCATGCGCAATGCGGGCCTTGCCCTTGGCGGGTCGCTGGAAAATGCCGTGGTGCTGTCGGGCGATTCGGTGATGAACGAAGAAGGCCTTCGTTACGAAAACGAATTTGTCCGCCACAAAATCCTTGATGCGCTGGGCGACCTTTATGCCGCCGGTCATCAGTTGCAGGGCAAGGTAACGGCGTATAAATCGGGCCATATGGTCAATAACATGCTGCTCAAGGCCCTGTTCGCCGATGACAGCGCCTGGCGCCTGGTGCCGATGCGCACAACCGCCCTTCATGCCAGCGAACCGGTCCGTGCTTCTGCCTGAAAACCATGATGCAGGCAATTGGCAGGCCCTCCCCAAGCGGGAGCGCCTGCTTTTTTTGTCTTGCGCGTCCGGCATGAAAATAGCGAATCGCTAAATGACAACAGCCATTTGTCTGCGCTTCAGGCTGTTATGACCCTTCCGCCAGAATACCCGGCCCTGCCCCCTGTAAAGTGCGGATTTGGGTGCTGTTTTCGATAAAAGAACCGAAAAAGCCATTTTCATTGATTCAACCACTTGCCCACAGATGGTATTGGCGTGATATAGTCCCGGCCACACCAGCGAAATCCGATGGGTTTCAGTACGATCGCAGACAGAATTAAGGATTCCAACCTTGCCTCGTTCGGCTCACGCGAAACATCTGATTGCCGTTTGCGGCCTGGCGCTTATGCTGGCTGCGTGTTCCAGCACCAAAGAACCGGAATATGTCGAAAGACCGGTAGCAGAGCTTTACAACACTGCCCAGGACCTGCTGGATCAGAAAGAATATCAAAAAGCGGCCAAGGCCTTTGACGAGGTGGAACGCCAGCATCCCTATTCTTTATGGGCGACCAAGGCGACCCTGATGTCGGCCTATGCCTATTACCAGGACAACAAATATGATGATGCGATCAGCGCGCTTGATCGTTTCATTTCATTGCACCCGGCCAATGCCGATGTCGCCTATGCCTATTATCTCAAGGCGCTTTCGTATTACGAACAGATTTCGGATGTGCGCCGCGACCAGCAGATGACCGAAAAGGCAATGCAAAGCCTTGACGACGTTATCCGCCGTTTTCCCGACAGCAAATATGCCCGCGATGCCAAGCTGAAAAAGGACCTGACGGTCGATCACATGGCGGGCAAGGAAATGAGCGTCGGCCGCTATTATCAGGATCGGGGTGATTATCTGGCTGCGATCAACCGGTTTCAAAAGGTTGTCACCACTTACCAGACCACCACACATGTTCCCGAAGCCCTTTCACGCCTGACCGAATGTTATCTGGCACTGGGACTGACGGGGGAAGCCAAGAAAACCGCATCGGTTTTGGGCTATAACTTCCCGGGAAGTGAGTGGTACAAGGATTCCTACGATCTTCTGCTGAATAAAAAGCAGGATAGCGATGACGAAAGCTGGTGGGATTCGACAACCACAGCCATTTCTGACCTGTTCTGATCAAAAGCCTGCCAATTCAGGCGAAAATCGCCGAATTTTAACGCCCTGCGGACATATTTTGTGCGCAGGGCTTGCAAGCAAGTCAATGTTTCGGCACTCTGCAATCGACGCTATGTTCTCGTCCTGTTCCGCGTCTATCTGTAACAACGCCAGTATGCCAACATGCTTCGACGCCTTAGCATTCGTAATGTTGTCCTGATCGATAAACTGGACCTGGATTTTCACGAGGGACTGAGTGTTCTGACCGGGGAAACAGGTGCCGGTAAGTCGATTTTGCTTGATTCTCTGGGGCTGGCATTGGGCGCACGCGCCGATAGCGGCCTGGTCCGCCACGGCAATGACAAGGCCAGTGTGACCGCTACCTTCCAGCTTCCGGCCGGGCACCCGGTTTTTGGCCTGTTGCACGAACAGGATATCGATATTGAAGATGACGAACTGGTCGTGCGCCGCGTCGTCACCGCCGATGGAAGGTCGCGCGCCTATATCAATGACCAGTCGGTTTCCATTGGCATTTTGCGCGATGTAGGCAATTACTGTGTCGAAATTCAGGGCCAGTTTGACCAGCACGGCTTACTGGACCCGACAACACACCGCGCCACCCTGGATGCCCATGGCAACCTGACCCAGGCCGCCCTGAAGGTGCGCGATCACTGGCGCAACTGGCGTGAAACTCAAAAGGAACTGGCAAGCGCACAGGCCCGCATCACCAAAGCCCGCGAGGAAGAGGAATGGCTGCGCCACGCGGTGGACGAGCTGGACAAGCTCGCCCCGGTGGAAGGCGAAGAAGAACAGCTTGCCGAGGAACGCCAGTTCCTGATGCACGGCGAAAAACTGGTCGCCGCCCTGGGTGATGCCGAAAATGACCTGTCACGCGGCAAGGGGGCGGAAAGCGCCATTCGTTCCGCCCAGCGCCATTTGGAACGCGAACTGGAAAAGGCCGATGGCCGGTTTGAACCGATTATCGAGGCGCTGGACCGTGCCGCGATCGAGCTTGAAGAAGCCATGCGCGCCATTTCGGCAGCGCAGGCGGATCTGAACCTTGATTCCGGCCATCAGGAAAATGTTGAAGAACGCCTGTTTGCCCTGCGCGCAGCCGCCCGAAAATATAACGTCCCCGCCGATGGCCTTCATGGCCTGATGCTGGATTTCCGCCGCCAGATCGAACAGCTTGAATTTGGTGAACAGGAACTCGAACGCCTGAAGGAAGCCGGGGCGAAACACCGCCAATCCTTTGTCGAGGCCGCCGAAAAACTGCACGAAGCGCGCAAAAAGGCCGCAGCCAAAATGGATGCCGCGATTAATGCCGAACTGCCGCCGCTCCGTATGGACAAGGCCCGCTTTATTACCGAAATCACCGCACTTGAGGAAAACGAATGGGGGCCGGACGGGCTGGACCGTGTACAGTTTACCGTTTCCACCAACCCCGGCAGCCCGGCCGGAGCACTTAATAAAATCGCCTCGGGCGGGGAGCTTTCGCGTTTTCTGCTCGCCCTGAAGGTTGTGCTGGCACGGGTTTCGGCCGTACCGACACTGGTGTTTGACGAAGTTGACAGCGGAGTTGGTGGTGCCACGGCAGCGGCCATTGGCGAACGGCTGCATCTGCTGGCCCAGGAACGGCAAATTCTGGTGATTACGCACAGCCCGCAAGTCGCCGCGCGCGGCAGAACCCACCTTAACATCGCCAAGCGCGAAGATGCCGGGGCAATGGTAACACGGGTGAACGAACTGGTGCAGGATGCACGGCGCGAGGAAATTGCCCGCATGCTGGCAGGGCATTCCATTACCGCCGAAGCCCGTGCGGCTGCCGACAGCCTGCTGGGCCTGCCTGCCTGATCGCACCTTTTTGGACGTCAGGTTGGCAGCAACAGCCACTTGCAGCGGCGATAAAACGATGAGTCGGTTTCTGTCAGCAGGGTCGCAAACGGGCAAACTAACACTCGCCAGAAAGGCTGCTATATTTTAGAAACACCTGCATCAACGGCCCGCAATCTGGAACGGAACATAAAACGACATGAGCGCCGATAAAACAGCGTCTGAAACCAGCAGCCAAGCCCCGAACATCGCGGCGGATGAAACCGTAACCGACACCGGGATTGTGCCGGCAATGCCCGAAAGCCGCAGCGACGCAACCCGCCAGCATGCGGAAATTGCGCAAAAGATTCGCGATTTTAATACGGCCTATTACGTCAATGACGAACCGCTGGTGTCTGACGCGGAATATGACGCGCTGTTTAGCCGCCTGATCGAGCTTGAAAGCCGTTATCCAACGCTTAAGAAAAACAGCCCGACCCAGGAAGTGGGCGCCTCCCCCGCCGAGGGGTTTGCCAAGGTGCGCCATGCGCGGCCGATGCTCTCGCTGGCCAATGCCTTTTCGCGCGAGGATATTGTCGATTTTCTCGCCCGTATTCGCCGCTTTTTGAATCTGACGGCGCATAGCCCGGTCGAACTGGTCGGCGAGCCAAAGATTGACGGCCTGTCGCTCTCGCTGCGCTATGAAAACCGCACGCTGGTAAGTGCGGCAACACGCGGCGACGGGACGGAGGGCGAGGACGTGACAGCCAATGTCGCCCATATTGGCGATATTCCCCGCACCCTGCCCGATGATGCGCCCGAGGCCGTGGTGGAAATTCGCGGTGAAGTTTACATGTCCCGGTCCGATTTTCAGAAACTGAATGCAAGCCAGGCCGAAGCGGGCAATAAAACATTTGCCAATCCGCGCAATGCGGCGGCCGGTTCGCTGCGCCAGTTGGACCCGTCGATCAGTGCGAAGCGCCCCTTGCGCTTTTTTGCCTATAGCTTTGGCGAATTGTCCGAAAGTCTGGCGGAAACGCACTGGAATTTCATTGAGAAAATCAAAGGCTGGGGATTTGTCACCAATCCGCATACCCGCATGCTGCACGATGCCGACGAAATCATGGCGTTCTATGAAGAACTCAGCAATCAGCGTGCCGAGCTTGATTACGACATTGACGGCATTGTTTATAAGATAAACGATTTTGAGCTGCAATTGCGCCTGGGTTTTGTCAGCCGCTCGCCGCGCTGGGCGATTGCCCATAAATTCCCGGCAGAAAAGGCGAAAACACGCCTGAAATCCATTGAAATCCAGGTAGGCCGCACCGGTGCGCTGACCCCGGTGGCACATCTGGAACCTGTCACGGTGGGGGGTGTTGTTGTTTCGCGCGCCACCCTGCATAACCGCGATGAAATTGAACGCCTGGGCGTGCGCGAAGGCGACCTTGTAACGGTACAACGCGCAGGCGACGTCATCCCGCAAATTTTGGGATATGTAGCCGAGGAACGCCCCGAAAACAGTGTTGAATTCCAGTTTCCCGACAAATGCCCCAAATGCGGCAGTCATGCCATGCGCGAAGACGGCGAAGTGGTGACGCGCTGTAGCGGCGGGCTGATTTGCCCGGCACAGGCGGTGGAGCGGCTCAAGCATTTTGTGTCGCGCAATGCCTTTGACATTGAAGGCATGGGCGGCAAACATATTGAAGCCTTTCATGAACTGGGTTGGGTCAGGCAACCGGGCGATATTTTCCGCCTGGAGAATGATCATGGCGAGGAATTGCGCAAACTCGAAGGCTGGGGACCAAAATCCGCCGAAAACCTGTTTGCCAGCATTAACCAGCGCCGCACCATTTCCCTTGATCGTTTTATCTACGCCCTGGGTATTCGCCAGATCGGCCAGGCCACGGCAAAATTGCTCGCCCGGCATTACGGCAATGTCACCGCATGGCGACAGGCCATGATTGATGCACAGGAAGCCGATAGCGATGCGCTGCGCGATCTAATCAATATTGACCAGATCGGCCCCGGCGTTGCCCATGACCTGCTGGAATTTGCCGCCGAAAGCCATAACCGCGCGGTTCTGGACGACCTTCAGGACATTCTGGAGATCACCGATGTCGAGGCCCCGGCCAATGTTGATAGCCCGGTCAGCGGTAAAACCGTGGTTTTTACCGGCAAGCTGGAACTGTTTTCGCGCAACGAGGCCAAGGCCAAGGCCGAAAGCCTGGGGGCGAAAGTTGCCGGGTCGGTTTCGGCAAAAACCGATTATCTGGTTGCAGGACCGGGTGCGGGTTCCAAATTAAAGAAGGCAGAGGAAGCCGGTGTTACCGTACTGGATGAACAGGGCTGGCTGGATCTGATTGCCACATAAGATAAAAACGGGCATCGTTGGCGGGATAAAGGAAAATCATCATGGAAGATTTGACCAGCTTTTTTCACCGCTATGGCGATGCCCATTTGAAACTTTCCGCCGATGCGCTGGAGCCGTTTTTTCACCTGCCCTGTCTGATCAATGATCTGGGCGGGGTGCATGCCATTTCTTCAAAGCATGACCTGGCCGCCTATCATGCGCCCTTTGTCGAAGAACTTGCCAAGGCCCGCCTGGCCCTGTGCAAGGCGATGCTGACCGAACAGCATTCCTCGCTGCCCGGCGGGGCACGGGCGGTTGTGTCCTTTCGTTTCGGAAACGAGGCCAACGACCTGATCTTTGATTGTGATTATGCTTTCGCCCTGATGCGGGTGGATCAGGACTGGAAAATCGTTTTCGCCCAGCTCGACGAAATCCGCTATAGCGACCTTTATTAGGACCGGTCATGACACGGATATATCCCTGCCATAAACTGCCTGCGCCCGGCGCAAAGACCGGGCAAAAGACGTGGCTGGCACGGATAAAGGAAACACTGGTCGCCTTTGCCCTTTGTACTCTTGGCACGACAATACCGATACCGGCCCATGCTGATAACTGGTTTGCCCCCCTGTCAGGCAAACCGGTTGCCCAGGATGGCGATACGCTGGAATTTGGCTTTAAGCTGGTGGACTTATATGGGGCGGACAGCCTGGAACGTTTTCAGCAATGCGTGGTAAACGGAAAGGATACCGCCTGCGGGGCAGAGGCGTGGCAGGCCCTGACCAACCTGATTGCCAAAACCCCGGTGCGCTGCGAGACCAAGGCCCTTAACCGCTATAAACGCAATATGGCGATTTGCAAAAATGCCAATGGTGTGGATATTGGTCAGCAAATGGTGGCCCTGGGCTGGGCCGTTGCCCGGACCGATGAAATGCCGTCCTATGCGGCGGCAGAACAATCGGCCAAGGCCGCCCGGCGCGGCGCATGGGCGGGCAAATTCATCGACCCGTTAAAATGGCGGCAGGGGGAACGCCTGCCGGAACATGAAATCAGCATTTACTGACACGCCAAACACCGATCCCTATTTAACGCATCGGCCCCTGAAACGGACGGGCCAGCAAACGGCCAAACCCGGCCAGCGTCATTTTGTTTTTCAGTGATGCCACACCCAGCATCACCACAACAAACCCGGCCATTTGTGTGGCGTTAAGTGTTTCGCCCAAAAACAGCCAGGCAGCAAAGAAGGTTAATGCCGGGCCGGACAGCGAAATGAGCGAGGCCTGGGTCGCGCCAATGCGGCGAATACCTTCAAACAGCAGGAAAAACGGAATAACGGTGCAAAAAATGGAAATACCCGCCGTCCATAGAACCCCCGCCAGATTAAGGTTCAGCGGTTTTTCAACAATCAGTTCGTAAAGAACCATCGCAATACCGGCGACCGTGTTGATCAGGGCGGAAAAGTGCATTGACCCAATGACATTGATTTTGCGCTGGCTGAAATACAGATAACAGGCATAGGTCAGGGCCGATGAAAACGCCCAAAACACGCCCTGCCATACATGTTCCGACACCAGCGACACCCCATTGGGGGCCACCACCAAAATCAGCCCGCAATAGGTGATCAAAAAGCACACGATCTGCCGAGGCGGCGGCAAACGCCAGTTATGCAGGGCTTCCAAAATCATGACAATGGCGGGAAAACTGAACAGCACAATGCGTGATACTGTCACATCGATGATGGAAACAGCGGTAAAATCACACAGCGAAGCAGCAAAAAACAGGCCCCCGAATGCTCCACCCCAGATCATATCTGCCGGTCGCATCGCCCGTTCACCGGGGCGATTTTTGCCAAACATCCAAACGCCAAACCAGAAAAACGGCATGGCGATTGAAAACCGCAGCAACAAAAGCCCGTCTACCGTCATACCAGTGGCATAAACAAACTTTGCCAAAAGCCCCTTCATCGCCAGCGCACAGGTGGCAAGCAACACCAAAATCAGGGCCGAACGCGCCGTTCTGGTTTTGATGGCATCCGCCTCGTGCTGTTCGCATGCAAGGTGCGCGGCATTGTCGGCTTCTGCCTGTAATGTCGCGTCATGCGCTGTGAATTCTGGTGATGGCGTGACAGAACCATCTTGTGCAGGCGTTTTGCCTGCCATTGTTGATGATGTGGGGGACATACGGGGCTCCGATCTCTCTACGCCCCTATCCTACGCCGCCACAGTCATTATTCAATTAGAATAAAATGTTACCAGTTATCAGTTTTACTGATAACATTAGCAAAGCGGATGAACCTTTAACAGAAACCGACCATCATGGACATCAAACAGCTTCGCAGTTTTATTCACATCGCCGAACTGGGAAGCCTGTCGCGGGCCGCCGACCGGTTAAATCTGTCGCAACCGGCCCTAAGCCGCCAATTGAACCTGTTGGAAGAAAACCTGAATACCCAATTGCTCGAACGCACCGGACGCGGCGTCAAACTGACCGAAGCCGGACGTATTTTGGCCGAACGGGCGCGCGTAATTTTGGGCGACCTTGCCCGCCTGGAAGCCGATATTAGCGAACGGCGCGACCATATCACCGGCCATGTCAATATCGGCCTGCCGCCCAGTGCGGGGATTGTCATTACCGGGGCTTTGGTGGAAGCGGTACGGGACCGCTACCCCGAACTCAGCCTGTCGATTGCCGAGGATTTGACCGGCGATATTCAGGAAGGGTTGCTATCAGGCAGGCTGGATGTCGGTGCCTTGCATGACGGCATGATCTCGCGCAGCCTGCATTCGGAACCTTTGTGGCGCGAAGACCTGTTCCTGATCTCGCACCCGTCGCTGGTGCCGGAAAATGCCACCGAAATCGCGTTTGAAGATGTGGTGCGCCTGCCGCTGATTATGCCGACCCCGAAACACGGCCTGCGGGCCAAAATGCAGGAGGCCGCCTTTCGTGCCGGTCGCCCGTTAATGCCGGTGGTCGAGGCCGATGCGTTACGTGTGCTGGTGGACTTGGCCCAACGCGGCCTTGGCCATACGGTATTGCCGCGCTCCTCCCTGGTGGCGGAACTTTCCACCGGACGATTAAAGGCGCGACGCATTACCCAGCCCGGTATGGCCCGCACGGTAATGCTGTCCTGGTTGCAGGACCGGCCGCTAAGTGCCGGGACCAAGGCCGTGATTGACACCCTGCGCGATCTGGTCGGAACAATGCCGATCGGGAATTGACCCAAAATAAAACCGGCATTCGCGATGGAATGCCGGTTTTACCCTTCAGCCCGGAAACGGGCTAAGAAATGTGCTTAAACATCCGCCGAGGAATCTGACGAGCGTTTCCACAAATTCAGCCCGCCATCGGTGGCGTATTTGTCGATTTCCGCCAGTTCATCGGCGCTGAATTCCAGATTATTCAGCGCATCCAGGCTGTTATCAAGCTGTTCAACATGGCGTGCGCCGATCAGGGCCGAGGTGATTTCCGGTCGGCGCAAAACCCAGGCAATCGCCATTTGCGCCAGCGTCTGCCCGCGACGTTGTGCAATCTCGTTTAACGCCTTCACACGGTTGATATTATCCTCGGTCAGCATGGAGGACTGGAACGACCCGCCTTCGGCGGCACGGGAATTTTCCGGCACACCCTTCAGATATTTATTGGTCAGAAGCCCCTGTGCCAGCGGGGAAAAGGCAATGCAGCCAATGCCCAGTTCAGACAGGGTATCAAGCAGACCTTCCTCCTCTACCCAGCGGTTCAGCATGGAATAGCTGGGCTGATGGATCACACAGGGTGTACCCAGTTCGGTCAGGATTTTTTGTGCCTTACGCGTCATCTCCGCCGAATAGGAGGAAATACCAACATAAAGCGCCTTGCCCTGACGCACCACCTGGTCCAGCGCGCTCATGGTTTCATAAAGCGGGGTATCCGGGTCTACCCGGTGGGAATAGAAAATATCAACATAATCCAGCCCCATCCGCTTCAGGCTTTGATCTAGGCTGGAAATCAGATATTTGCGTGATCCCCATTCACCATAAGGACCTGGCCACATGCGATAGCCCGCCTTGGTGGAAATCACCATTTCATCGCGATGGGCGCGCAAATCCTGATCAAGGATACGGCCAAAATTGCTTTCGGCCGAACCGGGCGGCGGGCCATAGTTATTGGCAAGGTCAAAATGAATAACACCGCGATCAAACGCCCGGCGGATCATGGCGCGCTGGGTTTCGTAAACGTCAACGCCGCCAAAATTGTGCCAAAGGCCAAGGGTAATTTGCGGCAATTGCAGCCCGCTATGGCCGCTGCGGCGATAGGTCATCTTCTCGTAACGCGATGCGTCGGGCATCCAGTCCGATGACATATTCTTCCTCCTGATTGTTTTTACTTTGGGTTTTCCCAAAATTTGTATCGATCCAATGCGCGAGAGAATACGTTATTTCCCCTCTCTCTGTCAGGTGCGAATTACAAAACCCAATCACATCCGATCAATCAATAAACCGGGCACTCCAGTGCATTTTCCCGATTGGTTCTTCGGACAAATCCGTCATTGGGTGTATATAGGCAAACAAACCAGACAGACGGGCACAACAGCAGGACAGAAAAACAGATGAAAGCGAGCATCCGCGGACTGGAACTGTTTCGATCCATCATGCTGACCGGATCGATCAGCAAATCATCGGTCGAACTGAATATTTCCCAGCCTACTGCCAGTGGCCTTCTAAAACGGCTGGAGGATTCCGTAGGGCTGATCCTGTTTGAACGCAGTGCCTTTGGCCTGTCACCCACGCCCGAGGCCATCAAACTGCTGCCCGAAGTTGACCGGATGTTTCAGCATCTCGACCATGTGCAAACCAAAATCACCAATATCGCCGAGGGAGATTCGGCGTTTTTATCGGTGCAATCCCTGCCCTCCATGTCGCAACATTTTGTTGCCCCGACGATTAAAATCCTGTGTGAGCATTTTCCCAAGGCCACGATTTCCATCCATTCGGGTCAATCCTCCCAGGTGGTGAACAGCATTCGCATGGGGGCCTTTGATGTGGGTTTTGTTTATGGGGCGCGGGAAAATTCGATGCTGGAATATATCCCGCTTAAGAAAATCAAATTTGAATGTGTGCTCCGGGCCGATCACAGGCTGGCACAACATTCCCGTGTCGAGCCAAATGACCTGCGAAATGAAAACCTGATTTTGAACCGGTCGGGCACCTATTTGCGCAATGCCCTGAACCGGGCACTGCGCCAGCACGATATCCCCCTGTCGCCCAAGGTCGAAACCGGCACCCTTCAGGCCTATGACCTGATCAATTCAGGGGTCGGGATTGGTATCCTTGATACGTCCCTGTTGTCCGACAACCATTATCCCGATCTGGTTGCCGTGCCGACCTTTATGAATATCGAGGTCGAAGCCTGCGCGATTTTCAACAAAACAACACCGCTGTCGCGTGTTGCCCACCAATATCTGACAATCGTGCAGGATTTCTTTCATACAGTAGGGAAAGTGGACTAAGAACTGTTGCCGTCGCCAAACGCAAAACGACCCGGCAATACCGGGTCGCTGTACTGGAATGTTTTATGTATCGGTCAGGCAGGCGGGTGATTTAGTCCGCCGCACCGGCAATTTCTTTCAGCCGGGCCATCACTTCGGGGCCAACCAGCGGTTCACCCAGTTCTTTCCAGACCGGTTTCATCTTGGCAACCCAGGCGGCATGCTGTTCGTCGTTCAGGCTATGAACTTTAACACCACTTTGACGGATGAATTCCACATCGTCACTGTTCATCTTGAGGCCGTTTTCAAGGTTCCAGTCGGTTGCGGCTTTAAGGGCATCGGCAATACCGGAACGGACATCGTCGGGCAGGCCATCCCACCAGTTCTTGCTGGTCCCCACCATGTAATAGGAATACATATGGTTGGTCAGGGTCAGATGATTGATCATTTCATACATGCCCGACCCCTTCCAGGCATTCGGCGTCACTTCGGCACCGTCAATCACGCCGGTCTGAAGGGCAGTCGGGGCTTCACCCCAATTCACACTAACCGGGTTTGCACCAACGGCCTCAAAGGTTTTCACATAAACCGGGGCGGACTGAACACGGATTTTCATGCCCGCGATATCGGCAGGCGTCAGTACATCCTTGTTGCCGGAATAGCCCAGAACACGCGGACCATTGATCCAGAAGGCAACCGGTTCAATGTTTTTGGAGCGCAGTTGCGGCACAAAAATGCTGCGTACCGTTTCATCCTGCATCGCGGCCGAGAATTTTTCCGGCGTATCGAGAAGAAACGGCAGGTTAAACGCATTCATGCCCTTGGCAAGAGTGGCATAGGTGCCCGTTGTTGGCGCAATGAAGTTGACCGCACCAAGCTGAAGCCCCTGGACTTGGTCGCTTTGATCAAACAGGGTGCTGGAATGATGCAGTTCAATCACAACCTTGTCGCCAAGGCGTTTTTTGACTTCTTCGGCGAATTTTTCAAAGGTCTGGCCTTTGAGGCTGACCTTGGCCGAATCATCAGACATGACGATTTTAATCGGCTCGGCATTGGCAATCGAGGCCCCAAAGGCAACCCCGGCCATCAAAATCCCTGCCAGGGTCAAACGCAGTTTCCCGGTATATTTCATCTCATTTCTCCACTATTTATCATTGTGTTGGTCACACCCTTCCATCCCCTGAAAACGGTGCGGGTCACTTCATCAAAGCTGGCAGATAAAGCGAAACTTGCGGTACGAAGGTCACAAGAAGCAGGGCCGTCAGGGTGGCGGCAATCCAGGGCAATGCCGCCCGGAACACAGTCAAAACCGACATGCCCGAAATACTGCTGGCGACAAAAAGATTCATACCCACCGGCGGCGTGATCAGCCCCAATTCGATATTCACCACCATGATGATGGCAAAATGAACCGGATCGATACCAAGCGACCGGGCCGCAGGCTCGAGCAGCGGTGCAAAAATCAGAATGGTCGGGACACCTTCAAGGAAAAAACCGACAATCACCAACAGCACATTGACGCAAAGCAGGAACTGAACCGGCGATAGCCCGGCATCGAGAACCAGTTGGGCCAGTTTGGCCGGCACACCGATTTTGGTAATGAAATAGCCAAACATCAGGGCATTGGCCGTGACCCAAAAAATCATGCCAACCCGCGGTACTGTTGCGGCAACAACATTAAAAACATCCCGAACCTTAAGTTCGCGGTAGATCAGCATGCCAACAATAACCGCCAGACCAATGGCAACCAGGGCCGCCTCGGTCGGGGTGAAAATGGCCCCACCCTCAAACTGCATGCCAAAAAGTTCAAACCCCGGAAAACCATAAATCCCGACGATAATCACAATGGGCAGCAACAATGCCGGAAAGCTGACGCGAAATGCCCGGCCCATTTCCCCGACGGCCGCCCGCTGGCGGACTTCCACCCCCTCGCGGGTTGCAAGGAAACGTGCGGTAAACAACAAAAGCAGACCATAAATGACACCCGGCACCACACCCGCCAAAAACAGCTTGGGGATCGAGGTTTCGGTAACAAAGCCATAGAGGATCAATGGAATGCTTGGCGGCAGCAAAATGCCAATCGACCCCGAGGTACAAATCGCCCCGATCGAGAATTTTTTGGAATAGCCTTCCTTTAGCAGCGCGGGATAAAGAATGTTACCCACCGCCGCCACGGTGGCCGGGCTGGAGCCGGAAATGGCAGCAAAGAAAATGCAGGTCAAAACCGTTGCCATGCCAAGGCCGGCCTTGAAATGCCCCATCAGGGCCGTCGCCAGATCCACCAGGCGGCGCACCAGCCCGCCATTTTCCATCAGAGCTGCGGCCAAAAAGAAAAACGGCACGGCCATCAAAGTGAAATGTTCAAGATTGGTCAGCAGTTTCTGCCCGAGAATCCCGGTCGGGATTGGCGAGAAGAAGATCGAGGACAATACCGCCGCCCCACCCAGGGCAACGGCAATCGGCGCGCCAATAAGGATCAGGACGAAGAAAACAATGGCCAGAAAAGCAACGGTCATTTGCCCTGCCCCTTGTTGGATGCAATTTTGGAAAGATAGATTTCTTCGGGTTTCAGTGCCCCGATGTCACGCCCCAGGCTCAGCAGCAACAGCACATAGCGCAGGCTGAAAAACACCATCGTGATGGGCACAACAAGAAAGAAATACAGTTCGGGAATATCGGTTTCCTGATTGACCGCACCAATCATATTCAGGAAATTGGCATAGAAAATCGCGTCATAGGCATAATACAGGCACAATGCCAGGGTCGCCCCATAGGCCAGCAGGTTTAAAACCGCCCGTCCACGTGGCCCCATTGCCATCGGCAGCAGGTCCACACGCGGATGATACCCCTCGCGGATAGCACGGCTGGCGCCAAACAGCATCGCCCACACCAGCGAAATCACCAAAACGCTTTCCAGCCAGTGAATGCCCGAATTAAACACATATCGCAGGATGATCTGCAAAAGGCCAAGGCAGACCCCCACCAGGGTCAAACCGACCATCATCAGCTTTTCAAACCCGCATAACAGCAAGTCCAGTCGCCGGATCATTCCATTTCACTCCCACACATATTGTTTTCCCCGTCTTTCACATTCAGGCGGCCATATTGTTTGATGGCGTCCATAACGTGCACAAACAGGAAAGGTCAGTCAGGGTTTCCAGCGCCATGATGGCGTCGTGCAAACGCACCGCTGCCCCGGCAGACAAAACCCGTCCGGCGCAATCGTCATATTTGGCCCTGATCAATTCGGCTGGTGCCGGTTCATCGGCATGACGCCCAAAGGGGCGGTCCATCCGTTTGTTAAGCTTGCGACCATCACGCAGTTTTACTTCCACCTCGGTCAGGTAATTTCCCGGCCGGGTGAGTGACAGATCGGCATGCGGTGCTGCATTTACACGCGCCATCAAGGAAAGCGCAACCGGATCATTGTAGGCAGCAGCATCAAAGCTGCCAAATGTCAGCCCGCCATCCAGAAGGGCGCGCGCCGCGCAATATTGCACGCTGAATTTCGCGTCCAGGCTGTTGCGCAATTGCGGGCGATTCACATGGGTCAGGCGCAGCGGATGAATGCGGGTATCGATGCTTTCCACATCATCGACCTTAAAACCATGTTCGTTTTGCAACGAAAACAGCGCATCCACCGTGGCATGGGTGCTATCGCAGCAGGGATATAATTTAATGCCGATGCCCGGCTCGACAATATCAAGCGGGGCGGCCCAGTCCTGGGTAATCAACTCGGCCTGGTAATTGCCCTTGCCGTTGTAAACATTCAAAAAACCCTGCCTGGCTTCAAGCACATCCAGACTGGCGGTAAAGCCATTTTGCGCCATTTTGGCCGCCATCAGGCCATGCCGAGCGGCATGCCCAACGTGGTAAGGTTTGGTCATGGTGCCAAAATTGGCCTTAACCCCGCTGGCCAGGCTGGCAGATAGCGACAGGGCCAGTGCGGTTTGGTGTACATCAAGCCCCAACAGCTTGGCCGATGCCGCAGCAGCGCCAAACACACCCAGTGTTGCCGTCGGGTGCCAGCCCAGATCATAGTGATGAAAATTCACTGCACGTGCCATGCGGGTTTCGGTTTCAAACCCGACAATGAAAGCCAGCATAAAATCCATGCCCGAAACGGGCTGGCTTTCGGCAATGGCAAACAGAGCTGGCAAAACCGGCGCGGATGGATGGCCACCCATTGCAATATTGACGTCATCAAAATCCAGCGCATGCGAGGCCGCCCCATTGACCAGGGCGGCACACAACACATCGAGTTTGGTATCACGCCCCAGCAGTGACACGTGGCCCGGCGTTGCCAGCCCTTCGGTCTGCAGCATGGTTTCAACCACCGGCTCGTGGGTGCCCGCAAGGGTGCAGCCCACCGTGTCAAGAATAACGGTTTTGGCATTTGCGATGGCAACAGGCGTAAGATCAGCGTGTCCCAGCGCATGAATGCGCTCGGCTAGGTCGGTTATCAATGTCATTCTTTTTTCCGAAATCCGGTAACTAACGCCAGTAGAGCCGTTCGGGATTATCTACCAGCATGGCTTTAACACGGGCGGGATCGCCCGCCCATTGTGCGACAAGGTTTAAGGCCAGCCCGTTATCTTCAGGCCGGAAATGTTCAATTTTATCAGACGAACGCACCGTTCCCGGTGCGGGCATGGTATGGGGCCAGTCACTGCCCCACAGCATGCGATCAGGGCGAGTGGCAAAAAGCTTTTCAACAAAGGGCTGCACATCGCCATAACCCGGCTGGCGCGACACCCGGTAAAGGGCGGACAGCTTTAGATAAACATGGCCGCAAGCCAAAAGGCGGCACAGGCTGTCAAACCCGGTCTGGGTCAAATCCCCCGCCGCATCCAGGCAGCACATGTGATCAAGCACCAGATCAACCGGCAGCGCTGCCAGTTTGTCTTCAAGCAGGGCAATATTGCCAAGGGTGGTATAAATCTGAATATGCCAACCCAGTGCTAAAACCCGCTGTACGGCATGGTCCAACCGGGCGGCAACACTTTGTGCATCCACATCACCATGGGTTCGCAAATTAAGGCGAATACCACGCACCCCCGCGCCGTGCAGGCGCACCAGGTCTTCATCGCCAAAGCTGTCGTCAATCACGGCAACAGCCCGGGCGCGGTCCTGCCCCATGCCTTCGATGGCATCAAGGATGCAGGCATTATCGGTGCCATAGGGGCTGGCCTGCACCAGAATGGCCCGGCGAAATGACAATTGCGCCAAATGTGTTTCAAGCGCCGAAAGCGGCGCATGGTCCGGTGTATAGACACGATCAGCCGACAGGGGAAAACGCCCTGCATCAAAGATGTGAACATGGCAGTCACATGCATTTTCGGGCACGGTAAATGCCATCGCCTGATAGGTCTGGGTCATATTACACTCGGACGTTCCTGTTTTCCGGCCTGTGCCAGATCACTGTTTAACTTCCTGCCATCCGTGACCGTCTTTGTCATAAATGCCCTTGACCGGCTGTCCAGGCGGCCCCGTCAGGCAGGTGTTTCAGATTGATTTGTTCGTCAAAGTATCCGTCAGATTTCGAGGTTTTTTCAAATCGGTTTTCCTGCGACCCCTACAAAGTTTTTCGATACCCTGACCAATATCAATAAAATATTTTATTTTCAGATGCTTATAAAGAAGCACACCCACCATAAGGCGTATCCATCACTTGTTTTTCACATTGAATTAGCCTGATACGATGAAACTCTGGCGGCAACTATTTTGCTGCCAATGCGGATTCCGCCAACGTTTTGCCCGGCATCCCCATAAATCATGCCAAACAAAACGCGCCAGCATCATGTCGATACTGGCGCGTCTTTATGCCATTGGGGCCGAAAGGGACAGCACCCTTCCCCTGCTTAATCCCTGGAAAGCGGTGCAGTTGCCTGTTTCAACCAGTCACGATGTTCATCATCGAGGTCGTTTTCATACATGGCGTAAACCTGGGCATGATAATCGTTCAGCCAGTTCAGTTCCGCATCATCAAGCAGGCTGGCATCAATCAGGCGGCGTTCAATGGGGGAAAAGGTCAGGGTTTCAAACCCCAGTACCTGCAATTCCGCCCCTTCTGGTGCCGGAAGCTCGATCACGGCGATCAGGTTTTCGATGCGAATGCCATATTCGCCTTCCTTGTAATATCCCGGCTCGTTTGACAGAACCATGCCCGGCTTCAGGGCAATTTTATTGGCCGCCTTGGAAATGCGTTGCGGTCCTTCATGCACCCCCAAATAACTGCCAACGCCGTGGCCGGTGCCGTGGTCAAAATCCAGGCCCACATCCCACAGTGGTTTGCGTGCCAGGGTATCAAGCTGCGGGCCGGTGGTACCGACCGGGAATTTGGCCGTGGCAAGGGCGATATGCCCTTTCAGCACACGGGTGAAACGGTCGCGCATTTCATCGCTGGGCGTGCCAATAATGGTAGTGCGGGTAATGTCGGTGGTGCCATCAATATATTGCCCGCCGGAATCGATCAGGAAAATTTCGCCAGGCTGCAATTTGCGATTGGTTTCCGGGATGCAGCGATAATGGCAAATCGCGCCATTCGGCCCGCTGCCGGGAATGGTGGTAAAGCTGCTGTCGCGAAACAGCGGGTCTTCCTCGCGCAGGGACAGCAATTTGTCAGCCGCCCGCATTTCATCCAGGGTGCCGTCTGCGGCGGCCTTCTCCAGCCAGGCAAAATAACGAATGATTTTTTCGCCATCGCGCTTGTGCGCCTTGCGCGAGCCTTCCAGTTCCACCGCATTTTTAATCGCCTTGGGAATGGCAATCGGGTCGCGCCCCACCCGCACGGTTGCCCCGGCCTTGCTTAATTGCATACGCAACCAGTCCGATGCGGTTGCTTCATCGAGCCGGACAGACCCATTGCCCAAACCGCGCAGGGCGTCGGCCAGTTCACCGGGCTGGCGCAATGTGGCATCGCCTGCAATCCAGTCACGGGTTTCGGGGGCGAATTTGCGGTCATCGGCAAACAGGTCTACTGCGCCGGTTTTATCAATAATCGCATATCCCAACATCAGCGGCGTTTGCGGCACATCGCCGCCGCGAATGTTTAACAGCCAGGCAATACTGTCAGGCGCTGAAATAACCGCGGCTTCGCATTCCAGCGTTTCCAGCGCCTTGGCAATGGTGGCCCGCTTTTCGGCACTGGACTGCCCGGCATATTCCAGCAAATGCGGGCGGGCGGGGGCCAGCGGCTGGGCGGGTTGCTGGTGCCACAGGGCATCAATCGGGTTGGGATCAATCGCGACGAGTTCAGCCCCGGCACTTTCGCAGGCTTCGCGCAGCTGGTCGGCATGGGCAACGGTATGTAACCACGGGTCATAGGCCAGCTTCTGCCCGGCTTCCAGATGGTCATAAATCCAGCCAACTGCCGGTTCATTGACCAGATGGCGATATTGATACAGCGTGCCATTCACCTGCTGGCGCACCTGAATGGTATAACGGCCATCCACAAAAATGGCGGCATGGTCCTGCAACACAACCGCCGCCCCGGCGGAGCCGGTAAAGCCGGTTAACCAGGCCAGACGTTCCGCACGGGCAGGCACATATTCGCCCTGATGTTCATCCGCGCGCGGCACAATAAAGCCATCAATGCCCTTGGCGGCCAGATAGGTCCGCAATTGCGCAATGCGTTCGGCGGCATCAAAGCCATCGGCGGCATTGCAAAAGCTGCCCTTGCGTTCATCACGCAGGTTCAAAAGGGCTTCCTTGGTATCAGGCGACAGATTGGGCCCCACCAAATCAAACCAGTCCGCCCGGCTGTCGCCATTGGCTGCCGCCAGTACCCCGTCTATCAGATCAACAATTGCGGCAAGGTCTTTTTCGATACCATCCTTTTTTAACAAAGCAGCCAAATGCGCATCGCCCGAATAGGTCATGGGAAATCCTTTTTGATGGTCCGACAGGGGAACAGGGTCATAAAGTGCGGCGAGATTACGGGTTTTTGCCTATTATATACAAGCCTGCATTTTCAGCCATTTGTCCCGCCATATGGCCTCACATGCGCATCAGGTATGAAAGCCCTGCACAGTTCGCAATACAAAAGTTAACGTTTTTTTACTATGACATGTGCATGACAAAAAGATGACCCGCCGGGCCATCAATTTGCAGGAGACAATAAACGGTGGTCCGTTTTCCATTTACTGCGCAAAGTGTTGCCCAGTCACGCCGTCGCCAGACAGCCTATGATGGCCTTGAGCGCCTTTCCCATCAGGAACGCATTGCGCTCGGTTTTGATACAGGCAGTGCCCAGTCGGGCGATGTGATGCAATCCGGGTATGCTGGCCTCCCCGCCAGCGACTTGACCGCAGACCGGGACTGACTGGACCTTCCCGCCCGTTTGCCATTGTCCCCTTGCAGACGGCACGCAGGATTGAGGTTCACTTTCCTTGTGGTCTTTTTTTGTTTCCCTCAGAAACGGCTCCGTCCTTCCCCGGCGGAGCCGTTTCGCTTTTCATCCCAATGTCTTTTCTTGCTATGGCTTGTTCCAAACAGTTGAACCTGCAATAGTTTGCCCCGAAAGAAAACGGGGAAGAAACATGCCGAAAACAGTTCTGATTACCGGTGGATCACGCGGAATTGGCCGGGCCACAGCCCTTTTATGTGCCGAACGTGGCTGGAATGTCGCCATCAGCTATGTCGGCAACAAGGCCGCTGCCGAGCAAACCCGCAATGACTGCCGAAAGGCGGGCGGTGAATGTATTATCAAACGCTGCGACGTTGCCCGCGAAGAAGACATCATTTCCCTGTTTACCGTTGCGCTGGATGCCTTTGGCACCCTTGATGCCGTGGTCAATAATGCCGGGATCGTCGCCCCGGCAATGAAATTGATGGATATGGATGTTGAACGGATGGAACGTATTTTTGATACCAACATCCTGGGCGCCTATATCGTCGCGCGCGAAGCCGCCCGCCATATGGCGCGGTCCCGCGATGGCAAGGGCGGAGTGATTGTCAATATTTCGTCAATGGCGGCAAAGCTGGGCGGACCCAACGAATATGTCGATTATGCCGGGTCCAAGGGCGCGATTGACAGCCTGACAATTGGCCTGGCCAAGGAACTGGGGCCAGAAGGCATTCGCGTCAATGGCGTGCGCCCCGGCATTATCGAGACCGACATTCATGCCAGCGGCGGCCGCCCCAACCGTGCAGCGGAGCTAGGCCCAAACTGCCCGCTGGGCCGCACCGGCACCGCCGAGGAAGTTGCCGAAAGCATTGTGTGGCTGATGGAGGATTCATCCTCCTTCGTTACCGGCGCCCTGATTGATGTTTCAGGCGGGCGTTAAAAATCCAATCATAAAAAAGCCCTGCCATTCACATAGGCAAATGGCAGGGCAAATATTTTGGCTTTATGCGCGGTAAACGTTAGCCCACCACCAGTGTGGTCCAGTTTTCAACCTTGAAACGGTTGAGCAGGGTCAGGCCGACTTCGCGATAGGCCGACAGAACAAACTGTTCCTGATGGGCAAGCAGGCCTGAGAGCACCACAACACCGTCATCCGACAGGGTATTTGCCAGTTCATAGGCCATTTTGCGCAGCGGACGCGCAAGGATATTGGCGCACACAATGTCATAATAACCAGCATCGCGAATGCGGACATCTGCGAAACCGTTGGAATGCAGGGCCGTGATCAGCCCGGCAACCTTGTTGATTTTGGCATTTTCGCGTGCCACCCGAACCGACGGCGCATCAATATCGGCCATCATGACCGGGCAGTTCCAGGTTTTGGCGCACGCCATACCCAAAATACCCGAACCACAGCCCATATCCAGCGCATTGCGGCGCGGGCCGTATTTTGCCAGCCAGTCAATCGCGGCAAGGCACCCCTTGGTGGTTTGATGTTCGCCAGAGCCAAAGGCCAGACCGGCATCGACCTGAAGGGCGATTTTTGCCAGCGGCACGTCGCCATCCCAATGCGACCCGTGCACATAAAACCGTCCCACCGAAATTGGCTTGAAGCTGCGCAAATTATCACTCACCCAATCCTTGGGTTCGTAACTGCCAAACTCCACCACCGGGGTTTCCGCGCCCAGGGCCGATGCCATCAGCGACACCGCCGTTTCAACACCTGGTTTGTCAATTTCGGTGCCGGAAAAACCCTCCACCCGCCAGTCAGTATCGGGCTCGCTGGTCAGTTCGGAATGCGACAGGGCATCGCAATAGTCTGACAATGCCTCGGCAAAGGCTTCGACATGGGCCCCTTTGACGGTAAAGGAGAAATTATAGCAACGCACAGTTTCGGTCATTTTGCATCTCGTTGATCGCGGTTGCCCTGGTTTGCAACCGGTTTGAAAGTCGCGCCGCTGCGCGCCCGATTAAAATTTCCCCCGGCTTAACCCGGCAGAATAAAACTGTCGACAACCTTTTTGGTGCCAACATCGTCAAAATGGATTTCCAGCTTGTTGCCATCCACCGCACGCACAATACCGGGGCCAAATTTACGATGCCGCACTTTGTCGCCAACCTTGTATTTCGATGATCCAGCACGCGTGGTGAAAACCGCCTCGCCATCGGGCGCAACATCAATCACATTTTTACGCACCCGGTCCTGCCAGCCGGAACTGGCAAATTTGCGATCCGAAAATGTGTTTTTCTGTGATTTGTAGCCACCATTATGATCACCCTCATTGGCCCAGCTTGGTGGCTTCATCCAGTCATCGGCACCCCAGGCGCCGGGCGATACATTGCCTTTGCCCTGCGAAAGGCCGGTATCGCTGATGCGCTCAATATGATCGGATGGCAATTCATCAACAAAGCGCGACGGCAGCGCACTTTGCCACTGGTTATAAATGCGACGATTGGCGGCATAGGTAACGGTGGCGCGTTTGCGCGCCCTTGTAATGCCGACATAGGCCAGACGTCGCTCTTCCTCCAGCCCCTTGACCCCGCTTTCATCCATGGCCCGCTGATGGGGAAATACGCCCTCTTCCCAACCCGGCAAAAAGACATAGTCAAATTCCAGCCCCTTGGCGGCGTGCAGAGTCATGATCGTGACCTTTTCCCGCTCGTCGGACTGGTCATTTTCCATCACCAGCGACACGTGCTCCAGGAATGTCGTCAGGTTTTCAAATTCTCCAATCGCGGAAACCAGTTCCTTGAGGTTTTCCAGGCGGCCCGGTGCATCAATTTCCTTTGATGCCCGCCACATATCGGTATAACCGCTTTCATCAAGGACGATTTCCAAAACCTCGACATGGCTTTTTTCCGCCAATAGCGCGCGCCAGCGGTCAAAATCGGCCAGAAAAACCGACAAATCCTTGCGCAGCTTGGGCTTCAGTTCCTCGGTATCAATCAGCTCCCGCGTTGCACGCGGCAGTGACACCGATTGATCGCGCGAATATTGATGCAGGGTTTGCAAGGCAACCTTGCCCACGCCGCGCCTGGGTACATTGACAATACGTTCAAAGGCCAGGCTGTCATCGGGCTGGGCAATCAGGCGGATATAGGCGATAGCATCGCGAATTTCCTGGCGTTCATAAAACCGTGCGCCGCCAACCACACGATAGGGTACACCCAGCGTGATCATGCGTTCTTCAAATTCGCGGGTCTGAAACCCGGCCCGGACCAGAATGGCAATTTGCGACGCCCGGATTCCCTTGCTTTGCAGGGCTTCAATATCCTCGCCCACAAGGCGTGCTTCGGATTCACCATCCCACACGCCCTTGACCTGGACCTTGTCGCCCGCATCAATTTCGGTCCAGAGTTCCTTGCCCAAACGGCCGGAATTATGGGCAATCAATTGTGATGCCGCGGCCAGAATATGCGGTGTGGAGCGATAGTTCTGTTCCAGTCGCACCACATGGGCCCCAGGAAAATCGGTTTCAAAACGCAGGATGTTGCCAACTTCCGCCCCGCGCCAGCTATAGATCGCCTGGTCATCATCGCCAACACAGCAAATATTGCGATGAACCATCGCCATTGCGCGCAGCCACAAATACTGGGCGACGTTGGTATCCTGATATTCATCAACCAGAATATAGCGAAATGTTTGCTGATACTGGCGCAGCACTTCGGGATGCTTTTGGAAAATCGTCAGGCAGTGCAGCAATAAATCGCCAAAATCGGCGGCATTCAGAACCGTCAAACGTTCCTGATAAATGCGGTAAAGCTGCTGGGCATACCCATTGGCAAATTCCATGCCCTCGCTCGCACGATCCGGCGTTAAGCCCTTGTCTTTCCAGCGTTGAATGATCCCCATCAATTGTTTGGCGGGCCATTTTTTTACATCAATCTGCTCGGCTTCCATGATCTGCTTGAGCAGGCGGATCTGGTCATCGGTATCGAGAATCGTGAAGTTCGATTTTAACCCCACCAGTTCGGCATGGCGGCGCAACAAACGGGCGGCCAGTGAATGGAAGGTGCCCAGCCACCAGCCCTCCACCGGGCGGCCCAGGGTGGCGGCCACACGTTCCTGCATTTCGCGTGCGGCACGGTTGGTAAAGGTCACGGTTAAAATCTGCTGCGGGTGCAGATATTCCGGCGCGCCCCCTTTGGTTTCCAAAAGGTGGGCCAGGCGCGTGGTCAAAACGCGCGTTTTGCCCGTTCCCGCCCCGGCCAGCACCAATAAAGGCCCGTCCAGCGTGGCAACGGCATCGCGCTGTTCCGCATTCAGCGTGGTCAGGTATCCCGGTGTTGGTGCCTTTTCCAGGCGCATGTCCGGGGCAGAGCTGTATTCGTCGATTTCAAAGGGATCATCAGTCATGGCAGCATATATAACACGCGAAACAGACAGGGCCAGTATGGCTTTTGCCAATGTGCAACAAAACGGGAACTTCCGACAGATGTTTCACTGCCAGAATGTGCGATTTATAAGGCGCGTTCCAGCCCGGCAACTCTAAAACAATTTTGGCGGGGCATCGCCGCGTTCTTCGCCGTGCAATTCCAGAAGGGCACGATTATAGGCCATCATGGCATCCTTTTCATGGACAAAGCCTATCATCAACCGGTCTTCGGTATTGGCAACCACCGGCAAGTGTTCTTCGCCGGTCTGTTCCATCAGGCGAATGGCATGTTCGATGCTGTCTTCACGGCACAGGGCGGGCGGTTTGGCCCGCGCGAGTTTGATGGCGGTAACATCATCGCCAATATTGGGGTCAAAGGCCGCATGGCGCAAATCGGCCAGGGTAATGGTGCCCAGCAATTTACCTGCATCATCGAGCACGAACAATTCACTATAGGGCGCATTGATCAGCTTTTCGCGCAGGCGACTGATCGGCTCGTCGGGCGAAACGGTGGCAAATTGCCGCGACATCACATCGCCCACCTTCAGGCTGCGCAGCAAATTAACCTCCCGCCCCCAGCGATGGCTTAGCCCGCGCTGGCGCAACTGCCAGCTAAAAAACGACCCGCCCTGGGCATGGTCGGCAATCATGGAGGCAATCACCGATGCCACCATTACCGCAATCGTCAATTCATAATCACCAGTCAGTTCAAAAATAATCAACGTGGTGGAAATGGGCGCGCCAAGCATGGCGGCTACCACGGCCCCCATGCCCACCAGCGTATAGGCCCCGTGACCGGAGGATAAATCCGGCAGAACGGCCGTTGCCGTCAGGCCAAAAGCCCCGCCCAGCATCGCGCCCAAAAACAGCGCCGGACTAAACACCCCACCGCCAAAACCAAAAGCAAGACAGATCACCACCAAGACCGCCTTTACCGCCAGAAGCTGGCTTAGCAGCGACCAGGAATAAACCTCGTATAACGCATCATTCATCGCGCCATAGCCCACGCCGACCACTTCGGGATATCCCACCGACATCACCCCCACGGCAAGCCCCGCCAAAGCAGGCCGCCCCCAAACCGGAATGCGGGCTGCGCGGATGAATTGCTGGGTAAAGCCGACGGATCGCACCACCAGAACGCTCAGCACACCGGCACAAACGCCGAGCAGGGCAAAGGCGGGAAATTCCAGAAAAGAGGCAATTTCATGGGCGGGGATCAAAAAGGCAACGTCATGCCCGAAATAAAGCCGGGTTAAAATGGTCCCGCTGACCGAGGCCAGCACAATCGGGGCAAAGGCGGTTAGGGCATAATGGCCCAGGGCAACCTCGTGGGCAAAAAGGGCCCCGGCCAACGGCGCATTAAACGATGCCGCCACCGCCGATGCCACCCCGCAGCCCAGAAGGGTTCGTGCCGCACTTCGGCGCAAATGCAAAACACGGGTCAACCACGAACCAATGGTGGCCCCCATATGCACAACCGGCCCCTCACGGCCCAATGACGCCCCGCAGCCCAGAGAGGCCACATTGACCAGGGCGGCCTTGATCCCGCTGCGCGCGGACATGCGGCCATCGTGAAAGGCGGCAGCATCAATCACATCGGCCACCCCCAAAGATCGCCGTTCGGACATA
The DNA here is from genome assembly GCF_003326755.1 of Thalassospira profundimaris. Taxonomy (GTDB): domain Bacteria; phylum Pseudomonadota; class Alphaproteobacteria; order Rhodospirillales; family Thalassospiraceae; genus Thalassospira; species Thalassospira profundimaris_B. Next base: position 86,893 of record NZ_JPWH01000009.1, on the reverse strand, counting down.
AAATAATAAATAAACAGGCCAATCAAAAGCCCGCCCAGTGTGGGAACAAGGATCAAATGCCAGGCCGGCAGGGTTTTAAGAAAATAATGCACCGCCTCGTCCGAGGAGCCATAGCCCAGCTTCTGAATTTGCAAAAGCCCCTCGCGAAAGACAATTGCCATTGCCCCGACCAGGGTGCCGACCACCAGGGCCAAAATGGACAGAACAAGCTGTTCGCCTTTCAGAAGACGACGCAACCCCACAAAAACACGCAGATTTCGCAGCGAATTTCCGGCCAAAATACCCCCTGCCCCAAAATGCGGGTGCATTAAAAATTCACACCCTTAACGAGTATATCGCATTGCCGATCCGCCACCGTCAATTTATCTGTCAGGAGACTGTGTACCGAAGACCCAAATTTGTACATTTTCTGCCCAAATGGTACCGGTCTGTGTGACACATGGTTAAAGCCATTCAAAAACGGCATTGATCTTTGACTGTTCAATGCCCCATTCTTACAAACAAATCAGGTGCATATCATATGTGCCCCAAACCTTTGTTTCAGGACTTTCAGTTAATGACCAGCAGTCAATCGACGGGAACATCCACGTCCCGCCCCATACCGCCTTTTGCCGAATTCATCACACTGATGGCTTTGACAATGGGCATGGTCGCGCTTTCCATTGACAATCTGCTTCCGGCTTTTGGCCCTATCTCGCAGGATTTTGCCCTGTCCGATCCCAATGAAATCCAGCTTCTGGTGTTCATTTTCATGATCGGCTTTTCGCTGATGCAAATTGTCTATGGCCCGCTGGCCGATGTATATGGCCGCAAAATAACCCTGATGCTGGGGTTGTTCATTTACACCATCGGTACCCTGCTATCGTTTTTTGCCGACAGTTTTGACCACCTTCTAATCGCCCGCTTTATTCAGGGGCTGGGCGCTGCCGCCCCGCGTATTTTAACCCTGACCATCATTCGCGACTGCTTCGAGGGGCGCGACATGGCGCGCGTGATGTCGCTGGTGATGATGGTGTTCATTATTGTCCCGGTTTTTGCCCCGGCCAGCGGCGGCCTGATCCTGTCCTTTGGCAGTTGGCATCTTATTTTCGGTTTCATGCTGCTGCTGGTTCTGATTCTGGTGGTCTGGTACAAATTGCGCATGCCCGAAACCCTGCATCCGGAATATCGCCACAAACTTTCAATCCGCCGGATCCTGCGGGATTTCCGTGTTACGGCAACCACACGCCAGACACTGGGCTATGGCACGGCAATGGGCCTGTGTTTTGGCTGCCTGATGTCCTATATCGGATCGGCCGAACAGATTTTTGATTCCTCGATTTACAAGCTGGGCGACTGGTTTCCCGTTGTATTTGGCCTGGTTGCCGCCGCCATGAGTGTGGCCTCGTTCGTCAATGCGCGCCTGGTGCGCAAAATCGGGATGCACAAACTTTCGCATTTCGGCCTGTGCGTTTTTATCGCAATGGGCGCGGTCAATCTGGCGATTGCCCTGGCCTTTGATGGCGTGCCACCACTTTGGATGTTTGGCGTTGGTCTGACCATTGCCCATTTCGCCTTCATGCTGACAATGCCAAACTTCAATTCACTGGCAATGGAACCGCTTGGCGCGATTGCCGGAACAGCATCCTCGCTGCTTGGCTTTTACACCACCCTGATTGGCGTGATGTGCGGCACGATTGTCGGCCAAAACTTCAACGGCACGGTTATTCCCATCGTGACAGGCTATCTGACGCTGGGAGGATTGTGCCTGATCATTGTCCTGATCACGGAAAAGGGCAGATTATTCCGCCCGACCCACTAAAATCTTGCGACATGCCCCCTTCATCCTGAAGCCCGTCACAGGATGAAGGGGAAGACATATCAGGCAATCGCCTTTAATCCTTTTTTCTGAACAATCGTCAGCAACTTTAATGCCGGCCCTCCCGGTTTTTTAACCCCGCGTTCCCAGTCAGAGACCAGATTTCGACTAACATTAAGATACCGGGCAAAAACAGGTTGCGAAATGCTTTCCCGTTCACGGATTTCCTTGATAGCGGATGGCGAAAGATCATCAACACGCATCAGGCAGCTATCGTCAAATTCGCGCATGGTCTGCTTGTCAATTGCGCCCACGCCATAAAGCGCCTCGGCGGTCTCATGAATGGCGGCAAACGCATCACTTCGGTGATTTTTTCTGTTTGTCATCCTGTTCACCATTTTTACTTTTGGTAATTTCAAAAAGATCCTTCTTTTCAAGAAGCTTCACGAGCGTCTCATCTGAAAGACCGAGAACGTGACCTGCCAGTTTCCTGAAATCGGATTGTTCCTCTTCGGTTATGTTATCGAGGTCTTTTTTTGCGTAACCATAAATAAAGAAAGTCCGCTCATGACGACGGAAAAATATAATGGCCCGATAGCCACCTGATTTACCCTCACCCGGGCGTGCTATTCTCTGCTTAAGCACGCCCCCACCAAGATCGGCATCAATAATACCGCGACTGGCATCTCCAACCACTTCAAGCAACTTGGCATGGGATATTTTTTCTTTTCTGGCAAAGCGTCTGAAACTTTTGTTTAGAAAAACCCTCAAGCGCTTTCCTCCTGATTACGCTTAAAAATATCACACTTAGCGTGATATATAAAGAAAAAGAAAACCCCGCCAGACAAAGCCGACGGGGTGCAGGGCAGGATTAAATTTTCCGTTTTATATCAAATCGTTATATCAACGTGCCGGATCATAATTTAGGTTCGGGGCCAGCCAGCGTTCGGCGACCGACAGGTCCATCCCCTTGCGTTTGGCGTAATCCTCCACCTGGTCACGTTCAATTTTGCCAAGACCAAAATATTTGGCATCCGGGTTGGCAAAATAAAGGCCGCTGACCGATGAGGTCGGCGTCATGGCGAAACTTTCCGTCAGCGACACGCCGGTATGTTTTTCCGCATCCAGCAATTTCCACAACGTGCCCTTTTCGGTATGGTCCGGGCAGGCTGGATAACCCGGTGCCGGGCGGATACCCTGATATTTTTCGGCGATCAAATCATCGTTGGACAGGTTTTCATCGCTGGCATAGCCCCACAAGTCACGACGGACCTTTTCGTGCATGGTTTCGGCAAAGGCCTCGGCAAAGCGGTCGCCCAATGCCTTCACAAGGATGGCGTTATAATCGTCATGCTCGGCTTCCATTTTTTTGGAAATGGCCTCAACCTCCGGCCCGGCCGTTACAACAAACCCGCCAATATAATCAGTTTTGCCGCTATCTTTGGGCGCAATATAATCGGCCAGGGCGCGATTGGGGCGTTTGTTGTTTTCGCGATACATCTGCTGGCGCAGGGTATGAATGGTGATCGGTTCGTTACCATCCGGTGCCGGGGTGATTTCAATATCATCACCCACCGAATTGGCCGGCCACAGGCCAACAACAGCGCGCGGTTTAAACCATTTTTCATCGATAATGCGTTTCAGCATCGCCTGGGCATCGGCATAAAGGTTACGGGCGGTTTCACCCACCACCTCGTCATCAAGAATGGCCGGAAAACGGCCATGCAGTTCCCAGGTTTCAAAAAACGGTTTCCAGTCAAACCGGTTCATCAGTTCGGCAAGATCAAAATCCTCAAACACCGTCAGGCCCGGTTTTGCCGGGGCAACCGGGGTGAAGTTATCCCAATCCAGTTGCGCCTTGTTGGCGCGTGCATCAGCCAGGGCAAAACGTTTTTTCTGCAACTGCTGGGCCGCATGGCGTTCGGCCATTGCCAGATATTCATTGCGCAATTCGCTGACAAAGACGTCGCGGTGCGTTTCGGAAACCAGCTTGCTGGCAACACCCACGGCGCGTGATGCGTCAATCACATAAACCACGGCCTTGTCATAGTTCGGCGCGATTTTGACAGCGGTATGCACCTTCGATGTGGTTGCCCCGCCAATCAAAAGCGGAATATCCAGCCCCTCGCGTTTCATTTCGGCGGCCACAAAGGTCATTTCTTCCAGCGATGGCGTAATCAGCCCGGAAAGGCCGATCATATCAACCTTTTCCGCCTTGGCGGTTTCGATAATCTTTTGGGTTGGTACCATCACGCCAAGGTCAATGACCTCGAAATTGTTACATTGCAGGACCACGCCCACGATATTTTTGCCAATGTCGTGCACATCGCCTTTCACGGTGGCGAGCAGGATTTTACCGTTGCTTTCGCGCTTGCCGTCTTTCTCTGCCTCGATATAGGGGATCAGATAAGCCACGGCCTTTTTCATCACCCGGGCGGATTTCACCACCTGGGGCAAAAACATTTTACCCGCACCAAACAGGTCGCCCACAATGTTCATGCCATCCATCAGCGGGCCTTCAATCACATGAAGGGGTTTGTCGGCCTGCTGGCGGGCTTCTTCGGTATCTTCCTCGACAAATTCGGCAATACCATTAATCAGGGCATGGGCCAGGCGTTCATTAACCGGCTTTTTGCGCCATTCCTGGTCGGCTTTCTTTTCCGGGCCGCCCGTGCCTTTATATTTGTCGGCCACTTCAAGCAAACGGTCGGTGGCATCGGAACGGCGGTTCAGGATCACATCCTCGACCCGCTCGCGCAGTTCGGCCGGTATTTCCTCATACACCACCAACTGCCCGGCATTGACGATGCCCATATCCATGCCGGCCTTGATGGCATGATACAGGAATACCGAGTGCATGGCTTCACGTACCGGGTTATTCCCCCTAAACGAAAAAGACACATTGGAAACCCCGCCGGAAATTTTGGCGTAAGGCAGGTTTTCCTTGATCAGCTTGCAGGCTTCGATGAAATCAACAGCGTAATTATCGTGCTCCTCGATCCCGGTGGCGACGGCAAAAATGTTCGGATCGAAAATAATGTCTTCGGGTGGGAAGCCGACTTCATCGACCAGCACCCGATAGCTGCGCTGGCAAATTTCAAATTTGCGTTCCACCGTGTCAGCCTGGCCTTTTTCATCAAAGGCCATCACAACAACGGCGGCCCCATAACGGCGCAACAGCTTTGCCTGGCGAATAAAAGGTTCCGGCCCTTCCTTCAAGCTGATCGAGTTAACGATGCCCTTGCCCTGCAGGCATTTCAGGCCCGCCTCGATCACGTTCCATTTGGAACTGTCCACCATGATCGGCACACGGGCAATGTCGGGCTCTGCCGCCACCAGATTGATGAACTTCACCATCGCCGATTCCGCATCAAGCATCGCATCATCCATGTTGATGTCGATGATCTGGGCACCGTTTTCGACCTGTTCGCGGGCCACATCAAGGGCTGCTTCGTAGTTTTCCTCGACGATCAGCTTCTTGAATTTCAACGAGCCCGCAACGTTGGTGCGTTCGCCGATATTGATGAATCTGGATATTTCGGACATCGTTCTCTCAGTCTCTCTCGGCTTTGCTCTTAGGCGGCATCAAACGGTTCAAGTCCCGACAGACGCATATGCGGCGTCAGTTTGGGCGCTTTGCGCGGGGCACAATCCTGCACGGCTTGCGCAATCGCCCTGATATGGGGCGGCGTTGTCCCGCAGCACCCGCCCAGAAGATTGATCAGGCCGCTTTCGGCCCATTCCTTGACCAAGGCGGCCATTTCACTGTCGGTCTGGTCATATTCGCCAAATTCGTTAGGCAGGCCCGCATTGGGATAAACCGAAACGCGGCATTCGGCAACACGCGAAAGTTCAACCACATAGGGGCGAAGCTGGGCTGCGCCCAAGGCGCAATTAAGGCCAATCGAAAACGGCTTGGCATGGCGTACCGAATTATAGAACGCCTCGGTCGTCTGACCTGAAAGGGTCCGGCCCGAGGCATCGGTGATCGTGCCCGAAATCATGACCGGCACATCCTCGCCCCGTTCCTCGATCACTTCGGCAATGGCAAACAGGGCCGCCTTGGCATTTAGCGTATCGAAAATGGTTTCAACCAGCAACGTATCCGCCCCGCCATCCAACAGGCCATTTGCCGCTTCCTTATAGGCGGTTGCAAGCTGGTCAAAGGTTACGGCGCGAAAGCCGGGATTGTTCACATCGGGCGAGATGGAAGCTGTCCGGTTGGTTGGACCGATGGCCCCATTGACAAAACGTACATCGCCGGGATGGGCGGCTTCCCATTCATCGCAGGCCTGGCGGGCCAGTTTGGCACTTTCATAATTGATTTCATAAGCCAGGCTTTCCATGCCGTAATCGGCTTGGGCGATGGTGGTGGCACTAAAGGTGTTGGTGCCGTTCAAATCGGCCCCGGCGGCAATATATTGCAGATGAATATCCTTGATAATATCTGGCCGGGTCAGGGACAAAAGGTCGTTATTGCCCTTCAAATCCTGCTTCCAGTCGGCAAAGCGTTCACCGCGATAATCTTCCTCAGTCAGCTTGTGCTTCTGGATCATGGTGCCCATTGCGCCATCCAGAATCAGGATTTTCTTTTCGGCGCGCTCTTTAAGCAGGGCAATACGTTTCTGGCGATCAGTCATGACGGCATATCCTGTCTGTGTATCATAGCGGCGCAAAGGCGCCTTATATATCGGTTTCTCAGGCAGAGAGAGCAACCTGTTTGGCGCGAATGCCCAGCGCATGGCATATCGCATAGGTCAGTTCGGCCCGGTTCAGGGTATAGAAATGAAAATCCGTTACCCCTTCGGCAATCAGCCCTTCCACCTGGGAGATGGCCTCGTGAAAGGCGACCATGCGGCGGGTATCGGGGTCATCGTCCAGCCCGTCAAACCGGTGATGCAGGCGTGCCGGTACATTGGCACCGCACATCCCGGCAAATTTAAGAAGCGAGGCGAAATTGGTGACAGGCAGAATACCCGGGACAATCGGTGCACTGATGCCAGCCTTGGCACATTTATCGCGAAAACGCAGGAAAACCTCGTTGTCAAAAAAGAACTGGGTAATCGCGCGATCAGCCCCGGCATCAAATTTGCGTTTCAGATACTCAATTTCAAAATCGGCACTTGGCGCATCGGGATGCGTTTCGGGATAAGCTGAAACCGAAATATCAAAATCGGCAATTTTTTTAAGCCCGCCAACCAGGTCAACGGCATAATCATAACCACCCGGGGTCGGCACATAGGTGTCCCCCGCATCAGGCAAGTCACCGCGCAGGGCCACAATGGACCGAATGCCTTCATCCCAATAGGTGCGTGCAATACGTTCGATCTCGCCCCGGGTATGGCCCACACAGGTCAAATGTGCGGCGGCCGGAATACCGGTTTCGCGCTGAATACGGGTCACACTGGCGTGGGTGCGGTCCCGCGTGGAACCACCCGCCCCATATGTGACCGACACAAAAGACGGTGCCAGCGGCGCAAGGCGATGGATTGAACGCCACATGGTTTCTTCCATCTTTTCCGTTTTGGGCGGAAAAAATTCAAAGGAAACCCGCAAATCGCGACGGTTAGCGGCGGTTTGATGTGTGGTGTCACGCAATTGCGTCATTGTCGTCTACCTTGTGTTCAAATGCCCTTGCAGGCAACGTCCGTTATTTTCAAGCCCGCCTATCAAGTCGATGCCGGGGCTGTCTGGTATTGTTAAAGTCTCGGGCAGCTATTCGGCAGCCTGCCCCGTGCCGGGATCGGCGATCGCGCCGCGGTCGGCATGGCCGCACCACAGACACACCGTCAACGGCTTGCCCGGCAGATTGATCACGTCATCCATCGCCAGCCGGGAGGATGCAAACCAGTCCTTCATCGCCCCGTCATCAAAGCCGAGACGGCGATGGGCATGGTGTTCGCGCAGCTCTTCCTGGTCATGCGGGGCAAAATCAACCACCAGCAGGGTTCCCCCAGGGGCAAGCAGGCGCGCGGCCTCGGCAATCGCGGTTTCGGGCTTCTCGGCATAATGCAAAACCTGATGCAGGGTAATCACGTCAAAGGCGCCATCAGGATAAGGCAATTGATACATATCGGCCTGGCGCACCAGGCAATTTGCCAGTTCCGCACGTTGCAGGCGGGCACGCGCCACGGCCAGCATCTCGCGCGACATATCAACGCCCACCCCTTCGGCGGCGGATTTGCCCAAAAGCTCCAGCACCCGGCCCGTACCGGTGCCAATATCAAGAATACGCTTGCCTTCAAGATTGCCAAGTGTGTTCAGAAGGGCGGCTTCCACCTCGGCCTCGTCAACATGCAGGGACCGGATGGTATCCCATTCACCGGCATTGGCGCGAAAATATTCGGTGGCAACCTGTTCACGCTGCTTTTTCACCTGATCCAGGCGGGTACGATCCAGCAACAGCACTTCATCATCGCGCGGCAGCAGGTTTAAAACAGGCGCCACCAGCTCAGCCCCCGGGCCACTATGCGGGGTGCGATAAAAAACCCAGGTTCCTTCGCGGAAACGTACCAACAGCCCTGCCTCGCACAGCAGTTTAAGGTGCCGCGACACACGAGGCTGGCTTTGCCCGATAATCTGCGTGATTTCGCTGACCGTCAGTTCGCATTCCGCGCAAATTGCCAATAGCCGCAATCGTGTGGCTTCTGCGGCGGCGCGCAATCCTGCCAGAACCTGTTCCATGATCACCCTCCCGGTTTCTCATGCACATATAAAGATATATTTATATTTATTCAAGCAAAAAGCGCATCTCCTCACCGATGATGTGACTTAATTACCACAGCCATGAGGATAGTCTCCTTATCTCTCTTTTGCTGACTGGCATTTAAAACCTTCATATGCTAACCACATGATATACGGGGCATATGCGGTATCGCAGGATGCAGGTTTGATGACCGGCGGGGTTCCAATACCAGCAATCCGGTTTAAATCTGTATCCGGGGATACAGTCGGGGACCTTGAAAATGGATTTGTAAACCGTTGGCGAAAAAAATGAATCTGAAAAATATACGGGCACTTTGTGTTGGGGCGTCTCTGTCCGTTTTGGCAGCCTGTGCATCGACTCAGCCGGCACAGGACCAAACCGATTTTGATCCGATCGAACCTGTGAATCGGGTGGTGCACAATGTAAATGGTGCTGTCGATTTCCTGATCCTGTATCCGGCGGCCATGTGGTATGGCGATATTGCACCACAGCCGGTGAAAAATTCGGTCAGAAGCTTTGCCAATAACCTTGGCGAACCGATTAACGCAATCAATGCCCTGTTCCAGGGCGATCCTGATCAGGCAGCAGCGTCGTTCCAGCGTTTTATTGTCAACTCCACCATTGGTCTGCTGGGCTTTAACGACGTCGCAACCGAATTTGGCATTCCCTATCGCGACGAAGATTTCGGCCAGACTCTGGGGCATTACGGGGTCGGTGCGGGTCCTTATATCGTATTGCCGCTATTTGGTCCGTCCAACCTGCGCGATACGACGGGCATGGTCACTGACTATCTGATGAATCCGTTCACATATGGCGCGGATAACAGCGACAAGGTCGCTGCGGCCTATTACGGGGGAACAGTTGCCGGTGCGGTTGACTTTCGCTACCGCAACAATGACAACCTTGAACAGCTCAAACAAACGTCGCTGGATTACTATGCGGCATTGCGCAGCCTTTACCGGCAGCACCGCAACAGTGTCATCCGCAATGGTGGCCCGGTCATGAATGACGGCCAAAATAATGCCATGAATGCTTCGTTTGATTTCGACGATCAAGATGCCCCGGCAGGAGACAAATGAAACACATACATGGACGCTTTTTGATTGCCGGTCTGATGATGGCCTCGGCAGGTGTTGCCATTCCCTTCGGCCAGGGTGCCGTGGCGGCAACACATACTGCTGGCCCGCAGCAGGTTAAGGAAATTGCCGCAGCCCAAAATCCCAGCGATTTTATCCGCTCGCTGGGTGACGAGGCCATTTCCGAACTGGCTGGCAAAAAAATTGACGATAACGACCGCAAGGAACGCTTTGTCAATTTGATGGACAAATATTTCAAAATGGACCAGGTGGCCCGTTTTGTTCTCGGGCGTTACTGGCGCAGCCTTTCAGACCAGGAACTGGCCAATTTTGCCGATCTGCTCCAGAAATATCTCGCGCTCAACTATGCCAGCAAATTCAAGGATTTTGATGGCGAAAAGTTTGTTGTTGGCGATTACACCGAAAACAACAAAGACATTTTTGTCAATTCCCAGGTCATCCGCCCGGACGGACCGCCTGTCAAAATCGTTTGGCGCCTGCGGGAATTTGACGGCAATTTGCGCATCATCGATGTCACCATCGAAGGTATTAGCATGGGGATCACCCAGCGCGACGAATTCGCGTCCGTGATCCAGAACAATGGCGGCAAGGTTCAGGCCCTGACCGACATGCTGAAACAAAAAATCGGCGAGAACTGATCTCCGAGGGCGTCCTGTGGCGTCAAGAAAATCATCTTGCCAATTCACCAAAAGGTCCGCCGGTTTATGCCTGCGGGCCTTTATTTTTGGCACGGCCAATTAAAGCAATTTGTCTTAATTGGCACCATTATGCCCGTTCCTGGCGTAGCATTTTGTGCCAAACAGGGCATCAAAATAGTCCTCGCCTGTACCCCAGTCCCCTGCTCCGCAGCTTTCCTCTTCCGTCAAGTTTCAAGACTGCAAAACAGCGTTTAAAAGACTGATTTGTCAGAAAATGTCAGATTCTATTATTATAGTATAAAAACCAAACTTCTGATATTTATACGATCAATCTACTACCAAAACGCTAGAAAGCATCAGGCTGCACGCGCCAAGTGGAATTTCGCGTTGAATTTTACAATCAGGTCGTTCGGCTGTTTAAGGCGTTTTATGCTACATATGGGGATATAGCATGATCCACAAACGCTTACTACTCGGTGCCTCGGTGCTTGCCTTAAATCTGGCACCGTCAATCGTGCCATCTGCGCAAGCAGCTAGCTGCTTGTCCACATCAGGGGGGACAGTTCTCGCCAACTTGGATTGTGTCAATTGGACAGGAGGCGATCTTATTGTCAATAGCGGGGTTACCCTATCAGGTGCCAGCAACCCCGGCGTGTCCATATCCGGCGCGTCAGCCGGATTACTCGCCAATAACGGAACGATAGCGGCCTCTGGCGCAACCGTTTTTTCGGCAGTATCGGTTGGCCCTAACGCCACTATCACAGGAATCACCAACGGATCGACCGGACTGATTTCCAGTGGGTCAACAGGCATATCGGCCAGTAGCGCGTCTATTGGTACAATCACCAATAATGGTACCATCAGGGCTGGTTCTGCTGGCGTTTCCCTCAACGGCACCGCAAATGTAAGTAACATCAACAACACTGGAACGATTGTTGCGCCCACTGCGATATCGACCAACACAAACGCAAGCTTAGGTGCTATCACCAATAGCGGCACGATTGCAGGTAACATCAGCAATAACGGCACGACTGGCATGACCATTTCGGGCGGTGATTCGTCATCCTCCTATGGGCTGTTTACCGGAGAGTCAGGTGGCTCCGTGAGCAGCAATGTAGGATCAATCAGCCATAACAATGCCGATCTGACATTCAATAGTGGCTTTATTTGGCTGAATAACAATGTGAACGTCACCGGCCACAAGGTTCAGGTCAATAACGCGACGATCAAACTGTCCAATAGCATTTCGATCACCGGCGACTATACCCAAACCGGCGGCGGGCTGGTGTCCTCCATCACTAGCGGCAGCCATGGTGCCCTTGATGTTTCCGGCCAGGCCAATATCAGCAATACCACACTGGTGCTTCAGGGCAGTAACCTGCAAGTTGGTGATACCTACACGATTGTTAGCGTTGGTGATGAAAGTGGCGATACCAGCATCACATCTATTTCGGTTACAGGTACCAACGGGCTGACCGCGACAACGACCGAGAATAATGGCGGTAATCTGGTCGTAAAACTGACTGCTGATTCCAGCGGATCAGGCAAATATAGCCCGGTCGGGCAAGCCACGGGCGGGGTTGCATCCTCGCTGGGCAGTGTGCTTGACAAACTGAACGGTGAAACCACGCCTCAGGCGCAGGCCTTCCAAAGCAATGTTCTTGCCGTGATTGACAGCCTGCCCACCGAACAGCAAAAGGGGGCCGCGATCAAGCAGTTGGCCCCGGCCAATGCCGCCAACACCCTGCAAATGTCGGCCCAGGCAACCTCGATTGTGCTGGGTGCGGTGGATGCCCACCAGCAACTGGTGATGGGCGGCGATGGCGGGGCCTATGCCGGGACGGGCAAGGCTGCCGGGAATGACACCGCACATAGTGCGCTTTGGGGCCAGTTCCTGGGTGGATCATCCCATTTGGCGGGAAGTTCGGACAATGATGGCTTTACCAGCAAAAGTTTCGGCCTGACATCGGGCTTTGACCATTTGATCACCCCGAACCTGCTGGGCGGTGTCGCGCTGAGCTGGCTGCGATCCTGGACCGATGGCAGCAACGATTCCAGCGGCTCAACCCAGCGTCTGGACAGTTACCAACTGACCGCCTACAGCACCTATCGGCTGGGACGTTTGGCCCTTGATGGACAGGCCGGAATGGGCTGGAACCATTTTGACCAGAAGCGCAATGTTTCTTTCCTTGGCCAGACCGCCAGTGCCGATTATGACGGCCAGCAATATATGGCGCGCGCCCGGGCCGGGTATGATTTTTCCGTCGGCGCCAATACCACCCTTACGCCCTTTGCCAGCCTGCGCTGGATCCATGCCCGCAACGAGTCCTATGACGAAACCGGGGCCGGATCGGCCAATCTGTCGGTTGATGCGCAAAACAGCGATGTTGTGACCCAGGAACTTGGCACACGCGCACAATGGCAGTTTGATACCGCCTATGGCATGCTGACCCCGGAAATTTCGGCAGCATGGGTGCATGACTATACCGATAGCGCCCAGACATCGACCGGGCAAATCGGTGGTGCTGCCTATTCGGTTGAAACCGAAGGCCTGCCGTCCGACGGCGTGCATATCGGTGCTGCCCTGTCGCTGGCCGCAACGGACAGCACGGATATTCGACTGGAATATGATGGTGAATTACGCCCCGGCTATCAAAGCCAGACGGCAACCCTGAAGGCGAGCTGGAATTTCTAAAACAGGCAGGCATTAACCTGAAATATCCTGATCAAACGGCGGTTCAGACGGACCGCCGTTTTCTTTTACCCGGCAACACCGGGCACATCAGCCATCGGGGGAAAGGGTGCTTTATGTTTGCGAGCCTGTATGGATAACCGCGCCGGTTAAAAACGCCATTGCCCGCGCATATTTTTCCGCAAGACGCTTGGCATCCTCAGGATTTACCGCGCACAAATCGTCAAGCTTCGCCATATTGTGCTGCATATCGGCCAGCTTCACGATACGGGCCAGGGCGTTGTGCTGCAAACGGGGCAGGTAATCGTCAAAATAGTCTTCGCCCGCCCGCCGCGTCATGCCTTCCACGCCCTCGCGAATGGTCTGCCCGAAGGTTTCTTCAATTTCGGCCAGTGTAACGGGTGTATCCTCGACAATATCATGTAGCCAGGCAACGATTTCGGCCTCATGCCCATGCAGACTGGCCCTTTGTGCCACATCGCTTACATGGTCAATATAGGGACGGCCCAGCTTATCCACCTGGCCTGCGTGAAACCGTTGCGCCCAGTCCCGGGCACGTTCAAGCTGTCTATCATCTGAAACGATTTGCACCCAAAACCTGCCAGTCATCATAACCAGAATGACCTCATGGCGTAAAAAAATGGCAAATGCCGGGCAGCAAAAAGGGCCACCCGGAAACCCCGGATGGCCCTGATCTGATCACAGCAGCGATGAACGCCCTTATTAACCGCGGGTCAGCGGTTTGTATTTGATGCGGTGCGGGCGGGTGGCCTCTTCACCGTAACGGCGTTTGTAATCGGCTTCATATTCCTGATAGTTGCCTTCAAACCATTCGACATGCGAATTGCCTTCATAGGCCAGGATGTGGGTGGCGATACGGTCAAGGAAGAAACGATCGTGCGAGATAACCACAGCACAACCGGCAAATTCCAGCAGACCTTCTTCAAGGGCACGCAATGTATCAACGTCAAGATCGTTGGTCGGTTCGTCAAGCAGCAGAACGTTTGCGCCCGATTTCAGCATCTTGGCAAGGTGGACGCGGTTACGCTCGCCACCTGAAAGCTGACCGACTTTTTTCTGCTGGTCGGCCCCTTTGAAGGCGAACTGCGACACATAGGCGCGCGAGCTCATCGGACGTTTGCCCAGAAGGATCTCGTCGAGGCCATCGGACACTTCCTGCCAGACGGTCTTATTCGGATCAAGCGAGTCACGCGACTGATCAACATAGCCCATCTTGACGGTCTCACCGACCTTAAGCGTTCCGGCATCCGGGGTTTCGGCACCGGTCAGCATTTTGAACAGCGTGGTTTTACCCGCCCCGTTCGGACCGATCACACCCACGATACCCCCGGGCGGCAGGCGGAAATCAAGGTTTTCAAACAGAAGTTTGTCATCAAATGCCTTGGTCAGGCCTTCGGCGGTGATCACTTCATTGCCCAGACGCTCGGACACCGGAATAACGATCTTGGTCGAATCCGGCACGGCCTTTGCGGCTTCTGCAACAAGATCATCATAGGCACGAACACGGGCCTTGGATTTCGCCTGACGGCCTTTCGGGTTCTGACGAATCCAGTCCAGTTCCGAAGCCAGCTGCTTTTGACGGTTGCCTTCCTGACGGGCTTCCTGCGCCAGACGCTTCTGTTTCTGTTCAAGCCAGGATGAATAGTTGCCCTCATACGGGATGCCCTGACCACGGTCGAGCTCAAGGATCCAGCCGGTCACGTTATCGAGGAAGTAACGATCGTGAGTAACCAGAATAACAGTGCCCTGATAGTCCTCGAGGTGGCGTTCAAGCCAGGCAACGGATTCAGCGTCAAGATGGTTGGTCGGTTCGTCAAGCAGCAGAATGTCCGGCTTGGCCAGAAGCAGACGGCAAAGTGCGACGCGGCGACGTTCACCACCTGAAAGCTTGGTCACGTCGGCATCTTTGGGCGGGCAACGCAGGGCATCCATCGCAATTTCCAGCGTCCGCTCCAGATCCCAGCCATTGGCGGCATCAATGCGTTCCTGAAGTTCGCCCTGCTCGGCCAGCAGATCGTTCATTTCATCGTCGGTCATCGGTTCGGCGAATTTGGCACTGATGTCGTTGAAACGCGCCAGATCGTCAACGATCTGCCCGCACCCTTCCATCACGTTGCCCAAAACGTCTTTTGCCGGGTCCAGTTGCGGTTCCTGTTCAAGGTAGCCGACATTCACACCCTCTGCCGGCCATGCTTCACCGGCGTAATCCTTTTCGATGCCCGCCATGATTTTAAGCAGCGTCGATTTACCGGCACCGTTATTCCCGAGAACACCGATTTTAACGCCCGGCAGGAAGGACAGCGTAATGCCCTTGAAAAGTTCGCGACCACCCGGAAGGATCTTGGTCAGGTCCTTCATGACGTAGATATACTGATAGGATGCCATTAAATTCCCCATCCAAAATGAACCGCGCCCCATAATTGCGGGGCAAATATTGTGCGCCGTTTGTAACCGAGCTGCCCCTTACAAACAACGGCAAAGAACCAAAACCGGCAATTTCCCCCCGATAACGGCCATGATGCGATGTGCAGCCGCATTTCAGGGATCGGCAGGGATCGGGGACAATCGCGGTTCCATCTGATCTGGCATGAATGGCCCGATGTGCAACCACACGCGACGAAAAAGCCTGCAAGGGGCGTCTGGCGGCACTGACCTTGCACGACTTTAGTCGAATCCCGCCCTGTTGCAAGCCACCATACGCTCACGCAACCATCTGTTTAAAAACAACTTTCTCGAATGAAGCCTATTATCCCTCCAAGTCATTCGACTAAGGGTTAGTTCCTGATCAGCACATAAAGCTGGTAGGAAAACAGGATGGTGCAGCGTGCAACCTGCGCGATCAGGCACTGCATTTTTAAAAGTCCGGGTGATCAATAACAATATTACCCAACCCGGCACGGGACGGTTCATATCCGAGGAAGGAGACGCGCAATGGAAGAAAAATCCGGCGCTGAATACTGGAGACGCAACGTCAAACTGGTGCTGACCCTGCTGGTCATCTGGTTTGCGGTCTCATATGGCTGCGGCATTCTGTTTGTCGATGCCCTCAATACGATTTCGATTGCCGGTTTCCAGCTTGGTTTCTGGTTTGCCCAGCAAGGGTCGATCTATGTCTTTGTGGCCCTGATCTTCGTTTATGTCTGGCAGATGAACAAGCTGGACCGTGAATTCAACGTCCGGGAAGACGAATAGGCCCACGCAGGCCATTTGTATTGGGGAGCATTTACATGGATCTTACGACCCTTACATATATTGCCGTGGGCTTGAGCTTCGCGCTTTATATCGGTATTGCCATTTGGGCAAAGGCCAGCACGACTGGCGAATTTTACGTGGCCGGTTCCGGGGTGAACCCGGTTGTCAACGGCATGGCAACGGCGGCGGACTGGATGTCGGCGGCATCGTTCATTTCGATGGCCGGTCTGATTGCGTTTCTGGGCTATGGCGGTTCGGTTTACCTCATGGGCTGGACCGGCGGGTATTGCCTGCTGGCGATGTTGCTCGCACCCTATTTGCGCAAATATGGCAAATTTACCGTGCCGGAATTCATCGGCGACCGTTTCTATTCCAGAACCGCCCGTATCGTTGCGGTGATTTGCCTGATCTTCATTTCCTTTACCTATGTCGCGGGCCAGATGCGCGGTGTTGGCATTGTGTTTTCGCGCTTCCTGGAAGTTGACCTTCTGACCGGCCTGATTGTTGGCATGGGCATTGTGTTTGTTTATGCCGTGCTGGGCGGCATGAAGGGTGTGACCTACACCCAGGTGGCACAATATTGCGTGCTAATTGTGGCCTATACTGTCCCGGCGATTTTCATTGCCTTTCAGTTGACCGGCAATCCGATCCCGCAGCTTGCCTTTGGGTCCACGGTAAATGGCACCGGCGAATATATGCTGGATCGCCTGAACCAGGTTGTGACCGAACTGGGTTTCCTGGAATATACCACCACCAGCAAATCCACGATCGACATCTTCGCCATTACCCTGGCGCTGATGGTCGGCACGGCGGGCTTGCCGCACGTTATCGTGCGGTTCTTTACCGTACCAAAGGTGCGTGATGCCCGCTCGTCTGCCGGTTGGGCACTGGTTTTTATTGCCATTCTTTACACCACCGCCCCGGCCGTGGGTGCAATGGCCCGCCTGAACCTTACCGAAACGGTGCAAACCGGCCCGGTGGGATCTCCCGATGGCAACCTGGTATTTGAAGACCGCCCGGAATGGATGAAACGCTGGGAAAGCACCGGCCTTCTGGCCTTTGACGACAAAAACGGCGATGGCCGCATCCAGTATTACAACGATGCCAATGCCGCCTTTGCCGCCAAGGCCGAACAATATGGCTGGAAAGGCAACGAGTTGAAGGTCGACAACGACATTATGGTGCTGGCCAACCCGGAAATTGCCCAGCTTCCCAACTGGGTGATCGCCCTGGTGGCGGCCGGTGGTATTGCCGCGGCCCTGTCAACGGCGGCGGGCCTGCTTCTGGTGATTTCATCAAGTATCTCGCATGACCTTTTGAAAGGTACTTTCACACCGGATATGACCGAAAAGCAGGAACTGATGACGGGCCGTATTGCTGCTGCTGTTGCCATCGGCATTGCCGGGTATCTGGGTTATAACCCGCCGGGCTTTGTTGCACAGGTGGTGGCCTTTGCCTTTGGTCTGGCCGCGGCATCACTGTTCCCGGTCATTATCATGGGGATTTTCTCCAAGAAGGTGAACCGTGAAGGCGCCATTGCCGGGATGCTGACCGGGCTTGTTTTCACGATGAGCTATATCATCACCTACAAGGGTGTTTTCATTACCCCGCTGATTGCCAATACCGCCGATAACTGGCTGTTTGGCATTTCACCGGAAGGTATTGGTGCGGTTGGTATGTTGCTGAATTTCATTGTGGCCTTTGCCGTTTCCAAAATAACGGCAGAACCCCCACTGCATATTCAGGACATGGTTGAACAGATCCGTATCCCCAAAGGGGCCGGGGCTGCCGTTGACCATTAAAACCGGCAATATCCATTCAGGTTGAAAAAATATCAGCCAAAATGAACAGGACCCCCGCGATGTCAAAGACATGCGGGGGTCTTTGCGTTAGGGTGAATGCCCGGAAGATGACACACCTTCCGGCAACCTGCCCGATCCTTTGCAACCGGGGAATAACATGAGCCTAGAGTTAAAAGACATTCGCGATTTTTTAGCCGCCCATCACCCGTTTGACCTGCTGCCGGGTAGCGCGCTGGACAAAATCCCGGCGCGCCTGACGGCACGGTATTTCCGCAAGGGGTCGGTCATTTTACAACCCGATATTACCTGCCTGCATTTGCACATTGTGCGTACCGGTGCGGTTGAAACCCAATCGCCAGACGGCCAGTTGCTCGCCCGCCTGTCCGAAGGGGAATGTTTTGGCGTGCGCGCCATGTTTCGCGGCGGCAAGGCGGCCAACCGCATTACCGCGATTGAAGACACCCTGGTGTACCAACTGCCCGAAAGCGATTTTCACGACCTGGCCCGCCAGCACCCGCAATTTGCCTATTTCTTTGAATTGATGGGCGGGGCACGCCTGCGCGGCGGTATGCAAATGGCCGAAGCCCGCGACGAAGACCAGCTCAAACTGATGAGCCTTCAGGTCAAAAACCTGATTGGCCGTGATGTGGTCAGCCTGCCGCAAAGCGCAACGCTGCTGGAAACCGGGCAGCATATGAGCAAGGAACGGGTTTCCTGCCTGTTGCTGACGGACGAAGCGGGCAAAATTGCCGGAATTGTTACGGACCGCGACCTGCGCAACCGCGTGGTGGCACAGGGGCTGGATTACGCAACACCCGTATCTGCCGTGATGACACCCAACCCCATCTCGATTGCGCCCGACGCCTATGCCTTTGATGCCCTGCTGACCATGACACGCCACAACATCCGCCATTTGCCGGTGGTGGCCCCGGGGGCGGATACGCCGGTTGGCGTTATTACCACCACCAACCTGTTGATGCGTCAGTCGCTGTCGGCGGTTTATATGGCCGGTCAAATCAGCAAAATGGACAACCCTGCCGATATGGCCGGTGTGATTGCGCAAATTCCCGAACTGCTGCGCCAGTTGATTGATGCCGGGGCCACATCGCAAAATGCCGGACATATCGTGACCACGCTGGCCGATACCGTGACCTCGCGGTTACTGGAACTGGGCGAACAGAAATTTGGTCCCCCGCCCGTGCCCTATGTGTGGCTGGCAGGTGGCTCGCAGGGGCGGCAGGAACAAACCGCCATTTCAGACCAGGATAACTGCCTGATGCTGGATGATACCTATGACCCTGCCCTGCATGGTGACTATTTCCGCAATCTGGCGGAATTCGTCTGTGATGGTTTAAACGAGGCCGGTTACGTTTACTGCCCCGGCGAGATGATGGCGAAAACCGAAAAATGGCGCCAGCCCGTCGCAACATGGCAACGGTATTTCACCACCTGGATCCAAAGCCCGGAACCCAAGGCCTTAATGCTGTGTTCGGTCTGGTTTGACCTGCGGCCGATTTACGGCAAAACCGATCTTTACGCGCAATTGCACCGCGAAATTCTAAGGCTGGCATCGGGTAACCGGATTTTCCTGGCCTTTATGGTCGGCAATGCGCAAAGCCATCAGGTGCCGTTGGGGTTTTTCCGCAATTTCGTCATGATCCGGGGAGGCGAGCATGACCGCACCCTGGATATGAAACATAGTGGCGTGGTGCCGATTGTTGATATTGCCCGCATTCACGCGCTGGGCAATGGCATTGCGGCGGTGAATACCACTGCCCGCCTGCAGGCTGCCCTGCATACCAGTTCGATCAGCGCGCAGGGTGCGCGCGATTTGATGGATGCCTATGAGTTCATCAGCATTACCCGCTTAAAACACCAGGTCGCGCAAATCCGCGATGGTCAACGGCCGGACAACTTTTTACATCCCGAGAGCCTTTCCGCCTTCGAGCGAAGCCACCTCAAGGATGCGTTTAACGTGATCAAAACACTGCAATCCGCACTTGAAAGCAGCTTTGGCAAAAGCGGCACCTGACAGGCACGGCACATTTGAGCGACATAGCAATGCAGGATAGAATATGGGTCTTCAGGAAAAACTAAAGGACAGCCAGTTTTACCGGCGCTGGAACCGCAACCGTGCCAGGGGCCCGCTGGCGCAATTTTACGACATTCCGCCGGTTGACCCGGAAAAACCGGTTTCCGATGTGGAATTTGTCGCGGTTGACCTGGAAACCACCGGCCTTCATCCGAAAAAGGATGCCATTATCAGCATCGGCTGGGTGGTGGTGCGTAATCGCGGGGTGGATTTATCCAGTGCATATCACACGCTGGTGCGCCCCAACCGGGACGTGCGCGAAAGTTCGGCTGTTGTGCACGGGATTCTTGATAGTCATCTGGAAAATGCGCCCGATATCGATGAGATCCTGCGTCAGCTTTTGCCGATACTGGCCGGGCGGGTTTTGCTGGCACATCATGCCCCGATTGAACTGGGATTTTTAGGAAGAGCGTGCAAAAGGCTTTATGGGGCCTCGCTGCAAATGCCAACTGTGGATACGCTGGTTTTGGGTCTGCGCGATATTCACCGCCAGGGCACGCCGCTCAAAAGCGGGGCGCTAAAACTGCAAAACCTGCGCAAGGCCCATAATTTACCGCCCTATCGGGCCCACAATGCCCTAACCGACGCCATTGCCACGGCCGAACTTTTTTTGGCCCAGATCGACAAGCGTGATCCGAAAGGCGAACTTGAGCTGGATCGTGTCCTGCGCTAAGTCATTTACAGCATTTACGCGCGCAAGCGACCGCAACCGCAGGAACCACAGACCATGTTTGTCTTTATTTTTACCACCATCGTGGTCGGCTTTGCCTGCGCTGGCATTGTTATGCTCGGATTTCGGCTGACCGGGCGCAAGGCCCCGAAATATCTGATCCCGCTCACCGCCGCCCTTGGCATGTTTGGCTATATGATCTGGGATGATTATAGCTGGTTTGGGCGCATATCGGCCCGCCTGCCCGATAATGTCATTGTCACCGAAACACTTACCGCCAACACGCCCTATAAACCCTGGACGCTGATCAGCCCGCCCATAAATCGCTTTACCGCGATAGATGCCGGTAAAAATGTTCCCAACCCGCAGAATCCGGCGCAAAAGCAAATCACCACCGTGTATTTGCAAAAGGGCCATCCGGCGATGGCAACAACCCGGCTGATTGACTGTGACAGCAAGCAGGCCGGTTTCATTACGCCCGCGACAAACCTTGATGATAACGGCTTTCCGCAGGGTGACATTAAAATGGATCCGCTGGCAAATAATGACCCGGCCCTGACGGCTGCCTGCCAGAATTAAAACGCGCTGCCCCGTTCCATCCCTACCTGCCCGGTTCGCACCCCGCATAACGCAATGGTTGCTTGACCTATCGCTATATCCAATGAAATATAGCGATAGGTGATTTAGTGATAACCGGAGCCCCCTATGTTCAGCCCTTTGCCCCGCCCCCTGCTGTGCCTGGCAGCAGGAATTGGTCTTTTCATGATGCCCGCCTTTGCCCAAGCCAGGGACATCACCGTTTTTGCCGCTGCCAGCCTGACAGACGCGATGGGTGATGTTGCCAAAGCCTATGAACAACAAAACCCGGACGATAATGTGCGCCTGTCATTTGCCAGTTCATCCACCCTGGCACGCCAGATTGCGGCGGGCGGCCCGGCAGAAATTTTTGTTTCCGCCAATGAAAAATGGATGGACTGGCTGTCAGAACAGGACCTGCTGGAGGCAGGCACCCGCCGCGACCTTTTGGGAAATTCACTGGTTTTGATTGCCCCGAAAGACAGCAAACTGAGCAATATAACGCTGGATACCAAAAGCGATTTGACCCGCCTGATTGGCAAGGATGACCGCATTGCAATGGGCGACCCGGACCATGTGCCAGCCGGTATTTACGGTAAACAGGCACTGGGAAAGCTCGGCATGTGGGAAAAAACCGAATCCCGCCTGGCACGCGCCGATAATGTTCGTGCCGCCCTTGCCCTGGTGGAACACGGCGAAAGCCCGCTTGGCATTGTTTATGGCACCGATGCCGCCATCAGCAAGGGCGTTAAAATCATTGCGACTTTCCCGGCAAACAGCCATCCTGCCATCACCTATCCGGTTGCGGTGATGAAGGATATGAAAAACCCGGCATCCACCCGCCTGCTGGATTTTTTAAAATCACCTGATGCACGCGCCATTTTCGGCCAATATGGTTTTACCCTGCCCCAATAATAACGACGACCCGATCAGCAAGTAACAGGCCCCCTCCCCCATGACGCTGTCGCCCGCCGAAATTGATGCCCTGCTGTTAAGCCTGAAAATTGCCGCTGTCGCCGTGGCAGGGGCCCTGCCCTTTGCCATCCTGGCGGCAAGCGCGCTGACATTCGGGCGATTTCCCGGCCGGTTTCTGCTTGATGCCATTGTGCATCTGCCGCTGATCCTGCCGCCAGTGGTGATGGGGTATTTGCTGCTGATCAGTTTTGGCACCCGTGCGCCGATTGGGGCATGGCTGCTTCATACATTTGATATTCGCCTGGTCTTTAGCTGGGGCGGGGCCGCCCTGGCGGCAGGTATTGTCAGCTTCCCCTTTCAGGTCCGTGCCATACGCATTGCGCTGGAAAATATGGATCCCGGCCTGCATCAGGCGGCCGAAACGCTGGGGGCCGGGCCGTTTGACCGGTTTATTAACATTACCCTGCCCCTGGCCCTGCCCGGCATCATTGCCGGGGCGATCACCGCCTTTAGTGCCAGTCTGGGCGAATTTGGCGCGATTATTACCTTTGTCTCGAACATTCCCGGCGAAACCCGCACCCTGCCGCTGGCAATTTATACCGCCATTCAAACACCGGGGGGCGAACTGGCGGCCGCACGGCTTGCCGCCCTGTCCATCGGGCTGGCCCTGTTCGGGCTGGTTATTTCGGAAATGGCCATGCGCGGCATCCGCCAGAAACTGACCGGGCAGGTCCGCCCATGAGCCTGAAGATTAACATTCGCCATCAAGCCGGAACCCTTGATTTACAGGCGCAGTTCAAGGTGGAACAACCGGGCATCACCGCCCTGTTTGGCCCCTCGGGCAGTGGTAAAACCACCCTGATTAATGCCATTGCCGGATTGATCAAGCCGGATTCCGGCACCCTTACCATTAATGACAGCACGGTTTTTGATAGCGCAACGAAAACCCATATGTCCCCGCGCAAGCGGCGGGTGGGATATGTGTTTCAGGATGCAAGGCTATTCCCCCATTTAACCGTGCGCAAAAACCTGTTTTTTGCCCATCGCCGTGCGACAAACCGGCTGCCGGAAAACCAGGTTGACGCCATCATTGCCATGCTGGGCATTGGCGATTTACTGTCCCGCCGCCCGGCGAAACTTTCGGGCGGGGAAAGGCAGCGTGTCTCGCTCGGACGGGCGCTGTTGGGCAACCCGGATATTTTGTTGCTTGACGAGCCGCTTTCCGCCCTTGATCAGGCCCGCAAGGAAGAAATCCTGCCCTATCTGGAGGCGCTGCGCGATCAGCGCCGCCTGCCAATTTTATATGTCAGCCATTCAATTGATGAAGTTGCCCGGCTGGCTGACCATATCGTGGTGATGGATAAGGGCCGCGTGCGCGCCAGCGGGTCGGTATTTGATATTCTGGCCCGCACCGACCTGGCCCCGCTAACCGGGCAGTTTGACGCCGGAGCGGTTATTCCGGCCACGGTAACAGGTCATGATCCAAAAGGCGGCATTTCCTATCTGGGCTGTGCCGGGCATCAATTGATTGTGCCGCTTTTACCTTCGGCGAACACTACGACCACCCACGCCAGCACCATCCCGCAACAAACCCGCCTGCATATTCGCGCGCGCGATGTGATGATCGCAACATCCATTCCCGACGGCATTAGCGCCAATAACATTTTACCCGCCACCATTGCCGCCCTGACCCCGGTTGGCACCGGCAATATCGAGGCCGCCCTTCACCTCGGCCATGCCGCCAAGGGCAGAATACTAACAACCCCGGTTATTCAGGCCCGCATCACCAACTGGTCGGCGCTACGCCTGTCACTGGAAGTTGGCCAGCAGGTTTATGCCGTAATCAAATCGGTTACGGTCGATGGCAAATTGCGCGATACGGATGCTTAAGGAAAAACAGTCAGGCTTCGTCTGTCTCCGAAAACTCAGCCAGATCACCCGTTACGGTTCCCGTTTCCGTTACAATCTCCGTTTCTGGTGCCAGACAGGCCGCAAGGTCGCTCAGATTTTCGGCCATTGCCGTTTTGGCCTGTTCCTCTGCGGCCTGATAGATGGCAACAATCTTTTCGCCCATTTGCGTCAGGGTCGCACCGCCATGCGCCTTGCCGCCAATGCGGGTTTCAATCACCGGGCTGGCGAAACTTTTATTTAGCTCGTCGATCAGCAACCAGGCCCGACGATAGGACATGCCCATCGTGCGCGCCGCCGCCGAGATTGATGCTTCCCGGGCCACTGCACGCAACAGATCAACCTTGCCATAGCCAAGGCGCACCCCGCCTGGCAGCTCAATTTTCAAACGGATTTTAAGGTCTTTGCCCTGTGTCATAGCGCCAGATTATCCAAACACCGGGATCCTGCCAAGGCAAACGGGCCGAATAACCGGCCCGCCACCTATCCTTCATGCCTTTAGTTCACTGGCGTTATCAGGGGCTTGCCAGCAAAAAACGCCACCAGATTATCGACAACAAGCTGCCCCATTGCGTTGCGTGTTTCCACGGTGCCGCTGGCATGGTGCGGATAAATCACGACATTTTCAAAATCGGCAAAGGACGGGTTCATATGCGGTTCGTTGTGAAAAACATCCAGCCCAGCCCCGGCAATAATACCATCGCGCAGTGCCGTGATCAGGGCGGGTTCATCCACCACGGTTCCACGCGCGATATTCACAACATACCCCGTCGGCCCCAGGGCACGCAGCACATTCATATCAATCAGGTTGCGGGTCGCCTCCCCGCCCGGGCAGGCCAGCACCAGCACATCGGCCCAACCGGCCAGTTTCAGCAAATCGTCAAAATAGGGATAGGGAACATCATCCTGCTGTGAACGGCCAAAATAACCCAGTCCCACCCCAAACGGTTCGGCCCGGCTGGCGATCGCCTTGCCAATACGCCCCAACCCGACAATGCCAACCTTTTTGCCGTGCAAGGTGGTGGTTAACGGCATGGCCCCGTTTTTTGACCAGTTGCCACTGCGCGCCCATTGGTCGCCAACCACAAGGCGGCGCAGGGTTGCCAGCATCAGCATGATGGCGGTATCAGCCACATCATCATTAAGCACATCGGGCGTATTGGTCACACGAATGCCGCGTTTGGTGCAGGCGGCAATATCGATGGAATCATATCCCACACCGAAACTGGTAATCACTTCCAGGTTCGGCAATTTATCCATCAATTCCACCGAAACACCCACCCCTGCCGTTGTCATCACCAGACGTACACTTTCCGCAACGCTGGCAATCAGGGCGTCACGGTCATCACTTTTGTCATAACGATGCAGGGTATATTCCTGCGCCAGTAGTTCCATTTGATGCGGCAGTGCTGGCGAAACAACAAGGACGTCGCGATTTTCAGACATGATTTCAATCTCCCGGGACGGCGGCCCTGCTGCCAAACGGCCCGAACCACCAGATGATGACGAATGTCATTCACAATGCCTGCAAGCCAACATGACATGCAATGGCCGAAGGCATTAAAACAGCAACATGCTTCCGACCGGGTAAAAAAAACTGCCGCCGGTAAAACAGGCGGCAGTCTGCCGGTCAGGGTCCGTTCATATGAAACAGGCGAAACGCCCTTACAGGGTTTCGGCGTTATAGGCCCGCGCGGTTTCATTGAGAATATTGAGCTTGTCGGCATCGCTGCCCTGTTCAAAGGCTTCGCGAAAGGCGCGACATAGCGCGACATAGCGTTTGGCCTGGTCTTCGGCGGTTTTGCGCGACAAGGGCTGGTCCCGATAGGCATCGATAAAGCGGTTGGCGATCATGCCCAGCAGCAAAAACGGGGCGGCATCGCCCGATTTTTCGGTAATGGCCGTTGCGGCAATGCGGCTGCATTCCTCATAGGCCTGAACGCCAAGGGCATCGCCCTGCATTACGGTGATCAATTTTTCATACATTTCGGTATCCCTTCTCAAAGCGTAATTTCGGTTGCGCCGCCATGCTGCCCCGACCATTGGGTCGGGTTGGTCAGAAAGGCTTCAACTTCATCCAGGGTTTTGGGGTCAAAATAATTCTGGGCCTTGCACACGGCCAGCACATCCCACCAGGTTGCCAGCCAGTGCAGTTCCAGCCCGTGTTCTTTCAGCTTTTCGCGGGTCTGCGGAAAGATGTCGTAATAAAATATCACCAGCGTATCGGTGACATTGGCACCCGCCCGTCGTAATGCCTCGCAGAAATTGATTTTACTGCCGCCATCGGTGGTCAAATCCTCGACAAGCAGTACATTTGCCCCCTCTATAATGTCCCCCTCGATTTGCGCATCACGGCCAAAACCCTTGGGCTTTTTGCGAACATATTGCATGGGCAGGGCCAATTTGTCGGCCAGCCAGGCAGCAAACGGAATACCTGCCGTTTCCCCGCCCGCAACGGCCTGGAATTTCTGAAAGCCTGCAGTGCGCAAAATTTGCGAGGCGGCAAAATCCATCAGGGTCATGCGAATACGCGGATAGGAAATCAGTTTACGGCAATCAATATAAACCGGACTGGCAAGACCCGAGGTAAAGGTAAATGGCTTATCGGCGCGAAAATGAACCGCTTCGATCTCAAGCAGCATCTTTGCCGTCATTTCGGCCATCAGGGCACGTTCGGGAAAGGCATTGGAAAACATCTCGGGTCCTCGTTCTGGTTACGGCTTTGCGCCCTGATCCACCGATAGTGCGTCTTCGGGATGCCAGTAAAGCGGAAATCCCGGATCAAAAACGGTAAGCATCCCCTCATCCGTCGCAATTTTTGCCGGAACATCGAAGGGCACTTCCCTTTTGACCAGCCGAATGCGTGTATCGTTGGGCGGCAGGCGATAAAAGGCCGGACCATTCAATGACGCAAAAGCCTCCAGATGGTCAAGCGCGGCTTCTTCCTCGAACACATGTGCCAGACAGGAAAGGGTATTGGGCGCGGTAAACATCCCCGCACAGCCACAGGCACTTTCCTTGCGTGCGTCAAGATGCGGAGCGGAATCCGTACCCAGGAAAAACTTTTCATTGCCCGATGTTGCCGCCCGACGCAAAGCCAAACGGTGCTTTTCGCGTTTTGCCACCGGCAAACAGTAATAATGCGGGCGAATGCCGCCCACCAGCATGGCATTACGGTTAATGATCAAATGATGGGTGGTGATGGTCGCCGCAATATTGGGCCCGCCTTCCCACACATATTGCACGCCTTCCTCGGTGGTGATGTGCTCCATGATGATGCGCAGTTCAGGCACCCGGTCAACAATGCGGCGCAAAACCTTTTCGATAAAAACCGCCTCGCGGTCAAAAATATCAATCGCCGGGTCGGTGACTTCGCCGTGTACACATAACGGAATACCCAGCAAGGCCATGCGTTCCAAAACCGGCATGATACGGTCAATATCGCGCACGCCGGAATCGGAATTGGTGGTCGCCCCGGCGGGATATAACTTAAGTGCTGAAACAAGCCCGGCCTCATGGGCCTTTGCCACATCATCGGCATCGGTGGTTTCGGTCAGATACAGTGTCATCAGCGGGGTAAAATCATGCCGGGGTGGCAGGGCGGCCAATATACGGTCACGATAGGCCCGGGCATCATCCCCGCGCACCACGGGCGGTACCAGATTGGGCATAATAATCGCACGGGCAAAATTGCCACTGCTATAGGGCAATACGGTGCGCATCATCGCCCCATCGCGCAAATGCAAATGCCAGTCATCCGGGCGGCGCAACGTCAATTCTGTTGCGGTCATGCGGCCTCCGAATGGGTGAGATATTCATACAAAACCGAACTTGCCGCCATGAAATCATCAATCTCCATTGCCTCGCGCGGGTTGTGTGATCCATTCCGGTTACGAATAAAGATCATGCCGGTTGGCACCCCGTTATTGGCAAAAACGGCGGCATCATGCCCCGCCCCGCTGGGCATGACATAATCCTCAAACCCAAGGCGGCGCATCGCAGCCGAAATACCCGCCACCACATCGCCATCACACAGGGCCGGGGCCACACCCAGTTCGTCATCCAGTTCAAACCGGACTTTGCGGTTACGTTCGACAATGCGCATATGGGCACGCAGCAAATCGCGCATCGCATCCAGTGTCGAGGCATCCTGACTGCGCACATCCAGGCTAAAGGATATGCTGTCAGGAATGCGGGCAATGGCGTGCTTTTGCGGGTCAGTCCCCACAACGCCGCTGGTTAACACCAGGTCATCGCCCTTTTGCAAAATCGTATCCCAGTCGTCATCCAGGCGGGTAAACAGGTCGGCTGCGGCCAATACCGGGTCGCGGCGATAGGCACGCGGCACCGCGCCGGAATGTCCTGCCTCACCAATGCAGGTAATCGCCTTGTGGCGGAAATTGCCACGAATGCCCGACACATTAGCAACCGGCAAATCCTTGTTCACCAGCAACGGCCCCTGTTCGATATGCAGTTCGACATAGGCCAGCAGGCAGGACGGATCAAACAGCTTTTCCCCTGCCTTCACCGGGGCCATATCAATGCCAATCTCGGCCATATGATCGGCCAGCGGGCGATTATCGCCCTTGTGACGGGCCGAAAGCTCGGTCGTGCCCAAAAGACCAAACAGCGCCTTGGAGCCAATATAACACGGGCCGTACCAGGCACTTTCCTCGCCGCGCAGGGCAATTACCTTAACCGGGCGGGCAAAGCGGCGGCCTTCGTTTTTGGCACGTACCAGGCACATCAAACCGGCAAGGATACCGGCCAAACCATCAAAATTGCCGCCATTTGGTACGCTATCAGCGTGCGAGCCAACCAGCACAAACTTTTCGGCTGCCAGGTCTTCGGGCAGGGAAAACAGCGCATTGCAGGCGGCATCAAATTCCACTTCAAGCCCGTGCTTGCGGGCAAATGCGACCAGATAATCAATCGTTGCGGTTTCGATGGCCGAATAGGCCGGGCGGCTAACGCCTTCGGTATCGGCGGTTTGCGCACCTATATCGGCAAACAGGCTGGCAACAAGGTCACGGTCCTGCTGCGAGAAGGTTGATCGGGGAACGATCGTGTTCATGGTGCGGCCTCCATAAAGACAACGGTGTCGGCGGCTTCCTCGTCACGGACACTGCCAATCAGGTCGCGAACCGAGGGAATGTTATGTTCCGTCAAATAGGCCTCAAGCGCGCCAATCATTTGCACCATCACGGTCGGATGAATGAAGGTCGCTGTCCCAACCTGTACGGCAGATGCCCCGGCAATCAGATATTCCAGCACATCATCAATGGTGGAAATGCCGCCACAGCCAATAACCGGAATATCCACCGCCTTGGCACATTGATAGGCCATGCGCAGGCTGATCGGTTTTAGCGACGGGCCGGAAAGCCCGCCCATCAAATTCCCCAAACGCGGCTTGCGCGATTTAACGTCAATCGACATGGACAGCATGGTGTTGGAAACCACCAGGGCGTCGGCCCCGCCTTCCTCGGCGGCACGGGCGACGTCGGATGTTTCGCCGGTATTGGGGGTCAATTTCGCCCATAAGGGCAAATCGGTCGCCGCACGCAATTTGCGCATCACATCCAGCGTGGAAGCCGGGCGCATGGCAAAGGCCTTGCCGTCTTCCTCGATATTCGGGCAGGAGATATTGACTTCGATCGCCGCCACGCCGGGCACGCTGATTTCCTCGCACAGGCGGGCAAATTCATCGGCGGTGTTGCCGGAAATACTGACCACCAGCGGGCTGTTATAGGCCTGATAAAACGGCACCATATCGGCAATAAACGGCCCTACCCCCTTGCTGGGAATGCCAATCGAATTCAGCATCGAACCCGAAACTTCGCACACACGCGGCGTTGGGTTGCCCTGACGAATGCCGCGTGTGATGGTTTTAGTCACCAATGCTCCCAGTTGGTTGAGGTCAAAAACCGTCGCCAGATCCTCGGAGAATGTGCCCGAGGCGGGCATGATCGGGTTTTTCAGGCACAAATCGCCGATCTGAACGGAAAGATCTACCATCCCATTGCCTCCTGAAGGTCAAATACCGGGCCTTCCTTGCAGACCCGTTTATGCACAATGCCGTTTTCCGCCCGGAAGGAGCGCACACAGCACTGGCACATGCCCAGCCCGCAGGCCATTTGCTGTTCCAGGGCAATTTCGCCGGGAATGCCGTGCTTCGCACCCAGTTCCTGAAGCAGCTTCAGCAACCGGTTGGACCCGCAGGTATAAAAGGCATCAATGCCCGGACCCGCGATCAAACCTTCAATCACACCCTGCAAATGGGCTAGGTCAGAGGTTCCTTCTCTGTCAGTAACGGTGATAATCTCCGCACCCAAATCGCGGAAATAATCAATCGACATCAGCAATTCGGGCGAACGGGCACTACAAATCGCGGTTAGTTTTTTGCCCAGGCGCTGTGCCTCCAGCGCCAAGGGTGCCAGCGTTGCCAGCCCCACACCACGGGCGAGCAACAACAGGTTTTGCCAGTCATCGGCAATATGGAAACCCTGGCCCAGCGGCCCCACAACATTCAGGCTTTCACCGCTTTCAAGTTCGGCCAGGGCTGCCGTCCCCTCGCCCGCGATTTTATAAAGGAACTGCAATTCGCCCTTTTCCGGGAAATAGCCATAGATGCTCATGGGGCGGCGCAGATAGGGCTGATGCCCCCCGCGCACCGGGCACTGGATGTGAAAAAACTGGCCCGGCGTGCAGTTCAGAATCTCGGCCGGGGCATCAAGGATCAGCAACCGGTAGTCGTTATTGACCGGCATATTGCTTTTAACCAGGCATTCACTTTCAAATACCCGTTCGTTCGCCGGAACAGAATCCGGCGTGACATGTAGGACAGCGGCAGTCATTGGACGTTTCCTTACCTAAATAACAGGTTGGGAATAAACAGCGAAATCTGCGGAATATAGGTAACGATCAACAAGGCAATCAGGTTCGCCGCCACAAAGGGCCACACCCCGGCAATGATCTTGGTAACGGGTTTATCCAGCGTCGATGACGCCACAAACAGATCCAGCCCAAAGGGCGGCGTGATCATGCCCAGGCTGATATTGAGCGTGACAATCATACCCAAATGAACCGGATCAATGCCCAGACTGGTCGCCACGGGAAACAGCGGCGGCACCAAAATCAACAGGGCCGAATTGGGGTCAATGAACATGCCGGCAATCAAAAAGCAGACATTGAGGATCAGCAAAAACAGGATCGGTCCGGCATCAATCGCGGCCAAAAAGGACGAAATGGCCGTCGGCACATGGGCCAGAGTCACAAAAAACGACAGCACACCGCCAAAAGCCAGCAGGATAAAAATCACCGCTGTGGAAATGGCGCTGGCTTCGCAAATGTCGACCAGCTTGCGAAAACCAAGTTCACGATAAACCACCCCCTCGACAAAAATGGCGTAAACCACACTTACGGCGGCGGCTTCGGTCGGGGTAAAGGTGCCCGAATAAATACCGCCGAGAATAATCACCGGCATGCCCAGCGCCCAGCCAGCGGCGAAAAGGGCATCAAGGCGCTGCTTCCAGGGCACGCGCGGGCGGGCGGTTACATTTTGCCGGGCGGCATGGACCATCACCAGGGCAGCAAAAATCAGCGCCAGCACCACACCAATGGCAAGGCCACCGGCAAATAGCTGTGCCACCGACGTGCCCGTCATCCAGCCATAGACAATGAAGGTAATCGAGGGCGGAATAAGCAGGGCGGTTTCGGCACTGGAAACAATCAGGCCCAGGCTGAATTTTTCCGAATAACCGCTTTTGCGCAATTCCGGGTAAACCATACCACCCAGGGCGGCCACCGTGGCCGGGGCCGAACCGGAAACCGAGCCAAATGCCATCGAGCCACCAATAACGGTATGACCGATCCCGCCGCGCGTATGGCCCAGCATCGCACTGACCAGCCCCATCAGGCGACGGGTGATCTGGCCCGATGCCATCAATTGGGCGGCAAACAGGAAAAACGGAATGGCAAGCAGGGTGGAATGGTTAATGCCGCCCAAAAGTTTTTGAACAAACACCACATCGGGAAGCCGTCCGTAAAAAACTTCCTTGATAGCAAGGGTCGGAATGCCGAGAACCAGCAACATCTCGAAGCCCAATGCCATTATCACGACAGTCGCTGCAATAATTGCGGCCAACAGCATCATGCGGCTCCTTTTTCGGATGTTGTGGGGGTATTGGCAGTATCGGGGGTGAACCGGTCAATCACGCCAAACAGGCTCAGGGCATAACGCAGCCCCAAAAGAACAAAACCGATGGTCGGCGCAAGATAGATCCAGCCCATTGCAATATTAAGGGTCGGGCTACGCTGGCCGGAGGCAAACACAAACTGCACCATCTCGATGCCAAGACGGGTGGTGTAAATTGAAAACAACACACCGCTAATATCGATCAGGCCAAAAACGAATCGGCGGACCGGCAGGGGCATGGAATCCCTAAAGGTGGTCACACCCACATGGCGCTTGCGTTCCAGGGCCAACCCCAGCGCACAGAAAACCAGAAACAGATTAAGCGTCTGAACGGCTTCCTCGATCCAGGAAAAATCACTGGAATATTGCGGCGCAACCTCGCGCACCACAACGCCCAGGGTAAAAAGCCCGACCATCATCAAAAAGATGGTAACAAGAAAAACACGCTCGGTGGTTCTAAGAACCTTTAAAAGCGTCGCCATGTGCAGTCTCCCCGGCATCGTTTATATTTATCGCTGGTGCCGATGATTGGAAAATTTAAAAACAAAAATGGCGGCACAGTGCGAAAAACCGCACCATGCCGCCATTCGATGATTAGTTACCAACCACGTCGGCATAGGCCTTTTCATACAGGCCGATCAGCTTTTTGCCTTCGTCACCGGCACGCTCGATATAGGCGGCCTTGGTCGCCGGATAAACTTCCTCACGCAGGGCTTTGCGTTCTTCCGGGGTGGCAACACGCACATTCATGCCATTCTGTTTAACCACTTCCAGGGCGGCGGCAACCTTGTCAGCCTTGTCCTTGACCAGGTCGGGGATCACTTCA
The DNA here is from genome assembly GCF_003326755.1 of Thalassospira profundimaris. Taxonomy (GTDB): domain Bacteria; phylum Pseudomonadota; class Alphaproteobacteria; order Rhodospirillales; family Thalassospiraceae; genus Thalassospira; species Thalassospira profundimaris_B. The sequence continues at coordinate 53,766 of NZ_JPWH01000009.1, read as the reverse complement.
TGGAAGGTATCGACAATCACCTTGCGGTAATTTTCCGGCAGGGAATTCCAGAATGCCTCGTTAAACAGGATCACGTCTTCCATTGCGCCGTGATCGGACACAACAAGGTTCTTCTGAACTTCGTAATATTTCATGCGTTCGATGGTATCGAGCGGGTTTTCCTCCCCATCGACAACGCCCATCTGAAGTGAGGTGTAAAGTTCACCAAACGGCAGAGCAATCGCGGAGGCACCCATTGCCTTGAACTGTTCGATCAGGATGTTGGAATCCATCACGCGGAATTTCTGACCGGCAAATTCTTTCCAGTCTTCAATCGGCTTGTTCGAGGTGAACTGCTTAAAGCCGTTCGGCCACAGGCCAATGGCAACCACACCTTTTGACGAAAACGACGCCAGCAATTCCTTGCCAAAGGCGCTATCACGAATCGCCTGCGCCTGCTTGAAATCCTGCGGCATCAGATAGGGAATATCAAGAACCGACACCGCCGGGTTAAACCCGCCCAGGAAAGCCGCCGGGGAAACCGTCGCCTCAAGCACACCAAGCTGGGTGCCTTCGGTCATCTGGCGCTGATTGCCAAGCTGGCCTTGCGGATAAATTTCAAATTCAACATTGCCGTCGGTGCGTTCATTCACCAGCTTGGCAACTTTTTCCAAATAGATGTTCCGGCTTTGCTGCGCTGATTCCAGATGGCCGATCTTTGCAACAAATTCGGCAGCCTGCGCGGAAAACGCAGTCATACCCGAAATGCACAGCGCGGCAGCGAATATTTTCGCCGGTGTTGAAAACGTCATTAGTTGATGCCCCCTGACAGGTTTCGACAAATCGAAAAATGAAAGGCCATCTTCCCAGCTTCATCACACAAGTCAATAATTTTCTCAAAAAAGAGATTTATGAAAAAAAATCTTAATAATTGAGATTTTTTGAAATTTTGCGCTATAGTCAGATATTCTGATTTGCCAAAACAACATGCGACACAGTGACATGAGTGCAGAAATCGCGGGAGAAGATATCGGCCAGCGGATCAAGGCGTTTCGCATGGGCAAAGGCATGTCGCCCGAGGAACTGGCCGAACGGATCGGCGTTTCGCGTGCTGCCATTTATCGCTATGAGGGCGGCCATCCCCCCAAACTTGATACTCTTGGCAAAATTGCCGACGGGCTGAATGTCACCCTGCCCAATCTTCTGGGTGTCGGCGTGGAATATATCGGGTCTGCCGTCAGCTTTTTTGAACGGATGCGTCAGCTTGAAGAAAATGCGGATCAGATCAGCATGTTGTTTGACCCGGTTTCCTATCTTTTGACCACCGACCGGTTTGACGAAATCTTACCCACCGTTCTGACCGAAAGCATCCCTGAAGACGCATCAGACCGGACAACAGCACTGCGCGATGTCGATGCGCTGATGAAAATCCTGAAACAGCGCAAGAAATCGTTTCGCGAACGCACCCCCAATACCGTTAGCCTGGTCTGTGCGGCCGAACTGTCGCAATTTCTGCGCACCGGCTTTGTCGGCACATTTGCGCCCAGCCGGGCCGATCTGGAATTTCGCCGCGACATTGCGCGCAACGAAATCAAAAACATCGCCCGCCTGTTACGCGACCAGCCCATTGGTACCCAGGTGGGTGTGATTGTTGATTCCATGCCCGGTGCCACCTTCCAGCTTTTTAAACAGGGCACGGAAACCCGTGTCGTTGTCAGCCCGTTCCGGTTGGGCACATTTGCCAATATCCGCCTGGGTGTCGCCACCGTAAGTGCTGCGCCCGAAGCGATCGAGCTTTATACCGAAATGACCAACCGCCTGTGGCGACGCAGCCTGAAGGGCGAAGAAGGTGCGGATTATATTGAACGCGAAATTCTGGGGTGTGACCTGTAAGGGTCAAACAGGTACAGGGGCTGTTTGAACCTCCCTAAAACCGCTTCTTGCCAGAATCAGAAGTTGGCAACCATTGGCTGCCTGTCGGTTTTGCCAACATGATCCGGATTTACACAGCCTTTGGGCCAGGCCGGAAGAATGGCGTCCTGCAACAGTTTGCCAGCCGGATGCACCAAATGAACCTGCCCGTGAACCCTTGTTTCCTCGACAATTCTGCCGCCATCCATGACCAAAACGCGCGAACAAAACCGTTCCACAAGGCGCAAATCATGGGTAATAAACAGAAATGACAGGCCGGATTTTTCCTGAAGCCCGCGCAGCAGATCCAGGGTTTGTATCTGCAATAGCAAATCAAGGTTCGATACCGCCTCGTCCAGAATGACGAGTGACGGGTTCGGGGCCAGCGCGCGGGCAATACAAACACGCTGGAGCTGTCCGCCGCTCATCGCGACAGGATGCTTTTGTGCATCCCCGGCGGATAATTCAACCGATTCCAGTAACGCTGCAACCCGCCTGTTTTGCTGTTCCGCCGTCATATCGGTTAAATGGCGCAACGGTTCGGCAATAATGTCGCCCACTGTTTTTCGCGGGTTTACGGCTGAAATGGAATCCTGAAACACCATTTGCACGGCACAGCGCATCGCACGACGGTCGGCAGATGACAGGCGGTTCAGGGATTGTCCTTTAAACCGGACCACGCCACGGGTTGGGGTTTCCAGACCAATCAACAGGCGGGCCAGCGTGCTTTTGCCACATCCGCTACGCCCCAGAAGAGCAAGGGTTTCGCCCTGGTTAATATCCATCGACACATCCTTTAACACCGCCTGATAGCGCGATGGCCCCAGCAATGAAGAACGACGATAGCCATGTGTAATATCATGGGCCGATAAGAGCGACATCACGAAACCTCCTGCCCGTAAAGTGACAAATGTGCCGCAACCAGATTGCGCGTGATCTGATGGGAAGGCCGTTCAAACACCTGATGAACCGGCGCCTGTTCAACGATTTTTCCGGCATCCATCACCGCGACATCATCGGCCAGCCGCGCAACCACGCCCATATCGTGGGTGACAAGCAAAATGCCCATTCCGCGACGCATCACCACCCCTTCCAGCAAATCCAGGATGTGTTTTTGCACCACAAGGTCCAAGTCGGTGGTCGGTTCATCGGCAAACAGAAAGGGCGGATCCCCCAAAAGCGCCAACGCGATCATCACCCGTTGCAACATGCCGCCGCTCATCTCGAACGGATGCAGGTCAAGGATATGTTCGGGCTCCTCCAGCCCCACATCCTCAAAGGCGGCAATAAGGCGCGCATTCCCGGCATCCCGAGGCAGGCCAAGCGCCTTTAGGGTTTCGCGCGCATGGGCCTTCATCGTCATGACCGGGTTAAAGGCGCTGCGCGGATTTTGCATGATCGAACTGACAATCCTGCCGCGCAGGGTGGCAAAATCAACGCCTGCACCATCCAGCGTGACCTGCCCTGACTGCCGCATCACCCCGGCGGGCAAAACATCCAGACATGCCGCACAGCTTAGCGATTTTCCCGACCCGCTCGCCCCCACCAGCGCCAAAACCCGGCCCGATGCAATATCCAGCGACAAACCGTCAACCAGCTTGCGGATTTCGCCATTCTTTTGTGTTGTGACCGTCAAATTGGCAATCGACAGGGTTGAAGGTGCCATCAATGAACATGCTCCGCACTCAGGTGGGGATCAAGCCGGTCCCGCACCGCATCACCCATCACGTTAAAGGCCATGACGCTTAGAAACAGGGCCAGGCCGGGCCAAAGCATCAGCAGCGGTTGGGTCCAGATGAATTGGCGTGCATCGTTGATCATCACCCCCCATTCCGGTGTCGGGGGCATCACGCCCAGCCCCAGAAACGACAACCCGGCGACATGCAGCATGATATGCCCGATATCCAGCGTTGCCAGCACCAGCAACTGCGACAGGGTTGCGGGCAAGAGATGTTCGGTGAAAATGTGCACCCGCCCCGCACCGGCCAGCCGGGAGGCCAAAATATAGTCGCGATGGCGCAACGACATGACGATACTGCGCACGATGCGCGCATACCAGGCCCAGTGCGACAGGGCGATTGCGACAATCACATTGACAAGCCCGGTGCCCAGCATGCCAATCATGAACAGGGACAACACCAGGGTAGGAAAGGTCATGAAAATGTCGGTCACACGCATGATCAACTGATCCGCACGCCCGCCCAGAAAACCCGCAGTCCCGCCCACCAGAATGCCCACGGTCATGATCGCGACAAGCGAGATGGCCACCGCACCCAGCGACACCCGCGTGCCCGCAATCAGGCGTGATAAAATATCGCGCCCCAGATGATCCGTACCCAGCCAGTGGGCTGCACCAGGGGCAAGCAAACGATTGGTCAAATCGACCTCGCCGGGATCAAACGGCATGATCCAGGGGCCAAATACCGCCAAAACCGCCAGGGCCATCACCAGAAAAGCCGAAACCTTGACCAGCCAGCTTGCATTCCCCAAAAAGGCAAAGGTTGCCGCCAGCGGGCGGTTACGTTGTTGTGCGATGCTGATCATGCCTTTTCCTCCACCCCCAGGCGGATCCGCGGATCAAGCCACGCATACACAATATCAACAATCAAATTGCACAAAACGAACACCAGCACCATCATCAGGGTAAAGCACTGGATCACCGGATAATCACGATTGAAAATCGCCGAAACGGCATAGCGGCCCACACCCGGCCAGCCAAAAATGCTTTCGATCACCAGGGTGCCGCCAATCAATTCGCCTATATGCATGCCGGTTGCCGTCACAATGGGCAAAAGGGCGTTGCGCAATATGTGCGACCGTTCAACTTTGCCCGCCCCCAACCCGCGCAACCGGGCATAATAAACATGCCGCTGCCCGGATACTTCAAGCATGCTGGCCCGTAACAGCCGGGCATTGATGGACAGGGACATAAAGGCAATGGCAAGGGCTGGCATAATCATCTGGCTTGCACTTCCGCGCCCCATTGGCGGCAACCAGCCCAACTCGATGGAAAGCAGCCACACCAGCAGGAAGCCGAGCCAGAAATTTGGCATCGACACCCCCAAAAACGCCACCAGCCGCACAAACTGGTCGGGCAAACCATCGCGATGGCGTGCCGCCCATATCCCCAGCGGGATCGACACAGCCAGCGTTAACAGCAGCGCGACACCGGCAAGTTGCAGGGTTGCGGGCAGATAGTGCAAAATATCGGGCAAAACCGGGCGTTGCAGCGCATAAGACACGCCGAAATCAAAATGCAGGGCATTACCCAGCCAGGTAAAATACTGAACCGTAATTGGCAAATCCAGGCCCAGCATCTGCCGCGCATTTTCCAGCGCCTGGGGCGTTGGCGGCACGCGCGATAACCGTAAATAATCCATCGCCGGGTCACTTGGCCCCAAACGCAACATCAAAAAGATCGCAATCGAGGCCACAAACAGCATCGGGATTAAGAACAAAAGCCGCTTGAGGGTAAAACGAAGCAATTTCATGGCGCGGCGAGCCCCAGTTTTTCAAAGGGAATTTCGCTGGCCATTGCGCCAAACGGGATGTGGCCCAGTTCCGGTTTGGCAACCGCCACCGCCGTGACATAGGTCAGCGGCAGATAAACCGCCTCGTCATGCAGGCGCGTTAAAATATCGCGATAAAGGGCGCGGCGTTTTTCCGCGTCGGTTTCAATCAGGGCTTGCGAAATTTCGGCATCAATCTTTGCCTTGTCGGGCAGGCCAAGCTGTGCCTGATAATCGGCATGGGATGGCACGCGCATCGAACTGACAAAGGCATGCGGGTCATAGGGCGCGCCCCATGTGCGGTTAAAGATCATGCCAAACCGGCCATCGCGCTGGCGGGCATAGATGCTGCTTTCTTCCTCGCCCATCAAGGCCACATCAATGCCGATTTTGCGCAAATCCGCCTGCACAATTTCGGCAATGGATTTGGCAACCGCATCGGTACCGACAAAAGAAAGATCAATCTGAAGCGGCTTGCCGTCCTTGATCCGGATTTTCCCGCCTTCAGGCAGAAGCCAACCATCCTGATCAAGCAAGGTGGATGCCTGATCGGGGTCAAATTCATACGGTTTCAACCCAATATCGGCATAAGGCACATTCGGGGCAAACAGGGTATCGGCCCGTTTCTGGGTACCATACAGGACCTTGTCGATGATCAAATCCTTGTTCACCGCATGATTGATGGCAAGACGCACCGCCAGATCGCGCGTCGGACCGCGATGGGTATTTAATGCCAGCATCTGACTTTCAAACGGGGCGGATAATGCGGCAAGATAACGGCCTGACGTGCGAAACCGTTCATAGCTATCGGGTGAAATCGGGCCATCGGTGCCGTAAATCAGGTCAATCTGACCCGTTTCAAAGGCCACGGCCCGGCTGTTCGGATCGGGAATAACCTTGACCGTAATTTGCTGGTAAAACGGCTTTGGTCCCCAATAATGATCGTTGCGAACAAAAACATCCTCCTCGCCCAGGCGGGTTTCGCGCAATATCCACGGCCCGGTACCAATTGGTCGCTTGATACCGTTCATCGTGCCACCATCAATAAATTGCGACGGGGCAATAAAACGAAACGGACGCGGCAGGGCCAGTTCCTGCAAAACCGGGTAATAAGGGTCCTTTAACGTCAGGGTAACGTCATATGGTTCGTCGGCTGTAACATCGACAATCTGGTTGGCCAGTTCCAGCCACGCATGGCGCGGGCGATTGGCCAGCACAGCGTTAAAATTGGCAACCACGGCTGCCGCATCAAACGCTTCGCCATTGGAAAATGTGACATCCTGGCGCAACCGAAAATGATAGACCCGGCCATCGTTCGATACCTGCCAGCTTTCCGCCAGCCACGGCCCCACCGTGCCATCAGCCCGATATTTCACCAGCGGTTCATAGACCATGTTTTGGGCGAACATCTGATTGGGTGCATAAAGATGCGGGTTCAGCGGCCCCACATTCACCGGCCAGGAAAAATTAAGGACCGGACCGGCAACACCCGGCTGCGCGCCCATCATCACGACGACAAGCACCAAACACAAAAAACCGATCCGTCTTGCGATACGATTCCACATTAATCCCGCACCAAATGTATGAAATTTTGTGAAAAGTTCATACATTTGGTGCGACAGGAAAGTCAAGTCACTGCGCCAAAATCTTTTTTCACGAAACAATCGAGCGAAAATGCAACGTTTGGCGGTCTTTCAGACTATGCGCTGCACCTGATCCGGGAAACTGCCCCAAAATCTGCTATAACGACGGTTACGCTGCATATATCAGCAAACCTTTTGCAAACCCAAAGACTGAAAACCATCTCCAAAGGAGGAACCATGTCGCTGGAACTGTTCTCGCTGACGGGAAAAACAGCCCTGATTACCGGGTCGTCCCGTGGTCTTGGTCGCGCCTTTGCCGAAGGACTGGCCGCTGCCGGTGCATCCGTCATTTTAAACGGCACCAATGCACAACGCCTTGAAACCGCACAGAATGAAATGTCGGCGACCAGAATGAAGGTAAAAACATCCCTGTTTGATGTCACCGACGAGGCAGCGATCAAAAGCGCCTTTCACGAATTTGACCAGACCGGGACCGAAATTGACATCCTGATCAACAATGCCGGTATCCAGTTTCGCAAACCAATGCTGGAGCTTGATACCGCCGACTGGCAACGGGTGATCGATACCAACCTGACATCGGCCTTCATGATTGGCCGTGAAGCCGCCAAACGCATGGTCAAACGCGGCCACGGCAAAATCGTCAATATCGGTTCCCTGACCAGCGAACTGGCCCGCGCCACCGTTGCACCCTATACCGTTGCCAAGGGCGGCATAAAAATGCTGACCAAGGCAATGGCTGCCGAATGGGCCGAACAGGGCCTTCAGGCCAATGCCATTGGCCCGGGATACATGCTGACCGATATGAACGAAGCCCTGACATCGGACCCAAAATTTGACGCCTGGGTCAAGGGCCGCACCCCGGCACGCCGCTGGGGCAAACCGGAAGAACTGATCGGCACCGCCATTTACCTGTGTTCCGATGCGTCAAATTATGTGAATGGCCAGATCATCTATGCCGATGGCGGCATGATATCGGTTTTATAGGATATGATATTCTGTCGGTAAACGGACCCAAAACCGTGCTGCGCGCCAAGAAGCCTGAATAATCGGCCGTTTTGATGTCGTTGAACTTTTTTTAACGGCAAAATCCGCTGCTACGACACCCCCAATCCGCAGGCACGGTACATCCACCAACAAGGACTGGCAGTTGACGACAGATTCACAGAATATCAGATGCAAACAACTGAGTCATCGCCGAATTGGGAAAACGGCGACGCATTGTAACGGCATAGAATATCTCGACAATTTCGGGCAGCACCCGTGCCTCGACCAGGTCGCCTTTTTCAATCTCGTCTTTGACAACAATTGGCGGAATAACGGCGACACCCGCCCCTTCGCGCGCCAAAAGACGCATCATCGCCATATCATCCACCTCGGCGGCAATTTGTGGTGCAATTCCCAGGCGGTCGCATAGCGCATCAAACCCCATGCGCATCCCGCTGGAAAAAGATGGCAAAATCAGCGGAGCTTCTTTGAGCAACTGCTGAAGGTCATCCCCCTCGGCACACAGTTCGGGCACCCCGATCAACCCGACAGGCTGGGTATCAACGGTTTTCACCACAAAACCCGATAGGGCATCGGCATCGGGGGGCTGATTGGTCAGAACCACGTCAAGCTGCAATGCCTTTAACGCACTCAACAATTCCGCCGAACTGCCTGACCGAAGGACCAGTTCAATATCCGTATTGCCCAAAACAGGCCGCAAAAATGATAACTGAAAGTTACGCGACAATGTTGCAATGGCCCCGATGCGCAAGGGGCGGCGCGCCACCCCGGCCTGTTTAAGCGTGTTAACCAGTTCCCGCCCGGTGGCGAAAATCGCGTCCGCATGGTCCAGCGCAATCCGGCCGGCCTCTGTCAAAACAAGGGACCGGCCCCGCCGCTCGAATAACTGCTGACCCAGCCTTTCTTCCAATTGTTTGATCTGGCTTGATAATGCCGACTGCGACACATGCAACTTTTCGGCCGCACGCGTCAAATGCCCTTCATGGGCCACAACATGGAAATACCGCAGATGATGATAGTTGAACTCGGCCATATCGTTCACTTAAACAGAACAAAAACATAATAACTATATATTTTTATTTATCACGCATATGCCCCTATTGTCTGCGCAATTCGAGCAGAGAGGGTTTATTCCGTGATTGCACTATCATTCCTGCCATTTTTAACCGTCATCAGCCTGGCACTTGCAGGGTTGATCGGCTTCGCTGGCGGTCATCATCTGACAAAGCGCGCCGAACAGCTTGTTAAATGCCTGGCTGTGGCTGCGCTGGTATTTGCAGCATGCAGCGCCCTTTTTCTGGGTGTGAACGGACAAACTCATTTTACCTTGCCGATCTACGGCGTATTGGCGTTTCACGGTCTGATCGACCCCGTCAGCATCACCATGTTGTGCCTGGTCGCGTTCCTGGCCTGGGTGATTGTAACCTACGCCCTGTCCTATTTGCGCCGCGAAGGCCGCCAGGGCACCTTTATCGGCTATCTCGGGCTGACCCTTGCCAGTGTGTCAGCACTGGTTCAGTCCGCCAATTTGGCCCAGTTCGCCTTTTTCTGGATATTTACCAGCCTGATGCTGCACCGGTTGCTGCTGTTTTATGGCAACCGGCCCGCCGCAAAACGGGCGCAGCGCAAAAAATTTGTCATTGCCCGGTTGGGGGATGCCGCCCTTCTGGGCGCGTTCTGGCTGATCTATCAGCATTTTGGCAGCCTTGATATTTCAACCATCGCTGCAAACGCCCACACCCTTGCGCTGAATGGAACGGCAGGCTGGATCGTCGGGCTGCTTGCCATCGCGGCCATGATGAAATCGGCACAATTCCCCACCCACGGCTGGATTATTGAGGTGATGGAAACCCCAACCCCGGTATCGGCCCTGCTTCATGCCGGTATTGTCAATGCAGGCGGCTTCCTTTTGATCCGCCTCTCAGACGTGGTGGTGATGGCACCATCCATGATGGTGTTAATCGCCCTGCTGGGTTTATTCACCGCCATCTTTGGCAGCATCGTCATGATCACGCAGCCTGCCGTCAAAACCCGGCTGGCATGGTCCACCATTTCGCAAATGGGTTTCATGATCCTGCAATGCGGGCTGGGCCTGTTCGCCCTGGCGCTGCTGCATATCGTTGCGCATTCGCTTTACAAGGCCAATGCCTTTCTCTCGTCGGGCAGCATGATCGAAAAGCTGCATAAAATCCGCCAGTGCGGGCCGCAACGAACCGCCAGTTCGCTTCAGCTTGCCACCGCATTTGCCCTAAGCCTGCTGATCTGCATTCTTGCCAGTGTGATTTTTGGCGCGGCCCATGATCCGGCTGTCATCGCGCTAAGTGTGGTGGTTGTCTTTGCCATCTCGCAATTTGCGCTTTCGGTGCTGGGTGAAAACGGCATTTCGCGCAAATTTGGGGTCGCTGTTCTTGGGGCGATTGGCGTGTGCGTCGCCTATTTCGGCTTTCACACGGCGGCAACCTACGGCACGGCGGCGTTCTTCCCGGTCTGGCAAGGCAGCTCTGCCGCCATCTGGGCACTAAGCATCACGGTGATCATCAGCTTTGCCCTGCTTGGTTTGATGCAAACCGGGCTGCTCGCGGCCCGGCATCGGGCGGGCAGGTCAGCCCGCCTTTATATCCATATCAGCAACGGCTTTTACATTAACGCCTATATCGACCGGATTGCCGGCACCTGGCGCAGCCAGGGCAGCCGCGCACCGCAGAGCGGAGAAAAAGCATGAATATAACCGTTAATCCCCAAACCTTCGCCTCGGACAAAAACATGCCGGTCGCTATCCAGGACGCCATTGATCATGCCACCGCGCAAATCGCCCCGGCCTGGCCCCTGGAAAATACGGTGGCCGTCAATCCGTTTGTCGGGCAGGCCGATATGCGGCTGGCACAGGTTGCTACCCTGCATCAACGGCTTGCAGGGACCGACATTCTGATGCCAGCCAATTGGTATCAAACCAAAATCAGCACCGGCGAGATCACAACAGCGGCCCTGCAACAGGCCCTGAAGGCAGCGCCCTATCCGGACAAACCGGCATCTGTCGCCGACCTCATCGACAGCCTTGCCCACATCACGACCGCACCGGCCAAAATCAAAACCCTGGCCGAAAGTGTTGCTCTGGCAACCCGGACAGCCTGGCCGACCATCATCAATGATTGCATTGGTCGCTGGGCCGCCTGCCATTTTGATCAGGGGGGTGCGTTATGGAAAGGCGCGTTCACCACACAATCTGCTTGGAAATCATGGCAGGCCTGGGCCAGCAATGATAAAACCGCCGAAATTCTGGGTCTGGCGGACTTTTGTTCTGTCATTGGCGACCTTCCAGAAGACGGGCGGACCGCGATCGAAAAAATCACAGGCATCCTTAATCCATCGCACGCGGGGCTGGCAAACCAGTTCCACCAGGCGCTGTTATCGATCAATGGCTGGGCACAACATGCGCGGTATCTGCGCTGGACGGCAGAGCTTGACGGACGTTCCGACGACACGATCATGGATCTGCTTGCCATGCGGTTAAGCTGGGACCTGGCGCTATATCTGGCGTTTGAGACCCGCCTTCACACCGCCTGGCCGGAAACCCTGGACGCCCTTACGCAACCCATCACGCCAGCGACAGCCAATATCGTGCGGGAAATTGCGCAAACCGCCTATGAAAACAGCCTTCAGCACAGTCTGGCGGAACATATCGCAACAGATGCCCCCGCCAAACCGGCGCAACAAGCGCCCTTCATTCAGGCGGCATTTTGCATTGATGTGCGTTCCGAAGTCTTCCGGCGCGCCTTTGAATCCCTCTCGCCGGATATTCAAACCCTGGGCTTTGCCGGTTTCTTTGGCCTGCCCGTTTCCCATCAGGGGGCGCAATCCGCCCTGTGCGAACACCGCCTGCCGGTTTTATTGGCCCCGGGTCTTGAGGCAGCGACAGGTATCGCAGCAAAATCCGATGCCATGATGAATGAACTGACCAACAAAACCATCCGTCCCCGGCATCAGTTCAAAACAGCCGCCCTGACCTCCTTTGCCTATGTCGATGCCATCGGCCCGGCTTATTTGTGGAAACTGGCAAAACAGACGCTTGGCTTTGGCAGTGGTAAAAAGGCTTCTGCCGCCGCCCCGAAACCGGCCTTTAAAACGTCGCTCGATGAAAACAGCAAATGCGATATTGCCGAAAAAGTCCTTCGGGCAATGTCCTTTACCGCAAACTTTGCCCGGATTGTGCTGCTGGCCGGGCACGGCGCAAATGTGACCAACAACCCGCACAAAAGTGCCTTGCATTGCGGGGCCTGTGGCGGCCATACGGGCGATGTGAATGCCCGGTTGCTCGCCGATTTGCTCAATGACCAGGGGGTGCGCGACGGGCTTGAAAAACGGGGTATCTCCATTCCGGACGATACCGTTTTTATTGCCGGTCTGCATGATACGACAACCGATGCCATGACCCTGTTTGACAAGGACATTGACCGGCCCACAGACAATGCCGCCCTGGCAAAACTGCGCGATTTCCTCGCCCAGGCCGGTTCCCTTGCCCGCAGCGAACGGGCCGCACGGTTGCCCGGGGCCGATAATGCCCAGGCCATCATGGCCCGTGCCACCAACTGGTCGGAAACACGGCCGGAATGGGGGCTGGCAGGGTGCAAATATTTCATCGCCGCCCCCCGCTCCACCAGTGCCGGGGCCAACCTCAAGGGCGAAAGCTTCCTGCATGATTATGATTTCAGGGCCGATGCCCAAAATGACTTTGCCGTTCTGGAATTGATCCTGACCGCCCCGGTTGTCGTGGCAAGCTGGATCAGCCTGCAATATTATGCCTCAACGGTCGCCCCGGAGCTTTATGGCGCGGGCAACAAGCTGTTGCACAACGTGGTTGGCGGCATTGGCGTTTACGAGGGCAATGGCGGGCATCTCAGAACCGGCCTGCCCATCCAGTCCGTGCATGACGGCAACACATTTGTTCATGACCCCGCAAGGTTAACAGTGTGTATTGATGCCCCGACGGATGCCATCAACACAGTGCTGCAAAAACATCCCGCTGTCCGCGCCCTGTTTGACAATGGCTGGCTGCATCTTCTTGCCTTCAATAACGAAGGCAAACTTGACCACCGCTATCTCGGCGATTGCAAATGGGAAGATGTTTCCCGGGCACGGCACACGGACTGACACCGGAGAACAAAAATGAAAATTTGACTGCCGGATACAAAATCACACCGGTTTTATATCCGGCATCATCCCGGCCTGCGCCGTTCCGGAACTGTGGTCATGACAGACCGTCGCGATACCCAAAAACACTGTCATCAAGAAACCTGTCCGGACCGACCAGCGACCGGTCCGGTGCATCGGCAGCACCTTCGATGCGCGAATCATTTTGCGGTACCAGAACATCCAGCCCGGCAACAGCCATACGATACAGGTCCGGACGGTAAACATCAGGAATAACCCGATCAAGATTTACATCCCCGGGAATTTGCCCCCACCGTTTCATTTGCTCGCCCAGCCAACGCCCCTGCGAAAGCCAGGGGAATGTGGCTGTATAACGGTAAAAAACATGGCGGTCGGGCATTTCAACAGGTGGCTCCCCCGGTCGCAACACCGGCCTGCCACACAGCGATGCCTTCAGCACCTCGAACGGGGCACCGACATTGGCTTCCTCGGATAAAATATGGGCCAGTTCAAGACGGTTGCCGGGCTGATCGGCCCATTCTGCCGCACGCACCAGGGCACGTACCAGGGCAGCAACCACATCGCGATTGTTTTGCACCCAGTCTTCACGCAGGCCCAGTACCTTTTCCGGGCTACGCGGCCAAATATCGTCTTTCAGCGCAACAATAACCCCGTCGCCATGAAACACGGCGCGCTGGTTCCAGGGTTCGCCAACACAATAGCCATCAACCCAGCCATTGCGCAGGCTGTCAAACATGCGCGGCGGCGCAATAACGCCAATATTGACATCCTGATCAGGATCAATACCGGCAGCAGCCATCCAGTAACGCAATTCATAATTGTGGCTTGAAAACGGAAACACGGTCGCAAAGGACAGCACGGGGCGGCCCGCCGCCTTGTCCTCGTCAATCACTTTTCTCAATGCCCGGGCCGAAAGGCCGCGTGGCCCCATCATCGCATACGGGTCCGCCTTGAGCATTCTTTGATAAAGCGGGGTGGAAACCGTAATCGCGTTTCCGCCACGGCCCAACGCCATTGGCACCACAATATTCTGCACGGGCAATCCGCCCAGCCCCAGACGGCCGGCTATCGGAATACCGGCAAGCATATGCGCCGCATCAAAAACACCAAAAGACAGCTTGTCGCGAATGGCCGCCCAGGACAGTTCACGAACAAGCTCAAGTTCAATATTTTCACGTGCGGCAAACCCCATCGCACGCGCGACAACCGGAATGGCACAATCAACAAGCGGCACAAATCCAAGACGAACCCTGTTTGCCATTACTTAAAACTCCAACTGAAACGCCGTGATGACACTTTGCGCGATCTCATAGATCTTGCGGTTCTGCTTCATCGCGTTTTTACGCAGCAGGTTATAGGATTCTTCCTCGGAAAGGCCTTTTTCCTTCATCAGCAGACCCTTGGCCCGCTCGATCAGTTTGCGTTCACTCAGCTTGGCCTGTGCCTCGTCACGTTCGCGGCGCAACTGGTCAAAGGCGTTAAACCGCGAAATCGCCATATCCACAATCGGACGAATGCGGTCCTGGCGCAAGCCATCAACAACATAGGCACTGACACCGGCAGAAACCGCCTCCTGGATCATGGAGGCATCGCTTTGATCCACGAACATGGCGATCGGGCGCGCAATGGCGCGCGATACCTGAAACATCTGTTCAAGGGTGTCGCGGTCCGGGTTTTCAAGATCGATGATGATAATGTCGGGTGCCAGCGCCTGAATGCGGGCAACCAGATTATGCGACGTTCCAATGCGCGATACCCGCGCATATCCGCTTTCGACCAGGCCGCGTTCGACAATGGCGGCACGATCGGGATTCTCGTCGATCACCAGAATGTTGTATTCTTCCAGCTTTACCAAGTTACCCCTTAACTCCCTGACAGCCCTTGCGGGCCTGATCTCTCGAAACTCTTTTTATATCCCGGCCTTTTTCGGGTCCGGGTATGTCCCGGAGTGCGATATGCGCCGCACCCCGGGAAAAGTCTTGTGGCAGATTATATCATTCTGCCGCAACCGGTGTCGCGCTTGCACTTGAGGCACCCAGACGCTCGGCATGGGCGCGATCAAAGCGTTCCTTCTCCTCGGCCTGGGTTGCCTGCGAGAAACGAACGGCCAAAGCGGCAAACGAGCAAACGGTCACGGCAATACCAAGATACAAAAGCCCCTGTTGATAGGTCAGGCTTTCGGATTTGAACAAAAAGCCCGCCGCAACCGCACCGGCATTGCCACCGGCACCGACAATCCCCGCAACCGCGCCAAGGGCCCGGCGATTGACAAACGGCACGATACCAAATGTTGCACCTTCAGACATCTGGACAAACAGCGAGAAGACGATCATCACCGCAACCGCGACCAGCAGGGCTTCCATCTGCGAAAAGGCAACAAGCGCGATCCCTTCGATGAACAGGGCAATGAACAAAAACTTCACCCGTCCCGAAAGACCGCTTTTTGCGGCAAATTTATCCGAAAATACGCCCCCCAGGGTCCGGGCAAAAATATTCATCAACCCAAACAGACCCGCAATCATGCCCGCTGTTGCCAGCGAAAGTTCAAACTGGTCATAGAAATAAATGGCGGCAATGTTGTTGATGGTCAGTTCCACACCAAAACACGCCCCATACACCAAAAACAGCGCCCAAACCCGATAATCGGAAATGGCTGCCAGCATGCCTTTGGTCGCACCGGCATGATCATCTTCCGGTTTCAAAGCACCGCTTTTGCGCATATCGGCATAGTTGCCATCCGGGCAGTCCGTGGTGAAGAACCAGTAAAGGGCCGCCACAACCAGCATGATCGCGCCCGGAAATACCATTGCCAGACGCCAACCCATCGTTTCGGAAACACCAAAACCCAGCACCATCGCCAAAATCAGCGGCATAACCATTTGGGTGACACCGCCCCCAAGATTGCCCCAGCCTGCCGTTGTCGCATTTGCCGTACCCACGACATTGGGCGCGAACATCATCGAGGTATGATATTGCGTGATGACAAAGGATGCGCCGATAGAACCGATGGCAAGACGGGCCAGCAGGAACGTCTGATAACTGTCGGCAAGCCCGATCAGCATGACAGGAAGCGACCCAAGCACCAAAAGACCGGTATAGGTCTTGCGCGGCCCGATCTTGTCACAAAGCGGACCAATCAGCAGACGGACCAGCACCGTAATGGCAACTGATGCAATGATGGTGCTGCCGATTTCACTTTTGCTAAGTCCCAGGTCATCGCGCACCAGCGGCATGAGCGGCGCGATCCCGAACCAGCCAAAAAAACATAAAAAGAAGGAAAGCCAGGTAAGGTGAAAGGTGCGCATCTGAACAGTCTTGAGACTGAAAAGATTGATGCGCGTAGCCTTGTTCTTGATTTCCATGATGTGAAGCCCCTCTGTTTGGTCGTGCAGAGCAGACATCTGCGACAAACGACCGACGGTTTTTCCTCATGGGTCTCATGCTGCATCGGGAAGATGTCCGCAGGCGACCCGTCATTCGTACTGGAAAGGCTGCGCGGCAATCCGCGCGGCTGTTCCAAACGTCTGATCGTCCGCCGTTGGACGAAGAACTGTGAGCCACCCGTCATTGGGCCTGCTTTCGTCAAAGCCGCTCACACACGGGGTTAACCTGCAAACGGCAAGCCAGTTTTTTCGCAATGCGGTAAAAATAGGGCAAGGTACTGATTTTTAAAAATATTATATCATCGCATTCGCGAGGGGAAAAACTCGCCTGACGCACGAGATCAAAAAATGCACAAAAATACACCATACACTTTTAATGATGATTATTTTTTAATCATATTGCCATTCCAGGAATGTTACCCTTGCCAGGGGGGTTGCGTTTCTCGACAATATTTCAGATAGTTAGAAGATAACCGGTCAAATTTTCTTTTCTGGCATGGCACTTGAATGAGTTAACGCAGGAGCGCAGGCAGAGCCGCCCGCTGCCCAGGCTGAGAAGCCGATTACATATATAAAGAATCCAATGACGGGTTCACCGGATAACGACGTCCGTTGCGAAATGCCTTTTTTACAGGCAGGCCGCATCGGGCGTTTTTTTGTGCCAACTTCGCATCCGCGACGAGGAAACATAAACATGAACCACGTCACCGCAGTATCACGAACCGTCCGCCCCCGCCTGGTTGTCATTGGTAACGGCATGGCCGGGATGCGGACCGTTGAAGAAGTTTTATCCCGCGCACCGGAAAAATACGACATCACGGTTTTTGGTGCCGAACCGCGTGTCAATTATAACCGGATCATGCTTTCGCCGCTGTTATCAGGTGAAAAGAGCTTTGACGAAATCGTCATCAATACGCCGGACTGGTATCGCGACAACAGAATTCATCTGTATTCCGGCGATCCGGTGGTGAAAATCGACCGTGCGCGCAAAGTTGTCATTTCCCGAAGTGGTACGGAAACCGGCTATGACCAGTTACTGCTGGCAACCGGTTCGGACCCGATCATCATCCCGGTTCCGGGGCACAAGCTTACAGGTGTGGTTACATTCCGCGATGTCGATGATGTTGACACCATGCTGGGTGCCGCCGCAAAGGGCGGGTCTGCCGTTGTCATTGGCGGGGGCCTTTTGGGGCTTGAGGCCGCGGTTGGCCTGCAATCACGCGGCATGGATGTCAGTGTCCTGCATCTGGCCGGGCATGTCATGGAACGCCAGCTTGATCCTTCTGCCGGATATTTGCTGGCACAGGAGCTTGAACGGCGCGGCATTTCGGTCATCACAGAGGCCGACACCGCCGAAATTGTCGGCACGGAACATGTTACCGGCGTTCGCCTGAAAGACGGCCGCATGATCGCAGCGGACCTTGTGGTGATGGCGGTTGGCATTCGCCCCAATGGACGCCTTGCCGCAGAAGCGGGCCTTACGGTTGAACGCGGCATCGTCGTTGACGATGTCATGACCACCAGTGATCCCGCAATCTTTGCCGTGGGCGAATGCGTTCAGCACAGGGGGCAATGCTATGGGCTGGTTGCGCCGCTGTTTGAAATGGCAAAATCCCTTGCCGACCACATGGCAGAAATAGAGACCAGCGGTTATGGCGGGTCTGTCACCTCGACCAAACTGAAAGTTACCGGCGTTGATGTTTTTTCCGCTGGCGATTTTTCAGGCGGGGGCGAAACCGAGGAAATCGTCTTCCGCGATGCCGGGCGCGGCGTTTACAAGCGCATCGTCCTTGAGGATGGCAGAATCAAAGGGGCGGTCCTGTATGGCGACACATCCGACGGAAGCTGGTATTTCCAACTGATGAAGGATCGCACGGATGTGACCGACCTGCGTGACACCCTTGCTTTTGGACAGGCCTTTGCCGGGGGGGCCGCCGGAAACCCTCTTGATGCCGTTGCAGCCCTGCCAGACGATGCAGAAATTTGCGGCTGTAACGGCATTTGCAAAGGCACCATTGTTACCGCCATCACGGAAAAGGGACTGACAACCCTTGACGAGGTGAAAGGGCACACCAAGGCATCTGCCTCCTGCGGGTCGTGTGCCGGACTTGTTGAAAACCTTCTGGCCGCAACCCTGGGCGGGGATTATCAGGCCGCCACCGTCAAACCGATTTGCACCTGCACCGATCATGACCATGACAGTGTGCGTCGTCTGATCATCGCCAAAAACCTGAAATCCATGCCCGCCGTCATGCAGGAACTGGAATGGAAAACAGCCGACGGCTGCCATGTCTGCCGCCCGGCACTTAATTACTATCTGTTGGCGGCGTGGCCGGATGAATATGTGGACCACGGCGCATCGCGTTTCATCAATGAACGCGTTCACGCCAACATCCAAAAGGACGGTACTTATTCGGTGGTGCCGCGCATGTGGGGGGGCCTGACCAACCCGCGTGAATTGCGCGCCATTGCCGATGTTGCCGACAAATTCGCCATCCCGACCGTCAAGGTCACGGGCGGTCAGCGCATCGACCTTTTAGGGGTCAAAAAAGAAGACCTGCCCGCCGTCTGGGCCGATTTAAACGCGGCGGGCATGGTGTCGGGTCATGCCTATGGCAAGTCACTTCGCACGGTCAAAAGCTGTGTCGGGCAGGAATGGTGCCGTTTTGGCACCCAGATGTCGATGAGCATGGCTGTCGAGCTCGAAAAAATGACCTGGGGATCCTGGATGCCCCATAAATTCAAAATGGCTGTTTCCGGCTGCCCGCGCAATTGTGCGGAAGCCACCATCAAGGATTTCGGCGTGGTCGCGACCGATGGTGGCTGGGACCTGCATGTGGGCGGTAATGGCGGCATTCATGTCCGCGCCACCGATCTTTTGTGCAAGGTCACAACCGATGACGAGGTCAAGGAATATTGCGGTGCCTTCATCCAGCTTTACCGCGAAGAAGCGCGCTATCTGGAACGTACCGCCCCCTGGATTGAGCGTGTCGGCCTGAAACATGTGCAGGAGCGGGTTGTCGATGACGCGGATAATCGCAAAGCGCTGTTTGACCGCTTTATGCGCAGTCAGAAAAACGCACAGAAAGACCCCTGGGCAGAGCGCGCTTCCGAAAACGTTGATGCCCACGAGTTCAAGGGCCTTCCCATGATCGCCGCGGAGTAAAACAGATGACAGACTTAAGCTGGATTGACGTTGGCCCGGTTGCCGATATTCCCCGCCAGGGCGCGCGCACCCTGCAAACCAGAACCGACAGGATTGCGATTTTCAGAACCCTTGATGATCAGGTTTTCGCCCTTCTGGATCGTTGCCCACACAAACAGGGGCCACTGGCCCAGGGCATTGTGCATGGGCATTTTGTCACCTGTCCGCTGCATAACATGGTTTTTTCACTGGAAACCGGTGCGGCACAGGGCCCGGATGACGGCTGTGCCGGCAAGGTTGAATGCCGCGTCATTGACGGCATTGTCCATATTGGCCTGACGGACCTGCAAGCCGGATTGCGCCATGCGGGATGAGGTCAAAACAACCTGCCCCTATTGCGGTGTTGGCTGCGGCCTGATCATATCCCCCACCCGCGATGGATGGGCCGCGGGCGGCGACCCTGATCATCCGGCCAATCTTGGACGCATCTGCTCCAAGGGGGCGGCCCTGATCGACACGGTAATGGCCGAACAGGCACACGATTTTCGCCTGACGGAACCAGAAGTGGACGGTGCAAAGGTTGGCTGGGACACAGCCATTGACGAAACGGCGCGCCGCCTGCGCGACACCATTGCACAGCATGGTCGCAAGTCGGTGGCATTTTACGTCTCGGGCCAGCTTCTGACCGAGGATTATTACGTTGCCAACAAACTGATCAAAGGCTTTATCGGATCACCCCATATCGACACCAATTCGCGTCTGTGCATGGCCTCCACCGTGGTTGGGCACAAACGTGCCTTTGGTGCCGATGTTGTGCCGGGCTGTTACGAGGACCTGGAAATCGCCGATCTGGTTATTCTGACCGGATCAAATCTGGCATGGTGCCACCCGGTGTTAAACCAGCGCCTGCGGGCAGCCCGGGAAAAACACGGCACCAAAATCGTCGTGATTGATCCGCGCAAAACGGCAAGCTGCGATATTGCCGATCTGCACCTGCCGATCAAACCGGGCAGCGATGTGGCCCTGTTTAATGGTTTGCTGGCCTGGCTGGACCAGACCGGCAATACCGACCTTCGTTACATAGCCCGTCATGTGACAGGCTATGAACACGCCGTGGCAGAGGCCCGCGCCGACTGCCCGGATATCGAGACAACCGCCAAAAAATGCGGGCTCGACACCCATGAAGTTGCTGATGAACTCGGCTCGGGTCTGGGAAAACTGGAAACGTTTTTTAACTGGTTTGCCACCTTTGAACGCACGGTGACCGTGTTTTCGCAAGGGGTCAATCAGTCCTCAAGCGGGTCGGACAAGGTCAATTCGATCCTCAATTGCCATCTGGCAACCGGGCGGGTCGGCAAACCGGGTTCCGGCCCGTTTTCCGTCACCGGCCAACCCAATGCAATGGGCGGGCGTGAAGTGGGCGGACTGGCCAATCAGCTTGCCGCCCACATGGATCCCAATAACCCGCTTGATGTGGACCGGGTGCGCCGGTTCTGGCGATCCGACTGCCTTGAACCCGGCGAAGGCTACAAGGCGGTTGACATGTTCCGCGCCATTGAAACAGGCGAGATCAGGGCTGTCTGGATCATGGGCACCAACCCGGCCGTCAGCCTGCCCGATACCAACCGGGTGCGCCTGGCCCTGTCACGCTGCCCGCTGGTCATTGTGTCTGATGTGGTCAGCGATACCGACACATTGCGCCATGCCCATATCAAACTGCCCGCCGCCGGTTGGGCCGAAAAATCGGGCACTGTGACCAATTCCGAACGGCGCATTTCCCGCCAGCGCCCGTTCCGCAAGCCCCCCGGGCTGGCAAAGCCGGACTGGTGGATCATGTCCGAAGTTGCAAAGGCAATGGGCTATGTCAGGGCCTTCAAATACCGGGATCCAAGCGATATTTTTGCCGAACATGCCGCCCTGTCCGAATTTGAAAATGACGGATTGCGGGCGTTTGACATCGGCATGTGGCGCAAGGCCAAAAAATCAAGCTATGACGCCATGACACCTTTCCAGTGGCCTGCCTCGCGCCACGACCAGCCTGACGGTGGGGCCAAACGCTTGTATGGCAACGGCATTTTCACCACGTCAAATGGCCGGGCCAGAATGCTGGCCGTTCAACACACGACCCCGCTGGCGCAGGCCAGCACCGACTTCCCGCTAATTGCCAATAGCGGGCGTTATCGCGATCAGTGGCACACCATGACCCGAACCGGCACTGCTGCCCGCCTGAGCGCCCATCGCCCGGAACCACTGCTGGAAGTTCATCCTGCCGATGCCAGCCTTTATGGCCTGAAACATGACGGAATTGCCCGCATCACCAGCCAGCACGGCACCGCACTCATGCGGGTTCTGGTGACAGATGCGCAATCGCCGGGCCAGGTTTTCATGCCGATGCACTGGAATGATGTTTTTTCGGCAAATGGCGGCATCGGGCGGCTTTTGCCCCCCAATGTTGACCCGCTTTCCGGCCAGCCCGAAAGCAAACATGTTCCAGTGGCGCTCACGCCTTTTGAGCCGCGCTGGCAGGGGCTTTTGTTTTCCAAAAAGCCGGTGGACCTTTCCGGCCTTCCCTACTGGGTCAGGGCCACGGGTCCGGGAAGCATGATTTATGAAATCGCCGGTGACAAACCTGTTTTGTTCAAGTCCCTGCTGCCGGTTTCCCCCCACGACGATCACGGACACATCATTGAATATAACGATACCCAAAAAGGCATTCACCGTTTCGCCCGCCTTGAAGACAACCGCCTGACCGGCGCACTTTTTATCGGTCGGGATCGCCCGGCTCTGGGCCGTGACTGGGTCTCGAACCTGTTTGCAACGGATGCCATCGCACCGGATGAACGCAATGCTCTTCTGGCCGGGCGCATGCCTGCGGCCGGCGCCCTCAATGACCGGCTGATCTGTTCGTGCTTTTCGGTGGGGCTTGCGGCAATCACGCAAGCCATTTCACAACAGAACGCCGTAACGGCGACCGATATCGGCCGGTTGCTTCAGGCGGGAACAGGATGCGGATCCTGCCTGCCGGAGATAAAGGAGATCCTTGATGACCTATTACCGCGCGCCGCAGAATAACATCCCGGACTCTGCTGCAAGTCAAAACCAGGCAGGTGAAAAATTCGGCTATTTCCCGGCCTTTGTCAAAGTCCAGGACAAAAAAGTCGTCATTCTGGGCGGGGGCGATGTTGCCGCAGGCAAGCTGCGTCTGCTGTTGCGCACACATGCCAATATCACCGTTATTGCTGCCGAACTGTGCGATGACATCGCCCGAATGTATGATACAGGCCAGATCACGTGGGAACGCCAGCCGTTTGTCGATACCATGATCAATGGCGCGGTTCTGGTGTTTGATGCTGCCGATAATCCGTGCCTGACAAAACGCGTCGAGAAAGCGGCCAAACGGCGCAATATATTGCTTAATGTCGTTGATAAGACGCCGCATTGCGATTTCATCGTCCCGGCCATTCTGGACCGGGCGCCGGTGATGATCACGATTTCAACCGGCGCCTGTGCCCCCGCCCTTGCCCGCATTCTACGCCAGCGGCTGGAAACGGTTTTTCCGGCAAGTCTGTCACATATTGCCCGCATTGCCCGGGAGGCACGGCAAACCGTTGCAACACATCTGGGTGATACACTGTCACGCCAGCGTTTCTGGACACGTTTTTTCCAGAATGTATTACAGGCTGATTTCGCTGAAAAAATCACAATGCACAACCTGCTGGCAGATCTGCATCAATTTACGCCGCAAAGCAGCACCACAACGATACCCACCGGACAACTGTTCAAGACTTCGGTTTCCGTAAATAATGCCTATGACATTCCACACGGTATTGCCCGCCATATCGAAACGTCCGACATCATTTTTCACGATACCGCAATCTCGCCCGAGATCCTTGCCCTTGCCCGCCGCGATGCGGCACTCGTCTCTGTTGATGACATGCCGCAAACAGCCGGTGAACCGTCGGAGGATCAAACCGCATTGTACCGCCGCACGCGCTTTTTTACCGCACAGGGGCTAAATGTGATGTGGTTAAGTCTTCATCACCAACGCACACAACATTCTGCCACCCGATAAACCGCCAGTATCGGAGCCATAGCAGATACAGTAACCAATACTGGCGAAAAAATTTTATGTGCCACAAGGAGGCGCCATCCGACCTTAAAAACGATCCATTAGTTTAAAATTCGGATGCCCCACATGGACAATACGGCCTGATCACTCAATCTGGCCCAGGACTTCCGACAGTGTCTCGCCGATGCGGTCAATTTCATGTTTTTCAATGATCAGGGGAGGAGACAGTGCAATGATGTCTCCCGTCGTTCGGATCAGCAATCCCTTGTCGTAGGACTTGAGAAACGCATTGAATGCACGTTCCGTCGGCTTACCCGCAATCGGTTCAAGCTCGATCGCACCAATCAAGCCAAGGTTACGGACATCGATAACATGGGGAAGGCCCTTGAGGCCATGCAGCATATCTTCCCAATAAGAAGCCAGGTCGGCTGCCCGCTCAAAAAGTCTCTCGTCGCGGTATGTATCAAGTGTTGCCAACCCCGCCGCTGCCGCAATCGGATTTCCGGAATAGGTATAACCGTGAAATAACTCGATGGCGTTTTCGAGACCCGTCATGAAGGCATCATGAATTTCCGCCGTTGCAAACACGGCCCCCATCGGAACAACACCATTGGTTAAGCCCTTTGCTGTCGTCATGAGGTCTGGTTTGACACCAAAATAATCCGCCCCGAACCCGGCACCAAGACGCCCGAAACCGGTAATCACTTCATCAAAAATCAGCAGGATACCGTGCCTGGTACAAATCTCGCGCAGGCGTTCAAGGTAGCCCTTGGGGGGTAACAACACGCCGGTTGATCCGGCCATAGGCTCGACAATAACAGCCGCAATCGTTTCTGCACCATGCAGACTGACAATCCGCTCTAGATCATCGGCAAGGTATGCACCGTGTTCGGGCTGCCCGCGCGTAAAGGCGTTTCTGTCTGGCAGGTGCGTATGGGGCAAATGGTCCACACCGGTTAACAAACTGCCAAAGAATTTGCGATTATTGACAATCCCGCCAACCGAAATGCCGCCAAAATTGACGCCGTGATACCCCCGTTCACGCCCGATCAGGCGTGTTCTACCGGCATCCCCGCGCGCCCTGTGATAAGCCAGCGCAATCTTGAGCGCCGTTTCAACCGATTCAGAACCGGAATTGGTATAAAACACATGCTCCATATGGTCCGGTGCAATATCAATCAGGCGGTTGGCCAATTCAAACGCCTTGGGATGCCCCATCTGAAAGGCCGGCGCATAGTCAAGTTCGGCCACCTGCTTTTGCACGGCTTCAACAATTTTCGGACGTTTATGACCGGCATTGCAGCACCACAACCCCGCCGTACCATCCAGAATCTTCCGGTTGTCGTTTGTCGTGTAATACATGCCATCGGCCGCGACAAACATCCGGGGCTGCTTTTTGAACTGGCGGTTTGCCGTAAAAGGCATCCAGAAGGCATTCAGATCATTGGGAGAGTGATGAGACATGGTGACGTCCTGTTATTTTGAATTTGCCAGACTGGCCGTATAAGCTGTTTCACTGGATATTAGTCGCTGGTCACTTGAATACCCTTGGCTGACCCTCCCCACGTATCGGACAGAATAAAGCCATGTGGAAACGGGTCCGCCGGGTCCAACCCGATCTGTGTCATGGCATATATCCAGCAGCGTCCGGAGATGGTTGTCAGCACGGCTTGATAAGACCCCGCTTCCTGGGTGCCGCGCAGCCGGGTCTCGAATTCTCCGCCAATGATCGAACGGGTAATCATGACATCGCCAATCTGCGCCTGACCGCTGGCATAGCGCACCGCCATTGACGCATTGGACCCCGTACCGCACGGCGAGCGGTCAACCCGACCGGGACGAAGCGTGGTACAGGTCTGCACGACACCGGTATCAAGCTGTTTGCGAAACATGACATAAGCCAGACCATGCACGTCAGGCATCAGGGGATGCACGATGTCGGTTTCAGCGGCAATCCGGTTGCGCAGTTCCACACCGAAAGTTGCCAGATCCCTGGAGTTTTCGGGGATAATGTCCAAACCCACCTGATCAACATCAACCAGCGCATAAAACACGCCACCGAAACAAAGATCATATCTTACCTGCCCCCAACGGGGGGTATCGATCACCTGATGAGCCCTGGCAACGAATGCGGCTGGCATATCAATAGAAACACATTCCACCTTGCCATCGCGGCATGTTGCCGTTCCCTGCACCAGTCCCACAGCCGTATCAAGCGTCACAACCGTTTTTTCACCGGTAATCGCAAGCATCCCGGTTTCAAGAATGGCTGTTACGGCACACATGGCATTTGAACCCGACATCGCATGTGCCTGATCGGGCTGGAACACAATCATCCCCACATCCGCGCCCGGCGTGCAGGCTGGTGTCAACAGGACGAACGATCCTGCCGGTCCGCTACGCGGCTCTGAACACAGAAAACGGCGTAAACTGTCATCCGTCTCGTTCAGATAGGTCAGTTTTTCGCCCATTGTTCTGCCGGGAATGTCCAGAACACCCCCGACAATCACCCGGCCGACTTCACCTTCACAGTGAACATCGACAGTTTGAATGACACGTGACCACCGCATGACTTAGCCTTTCAGGAACCAGCCCCAGGGGCTTGTATCGTTAAAAGTCGTGATCTGTTTGGTTTCCAGGTAATTGTTCAGGCCCCATTCACCCAGTTCCCGGCCAATGCCCGACTGCTTGTAGCCCCCCCACGGAGCCTCGGTAAATGTTGGCTGGGAACAATTCACCCAGACAATTCCGGCACGAAAGGCACGCGCCACCCGATTGGCCCGCTCAAGATCGGCAGACATCACCGCAGCGGCCAGGCCGTATCTGGAATCATTGGCCTGCCGGATGGCATCTTCTTCACCATCAAACGGGCGGACGCAAACCACAGGGCCAAAAATTTCCTCTTTCCAGATCCAGCTATCCAGCGGCACATCGGTAAAAATGGTCGGTTCAAGATAATAACCTTCCTCCAGACCCTCTGGCGTTTTGCCGCCTGAAGCCAGGGTCGCCCCTTCCTCCTGGCCGCGGGCAATGGCGGCCTTTATCTTTTCAAACTGCGATTTGTTGACGATCGGTCCCAACAGAACGCCTTTTTCCATTCCGTGGCCGATCTTGACCTTTTGCGCCTCTTCGATCAGGCGTGTCAGCACCTTGTCATAAATGCTGCGCGCGATCAGAACGCGCGACGTGGCAGAGCACACCTCGCCCTTGTTCCAGAAAATGCCAAACATGATCCATTCTACGGCGGCCTCAATATCGGTATCTTCAAAAATCACCAGCGGCGATTTCCCGCCCAGCTCAAGACTGACCGCCTTAATATCGCGTGCCGCCGCCGCCATGATTTTGGACCCCGTCGGCACCGAGCCGGTAAAGGCCAGCTTGTCCACGCCCGGATGATCCGTCAGGGGTTGACCCGCATCTGGCCCAAGACCGGTCACAACATTCAAAACACCTTTGGGCAGCCCCGCCTGCTGCGCGATCACGCCATATTCAAGCGCGGTTATCGGCGTGACTTCAGAGGGTTTTAAAACCACACTACACCCCGCCGCCAATGCCGGTGCAACTTTCCAGGCAGCCATCAGCATCGGGAAATTCCAGGGAATGATTGCTCCAGCCACGCCCACCGGTTCGCGTACGGCAATCGAAGAAAACCGTGGTTCGGACAAAGGAATGTTTTTTCCTTCATCCTGATCAAGTTCTTCTGCCAAATCGGCATAGAAGTGAAAACATCCCGCCGTGTCCTCGATATCCCAAATGGCTTCGGGCAACGGTTTCCCGTTATTTTGAACTTCAAGCTCTGCCAGTTCATTGACACGTTCATTGATGATGTCGCCCATCTTGCGCAAAATGGCAGCGCGTTCCCCGCCGGACATTTTGCGCCACGGACCGTCATCAAAAGCTGCGCGTGCCGCTTTAACCGCCTTGTCGATATCCTCGGCGTTTCCGGCACTGACCTGATGATAAACCCGGCCATTTGACGGGTCGATGACGTCAATTTTTTTGCCTGATGCCGAAGGAATATACTCGCCATCGATGAATTGCATGTCCTGCATCTCGTGTTCTCCTGTGCATTCGGCCTAAAAACGGTCAACCCTGTAGGCCGCCATATCCAATGGCAACGGGCGACCGGTTATCATGTCGGAAATCAGACGTCCGGTGGTTGCCGCCAGGGTCACGCCAAGCTGACCATGGCCTGTCGCCAACATCACGTTTTCAATGCCCGGTATCCTGTCAATGATCGGTTTGGTGTCCGGTGTCAGCGGCCTGCGACCAAAACGGCGAAGGCCATCTTCGGTTTTCAGGCCCGGCAAGACACGTTTGGCCTTTTGCACCAGGATGTCCGCCCGTTTCCAGTTTGGTTGCGCATCAAGATGCGCAAATTCGATACTGCCTGCTACGGCCAATCCGCTTTCATAGGGTGTTATGCCAAATCCACCCTTGGCATAAATCAGCCCATGTTCAACCTTTACCCCGGGATCATCAAACGATGTCTGATACCCGATGACACCTTCCATCTGAATGGAACAGTCAAGTTCTGCGGCAAGCCTGCGTGAATGGGCCCCGGCAGAGATCACGAACTGATCCGCGACATGGGTGTCGCCCCTGTCGTCCTGGACTGCGACAACCTTTTGATCTTCCCGGGCAAACCCCTGCGCACTGATGTGACGAACCTGGCCGCCGCGTTCGACAAATACCCTGTGCAGCTCCGCAACGAACCGCTTGGCATCCACCACAGACCGCCAGTCTTTCAGAACAACCGCACGGGCAAAATCCGCTGCAATTGACGGCTCCATTTCGGCTGCCTGCGCGCCCGAAATTTCTTCAAGTTCAAATCCAAGAGCCCGACGAGCATCATGGAAGGCCCGTTCATGTTCAAGGTCGCGTGCACTGTCATAAAGCTCGATCACGGGCTGATGTCGCAACAGGCCGGACAAGCCAAGCGAAGCTAAAAGCGCCTGCGTGTCGACCAGCGCGGTTCTCGTCAGCACCGAAATTTCCCGGCTGATCGCCTCAATCCGTGACGGTCGGGCATTGCCGGCAAACCGCAAAAACCACGGTAAAACCCGCAAGGCAGAACCGGCCCGCAAAGTCAGGGGCCCCGCCGGATCAAGCATCCAGCCCGGTGCGCGGCGCAGGGTCCCGGGTTTGGATAGCGGCACAACCTCGCTCACCGCGATGCTGCCACACGATGCCCAACTGGCACCTTCACCCGGTTGCCCCGGCTCTAGAACGGTAACGTCATAACCATCATCCTGTAACTTCAGGGCACAGGAAATGCCAACAACACCGCCACCAATGACGATCACTTTTTGCATCGACTTCAATCCAACCAAACGCGAGGTCGGGTGAATACATCACCCGACCGATAGCGGTTTACCAATTGAGGATCGGCTCCATCGCAGCACGGAAATCCGCTTTCTCGGTGTCCGTCAACGGACCGAGTGGCGCACGACATTCGCCAACCGGAGTTCCCTGCAATTCACAGCCATATTTAAGCTTCTGAACGAATTTTCCGGATTCCAGAATGTTCATTGCTTTATAAAGGGTCGCCATTTGCTGCTTTGCTTTTTCAAGATCGCCAGCCTTGTAGGTACGATCAAGATCACATACCGCCTTGGCCATACAGTTGGCCGGACCACAAATCCAGCTTTCCGCCCCCCAAAACATGAAATCGAGCGCAATGTCATCCGACCCGGAAACAAGCTGGATACGGTTTTCATAACGGGTTGCAATGCCAATCGCCCGTTGCAGGGAACCGGAGCTTTCCTTGATCCCGATCACGCGCGGATGATCCGCAAGCCCGTCCATCACATCATAGGAAATCTCGATGCCATCCTTATCCGGATAGGAATACAGCACCAGGTTGATATCAACTGCATCAAGTACCGTTTTGAAATGATTGAGCAATTCGGCATCGGTCGGCTTGGTGTAAAACGGGGTTGCCAGAAGCACCGCATCATAACCAAGTTCCTTGGCCCGTGCGGTATTCGCAATAACGCCTTTGGTATGGGGGGCATTTGTCCCGGCAATCAGGGTTTCACCGTCAATCGCAAAGTCCTTGACGAATTTCAGGACCTCTTCGCGTTCGGCATCGGACATGAAATTATATTCACCCGAAGATCCGCACGGCACCCAGCCACTTACACCTGCGGCCCGCAGATTGGTAAGATGCTTTTCAAAAGCATCAAAATCAATATTGCCATCCTGGTCAAACGGAGTAACGAGAGCTGGCATCACACCTGAGAGTTTCATAATCATCCTTTCAGTCTTTCGGATTTGAATATCAGGGCGTCAATCAGGCCATTAATGGCCGAGCACCTGACTTAGGAATGTTTTCGTTCTTTCATTTTGCGGATTTTCAAAAAAGGTTTCCGGTTCCGCCTGCTCGATCACCTGACCATCGGCCATGAAAACAACACGGTCGGCCACCTGTCGGGCAAATCCCATCTCATGGGTGACACACACCATCGTCATGCCGTCCTCGGCCAGGCCGACCATCACATCGAGCACTTCGGAAATCATTTCCGGATCAAGCGCCGATGTCGGCTCGTCAAACAACATGAGTTCAGGTTTCATGCACAAGGCGCGTGCGATCGCCACACGTTGTTGCTGCCCCCCTGAAAGTTCGCCAGGATACTTGCTGGCCTGCTCCGGAATCTTGACCCGCGCGAGATATTCCATTGCGGTTTTCTCGGCCTCGACACGGTCGATCTTGCGCACCAGCATCGGGGCAAGGATGCAGTTCTCCAAAATCGTCATGTGGGGAAACAGATTGAAATTCTGAAACACCATTCCGGCTTCACGGCGAATTTCATCGATATGATCAACATTCTCGTCAAGCATCGTGCCCATGACTTCAATGTCACCGGACTGATGTTCTTCAAGCCGGTTAATGCACCGGATCAGGGTCGATTTTCCCGAACCCGATGGTCCGCAAATCACGATCCGTTCCCCCCGTTTGACCTCAAGATCAATGTTCTTGAGCGCATGGAAACTGCCATAGTATTTGTTCATGTTCCTGATAAGGATCGCGTGCTCAGTCATGGATATGCTCCTTTACCGGCGACCGACGCCAAGGCGGCGTTCAAGATAGGCGCCGTAGCGCGACAGGGAGAAAACAAAGACAAAGAAGATCAGGGCGACGAAGCAATAGACTTCGACATGGGCAAAGCTCCATTCCGCCGTCCCTGATGCCGCCCGCCCGGATGCCATCACGTCAAAGAACCCGATAATGGTGACAAGCGACGTTTCCTTGAACGTGATCACGATCTGGTTGATCGTTGGTGGCAAAGCATTGCGAAAGGCCTGGGGCAAAACGATGTAACCAATTCGGTGCCAGTACCCCATGCCCAGTGCCTTGGCCGCCTCTTCCTGACCGGCAGGCAACCCCTGGATGCCGCCACGGATGATCTCTGCCTGATAGCAGGCAAAGAAAATCGCATAGCCCACAATCACCCGGTACAGCTTGTCCCCGACGGCCCAGTCCGGCAGGACGAACGGCGACACGATTGCAAAGGTGAACATGATGGTCAAAAGCGGCAGCGAACGGATCGTGTCGATGATCAAGCCCATTGTCCGCGAAATCCACGGCAGTTCGGATCGACGCAACAGCGCAAAAACAATCGCCATCGGCATCCCGAGAATACAGACAGCCGCAAAGATAAAGAGCGTCAGGGCAAGACCACCCCAATTCTGTTCAAAAACCGGGGTCAGGCCCAAAAACCCGCCGCGCATCAACACATAAAAAACCGCAAATCCCGAAAGCCACAAACCCAGCAAACGTTTCCCGTTCCAAAAATATGGAACGCAGGACAGTGCCGCGACGATCACCATGATCAGGCAGGCCACACCGGAACGCCACTGTTCCTCGAACGGATAAAGACCGAACAGGACAATCCGCCAGCGTGATGCGATCACCGACCAGCAGGCCCCTTCTGCGGCAAGGCAGTCGTCGCGCCGACCGGCACCGAAAACCGCCTTGACAAATGCCCAGTCAATGACGTTTGCCAGCAACCACAGCACCAGAACTGCCAAAATGGACGAAACGACGATATCGGTCGGGGTGGCAAAGTATTTTTTACGGATAGCCCCGAAAATCGATATGGGCACACCATCGTGTGAAACGGATTTGGATACACTCATGGGGTTATATCCTCATCTGCGTGCCCTTGAGCTTGATCGCGTCATTGACACGGTTCAGCACCCAGGCAATCGAATAGTTGATGACAAGAAATCCGCCCATCAAAATGGCAATCAGTTCAAGCGTCTGACCGCTTTGATTGATCGCGGTCGAAACAACCATGAAGAAATCGGTGAAACTGATGGCAATGCCAATCGTCGTGGCCTTGAACAGCCAGACATACTGATTGATCAGGGTTGGCATGACGATGCGAATTGCCAATGGCAAACGGATCCGGGTAAATATCTGCCAGCGTGACAGTCCAAGCGCATGTCCGGCCTCGCCCTGACCAGGGGAAATCGCGTTAAACCCGGAACGAATGATTTCCGCGATATAGGCGGCACCATAAATCGAAATTGCGATAATGCAGGCAAACAGCTCTGGCGAAACACGAATGCCATTCCGGTAATTAAGCCCGCGATGTTCCGGAATGGTAAAGAACGGCGTTTCAGGCAGCCGCCCCCACCAGGTGATTGCAAACACGACGATCGCTACGCCAAGCCACAGACAGATTTTCCATTTGCGTCGCACCGCAACCGAAACAGTCTTGAAGCGTTCCGCTGTTGACAGCCAGAGATTGACACTTGCGCCAGCGATCAGCGACACAACAATCAAAAAGGCGGAAAGACCTGTTATATTCAGTCCCGGGATATAGATCCCGCGCCCGGTAAAGGCGAATACGCCCAGCACCGGTTCGACTTCACGAGGTGCTGGCAGCGACAGCAGCAGGGAATACCAGAACAGCAGTTGCAGAATCAGCGGCACATTGCGGAAAATCTCGACAAAGGTTGTCCCGACAAGCTCTGCCATACCGTTACCCGACGTCCTCATGACACCAACAGTAACGCCAATGAGTGTTGCAAAACTGAGCGAGACCGCGCCAAGAAATAGCGAGTTGAGCAACCCGACAACAAGCGCCAGCCAGTAAGGCGACGACGTGGTATAGTCGATCAGCGAAAAACTGATGCGCCACCCCGTCGAGCGTTCGAGAAAACCAAACCCGGATGTCAGCCCCTGTGCTTCAAGGTTGGCTTTGCCAGTAACCACCAGGGCAACGATCAAAATGACAAGGGCGCCGACAAAACCTGCCTGAAAGCCGGTATCTCTGACATGTCGGTTCTTGAGGATGGCAAGCATGCCCAACCTCCAAAGAAAGCTTTGGAAAAATGCCCGGGCAATAAATAAAAAACAAATGCCCGGGCAATACCTGGAATGAAAGTTCTGGAAGCTCTAGTCCACGATCAACGGGTAGAACACGCCACCGTTAGAATACAGCGCATTGATGCCACGTGGCAGGCCATAGGGCGAACTGTCACCAAGACTGCGGTCATAGATTTCCGCAAAATTGCCAACTTCCTTGATCATGTTATAGGCCCAGTCATCGGAAAGACCAAGACGTGCGCCATAACCGGGTGTTACACCCAGGAATTTCTCAATCGTCGCAGACGGCGGGTTTGCCCGGATTTCATCAACATTTTCAGACGTAATACCGTTCGCCTCGGCAAACCAGAGCGAGCTTAGCATCCAGTTCTGAACGTCAAGCCATTTCGGATCCCCTTCCGGAACGACGATCCCCTCCGCTTCAAGATCAATCACATCAGGCAGGATGACATGTGCCTCGGCCCCATCGGGGGCATCAAGCCGTGCAGCGGCAAGAGATGGCGCCCATTCGATATACGCATCACAGCGGCCATCGTAATAGGCATTGCGCAGCTCGTCGCCATTTTCAAAGGTCAGCAGTTCAACCTTGATGGATTTCGACTGCAAATAAGTTGCGGCGGCAAGCTCTGTTGAAGTCCCCGCAGCGACGCAAATCGTTCCACCATCAAGTTCCGCAATGGATTTTACACCCAGTTCGGTCTTCGTCATCGCCTGAAACGCACCAATGAAATACGGACGGCTAAACTGAAGGTTCAGCTCCGTATCCCGGCTTTGCGTCCAGCCAGACACCTTGATGACAACATCAATGTCACCCGACTGAAGGGCAGGCCAGCGTTGCGCCCAACTAATCGGAACAATTTCAAGATGCCCTTCCGAAGTCCCGAACAGTCCTGCGGCAAGCGCGTGGCAAAGCTCGATATCAAGCCCTTTCCACTTACCCTGATCATCAACTTCAGCAAATCCCAGGAACGATCCGTTATGACCACTGCAGAGCAAAGATCCGCGATCCAACACCGTTTTCAAACGGCCACCCTGTTCCTGCGCAGCGGCCCCGGTCGCAACCAGCGAAGCCCCCAGAAGTATAGCAGCAAAAATATTCTTCATTAATTTTCTCCCTGTGTCGACTTTATGTAGACACAAATAGCTTGTCGACACAGTGACGACACGTCAATATATTTTGTGCAAAACATGAAGCGGTGCTAATCAACAGCAGGCGCATTTTCGGGTTAATGAAGGTTCAATCAATTGATATGGCTGAAAAACAGACCCTAGACCACAAACCCAGATCAAAGGGCAGTGGCTCGGCCTATGTGTATGAAAAACTCAAGGCTGAAATACTTACGCTCGAAATCGCGCCCGGGGCACCGCTTGAGGAAACCCTTGTGGCGCAACGATTCGGCATGTCACGCTCTCCGGTTCGTGAAGCCCTGGTGCGATTATCCGCCGATGGACTGGTCAGTATGCTGTCCAACCGCTCGACGCTGGTTGCCCCGATAAATCTTGGTCAATTCCCCCGGTATGTCGAGGCGCTGGATCTTTATCAGCGGGTCTGTACGCGCCTTGCAGCGATGAACCGCAGCGAAAATGACCTGATGGCCATTGAAAATTACGCTCGCGCCTTTGAAGATGCGTGCAAGACAAATGACTATCTCAATATGTCCGCGTCCAACCGGGACTTCCACGTGGCAATCGCAACCGCGGGCGGAAACCCCTATTTCAAGCAGGGCTATGCCCGCATGCTCGATGAGGGCCGGCGTTTATTGCACATGCACTTTGACTATCTGTCATCCTCTCCCGGGGAATCCCTTCTTACCTCGGAACATGATGATATGATCGAAGCGATCCTGATGAAGGATGCGGAAAAAGCAGATCAACTTGCACATGCACATACACGCCAGTTCCATGACCGGTTCATGCGCTTTATTCAGGCAAAATATCTGGATGGCTTTGATTATTCAAAAAGTCTTCTGTCATAATTGCCCGTAATCTTTGCCTCTCCGTACCCGCGAATTATGAACACGGAAACAAGGCCTCATTGATCAAGGGCTCTTTTGCCACCAAAGAGATTTCCTGGTGCCAGATAAGTTGACGCGGATTGACGCATAAGCTGATAAAAAGTTGCCAAACTTACAGAAAAAATAACGTTTAAGCTCGTCATGTCCGCATTACAGAAACACGTTCCCATTCACAGGAAATAGCATCAAAGCCAGATACGCCATTCAACTAGCGCGGGACGCCGAATTCTCCGGCAAGGGTTGCCAATTTGTCATGGAACAGGTCGAGAAGATCCATCTTTGCAGATGTCATGCGCTGAACAACGCCGATCTGACGATAAACCTGCGGGTCGCCAAATGGTTTAACAACCAGATTCTGCATATCCTCGCGAATTGCGATATGTGGTACCACCGTTGCGCCAAGTCCGGCCATGACACATTCCACAATGGCCGAGATCGTGTCGATTTCGGCGGTATCCGCAGTGACAATCCCCATTTGTGACAACTCCAGATCAATCAGATGTGCAAGGGGAACATTGCTGCGAAATCTTACGAAAGGCAGTGTTTCAAGGATTTCGCGCGCCGCCATATCCGGCGTACCTGGCGGGGCGATGACAACCAAAGGTTCACGAATAAAGGGTCGCCAGACCATCCCCTGGGGAATGCCAAGATGTTCGGCAACAATCGCCATATCAAGGCGCCCGGCATGAACATCACTGATCATCGAACTCGACAGGCCAACGCGCAGATTGATCCGCAAGTCAGGATAGACCGATCTTAGCGACACGATCACTTTGGGCAAAAGGCCAATGGTGCTTGTGCGTACGGACCCGATATTCAAGGTCCCGCTTTTGCGCTCTCCATGCAGAGCACTTCGGGTTTCCTCAACCACTCGCAAAACAGACCGCGCCGTCTCAAGAAGCTGTAATCCATGCACATTCAGGGTGGGCGGGCGTGTTTCGCGATTAAACAGACTCACCCCCATTTCCTGTTCCAGCGCCTGCATCTGCTGGCTGACTGCGGATGGCGTCAAATGTACATATTCTGCAGCACGCGCGAATGTGCCGTGTTCCGAAACAGCAACCAACGTTTTGAGTTGACGGGTATCCATTGCACCAACCCCACTAATCCAGAAATACTTAATTTATCCGGAAATAATATTCGCTTTTATAAAAATAATCTATCGTTAATCATCAGGGGAGCTGAAAAAGCGCATCAAACAAGAATTGCATTAGGGAAGAAGCATGCGGGGTTATCTCGATCCGCTGCCGTTTTACGGAGTGGGAAAATGACCGAATCTGTGAATATCCTTGTTACCGGCCCCGATCTTGATCAGGAAGCATCCGCACTGATCGAAAAAGCCGGAATTCACAAAATCCATACACCGCCCTATCCGTCAGACGATGTCCTGATTGATCATTTAACACGCTATCGTCCTCAGGGCGTTATATCGCGTATGGGAAAAATCGGTGCCCATATCATGGATGCGGCACCCGATCTCAAAGTGATTTCCAAACATGGTGCCGGAGTTGACAATATTGACGTTGATGCGGCCAGCAAACGCGGGATTGCCGTCGTGCGTGCCCCTGGTGCCAATGCGCTTTCTGTGGCTGAACACACCATTGCGTTACTTTTGGCAACCGTAAAACAGATTGTGCCGCTTGATCGCGGACTTCGCGATGGCAGATGGGAAAAAGCCGGGTTTCTTGGTGTTGAAATTGCCGGAAAGACACTGGGTCTGGTGGGTTTTGGTGCCATTGCCCGCCACACGGCACGTCTTGCATCGGGACTTGGCTTAAATGTCATCGCCTATGACCCGATGGCCGACGAAGCCCTTTTTAACACAGAAAATATCAAACGCGTCGCCACGGTCGAAGAATTGCTGGCCATCTCCGATATTGTCAGCCTGCACTGCCCGTTACTGCCCGCTACCCGGCATTTGATCAATGCCCAAAGCCTGCAATCCATGAACCCGCAGAGCTATCTGATAAACACCGCACGTGGCGGCCTGATTGACGAAGCAGCCCTGTTGCCCGCCCTTCAAAGCGGGCACATTGCCGGGGCCGGACTTGATACATTCGAGCAGGAACCTCCCGCACAAAACAATCCCCTGATGAATGAGCGAACAGTTGTTGTCACGCCGCATGTCGGCGGTGTCACTGCTGGGGCGGGCCGCCGTGTCGGGGTCCTGGCCGTCGAAGGTATTATCAAGCTTCTTGATGGCGAGGAAATTGCCCAGGAGCGGATCGTCAATCCCGAGATATTCACGACGGGAAAAGCGCGACTGTCAAAAACAGCGCTCAACGCATAAACATCCGGCAAGAGGAAACACAATGACTGTTGGAAATCGTATTTTCCCGCGTAAACAGAAAATTTCAGCCGAGCTGGTCGAAAAATTCCGTGTTCTGCCCGTTGCAAATGTCAGCGACTGCATGAGCCGACTTTATGCAGGTGGCACCAAACTGCGCCCGATGCACACCGATGGCGTACTGGTGGGGCCGGCAATTACCGTAAAATGCCGGCCAGGCGACAATCTCATGCTGCACAAGGCCATTGATATGGCCGAACCGGGCGACATCATCGTGGTTGACGGGGCTGGCGACCTTAATAACGCCCTGATGGGAGAATTGATGCTTGCCCATGCCGTTAACCGTGGCGTTGCCGGTTTTGTTCTGTATGGCTGCCTGCGTGATCTTGATGCTTTTCGCCGTGTGAACCTGCCAACATATGCCGTCGGCGTCACCCATCGAGGCCCCTACAAGTTCGGCCCGGGCGAAATCAATTCGACGATCTCGATTGATGGCATGATCATTGAAGCAGGCGACCTCGTCCTGGGCGATGCCGACGGGGTGTTGTCTGTGCCAGTCGCCGAAGCACCCGGTATTCTGCAAGCAACACTGGCCAAACAGGATGCCGAAGAACGCCAGATGGAACAAATCAGGCAACGCACCAATGATCGCTCCTGGGTAGACAAGGCCCTTGCCAACGCAGGTGTCGAAATCATTTCGGCCTGACCAGCCCGGAATACTGCCCCTGCCAGCCCCCAGGCCATCCCACCCGGCCAACTAACTGGCTGGCAGGGGTCGTCCCCAACATGGTCTCCCGCCTGAAACACGGGAAACATCAAAAAGACTTGCAACAGAGAACACAGGAATCACCAACCGCAACAGTCAAACACACCCGACCCTTCGTCATAAAGTTAGATAAACTGTCGCTATAATGAATTTTTATTCTCTTTCATTAACAAAAAAGCGTGATGTAGGGTTGAATATGAAAATAAGGGAGGAAACTAAAATGAAACTCAAAACTCTTTTGGCCGCCGCTTGCTTTGTCACGGCGTTCACATCAAGCGCATTTGCGCAATACCCTGAAAAGAAGATCGAAATCATCGTCGGTTATGCGGCCGGAGGTGGCACCGATGTGATGGCGCGTACCGTCGCACCATTTCTGGAGCGCTATCTGGGCGATGGGGCAACTGTGGTCGTCAAGAATGTCCCGGGTGCCAGCGGCCAGATCGGCGTTACCGAAGTTGCCAAGGCAAAACCCGATGGATACACGCTTGGCACGTTTAACCTGCCTGGCATGATGGCACGCACACTTGACCGGAATGCCGCTTATTCTGCCGATAGTTTTACCTATCTTGCCAATGTGGTCGATGATCCCAACGTGATCGTGACGGCCAAGGACAGCGAGATCGACACGATGGACAAGCTGATCAAAGCTGCCAAGGCCGATCCCGGTGCCGTCACCGTTGGTATGTCAAGCCTGGGAGGTGACGATCACCTCTTCCTGGTGCGCCTCCAGGAGGATACCGGTGCCCAGTTCACCATTGCGCCTTTCAAAGGGTCTGCACCGGCACGTACCGCAGTAATGGGCGGTCATGTTGCAATGGGCATCTTCAACCTGTCCGAAATTCTGGGCTTCCGGGACGAACTCAACGTCATTGGCCTGGCAACGAAGGAACGCTCCAGCCTGGCAGATGACATCCCGACTTTTGCCGAACAGGGGTATAATGTCGTCAACGGATCCTTGCGTGGATTTGTTGCCCCCAAGGGGCTTCCTGATGATGTTCGTCAAAAACTTCTGGATGCCTTCAAAAAAGCTTACGACGACCCCGAATTCTCGAAAGCGATGGTTGCTTCAGGCAACCCGGTCAACCTGACACTGGGCGACGACTTCAAAGCCCTGACCCATGAGCAGTATGATTTCGCCAAAAAGGTTTGGGAAACCACGCCCTGGAAATAACAGGCGAGATGGGAACACTCTCCTGACATGACTGCTGCCAAAGAGGTTCAGATAACCTCTTTGGCAGCTATTCCCAAACGACACCCCCGGTTTGCCTGGAAGATGCCAAGACCGGCAGACTTCCCCGACGCGCGACATCTGCATCGTCAGGCAGCCAAATATCAACTGATCGAGAGACCTGCATCATGACGAACCAAACCGGTTCACGCATATTGCATCCGGACAATATTGCGGGCGTTGTATTGATCGCCGTGGCCGCATGGCTGCTCACCAAAGTGACAGACATGCCCTATATGAGCGCCCTCCTTCCGGTAGCCATGTTATGCACAATCATTGGCCTGTCGGCACTTATGATCCTGCGCAACCTTATCAAATCGGGTGCTGTATCTGTAAATCCGGTTTTCACATCGCTGCCGCGATTTGCTTTGGTTGTGGCATGCGTCGCGGGCTATGTGATCTCGGTTGCAAATGCAGGTTTCTATACCTCAACTCTTTTAATGCTGCCCGTGGTTTCATGGCTTTTTGGCTATCGCAAGCTTAAGGGTATTGCACTTGCAACATTGATTTTCGTTGGCGGCATTGCCCTGATCTTTCTGGTTCTCATGAATCAGAGCCTCCCGCCCGAATTCTTCCAGTCCTGACGCCGGAGCATTCGACATGTATTCCAATCTTCTCGATGCTCTGCCGCAGGTGCTGGGCTGGGCCAACCTTTTATCTGTTGTTATTGGCGTTACCGCCGGTATCTGTGTCGGCGCCCTTCCCGGCCTCAGCGCGACAATGGCAATATCGGTTCTGATCCCGTTCACCTTTGGTCTTGACCCGCTGGTCGCCTTGGGAATGATGGCCGGTATCTATAACGGTGCCATGTATGGCGGCGCCATTCCTGCGGTGCTGTTGCGCATTCCCGGCACGCCGGCAGCCGTCGCAACCACATTTGATGGCTATCCAATGGCACAATCCGGGCGTGGCGGTTTTGCCCTTCAGGTTGCTGTTGTCTCATCGGCGATCGGCGGCATTGTCTCTGCCATTGTTTTGATGCTGCTTGCCCCCCCATTGGCACAGGTAACGCTGCTGTTCGGCCCGGCCGAAATCTTCTGGGTTGCTGTTTTTGGCCTGTCCTCGATTGTCTTTTTGCTTGGCGGCGATCCGATCAAGGGCCTGATCAGTGCCGCATTCGGGGTTACGGTATCGATCGTCGGGCTGGACACCATCACAGGGTATGAACGCCTTACCTTTGGCCACCTGGAACTGCTGGACGGTATTAATATCGTTGTTCTGCTGGTCGGGCTTTATGCCCTTCCGCCCGCTATTGACCTTCTTGAAAATGCCCATCTTGAGGCAACAACCGATAAATTCAATCTGGGAACCGGCAGCATCTGGAAGGCCATTCCCCAGATGCTGGGTTTCTGGAAAACCTGGCTGCGTTCAAGTGTCATCGGTGTTCTGATTGGCATTCTGCCCGGTGCCGGTGGTTCGATGGCAGCATTTCTGAGCTATAACGAAGCCCGACGCGCGGCCAAAAATCCGTCGGAATGGGGCAAAGGTGAACCTGAAGGTGTCGCGGCATCCGAAACGGCCAACAATGCCGACACGGCATCTGCCATGATCCCCGCCCTGACGCTGGGCGTACCGGGAACATCGGTTGCCGCTGTCATGTTGGGTGGTCTTCTTATTCATGGCCTGCAACCCGGCCCCATGCTGTTTCGCGATAATCCCGACCTTGTTTTCGGGTTTATGTGGCAATTCCTGTTTGGGGCGATATTGCTGATTTTCCTTGGCGGATCACTGGCAACCAACAGCTTTGCCCAGGTGCTTCGCCTGCCGCGACCGATGCTGGGCGCCATTATCATCGCGCTGGTCTTTATCGGGGTTTATTCGATCAACGGACGGATGTTTGATGTTTATCTGACCCTTGGCTTTGGCCTGGTCGGATATTTCATGGACAAACTGAGATTCCCGCTTCCCCCTGTGGTTCTGGGTCTCATCCTGGGCAGCTTCGCCGAAGAAAACCTGCGCCTGGCACTCCGCATTGGCCGCAATGACTGGTCAACGCTATGGCAGAACACTACAAGCCAGATCATCATTGCCATCACAGTCGGTGTCATTGTTTGCCCACTGGTCATGCGCGTGATCAGAGCCCGTAAATCAGACAACGCCTCTTCAGGCCAATGACGAACTTCCTGTGCCTTGACGACTATGAGGCGGCTGCACGCAGCCGCCTTCCGCACCCCCTGTATACCTACATCTCCAGTGCTGCGGAAACATCGGCGTCCCTGCACGACAACAGGGCCGCTTTTCACAAATGGGGCTTTGTTCCGCGCGTTTTGCGCGGTGTTTCCGAGCGTCACATCTCCGCTAGCCTGTTTTCCAAAACATATGCAGCCCCCTTTGGCATTGCCCCGATGGGCATTGCCGCCCTTATGGCTTATGACGGGGACAATGCACTTGCACAGGCTGCAGGCGAACAAAATATCCCGATGATTCTGAGTGGATCATCCCTGACCCGGATGGAAGAAGTTTACCAAACCAACCCGGACTGCTGGTTTCAGGCCTATTTGCCTGGTGAAGAGGACAAAATTCGCGATCTTGTCGCCCGCGTAGCGCGCACCGGCTTCCATACGCTTGTCATCACCGTCGATACAGCAGTTCTCGCCAATCGCGAAAACAACATCCGGGCCGGTTTTTCCACCCCTCTTCGGTTCACCCCCAAAGTCCTGTGGCAATTCGGAACACATCCGGGATGGGTCTTTGGGACATTCGCGCGCACTCTGTTAGGCAAAGGGATGCCGCATTTTGAAAATTCATATGCAACACGCAGCGCCCCGATCATGTCACGCAATGTTGCGCGTGATTTCGGTCGGAAAGATCACCTGAACCTGGATCATTTAAAGCTGATCCGGGATCAATGGCAGGGTAAACTGGTTGTCAAAGGCGTTCTGGCGGGTCCGGACATACAGGAAATTGCAGCCCTTGGCTGTGACGGGATTATTTTGTCAAATCATGGCGGGCGTCAGCTTGACGGAACAGTCTCCCCGTTGCGTGTCCTTTCCGGGGCAGTCACGGCTGCGGGTAACATCCCGGTTATGATTGATGGCGGTTTTCGTCGCGGCACAGATGTTATCAAGGCAATCGCGCTTGGGGCATCCTTTGTTTTTATCGGGCGCCCCTTCCTTTATGCCGCAGTCGCAGATGGCTTAAACGGTGTTGGAAATGCAATCGAAATTATGAAATCCGAACTGCATCGTGACATGGGTTTACTGGGGAAACGCACTATCGATGAATTAACGCCTGACATTCTTATGCAATTATGACC
Organism: Thalassospira profundimaris; assembly: GCF_003326755.1. GTDB lineage: Bacteria > Pseudomonadota > Alphaproteobacteria > Rhodospirillales > Thalassospiraceae > Thalassospira > Thalassospira profundimaris_B. The sequence goes on along the minus strand of NZ_JPWH01000009.1, from coordinate 11,100 downwards.
CCAAACGGAAAAGCCACCCGTTATTTTGAGTGGCTTCTTCGCAATCAGGGCGCAAATATCCGGCCCCATGTCGTCATAGATCAGATCAGCATTATACACCATGCCCTGAATACATGGCGTGCCCTTTAATACCCAGTTCAGGCGCAAATTCCGCCTTGAGGATTGTCCCCGTGTCAGATTCCGTAATGTAAAGCGTCCGGTTATCAGGGCCACCAAACGCACAATTGGTTGTCCCCAGTCCTCGCGGAGATCGCACAACTGCAATGGGTCGTCCCAGGGCATCATGGACCCATACCAGGCCCATTCCGGTCTGGCAAACCACAACACCCCCGGCATCGGTCAGCGCCAGACCATCCGGCCCGGCCCGACCGCCGCTGAATTGCAAAAACAGGCCCGCCTTTACCACGCGATTGCTGGGTGACAAAGGCAGCCGCCAAACGGCATTTGCCCGTGTCACGGCCAAATACAAAACATGCTCTGCCAGATCAAGCACCAGGCCATTCGGGCTGGGCACCTTGTCAATCAAACAGCGCAACTCACCGCTATCGGGGTTCCAGCGAAATACGCGCCCTGTCGGGTCCTGCAAACCTGTCTGCCCCTGATCGGTAAAATAAAGCACGCCGTTGCGATCAAAATGCAAGTCATTGCATCCTTTGAAGCCCTCGGATTCAGCATCGCGAAGTGCGGGCGTTACGGCACCGGTTGCCGGATCAAGCAACATGATGCCGTTCTGAAAGTCGGCGATAAAAATCCGTCCATCCTGATGAATTTTCAAACCGTTGGGCTGACCGTCATATTCAGCAATCTGGCTGATCACACCATCTGGTTCTGCCCTGAAAATACGTCCGAAGGGAATATCGACAAAATACAGATTGCCATCCCTGTCAAATGACGGCCCCTCAAGAAAACAATCTACCGCCGCCCCCCGACGGTTACGTTCCGCCCAATAGGAACTGGTATTTCGCCGCCGGAAAACCTCGGGCAATTCAGTAAAAACCGTTGCGTCAATCACAACGGGCTCTGGAAACGGATAACTCATATTTTATCCTCCTAGGCTCCAGGATGGAAACCACAATGCAATTTCAGGAACGGCAATGAGAAGCAGAATGAAAAGAAAGATGATGCCAAAGAAGGGGGCAACCCCCAAGGCAACATCCTCAACCGTCACCTTGTTTGACGAACTGGCCACAACAAACAGGATAACGCCCAAAGGAGGCGTCAACTGCCCCAGTTCCACCAAAATCACGACAAATACGCCAAACCAGACCGGATCAACGCCCATTGCCATCAGGGCGGGAAAGATCACGGGAACGATAATCGCAATCATCCCCAAACCTTCCATAAAGCATCCAAGAATGGTGAAAACGACCATAATCATCAGCAGGAAGACGAATTTGGAATAGCCGGAAGCCTCCAGCCAATGCGCCAAATGATCACCAACACCGGACAAGGCTGTCGCATAAGCGAAAATCATCGACGTAAAAACGATGAAAAGGATATTGCCGCTCATCCGCAAGGTGCGTGAAATGGCCTCTGTTATCATGTTTTTGGACATGCGACGATAAAGGGTGGCAATCATCAATGCCCCAACCACCCCGATTGCACCAGCTTCCGTCGGCGTCGCCAAACCACCATATATGCTGCCCAGAACAACAACAATCAGCAGTAAAAACGGCAATATATCGCAAGCAGCACGACGTAACTCTCCGGGGCTGGAAACGGTCCGCTCGACGGGCACCAATGACGGATTGCGCCAGACACGCAGCATGATAAAGCCCATATAGGCCAATGCCAGCAAAATGCCCGGAACAAGCCCGGCCGCAAACAGATGGGCAATAGATGTTTCGGTAAAGGTCGCATAGATGATCATGGTAATGGAGGGCGGGATCAAAATCCCGAGCGTTCCGCCAGCAGCCAGCGATCCCGCCACGATGCGACGATTATAACCACGTTCGGATAGTTCCGGCAGGGCAACCGTTGACATGGCCGCAGCAGTCGGGGCACTCCCCCCCGAAATGGCCGCAAAAATCCCGCACCCGGCAATATTGGTATGCAGCAACCCACCAGGAAGCCAGCGGAAAAAGGGTGCGACACCATTATAAAGACGGGCACTCAAGCCGCTGCCCAGAAGAATTTCCGCCATAAAAACAAATAACGGAATAGCTGCCAGAGTAAAGCTGTTGGCAGCCCCCCAACTCACCAGCCCCAGCGCCTTCCAGCCCGAAAAACCATTTAGCAACCAGATATAGAACAGTCCCGCCGTCGAAACGGAGAATTGCACCCAAAACCCGCCAAGGATAAGACCGATCAAAAGGCCGAAGGCAAGAATGACTTCCATTATTTGCCTCCCGTATCGGAGCTGCGAAGAACCAGCAACAGATGTTCAATTAAAAACACGGCAAGCACACAAAAACCAATCGGCAGGGCAAGCTGTGGAATCCATAACGGGGTTTCCATTGCGGTTTGGGAAATTTTGCCGCGGGAAAATGAACTGGCGACAAGATCGGCTGTCCGCCACACAAAAACGCAGCATACGGCAAGGGCAATGAAGATATACACAGCCCGGCTTGCCCGCTCCAGTGCGGGGGGCAGCACATCGGCAATAAATGAAACCCGGAACAAATCGTTCTTGCGCAACGCCATCGCCGCACCCAATACCATCAGCAAAACCACGAAATAGCCGACGCATTCCTCGACGACCGCCAGAGAGGTATTGAAAACAGACCGCGCGATGATCTCGGCTACAACGAGAACGACCAGGGCGACAAGCGTCACCCCGGCCAAAACGGAAACACCATGCGCCACACCATTAAACAAATGGCCCAAAAAGCCTGGCATCGCTTTTTCCTTGTGCGTCGACATGATTACTTGCCAATCGCTTCACGCACAATTTTCAAAGCCTTGACATATTCCGGCCCCTTGTCTGCGGCCCATTCTTCCCAATAGGCTGCCATTTTCCTGCGTGCTTCAGGCAATTCCGATTGGTCAACTTCAACAATTTTCATACCTGCGTCACGCTGCTTGTTCATCTGAACAATCTCGTCTTCGTTAAAGGCCGTCGTAATTGCCGGGCCTTCTGCACTGACAACATCGCTCAATACCTGACGGTCTTTTTCCGGCAAATCGTCATAAGAATCCGCATTGGCGATAATTACCGAATTCCCGTAATTCACGGGGAAACGATAATTGTAAGGCAGGAATTCATGCCAGTTCTTGGCACCGCCTGCACTTGCAGTCAGCACGCCGTCAATCACACCACGCTCAAGCGAGGTTGGCACTTCACTACCAGACAAAGTAATCGGCGCGCCCCCGAATGCCTCAACAAAATGGCCCTGTTCAGGGGAGGTTACACGAATTTTATGTCCTTTCAGATCGGCCAGCGATTTCATATCAAACGTGGTAAAGAAAACCTGCGACGGATAACGATAGCCCCCCAGATACACAACACCCTGTTTGGCGAAGGCCTCTTTCAGGATCGGCTCCATCGCCGCATAGGCCTTGGTCCATTCGGCATCATTCTCGATCAAAAGCGGCAAATTGAGAACGCGGGCAATTGGCACACTGCCGGAAAAGAAATAATCCGCAGCAAAATCGACAATGCCGTCACCTGTCGCCTGGGTAATGTCCGACGATGCAATTTGCAGCGTTTTTCCCAAATGCAGTTTGATATTCAGGTCGTTACCTGTTTGCTCGGAAACCTTTTCGGCAATCCGGGTCATCCCCTTCACCGCTGCTGTGGTTGACACCGACGAATAGGTATAAGCCGTCCAGTCTGTTGCCTTGGCACCTGATGCTCCCAACACCAATGACAAGGCAACAGTTGTAACTCTCAAAAGCTTCATCGTTTCCTCCTGTTCTCGATAAGACCGTCGCCTTTGCGACGTTAAATTCAACCGGCCGATTCTTTATTTCGGCCTTATTTCCAAGGGCTTGATTCCCAAATATCTTTGGCAACGGCAATCTGTCGTTTGGCCAGGGCGGCAAAATCATCCCCTGCAATAAAAGAAATCGGACTGCCCTGTTTGGCTGATGTTTTCTGGAAATCCGGATCATCATTGACCGCACGAAGTGCCGCAATCAGCTTGTCACGGATTTTTTCGGGCAAACCTGCGGGCGCCACAATGCCACGATAAGACCCCATCTCAACGTCATATCCCAGTTCCCGGGCCGTCGGAACGTCTGGCGCAAAGGGGGAGCGTTCGTCGTCAAGCACCGCAAGAACACGCAGATTGTCGGCATAACCGATGGTCTGTCCCAGGGTCATGGTACCCGCTGTCACATGCCCTCCCATGATTGCCGTGCGGGCATTGGCTGCCCCCTTGAACGGCACAAAGGAAAAATCAACATGTGCAGCCTTTTCCATCAAAATAGCTGCGAAATGATCGTTCCCGCCTAGCGACGACAATCCCATCGTCACGCTTTCAGGTGTTTTTGCAGCCTGGTCGAGCAAGTCTTTCAGGCTTTTGATGCCGGATTCCCTGGACACCACGATGGTGTTCGGATCTTTCACAAAATTTGCCAGATAGGTAAAACTCCCGGCAGTGTAATCCGCCTTGCGATCTATGGTCAGTGCCAACGCAGCCGGCAAATTGAAGGTGCCAAGCGTATATCCATCAGGTTTCGCCTTGGCAACGGCGGTAAAGCCGATCTGACCGCCAGCACCGGGCATATTTTTGACAACCACACCTTCGTCACCAGCAAGGGCCTTCTCAAGGTAAGTTCCCACGGTACGGGCCATCACATCCGTACCACCCCCGGCAGAATATCCGACAATAATCTCGACAGGTTTCACAGGATATGAATCGGCCAGAGCCGGCGTGATGGACACGCCCAGAACGGCGACCCCGGACAGCAGATACCTCAGAATTGGTTTCATGATCATTTTCTCCCTGAAGTGTTTATTTTAAATTTTGAAAAATCGATGCCATAGGTCGCAGCCGCAGTCCCGTGAAACAGGGCAGCACGCTCATCGGCAGAAAGGGGGCTGGCAAGGCGTTTGAAGGCATTCCACAGCACGGGATAGGAAAACATGCCCTTATCAACCGGGAAATTGCTTTCAAACATGGCACGCTGGGCACCAAATGCGTTCAGACAAACATCAACATGATGCTGCCAGTCATATGCAAGTTGCTCTGACGATGGCGGGGTATCGGCCAGATGATAATCCTTCCCCATCACCATCAGGCCAAAGCCGCCAATTTTGATCCGGGTATTGGGCAATTGCGCCAAACGCTCTATCCCTGCCCGCCAGCTTTCAAAATGGGCTGAACGGTTTTCCCGATACGCCCCGGCACCCAGCGGACCGCCCATATGGTCGATGACAACTGTCAGATCAGAATGTGCTGCCGCCAGATCAAAAACGTCATCAAGCTGGGTTTGATACGCCCAGATATCCAGAACCAGCCCCGCCCGTGCAACGACACCGGCACCCTGCAAGAATGTATCGGCTTTCAATAATCCTGCCGGCGCAGGTTTGGGGTTTGATGTCAAAGTCGGGTCAGGATGGTAGGCCGTGGTATTGCGAATACCGCAAATCGTCCCCTCTCCGGCCTCCATCAAGGCGTCGATCACCGCCTGGGCAGATGATCCCAGCAACAAATCAGCATGGGCAATAAGCTTGGCAGGAAAAGCATTTGTCCCGGCATTGCAGGCCCATCTACGAATGGTTTCAACCTCACCAATAGGACGCAACATTTTCGGCCCATCCGGCCGGTAGCCTGTGCGACATTGCACATAGATGCTGGCAAGGACATTGTGTCCGTGCGCGATATCAGCCAGAAAATCTTCACAACGATACCGGCTGTCGGGACGGTCCCACAGATGGTGATGGGCATCGAGAATGGGTTGCCCCGGATCAAGAATCGGTTCCATATGCCGTGAAAGCCAATCCACGCGCACAGGCGCATGCGGCCCTTTCATCAGACCAACTTTCCATTCACGCGCAGGGGATGCGGAACCTTGAGCATAACCTTCCCCGCCTTGGCGGACTCAGCGCGTATATCAAGACACATCTTCCTGTTTCCTCCCGTAACCGGCTTAACCTTTGGTTTGCTCGGTCAATTTTTAATGTCGGCAAAGCCTACAGGACGAAACATGCTTCACATAAGCGAATAATTTTAGTTATTTAATGCAGTTTTTCTTAATAAATTCATCCAACAAGGTGAATATCAAAGATCCGGCATATTGGCGACAATGCGCCATCCCGCAAACCGCATGCAATTGAGACAAAACCGGGGATCTGAAAGTTTGAAAGGTCATCGAGAACGGATGTAACACACCGTGCACGAACCGGCCTGATTGATAGCTCAACCTGTCGCGAGCATCATCAAAAGTCTTTCCCCACGGCTTTTATTTTCGTGGGGAGAAACAACCACAAATCATTGATATAAAATATGAATTTAGGTGTCACGTGCCAGAAAAGCTGACATCCAACATGTCGTAAAATCAAACACTTGGTATTTTCCGATTTCCTGACAAATTGACACGGATAGACAGATAAGCTGACAAAAAACCGCTAAATTGACAGAAAAGGTGACATTCTGAGGATTTGATGAAATTTGAAGGAAAGTAGTGTTACTCGCCGACAGTTATCTCTCTCTTAGCGCTTCATCTCCATACTTCATCACAGGGGAAAGTAAGAATTCGATAATGCGTCGTTTTCCGGTTTTCACTTCAACCGATGCGGTCATCCCAGGCGTCAGCTTAACTAGCCGTCCATCTGCGAAGATTTCTGAAGTATCAAGTGTCGCACGAACCTCATATACCAGCCCTAAATCTTCGTCCTGAATAGCATCACGCGAGATGCTTTTGATCTTCCCATCTATCTTGCCATAGCGGGTAAACGGAAAACTATCAATTTTGATCACAGCTGCCTGCCCTGTACGAACAAAACCAGCATCCTTATTCTGAATCTTAGCGACCACTTCAAGCTCTGCGTCGTCAGGTACCACCACCATCAAACTTTCAGCAGGCGAAACAACACCACGAACCGTGTGAACCGACAGTTGCTGGATCGTACCACTAACAGGTGCGCGCAACTGTTGACGATTCTCGCGGCTTTCTGCCTTGCGAAGTGTAATCACAGCGGTCTCAAATTTGTTACGTGCATCAAGCAGCTTTTCAAGCGTTTGCTGCTTGGTCTGCGCAATCAGGTTTTCACGATCTTTCTCTGCCGCCATAATCGACGCATCAGCTTCTTCAAGGCGATTTCGATATATCTCCAGATTGCTTTTTGTTTCAATCAGTTGTTGTTTGACCTCAAGCCAGACCGGTTTGGTGCTTATACCTTCTGAAACGAGTCCTGAAAGAGACCCTTCACGTTCCACTAAAAGAGGCAAGAGCTCACGACTTTTCGCGATCTCCGCCTTGATGGAAGCGCGCTCAGCCCGAAGCTTTGCAGCTTCAGCATCCTTGGCAGCAAGTTTGGCAAAAAAAGCAGCAAGATCACTGCGCAGTTTTTGCTCTGCTGTTTGCAGAATTTCATCATTAAGCGCAGCATGCCTTGGCAAAGCCGGAATTTCTCGGTTTTCCAGACCATCAAGAAAAGTTTTGAGGCGCGCAATATCAAGAGCTGACGCATCGCGTTCATGCAGCAATTGTCCCTTGTCTGCTTCGCTTTCGGTTGGATCTAGTTCGAGCAGCAAATCCCCTGCAAGAACGTGCTGTCCGTCACGAACATGAATAGCCCGCACCGTACCCATTTCAAGTGGTTGTATTTGTTTAACACCACCTGTTGGCACGAGCCGGCCTTGCGCTACAGCTACTACATCCACTTCACCAATCACGGCCCAACCCAGTGCAATGATAAAGAAACCAGCAAGCGACAAAGCAACGGCTCGACCAATCGGGTTAGCTGGCGTTTCCATTATTTCAATTGCAGCTGGTAGAAACTGACGTTCCTGCGCAGCATGACGTGATTTAGGATTGTCCGACTTCAAACAAGGGAAAAACTTGGCAAGCTTCACCCAAACAGCTTTGAATGCTCTTTTTGCACTTATCCAGATGCCCAGAACCTTATTGCGCAGCGACATTACTTATCGTCCCTGCCTGTAATTGATAGAGCTTGGCGTAACGCCCTCCTTGGCGCAGCAATTCATCATGCGTGCCGTCTTCGATAACCTGACCGGATTCCACTGTGATAATTCGATCTGCATCACGAACAGCAGCCAACCGGTGAGCAATAATTAGAACTGTTCGCCCCTTACAAATGCGCCGCATGTTTTCCTGAATGATCTTTTCTGATTCATAGTCCAGCGCACTGGTCGCTTCATCAAAGATCAAAATACGGGGATTATTGATCAAGGCGCGCGCAATTGCCACGCGTTGGCGCTGCCCTCCCGACAAATTTGAACCCCGCTCTCCAATCTTGGTGTCATATCCATCAGACAATGAAAGTATAAATTCATGGGCACCCGCCAACTTGGCGGCTTCAATAACGCGTTCCATCGGCATACCGGGATCGGATAAAGCGATATTCTCCCGGAGGGACCGGTTAAATAAAATGTTCTCCTGTAATACCACGCCAACCTGACGGCGTAGCCACGCGGTATCGACCATTGAAAGATCAATACCATCGACCAATACGCGACCGCTTTCTGGAACATACATCCGTTGAACAAGTTTGGTCAGGGTGCTTTTGCCCGATCCACTGGGCCCGACAATTCCTACGACTTCACCCGCTTTTATATTCAGATCGACCCGACGCAGGATTTCCGGGCCGTCGAGACGATAGCGGAAAGTAACCAGATCAAATTTAATCTCGCCCTTGATGTCATCAAGCGTTGAGCGGTTCGGATTATAGGTTGGTTCGGTCGGGGAATTAAGGATATCACCAAGACGATCAATTGAAATTCGGGCCTGCTGGAAATCATTCCAAAGCTGAGCCATACGCAGGATCGGTCCGGTGACACGCCCAGCCAACATATTAAATGCCACGAGTTGTCCGACGGTCATGTCCCCAGTAATGACAGCGGTTGCCCCAAAATAAAGCGTGAGTGCCGTGGTAACTTTTGAAATCAACTGGGTAAGCTGACCTGCCACATTCCCAAGATTGGCAGTCTTGAAGCTTGAATGCACATAACCGGCAAGCTGCTCTTCCCATCGGCGCTGCATTTGTGGCTCAACCGCCAACGCCTTAAGCGTCTCAACCCCGGTCACACTTTCGACCAAAAAGGCTTGGTTTTCTGCCCCGCGCTGAAACTTCTCATCCAGCCGTCGGCGCAGGATCGGGGTCACAACAAAGGCCAAAATAACAAAGAACGGTATGGATCCAAGAACGATCACGGTTAAAAGCGGACTAAAATGCCACATCACCGCAAAAAACACGATGGTGAAGAACAGGTCAATCACAAGGGTCAAAGCTGAGCCTGTGATGAAATTTCGGATACTTTCGAGCTCACGCACGCGCGCAACACTTTGTCCGACCTGACGTGCCTGAAAATATCCCATCGGCAAAGACAGCAAATGCCGGAACAACCGCGCGCCAAGCTCGACATCAACCCGGTTTGTCGTGTGCGAGAAGATATAGGTTCTAAGCGTGCCCAGTAACACCTCAAACACCGAGACGACAAGCAACCCAAAAACCAATACATCAAGCGTTGTAAGCCCCCGATGAACCAGAACTTTATCGATCACCACTTGGAAAAACAGCGGAGAAATCAGGGCAAATAATTGCAGGAAAAAGGAAGCGATCAGAACTTCAATAAATATCCGGCGATATTTCGACAGAGCCGCAACAAACCAGGAAATATCAAATTTCCCACCCTGACCAAGGATCGCCGCACGGCGCGTTGCCAGCAACAAACGCCCAGACCACTTATCTTCAAATTCGGCCTTATCAACAGCAACCGCACGCCCTGCGACCGGTTCCTGCAAAAGGACTTTTCCTTGTTCTGCATCTATCTTGGCAATGATAACAAAGCTGCCATTCCTGATCTCGGCAATGGCAGGAAGATGTGTTTTGTATAGGCGTTCCCAGCTTGACTGAATAATTCGGGATTTCAATTTTAGTCGCTTGGCCGCCAATTGCAGATCTTCAATTGCGAAAAATGCACCAGGCTTCCCAAACTGATGCCTGATCTGCTCTGGATCTGCAGGCATATTAAAAAAACGCAAAATTGTAACCAACGCCAACAACCCACTATCTTTGGATTCTTGGTAAGCGTCCAGCCACGGCTACCTTGACAGGGCCAACAATGCCTTTCGGAGAGTAGATCAGTCCTGGATGTCTATGTTCCAGGGAAGCAGGTCGTCAATCCGATTGATCGGATGATCGGCAATGCGGTGAAGGACGATGCTGAGGTATTTGCGCGGATCAAGGCCCTGCATCTTTGCCGTCTCAATCAGGCTGTAAATGGCAGCAGCCCGATCACCTCCGGTATCTGAACCGGCAAATAACCAGTTCTTTCGACCGATGGCCAACGGTCGTATCGCCCGTTCAGCGGCATTGTTGCTGATCTCACATCTGCCGTCATAAGCATAGCAGATCAAAGCGTCCCACCGTGTCAGGGCATAACGCAACGCCCCGGCCAGATCGCTTTTGCCCGGTATTTTGCGCAAGGAATGCTCGAAGCAGGTTTTTGTTTCGTCAAGTTGCCTCAGACTGTGAGACTGACGCACCGCCAAACGGTCATCGGGCGGCTTGTTGATAATCTGCCGTTCGATGTCGAACAGATGCCCGATATGGTCGAGAGCCTCCCTGGCCAGCTTTGATCCGGTTTTCTCATACACATCATGGATCTTGCGCCGCACATGCGCCCAGCAGGCCACCTCCCGGACAGGCTGATTGCCGGGGCCGTACAATTTGTTGAACCCGGCATATCCGTCGGCATGCAGATGGCCGGTGAAGTCTTTTAAGACCGTCTGCGGATGCAGGCCCTTGCGATCAGGCGTATAGCGATAAAGGGCGGCTGGCGGTATGTCGCTGCCATGAGGTCGTTCATCGCGAAGATAAATCCATAACCGTCCCTGCCTGGTTTTTCCCCGACCGGGATCAAGCACCGGCACCGGTGTATCATCGGCATGAAGATATGATCCGGCCAGAACATGCCGTTCAATCGCATCGATCAGGGGCCGCATCAGGCTTGCGCATTTGCCAACCCA
>NZ_JPWH01000085.1 GCF_003326755.1 Thalassospira profundimaris | reverse complement strand
TGGCAGGCTTTCATACATAAGCTTTGCGCCAAGATGATCGCTCATCTGACCTTCGGTTAGCAGCAGGACAAGTGGCTTGCCGTGCTCATTGACGACGGCATGCAGCTTGGAATTCAGGCCACCTTTCGTTCTCCCGATACGGCGGGGAACATCCCCTTTTTAAGCAGGCTGGCCGCCGTGCGATGTGCCTTCAGATGTGTGGCGTCGATCATCAACTGTTCAGGCTCGCCGTTCTCGGCTGCAATCGCAGAGAATATACGATCAAAGACACCCAATCGGCTCCAGCGTACAAAGCGGTTATAGAGCGTCTTGTGCGGCCCGTATTCCCTTGGGGCATCACGCCAGCGAAGACCGTTGCGAATGACATGGATGATCCCGGAAACAACGCGCTGATCATCAACACGAGGAACCCCGTGAGCCTGTGGGAAACAGGGCTCAATACGCTGCAACTGAGAACGGGAAAGCCAGAATAGATCGCTCATAAAGTGCTCCTCACCAATCAGAGAC
>NZ_JPWH01000084.1 GCF_003326755.1 Thalassospira profundimaris | reverse complement strand
AATTCCATGTCCTGCATGTCGCGATAATGGGCTTCAAGCCTGTCGCGGATTTCGCAAAGCTCGCCAAAGACGCCGGGCATGGCTTCTTCCATCGACAGAAGGTCGGAACCCGACTCTTCACGTTCGATTTTGGTCAGCGGTGCTGGGGTACGGATCCCCGCCACAACATCCTCGCCCTGCGCATTGATCAGATATTCACCGTAGAAACGGTCTTCGCCGGTCGACGGATTGCGCGAGAAGCAGACACCGGTCGCACAATCATCGCCCATATTGCCAAAGACCATGGCCTGAACGTTGACCGCCGTGCCCCAGCTTGCCGGAATGTTATGCAGGCGACGGTATGTATTGGCACGCGCATTCATCCAGCTTCCGAAAACCGCGCCAATGGCACCCCAAAGCTGTTCGCGCGGGTCCTGCGGGAAGGGACGCCCGAGTTCGGCATCAACCTTTTTCTTGAAGCCCTGAACCACCGCCTGCCAGTCATCGGCACCCATTTCGGTATCAAGGACATAGCCCCTGTCTTCCTTGTGGATTTCAAGGATTTCCTC
>NZ_JPWH01000083.1 GCF_003326755.1 Thalassospira profundimaris | reverse complement strand
TCAGCGTCACCGTCGCGCCATTCGTCACCGTTGGTGCATCATTGGAAGGAGTTACCGTAATGGAAGCCGTATCCGTCGCGGTTGAAAAGGCCGTATTATCGCCCGTCGTTGCCACCGAGACCTTGTCGCCCGCGCCATCGCTGCCGGTCTGGTCCCAGGCGTGATAGCTGATCGAGGCCGTGGTGGCATTTTCACCATTGGGCACAAAGCGCACTTTGTCAGTCGCCCGCAACAGCAGAGCCTGGCTTTGCGAGACATCGCCCACATCGGTCCAGTCCGTGCCTCCATTCAGCGAATATTGCCAGGTGCCATTGCCACTGGTCAGACCATAAAGCGCGATCCCCTCCAGGGCACCTGTATCGGCATCCGCCACCGAAGAGCCAAGAATGTCGGCCACCGTCTGGCCGCCATTCGTTGTGGCGTCTTCACTAATGTCCGTCAGGGTCGGCGTGGCTTCTGTCAGAACCGGCGCATCATTAACATCGCTAACCACAAGGCTGGCCGAGGCGGTACCGGTCGAAAAGGCGGACGTACCACCCGTTGTCGATGTATCTGCCGTACTCGCAA
>NZ_JPWH01000082.1 GCF_003326755.1 Thalassospira profundimaris | reverse complement strand
TGGGATACGACGGCCGGCACCGCCTCGACCACGGGCGGGGCGAATACGGCAGATACATCGACAACGGGCGGTACGTCGGCTTTTTCGACCGGTACCGCCTCGGCCAGCCTTGAAGTCAGCGATGTTAATGATGCGCCGGTTCTGACGGCAGATTCTCCCACCCTGACGAGCATTGGCGAGGACGCCACAACGAATGGCGGCCAGACGGTGGCCGACATTCTTGGCACGTCGGTGGCGGATGCCGATACAGGTGCCCTGGAAGGGATCGCGCTGTATGGTCTGACCAGTGGCAATGGCAAATGGCAATATTCGCTGAATGGCGGCACGGACTGGACGGATGTGGGCGATGTCTCGCAAAGCCAGGCATTGCTGTTGCGGGCAACGGACAAGGTGCGTTTTGTGCCCAATGGTGACAATGCCACCACGGCCTCGATCAGCTATCACGCCTGGGATCAGACTGGCAGCGATAGCGCGGGCGACAAGGTCTCGGTGGCAAGCACCGGCAATGCGACGGCCTTTTCCACCGCAACAGACACGGCTTCCATTACGGTAACTCCTTCAAATGATGCACCGACGGTGACGAATGGGGCGTCGGTGACGCTGACAGGAACCAGCGAGGGGAC
>NZ_JPWH01000081.1 GCF_003326755.1 Thalassospira profundimaris | reverse complement strand
GACGCTTACGATGCTGTTCTCACAGATGCTTTACTCCTGTGTCATTGCAACGCCGCCATGCAGCCGGTAGCCCTGTGGGTCCACCGTTTGATGTGATGGGCGTGCTCGAAGCGAATGTATCCGCCATGATAGAATCGCATGTGAGGGCCGCACAGGCATTCATGGCGCCGGAGCCGGTTTGAGCGGCGCGAAGAAATAACCCACGAGAGTCTCCGCATCGCCCGGCATGCGGTACAACTCGGGCGAGCGCAGATAGTCGATATGAAGCCCGAGCATGGCCCTCCAGCCACTTGTTGAATTCGGCGCGGTCGATATAGACCCGGCCACCGATCTTCAGCAGCGCGGGCTTCAGTCCATTCGTCTCCGCATGGAATATCGTAAGCGTCTCACCACGGCTACCTTGCGGGAGAGAGCAAAAGACCGGATTTTAGGAGCAAGAGGGAGCGGCGTCTCCGAACAGCTCAGGAGATCAGGATTTGGTCGACATATGTAGTTATGGCATTATCAACAGGCGCCGTCTGACGACAGAAGAAAAGCAGCGCCTTGTTGCCGCGAGTTATACCTCTGATGTGTCGGTTCGGGAATTTGCGATCCGGCACGGGATTGGGTACAGCACCCTGAACAAATGGCGTCGACAGTATGGCAGATCGGCAGATAGCCGTCCCGGTTTTGTGCCGGTCGCGCTGACGGACCGCCAG
>NZ_JPWH01000080.1 GCF_003326755.1 Thalassospira profundimaris | reverse complement strand
TATAATAAGCAGGATAGACGTTTTATTTATTAAAATGCAAGTCTGGTGACATGGCGTTTTTTGTTCTGCCGACCCCGCTGCTCTCCCTGTCCTCTTTGTCCTCTCTTACTCTCCTCCACGCCGCTGCAATCAGGCAGGGAGATGCAAAAGGGGGCAGACAGCGATCAAAATGTCGCCTTGGCCTGCATCGCCTGGCCCCCCGCAGGCTGGCGCACCCACAGATCCAGCCCGTCATCCCTCTCTTTGGCCTCAAGGGTAAAGGCCCCGTCATCCAGAAGCGGGCTCAGCCCCTTAAAGGCAAAGGTCTTTAACGGTTTTTGGGCGATTTCTGTCGCAAACCGGGCCAGCAGCGAGGCACTCAGCGGCCCGTGAACAACCAGCCCGCCATACCCCTCGATCCGGGTGGCGTAATCGCGATCATAATGGATGCGGTGGGCATTATAGGTCAGGGCGGAAAAGCGAAACAGCATCACCGGGTCCGGGGTGATGACCTCCCGATATTGGGCATCTTCCGGGCAGGCGGGGCCGCTGGCTTGGGTTGATGTGCCGGTTGCGGCTTCCCGATACACGATATCCTGTTCTTCATGCAGGCACAGCGCCCCCTCCTGGACAATACCAAGGGCGACCCGCCCGATCCCCAGGGGCCCGGTGCGCCCTTCCTTGAGGTCAATCGACAGGATGCCTGATGCCTTTTCTGCCACCCGCCCGGCGACA
>NZ_JPWH01000008.1 GCF_003326755.1 Thalassospira profundimaris | reverse complement strand
AAAGGCCACCGATGAAATTGCCGGGCAGATTTCCGGCATTCAGAAATCGACCGGAGAATCGGTTTCGGCCATCGAAATGATTGGCACCATCATTGAAAGCATCAATGAAATTGCCACCACCATTTCGGCTGCCGTCGAGGAACAGGGGGCTGCCACCAACGAAATCACCCGCAATGTTCGCAATGCAGCCGAACGGACCCGGATGGTTTCCACCTCGATCAGCGATGTTGCCGACGAGACCGGCAAAACTGGCGAATTGTCCGGTGAAGTGCTGCAGACGTCGCAAGATGCGGCACAGAAAATTCAGGTTCTCAACAGCCGTATCAACGCGATCCTGGACGATCTGCGCAACAAGGCCCATGACCGCGCAGCTTCATAATATAAACATATGATATGAAAAAAGGCCCGCCACCTTCCTGGTCGCGGGCCTTTTTTGTACAGAACGAAACGGTCGTAAGCCTGCTTCTTCCACATCGGGGTAAAGCGATTTGCCTTTAATGACCGCTTTCCTTTTCAATAACGATCTTGATGGTTTTGTGCCCCGCCTCGCCAAAGTCCAGTGTCAGATCAAAAGACCCGCCCTCTTCCAACGGTTTTTTCAACCCCGACAGCCAGATATGTTCACGCCATGCGGCGAGGCCGACCGGCTTGTTGGGCGGCAATGTGATATGATCCACCCAGCTTTCCACACCGTCTTTTTCCGTGCGGAACCGCACCTTTTCGGCGATGTCGGTACTCGCCCCTTCCAGGGTCACGGCCTTGGTCCCGGCATTGAGGAACGGGCCATAAACCGCCGCGCCCTTGGCATCCTGTGCCGCGGGTGGTGCCCAAAAATGACCAATCATAAGCGTGCCCAGCATATAGCTGTGCGCCGCCGCCTGTGGCGGCAAAAGGCCCGTACCCCCGCCACTGATCACCGCCCCCGCGCCAAAGGCAACGGCCACCGTCATCAGGCATCGACGCAAACCAGTCTTCCCAGGTTTCATAACGCTCCCCTGTTCTGTGTTCCCGGATCCAGGCCTAGTGACGGCGGACGTCATTTTCCAGATCAATCTTTTCGGATTTGGACAATTCATCCTCCTTCTGGTCTGATCCGGCCTTCAATTCGCGGGCATCGGCAATTTCCTGATCGGTCAGGTCCGATTGCCGGTAAAAAGTGTAAGACAGCGTAATGTCTTTTACCTCGGCCGTGTTCGGATCTTTGTGGATCTGGTCGTCAACATATAACACCAGCGGCATACGTGCGCTTTCGCCAGGTGCCAGCTTTTCATTGGTAAAGCAGAAACACTCGATCTTGAAAAAATACTGGGCCGATTTATAGGGGGTTACGTTAAAAACGGCACGGGCGACAATCGTCTCGTCCGAATTGTTTTTGGCGTAATAATAGGTTTTTACCGGCTCGCCCAGTTTGGCTGTTACCTTGCGTTCTTCGGGGTAAAATTCCCACGGCAGGCCACGCGCCACATTGGCATCAAAATACACCTCGACCATATCACCGGCATTGGCGACGGTATTTGTCGCATCAGCCCCCTGCCCGGATGACGAGGCTGCATTATCAGCCGTTTTATTGGGTACCGATATTTGCCGAACCGTGCCGCCCACACCGGTAACGGCACAAAACATGCGATACAGCGTGGGGGAATAAATCACTAAACCCACCATCACGGCAAAGGCACACCCCATCCCAATCAGAGTGCGCCGCTTGCCTTTTTTCGTTCGGTCTTCGGGGCGGTCAGTCATGGCAACATCTTTTGTTGTGGTGACGATCGAAACGTTCCTGGCACCCTGCCCGGTCATCCAAAACGGTCATGATCCCGTGGCAGGAACAAACATTAAAATGCTGATGGTACTATAGCCATCCCGGCCCGCGACGTAATTGCGAATTATTAATCATCACCAGAAAATCGCGGCCAGGGCGAAAATTGGTACCGCGCCCCTGCCCTGCATTCAAGCCCGGACATATAAAAAGGCCGGGAAGCGCCCTCACATTGATGTGAAGTTCTTCCCGGCCTTCGCAGACCCGACAAAAACATTTCAGCCGGTCAAACCGCACCCATCGAAATATCGTAAAGCAGCTTCACATTCAGCGCGATGATGATCAGGGCGATAATGGCGGAAATAAATGTCAGCCAGCGCGGGGCGCACAATTCCTTCATTTTCTGGCGCGATGCGGTAAACATCACCAGCGGCACCACGGCAAAAGGCAACTGAAAACTCAGCACCACCTGCGAAAGAATCAGCAGCTTTGCCGTTTCCGCCTGACCATAAATCACCGTGACGGCAATGGCGGGAATAATCGCCACCACCCGGGTAATCAAACGACGCAGCCAGGACGGGATCGTCATTTTGATGAACCCCTCCATCACGATCTGCCCGGCCATTGTTGCGGTGACAGTTGAGCTTAATCCGCAGCACAAAAGCGCAACCCCAAACAGGATCGGCGCAATTGACGCCCCCAGCAGCGGGGCCAGAAGTTCGTGCGCGATCCCGATGTCATCAACATTGGTCTGGCCCGAGACATGAAAGGTTGCCGCCGCCAGAATAAGAATGGACGCGTTGATCACCAGGGCAAATGTCAGGGCCACGGTCGAATCGAGGGTAGCAAAGCGCAATGCCTCGCGCTTGCCCTTCAGCGTACGGTCATAATCGCGCGTCTGGACAATGCCCGAATGCAAATACAGGTTATGGGGCATCACGGTGGCGCCGATAATCCCCAACGCCAGATACAGCATATGCTGATTGGTCAAAACATCGGTTGTCGGGGCAAAACCGGTAATAACGCCGTACCAGTCCGGATCGGCCATTGCGATCTGGATGGCGAAACACAGCGAAATAACCCCGAGCAGGGCGATAATAAAGCCTTCCACCCAGCGAAAACCGCGACTTTGCAACCACAAGATCACCAACACATCGGCCGCGGTAATGAGAACCCCCAACTCCAGGGGAATGTTAAACAGCAAGTTCAACGCAATGGCCGTGCCAATCACTTCGGCCAGATCGGTCGCACAAATCGCCAGTTCGGCAAACAGCCACAACGGCCAGGACATCCAGGCCGGAAAGGCATCACGGCAGGCCTGGGCCAGGTCACGCCCGGTGGCAATGGCAAGGCGCGCACACAGCGATTGCAAAATCACCGCCATGATATTGGACAACAGGGCGATACACAAAAGCGCATAGCCAAACTGCGATCCACCCGCCAGCGACGTCGCCCAGTTACCCGGGTCCATATAACCCACCGCGACCAGATAGCCCGGCCCGGCGAATGTCAGAAATTTGCGAAAAAATCCCGCATCCGGGGATACCGCAATCGAGCGAAACACCTCGACCAGCGACGGCTGCTCCACTTCATAGCGCCAGTCTCCCGGTTTGCGTTTTATTTCACCCGTATCAGACATGCACCTGCTCCACCGACGGTCGCCCGCCTGTATTTATAATAATTCAAGTTTTGAAAAAGATTGCGACCAGCACGCAAAGGCCGGACGCAAATCCTGACATGTCCCTAATTGTTGTGCGGACTTTAAAAGTTAGTCAAGGCTAAATTTATGCCGTAAGCCCAATTTGCGTCTTCCCGACATCCCCAAAACAAACAAAACGGCAAAAGTTCCCTTCCGGATAAACTTTTGCCCCTGTTGTGGCGGACAAAAAAGCAAATGTGCTGGTCTTACAGGCCATAACGGCGCGGAACCCTTGTTTCAAAGATGTTCAGGCAAGCTCGATCATCCCCGACGCGGCCGAGAGTCGCAATTGTTCGACATCGCGCCGGGGGGGTGCCCCAAACAGGCGGCGATATTCACGGGAAAATTGCGACGGGCTGTCATATCCGACATGATAACCGGCACTTGCCGCATCCATCGCACGGGCCAAAATCAGGGTCCGCGCTTCCTGAAGGCGCAACTGTTTTTGATATTGCAGCGGGCTCATGGATGTTACCGCCTTGAAATGCTGATGCAGGGCCGATGCGCTCATATTCGCCTCGCGGGCCAAAATATCGACACTGAAAGGTTCGCGAAAATGCGTTTTGATCCAGTCAATCGCGCGCGAAACCTGGTTGAGTTTACTATCGGCCATCGCCAGTTGTTGCAGGCGCAACCCCTGTGGCCCATTCAAAAGACGATAAAGGATTTCGCGTTCGATAAGTGGGGCGATTATGGGAATATCCTGCGGCGTTTCCAGTAATTCCAGCAGCCGCACGGCCGCGTTGATCATCGCGTCATCCGCATCACTAACCTGAATGGCGGCCCCAAGCTGGCGGGACGAGGACAACGTTTTGTGTTCATGCGCAGCCATCAGGATTTCAGCCATGATTTTGGTATTGAGCGCCAGCCGCAGGCACAAATAAGGGCTTTCGGCACTGGCAACCGTAATCTGCCCCATAACCGGCACATCCAGCGAGACGGTCAAATACTGGCCAGGACGATAGACATACACCTCGTCGCCCATCATGACCCTTTTTTCACCACTGGCGAGAATACAGACCGACGGCTGGTAAATCACATTCGCCGGTTCCGTCAGTTTGTCCGCCCGCAACAACGTGACGCCGGAAATTGCGGTTTCACAGCGCCTCTCGCTGGTGCAGTTTTGTTTAATCAGTTGTGCAAATTTATCCAGTCCTGCAAGCGCCATTGCATGTCCCCTTATTCATCCGAATGCCCGAAATCGCCGACATTTGGCCAATATCCTGAAAACGAGACATAGGGTGTGATTGCACAAAACAACAGGGCAATTTCACCGGTTTGCAGGATTGTGCAATCTTTGTGGAGGACTGGGCTATCTCCCCCAGGCGGGCCTGCTTTATGTTCCTTTCAGTCCGGTAAACAACCGTGACGGCATCAAAGTTCTTCCCCCCGACCCCGCGATGTTGTCATGGCTGAGAACGGCAAAACGGGCTGATGCGATATCACATCAGCCCGTTCCATTTTGCTTTGCTACCGGATTATCCCGACATACTTTCTGAATTCAGGCGTTCGGCCAGCTTCCGCGCAATCGCCCGCCAATGCGCACCGGCTCTATCCGTTTGGCAAGGCCAGTGGCATCATCGGTTTCCACATAGACCCCGCACACCGTGGCGGGGCCTTCGGCCGGTTCAAAACGGCCTGAGGGCATTTTGGTCAGGAATTTTGCCACCGAATTTTCCTGTTTCATGCCGATCACGGAATTAAAATCGCCGCACATGCCCACATCGGTCTGATAGGCCGTGCCCTTGGGCAAAATCTGGGCATCTGCGGTTGGCACATGGGTGTGCGTGCCCAAAACCAGCGACGCCCGGCCATCACAATGATGCCCGAACGCCATTTTTTCCGATGTGGTTTCGGCATGAAAATCAATCAGGACCGCATCAACATTTTTACCCAGCCGGTATTTGCCAAACAATTTGTTGGCCCCCTGAAACGGGCAGGAAAGCGGGTCCATATACAAACGGCCCATCATATTGATGACGGCAACCTTTTTGCCCGACTTTGCGGTAAAAACACAATCCCCCTGCCCTGGCGTGCCATCGGGGAAGTTCCACGGGCGCAGCAGCGTTTTGTCTTCGTCGATATAGGTGATGATTTCGCGCTGATCCCAGACATGGTTGCCCGTTGTCAGCACATCGGCCCCGGCAGCATAAAATTCGCGGCAAATTTTTGCTGTAACGCCAAACCCGTGCGCGGCATTTTCCACATTTACCACCGCCACATCCACCATCAGGCGATCACGCAACATCGGCAGGGCCTCCAGCGCGGCCTTGCGCCCGGATTGCCCCAAAACATCGCCCAAATGTAAAAGCCGCATTACAAATTCCGTTATTGTCTGTTTGCCGCATGACCAAACGCGACGATACCTACCACCCCACGGGGCAGGTCATCCCCCCGAAACAACAGCATATCATGTACTGCTAAAAACAAAGGCCCGCTTTCCGGTAAAGGAAAGCGGGAGCCACCACTGCCGTTGGCTATATGGTAATTCCTCGTGACCTGCAGGTGCAGGTGGGCGCCGTATAACGAGACCACGGTCCCGCCAGGGACAGCTCCCTAGAGAAATGAGCATCGGCCCCGGGAATTAGCGAGCCTGACGCACAGGGCAGCCCCCTTGACGGACCCACCCTTGATCGCCCCGCAGGGCGCATCGCGGGCGGCATCCGATGCCAACTTAGTCAGCCGAGAGCCTTTGTGCAATAGCCTCGATACGGCCAGCCAGATTTTCCATGCTTTGCGCCATCTGATCGGCCTCGTCCGGCCCAACCGCCCCTTCGGGCAAAGACACCCGGGAGGCCGATGCCAGCTTGTCGTGCATGTCGCTTAATTCATCGGCGATCAGAAGGCTGGTCATGACCAAAAGGCGCTGTTCGCCAATCTGGCCGACCATATGGGCGATTTCACCCACCCGCTCGTCAACATAGGCCGCAAGCTGACCCAGGCGCTCTTCCTGACCATCCTCGCAGGCAACATCATAACTGCGACCATTAATACGGACTGATACCTGTGCCATGAAATTATGCCTGCTTCTGTTCTGTTTCGTCATTCAGGACCAGCCGCAGCTGACCCACCGCACCATCCAGACGGCGCGACACGGTTTCGGTCGTTTGCGCCAGCGCGTCATAGTCGCGTTTCAAGGCATCCAACTGGGCGCGCATTTCTTCGGACCGGGCCTGCGCAGCCGCATGTTCGCTGGCACCAGACTGAAGCGCTGCTTCCGAGCGGGCCAAGCGCGACTCCACGGCTGCCTCCAACGCAGCAAGGGCATTTTCAAGACGTTCACCAGCATTTTGCAGACGTGACATATCGTCCTTCCTGATCCTTCATCATCAATTGACAGGATAGGTTGTGGCAAAGTGGGGCGTCAACTGTTCCGCGATACCGCTTGACCAAAACCGATCCTGATCTATTTCTAGCATGTAAGGGTTAACCACAATCTAAGCAATCGAGACCGTTTTTCGACAGAATTGGTTGACGTATCCCGACAGCGGGGGCATGTTCCGCCCGACTTCTTTGCTTTTTAAGCCATAGTAATCAACGCCAGATAGCGAACCCCCAGGAAGCGCATTCAATGACGAAACCCGTAGAACATAGCCGCATGGCAAATGCCATCCGCTTTCTTGCCGCCGACGCCGTGGAAAAAGCCAAATCCGGCCATCCGGGCATGCCGATGGGCATGGCCGACGTCGCGACGGTTCTGTTTACCAAGTTTCTGAAATTCGATCCGAAACATCCTCACTGGCCCGACCGCGACCGTTTCATTCTGTCTGCCGGTCACGGATCCATGCTGCTTTATTCGCTGCTTTATCTGAACGGTTACGAAGATTTCGATCTCGACCAGATCAAAAATTTCCGCCAGCTTGGCGCGCGTACCGCCGGCCACCCGGAATTCGGTCATGGGGCCGGTATTGAAACCACCACCGGCCCGCTGGGCCAGGGCATTGCCACCTCGGTCGGTTTCGCCCTTGGCGAACGCATCATGAATGCCGCCTTTAACGATGATCTGGTGGACCACTACACCTATGTCGTTGCCGGTGACGGCTGCCTGATGGAAGGCATCTCGCAAGAAGCCATTTCGATGGCAGGCCACATGCAGCTTTCCAAGCTGATCGTCCTGTTTGACGATAACGGCATTTCGATCGATGGTCCGACCACCCTTTCGACCTCGGAAGATCATAAAAAACGCTTTGAAGCAGCGGGCTGGGACGTTCAGCAGATTGACGGCCATGACCCCGAAGCCATCGAGGCCGCCATTGCCAAGGCAAAAACCACCGGCACCCCGTCGATGATCGCGTGCAAAACCGTGATCGGTTTTGGCGCACCGACCAAGGGCGGCACCTCGGCAACGCACGGCGCCCCGCTGGGGGCGGATGAACTGGCCGCTGCCCGCGAAAAGCTTAACTGGTCCTATGGCCCGTTTGAAGTGCCGCAGGATGTGCTGGACGCATGGCGTGCCACCGGTGCCCGTGGCGCGGATGACTTTGCCGCCTGGAGCCAGCGTTTTGACGCCCAGAATGCCGATATTCGCGCCGAATTTGAACGCCGCGTCGAAGGCAAGCTGCCGGAAAACTGGGTCGATGCCTTTAATGCGTACAAAAAGCAGATCACCGAAGAACAGCCGAAGATCGCGACCCGTAAATCGTCGCAGAACGTTCTGGAAGTTCTGACCCAGGCGATCCCGGAAATGATTGGCGGTTCGGCCGACCTGACCGGCTCCAACAATACCAAAACCGCCGTTCAGGAACCGATCTCGGTCCAGAGCGGTTATGATGGCCGCTACATCTATTACGGTATTCGCGAACACGGCATGGCGGCAGCCATGAACGGCCTGGCCCTGCATGGTGGCGTTCTGCCCTATGGCGGAACCTTCCTGGTGTTTACCGATTATTGCCGCCCGGCCATTCGCCTGTCCGCGCTGATGAACCAGCGTGTGGTTTATGTCATGACCCACGATTCCATCGGTCTTGGCGAAGACGGCCCGACCCACCAGCCGGTCGAGCATGTGGCTTCCCTGCGCGCCATGCCGAACGTGCTGATGATCCGCCCGGCTGATGCGGTTGAAACCGCCGAAGCCTGGGCAATGGCGATTACCCATGACAGCGGCCCGACCGTTCTGGCGCTCAGCCGTCAGAATTTGCCGGTGTTGCGCACCGAATATCGCGACGACAACCTTGTCGCCCGTGGCGGTTACATCATTTCCGAGGCCGAAGGCGAAACCCAGGTAACGCTGATCGCAACCGGTTCGGAAGTTGAAATTGCTGTCGATGCCCAGGCAAAACTGAAGGCCGAAGGCATTGCCGCAGCGGTTGTTTCCCTGCCCTGCTGGGAACTGTTTGACGCCCAGTCGCCGGAATATCGCAAAAGCGTTCTGGGTACCGCCCCGCGCATCGCGATCGAAGCCCTCTCGGTCTTTGGCTGGGAAAAATATGTTGGCGACAATGGCAAGGTCATTGGCCTGCATGGCTTTGGCGCATCGGCTCCGGCACCGGAACTGTATGAACATTTCGGCATCACGGCGGATGCTCTGGTCAAAACGGCCAAGGAACTGGTTTAATTTTTGGGCCGGATCGGTAAAATGCCGGTCCGGCCTTTTTGATTGTCCCTTTCGTTGGGTTCGGACCATCCGGTCACAATCAGTATGTATCTGGAGGAATTAATGGCTATTCGTGTTGCGATTAATGGTTTTGGCCGTATTGGCCGTCTGGTTCTGCGCTCCATTATCGAAAGTGGCCGCACCGACGTGGAAGTCGTTGCCATCAACGACCTGGGCGATGTCAAAACCAATGCCCACCTGCTGAAATACGATTCCGTTCATGGCACCCTTGCCAATGACGTCAAAGCCGAAGGCAATGATCTGGTTGTCGATGGCAAGGCCATCAAGGTTTGTTCCGAACGCGACCCGGCGAACCTGCCGTGGGGCGAGCTGAAGGTTGATGTTGCCTTTGAATGCACCGGTATTTTCCTTGATGAAGCAGGCGCAGGCAAACACCTGACGGCAGGTGCCAAACGCGTTCTGATCTCGGCCCCGGCAAAGGGCGACATCAAAACCGTTGTCTATGGTGTGAACAGCGACAGCCTGACTGCCGATGACGTGATCGTTTCCAACGCGTCGTGCACCACCAACTGCCTGGCACCGGTGGCCGATGTTCTGAACAAAACCGTTGGCATCACCAAGGGCTTCATGACCACCGTTCACGCCTTCACCGGCGACCAGAACACAGTGGACAGCCTGCACAAGGATCTGCGTCGTGCCCGTGCGGCATCGCTTTCCATGATCCCGACCTCCACCGGGGCGGCCAAGGCTGTTGGCCTGGTCCTGCCGGAACTCAAGGGCAAGCTTGATGGCACCGCCGTTCGCGTCCCGACCCCGAATGTTTCGATGGTTGACCTGACCTTTGTTGCCGGTCGTGACACCAGCGTTGACGAAATCAACGCCGCGATCAAGGAAGCCGCCGAAGGCCGCCTGAAGGGTGTTCTGGGTGTGAACGAAGCCCCGCTGGTTTCGATTGACTTCAACCACAACCCGAACAGCTCGACCTTTGATGCCACCCAGACCCAGGTGATGGACGGCAACTTCGTTCGTATCCTGTCCTGGTATGACAATGAATGGGGTTTCTCGAACCGTATGTCGGACACCGCCGTTGCGATGGCGAAGTTCCTTTAATCCGGTGTGATACCTGATTTTCTGCCTGATTTTCAGGGGCGGCCTTCGGGTCGCCCTTTTTATTTGCACCTGCCTGCTATATTACGGGCGAATCCTTTTTCCCAAACCGTGCATCATCTGGCATGACACCACATCCACCCCATATCCGCAGTCACAGTTTCAAAGGTGCCGCCATCGCCTGCAAGGTTATGGGGGAACATGCCTTTTTTCTGCATGGTCCTGTTAATGCCGGGCAGGTCATGGGCGCACAATGGTTTGCCGATATGCTGACAGAATTGCGGGCTGATTATCCTGATGCCCGCATCTTAGGGGTGCTGGATTGCCGAAACCATACCGGGCAGGCCTTGATGGCACTGGAATGTGGCATTGACCATGTACTGGTTGGTACCGTTCCAATAGCGGCATTTAGCGCCCTGCAAAGCATCGCCTCGCAAAATGGTTGCCACATCTGGCGTGACATTGGCCCCTCGCCCGATACGGAATCATCGGCTGAGATGCTGCCTGCCGCTTCCCTGTTTGATATGAAGGACCATTACCTGCCCGCTTCCGAATGTAAAAAGCGGCTATTGGCCCATCTGGCACAGCAATGATTGCCAATCGGGCCCTTGCAGGTTAAACAGGGCACAGCATTTCCATCAGGACAGATCACTGTGAATAGCGACGCGCAAACCGGCCTTTACCTGCTAACCCCTGCCAAAATCGATCTTGAGACATTCCCGGCATTGCTGGCGGATGTTCTCGATACCGGGGCGGTGGACTGTGTGCAGCTTCGCCTGAAAGACATTGACGATAACGGCGTTGTTGCGGCGGTCAAAAAGCTGCTGCCGATTTGCAGTGAACGCGATATTCCCCTGATTTTAAACGACCGCCCGGACCTTGCGCATAAAACCGGCTGTGATGGCGTGCATATCGGCGAAGACGACGGCAGCTATGACGAAGCCCGCAAAATCATGGGCGAAGAACATATTGTTGGCGTTTCATGTTATGATTCCCGCCACCGGGCAATGGAACTGGGCGAAAAAGGGGCCGATTACGTGGCCTTTGGCGCATTTTTCCCCACCAAAACCAAAGACCCGCGCACCTGGGTGGAACCGGAAATCATTGAGATCTGGACAACCTTTACCACCGTTCCCTGTGTTGCCATTGGCGGCATCAATGCCGATAATCTGGCCCCGCTGGTTCAGGCCGGTGCCGATTTTGTCGCAATCAGCGGGGCGGTCTGGGACCATCCTGACGGGCCTGTAGCCGGGGCAAAGGCCATTCGTGCTGCCATAGCGGCTGCCAGCGCGGAATAACGCCCTTTTGCGGCAGCCATGCACACACACAAAGGGCGACATGCGTTTGTGACCCATCAATAGGCTTGCGGCGAACCCCGCAAACTGATAGGTAGACGCCACTTTTTTCCACATTGTGAATCTGTGATCTGAAAGAACGGTTGGTGCCATGAAAATCAACGGCAACGAAATCCGTCCGGGTAACATTATTGAACATAATGGCAGCCTGTGGCGCGCAGTAAAATGTAACGCAGTAAAGCCGGGTAAAGGCGGTGCGTTCAACCAGGTTGAACTCAAAGACATCCGCAACGGCACCAAGCTGAACGAACGTTTCCGTGCCTCGGAAACGGTGGAGCGTGTACGCCTCGACCAGCATGAATATACCTATCTGTTCGCCGAAGACGACATGGTGACGCTGATGGACAGCGAAACCTTCGAGCAGATCACAGTCAACAAGGACCTTATCGGGGAACCGGCTGTCTTTTTGCAGGATGGCATGGTTGTGACCGTTGAATCCTTTGAAGGCGAAGCCCTTAGCGTCAGCCTGCCGGAACATGCCGTGTTCCAGATCGTCGAAGCCGACGCGGTTGTGAAGGGTCAGACCCAGTCTTCTTCCTACAAACCGGCCGTTCTTGAAAACGGCGTTCGCATTCTGGTGCCGCCGCATATCGAATCCGGTACGCGCATTGTCGTGAATACCAGCGAAAGCACCTATGTCGAGCGCGCCAAAGACTAACGCCGCATTCCTTTTTACTTCTTAAATACCGGGAGATGAGCCGTGCGTGGCGCCGCCCGTCGTTCAGCCAATATCAATGTCATGTTCAAGGCCGTCGAAAAGGCGGCCTATGGACTTAAGCGCGACTTCGGTGAAGTCGAAAACCTTCAGGTTTCCATGAAAGGTCCGGGGGATTTCGTTTCTGCCGCCGATCATCGTGCCGAAAAACGCCTGCGTGAAGAACTTGAGCGGGCCCGTCCCGGTTATGGTTTCATTCTCGAAGAAGGCGGTGAAATCAAGGGGAGCGATCCGGAACACCGCTGGATCATCGACCCGCTTGATGGCACCACCAACTTCCTGCACGGTATTCCGCATTTCGCCATTTCGGTTGCCCTGCAAAAGGGCGACGAAATCATTGCCGGCATCATCTATGACGTTGCCAAGGATGAATTCTTCTGGGCCGAAAAGGGTGTTGGGGCGTATCTTGACAACCGCCGCCTGCGGGTTTCGGGCCGTCGCCGTTTGAACGAATGCGTTCTGGCCTGTGGCGTCCCGCATATCGGGCGCGGCGACCATGCCGCCTTTGAAAAACAGCTTCATGCCGTTATGGACCGGTGCTCGGGCGTGCGCCGTTTTGGTGCCGCATCGCTTGACCTGGCCTATGTCGCGGCGGGCCGTTACGACGGATACTGGGAAACCCACCTCAATGCGTGGGATATTGCCGCAGGCCTGATCCTGATTTCCGAGGCCGGTGGCTATGTTCGCGACATCAATGGCGGGACCAATATGCTTGGTACCGGCAGCGTCGTTGCCGCGAACGACTATATCCAGCCGGTTTTGGCAAAAACCCTGAAAAAGGCGACCTCGGCCTAAGCCGTAACCCCTTTGAACACCATCGCGAAAAGGCATTCACAGATTATTGTGGATGCCTTTTTTGTGTTCAGGTCAAACCGGTTGTCGGCAACACTGTGGTAAGTTATGGTGCGATGGGACCGTCGGGGAAGAAAAAACCGCGGCGGAACAGGGGTGGCACGGGCCGTGCCGTAAGATCGTCACAAAAAGCATATTCAATGTGTGCGGTCGCGAAACAGGATAACAAGGGGCCTGCGAATAGATGACGGGGAATACGAAGATTTCGGCGATTGCCATTGCGGCGGCGCTCGGAACATTGATGGCGACCAGCCAGGGCGCGACTGCCGCGTCATTTTCCCCGGTGATGCCGGGTAACAATGTACAGGTAGACCTTGGCGTTCTTGACCGGCTTGATACCCGGGATGCCCCGGCTACCGGCTTCCTTTCGTCACAAAACAATACCCAGCGCATCGAGATTGACCGCCAGCTTGTCATCTATCCCCGCACCGCGCCCAAGTCACGTTTTCTGGCACCGCAGCTTTTGCTGACGCCGCCGTCTGATCCGTCGCGAATCGATACATCTGGCAGCGACAGCTATACCTCCTCCGGCGCGGATTTTGGCACCGTGGTTATTGACGGGGCCGGTATCGTGCCCTCCGAAAATGCAACGCCACAGCGTGCGCCCTTCCACCTGAACCCGCCACAAAACCAGGAACGCATCCACCTGCGCCCGCCGGCTTCCTATCCGGCCCGGCCTGCGGTGGAACGCCTGGAAACACCCCCGGCGTCACAACCATTTTTCAGTCGCGGCAATCTCGGGGGCAGCCTGAACAGGCAGGACCTTGACGATGACGGCGCCCCGCAGATCATTCATCTGGTTGCGCCCAAGGCGCATAATGTTGATGGCCTGCCCCGCAATCGCCCGGCACAGGCAACCCCGGCAGCCACCGCAACACAAGGCAACGTAACAGCGGCGCAAAACCGGCAGGCGGCCCCCCAACAAGCTGCAACAACAGCACCGGCCAAGGGCGGCCCCCTGCTTGCTGAAAACGACGTGAAACCATCCGTTCCGGCGCCCCCGAAAGTGGCCAAACCCGACAGCAAAACGCCAAACGAAACGCCAAAAAACAAAATACCGGCACCCGAGGTAAAAAAAGCCCCGCTGCCCAAAGCCGACAAACCGGCACCGGCCCAGCCAGCACCGGACAAGGCCACAGCGCCCCAGCCGCTGACAAAGGATAATGCGGTTAAACCGGCACCTGCCCCGGCACCGGATACCACCACACCGCCGCAAAAAATGCCGGATCAGCAATCGGGCACTCTGCCCAAGCCGCCGGCATCTAAAAAAGCGGCCCACAATAACGACCCTGCCCCCGAGCCCCGGGTAAAACCGCAGATACCGGCGCGCGAAACCGCATCGGTCCCAACGGCGGACCCGGCATCAGCCCCGGCAAAAAAATCCGGCCCTGCACCGGCAGGCGGTGATTACAGCCTGCCTTTTGCCGCTGATAGCTTCGAGCTGGACGCAAGTGCAAAAAAAAGCCTTGATAAGGTGATAGGCAACCTTGCCCAAAATGGCGATTTGCGTGTTCAGCTGCAGGCTTATGCCGCCGGTGAATCGCAAAATGCCAGCAAGGCGCGCCGTCTTTCGCTTTCGCGTGCCTTGCAGGTTCGCTCCTATCTGATCGATGGCGGCGTTCGCTCCACCCGGATCGATGTCCGCGCGCTGGGTGCCAATGTCCCCTCTGGCCCGGCCGATCGCGTCGATATTAAAACCGTTCAACGCTAGGATTTATCTGTCATGAGCAACAATGCGTCCAACGGCGCGGCAAATACTCCGGCAATCACCAAACCGGGCGCCTATCTGACCCGGATGGGTATTTTTACCGCCGTTATCGTCGCCATCGCAGCCCTGTTATATCCGACCCTGTCAGAAGCCTTTCTGGCAAGTGCCGTGTTGAACGGCCTGATCATCGGCGTGTTCATCATCGGGGTGGTTTATACCTTTCGCATGGCGTTTAGCCTGAACCCCGAAGTTTCCTGGATCGAGGATTTCCGCCGTAACCGCCCGGGGTTAAGTTCGCAGGATACGCCAAAGCTTTTGGCCCCGATGGCACGCATGATGCAGGAACAGCGCCGCGACCGGCCGCAGCTTTCCACCCTTGCGACCAGCACCATCCTTGATTCCATCCGTTCCCGCCTGGATGAAAGCCGCGAACTTTCGCGCTATCTGGTCAGTCTTCTGGTGTTTTTGGGCCTGTTGGGGACCTTTTGGGGCCTGCTGCAAACCGTGAATTCGGTCGCCGATGTGATTGGCAATGTCAATGTTGGTGGCGGCAGCAATATGGAATTGTGGTTCGGCCAGCTTAAGGAAGGTTTGGCAAAGCCGCTGAATGGCATGGGCACGGCCTTTTCATCCTCGCTGTTTGGTCTGGCAGGATCGCTGGCCCTTGGTCTTCTTGATATGCAGGCAGGCCAGGCACAAAACCGATTTTTCAATGAACTTGAAGAATGGATGTCGAGCTTCACCCGCGTGTCCTCTGGCGGGCCGCTTTCGGATGGTGAACAGTCGGTTCCGGCCTATCTTTCGGCCCTGATCGAACAGATGGCCGACAATATGGAAGGGTTGCAAAACTCGATCCAGCGTTCTGAATCCTCGCAGATCAAGTCGCACAATACCCTGATCGACCTTGCCGACAAACTTTCGACCCTGACCGACCAGATGAAGGCCGAACAGCAATTGATGGTCAAACTGGCGGAAAGTCAGATGCACCTGAAACCGGTGCTTGATCAGCTTTCCGATTCCATGCGGGGCGGCAGCTTTGGCATTGATGATAATACTAGGGCGCATATCCGCTCGCTTGATAACCAGTTGGGCCGGGTTGCCGACGAACTTTCGATGGGTCGCCAGCAGCAGACCCAGGAAATCCGCAGTGAAATAAAACTTCTGGCCCGTACCATCGCCGCGATTGCCGAGGAGGGTTAACCTCATGTCAGGCTTGTCTCGCCGCCGCAATCGCGATGTCAATACGTGGCCGGGTTTTGTCGATGCGCTCGCCACCCTGCTGATGGTGATCATCTTTTTGCTGATGATCTTTGTTGTCGCCCAGGTTTATCTTGGCGCGGCCCTGTCGGGCCGTGACAAGGCGCTTAGCGATCTGACATCCCAGGTCAATGAACTGACCAACCTTTTGGCCCTGGAACGCAATAATAACCAGGAAATGCAGCTTGAACTGACCCAGCTCACGACCGAGCTTTCAACCACCAGCGATGATCGCGATGCGTTGAAAAACCGTGTCTCATCGCTGGCAGAAAAGCTCTCCTCGGCCCAGGCTTCCGCCGAGGAACAGGAGAAAAAGCTTCTCGCCGCCCTCGCCGCCCTGGAAGACAAAAAATCCGAACTGGCCAAGGTGCAGGAAACCGCGGATGCGAAGGAACAAAGCCAGGAAGAGCGCATCGAACAGCTTTCAAAGCTGCTGGCCCAGCGGGCCAGCGAGCTTGATGACCAAAAAGACATCAGTGAATCGGCCCGCGCCCAGGTGGAAGCCTTAAACCAGCAGCTTGTTGCCATTCGCCAGCAACTGGCAAAACTGCAAGATGCCCTGGAAATCTCCGAGTCCAAAAACAAGGATCAGGCCGCACAGATCGTCAATCTCGGCCAGCGCCTGAATGCGGCGCTCGCCTCCAAGGTGGCGGAACTGCAACGCTATCGCTCGGAATTCTTTGGCCGTTTGCGCCAGGTCCTGGGCGACCGGCAGAATATTCGTGTCGTGGGCG
This sequence comes from Thalassospira profundimaris, assembly GCF_003326755.1. Lineage (GTDB taxonomy): Bacteria > Pseudomonadota > Alphaproteobacteria > Rhodospirillales > Thalassospiraceae > Thalassospira > Thalassospira profundimaris_B. The sequence continues at coordinate 200,043 of NZ_JPWH01000008.1, read as the reverse complement.
ACCGTTTTGTCTTCCAGTCCGAGGTTCTGTTTGCCTCCGGTTCGGCCGATATTGGTGACGAAGGCAAGGTGCAACTTACCAAGCTGGCGGATACGCTTAAGCAGATCGCCAAGGAAATTCCCAGTGACATTGACTGGGTGATGCGGGTTGATGGCCATACCGACAAGGTGCCCATTCGCAATAACGAGTTCAAATCGAACTGGGAATTGTCCGCCGCACGTGCCATTTCGGTGGTCAAATTCCTGATCGAACAGGGTGTGCCGCCCAACCGGCTGGTCGCCGCCGGATTTGGCGAATATCAGCCGCTCGATAACCGGGATGATGAAATCGCCTATCGCCGAAACCGGCGCATCGAATTCAAGATCACCGAACGATAACGTGAAAAGAGCTCCTTCGGGGGCTCTTTTTTTTTCGCATCCTCCAAAGTCGCCCGTCACGTTTTCAGCGCTCCGGACACAACCTGGAGATAAATCCGCCAAATTCCTGCCACCTTTGATCGGTAATTGAAAAACAGTCCAAAAATAAAACAACTATGGGCCAAATCATTGAAGCATAAGCCGAAAAAGGCAGCTTCACACGAACGAGCAAAAGCAAGCAAACGAGCAGAAGGGGATTTTCCCAATGACTGAAAACGCGACAACCGTAAATACGGGGAAAGATTACAGCCCGTCCTGGCAGCGACGGTTTGAAATGCTGGACTATCTGGAGGCCGACAAGCTTTCCTATGATGCCATGCGGAAAACCGACAAATACAAGGCCCTGAGCTTTGGTGAAAAATTCCGTGTATCGCGGAACTTTCTGGCGCTCTTTTTTGGCAGCATTTATTATTTTTGCAAGGGGATGTGGGCCAAGGGCCTTTTCATCATCGCGGTATCAAGCATTTACAGCATGCTTTTGATGACGATTGAGGCAGCAGCCGGACGCCTGTTTATACCGTCTATTGCTTATTGGCTGCCACCGGGAATTTTCACATTCCTGCTGGCAAACTACGATTACTACCGCAAGGAAAAACTTGGCGAGAAAATCTGGTCCGTCATCCCGGCGGTTTTCGGCGAGATCAAAGTCATCTTGCCGATTGCCGTTATTGCCTTTGCCGCAAACATCTATTTTGCCTATCAAATCACGATGATGCTGCCCGATCCCTATTTGGGTTACTAAACCAGCACGATCATTCAACAGCGCATAACCTTCCGGGTTGTGCGCTGTTTTTGCGAAATATTGGAACTTTAAGGCACCTGTTTCGTTAGATGTTATTCAACCCAAAGGGGTAAAATAACAGCGAAACCAAAGCAGGAGCGGTCGATGTCTGACGAACAGGAAAAAAACAGCCGCCAGATCATCGGTGTTTTTGACAATGCCGATCATATGCACAATACCGTTTTGGCCCTGCAAGAAGCCGGCTTCCGTCAGGATGACATGAGCCTGATCGCCAATGAGCATACGATCAACGAAAAACTCGGGCAGTTTTACCAAAAAACAGACGACCTTGAAAAAGACCCCTCGACACCCAAAATCGCCTATACATCGCCCGACCCCACCGGCGATGCACAAGGCGCGCTGATTGGCACCCCGATGTATGTGGCCGCTTTTACCGCTGCGGGCGTCATGATTGCCGCTGGCGGACCAATGGCTGCCACAATCGCCGCCATCGTGGGCGCAAGTGGTGCCGGTGCCGCCCTTGGCGGTGTGATGACAAAGCTGTTTGGCACGCAAAATTCAGACAAAATCCAGCAAAAACTGGAAACCGGTGGTCTGTTGCTGGTGGTGCGCTGCGACACTGACACGACCGAGGAAAAAGCCCGCGAAATTCTGTCACAACAGAATAACGCCGACATTTTTTCCTATGACCCTGCCAACATACGCTTGGCGTCGTCCTGAAAAGAACCCGCCACAATTGTAAAATACAAGACGGCCTGAAAACAGTTTTCTGGATTGAAAACAGAATATTGGCTAACGTCTCGCGGTTATTCCCATCTGCCGGAGCAGAGCGATGCTGCGAGACATGTCCGCCCAAACCTTTTTTATGGGGTTCCTTGCCGCCTTTGTCGGCACGGCCAGTGCCTTTGCCGTCGTTCTCCAGGGCCTTGCTGCCGTAGGGGCCACCCCGTTCGAGGCGGCATCGGGCCTGATGGCGGTATCGGTGGCAATGGGCCTGTGTTCCATTATTCTGTCCCTTAAAACCCGGATGCCCATCAGTATTGCCTGGTCCACACCCGGAGCAGCCCTGCTTGCAACATCCGGGACCATCGAGGGCGGCTTTCCGGTGGCGGTTGGCGCATTTGTCATTTGTGGCATCCTGATTTTCATCTGTGGTATCTGGAAACCGCTTGGCAAAGTGGTTGCCGCCATTCCCGGCCCGCTTGCCAATGCCATGCTGGCGGGGGTGTTGCTGGGTCTTTGCCTGGCCCCGATCAAGGCAATTGCCTTTAATCCGCTATTGGGTCTGCCAATTTTCATTACATGGCTGGTTGTGGGGCGATTTAACCGCATCCTGGCTGTTCCAGCAGCCCTTGGCGCGTTTGTTCTGGTCCTGGTCTTTGGCGTCACGTTTCCAGAGGGTGCCGTAACCAACCTCAATCTGTCGCTTGCACCACCGGTCGAATTTGTCATGCCGGAATTCACCCTGGCCGGACTGATGGGTATTGGTTTACCGCTGTTTATAGTGACAATGGCCTCGCAAAATATTCCCGGGACGGCTGTTTTGCGCGCCCATGATTATAACACCCCACCCGGCCCGCTTTTTGCCGCAACCGGCATTTTCTCGCTGCTTTCCGCCCCCTTTGGCGGCCATGCGGTGAATTTGGCCGCAATCACCGCCGCCATGTGTGCCGGCGAGGATGCCCATCCCGACCCGAAAAAACGCTATTGGGCCGCCATTTTTGCCGGGATGTTTTATGTTCTGTTTGGCCTGTTGGCCGGGGTGATCACGGCCCTTGTCAGCCTGGCCCCTTCCATCCTGATCGAGGCGGTAGCAGGCCTTGCCCTGATCGGGGCCTTTTCCGGCTCCGCCCTGGCCGCCTTTCGCGATGACAACAACCGCGAAGCCGCTGCCGTCACGTTTCTGGTCACGGCATCGGGTCTGACATTTTACGGCATATCGGGCGCGTTTTGGGGGCTTCTTGCCGGTGTTCTGATCTATACCCTCACCCATCTTAAACAGCGTAAAGCAGGGTAAGATGCTCAGGATCAGGACCTGTTAATTATCGATCAGTGGCAATTCCCAATTTTGACGGATCGAACGCACAACCAGTTTCGAGGAATAATTCTGAATCGGAATGTCCTGATAGGTTTCAAGAAAATGGTAAATGTAATCGGTATATTCGTTTGCATCCCGGAACTTGGCGATGATCAGGAAGTCGAATTCGGCTGACATGAGATAACAATGCTGAACCTCGGGCCGCGTTTCGAGAATGCGCTGCATCCGCCGGTCGATATCGGGGGAATCTTTTTCCAGCTTGACCATAAAAACTGCCGTTACCTGGAACCCCAATTTTTTCTCGTCAAGCAGCGCGCGCCGCGCCTTGATCACCCCGTCCGTCTCAAGACGCTTGATCCGCCGATAGCAACTGGTGGAGGAAAGTCCTACGCTCTCGCTGAGGGCATCCAGATTCATCGAGCAATCTTCCTGAAGCTTCGCCAGGATCTTCAAATCAAGTGCGTCTGCCATAAAACTTTCACCTTCCCCCTTCAGGCGCAATAAATCGGTCACGAAATCCCGGATAATGCAAAATTTCATGCACGCTTCCCTAGCGGGACCACACTACCGCACAGAATCGAATGATCAACAAAATTCGTCGCGCCAAACGCCTGAATTGAAAAAACGACCGCATCTGCGAAATCTGAATAAAGTTTCAGCAATACAGTTACTTGATCCGATATTCCAATTTCGATTCGGAATTTGCGATTTGCAACGCAGCACCCTGCCCGGGCGCTGCTGGAATATCCTTATCCCCTGGCAATAAATCATCATTCGTCCGGCCAAATTGCAAAAATGCAGGCGCAGGTTTCTGAAGATTGCAAAATCTATCCAAAATGATCGGTTAAAATGTTTTCCACCGGGGATTGATAACTCTCGCGCAGGTCGCGTTGCGGAATTTGGGGGGAAACCAGTGATTATTGCCAAGCCAACATGGGAGGACGACGTCAGGGCTCTGTTTGAAACCCCTTACTGGGTATCATCAGGCGAACAGGCGAAAATCATACGCCAATGGATTGGCTCCATGACAGCATACCTGGTCAAACTTGATAACGTATCTTCCGTTCGGGAATGGTCTGTCACCATCTATCATCATCTGACAGCGCGGACCATGCTGCTGACAACAGACGAGCAGCAACTTTGGCCCCTGGAGGCGCTTGAGACCTTCAGGCTGTGGGTCAATCAGGGCTGGCGCATTGACCGTAATTCATCGTTTGACAGGGCCAACCGCCTTTCACCGCCCAAACTGCCCGACCCTGTTTTACGAATTCGCCCCGACATTCGCGCGCTTTCCGAAGCGGAACTTAACATGTATCGCGCCCGTCTCGACGATGTGATGCAAACCGGCCATCTCGATACCGTGACGCCCTGGCAGAAATATTCAAATATTCACACCAACTGGTGCTTCAGTCACCAGGAGGCATCTGTTCTGTGGCACCGCGCCTATCTGTTGTATCTTGAGGAACTGATCGATCATCCTATTCCCTATTGGGACTGGATGGCAGAAAATGCCGACACGGATGGCAATCCCGAAGCGGGCCTGCCACAGGCCTTTATTGACGAAACCTATATTCACCCGGGAACCGGCGAAAAACGCCTTAATCCGCTTCGTTACGCTGCCGCCACGGCTGACAATGCCAAACCCTGTGTTTCCGGACAAACAGACACGCCTGATTGCCGCTATGTTCAGCGTAATCCGCTGTTTTACACGGTCGGCCCTGATCATCGCGCCGAACGTTCCGCGCTCTATGCAACGACCCGCATTTTTCAGCAGAAGATCATCGACGCGCTGAAACTTGATACCTTCAGCATCCCACAAAACACTCTCGAATATCCCTGGGTCAATATCCCGGCTGTCGATCCGCTCTTCTGCTCGTTTCATGCCAATCTTGATCGTATGCTTGAAGTCTGGATGAGAGCGCATCCTGCCGTCAAGTTTACCACCCAGACCCTGTTGCAACCTTTCCTGGGTGCCGGCGCCAAAAGCATCCATTTCACCACTTCCGCACACTGGCGTTACACCTCGATCGGGGAAATGGCCCAGGACAGCCGCCGCATTGGCTATGACTACGGCAAGCCGGTTGCAAGGCAGTTCAAGGGAGCCAATAACCATAAACCGTTTGCAGCAAAATCGGCCCCCCTCCCGTCAACCGATCTGTCTGGCCTTCGACATCTTCATTTGCGAACAACCGACATGGCAGAAGGGCCCTGGGTTGTTTTTGATGACGTTGGCCGTTCGCATGACCATTACCACATCGATGTTTTTATCAATCAGCCCGATGCCCGCCCAAGCGATGCCAATAGCTGCAACATGCATTATGTCGGTCGTTTGAAGCGGACCGGCACCGGACCTGTCGATGACAAAAAACAGTATCTGCCAACCGGTGTCTCTCACCGGCTGGACGCAACAAATGTCATCCGCGCGCTCAATCTTGCGCTCACAGACAGCCCGACGGTCTCAATTCTTGTCACCGAGATCGATAGTGGCCGCCTTTTGTCTGTCGAGGAATATGCCACGCGACCCGGCTTCGTCCCGCAACTGATCTGGGACGAACCACCGCAACCGATGACAGAAAATATGGCGCATCCCCTTAGCTGCTCTATGCACTAACGTTTAACCTCTCCTGGAGATCAGAAATGAGCACGCCTTTTACCAAATTCACCTCGCCCGCCCATCAGGCGCCAAAAGATTATAAAAAGCTCGGGATGGAAAACGAACTTCCGCAGTTCGAAAACGACTGGAATGCTTATGTTGCCGGGTGGACGGAATCCTCGATCATCGGCAATCCCTGGACGGACCTGAACGATGCCCCGCGTTCGGAATATTATAACCCTCTGGTCGAGGGATTTGGCGAGGCAGGAGATGCCGTTATCACATGGACGCCTTTTCCCAACCGTTTGATCACCTTTTTTAATTCGCCAGATGCCGCAAACAACCCGCAACTGGGCGGCAAGCCGCTCACCATGAATGACGTCATGAGTCTTGCGGATACGGGAAAAATCTCGGTCGATGGCAAGGACCTTTACCTCTATGATCCAAGCGGCACCCAAACGATCCTGCAAATTCCGGTAACGCTGTGCCCGCAGATTGACTGGGAAGGCAAATATCAGGATTTCTCGCCCTCCGGTCCCCGCGGCTGGCTTGACGAATATTGTGAATGGTCGATTACCTACGATGGGTCCGGGGCCATGCGCAGCGTCATGTTTACCTGCGAAAACCCGGCTTACTATCTGGCAATGTGGCGTATTGATCCTAAGGCCGTTCTCGGCCTTTATCAAACCTATATTGATCCGGCCGTGAAGCTGGAGGATCTTTATCTGCGCTATACTGCCGACGTCCCCACCGGAAAAAAAGGGGATCCGGTGATGGATCCGACCACCGGTCGTCCGGCCTATGATGTGACCAATAAATGGAATAATGGCACCGTTCGTGTTCCGGGCCAGTCTGGCGGGGCCATGCACCTGACCTCTGGTCCAAACACGCTTAGCGCGGAAGTTTATCTTGCTGCCGCCGCAACCATTCAGCGGCCGGATGCCAGTAGCCGCAACGCGCAAAGCCTCATTTGTTGTGCAAAATATGGCCAGAATTTCCGAAATTCCGACCCGCATATCGGTTTTGTCGCCAACCGGACCGCGGGTGATTCACTGATCTCGCTGACGGATCCGGTCGGGCTTTATATCCAGCAACCCCAGAACTTTGCCAACTGGAAAGGACCAAACGGAGAAGATGTCAGCCAGTATTGGCACATCACGCGCGGAACCGCAGGAACCGGCCCCAATGGGTCAGACCAGATTCTGCATGCCATTTTCGAGATTCCCGAAAGTGCCGGTTTCACAATCAACGATGTCACCATAAACGACGAGAAAATCGCCCATGTCGGTGACATCGCCAATCAGATGCACATTGCATTGTCGGTAACAGAAATGGCACCAAGCCCGGAACACCCGCTTCAGGCCCCGATGAAATGCGTCACCAGCAAAACCAGCGGCATTCAACCCTGGCCCGTTCAGTTTATCCCGCAGGAACTGTTTTATGGCCTGTCCCCAACCGATCTTCCCGCACTTCTGAAGCCAGGCACAACGCACAGCTTCACCCTGATCGTGCAGGGGGCGGATGTAAACACAACACCGGAAACAGCACGAATAGAGTTCTCGGTTGAAGGAATCACAGCCAAAGTGACCGAATTTCTACCCGAGGCAACACCCATCCCCGGGAAAACCGACGGGGGCGGCACACAAGGCTTCCAGGTTGACGTTTCGGTCGCCCCGTCGGTTCCGGCCGGACCGGTACAGATGCGCGTCCTGAACCCGGCAGAACCGGCCAACCCCAGCGATCAAGAACATCCCTGGGAAAGCGGCCTTGCCATCGTCGCCAACAGCTAAATATGGAAACGGTATCCGAGGGAGGGGGACTCCCCGGATACCTTCAAGACACAGGGGAGTCCATACCATGTTAAAGCACCGTATCGGCATCACCGTCTTGCTTGCCGGCACGCTGGTCCTGATTGTCTATGCCCTTTTATGGGTCATTGACGTTCCGCGAAGCAACGCGCAGGAGATGCCGGCAACCGAAATTGCCCAGTCAAACGACACCTGCTTGAACAGTTTGAGCTTCGATCCCACCAGCGGCGGGTTTCTGACCAGTGATACCCTGATGCTGCCGACCCAGGAAGGCAATAACTGCTATGCCTGGCAAATGTTCATTGCAATGAACTGGCCAACCGACCCGGGATGGCCTGCCACCCCCGATCTTGCCGGGGAGCCGGACAGAAACATCGATGTATCGGCATGGGGGGTGCCACAGGATGCCACCAAACCGATGGCCACTGTACCTGTTTGGGGCAGCTACAAGGCAGCCCAGGCGATCTTTTTGCCAAATGCGGCAAAGCCGACCGGTTGGGGCGTTGACCTGCCTGCCCCGTCTGGCTGCCAAAGTAATGCAAAACTGTCAGGCTATGCGACGGGCAGCACAAAATATCTGACCGCAGTCTCAAAGAGTGCGATCAACCCGGCACATCGTTTCCATTTGTCAACCGGAACACTCGATACGCAATCCAACGAAATCATGGAGGCGACGGGCGGATGGCTTACTGATCAGGATGGCAATCTGGTTTTCTTTGAACGCCGGGTTGGCAAGGCCGAATTTGATTATATTGTCTCAAACTCACTTTATGATGCGGCAGATCAGCTCCGCGTTGCCACAAATGCCGATCAAAAAAACCCGGCCGGGCTTTCTCTGCCAGTCGGAGGATACCTGCGGCGACCCCCATCAGAACCCCAAAATCAGGCAGAACTGGGCGCGTTCGAGCTTAAGGCCGCCTGGCGCATCCTGACCAAACATCCAGAGCAATATCAGCGCTATCTGACGACGGTTGCCTGGTTAAAACGCCCGGATACCGGGGAGTGCACCCAGGAGGTTATCGGTCTGGTTGGCCTTCACATCATTCACAAGACCGATACGTTCCCGGATTTCATCTGGGCGACTTTCGAGCAGGTTGACAATGTACCCGATGATCAGGCTGCCAAGCCGCCATATGGCTATTCTTTCAACAACCCTGATTGCACGGGAAACGACTGCACGCCGAACCAGCCGCGGATCGACTGTAACAAAGACACAGGTTGCAAAGATCTGTTTCCCCGCAATCAGCCGGTACAGGTGACGCGGGTACAACAAACCACGTCCGCACTTACCAGCCTCAATACTGACATCCAGAACAAAATTTCCCGGGAAACCGGCGGAAAATCCGTTTTTCAGTATTACAAACTGGTGAACGTCCTTTGGGATGGCAGCCCCAATGGTGCACCAGACCCCGAACCTGGCGCCAATGCGAAGGTCCCGCTCCGCTACGGCACCTTTGAATCGCAAGACAGCCTGAAGGTCGCCAATACCACGATGGAAACCTACATCCAAAATCAGTCCTGCAACTTCTGTCATATGAATGCGACCATCGCGGGCAGCACAACCCTTGCCTCGGATTTTTCATTTCTCTTTCAGGATGCCGGGTCGGCAAAGAACCCGTCACTCGTCAAAGTCGTCCGGGACGTTAAGCCATGAAACTCTTGCCATCATCGCAAGCCTCGCGGCTTTGCCTTTCAAAGGGTGCGATGATCAAGCCCCGTGTCCTGAATGATCCGCTCGAACGAAAAAACAGGTTTCACGAGAATCACAGAATATTGTGATGTCGATAATATTCACGGAGATCCGTTATGGCCGTAAATCACAGAAAACTTGAACATTCCATCAATGCACTTGCCAAAGAGCTGAGCCGGGCCGAAAACACATCAGCGCAATACAGGGAGGCCGCACTTTATATTGCAGCGGCAAAAGATGCCCTATACACGCTTCAAAATGCTCCCCAGCCGGAATTCACCCGTGAATAACGGCATCCCTGGAAACATTGAAGCCCATAACTGAACCTTGCCCCCCCCTGCGACAAACCCCCTGCGCAACAACCGCGATAACAATTGTTGCGCAGGGGACCAGGTCATCAATCGGCCCTGGAAACTGAAAAGATAAAGAAAAAACACTGGCAAAACATTGGCACATTCCCGGTTGGTTGGAACAGGAAGCCCGGCAAAGGCCTGAAATCCCCAAAGCAACCGTTGCCCGTTTTAATTTTGCGGCGGAATGATCATGTGCCCGTCTTTTGTGATGGTCCAGAACGGATTATAGGCCACCTCCCAAGGGTGGCCGTCCGGGTCCAGAAAATAGCCGGAATAACCGCCCCAATTGACCTTTTGCGGCGGTTTTTGAATATGTGCCCCGGCCTTTTGCGCCGTGGCAAAAATATCGTCTACTTCGGCTTCACTTCGTGCATTATAGGCCATCGCCATACCGGAATATGTCGCCCCGTCATCCCTGAAATGGCCGTCCTTTGCCATTTCCGACCGAAGGTAAAGCCCGAAAATCAGACCATTCATCTGATAAAACGCCACGTCATCGGTGGTAAAAACCGGCTTCCAGCCCAGTCCGGTTTCATAAAATGCGCGCGCCCTTGCCATATCGGCCACGGCAAGGGTCATCAGGCTTAGTCGCTGCTCCATCGTCTTTCTCCAACCAGCAAACACCCGTCCCGTAACATTTTATCAGCCCCTTGCGGCCCTTACGAGAACAGACTCGTTGCCACGCAGCATTTCGCATTGCACACCATACGCAATATAATTGCGCGCAAATCGGTACCGGAATAAGCAAATAACAAGTTGACGTTACGTCAACCCGTGCAATCGGGCGTTTTGATGAATGCACTGCGACAGTGATTGAAAAAAGGTCAGCATTCATTACCATTATAGTCAAAATAACGGGCATTTCGCAGTACCGCCTTACGACCCATATTAAACAATAAAAATGCGAAAACCCGCGAGGCTTCCCCGCAAGAGACAAGACCAGAGAGGTCATCAGCATGGCTAAGTTGGCAGCAGTTACCCTGGACGACAAATATACCCTGGAAGAAGGCCGCATTTACCTGACGGGCATTCAGGCCCTTGTTCGCCTGCCTTTGATGCAGCGCCAGATGGATGCGCGCGCGGGCCTGAACACGGCAGGCTGCATATCGGGCTATCGCGGATCGCCGCTGGGCGGGCTTGACCAGCAATTATGGCGAGCCAAAAAATTCCTGACCAAACAGCAGATCGAATTTCAGGCCGGCGTAAATGAAGACCTTGCCGCCACTGTGGTTTGGGGAAGCCAGCAGGTCAATATGTATCCGGATGCCAAATATGATGGCGTTTTTGGCATGTGGTATGGCAAAGGCCCGGGGGTGGACCGCTCTGGCGATGTTTTCAAACATGCCAACTATGCGGGCACATCGCGCAATGGCGGTGTGCTTGTTCTGGCCGGGGACGACCATTCGTGCAAATCATCCACCCTGCCCCATCAAACCGAATATGCCTTTATCGATGCCCAGATCCCGGTTTTAAACCCGTCCGGCGTGCAGGATATTATTGATTTTGGCCTGCATGGCTGGGCCATGAGCCGCTATTCCGGCTGCTGGGTGGCGATGAAAACCATTGCCGAAACAGTCGAAAGTTCTGCCGCTGTTGACGTGGCACCCAACCGGGTCAGCCCGGTCATGCCCGATTTTGCCATGCCCGAAGGGGGTGTTCACATCCGTTGGCCCGACACGCCAAAGGAGCAGGAACACCGCCTGATGAAATACAAGCTTTACGCCGCCCTGGCCTATGCGCGTGCCAACAGGCTGAACCGCATCGTGATCGACAGCCCGACCCCGCGCCTGGGCATCATCACCACCGGCAAGGCATATCTGGATGTCATGCAGGCCTTTGATGACCTTGGCATTTCCGAACAGGATGCCGCCGATATTGGCATTCGCGTGCTGAAGGTCGGCATGAGCTGGCCGCTGAACCGCGATGATGTGCGCGAATTTGCCAAGGGGCTGGAAGAAATCATCGTTGTTGAGGAAAAACGCGCGGTGATGGAAAACCAGGTCAAGGAACAGCTTTATAACTGGCGCGAAGATGTCCGCCCCACCGTCATTGGCAAGTTTGATGAAAAGGGCGAATGGATTTTGCCCTCGATGGATGAACTGACCCCGGCCCGTATTGCCCAGGTCCTGGCGGCACGCATCAACCGTTTCTTTGACAGCCAGAAAATCCACGACCGCATTGAATGGCTGGCGCAAAAGGAAAAGGAAATTGCCGAACCGCGCCCGGATGTGGCCCGCATTCCCTGGTTCTGCCCCGGTTGCCCGCATAACAGTTCCACCAAGGTGCCCGAAGGCAGCCGCGCCATGGCCGGGATTGGCTGCCATTACATGGTCAACTGGATGGACCGTTCCACCGAAACCTTCACCCATATGGGCGGCGAAGGTGTGACCTGGATTGGTCAGGCCCCCTTTACCACCACCAAGCACGTTTTCCAGAATTTGGGCGATGGAACTTATTACCATTCCGGCTCGCTCGCGATCCGCGCGGCCATCGCATCAGGGGTGAATATCACCTATAAAATCCTGTTTAACGATGCCGTTGCCATGACGGGCGGCCAACCGGTTGATGGCCCCTTAAGCGTGCCGCAAATTACCCGCCAGATGGCCGACGAGGGTGTAACCCGGATTATCGTTTTGTCAGACGAACCGGATAAATACCCGATTGATGCCCATTTTGCCCCCAATGTCGATATTCGCCACCGCGACACCCTGGACGAAACGCAAAAGGAATTGCGCGAAGTTCCCGGTACCTCGATCCTGATTTTTGACCAGACCTGTGCGGCGGAAAAACGCCGCCGCCGCAAACGCAAATTGATGGTCGATCCGCCCAAACGGGTTTTCATCAATGATCTGGTTTGCGAGGGCTGTGGCGATTGTGGTGAAAAATCCAACTGCCTTGCCGTTGTACCGGTCGAAACCGAATTTGGCCGCAAACGCGCCATTGACCAGTCGGCCTGCAACAAAGATTTTTCCTGCCTGAACGGGTTCTGCCCCAGCTTTGTCACCATCGAAGGCGGCGCCCTGCGCAAGCCCGAAGCCGCCGCCAAAGGGGATAATCACGGCGATGCCGTTTTCGCATCCCTGCCCAAACCAGCCCTGCCCGCACTCACTGAACCTTGGTCGGTTCTTGTGACCGGTGTGGGCGGTACCGGCGTTGTTACCATTGGCGCGCTTTTGGGCATGGCCGCCCATATTGAGGGCAAAGGCATTGTCGGGCTGGATATGGCGGGCCTGGCGCAAAAAGGCGGGGCTGTTGTCAGCCATATCCGCTTTGCCGACCGTCAGGAAAAACTGCATGCCGCACGCATTCCGGCGGGTGAAGCCAATGTGGTGCTGGGCTGTGACCTGCTGGTCGCTGCCAGCTTCGAGGGGCTGGCGAAAATGCGCCGCAACTTCACCCAGGCGGTGATCAATACCCACGAAACCATCACCGGCGCCTTTACCCGCAACCCGGATTTCGAGCTTAAAAGCAACGAGCATAAAAAGGCCATTCTGGATGCCTGTGGCGATGATGCCGTCAATTTTGTGGAAGGCAGCGATGTCGCCACCCGCCTGATGGGGGATTCCATTGCCACCAACCTGTTTATGCTGGGTGTGGCGTGGCAACGCGGCCTGATTCCGATTACCGAAGAAGCCCTGATGCAGGCCATCGAGCTTAATGGTGTAGCGATTGACATGAACAAGCAGTCCTTTTATTGGGGCCGCCTGTTTGCCCATGACCCGCAAAAGGTGATTGATGTGGTCGGCCCGGATGAAAAACAGGCCCATCCGATTGCCACAACCCTTGATGACATGGTGGCAAAACGCAAAAAATTCCTCACCGGCTATCAAAACGCCGCCTATGCCCGCCGGTATGAATCCCTGGTGACAAAGGTGGCCCAGGCCGAAAAGAGACTGGGTGACGGGCAGGATCACCTCGCCAGGACTGTGGCAAAATATTACTTCAAGCTGCTGGCCTATAAGGATGAATACGAGGTCGCCCGGCTTTATACCGACCCGGCCTTTACCGCCAAGCTGCGCAAAAACTTCACCGGGAATTACAAGGTCAAATTCCACCTCGCCCCGCCTGCCCTTGCCAGTAAGGATGCGGAAACCGGCAATCTGAAAAAGCAGGTATATGGTCCCTGGATGATGTCGGCCTTTGCTGTACTGGCAAAATTCAAGTTCCTGCGCGGCACGGCACTTGACCCGTTTGGCAAAACCCATGAGCGCAAAACCGAACGCGCCCTGATCACGCACTATGAAGAGCTGGTTGATGAAGTGCTGGCGGGACTGAACCCCGACAATATCCGCATTGCCGGGGCGCTTCTGGCCCTGCCGGAGCAAATTCGCGGTTACGGCCATATCAAGGATGCCAATATCGCCAAGGTCAAACAGCGCGAAGAGGAACTGCGCAACCAGTTCCATAATCCGCCGGAACACCTGCAAGCAGCCGAGTAAAACCCGACCTGATCACGACAAACGCCGCAGCATCCCTTTTGCTGCGGCGTTTTTTTGCCTCGCGGAAATATCCGGTATCAGGAAATCAGCATATCCATCTTGTCGTCACCGCGTAACCGCCCGGCGGATAACCGGCCAAAATCAATCAACAGCTTTTTTCGGCGTACTGCATTCAGCTTGCACTCTTCGGCTGGCCTGACAATCGCAGCTTCAAATCTGTCCGCCACAATCAGCCCCTCTTCTTCCGGGATCAGATCACGGGGAAATTCCATTGGCACGGCGAAGAAAAACCGGTCGCAATAATCGCGATATGTTTGCCATTTGGCATCAACACGAAAATCCTCGACCGATGATTTCACCTCCACCGCCCACAGTTCGCCCTTTGGCCCCAATGCCAAAACATCCAGCCGCCGCCCATTCCCCAACCGCAATTCCGTGATGCAGGCCATGTTATGGTGATGCAAAAGCCTGCACACCCCCTCGGTCACTTCGACAGTAATTTCAGGGCGGGATCGGGTCATAGTCGAATACTCCGGCAATTCATAAAAAAAGGGCCTGCTGTTTTCAGCACGCCCTCTTTTATCAGTTCCCGCTGTCAGGATATGGCAGCAGAGAGTTAGCTCATCCCCAGTGCGCGTTTATACACTTCAAGGATTTCTTCCTGTTCGGTGCGTTCGTGGTCTTCCATTTTGCGCAGGCGGATAATCTGGCGCAGGATTTTCACGTCATAGCCAAGGGCTTTGGCTTCGCCGTAAACTTCCTTGATATCGGCCATCAGGTTGGCCTTTTCTTCTTCAAGGCGCTCGATACGCTCGACATAGGATGCGAGCTGGTCGGCTGCAATTCCTCCGACTTCGGTCATTCTCTGATCTCCGATGATATGCGGGTGCGTTGCGGATGCCCGAAACGCGAAATTTCAATGCGGCGCGACGATACCCAAAGCACCAAATGATGACAAGCCTTCAGAGCGCCGATAAACGCCTAAATCGATGCGGTGCTGGCAGGGCTGGTTTCCGCAATCAGATAATCCGTCACCTTGATCAGGGCATCACGCGGGCTTTCGCCGCGTTCGATGGCGGCGTTATAGATGTTGCGCTGGCGTTCGGAACTGGTGCCGCGCTTTAAAATCCGGCGGGCATGTTCAATTTCGGCAACACAGCCAAAATGTTCGGCATCAGGGCGGACAAGCTCCAGAATTTCTTCAAGCAAATCGGCATAGGGCACAATTTCGCCGCGGCCAAAATCGATCAACCCTCCATTATCGCTATTGGTACTGCCATAACGGCAGGCCCGCCAGCGATTTTCGCGGATCAGCATATTGGCATAAATGCGCCAACGTTGATTATTGCGCCGCAGACGATAAAGCATGCGCAAAATACAGCGCGTGATGGAGGCCACACAAATCGCGTCTTCCAGATTGGTACAAACATCGGCAATGCGCATTTCAAGGGTCGGCCAGCGGTCGCTGGGACGCAAATCCCACCATAATTTGGTGCCATCCTCGATCACACCGGCATTGATCAGCATATCGACATGGCGGCGATATTCCGCCCAAGAGCCGAAAACCTCCGGCAGGCCGGTGCGCGGCAAATTATCAAACACCGACAGGCGAAAGGTTTGCAGGCCGGTATCGCGCCCGCGTCAGAACGGCGATGACGTGGTCAGGGCCAAAAGATGCGGCAGGAAATAGGCCGCCTGCGCCATCAGTTCGATGCGCAAATCATCATCCTCGATCCCGACATGAACGTGCATGCCGCAAATCAGCAGCCGTTCCACCACCGTGCGCAAATCGCGCGCAATAGTGCTGTAGCGTTCGCCTTCGGTGTGTTTCTGGCTGTCCCAATGGGCAAAGGGATGTGTCGATGCCGCCAGAAGCGCCATATCATAGCGCCCGGCCACATCACACAAAACCGACCGCATATGTGTGAGTTCTTCTCGGGCATCGCCCGCACTGTGGCACACTTTGGTGCCGATCTCGACCTGGCAACGCATGAACTCGCTTGAGACATGATCGCCCAGTTCCGCCTTGCAATCCTTTAAAAAGCCTGCTGCCGGGTCGGTGGCAACATCGCGCGTTTTGCGATCAACCAGCCAGAATTCCTCTTCAATGCCAATCGAAAATGCCGGTTCCTTGCGCGATATTGCGGGCAATTCAGTCCCTCCGGAGTTTGTAAAGGTTCGGGTCGGCCAGGATGCTTTCCAGCGCATCGCCCAAAATACCCGCCCATTTTTCACAGCCATCGTCAGTATCAATCAGGTCCTGGCGAATTTCAACCGACACGCACGGCAGGTTGGCGGCCTCGGCATGATGGTCAATGGTGTAATCAGCCATGTGACGGCCCGAATAGGGTTCGTTATCCCCAATGGTCAGATCCGGGTTCTGGCGACGCAGATTTTCGAGCAACGGTAGCGGAATACGGTCATCCTGATCCCACAGAATGCCAATCTCCCACGGGCGTTCAAACCCCTGAAACACCGGGGTAAAACTGTGGATCGCGACAATGGCCGGGGCAATTTTATGGGCATGAAACCGGGCAATGCGTTCTTCAATCGCCCAGTGATAGGGCAGGAAAATTTCGCGGATGCGCTTCATATGTTCGCGCGGCGACACATTCTGGTTGCCCGGCACCACGGTTTTATCTGCCACTTCGGGCATGCCGGTCGGGTCCCAAAGCTGGCGGTTACAATCAATCACCAAACGGGAAAACCCGCACAAAACCGCCGGACAGTCAAAGCGTTTGACCAGAATTTCCGTCACCTTGCGCGCGCCAATATCCCAGCCGATATGGCGTTTGCGTTCTGCCTCGGGCAGGCCGAGTGTGCCCAGCGATTTGGGAATCGCCCGCGAGGCATGATCACACACAAACAGCGCATGTCCCGCCCCCTCATCATTGATAATTTCATACGGTGCGGGGTCTTCACTGCACAGCAGTTGCGCGGGATGGTGGCTCACGCGAATTCTCCTGATTTTTCCGAAATATGAAAGGCACGGCAGGCGGACCGCCATGCAGGCTGGAATCTTTCACGAATGCCTAGCAATTTGCGGGGATTCTGGCAAGTCGCTGGATATAAAGCCAGCAAGCAATTCATTTTCACCCAAACTTGCCGTACAGTGGTATGACCAATGATGACTGAATAACCAGTGGCACGATCACGGAGAACCCGTTTCCCATGCAGCCGACGCCGGACCAGCCTGACGCTTCCAATATCCATCAAGGCGAAAATGAGCGCCCCAAACGCGTTGCCGAGCGCGTGGCAGATACCCTGCTGGCCCGGTTTGCGGCAGGAGAATACCTGCCTGGTGAACGCCTGCCCGGGGAACGGCAACTGGCCGAGGATATGAATGTCAGCCGGGTTTCGGTGCGCGCGGCCTTGCAAAAACTTAAAACACGCGGCTATTTGCGCGCCGTGCAGGGCGGCGGGACGGAGCTGTTATCCTCCACCGGCATCGAAATGGATGTCGCGATGACCGACCTTGTCCGTGGGTCGATCACCAATCTGGCCGACCTGATGGAGCTGCGCCGCACCCTTGAAACCTGGGCGGCCCGCCGGGCGGCGGAAAATGCCACCGACGAACAACTGGCCGAATTGCGTGCCACCTTTCAGCAGGCACACGACCCGCGCCGACCCGCCAAATACCGTACTGAAGATGACCACCGCCTGCACATGATGATCGCACGCGCCAGCGGCAGCATCATTTATTATCACCTGATGAAAATGCTGCATGATGTGCTGCACGCCGCCCTTGATGAAATCCGGTTTCATATCTTTGCCGGTCCGCAGTTTGACAACATGGTCCAGAACCATCACCGCGCCATTATCGATGCCATCGCCGCCCGCGACCCGGACCGCGCCGAACAGGCGATGTATGAACATCTGGGGGCCGTTATCAACCATGTGACCGAACGCACCCCGAAGGCCTCTGGCGGCTGACGGCGCGACTGACACCCACAACGCCCCGCCGTCCCCGGCAACCTGATTACGACAGATGACGCACAGACGGAGCCCCGCCCATGACCCTGCCGAACAACAGCCTGTTCGCCTCGCCGCGCGATATTTTACACAAACTGATGACAGCAGCACTTAAGGCCGCTGACCCTGCCGTACAGATCCCGCATCACATGCCTGCCCGGCCCAAAGGCAAAACCATCGTGATTGGTGCTGGCAAGGCATCGGCCCATATGGCACGCAGCTTCGAGGAATGCTGGATAAAGGAAAATGGCAGCAGGGATATTGCGAACCGGTTATGCGGCCTTGTTGTCACGCGTTATGGTCACGCGGCCCCATGTAAGCATATCGAAATTGTCGAGGCATCCCACCCCGTACCGGACGAAGCCGGGCAAAAGGCCGCCGGGCGGATTTTGGAAATGGCGCAAAATGCCGGGCCCGATGACCTGATTATCTGCATGATTTCCGGGGGCGGATCGGCCCTTTTGGCCCTGCCCGCACCAGGCATCAGCCTTGAAGACAAACAGGCGATCAGCAAGGCCCTGCTGAAAAGCGGTGCCACCATTTCCGAAATGAATTGCGTGCGCAAACATCTTTCCGCGATCAAGGGCGGGCGGCTGGCACTGGCCGGGGCCCGGGCCAAAATGATCACCTATCTTGTTTCCGATGTGCCCGGTGATGACCCGGCCATCATCGCATCGGGGCCGACCGTGCCAGACCCGACAACCCAAAACGATGCCCTTGCCATCCTGAAACGCTATGACATCCCCCTGCCCGAGGCTGCAAAAAAGCTGCTGGCGGATCCGGAGCATGAAACCGTCAAGCCCGGCCAGGAGTGTTTTAACGACAATGATGTCGTCATGCTCTCGCGCCCGCAGGATTCCCTGCTGGCCGCTGCCAGCACAGCCCAGGATATGGGCCTGAATACGGTCATTCTCGGCGATGCCATCGAGGGGGAATCGCGCGAAATTGCCATAATGCACGCCGGTATTGCCCGACAAGTAAAAACGCACGACCAACCGGCACAAAAACCCTGCATCCTGCTATCGGGCGGGGAAACAACCGTAACCGTACGCGGCGATGGCGGACGGGGCGGCCGCAATGCCGAGTTCATGCTGTCGCTTTTGCTGCAATTGCGCGACGAAGCGGGCTTTGCCGCCCTTGCCATTGATACCGACGGCATTGATGGCAGCGAGGATAATGCAGGCGCGATTATGGATGAAAAAAGCTGGCAAAAAGCCCGGGACCGGGAAATCGACCTTGCCGATTATCTGGATCGCAACGATGCCTATAGCGCCTTTGAAAAGCTTGATGACCTGATCGTCACCGGCCCGACACTGACCAATGTGAACGATTTTCGCGCGATCCTGATTTTTTAAGTCAAGCTGCCCTCAACGACCACATGGAGTCCCGGCCCCTGGATCTGCCGGGATGGTCATTCATGAATTTATCACACACCATTGTGCAAGCTTGTGATTTAAACCTATACGCGAGGGTTGGGATTCTTCATTTTCGCGCAAATCTTTTTTCACAACTCCCGCCATGAAACAACAATTCGTCCAAAAGCATCATCAACGAAAAAAATGTTTTATTAACAATATCATAAGAGATTGAAAATTCCTGCATCAGGAATGATCGCAGGAAATCAGATACAAAAAACCCATCATTTCATCATAAATGAAAAAATAGAATCTGAAATCCACTTTCAATTCATAGTAGAATAACCCCCGTTTACTACATGCGTATACCAGCAAACTCGCACCACGCGAGAACCATTCTCCATGTTCGCTCTGCACTCTTTCGGTTGCACTTATAGAGGAGGACAAGATGTCTCTGCACAATGTCAGACTGAAACTGAAAGTTCTGTTCGGGATCCTGAGTCCCTTGGTATTTCTGCTGTTGCTGGCAGGTGTTTCCATATTCAGCATTCGCTCCATGCTTTCAACAAGCAACTGGGTCGAACATACCAACAAGGTGTTGATTGATGTGGAGACGATCACGGCTTCTGCGATCAACATGGAAACCGGCATGCGCGGCTACCTTCTTTCGGGAAAAGAGGACTTTCTGGAACCCTATGAAGAGGGAGAGAAAAACGTTTATTCCCAAATCGATAACCTGAAAGAAACTGTTTCCGACAATCCCGCCCAGGTCGCGCGCCTGAATGAAGCAGAAAAGACCCTGAGGGACTGGCAGGCCAATGTCACCGAACCGATGATCAGGATCCGGCGCGATATTGCAACAAACCAGACCACCAGTGAAAGTGGCATTACAACGATGGACGGCCTGTCCGACCTGGTGGGCCAGGCCAAAGGAAAGGCCTATCTGGACAAATTTCGTGCAACCATGAGAGACGTTCATCAGGCTGAGGCAAAGCTGCTTGATATCCGCAAGGCGCAAAATCAAAGTACGGTTTTCTATGCCTATGCCATGATTGCCGGTTGTGTCGTCATCGCCCTTGCCGTGGGCACGGGCATGGCCTTCATCATTGGGGGTGCCATCGCGTCTCCCATTATCCGGATGACAAAAACCATGCGCACCCTGGCCTCGGGTGACAAAACCATCGACATCCCCGATACCGAACGGGGGGATGAAATTGGCGAAATGGCGACAGCCGTGGAAGTCTTCAAGGACAGCATGATCAAGGCGGACGAACTCGCCGCCCGCGAAATCGAACAAAGCAGGGAACGCGAAGAACGGGCCAAAAAGATTGAACAGGCCACCCGGGATTTTGATGCCGTTATCGCACAGGTCCTGACCGCTGTTATGTCTTCGGCATCACAAATGGGCACGACTGCAACCTCGATGCTGGATACCGCAAACAACACCAACCATCGCGCCGCCACCGTTGCCGCCGCCTCCGAACAGGCTTCGGCCAATGTGCAAAGCGTTGCCACCGCCACCGAAGAACTCTCTTCCTCGATTAACGAAATCAGTCGGCAAATTACACAGTCTTCGGCCACAGCACAACGTGCTGTCGAAGAGGCCGAAACAACCAACAACCAGATGCAAAGCCTGGTGGTTGCAGCCCAAAAGGTGGGTGAAGTGGTCAGCCTGATTTCAAATATTGCCCAGCAAACCAATCTTCTGGCGTTAAATGCCACCATCGAGGCCGCCCGTGCGGGCGAAGCCGGCAAGGGATTTGCCGTTGTCGCCAACGAGGTCAAGGCCCTTGCCACTGAAACCGCCCGGGCCACCGGCGAAATCAGCCAACAGATTGAAAGCATTCAAAACGAAACGAAATCGGCGGTCAATGCCATCGCGTCGATTACCGAAATCATCGACGAAATGAACGCCATTACGGTTGCCATTTCATCGGCGATGGAAGAACAGGATGCCGCAACCAAGGAAATCACCCGCAATATCCAGCAGGCCTCAACCGGCACCAACAATGTCAGCGAAAACATCATCGAAGTCCGAAATTCGGTCGGAAATACCGAACAGGCCGCCGGACAGGTCAGCGATGTTGCGCGGGACCTGACGAGCAAGGCGGACGATTTAAAGGCACAGGTCGATACCTTCCTGAGCTGCATGCGCGCCGCCTGATGGATGCCCCGGCCAGAGACCTAATGCCCGTTTCTGGCCGGGCACCCTTTTGCGCCATTTTACGGCGGAATTTTAATTCCAGACATGCCGTTTTTTCAGGATGCCGTTCCCTGCCAGGGGGAGAGCCAGCCCAGCCCTTCTTCGGTTGTGCCCTGGGGTTTGTATTCGCACCCGATCCAGCCGTCATATCCCAGCCGATCCAGCAAATAAAACAGGAACGAACAGTTAAGTTCGCCCCGGTCCGGTTCATGGCGGCCCGGCACACCGGCAATTTGTACATGACGGATTTTATCAAAATGCCGGGCAAGGCGGGATGCAATATCACCACCCACAAGCTGGGCATGATAAATATCAAACTGCAAGGCCAGCGCCGGATGATCCAACTGATCGAGGATAACCGCCGCCTGCTCGACCGAATTAAGCAAATAGCCTGGCATATCAACGCCGTTGATTGGTTCGATCAAAATGGTCACACCGGCCTTCCCGGCCTCGTCTGCGGCATAAAGCAGGTTATCGCAATAAAGGCGCGCCAGTTCGCCGGGGTCTTCGCCCTTTGCCATATTGCCCGCCATGCAATGGATCATGTCACACTCAAGCGTGGTGGCGTAATCCAGTGCCCTGAAAACGGAATCGCGGAATTCCTCCTCCCGGCCCGGTCGGCAGGCCAGGCCACGATCCCCGGCCTCCCAGTCCCCCGGCGGCAGATTGAACAAAACCTGCTTTAGCTCGTTTTCATCAAGGTGGCGTTTAATATCGGCCATTGGCATGTCATAGGCGCCAATATATTCCACCCCGGAAAATCCCGCTGCCGCCGCAGCGGCAAAACGCTTCTCAAAGGGCAGATCGGCAAACAGAAATGACAGATTGGCACAAAACCGGGGCATGGCATGGTCCCCTTTCCGGGATGATCAACAACCGCTGAATCATTTCCTCTCGCCCCATCGCCGTCAATATCGAATTTAGGCCTCCGGAGCGCTTTTCAAACGGGCCGATGTTTCAAGCCCGGCCATCCTTACCTCATCTGCCAGCCAGCGGCCAAAGGCATCCACCTCCCGGCTATTGGCCCCATTGCCCCGATGCACCAATTGATAATAATGCCCTTCAATCAACGGTCCAAAAGGCTGGCATAACAGCCCGTTTTGCCGTTCCTGCGCGGTCATTTCCAAACTGCACAACACAACGCCCTGTCCGGCAATCGCCGCCTGAATGGCGTGGCTGTCCTCGCTAAAGGCCAGGCCCGGCTTAAGGGCGATGCCCCCAATTCCCGCCTGTTTAAACCAGTGCGACCATGTTGGCGTCACATCATCGGGATGGGCCCAGTCCAAATGGAGCAAAGGCAGGTTGTGCAGGTCCCGCACGGTTTGCAATCCCAAAGCCGGGCTTGCCATCGGGGCGAAATGTTCGCGAAACAGCCGCTGCACTTCCAGCCCGGCATAGGGCCCCGCCCCGTAACGAATGGCGGCATCGGCAATATTTGCACGCAAATCAACCGCCTCGACCGATGTATGCAGACTGAGGTGAATATCGGGATGTGCGGCCTGAAACCGCGAAATGCGCGGCAACAGCCACTTGGCCGCAAAGGATGGCAACACCGAAACGGTCAAGCGACGCTGGGTTTTATACTGTTTGAGCCGGTCTATCACGCGGCCAAATTCGGCAAATCCATCCCGTAATACCGGGAAAAGTTCCTGCCCCGCCGGGGTCAGCACAACCTGTCGTGGTTTGCGCACAAACAGGCGCAGTCCCAGTGTTTCCTCCAACAAACGGATCTGATGGCTGATCGCGGTGGGTGTTACCCGCAATTCATGTGCCGCCTTCTTGAAGCTCACATGCCGGGCGGCGGCCTCGAAGGCGCGCAATGTCGCAAGGGGCGGCAAAGACATAAAGATGAACCACACTCATCTGTTAACTGAGATATTCGATTTTGCCAGATACCAAAAATCCCTCCAAAACTAGCATATCGCACGACACAACGGATGACATTTTTTCATCACAGGAGCATCACATGGCAACCATCCTGCATATCGACAGCAGTGCGCGCCCCGGCCGATCCGATACCGCTGCGCATGGCTCCCACAGCCGCCGGTTAACGGCCCGCTTTGTCGCCCGCTGGCAGCAACACCGCCCGGACGACACCATCATCTATCGCGATGTCGGCGCGCATCCACCCAAACCGGTGACGGGTGACTGGATCCACGCCGCCTTTACCAAACCCGAAACGCGCGAAAACTGGATGCACGATGTTTTGCGCGAAAGCGATATTCTGATCGACGAACTGTTACAGGCCGATATTATCGTGGCCGGGGTGCCGATGTATAATTTCGGCATGCCCGCCCAAATGAAGGCCTGGATTGAAAATATCGTGCGTGTGGGCCGCACCTTCGGCTTTGACCGGGGGCGCGATGGTGTTCCCTACTGGCCGATGGTCACGGGCGATAAAACCGCCATCGTTTTATCCTCGCGCGGTGATTACGGTTATAATCCCGGCGAACGGGTGGCCCATCTCAACCATGTGGAAGGCGGCGTTTTTACCCCGCTGGAATATATCGGCATTACCAACCATCACAGCACCGCCATCGAATATGACGAATTTGGCGATGACCGGATGCAACATTCCATCGCCACCGCCGAGGCCAAGGTAGATCGCCTGGTGCAATCGTTGCTGCCGCGCTTTGCCGCTTAAACCCACAGGCAAGCACAACATTTACAGGGCAGCCGGGTAAACCCGCTGCCCTGTTTAACGCCGTCCAAATCCACTCACCTTTTCAGGCCAATTGCGGGTCTGGTTTTTGCGTTCGCCAATATGTTTTCATCCCCCTCACCAAGGCATCAAACACCGTACGGCAGCGCAAATTATTGCGCAAATCCTCATGCATGGTGACCCAGCTATCAAGGGCAAGCGAAAATTCCGGCAGCACCCTTTGCAATGCAGGTTCCCGCAACGCCACGCCGACCTGGCACATGCCAATGCCATACCCCGCACGGATCATGGCAAGGTGCGATAAATGCTGGTCGGACCGAAATGAAAACCGGTGTTTCGCCAAGGGCCAGGGCAGTGAATGCAATAACCGCAAATCACGGGCATCGCGATCAACCCCGATCAGGGCATGGTCTGCCAGGTCTTCAAAATCCTCCGGCGCACCGTTTTGGGCCAGGTAATCGTGATGGGCATACATCCCCAAATCAATCGCACCAATATGCTTTGCCACCAGCGCATCCTGACTGGGCGGCACCATGCGAATGGCAATGTCGGCATCCCGACGCAACAAATCTTCCATCCGGTTGCTAAGGGCCAGTTCTATTTCAATATCGGGATGGTCATTTCGCAGGGATGTTAAAATAGGGGGCAAAACCTCAACCCCGATCACATCACTTGCCGTTATGCGCACCGTCCCGCGAACATCATCACCCAACCCGCTTGCCGCACGCGACAGCATATCTGCCGCCGCCTTCAGGGTTTCGGCATGGGGCAACAGGTTTAACGCCGCATCGGTCGGCTGTAATCCGCCCGAAGACCGCGTAAACAAAACAACATTCAAATGATGCTGCAATTCATCCATATGGCGGCCGATTGTCGGTTGCGTCAGGCCCAGTTCACGGGCCGCCGCCGACAATGACCCTTGCGCCATCACGGCCAGAAAACTCCGATAAAGCCCCCAGTCAGGATCTGCCATTCGCCCCTCAAATGCGTTCATACGTCCATACATTTTTGTATGGATACTATTTATACTTATAGAATACTGTTTATCTCCACTTGGCAATACCCTGTGTTGGTCATCATCAAAACCAATTCACCAACATAGGAAAAACCATGCAACACCCCCATAAAACGGCCCTTGTCATTGGTGCAAATGGCGGCATTGGCCATGCCGCAGCCCACGCACTGGCCACGCAGGGCTGGCGCATTCGTGCCTTTGCCCGCATCATCCCTGAATCAACCACACAAAATACGGGTGCCATCACCTGGATTACCGGGGACGCATTGAAGGACAGCGATGTTTTAAATGCCGCAAAGGGCGTTGATGTCATTGTTCACGCTGTTAACCCGCCGGGCTATCGCAACTGGGGCAAGCTCGTGCTACCCATGATCGACAATACCATTGCGGCTGCCATTGCCAATGGCGCACGCATTGTTTTGCCCGGTACGGTTTATAATTACGGCCCCGACGTTTTCCCTGAAATCGACGAAGAAAGCCCGCAACACCCCATTTCGCGCAAGGGTGCCATCCGGGTTGAACTGGAACAGCGTTTGGAACGTGCCTGCGCCCGTGGTGCCCGTGCCCTTATTGTGCGCGCCGGTGATTTTTTCGGGCCGGGTGCCAAAAACAACTGGTTTGCGCAAGGTCTGGTTAAACCGGGCAAGCCGGTATCGTCCATCATCTATCCCGGCAAACGCCATACGGGGCATCAATGGGCGTATCTGCCCGATGTTGCCGCCACAGTGACCCGGCTTCTTGCCCGCGAAAACGACCTACCTGGCTTTGCCCGCTTTCACATGAACGGCCACTGGGATGCCACCGGCATGGATATGATCAACGCCATCCGCACCGCATGCGGCAAAAAGCACATCCCGGTCCATTCCTTCCCCTGGCTGTTAATCAAACCGCTAAAACCGTTTGTCCCATTTCTGCGCGAGGTTGATGAAATGAAATATCTATGGCGGGAACCCGTACGCCTGAAAAACGACCGGCTTGTTGCGTTTCTGGGCACCGAACCCCACACGCCGCTGTGCGACGCCGTCCACCAGACACTGGCATCAATTGGCTGCCTGCCGAAAATCAGCCCTGTCCCGACCCCGGACACATCAAGCATTCGTCAATAGGGTTTTGATTACAGGCAATGCCATCAGATAAAACCAGAATGCCTGACAGACTCCCCGTTGCCAGATGCAACAACAAAATTTCTTGTCTTCACAATTTAATTGCATAACCTTCACGCGGGATGCACTTAAAGTTGGAGGCTGAAAATTTCTCTTCTTGTTAAAATCACGGCCTTCCTCATTGTTGGCGCAGCGAAAATCATCACCGCTGTGCGAGGCATTTGGGTTAATGGCGAAATAGAAAACCGGCAATGCGTGTATTTCGCCAACCACAATAGCCACGGTGATTTCATTTTGCTGTGGTCGGTTCTGCCCGCCCCGATCCGGGATAAAACCCGCCCGGTTGCCGGGGCGGATTACTGGCTTGGTTCACGTCTAAAACGATTTATTGGCACGGCAGTTTTCAATGCCGTTTTAATTGAACGAAAAGCCAGCCTTCGGCAAACCAACCCGATTGAAAAAATGGCAACAGCCCTTGACCAAGGCAGTAACCTGATCATTTTTCCGGAAGGAACGCGCAACACCACCGATAACGTCTTATTGCCGCTAAAATCCGGTTTGTTCCATCTGGCGTCATCCCGCCCGGATATCGACCTTGTCCCTGTGTGGATCGAAAACCTGAACCGGGTTTTACCCAAAGGCACCTATTTACCCATCCCCATGATATGTACCGTCACCTTTGGCAACCCGATACACCTTAATCCCAAGGAAACCCGGCAGGATTTCCTGAAACGGGCCGAAACAGCGTTGCTGGACTTACATTCACGTGACGGCGAAACGGCGGATTGCCCCATATGAATAACCATTTCCTTATTCTCCTGATCGCGGTCCTTGCTGTCCTTGGCGTTGCCTCTGTCATTGGCTATTTCCTCAAATTACGCGCCCGCGATACCGGCCCGGACAGCACGATTGAAAACCTCAACGCCCGAATAAAGGCCTGGTGGGTTATGGCAATTGTGCTGGCGATTTCTTTCATGGCAGGACGTATTGGCGTTGTTATCCTGTTTGCAATCTGTTCATTTGCCGCTCTGCGCGAATTTCTGACCCTGACCAACATCAAGGCCGCCGACCACTGGGCACTGGTTGTGGCGGTTTTTATTGTATTGCCGCTGCAATATATATCGGTGGGCATGAACTGGTACGGCTTCTATTCCATTTTCATTCCCGTTTATGCCTTTTTGCTGATGCCGATCATTTCCGCGCTGCGGGGCGAAACCGGCAATTTCCTGATCCGGGTGGCCGAAGCCCAGTGGGCGCTGATGATCGCCGTCTTCTGCGTTTCCCACGTTCCGGCGCTACTAAGCCTCAACATTGCCGGATATGAAGGCAAAAACCTGTTTCTGATCTTTTTTCTGGTCGTCGTTGTCCAATCCAGCGACGTCTTGCAATATGTGTGGGGCAAACTGATCGGCAAACACAAAATTGCCCCCAATCTGTCGCCCTCCAAAACCCTGGAAGGGCTGGTTGGCGGGGTGTTATCGGCCAGCCTGCTGGGGGCCGCCCTGTTCTGGATTACGCCATTCAACGTTATTCAGGCTGCCGGATTATCGCTTGTCATTACCCTGATGGGCTTTTTCGGGGGGCTTGTCATGTCCGCCATCAAGCGTGACCGGGGCGTGAAAGACTGGGGGCATATGATTGCCGGTCATGGCGGCTTCATTGACCGGCTGGATTCCGTGATATTTTCCGCCCCGATTTTCTTTCATATCGTGCGCTTTTACTGGGACATCCATTGACCACAATCGCAAACAGGATGTTAAAAAGCACGATCGTGCATGTCGGTTTCGCCTTCATCGCGATGGGCGGCTGGGCCATGTTTGCCAATGCCAGCCACCCGCTGCTGCAACAAGTTCTGGCCGGCCTGGCACAGGGGACAATGTCGGCCCTTCTGACGCTGTTTTTAAAAAGTGCGACCGACGGGATGCGATTACGGTTTCGCGGGAAAGCGCGCTACTGGCTGCCACCCCTTATTGCCATTCTGGCCTCGATCAGTTTTCTGGTCTGCGGGCACTGGCTGGCGCACACCCCGGAAATCCTGCTGACAATTGCCGTTCCTGCAACGGTCTCCAGTTCCTATGTTTTTATCTATAATTTCATGCGTCTTCACAATCGTGCCGGGGGCTAAATATTTAACATGCCAGATCTGAAAAACCGTCGCCCGTTAAACAGCCGAAACACAAAATGGGCCGATCGCATCAGCCGGGCGCTTGCGGCACGCAATATTTCCCCCAATCAGATTTCCATCGCCAGCATGGTCGTGGCATTTGGTGCTGGCGCGGCCTTCTGGCTGACACATCTGGTATCGGACAGTCGCCAGACCGCCGCATTGTTGCTGATTGCCGCCCTGTGCTGTCAGCTTCGCCTGCTATGCAACCTGTTTGATGGCATGGTTGCCGTCGAGGGGGGGAAAAGTGCCGCCGATGGCCCGTTCTGGAACGAATTTCCCGATCGCATATCGGATATATTCATCTTTGCCGGGGCGGGTTTGGCAGTTGGCAGCCCGGCAATCGGCTGGGCGGCGGCAAGCCTTGCAGTGCTTGCTGCCTATACCCGCGAACTGGGTGCCAACATTGGCCTGCCACCGGACTTTTCCGGCCCGATGGCAAAACAGCACCGCATGGCGCTGATGACACTCGCCGCAATCATCGCCACGACAGAACCCCTTTGGATCGAACAGGGCACGGTTCTGACAATTGCCCTGTGGCTGATCATTGCTGGCGGGATCGTGACGGTTATCAGGCGCGCCCGCAACATCCGGAAAAGCCTGATCGAAAAGGCAAACGCATCAGACGCCTGACCGTTTTTACCCATCCCCCTGGTCGGTTCGGGTTTTCTCGGGGGCGCGGTCGGGGTCCGGCTCGACCGGCCCGGTAATCAGGCGTGCGCCCTTTTTGCAGAAAATATAGCTCCAGGCCCACTGCACCAACACCAGTGCCGGGGCGCGAATGCCAATCAGAAAATAGATATGCGCCAGCCCCCAGACCCACCAGGCGATAAAACCTTTCAGCTTGAAACCGTTAAAATCGATCACCGCGCGATGACGGCCAATCGTGGCAAGGTTTCCGGCATGTTTATAGACAAACGGCTTGGTATCCCTGCCGCCGAGATGATCCAGAATGCGCCGCCCGGCATATTTGCCCATCTGTTTGGCCGCCGGGGCGATACCGGGCACGGCAAGGCCATCCTGCCAGGGCACATGGGCAGCATCGCCAATCACAAATGTATCCGGGTGATCCGGCAGGCTCAAATCACTGGCAACTTCAACACGGCCGCCCCGGTCGGTTTTGGCATGGGTCCAATCGGCCATATGATCCACCTTCACCCCGGCGGCCCATATGGCATTGGCACTTTCGATAAAATCATCGCCAATCTGCACGCCTTCGGGGGTAATGTCGCTAACTGGCTGGTTCAACACCACCTCCACCCCCAGCCGTTCCAACGACTGACGGGTGTAAGCGGACAAATCCTCGGGAAAGGCACCTAACAGTCTGGGCGCGGCCTCGACCAGGATAATGCGGGCATCGCGCGGGTCGATGCGGCGAAAGTCGTTTGATAATGCCTGTTTTGCCAGTTCGGCAATCGCACCGGCCATTTCCACCCCGGTCGGCCCACCGCCAACCACAACGAAATTCATGAATTTGCGGCGTGTTTCATCATCTTCGGCATTCTCGGCCAGTTCAAAGGCTAGCAACAGCCTTTTGCGAATTTCGGTGGCCTCGCCAATATTCTTAAGCCCCGGTGCCACCTTTGCCCAGTCGTCATGCCCGAAATAGGATGTCGCCGCCCCGGTTGCCAAAACAAGGTAATCATATTCCACCCGATAATCACGGGCGATCACGCTTTTTGTTGCCAGATCAATGCCCGTGACCTCGCCCAGAAACACCGAAACATTCGAGGCATGGCTAAAAATACCCCGGATCGGCCAGGCAATATCCGCCGGTGACAGATCCGCCGTTGCCACCTGATATAACAGGGGCTGGAACAAATGATGGTTACTCCGGTCGATCAGGATGACTTCCACATCCTTGCCCGCCAGTTCACGGGTTGCGGCAAGGCCACCAAACCCCGCGCCCACAACAATCACGCGCGGTTTATCGCCCGTTAAGGCAATTGTCTTTTCAGCCATTTTCAAAATCCTTCATCACGGACCCGACCCCATGATGCTGCGCAATGCTTAAAGGCATTGCGACCTGGTATTTTACAAACGTTATATCGCACTGCCCTGTTCCATTCAGAAAAAACAAGAGTGAAACCGATAACATCATCGCGATCCCGCGCCGCAAACACGACATTGTTCGTTTTTATTGCTATAAGCAGCGTAAACTTGTTTCACCAATACAAGGGCCCTGCCATGAATGACGCCTTTCGCCTGCATCCCCAACTGGCCGCCGATACCGACCTTGTGACCGAAGGCCCGCTGTCGCGCATTTTGTTGATGAATGATGCCCGTTATCCCTGGCTGATTTTGGTGCCGCGTCGCAATGATCTGGTTGATTATGATGATTTGACCCCACAGGAACGCGAAACACTGGGGTTTGAATGTGCTGAAACCTCCAAAATCCTCAAACGCCTGTTTAACGCGACCAAAACCAATGTCGCGATGCTGGGCAATATGGTGCCGCAACTGCATTGCCATGTGGTGGCGCGCTTCCCCGATGATGCCGCCTGGCCCGGCCCGATCTGGGGCGTGGGACAAGCGGTTTCCTATAGCGAGGACGAAGCAAATGAACGCCTGGCGGCCCTGCGTGCAGCATTGATTTCCGCCTTTCGCCACGCATAAACACCAGCTTGACGCATATCAAGGCGGTGGATTTTGAATAATGCCAAAAAGGCCCCATCACATTGATGAGGCCAGATTTGCCATGATTTCCACCGCCCTGCATCAGAAATACGATTTGCGCCTGCCGCGCTATACCAGCTACCCGACCGCGCCGCATTTCAGCCCGGCGGTAAATGGCGTTGTTTATCGCCGCTGGCTGTCGGAACTGGACCCCAAACAGCCTTTGTCGCTGTATTTCCATGTCCCCTATTGCGAGGAAATGTGCTGGTTTTGCGGCTGCAACACCAAAATCACCAAGCATTACAGCCCGGTTGGCAGCTATGTCGATGTGCTGCGTGCGGAAATCAAAAATGTGCTATCCGCCCTGCCCGGCACCTATCCGGTCGCGCATATCCATTTTGGCGGCGGCAGCCCGACCATTCTTAAGGCCGATGACCTGCGCCTTGTCATGAACGACATCCGGCAGGGCTTTAACATCCTGCCCGATGCCGAAATTGCCATTGAAATGGACCCGCGCACCGCAAAACCCGATTTTATGGATGCGATGCGCGATTGCGGCTTTACCCGGTCCAGCATTGGCGTACAGGATTTTAACGACACCGTGCAACGCGCGGTCAACCGCGTGCAATCGTTTGACCTGGTGGCCGATGTTGTTGCCAATCTGCGCGAACGCGGCATGAATGGCATCAATGTCGATTTGATGTATGGCCTGCCGTTTCAGACTCTGCAAGGTGTTATGGATACGGTTGATAAAACCGTTACCCTAAACCCCGACCGTTTATCGGTATTTGGCTATGCCCATGTGCCGTGGATGAAAAAACACCAAAACCTGATCCCGACCGAGGCCCTGCCCGACACCGCCCAACGCTGGGCCCAATATGAAGCCATACAGAACCGCCTGGCCGAACATGGCTATGTCGCCATCGGCCTGGACCATTTTGCCCGCACCGATGATGAAATGGCGCTTTCCATGCTGGCCGGGGATTTGCACCGCAATTTCCAGGGTTACACCACGGATCGCGCCGAAGCCCTGATTGGCATGGGCCCCTCGGCCATTTCATCGCTGCCACAGGGCTATGCACAAAACGACCCGGCCCTGGGCCGCTGGAAACGCAATGTCGAAGATGGCCTGATGGCAATTGAAAAAGGCATCGCCGTGACCGACGAGGACCGCATCCGGCGTGACATCATCAATGAATTGATGTGCCATCTTTCGGTCGATCTCGATGAAATCTGCCGCGACCATGACGTCCCCGTCAGCCGCTTTGCCAGCCAGCTGGACACCATTCGCCAAATGACGGCCGATGGCATTGTTACAGTCTGCTGCAACACCATCACCGTAACCGATATGGGCCGCCCGCTGGTCCGTGCCGTTTGCGCCGTGTTTGATTCCTTCCTTGATCATTCGCAAAAACGGCATTCACAGGCGGTTTAACAGTTAATCATATAAACTGATGTTTGGCCGCAAAGGGGCTGGCAATTTCGCCAGCCCCTTTTGCGTGATCCTGCTCGGCAGGGATATCCGCGATCTTTCCCTGCCTTACAAAACCTGGCCGCTGGCCTGTTTCATTTCCGCCATCAGCGTTTTTACCAATTCCGCCGCTGGCATCGCGCGGGATAATGGCGCGCCCTGCCCGGCCCATTGCGCGCCAAAGCCAAATTCGCCCTTTGCTTTGGCCGAACCATGCAGGGCTTTGCCCGCATCATAGGCAATGGGATAATCGGGCAATACCTGCCCTTTGGCGGCATCTTCCAGCGCGGTAAAGCGGTTTGCCAGAGCCCGGGCCGGTCGGCCCGATATTAACGTTGTTAACCGGGTATGAAAGGCCGCCTCCCCCGTCAGGGCGGCACGGTAAGCATCATCCGCCGCACTTTCCGGGCAGGAAACAAAGGCCGTGCCCAGTTGTGCCGCCATCGCCCCCAGTTTCAGGGCCGCCGCAATGCCCGCGCCATCCATGATGCCTCCGGCGGCAATCACCGGTATTTTACACTGGCGCACCAGCAACCGAACCAGGGCAAAGGTCCCCAATTGATCATCGGGCTGGGTGGGATCAAACATGCCGCGATGGCCCCCCGCCTCGATCCCCTGGGCAATAACGGCATCAATGCCGGCACGTTCGACCTCTTGTGCCTCGGCAGGGCTGGTTGCAGTGGCAAATAACGTGATTCCCGCCTGCTTTAACGCCAAAATCACGTCCTGATCTGGCAGACCAAAATGAAAACTGACCACCGCCGGGCGCTCCGCCACAAGCAGGCGCACCATGTCATCGTCTTCAAGAATGCTTTTGTAAATAACACCCAGCGACTTTGGCGGGCTTGCGCCAAAATCGGCGAAATACGGCGCCAGAAAATCAAGCCACGCTTTATCCCGCGCCGGATCTGGCGTTGGGGCAGCATGGGCAAAGACATTCACGTTAAAGGCCCGGTCGGTTTGCCCTTTTAAATCCGCCATCATTTTTGCCGCCCCGCTGGCGTCGGTGGCCCCGACACCGATGGACCCCAGCGCCCCGGCATTGCATACCGCTGCCGCCAAAGCAGGGGTTGAAATGCCCGCCATCGGTGCCTGAATGATCGGCGTGTCCATTTCCAACTGGCTTAACATCACAACTCTCCTGCCTTTTTACCGTACCAGCATGTCCGTCTGATATTTTAATTCTCAAATAATGAATTAAAACTTATTTACATTCCTATATAGGGAATATATGAGTTTCAGCAAGACGGCAATGGAGAAGTTTGAATGGATATCACGACACTGTCGGTGTTTCGCACGGTGGCAAAGGAACAGGGCATCACCCGTGCGGCGGAATTGCTGGGGCGCGTGCCATCAAATGTCACCACCCGCATTCAGCAGCTTGAAGCGGAAATTGGTGCATCGCTGTTTTTGCGCGAAAAGAAGCGGATGATCCTGACGCCCGAGGGACACACCTTTCTTGATTATGCCGAACGCATTCTCAACCTTGCCGAGGAAGCCCAACAACGCGTGAACCCCACAACACCTGTCGGCACACTGCGGATCGGCGCAATGGAAAGCACGGTGGCAAGTCGCCTGCCCGGCCCGCTTGCCGCCTATAGCAGGGCGTGGCCCCGGGTAAAACTGGAACTGACAACCTCGCCCACCCGGCAGCTTGTTTCCGCGCTGGAAGAACACCGCCTTGATGCGGCCCTGATCGCCGTGCCTTCGGACGAATGGTGGCTGGGTGATCGTGAAATTGATAAAATCCCGGTTTATCGCGAAGAACTGGTTGTGCTGCTGCCCAAAACCCACCGCGACATCGACCACGCCCAAGATATTGACATCAACGCGCTGGCCGCCTTTGCACCGGGCTGTACCTATCGTATGCTGGCCGAGGAATGGTTGACAGGCTTTGGCACCCGCAAGGCACAGCTTGCCATTCAGGAGGTCGGGTCCTATCACGCCATGTATGCCTGCAGTGCGGCGGGGGCTGCCATCAGCATCATGCCGCGCAGCGTGCTTGATCTTATGGGCCATACGGGGGATGTCAAAATTCATCCGCTGATGGCGGTGGATACCCACCTTGCCAGCCGCCCGGGATACAACACCCCCGCCTTTCGCGAATTTCGCGATATTCTGCTCGAATCAGGCAATATCCCGACATCGTAAAAACGGACCTGACGGCCCCGCAACCGCAGAGAACGCCACGCTTGCGGGGGCCATCCGGCATCATATCGGCTTAATCATCCCATTCCGGGGCAAGGCCATCCGGGCTGACAATACGGCCATCTTTTTGGGTCAGGGCGGAAATCGCCTGCATGTCGTTCGCCGAAATCTCGAAATCGAAAATGTCGAAATTCTCCAGCGCCCGCTTTTCACCAACAGTTTTGGAAAGCGCGATCACACCGTCATGCTGGATCACCCAGCGCAACACAAGCTGCGCAACCGATTTGCCATATTTGCTGGCAAGATCCTGTAAAACCGCATCCTCGAACACTTTACCATCCGCCATTGCATAATAGGCGGTAATGGACATGCCGTTTTTGCGCGCAGCCTCAAGCACCTTTGTCTGATCAATATAGGGATGCACTTCGATCTGGTTGGTCACAATCGGCGCATCGCTTAATTCAACTGCTTCGGCCATCAGGGCGGTGCTGTAATTGCTCACCCCGATATGGCGTACCTTACCGGCCTTGTGCACCTCATTCAGGGCCCCGATCTGCTCGGCCAGCGGCACGTCCAGTTTCGGCCAATGCAA
Organism: Thalassospira profundimaris; assembly: GCF_003326755.1. Lineage (GTDB taxonomy): Bacteria > Pseudomonadota > Alphaproteobacteria > Rhodospirillales > Thalassospiraceae > Thalassospira > Thalassospira profundimaris_B. The sequence goes on along the minus strand of NZ_JPWH01000008.1, from coordinate 164,663 downwards.
CAGCAACAGGTCGACATAATCGGTTTTAAGCTTCTTCAGGCTTTCATCGACCGAGGCAATAAAATCATCATGGCGAAATTTATCCACCCAGACCTTGGTGGTCAGGAAAATGTCTTCGCGCGCCACTGGTGACTGGTCAATCGCCGTGCCGACCTCGGCCTCGTTGCCATAAACCTGTGCGGTGTCAATGTGGCGAAAACCAATATCAAGGGCATGCGGTACAATGCGCAACACATCCTCGCCGGGCATCCGAAAGGTTCCGAAACCCAGAGCCGGAATTTCCGCGCCATTCGCCTTTACATTGTACATTCATCATCTCCTTGCTGGTTGATATGCGGGTTCAAGCCCGCCTCTTTCAACCCGTAAACCTATGCCGGTTCGGAAATGATGCAATGTCAAAGCCCGCGAATTTAATTCCAGACTGTTGGTCATTCAAGACCCGGTTACTCGCCAATCAGCGCCAAGCACCGCTGTGCAACCAGGCGTGCCGGTTGCAGGGAGGGATGGGCAAAAGCCTCGATCTGGTCGGGCATTTGTGCCTTCCCCGCCGCCTCGCCATAGGCAAGAAGCCGGGCATATCCCCGGTCCAGCAGGGTTTGATGCAACCGGCGATGGCGCGGGGCGGCAATGCCGTCGGGGGCATAAATATAAACACCGCCCGGCGCGGCACAGGCCTCGCAACACATGGAAACGGAATCGCCCGTCACAATTAAAATATCGGCCAGTGCCAGATACCCGAAATAGGGATTTTCCCCGGTACTGTTCCAGCCATGCAAATGAAACGGCACATCAGCCTGTTCCAGATAATCGGCAATCAGGCTTTCATTTTCCTGCCCGGTCCGGCGGCTGGTTGTCACCAGCAGGGACCCGCCGCTTTGCCCGGCGGCATGAAGGGCCATTTGTGTGACCTCGCGGGCCATCTCGGCAGTAAAGCGCGTTTTTTTCGTGCTGCCGCCAATAATCAGGGCAATGCGGGGTGCGGGCATGTCCTTGAACCGCTGCCGCCAGGCCTTGCCCTCCAGCACCAGTCGCGCCTCGCTAATGCGGTGCGGCGCACCGGGAATGGTCAGCACATTATTTGCCGGGGCAACACCATCATGGGCGGGCACGGCAATCAGATCAAAATCACCCTCGCCGCCATCGGGCCGCATGATCTGGCAAAGCCGGGTTTTGCCGCCACTTTGTTTTTTGATCCAGCGCGCCACCGGTGCGGTACGTCGCCCCGCCGCAATCACCAAATCCGGCCAGGGGGCATGCAGCCTGCCACGCGATCGCGGCGCAACCCCCATCAGCGAGGCGCGGCGCACAAAATTTGGCAAACGTGCAGCCATGCCATAGGCGATATCAATCCGCTCAAACGGGCAGGCCATTGCCTCGGCAATGCCGATGGCCTGGTTGACATTCCCCGCCCGATCATCGGCCAGCACCCAGATCCGGTTTTTGCCGGTGTCAGTCATTGTGGTGTCCGTCATCATCACCCGCATGCTTGCCAGGCCGCCGAAACAGGGCCGCTTCCCCTGTTATAAAACAGACGCAAACAATTACCAGCCCCTGCACAAAATCTTTCTGCCCGTTCCATGCCCCCGCCATCAAACAGGGATGAAAAAACGCGCCTGGCGTCGTATAAGGACAATAAAACAATAGCCTCCATCGGTGATGGCATCACCTCAGCAAACCGGGAAACGTCTGACAGCATGTTAACAACGTCACGATCCGTCCGCCGTACTGCACGATTTGTGCTGGTGGGCATGCTGTTACTATTGCCGGTTACGGTTTTCATCAGCATGCAGGGCTGGCGCGAAAGCCGCCTCGTCACGTTAGAAGAGGAAGGCCGCAATAAACTGGAACTTTACCGGTCCAATCTGCAAGGGGCGATCAAGGAACATGAATATCTTCCGATCACCCTGGCATCAGACCGCCGCATCATCGCCCTTGCGGAAATGGATCACCCGACCGCAGCCGATACCAGCGAGGTCAATCGTTATCTTGAAAAGCTGGCGGCGGACAGCGGCGCATCCGACATTTATTTCATGAATAATAACGGCGATACGATTGCCGCAAGCAACTGGAACAGCAAGGCCTCGTTTATCGGGCGCAATTTTGGTTTTCGGCCCTATTTCAAGCAGGCCATGGCTGGCAATACCGGGCATTATTTTGCTTTTGGCATCACATCAAACGTGCCGGGTTATTATATTTCCCACCCGGTCCTGATCAATGGCCGGGACATTGCCGGAGTGATGGTGGTCAAAACCCACCTTGAAACCCTGGTCAAACGCTGGGCGCGCGGCGGGGAAAGTGTGCTGGTCGAGGATGAAAACGGCATTGTCATTATTTCGTCCCACCCCGAATGGCGGTTTCGCGATTTGCGCGGCCTGCCTGATGGTCAGCGTAGCGATGTGATGAAATCGCTGAAATATGGTGATTACCCCTTAACCCCGATGCCGGTGACAAAAGGCGACTGGCCGCAGGACGGCGTCATGTCCACCATCGAACTTGCCGCCATCGCGCCCGAGAATCCAGCCAATATTGAGACCATCCCCGAAGATGATCGCCCGGCGGATGACGGCACGACAGCCCCGCCCGCACAACGCGGCACGGAAAATATCCGCCCTTCGGTTGCCGGTTTCCCCGAGCCATCAGCCGAAACCCGACAAAAAACCGACCCGGTTTCCCCCTCCATCACGCGTTATTTGACCATCGGCAGCACATTGCCCCGCCAGGGCTGGCGCATTTTCCTGCTTACGGACAAAACCGTTCTCGATCAGTCGATTTTGGCGGTCGCCTTTATTGCCGGGGCCATTCACATCATCATCATGGGGTCCATCTTCACCATGTTGCAGCGTCGCCGGGCCATGCTCGAACAGCTTGAAATTCGCGACTGGTCGCAACGGGAACTGGAACACCAGGTCAAGCTGCGCACCGCCGATTTGATGGATACCAATGTGCGCCTGGCCGAAGAAATTGCCGAACGCCAGCGCACCGAAGATGCCCTGCGCACCGCCCAGGCCGAATTGATCCAGGCGGGGAAACTGGCCGCATTGGGGCAAATGTCCGCCGGGATTGCGCATGAAATTAACCAGCCCCTGACCGCCATTCGCAGCTATGCCGACAATGCCCGCCAGTTTTTTGCCCGCGGCCAGACCGAACCGGTGGAACGCAATCTGGGCCGTATTGCCGAACTGACCGAACGCATGGGCCGCATTACCAACCACCTTAAAACCTTTGCCCGACGCCCCGAATATGACAGCGGCCCGGTTGAGCTGGCCCATGCCATGCAAAAGGCCATCGATCTGGTGCGCGAAACCGGGCGCATCGGCAATGCCGTTATTCATTTTGTCCGCCCCGATGCCACATTGCGTGTCATTGCCGAAGAAACCCAGCTTGAACAGGTTTTTGTCAATCTGCTGACCAATGCCGCCGATGCCAGCCGTGATCAGGATGATGCCCGCATTGACCTTGGCGTCACCAGCCAGAATGACCGTGTTCTGGTAACAGTGCGCGATAACGGCTCCGGCATTTCCGACCAAACCATGCACCAGTTGTTTGACCCGTTTTTTACCACCAAACCGTTTGGTGACGGGTTGGGGCTGGGGCTTTCGATCTGTTATGGCATTTTACGCAGTTTTGGCGGCACCATTCGCGCCGAAAACCAGCCGGGGCCAGACGGTGGGGCGTGTTTTACGGTCGAACTGCGCAACGCCGATAAAACCGCCAGCAGTCCTTTGGGGCGCAATGGCTCGACGCAGCAGGCAGCCGGTGCTAAAACACCTGACGATACAAACGGTTTTCAAAAGGCTGATGCCCAACTTTCCCGCGACAGGACAGACGGCCCGCCCGATGAATAACCAGATGCGATCATCCGATCCCCTTTCCGTGCCGCGACCAGAGGATAAGCAGTGACCCACCCCTGCGAACATGTGCTGTTTGTCGATGATGATGCCGATGTGCGGGAAGCCGCACAGCAAACGCTGGAACTGGCGGACATCCCGGTTGAATGTTTTGACAAACCGGAAAAGGCACTGGAACGTATTGCCAATGGCTGGCCGGGTATTCTGGTCACAGACATTCGCATGCCGAAAATGACCGGTATGGAGCTTTTGCACCGCACCGTCGAAATGGATGCGGAAATGCCGGTGATCCTTGTGACCGGGCATGGCGATGTGGCAACCGCCGTCAAGGCCATGCGCAGCGGGGCCTTTGACTTTATCGAAAAGCCGTTTGCGCCGGATTATTTCGTCGATATTGTGCGCCGCGCCTGTGCGCATCGTCGCCTGCAAAGCGAAAACCGCGCCCTTAAGGCCGAACTGGCCCGTCACCTGCCCGCCAGCAATGGCCTGATTGGCCGCACCCCGGCGATGGAACGGCTGCGCAGCCTGATTGGCAATATCGCGCCGACCAATGCCCATGTGCTGATTAACGGGGAAACCGGCGCTGGCAAGGAAGTTGTTGCCCGCACCCTGCACGATATGTCGGGCCGGACCGGGCCGTTTGTTGCCATCAATTGCGGTGCTGTACCCGAAAACCTGATTGAATCCGAGCTTTTCGGCCATGAAGCCGGGGCCTTTACCGGGGCGGACCGCAAACGCATTGGCAAATTTGAATTTGCCGACAAAGGCACCGTTTTCCTTGATGAAATCGAAAGCATGCCGCTTTCGCTGCAAATCCGGCTTTTGCGCGTGTTGCAGGAACGCGCGCTGGAACGTCTTGGCTCCAACACGGTGCAGCCGATTGATTTGCGTGTTGTTGCCGCCACCAAAGTGGACCTGCGCGAGGCGGCCACGCGCGGGGAATTTCGCGAAGACCTTTATTACAGGCTTAATGTTGTGCAACTGCACATCCCGCCGCTGCGCGAACGCAAGGACGACATCCCGCTTTTGTTTCAGCATTTCCTCAAACAGGCCGAAGACCGCTTTGGCCGCAGTTTCGCGCCGCTAAACGCAGACGAACTGGCAAAATTCACCAGTTATGACTGGCCGGGCAATGTGCGCGAATTGCGCAACGCCGCCGAAAGGCGTGTTCTGGGCCTCGAGAGCCTGGCAGGGGACACGGCCGGCACCACCGACCCCACATTGCCCCTGCCCCGCCAGGTTGAAGCATTCGAGAAAAACCTGATCTGCGAGGCCCTGCGCAAACATGGGGGCAATGTGACCGCCACGGTGGCAACACTGGCAGTGCCGCGCAAAACCTTTTACGACAAACTGGCGAAATACGAAATTTCCCCGGCCGATTTCCGCAATCGCACCGACGCCGATTGACCCGGCTTTCGCCCCGCCCCACAACGCACACAAAACTTTAACGCGAATAATGCGTGCGATTTTTCGTGGCATTTCACTGCAAATTGCCACATGCTGTTTCAGAACCAGATCAGACACGCGAAATTATGTGCGAAAATCCACACATATGCACTTTTTCGTGTGCGGGAATCATAACAAAAATAACGACTTACGCTGCATTGCACCATTGCCCAAAAGCAGGCCAAATAGCTGATATGCTTTGAGGTTATAGCGTGCGCAACAAACTGGCCCGATAATTGCTTTATCAGGGCAGCGCCTGTTACGGCGGGACAGAATGACGCCTTATCAATGGCGCACAATTGGGAAAACGCATTAAGCTTTTAGGGAGAATATGTATGCGTCCGGTTACCAAAAAAATCTTGATCGCAAGCACCGCACTGCTGGCTGGCCTGGGCATGGCCTACAGCGCATCGGCGCAAGAAATCATCAAGTTTTCGCACGTTGTTGCCCCCAACACCCCGAAGGGTAAAGCTGCCGATTATTTCAAAAAACGGGCAGAAGAAATCCTGGGCGACAAGGTGAAAGTCGAAATTTACCCCAACTCCCAGCTTTTTAACGACGACAAGGTTCTGCCGGCCATTTTGCGTGGTGACGTGCAGTTCGGTGCACCGTCGCTGGCCAAATTCGGCAAATGGACCAAAAAACTCGGCATTTATGACCTTCCGTTCCTGTTCAAGGACATGAACGCCGTAACCTGCTTCCAGGACAGCGACGATGGCAAAAGCCTGTTTAACGCCATGTCCGACAAGGGCCTGACCGGCGTTGGCTACTGGCATAATGGTCTCAAGCAGCTTTCGGCCAACAAGCCGCTGCGCGAACCGTCCGATGCCAAGGGTTTGAAATTCCGTATTCAAAGCTCGGACGTTCTGGCCGCCCAGTTTGAGGCTGTTGGTGCGGTTCCGCAGAAAATGGCATTCTCCGAAACCTATTCGGCCCTTCAGACCGGCGTTGTTGATGGTCAGGAAAACACCTGGTCGAACATCTATTCGCAGAAATTCTACGAAGTGCAGGATTACATCACCGAATCCAACCACGGCCTGCTGGATTACATGGTCGTCACCTCGACCAAATGGTGGGATGGTCTGGACCCGGAAATCCGTGATGGTCTGGCCCAGGCCATGAGCGAAGCCACCAAATATGGCAACGATCTGGCTGCCGAACTGACCGCACAGCAGCGCCAGGAAGTGATCGATTCCGGTGAAACCAACCTGATCGAACTGACCGACGCGCAGTTCAAGGACTGGCAGACGGCGATGAAGCCGGTCTGGAACCAGTTCTCGGGCGAAATCGGTCAGGACCTGATCGATGCCGCGGCTGCCTGCAACAAGTAATTCCCTGTAAATCTCTCTGGACAAGGGACCGTTTACGATGATCTCGACGGTCGTTAACCGGCTGGAGGAGGGCTTCATAGCCCTCCTGCTTGCCGCTATGACTACGCTTACCTTCGCCAATGTCATTGCCCGGTATGTCTTTAATTCCGGCATCACATGGGCCTTGGAAACAACCCAGTTTCTGTTTGCCTGGCTGATCCTGTTTGGCATGTCCTACGGGGTTAAAATTGGCAGTCATATTGGTGTTGATGCGCTGGTAAAACTGTTTCCGGCAACCTTGCAGCGCGTTATCGGCCTGGTCATTGTCGCGGCAGGCCTGCTTTACTGCTTCTGGATCACCAAAGGCGGCTGGGAGCTGGTGGCCTTTAACCACATGCTGGAAATGGAAGCCGAGGATTCGCCTGTCATGCTGTGGGTGGTCTATCTGATCATGCCGGTTGGCGGCGCCCTTCTGGCGTTTCGCCTGGCCCAGGTGGGATGGCGGATCATTGCCGGCAAACAAACCGGCTTTACCCTGGCGGACGAAGCCCGCGAAGCCATCGACCAGCTTGGCAACAAGGCTGATGTCCATGACGATACGACGGGCGGTTCACACCGTTCGGCATCCTAGGCAGCAAAGAGGAATCGCCTCCCATGACCATCGCATTCCTGTTTGTTCTGCTTTTCGTGATGATGGCGCTTGGCGCACCCATCGCGCTGTCGCTGGGTGTGTCCTCGCTGGCCACCATCCTGCTTTTTGGCAGTGACAGCCTGGCGACCCTGGCAGAAAAACTTTTCAGCGGGATGGAGCATTACACCCTTCTCGCCATTCCCTATTTCATTCTCGCCTCCACCTTTCTTTCGACCGGCGGTGTTGCCCGCCGCCTGATCAATTTTGCCATCAATTCCGTGGGCTGGTTCCCCGGTGGTCTGGCGATGGCCTCGGTTCTGGCCTGTATGCTGTTTGCCGCTGTTTCCGGCTCCTCCCCGGCAACGGTTGTCGCCATTGGTTCCATCGTCATTGCCGGTATGGTGCGCTCGGGCTATCCGCAAAACTTTGCCGCCGGTGTGATTTGTAACGCCGGGACACTGGGCATTCTGATCCCGCCCTCCATCGTGATGGTGGTGTATGCGGCGGCAACGCAGGTTTCGGTTGGCCGCATGTTCCTGGGTGGCGTTATTCCGGGCCTGATGGTTGGCATCATGCTGATGCTGGCAATTTATGTGGTGGCAAAAGTCAAAAAACTGCCCAAACAGGACCGACCCAGCCTTGGCAAATGGGGCGGCAGCCTGCTGTCGGCATCAGGCGGCCTGTTTCTGGTCATTCTGATCATGGGCGGCATTTATGGCGGGGCCTTCACCCCGACCGAAGCCGCCGCCGTGGCGTCGTTTTATGCCATGCTGGTCGCCGTGCTGTTTTATCGCGACATGGGCCCGATCAAGGATCAACCCTGGATCCCGAAAGGCGGCAATACCGGCTTTGGGGCCATTGCCACGCGCAATATCGGCCTGATGGGCAAGGCCATTGTTCTGCTGCCCTTTGACAAGGACATTCGCCACGTCCTGCTGGAAGCGGGCAAAGTGACCATCATGCTGATGTTCATCATTGCCAATGCCATGCTGTTTGCCCATGTGCTGACCACCGAACGCATTCCGCACACCATTGCCGAAACCATCATCGGCTGGGGGCTTCCGGCCTGGGGTTTCCTGATTGTGGTTAATATCGTCCTGCTGATTGCCGGGAACTTCATGGAACCGTCCGCCATCCTGATGATCATGGCGCCGATCCTGTTCCCGATCGCCATGAAGCTGGGCATTGATCCGATCCATCTTGGCATCATCATGGTGGTTAATATGGAAATCGGCATGATCACACCACCCGTGGGGCTCAACCTGTTTGTCACATCGGGCATAACGGGGATGCCGTTGCTCAAGGTGGTCAAGGCGGCCTTCCCGTGGCTGATGATCCTGCTGGTCTTCCTGATCATCATCACCTATATCCCCGCCATTTCCACATGGCTTCCGACCCTGCTGATGGGTCCGGAAAAGGTGATGAATTACTAGGGTTTCCATCAACCAAACATATGCAGGGGGCATTCTGGCAACGGAATGCCCCTTTTTATTTGTAAAATTGCATGGCAGCCATTCAGGGCTGTATCATCATGCCTGTTTGAATTACGCCGGTTTTTATGGATAATAAAAACCATTGAATCGTTTCATGTTATATCAGGCAGGCAAAGCGTTCGTATCGGGAAAAGCCGACGGACGTAAATCATTTTGTGCGGAAAACCACGCGCAAAAATCCGTCCGCCCGAGCACGATTTTAGCCACAATACGTTATTTACAGTGACGCCAACCCGGGATCGGACTGCCCCATGAACAGCAAGACAGCTGCGCTCAATACCAAACGGCTTGCCATTTTGCTGGCCGCGCTCACGGCGATCGCGCCTTTCGCGATTGATACCTATCTGCCTGCCATTCCGGCGATGGCAAAGGATTTTGGCGCGCCCATTCATGATGTCGAAGTTTCCATCAGCTGCTTTCTGATCGGCTTTGCCCTGGGGCAGCTTACCGGCGGGCCGATGTCGGACCGTATTGGTCGCCGCCCCGTCGCGCTGACCGGCCTTGCCATTTACGTGTTTGCCAGCGCCATTATCCTGACGGTGCAAAGCCCGCTTGCGCTTAATATCATGCGCTTTGTCCAGGCCATTGGCGGCGGTTTTGCCCTGGTGATTGTCGGGGCATCGGTACGCGATTTGTTTGATGGCAAGGAAGCCGCGCGGATGTTCGCCCTGATTGCGGTGATCATGATGATTGCGCCGCTGGTCGCCCCCACGGTGGGCGCGGGCCTGCTGGCCTTTTCAAGCTGGCGGTCAATTTTTGTCCTGCTGGTGATTTATGGCAGCATCATGCTGGTGATTATCTGGATGAAACTGCCCGAAACCACCCGGCTGCGCCCGCGTTATGCGGGTCCGGCGCGGCGTGTCTGGTGGACCTATCTGGAAGTTTTGCGTACCCGCAATGCCGTGGGTTTCATGATGGCCCATACCGGGGCCAGTGCGGTGATGTTCAGCTTCCTGACCGACTCGCCTTTTATGTATATCGACTATTTCGGCGTTGATGCCGCGCATTTCCCCTATCTGTTCGGGGCCAATGTGCTGACCATCGTGTTTTGCAACCGCATCAACAACCCGCTGCTTAAACGCATGGAATGCCATCAAATCCTGGCGATTGGCGTTGTGGTGCAACTTGTTGCGGCAGCAGCCCTGTTTGTCGCCTGCAACTTCTTTACCCCGTCGCTTTATGTGGTCGTGCCGCTGGTGATGATCTCGGTCGGGGCGATTGGCCTGACCGCGCCGAATGCCACCGCATCCTTCATGCAGTATTTTCCGCATATTGGCGGCACCGCCACCGCCCTTATGGGCACCATGCAGTTTTCCTGCGGCGCGCTGGCCGGGGTTTTTCTGGGCTGGTTGCACAATTTTGAAAGCGGGTTATGGCCGGTCACAACCTGTATGCTGGGCTTTGGCATTTTCGCCAACCTGATGACGCATCTGGTTGCCAAACCCAAACAGGTCACGGAAAACACGGCAATGGCCGCCTGAAAACAGGCCATTGCCCCCTTAATCCCAGGCAGCACGACACGCGCCCTGCCATCCCCAACAGGGAAAGATACAGCACATGGCATTACTGGACTTTGACGGCAGCGGTCGCATCATGGCGCAGTATAATGGCTGGCAAAATCAGGTGCTGTTTGATTTATGCCACCAGATCACTGATGAAGCCCGCCATATGGACCGGAGCCTGTTTTGGGGCTCCATTCATGCCACGCTCAATCATATTCTTTATATTGATCAGCGCATCTTATCCCTGCTTCAGGGTCATGAGCCCGGTCCATGCACGCCAAACACCATCCTGACGGATGATTTCAGGACCCTGTGCCACCTGCGCAAGGAAACCGACACCGCCATCATCCAATTTGCCCATGAGGACAGCCCAAAGCACTGGCAGGAAAAAACCCGCCGTCTGCATGGCCTGGATGGGACAAAACACGACATTCCCCTACAGATCTTTTTCCTGCACATGTTTAACCACCAAACCCATCATCGTTCGCAAGTCACCAGCGAACTTTACCGACTGGGTCTGGATTACGGGGTGACGGGCATGCCCTTCACACCCGAAATGCCCCTTTCGCCTAGAAAAAACAGGAACAATAACATGCCACTAATGGATTTTAACGCCTGCGGGCGCGAAATGGCCCGCTATAACCGCTGGCAAAACCGCGTCCTGTTTGATTTGTGTGACCAGATCGGCGATGAGGCCCGCCGGGGGGATCGCGGCATGTTTTTTGGCTCCATCCATGCCACACTTAATCATATTCTGTATATTGATCAGCGCATTACCACCCTGCTGAAGGGCGGCAATCCGGGGGCTTTTACGCCAACCATCACCCTTGCCGATGATTTTGCCGAGCTGCGTAAAATGCGCGAAGACATGGATGCCTATCTGGAAACCCTGACCGATCCTGAAAATAGCGGCTGGCAGGACAATATCCGCACCCTTGCCGATGTGAACGGCGTTGTGCGGGATGTGCCCTTGCAGGTGCTTTATATGCAGATATTCAATCACCAGACCCATCACCGTTCACAAATCACCAGCGAATTGCACAAAATGGGCGTGGATTACGGCATTACCGACGTTCCGTTAACACCGGGCATGCCATTCTGAGCTGATTTACGCCGCGATATTCCTAGCGTCCCTGGAAGACCGGTTTGCGTTTTTCCAGGAACGCGGAATAGCCTTCCTCGAAATCGTCGCTGTCAAAGGCGAGATAGCCATCGTCAAATTCGCGCGGCGAAATGGTGCCGCCCTCAATCAGGCGATTGATCATTTTTTTGTGCATCCGCTGACTGATCGGTGCCCCCCGGGCAATCCGGCCCGCAACATTTTCGATTTCGCCATCAAAATTTTCCAGCGGCACGACCTGGCTGACAAAACCGATTTGAAGGGCGCGGGCCGCATCAAACATCTGCCCTTCAAACAGGATTTCCATCAGGGTGGCCCGCCCCAGCACATCGAGCAGAATTTGCAATTCCGGGTATCCCAGGGTTGCGCCCAGCTTCATCGGCGGCATCATGAAACGGGCATCATCGGCGGCAATGCGAAAATCACACGCGGCCGCCAGCACCATTGATGCCCCCACACAAACCCCTTCAATCGCCGCAATCACCGGATGCTGGCAGGACTGGATATTTTGCAGGGCCTCGGCATGGAGCAGGCCATATTCCCGCGCCTTGTTAAAACCGCGCCGTTCGCGCACAAATTCATGAATATCGGCCCCGGCGCCAAACCCGGCCCCTTCGCCGCCACGAATAACCACACAGCGCAAATCATCCATTGCCCCCAAATCGGCAATCATGCGCGAAAGTTCCGCCCACATCGGCTTGGTCAGCGCGTTTTTACGCTCCGGCTGACAAATGGTGACAGTGGCAATCCCCCCATCAATATCCGTGACCAGTCCGGCATCATTTGTCATGGGGGCACCCTCTTTCACAATGGGATCAAAACACTTATCGATACCGCGAATTGCCTGTTTTGCCAATCGGCGACTCATCGGTTGATCGAACAGACTGCTATTATAACCTGTATTTGTATCATCCCGCCACACGGGCCATGACGGGCTCCCGGAAACAACTATTCTTCAATCCTGACCAATTAGACAGCGGCTTTTCTTTGCGCTTTTGCGCAGAAACGGCTAAGACGGGCCGTTATCCGAGCCCAGAGGAACTTCAGCCATGTCAGATCAGTCAAAAACAGCATCGCATTGTTCATATGCCGCCAAAACTGTCGCCCGTATCCTGCTGGATATCAATGCGGTCAATTTTCGCCCGGAAGAACCCTATATCCTGACATCCGGCTGGGCCAGCCCCACCTATATTGACTGCCGCAAGCTGATTTCGTTTCCGCGTGCGCGCCGCAAAGTTATTGACCTTGCCGCGCGCCAGATTTCGGATCACGCCGGGTATGAACGCTTTGACGCGGTTGCCGGGGGCGAAACCGCAGGCATCCCCTATTCTGCCTGGCTGGCAGAGGCGCTCGACCTGCCGATGCAGTATGTTCGTAAAAAACCCAAGGGTTTTGGCCGCAAGGCCCGCATTGAAGGCGATATTCATGAAAACCAGCGTGTTTTGCTGGTTGAAGACCTGGCAACGGACGGCGCATCGAAGGTCAATTTCGTCAATGCCATCCGCGAAGCCGGGGCCGAATGCAAACATGCCTTTGTCGTGTTTTTCTATGGCGTGTTCCCCAATGCGCTGGAGGAACTGAAAAAGGATGACATCGAACTGCATTATCTGTGCACCTGGCACGATGTGCTCGCCGTTGCCGAAGAAGGCGCATATTTCAGCAAGGACGCCATTGACGGCGTGCGCGATTTCCTGGCCGATCCGATCGGCTGGTCCAAGGCACATGGCGGCAAGCACGACTAAGCTGCGAATTGCATGAACCCAGTTTCAAGGTCGCCCAAACCGGGCGGCCTTTTTTCGTGGCAACATCCAGGCATTGCACCGCACTTCAAATTCAATCACATTGAAGAACAATGAAAATTCAGCGGGCCCGCCCGCTTAACGGAGGCATGAATGCGCAAGTTTTTCGGGATATTGCTGCTGGCATGGGCCACGATCATTACCTCAACCAGCCTTGCCAAGGCCGAAGAAACCCTTAAAATCGGCATTAGTGGCTATCCCGAAACACTGCATCCCGCCTTTTCATCCTCGGCCGTGCAATCCTATATCCTGGGCTTCGTGCGCCGCCAGATCATGGTTTATAATCATGACTGGAAAATCGCCTGCATGATGTGCGATACCGTGCCATCCTTTGAAAATGGCCTGGCAAAGCGCGTGCCCTTAAAGGACGGCAAGGAAGGCGTACAACTTAGCCTGTCGCTGCCGGAAAATGCCAAATGGGGCGATGGCGAACCGCTGACCACACAGGATGTCGCCTTTAGCATCGAGGTGGGTAAAAACGAAAAGGTCGCGGTTGCCAACAAGGAAGTTTTTAACCGCATCGTTGATTTCAACATCATTGATGACCATCACTTCACCGTCACGATGGACCGCATCGATTACAGCTATAATGCCTTTCTGGGTGTCGAAATTCTGCCTGCCCATCTTGAAAAACCGGTTTATGACCAGGACCCGGCGACCTATCAGAAACGCAGCCTTTATGTCACCGCCCCCGATACGCCGGGCCTGTGGTTTGGCCCCTATCTGGTCAAAAAGGTGATTACCGCGAGCGCGGTGATGCTGGAGGCCAACCCCTATTGGTGGGGCGAAAAGCCGCAAATCACAGCCATTCAATTGCGCAATTTTGAAAATACCGCCGCGCTGGAGGCATCCCTGCGATCGGGCGAGATTGATTACACGCCCGGCGAAATCGGCCTGTCGATTGACAAGGTTATCGCCTTTCAAAAGCGGTTTGGTGACAAATACGACATCATCTATAAAAAGGGCCTGTTCTATTCTCATCTTGACGTAAACAGCGCCTTTGCCCCGCTGGGCGACCGTCGGGTGCGCCAGGCCCTGCTTTATGCCATTGACCGCGATGAAATCAGCCAAAAGCTGTTTGCCGGCAAAAACACCCCGGCGCTGGATTTCATTCATCCCGATGATCCGGTCTTTACCGATGATGTCGCGCATTATCCGTTTGATCCGGCAAAGGCCGATGCCCTGCTCAACGAAGCCGGATGGACCCGCACCGGCACTGCCATGCGCAAAAATGCCAAGGGCGAAACCCTGCATTTCACCCTGTATGGTGCGACAGAAAGCAGCACCGGGCAGTTGATCCAGCAGGTATTACAGAACCGCTGGAAACAGGCGGGCATTGATGTGGATATCCTGAACCAGCCTGCCCGGGTTTTGTTTGGCGAAACCCTGCCGGAACGCAAATTTGACGGGCTGGCGATGTTTGGCTGGCTGTCCGCCCCCGAACATCTGCCGCTGACCATTTTAAAATCCGACCAGATCCCGACCGCCGAAAACCATTTCGAGGGACAAAATTATACCGGCTATGACAACCCGAAGGTTGATGCCCTGATTGACCAGATCGAACTGGAACTGGATTTCAACAAGCGCGTACCGCTATGGCATGAATTGCAAAAAATCTATGCCACCGACCTGCCCGCCCTGCCGCTTTATCATGGGGAACAGGGGTTCATTTTCCCCAAATGGCTCAAGGGCATTCGCCCGACGGGGCATATGTATCCCAGCTCGCTATGGGCCGAACAATGGTACCGGACGGATCAGTAAACCATCATGCGGCGTTTTATCTTTACCCGGCTGTGGCAAACCGCCCTTGTGATGCTGCTGGTTTCCTTCGGGGCCTATGTACTGATCGGGCTTATGCCCGGCGATCCGATTGACCTGATGATCACAGCCAACCCGGCCATTACATCGGCCGATGTGGCACGCCTTAAGGCGCTTTACGGGCTGGATCAACCGCTGGTGCTGCGCTGGTTTCACTGGTTATGGTCCGCCCTGAACGGTGATTTTGGCTATTCGCGCCTGTTTACCCAGCCCGTCACCGCCCTGATTGGCCCGGCATTGATCAACAGCCTGGAATTGATGTTGGCAAGCTGGGCGCTGTCGCTGGCGATTGCCCTGCCTGCCGGGATTTATGCCGCCTTGAAACCCCATTCCTTTCGCGATTATGGCATTAACCTCGCGGCCTTTGCCGGTGTTTCCATTCCGCCCTTTTGGCTGGGTCTGGTCGCCATTCTGGTGTTTGCCGTTTCCCTGCACTGGCTTCCGGCAGGCGGCACCGGGCAACTGGACGATGCACAAGGCTGGCAAAGCCTGCGTTACCTTGTTTTGCCTGTCGCGACCCTGACGATTGCCAGTGTCGGGTCGCATATCCGCTTTGTCCGCGGTTCCATGATCGAGGTGATGCGCCAGGATTTTATTCGCACCGCCCGGGCAAAGGGCCTGTCGGAACGGGGTGTTGTGGTGCGCCATGCCCTGCGGAATGGCATGATGCCGGTTGTCACCCTGCTGGGGCTGGAATTTGGCAGTCTTTTTTCTGGCGCGCTGATCACCGAAACCCTGTTTTCCTGGCCCGGCATGGGACGGCTGATTTACAATGCCGTGATCGGGTCGGATTATAATCTGGCGATGGCGGGCCTGATGCTGGCAACGCTGGTCACGCTAATTGGCAATCTTTTGGCCGATATTGGCTATAAGCTGCTGGACCCAAGGGTGAAACTGTCATGACCCGACAAAACACCCGCACCGGCAAACCCATCCCTGCCTCGCGCTCTGCCAGCCCGTGGCGGCTGGCGGCCCGCCGTTTTTCCCGGCACAAACTGGCCTGGATCAGCCTGCTTGTTTTGCTGCTATTTGCCGTGGCATCGGCCTGTGCCCCGCTGGTTGCCCATTGGCTGGGTACCGATGCCCAGGCGGTAGACCTGTTTTCACGTTATGGCCCGCCCAGTTGGGACCATCCGCTCGGTACGGACGAGCTGGGCCGTGATGTGTTATTGCGCTTGCTGTATGGCGGACAGGTATCATTGATGGTCGGCGTCAGTTCGGCCCTGTGTGCCGCCGTGATTGGCACCTTTATTGGCGTGATCGCTGGGTTTCGTGGCGGCTGGCTGGATGGCTTTTTGATGCGCTTTACCGATGGCGTTATTTCCCTGCCGCTTTTGCCGCTGCTGATTGTGCTTGCCGCCATTGACCCTGGCAAGCTGGGTATTCCGCGTGATGTGATCAATGGCGAAAGTTTCAGCCTGTATCGCATTATTCTGATTATCGCCCTGTTTGGCTGGACGACCGTGGCCCGCCTGGTGCGCGCGGCCACCCTTGCGCTGCGCGAACGGGAATTTGTCCTGTCCGCCCGCGCGTTGGGGGCCGGGCCGGGGCGCATTATCTTGCGGCATATCCTGCCCAATGTTGTCACGCCCATCATCATTGCCACCACGCTGGCGGTGGGTAATGTCATTTTAATGGAAAGCGTGCTGAGTTTTCTGGGCCTGGGGATTCAGCCCCCGGTGCCAAGCTGGGGCAATATGTTAACTCATGCCCAGGAATTCATCTGGGATGCGCCTTTGCTGGCATTGTGGCCGGGTTTGCTGATTTTTATCACGGTAATCGCCGTGAACTTTTTGGGCGATGGCCTTCAGGATGCGCTCGATCCGCGCGCCAATACCGACCATGCCCCCGCGACTGGACAGGACGATCCACAAACGGCACAATAAATTCGCAGTCTACACTTCGTAATAGAAACAGCATCATGGCGGCAATGTCCCGGCTTGGGGCGATGCAACCGATGGGCAAAGGAACCCTGCATGACATATCGTGTCAGTTTGCGATACGCCGTTCCGCTGGCAGGTTTGCTGGCCGTTTCTGCCTGTGCGCCAATGAGCCAGACAACAGAATCAGCCCCGCCCGCATCCGGGATTGTGACGCCCTGGAGCTGGAATGGTCCAACGCCAGCGACAGCAGGCACAACGCCCTCCAATAGCGCGGACATAAAGGAGTCGCCCTCCCTGTCATCCGCGCAACACATGCGCACGACACCCGGCATGGAACAAAAAAACAATATTCCCGCGCCGCAACAGAATGCCGGCCTTAGCCCGGCGCAACAAACCGAACTGGACGAAGCGCGCATCGCCCTGGGCATTCTGGACCGCATGGCGAACCGCTGCCTGACCGAGGCCGACGCCGCCGCCTGCACGACATTTCAGGTCAACTGGCCCAATCTGTCGCGCCAGCTGCGCCAAAGCCTGAGCGTCATTTCCGGCACCGATTTTAGCGATCCGGTCGTGCCGCAAACGACAAACGATTTTTCGCAACCCTCCTCGCCCGTCGAAAATGTGCCGCGCCGGACACCTTCGTCCGAACCGTCGATGGAAAAGGAAATTCCGTTAACCCCCGGCAACTGACCACCCCCGGGATCCCCCTGTGCGAAAACATTGAATTTGCGAGAACATCATCTTAAAGTTGCGTCACCACCGCTATAAAACGATGCTAAAGGCAGGTTTTTGCAAACTGTTTTGAGATAGAACAAAGTGAACGTCAAATCGCTGGTTTATCCTGCCTTCATCATTATCGCCCGGCTGTTCCTGATATGCCGGGCCGCAGAAGAAGGAGCTTCTGGCAGATGTTTCGCGATATGCTTGTCCATATTGACAATACCAAACCCTGCGCCGAACGGCTTTCGGTAGCGTTAAATGTTGCAAAGGCACACAAGGCCCATCTGACCGGCCTGTATGTTCTGCCCCGTGCAGAAATCCCGCGTTTCATGGAAGTCCAGATTTCCGCCGACATCATGGAAGCCCAGCGCCGCACCATCCGCGAAGGTGCCGCCCAGGCCAAGGCCGCCTTTACCGAAGCCTGCGAACAGGCCGGTGTGCCGTTCAACTGGCAGGAAGTAAACTGCCTGGCCACCGAAATAGCCGATACCGTTGCCATGTATGCCCGCCATCATGACCTGACGGTTCTGGGCCAGTATGACCCGGAAAGCTCCGATCCGTCTTCGACCTCGGAACTGCCCGACAAGGTGATACTGACCGCTGGTGCCCCCATTCTGGTCGTGCCGCGTTATGGCAAATATGAAACCATTGGCACCCGCATCATGGTGGCCTGGAAACCCTATCGCGAGGCCGTGCGCGCGGTAAATGACGGCATGGCTTTCCTGGAAAACGCCAAATCCGCCCTGGTGTTGTGTGCCGACCCCAACAAGGCTGCGCGCGATTCCCTGCCCGTTCCCGGCGTGGATATTGCCGACCGCCTGGCACGCCACGGTGTGAATGTACGCAAGGAAACCATGAATGCCGAAGGCATTAGTGTCGGCGACCTGTTGTTGTCGCGTGCTGCCGATGAAAGCATCGATCTGATGCTGTGCGGGGCCTATGGCCGCCCGCGCCTGCGCGAATTGATGCTGGGCGGTGTTACCCAGCACCTGCTTAAACACATGACCGTGCCGGTGCTGTTCTCGCACTAATCTTTTTCATCTGCTTTCGCAAAACGGCCAGTCTTATGATTGGCCGTTTTGTTTTTAAATAACGCTGTCTGTCCCGCCATCCCGCACCTAACGTGCACAAGACGGTATGCGCCTGCCTGCAAGAAATGATTCCCCCCGTTCCTTCAAGTCGATAAAGTCTGCCCAACAGATCAATTTATCCGCTTTTCGAGGTTTGCCATGACCCTATCCGATTCCGGCACGATAAATGCCAGCCTGGGCAACTCGGCCTCCAGCCGCGACATTGCCAGTGTTTTGCATCCCTATACCAATTTCACCGCCCACGAAAAAACCGGCCCGCTGGTGATAACCGGGGGCAACGGTATTTATGTCAGCGATGAGAGTGGCAAAAACTATATCGAGGGCATGTCCGGATTATGGTGCGCCTCACTGGGATTTAGTGAAAAACGCCTGATCGCGGCAGCAACAAAGCAGCTGGAGACTCTGCCCTTTTATCACAACTTTTCCTCGCGCAGCACCAACCCGACGATTGATCTGGCAACGAAGCTTTTGGAAATGGCACCGGTGCCGATGTCAAAAGTCTTTTTTGCCAATTCGGGGTCGGAGGCCACCGACAGCGCGATTAAAATGGTGTGGTATTATCACAATGCCATTGGTCGCCCGGAAAAGAAGAAAATCATTTCGCGCAAACGCGGCTATCACGGTGTTACGGTTGCCTCGGCCTCGCTGACCGGCCTTCCGGGCAATCACAAGCTGTTTGACTTGCCAATTGACCGCATTTTGCATACCGAAACGCCGCATTTCTGGCGTGAAGCCCAACCCTATGAAAGCGAGGAAGACTTCGCCACCCGCATGGCCGAAGCCCTGGAAGACCTGATCCAGGCCGAAGGCCCGGAAACCATAGGGGCCTTTATTGCCGAGCCGATCATGGGGGCGGGTGGCGTGGTTGTGCCGCCGCGCACCTATTTCGATAAAATTCAGGAAGTGCTGGCACGCTATGACATTCTGTTCATTGCGGATGAAGTCATATGCGGCTTTGGCCGCACCGGCCGCCTGTTTGCCAGCGAAACCTTCCGCCTTAAACCCGATATGATCACGGTGGCAAAGCAGCTTTCATCGGCCTATCAGCCGATTTCGGCCCTATTCATCAACGAAAAGATTTATGCCGCCCTGAAAAAAGGCGCCGATGAAGTGGGTGTGTTTGGCCACGGCTTTACCTATTCGGGCCATCCGGTGGCGGCTGCCGTTGCCCTTGAAACCCTGAAAATTTACGAGGAAGACAGCATTGTTGACCATGTGCGCGAGGTGATGGGCCATTTCCAGAAACGCCTGCGCGACCTTAACAAGTTCGACAAAATTGGCGAAACCCGGGGATATGGCCTGATTGGCGCCTTTGAACTGGTGGCTGACAAATGCGCCAAAACCCCCTTTGCCCCCACCGGCTGGGCGGGCAAGGCGGTGGCCGAACTCTGCCTGACGGAAGGGGTCATTTTGCGCGCAATGGGCGACAGCATTGCCCTGTGCCCGCCGCTGATCATTACCGACAAACAGATCGACGACATGTTCGACAAAATTGAAATCGCCCTGACCAAATGGCACCAGTCGATCTGATTTTGGCAGGTCGTGCCCAAAGGCAACGCTGTGGCATATCAGACCCGTTGGTGCGGCGACGGGTCTGATGGCACCTGCCGGGCATGACAGCACTGTTTTATACGCATGGCGCTCATAGTTGCCGGTTACATGGGGCGACTCTGATGAAATATTTTGCCCTTGAACCGTCGCAAGCCATTTTAAACACGTTAAAAATTGCGCTACCAGCAACCTGATTTCCATCACACATTCGTGTTTTATCCGTCACAAGAAACCATGTTTTGCGCCATTTCGCGATCCGGCTTCGCCGGTTTTGGCGAAATTGCGGCAGTTAGTCTTGCCAAACACGTTTAATACCGCCAAATTGTGGATCAGGGGCGAGATCGACAGACAACAGGATGGAACGCCTTTCTGCCAGCATGTTTCGTGGTGAGACTGGAATCGCTTAAAAAATTTGATGCGGGTCAATGCGCCGCTGTCGGAAAAGACCGATAAGCGCATCACACCCCCGGACAGGATGCGCCCGGAAATGCTGGTCCCGCCAGTTTCAAAGCCAGCGGGAAAGAAAAGAACTTCGCGAAATGTTCCGCATAAAACCGCGAAGTGACAGGCGAAAGATGTAAAGATGAATTATAACAACTTCTTCAAAGACGCGCTTGGTGGCCTCAAGGCTGAAGGCCGTTACCGTGTGTTCGCCAATCTCGAGCGTATTGTCGGCGAATTCCCGCGCGCCTGGCTGCATACCGGCAATGGTGAAGAACCGCGCAAAATTACCGTCTGGTGCTCCAATGACTATCTGGGCATGGGCCAGCATCCCAAGGTACTTGATGCCATGCAGGCCGAAATTACCGGCCAGGGTGGCGGTGCCGGGGGAACACGCAATATTTCCGGGTCCAACCATGTCCATGTCGCGCTGGAGGAAGAACTTGCCAGCCTGCATGGCAAGGAATCGGCCCTGCTGATGACATCGGGCTATGTCGCGAACTGGACCACCCTGTCCACGCTGGGGTCCAAGCTGCCCGATTGCGTGATCATTTCCGATGCGTTCAACCATAATTCCATGATCGAGGGCATGCGCCATTCCAAGGCCGAACGCCGCATCTGGAAACATAACGATCTGGAAAATCTTGAACAGATTCTGGCTGACCTTGGCCCCAACCGCGCCAAGATTGTCGCCTTTGAATCGGTTTATTCAATGGATGGCGATATCGCCCCGATCGGCAAAATCCTTGATCTGTGCGAAAAATACAATGCCCTGTCCTATCTGGATGAAGTTCATGCCGTGGGCATGTATGGCCCGCATGGCGGCGGTGTTGCCGAACGCGATGGCGTGATGGACCGGGTTGATATTATTCAGGGCACGCTCGCCAAGGCCTTTGGCGTTGTCGGGGGCTATATTGCCGGTAAATCCGAAATCGTCGATTTCGTCCGCAGCTTTGGCAATGGCTTCATCTTTACCAGTTCGCACCCGCCCAGCATTGCCGCCGGTGCCCTCGCCAGCATTCGCCACCTCAAAGAAAGCAATGTTGAACGCGAAGCCCAAAAGGAACGTGCCGAAACCCTGCGCCAGCGCATGCGCGATGCCGGCCTGCCCGTGATGGACGCGCCCAGCCACATCGTCCCGTTAATGGTTGGTGATGCCGCCATGTGCAAGGAAGCCAGCGACCGCCTGCTGTATGATCACGACATTTACGTGCAGCCGATCAATTATCCGACCGTGCCGCGCGGTACCGAACGCCTGCGCTTTACCCCCGGCCCGCTGCATAATGACGAACTGATCGACCATCTGATCAATTCCCTGCTGACGGTTTGGGGCCAGCTTGGCATTCAAAGGGCGGCCTGAGCCCGATTCATCTGCCTGTGGGTGAGACATCCTGTTGCAAAAAGGCCGTTCCTGCGGGGCGGCCTTTTTGATTCCGAGCTGCCGCACGTTCCTTTCGCCGATCACGGACGATCACGACAGTAAAAGATCATTGATGCCCTGTTTGCATTTGCCAGGCTTGGTTCTATATTCAGCAAGCGGGAAGAGATTGCAGACTCATCAAAATTCTTGCAATTAAGAACCGTTCGCGATAACGTCGGCCCCGTAACGGATCGGGAACCGCCATGTATACGGATAGAACCTTGCTGCCCAAAGAATGCCTTCGCCTGTGCGCACTTGGAACTTTGGCCCTTTCGGATACGCCGATCAGCTATGCCGATCTGGCCAATCAGGTTCGCCATTTTACCGCCCACATCATGGGGCCGTCGCTGGATATGATGGGCTCATCCCTACAGCTTTTAAAACTGGAAGGGCTGGTGCGCGAAACCTGCAGTGCCGGTGGCAAAGGGGAAGGCGAACTTTCGCTGACCGATGCCGGGCGCGACAAATTCAACGAATTGATGCAGGGCACATTGCGCGATACCTCGGGCGAGCTTTCGCGCCTTGTCATGGCCCTGAAAATGCGGTTCCTGCATTTGCTTGATGCCGAAACGCGCCGGGACCAGGTGGAAATCCTGCAGGATGTCTGCGAGCTTGATCTGGACCGTATGCTGGCGCTACGCGACCAGCATGAAAATGATGAAGGGGCCTTCATCGGCTGGATCGACATGGAAATTGCCCGCCTGAAACAAAAACAGGCCTGGCTGGCGACCCTTGTTCGCGCCTGATCTGCACATCCGCCCCGAACAAGCCGGTGATAGCCACCCTATCGCGGAGCTGACCCGCCGGGCTTTTGCCCGTGCCAAACATAGTGACGGCACCGAACAGGATATTATTGACCGTCTGCGCAAGCGGGGAAAACTGACCTGTTCGCTGGTCGCCTGCCTGGGCACGGAAATTATCGGCCACATCGCCTTTTCCCCCGTTTGCATCATCGGCGCGCATAATCAGCACCCGCAATGGTACGGGCTTGGTCCGGTTTCCGTCATCCCGGCGCAGCAACGCCGGGGGATTGGCAAGACCCTGATTACCCAGGGGTTAGCCACCCTTGAAAAAACCGGCACAGCCGGGGGCTGTGTGGTGCTGGGGGATCCGGGCTATTATCAACAATTCGGTTTCATGCCCTCACCAAACCTGACATACCCGCATGCACCGGCACAATACTTCATGGTCCGGTCATTTGACAGCAACATACCCGCCGGTATTGTCCGGTATGATGCGGCATTTGACACTTGACCGGCTATTGTTTTACGCCTTTCCTGCCAGGGCTTCCTTTTACCGCACCGTCCCTGTTTCCTCGCCAGATAACATTTTCATTCATTCCCGTAACTTGCTTGAATATATCTGCCAACAAATGCCCGGACCTGTTTGACCGGGCCTGACAGAGGCGCTAATGTTATGTTTTTACAAAATATTGCCTTGTTTCCGTGCATAGTTGGCAATCAAACCGTAAATGTGCCTGTTTTTGAAAGAGTGTGAAGTTGCCCCAGTCTAACGCTACAATAGAAGAAGACATGCCGCGCGAACCCAAGCAGACTTTTGGCACCGACGGCATTGATCCGATGGACAGGCCCAGCCGCATTACCCGCTTTTTTATGGGCATCGTTTCCTGGGCCGAACGGCTGAATTACAAATATGCCAAACTTGGCAATCCGCCGGTTTACGATAATGCGACATTTCCCTGGGCCGCCGAGATCGAAAAGGAATGGCCCGCCATCCGCAAGGAACTGGACCAGGTTTTACAGCGCCAGGCTGACCTGCCGTCCTTTCAGGATATTTCCACCGACGTCAAAACCATTTCGACGGACAATCACTGGAAAACCTTTTTCCTGCTGGGTTTTGGCGTCAAATCGGAAAAAGCCATTCAAAGCTGCCCGGAAACCTGGCGCATCGTCAATAAAATCCCCAATCTCAAGACGGCGATGTTTTCGATCTTTGAACCGGGCAAGCACCTGCCGCCCCATCGCGGCCCCTATAACGGGGTTTTGCGCATGCATTTGGGCCTGATCGTGCCGGAACCGGCCGATAAACTTGCCATTCGTGTCGATAAACAGGTTTGCCACTGGGAAGAAGGCAAGGTTCTGATTTTTGACGACGCCTATGAACACGAGGCCTGGAACCATACCGACAAAACCCGGGTGGTCCTGTTTGTCGATTTTGAAAAACCGCTGAAATTCCCGGCTGTCCTGGTTCACAAGATCCTGATGAACCTTGCCATCTTTACCCCGTTTCTGCGTGAAGGCCTGGACAATCACAAGGAATGGGAAAAGAAATTTTACGCCGAGGCCGAAAAACTGCGCAATCAACCCCGGCACTGATCACCGCTTGATCGCGCCCGAGGCAGACAAAAACCCCGACCTGTTGACGGTTCGGGGTTTTGTTTTACAGGTGATATTCTGTCGGATGACCTAATAAAGGTGCTGGCCGCCGGTCACGAAAATTTCCGTGCCGGTCACATAACCCGACTCGTCCCCGACCAGATAATGCACCGCCGCCGCCACATCCTCTGGCGTGCCCATACGGTTCATCGGGATACGGGGCACCAGAGCCTCGTATTCCGGCGAAATCATCGCCGTTTTGATTTCACCGGGTGCTACGGCATTGACCCGCACCCCCAGTTCGGCAAATTCCACCGCCATTTCGCGCGTTAACCCGGACAAAGCCGCCTTTGACGTGGAATAGGCCGACCCGGCAAACGGATGCACATAATGCCCGGCAATCGAGGTGATGTTGCAAATTGCACCCTTGCCGCGATGCAGGGCGGCAGCAAAACCACGCGACAATGTTAACGGTGTGAAGAAATTGATTTCAAAAACATCGCGCCAGCCTGACAAATCGCCATTCAGGCAGCCCAATCGTTCCTTATAGGGGGTTTTGGGCGATACCCCGGCATTGTTGACCAGGGCATGAAGCGGGTCATCACCCAGCATTTCATTGGCCTGGGCGATAAACATTTCAACATCTTCGGGTTTGGACAGATCGGCCCGGATATGAATACCCTGTGCCGGGTCACGCGGACAACTTGGCGGCGGGGCCTCGCGGGAACAGCAAATCACCCGCCAGCCCCGTTTGGCGAAATAGCCCACCGTCACATGCCCGATGCCGCGGCTGGCCCCGGTCAAAACAACGGTTTTGGGTGCGGCGGTGTTGCTCATGAATGCTATCCCTGCTGATGGCGCACAACACGCCGTTTATATCCCGAACCCGACCGTTCACGCGCACCCCTCGTCCGGCCCGGCGCGGCAGGTTCCTGAACATCCTGACGAAACAATAACTTTGCCTGCCAAAATGCACATTGATGTATTCCGTCGATATAGGCCAAATTTGCCCAAACCGCCACCATCTGCACGCAAAATCGGGAAATATATCGCCTGCCACCTGCCCGGCGGCAGGTAAACCGCAAGCGTGACTGGGCCGGGCCGGTTCGGGGCAGCATACCGCCCCACCTGCCCCGCTTCAGCAGGCGCAAAGTCCGCACTACCAAGCGTATCAGGTATACTTGGCATACCTAGCGCGGAAAAGGGAACACAAACCGGTGTTTTGGCAACTGTTATACGGTCATCGCCCGGGCGTCAGCACGCGGGAATGACAGCCGGCAAAATAACCATAACAGTCTTTTACCTGTAAACCGGGATGCCGAAGGTTACTCCGCCTCGGTATCGTTTGCGCCGCAAGACGGGACACTATCAACTGCCTGAGAATACCGATGAAAAACAGCGCCCAGATCGGGAAGCTGTGCCGTTTCAGCAATTTCAGAAGCAAGTTCTTCAGACATTGCGGCGAAATCTATTACATCGCGCAAAGACAACATTTGGGATCACCCTTTGCCAGACATTTCTCCAGGACGATAACCGCCCACAGACCCTAAGACATTTTTTTGTAATAATTACCCAAAGCCTGATCCTTTTTTTTCGCACGCGCAACAAAAAAAAGGCGCAGAAAACCGCGCCTTTTTGCCATACAGCATTCCAAATCAGGAATTTTGGTTGAGTTTCAACAAGATGAATGACGTTAACGTCAGTGCATTATCCACAACGGCAAGTCACATTTTGCCAGCATATCCTGGGTGACACCGCCCAAAATCATTTCCTTGAAGCGCGAATGGCTATAAGCGCCAAGAACGATACTGTCCGCGTTGCAGTTTTTTGCCGCATCCATCAGGGCCGCCGCGACGTTTGACTGATCCGGGCGCAAATCAACTTTGGCCTTCACCCCGTGCCAGACAAACTGCTCCGCCAGCGCCTGTGCGGTGGCGCGGCCATGCGGCACTTCGCCGACACTGACAATGGTAATTTCACTGGCCTGGCGCAAAAGCGGCATCGAGGATGTGACGGCCCGGGCAGACTCGACCCCGCCATTCCAGGCAATCATCACCTTTGAGCCCACATCACCCGGCACGGTTTCAGGCGCCACCAGCAGCGGGCGGCCCGTTTCCATCAAACAGGCATCAAATGTGAGCGATGCGGCAGCTTCACGCGGGTCCCGGCCAATCACCACCAGGTCAAACAGCCGCCCGCGCCGGGCAACCGTTTCATCCTCGCGCCCGTCATCGCGGCGCCAGGCACAGGTCGGTTGCAGGGTGGATCGCGGGGCGTCGGCCTCGTCAATCCCGGCGGCCTCGCGCGCGGCGCGATAGGCGGCTTCGGCATTGGCAAGGCGCTTTTTGGTTTCCTTTTCGGCAGCCCCCATCATTTCTTCAATGATCAGGCCCGACATGCCCTCGCCCACAATCGGGATCACATCCTGTGGTTCGGGGGCAACAAATATTACTTCCAGATGCGCATCAAAGCGCCGGGCGGCACTAAAGGCCAGTGCAAGAACCCGCCGGTCCATTTCCGATCCAGCAACCGGAGCCAAAATTGTGCGTACAGCCATATCTTCATACCCCATAGTCGGTTGAGCCTGATCGCGCTGCCATCCTGAGGGGCGGGATGATCTCAACAGAATCGCAGCAATCAAAGAAAAACGCAGTTTTACGCGAATTCAAAGCGTTGTCTTTGTCTGAAATCAAGAAACTGTCGTTTCTCGCACGAACATCCCGCTGTCGATAACAGCAAATTTTCCGTTCAATATTGTCTTTCACCCTGATCGTATCAATGTCTTAAGCATGGGCGAAATGACGTGGACAAAACAAGATAAAACCTAAAACGATTCCAGCAAATTCGATTTTGATTTTGACGTTTCGTTCCAAAATGTAACATTACCAGCAACGAGCAACGAAAACAGTTAGCGGTCAGGTTGATTGACATTCACCCATCAGTCTTTCCCATCTGACCCCGCAAGCCGACGGACAAAGACCACAAACGATGAATTATAACGAACTTTACGATAATGCTCTCGAGGCTTCTGAATTCCTGAAATCCCTGGGCAACCAGTGGCGCTTGATGGTGTTGTGTTCTCTTGGGGAAACGGAAAAATCAGTGGGAACACTGGAAAGCGAATTGCAGCTCAAACAGTCCGCGCTGTCGCAACACTTGGCCCGGCTTCGCCGCGATGGCCTTGTCAAAACACGCCGCGATGCGCAGACAATCTATTATTCGATCAAGGATCCCAATGTCACCAGAGTCATCCTGACCCTGCAGGAAATCTTTTGTCCGCCCGACAAGACATGAACAGACAGCAACGTTTTTTGACAGCATATCACAGCCAACAAAAAACGTCGCTGCAAGTGTCCCTTACGGAAACAGTTTTTCCACCAGCCAGCCATCGCCTGTGGCATTGCGGGTATAAAGCTGGCGATCATGAAGGCGGAACGTGCCTTCCGACCAAAATTCGATCCGGTCGGGAACAAGGCGGTATCCGCCCCAATGCTCTGGCCGTTTGACCTTGCCAAAGCCGAATTTGGCCGTAAATTCCGCCACCCTTTTTTCCAGATCAAACCGCCCCGACATGGGGCGTGACTGCACCGATGCCCAGGCGCCGATCTGGCTGCCGCGCGCGCGCGTTTGAAAATATTCATCCGACTCGGCGGCACTTACCTTGCCGGTCGGGCCTTCAATGCGCACACAACGTTCCAGTTTTTTCCAGTGAAAACACAGCGCGGCATAGGGATTTTCGCCAAGCTGCGTTCCCTTGCGGCTTTCGTAATTGGTATAAAAAACAAATCCTTCCGGATCAAAATCCTTAAGCAGCACAACGCGTGCAGAGGGTCGCCCCTGCGCATCCGCCGTTGCCAGTGTCATGGCATCGGGATAGGCGTCTTCCTTGTTTTTTGCCTCACGGAACCATACATCAAAAAGATCGAACGGATCATTGTGGGGCACCTGCCCAATTTTTGTCGTAATTTTTTCGTCCATTACCCTAAACCGTCCTTTTATAACGTGTTTTGGCTCAACTGGTTGGCATCTTGCGACAGACTGCCGCGCGCGGCAAGACCGGTCCGCCAGACATACATATCGGTTGGGACAGTAAAGACAAGGTAGGCATGAATATAATGAAAGCACGCATTTTTATCATTCCCGTGATGCTGGGCACATTCGTGCTGGCCGGTTGTGCGGAAAACCAGGGAACGAAGCAAACTGCCGGTGGCCTTTTGGGCGCTGTGGGCGGTGCCGTTGCCGGTGCGCAATTTGGCAAAGGCAAAGGCCAGCTTGTTGGCGTGGCCCTGGGTACGCTTGCAGGTGCCCTGGTCGGCAGCGAAATCGGCAAGTCGCTGGATAATGCCGACCGCGCGATGATGCGCAACACCACCCAGCACACGCTGGAAACCGCACCGGTTGGCCAGACCAGCACCTGGACCAACCCTGATAGCGGCCATTCAGGCACCATCACGCCGACCCGGACCTATCAGAAACCCGATACCGACCAGTATTGCCGCGAATATCAGCAGACCGTGGTGATCGGTGGCGAGGAACAATCGGCCTATGGTACGGCCTGCCGTCAACCCGATGGCACCTGGAAAGTGGTCAACTAACCACGGACACATCCCTGTCAGGACGGCGCAGCGCACAAGCCCTGCGCCGTTTTTGCGATCTTGGACCAAACCATGAAAAACACTTCTGATTATGGTCAAGACCCGCTAATAATAACATATATGCCGGTTCCGTAACCGGCGATGATGTTCCACCTTTTCCAACCAGGCTGGCAATGCAGGACCCATACAAGATCCTTGGCGTATCCAAAACGGCCTCGCAGGACGAGATCAAAAAAGCCTATCGCAAGCTTGCGCGCGAATTGCATCCGGACCTTCATCCGAACGATGCCAAAATCGAAGACCGCTTTAAAAAGGTTTCGGCGGCCTATCACCTGCTGGGCGATGCGGAACGCCGCAAAAAATTTGACAATGGCGAAATCGATGCCGAAGGCCGGGAAACCGGGCCATTTGGCCGTGCAGGTGCTGGTGCGGGCGGCTATAGCACATCGGCGGGCGGGGGCAATCCGTTTGGCTTTGGCGGCGGCAGTGCCGAGGATATTTTCGACGAAATTTTTGGCAACCGTGCCGGGGCGCGCGGTGGTTTTGGCGGGCGGCGCGACACCCGCGTTAAAGGCCCCAATATCAGCTATGAACTCAGCCTTGATCTGAAAGAGGCCCTGCTGGGCACCACCAAGCGCATCAATCTTGCCAGTGGCAAACAGCTTGAGGTGCGCATCCCGCCCGGCAGCGAGGACGGCCAAACCCTGCGCCTGAAAAACCAGGGCATGGCGGGCATGAATGGCGGTGAAGCCGGCGATGCGTTAATCAAGCTGCATGTCCATGCCGACCAGCAATTTCGCCGTGAAGGCAATGATTTGCATTGCGATATGGCCATATCCCTGAGCGAGGCGATATTGGGCGGATCCATCCAGGTGCCCACCATTGACGGCAAGGTGTCGATGAAATTGCCCGCCAATGCCAATAGCGGCACCACATTGCGCCTGCGCGGCAAGGGCGCGCCCTATAACCGGGGCGACAAGCGCGGCGATCAATATGTTCATCTGACAGTCAAGCTGCCGGAAAAACGTGACCAGGAGCTGATCGATTTCATCGAAAAATGGTCACGCAACCATCCGCAATCAGTCCGGTAAACTCCCCTAAACGGACCCTTATCGGGGCGTTACAGCCTGTTTTGTAGCGCCCCTTCACGTACCGCCCCCAAACAGGATACCCCATGACCACCAGCTTCATTTGGACCGGGCCGGAAGACGCGGCCCTGAAAATTGTGTTTGCACATGGTGCCGGTGCGCCAATGGACAGCCCCTTTATGACCGACATGGCACAAATGCTGGGGCAAAAGGGATACCGCATCGGGCGGTTTGACTTCCCCTATATGGTCAAACGCCGCCAGGATGGCAAAAAACGCCCGCCAGACCGCGCCCCGGCATTGATGGAGGCCTTTCACTCCGCCATTGCCGATGCAGGCCCGGCCGAAAACATCGTCATTGCGGGCAAATCAATGGGTGGGCGCATCGCCAGCATGATTGCGGATGCGGCAAAAGTCCGGGCCCTGGTGTGCCTGGGATACCCGTTTCACCCCACCGGCAAACCCGAAAAACCCCGCACAGAACATTTGACAACCCTGCAAACCCCGACCCTGATTTGCCACGGCACCCGCGACCCGTTTGGCACGCCCGACGAAATTGCGGGCTATCATCTGTCATCGGCGATCTCGCTGCACTGGGTTGAAGATGGCAATCATGATTTTACCCCGCGCAAGGCATCGGGCCGCACGGTTGATCAAAATCTGAGTGACTGCGCAACCGCCATTGACCGGTTCCTGCAAACCCTGCCCGCCTGAAACCCGCCAAGCCCAAATCATCCCGCCCCAAACTGGAATTAGTCCAATAATATTAGCATTGCATAAAATACAAGGGCATACGCGAATTTCTCACACCAGTTGCGCGGAATGGTCCTTTACACCTGTTATATGCTCCTCGCCCGTTCCACCTGCCACAAAGGAAACCCCATGTATCGTCAACGTATTCGCCATCCCAAATTCCAGGAACGTGTTGTCAGCGCCGAAGAAGCGGCCAGTCTGATAAAGGATGGCATGGTTGTCGGCATGAGCGGCTTTACCCGTGCCGGTGAAGCCAAGGCCGTGCCAATGGCTCTGGCCGAGCGGGCCAAAAAAGACCCGCTTAAAATTACACTGATGACGGGGGCGTCGCTGGGCAATGACCTGGACCGGACCCTGGCCGAGGCCCATGTGCTGTCGCGCCGCATCCCGTTTCAGGCCGATCCGGGCCTGCGCAAGGCCATTAATTCCGGCGAGGTGATGTTTATTGACCAGCACCTTTCCGAAACGGTGGAACAATTGCGCACCGACCAGATCCCCGGCATCGACATTGCCGTGGTCGAGGCCGTCGCCATCACCGAGCAGGGCGGCATCATTCCAACCACATCGGTGGGCAATTCGGCCAGCTTTGCCATCCTTGCCAAAAAGGTGATTGTCGAGATTAACCTGACGCAATCCGAAACACTGGAAGGGCTGCACGATATTTATATCCCCTCGCGCCGCCCGACACGCCAGCCGGTACCGGTTGTCTCGCCTGAAAGCCGGGTGGGTTTTCCCTTCATTCCGGTCGATCCTGACAAAATCGTTGCCATTGTTGTCACCCGCAAGGCCGATAGCTCCTCGACCGTTTTGCCGCCCGATGAAGATACCCGTGCCATTGCCGGGCATTTGGCCGACTTTTTGAAATACGAGGTCAAAAGCGGCCGCCTGACCAACGAATTACAACCGCTTCAGGCGGGCATTGGCACCATTGCCAATGCAGTCATGCACGGCTTTATCGATACGCCGTTTCATGGCCTGAAAATGTATTCCGAAGTCCTGCAGGATTCGACATTCGACCTGTTTGATGCCGGAAAGCTGGATTTTGCCTCCGGCTCCTCCGTCACCCTGTCGCAGTCGCGCTATGAACAGGTGATTGCCGATCTGGCCCGTTATAAACACCAGCTTATTTTACGGCCCCAGGAAATCAGCAATCATCCCGAAGTCATTCGCCGTCTGGGGCTTATCTGCATCAATACCGCGCTGGAATTCGACCTTTATGGCAATGTCAATTCCACCCATGTCGGCGGCACACAAATGATGAATGGCATAGGTGGCTCGGGCGATTTTGCCCGCAATGGTCACATGTCGATTTTTGTCACCAAATCGATTGCCAAGGCCGGCAAAATTTCCAGCGTTGTGCCCATGGTCAGCCATGTGGACCATACCGAACATGATGTGGATATTCTGATCACCGAAACCGGCCTGGCCGATTTGCGCGGCCTGGCCCCGCGCGAACGGGCGCAAACCATCCTGGCCAATTGTGTGCATCCGTCCTACCGCGATGAACTGGGTGACTATTTCAATCGTGCTGTTGTTCGTGGCGGCCATACCCCACACCTGATCGAAGAGGCCTTTTCCTGGCACAATAATTTGCGCCTGCATGGCACCATGAAACCCTGATCATGCCTTTTTCCCCTCAGCATACTGTTTTGGCTGTATTTTCGCGCAGGAATGTTAGGATAGGAAACAAGAACCACAGGGCCGCCCGGCTGAACCGCGATACAGCCGGGGTCTTCCACCCGGACGGCCATTTTGATCAGGCGGGCATGAATGAACGGTTTCTGGCAATCCGAACGCATAATGGCATGGCTTGAAAAGGCCGTGGCATGGGTTCAGGCAAACCTGCTGCTTGTGCCCATCCTGTTGCAAGTCGCCGCCATCGCCCTTGCCGCCGTTCCGGCGATTTTGCTGACCAAGCCAGTTGCCCGTCTGCTGTCGCGGTTGCAAAACTGGCAAGCCGCGATGAGCCACATTCCCGGCCTGAGACGATTTTGCAAAACCCTGCCCGGCCTGTCTTTTCCCCTGGTTTTTGTCGTTATCCTTTGGGTTTTGGATGGCATCGCCACCCAAATGGATTATCCGCACAATGTGCTGCGCCTGGTCACAAGCCTGCTGATCGCCTGGATTTTCATTCGCCTTGCCAGCGCCTTTTTGAATGATCCGGTCTGGGGGCGGACCATTGCCGTCATTGCCTGGGGCATTGCCGCGCTGAATATTGTCGGCCTGCTTAACCCCGCGATTGACATGCTCAACAGCATCGCGTTTGAGCTGGGCAATGTCCGCATTTCGCTTTACGGGCTGATCAAGGCTGTGCTGTCGCTGGCGATTTTGTTGTGGGTGGCGTCATTTGCCTCGCATCTGTTTGAACAGCGCATCAACCGGGTGCATCGCTTAACCCCGTCGGTTCAGGTATTGCTGGTCAAGCTGCTGAAAATCGTGTTGCTGTCGGTTGCGGTATTTTTTGCCCTGTCCACCATTGGCATTGATCTGACCGCCCTTGCAGTATTTGGCGGTGCGGTCGGTGTGGGCATCGGCCTTGGTTTGCAACGCATTGTCGCCAACCTGATCAGCGGTCTGATCCTGCTTCTGGACCGGTCGATCAAACCCGGCGATGTGATTGCCATTGGCGATACCTTTGGCTGGATCCAGTCACTGGGCGCGCGTTATACCGCCGTTCGCACCCGCGATGGCACCGAGTTTCTGATCCCCAACGAGGACCTGATCACCAACCAGGTTGAAAACTGGAGCCATTCCGATGTTCAGCTGCGCCTGAAAATCCCCGTTGGCATTTCCTATCATAACGACCCGCGCCAGGCGATTGCGCTGTGCAATGAAGCCGCGGGCAAATGCAAACGGGTGCTCGATACCCCCGGCCCCAACACATTGCTGCGCGGTTTTGGCGATAATTCGGTTGATCTGGAAATACGTTTCTGGATCAACGACCCGCAAAACGGGCGCGGCAACATCATCAGCGAAGTGTTGCTCAATGTCTGGGACGCCTTCAGGGAAAACGACATCGAAATCCCCTTCCCGCAGCGCGACCTGCATTTGCATCCCGGCAGCCGTCCACTACGCTTTGAAGTCCATCATCCGGGTTCCGACATTGCAGAAAACGCCCCAACCACCACCGACAAGCCAAATCCCTGACGCAAAATAAATTAGAATTTTCTTGTTAAAGGTGGCAGGGTTGGATGTATAATTTTCATCTTATTGCCCTGCTTTTTCACGCAAAAAAGGCGACCCCATGTACAAAAAAATCCTGCTGGCCTATGACGGAAGCCAAGAAGGCCGCGCTGCCCTGAAACAGGGCGCGGAACTGGCCGCCATGTGCAAGGCCGACGTCTGCCTGATGGCGGTTCTCGCGCCCGATATTGGCGTTATTTATGCCGAGGCCGCCGTTCCCTCCGACCTGCCAGACCGGATGCTGGCCGACATTAAAGCCAGCCTGGAAGAAGGCAAAGCCAAGCTGAAGGATCGGGGCCTGGAGGCTGAAACGCGCCTGGAAAATGGCATTCCCGCCAATGAAATTGGCCGTGTCGCCCAGGATATAAACGCGGATCTGATTGTGGTGGGACATCGCGAACAAAGCGCACTTTCACGCTGGTGGGGCGGTTCCACCGGGGCGTCGCTGCTGGCGCATGCGCCCTGCAGCATCCTGATCGCCATTGCCAAAGACGCCTGAGCCGCCGCGCAAGGCCCGTTGCCTTTAGTCCACCTGGCTGTTCATATCATCGGCATTAATGTCGCCCGCCCTGCTTTTGGCATCGTCTTTGCCCTGCTCAAGCGGGGCGGGCACCCCGTCTTCGGGGCGCTGACGCTGAAATAGCGCGCTTACGGCCACATCAAGAATATCTTTGCGGCAGTCCTGAAGCTCTATCAGCCGGTCACGCACTTCAAGGGGCCAACCACTTTTGACATCCACCAGCAACAACCTGTCCTGATCCAGAAACAGGCCCAGCTTGTTCATCAAATCGCCCAGTTTCAGGCGTGACAAATCACCTGACAAAAGCCACCGGTGCTTTTCACTGCGATCGATCAGATTTTCCCGACGCAAAGCCGCCAGCGCCCAGTTCAAATCGCGCCCGCCCATCTTCAGTTCATGTAACAAATGGCGGTAGGTCGGCGGTTTGTCGGCTTTCTGAAAGCGGTTCTGCAAATATTCCAGCAGTTTTAATACCGCAATCAAACGTTCGGTATGGCCGGGCAACCCGCCGCGCGGGTCCGGCACCAGGCCCGCTGCCCGTGCCGCCCGCCATTCGGAACGGGCGGCCGCCACCTGCGCGCCCAGCAAAATCACCATCCAGGTCAGATACATCCAGATCAGGAAAATCGGCACCACCGCCACCGCGCCATACAGCGTCTGGTATGTCGGAAAGGTGCTGACATAAAGACCGAATCCTTTTTTCAGAAGCTCGAACAGGGCCGCGGCCACAACGCCCCCGATAACACCATCCGTCACCACGACGGCACGGTTGGGCATCCCCAAAAACAGCAGCGAAAAGGCAATGGTCGACAAAAAGAACGGCGCGAGAAAGCCAAGCTGGCCGATTTGCGCATCCAGCGCATCGCCGCCAACAAAGTGGCGCATGGCAAAAATATAGGACGCCAGCGATAAACTTAACCCCAGCAATAACGGCCCGACCGTGATCAGCGCCCAAAATACTACCAGCCGGGAGAGCAATTTGCGCGGCGTTGTGACGCGGAAAACATCGTTCATCACGGTTTCGATGGATCCCAGCAGCATCACCGCCGTAAAACCCAGCACAATCGTGCCGATCGCCGTCATCCGGCCAGTATTTTTCAAAAATCCGGTCAGGTAGTCCGCCACTTCGGAACCCGTCTGGGGCAGAAAATTACTGAAAATCAGGTTGGAAATCTGGTCTTTCCAGGCATCAAAAACCGGAAAAGCCGACAAAACCGTGAGCGCGATTGCCAGAAATGGCACCATCGCCAAAAGCGTCGTATAGGAAAGCGCACTGGCGCGTTGTGGCGATTTGTCATGCAGGAACCGCAAAAAGGCATAACGCCAGAATCCGGTACGGTCATCGAGCAATTTTCGCAAATTCACCATTAAACGCTTAATCCTGTGCAATTTCCGACTATAGTGACAGAATCAAAACAGAGTAACGCGCCGCGCAAAGATAAAACAGGCCAGATTGATTTTAGCCCCGCTTTGTGTAGGATGCGGTGAATATTGAATGTCTCCAGTATTGGGCGCAACCCTGACCGGGATGCGCACCAGATACGGAAAGAGATCGCCTGAACGAGAGGAAATATGAGCCTGTCCGCCGATAATCTTTCAGGCCTGATGGCCGGTAAACGGGGCCTGATCATGGGCGTCGCCAATGATAAATCCATTGCATGGGGCATTGCCCGTGCTGTTGCCGCCGCCGGAGGTGAAGTGGCATTCACCTATCAGGGGGATGCCCTTGGCAAGCGCGTGCGCCCGCTGGCGGAAAGCATTGGCAGCGATATCGTGCTGCCCTGCGATGTCAGTGACCCTGCCAGCATCGATGCAGCCTTTGCGGCCCTGAAGGAAAAATGGGACACCATTGACTTCATCGTCCATGCCATTGGCTATTCCGACAAAAACGAGTTGCGCGGCCGGTATCTTGACACCTCGCCGGAAAACTTCGCCATGTCGATGAATATCTCGGTCTATTCTTTTACTGCCGTGGCCCAGCGCGCCGAAAAGATGATGACCAGTGGCGGCTCCATGCTGACCCTGTCCTATTACGGGGCGGAAAAGGTGATGCCGCATTACAACGTCATGGGGGTTGCCAAGGCAGCCCTTGAAGCCAGCGTCAAATACATGGCCAATGACCTTGGCCCGGATAATATCCGTGTTAACGCGATTTCGGCTGGCCCGATCAAAACGCTTGCCGCATCGGGCATTGGCGATTTCCGCTATATCCTGAAATGGAACGAATACAACTCGCCAATGCGCCGCAACGTCACGATTGATGATGTTGGTCGTTCCGGGCTTTACTTCCTGTCCGACCTGTCTTCGGGTGTGACGGGCGAAACCCATCATGTCGATTGCGGTTATCACACCGTTGGCATGAAACAGGTTGATGCCCCGGACATCACAGTCAGCAAGTCCTGACCCCGCCAAAATCTGATAAACCGGGTCGCCCGCAGGCGGCCCGTTTTGTCTGTTTAGAATGTTAACCCTATAAAATCTGGAATTTTCTGATGGCTGGCAACAGTTTTGGGTCCCTGTTTCGTTTCACCACCTTTGGCGAAAGCCACGGCCCGGCCATTGGCTGTGTGGTGGATGGGGTTCCCCCGCGTCTGGATCTGTGTGAAGCCGACATTCAGAAATATCTGGAAAAACGCAAACCCGGCCAGTCGCGCTTTACCACCCAGCGCCGCGAACCTGACGAGGTTAAAATCCTTTCGGGTGTGTTTGAAGGCAAAACCACCGGCACCCCGATTGGTCTGCTGATTGAAAATGTCGATCAGCGTTCCAAGGATTACGGCGAGATTAAAAACCAGTTCCGCCCCGGCCATGCCGATTACACCTACTGGGAAAAATACGGCATTCGCGATTATCGCGGTGGCGGGCGTTCATCGGCCCGTGAAACCGCCATGCGGGTGGCTGCCGGTGCCGTTGCCCGCAAAATTCTGGGCGATGACATCAAAATTCGCGGTGCGCTGGTTAAAATGGGCACCAAGGAAATCAATCGCGCCAACTGGAACTGGGACGAGGTTGATAACAACCCCTTCTTCACCCCCGATCCCAAAGCCGTACCGGTTTTTGAAGAATATCTTGATGGCTTGCGCAAGGATGGATCGTCCGTTGGTGCCGTGATCGAGGTGGTGTGCTCTGGCGTGCCGGTTGGCCTGGGGGACCCGATTTACGACAAACTCGATGCCGACCTTGCCAAGGCGATGATGACGATTAATGCCGTCAAGGGCGTTGAAATTGGCAATGGCTTTGAAGCCGCCGAGCTGACCGGCATTGAAAATGCCGATGAAATGCGCATGAGCGAGGATGGCAAGCCGGTTTTCCTGTCCAACAATGCCGGGGGCATTCTGGGCGGTATTTCATCGGGCGAGGATGTGATCATTCGCTTTGCCGTCAAACCGACCAGCTCCATCCTGACCCCGCGCCATAGTGTGGATGTCAGCGACAAGGATGTTGATGTTGTCACCAAGGGCCGCCACGACCCCTGTGTGGGCATTCGCGCCGTCCCGGTGGGCGAGGCCATGGCCGCCATCGTGCTGGCCGATCACCTGCTGCGCCACCGTGCGCAGTGCGAAGGCTGGAACAAAGCCTGATCGTGCGTATTTCGCACATTAAACCGGACGTTCAGAACGGCAGATCCTTTCGTGGTCTGCCGTTTTTCTTTGTCAGCCGGGCGATTTGCACCTGCTGCAATACGCGCATCCGCATCACGCGCCTGTTGGAACAGGCACAATTTGGCGATGATTATTCAATCGGGAAAATGGCTGATTTCCGCGATTTTTTGCTTGACCATCGTAAAGTCATTGAATATGTTAACATTATTAACATAAAAAGACTGAACCGAGCAAATGTCCAAA
This sequence comes from Thalassospira profundimaris, assembly GCF_003326755.1. Classification (GTDB taxonomy): domain Bacteria; phylum Pseudomonadota; class Alphaproteobacteria; order Rhodospirillales; family Thalassospiraceae; genus Thalassospira; species Thalassospira profundimaris_B. The sequence goes on along the minus strand of NZ_JPWH01000008.1, from coordinate 126,271 downwards.
TATCACCACGGCGATGTGCGCAATGTTTTGCTGCGCGAGGCCGAAACCATTTTGCGTGCCGAGGGCCCCGGCGGCCTGTCGTTGCGCCGCCTTGCCCGCCTGACCGGCGTTTCCGAAGCCGCCCCTTATCGCCATTTTGACGGTAAGGATGGCATTTTGGCGGCAGTGGCGATTGCGGCCTTAAAACGGTTTGGCGACCGGCTGGAAGAAACCGCACAGCGCAACCTGCCCCATGAAGAACGTATCATGGCGCTTAGTGCATCCTATGTTGAGTTTGCCATTGAAAACCCGCAGCATTTCCGCCTGATCTTTGGCCGCGAGCGCCCGCCGCTGGATCAATATCCCGAACTGCGCGATGCCGCCGATGCGGTATTTGATATTTTGCAACGATCTGTCACCAATCTGGACCAGCGCGGCACTATGACGCTGGCCGACGCCGCCAATGCCTATAACCGTGCGCTGGCCGCCTGGAGCCGCGCCCACGGCATTGCCACCCTGGTGATAGATGGCATGATCTCGCCCCCCGCCGACCAGCCCCTGCAGGATTTTGTCTTTGGCCTGCTGGCCGAAGACCTTGGAGGTTCGGCAAACCGAAACGCCAAAACAGTCTGATCCTGATCCCTGCTTGCAAAGGGGCTGCGAACAGGTCATTTCTGGCTTGCAGGCTTGTTTCAATCGTTGCGACTCGGGGGCTCCCGCATGGATTACGCCTTTATCAAGTTCATTCATCTTCTGGGGGTGGTATTATTTCTGGGCAATATCGTTGTCAGTGCGGTGTGGAAAAACCAGGCTGATAAAACCCGCAATCCGGCGATCATCGCCTTTGCCTGCCGCCTGGTTAAAATCACCGATCTGGCCTTTACCGCCGGCGGCGTCGTCCTGATCGCAATAGGCGGCATTGGCCTGTATCACATTGCGCGCATTGACCTTGCCGCGCGCTTTAACCTGCAAAGCGGCATTTTCCTGTTTATCATGGCAGCCGTGATCTGGCTGTTGGGATTAATCCCGCTGCAACGGCGCATGGCAAAGCTGGCGCAAACCGCGTGCGACCATCATCAGGCCGACCTGCCCGAAACCTATTATCGTGCCGCCCGGCTGTGGAACTTTCTTGGCATGCTGGCGGTCATTTTTCCGTTCATTACGCTGTGGCTGATGCTTAATCCGTGATCAGGACGTTAACGCACATCATCCAGCCCGACGGCGGCGACGCACCGTGATATAGGCAACCGCCACCATCACCAAGGCGGCCCCCAGCGCATGCCACGGGTTTAAAACCTCGCCCAGCACCAGTGCCCCCAAAATGGCCGACATAAAGGGCTGCCACAGCAAAATGATCGACCCGGTGGCTTCATCAACCCGCTTGAAACAGACCGATACCATCCCCTGCCCGCCAATATGCGTTAAAAAGGCCAGACCACACAGGGCCAGCCAGCCGCCAAGAACAGCGGGCATGCCAATGCCACCATCAAAAACCAGCATATAAAGGGCCAGAATAATCGCGGTGACAATCGTGCTCCAGAGCATGATCTGCAGGGCGGAATGATCCTGGCGCAGCTTGGCAATCACCACAAAATAGGCCCCGTAAAACCCGGCAGCGACAATTGCCGTGGCATCACCCAGCATGGAGCCGCTGCCATGCGAACTGGCCAAAAACAGACAAAATGCGCCGAGCATGGCAATGGGCAGGCCCTGCCAGAACCGGCGACTTGGACGGCGCGCCCAACCCAGCAGGCCAAAACAGCCAACAAAAAGCGGGGCCAGGTTATTGAGCAAAATTGCATTGGCAACCGTTGTCATGCCAATGGCAAGATGGGCAAACATCAAATCGGCGGCAAACAGCACACCGGCCAGCACCAGCAACCCGGTTTTGCGTGCGGGGCGGGCTGCGCTGTCAGAGACGATCCCGTCCATATTTGATGGGCGCTTTTTCGCGCTTACGATGGCTAGCCCCTGACTGGCAACCCAAAAAACCGGGGCGGCCAGCATGGCCCGCCAAAAAGCCGATGCCTCGGCCGAAATGCCGGACAAGCGGACAAAAATCGGCCCCAGCCCCATCAGGCTTGCCGCCAGCAACAATCCCAATACCGGCCAGACCATACCACCATATGCAGAAACGCCTGCCCCGCCTGTCCCGCCAGAAGCATGGCTGCTGGTCTCGTTTGCCGGATCGTTCGGATGTAACGTTTCGCGTTTCAAACATGCGGTATTGTGCATTGCCGTCGCCTTTATAACAAAATCATTGTTTTACGCGTGAACAGCCGCCAGATTATAGGTGTTGACTGTCTGCTCCGGCACAATGCCCGTGAAGCTGTCAAAAGGGAAATTGCTTCGACTTATAACGGAAATAACAAAACCTTATGGCGCTCTTAAACGTTGATATTGACTGGCTCAGAACCTTTTTGACCGTGCTGGAAACCCAGAGTTTTACCCGCACGGCCGAGATTTTATTACGCACCCAGCCCGCCATCAGCCAGCAGATCAAACGCCTGGAAGAAACCGTTGGCACGCCCCTGATTTCGCGCCATCGCAATCACATCACGCCAACTGCAACCGGCCTTGTCGTCAAATCCTATGCCGAGGATATTATCGGGCTGAATGACCGCATGGTCGCCGACCTCCTGGAAGCCGCGCCCCCCGTTCTGCGCATCGGCCTGCCCGATGATTATGCCACCATCTTTTTACCCGAAATTCTGCGCTCGGCGGCCCAGCGCCTGCCCCATACCGAAATAAGCTGCCATGCCGGCTACAGCGTGGACCTTGGCAAACGCGTGGCCCAGGGCGAACTCGACCTTGCCATCATGACCGCCGAAAACGAGGGCGACAGCCTGCATGTCATATCCGAACCCCTGGTATGGGTTGGCCTGTCGGACTTTGACATCCACCAGCGCCCGCTGCCCGTCGCGGTCTATCACGATGCCTGTTCGGTCCGGCAAAGCGGCCTTGCCGCCCTGGACCAAAATGATATTCCCCATCGCGTCAGCCACAGCAGCAACGCCAATTCCATGCTGGTAATCGCTGTGCGCGGCGGCCATGCCATTGGTGTCATGCCCGCCTGCACCGCCCGGCATGAGGGCCTTAATATCATCAACAGCACAGACCTGCCCGGCCTCCCGCCCATCGACATCGCACTTAAAATCCGCGACCAGGCAACGCCAGCGTTACGCGAACTGGCGCTTGGCGCCATATCAGCACTTGGTCATGCAAATTTTAATCATTAGAATGAGTTGAGAAGTTCACGTCACCAGATTCTCTGTGCCTGAAAAACCGGCAAATTCGAGAAAAAACGATACCTTTGGTGAAAAACCTACCCTTAGGTGAACCAACATCTTTCTTTTCCCCCGTAACGAATACCACTATAGTAGAAACATGTAATAAACGGATAGGGACCCGTTTTTACATAATCATCCTGGAATTAACGTGCCTTCCGCCTGCAAACATCGCTTTTGCCTGCCAGATCCGAACCATGTGCTTGTGGTTTCAAATTTGGCGGTTTGGCGACGTGCATTCTTTGTAACACTGTAGATATTCTACATTACAGTTATGTTAATTTGATCAGAAAAGCACGTCAAACAGCAGGTTTATGAGACCGGGGAACTTCAGGGAATCATTCAAACACAGGGCGATCATTTGGCACCGCGATGATCATGACTTAAAGGGGGAAGCATGCTCAATTCATCACGCAGAAAAACGACACTTATTTTACTGGCCACTGTGGCGACGGATATTTTGTGTTTGCACGGACCGGCCCTGGCCGCAGATTTGTTCTTAAGCACCGGCAGTCATACTGTTTCAGGCACGGAAACCTATGAACAACTCCGGCTTGGTGTTGCTCCAACCTCTGGCGACACTGTTCTGAATATCGGCACGGGGGCCATTCTGAACAGCGGCACACGTGAAGGGCCGACGGCAAAAGAAACATTTGTCGGCATCGATACGGGATCGAACTCGATTATAAACGTGACAGGCCCCAATGCCGTCTGGAATGACAATGGCACGGCCCTTCTCATCGGCTATCTGGGCGAGGGAAAGGTGAATATCTCCAGTGGCGGCACGGTTTCAGTCTATCAGGTCAGAACCTCTACCGATGCAGGAACAGGATCGATTTCCATCACCGATAGCGGCTCGAAACTGACGTCAGAATCTCACGTCAACTTCAAGAAAGGCACGTTCGAGGTCAAGAATGGCGCGGAACTTGAAACAGTTTCTGGCGGTATTTACCTGAACAGCGCCACCTTTACCGCCTCGGGCAGTGGCACAAACATCAAAATCGGCACGGCACATAGCGGTACCCCGGCAGACTGGGAAAGTGCGGACGGCTTTTTCAGCGTTGAATCCGGTACAGCCACAATCTCGGATGGTGCCACGCTGGAATCAGATGCCGGTTATGTCAATGGCGACGGTGTCGGCGATGAAAACAAGGCATCCATGACCGTGACCGGTGAAAACACCACCTGGAACGCCCATTTGTCCCTTTATGTTGGCGGCAGCGGCAATGGTCCCAGCAACAATACCGGTGAACTGACCGTTTCAGGCGGCGCGCATGTTTGGGCGTCGGTTGTCGGGGTTGGCAATGATACCGGCTCCACCGGCAGCATTCTTGTTACCGGGAGCGGGACAAAACTGTCGTCCATATCAGACACTTTTTCCGGTAAGGGTTATATCGGCGTTGACGGGACCGGCACCATTACGGTGCAAAACGGTGCCACATTCGCGATGGCCGATGTTTTGCGCATGGGCTTTACCGCAGATGCAAACGGCACCCTGAATATTGGTGCCGATGCCAACAGTGCAGCCGTTGCCGCAGGCACGGTTACAACCACCAACGGCGTCGAATTCTATGGCGGCACCAGCACCATCATCTTCAATCACACCGAAACGGATTACGAATTTGCAAATGCAATGGTGTCGAAAGAAGATGGCAAAGGCACAGTCAGAACAATCGCCGGCACTACGCGACTGACAGGAGACAACACCAGTTTTACCGGCACAATGACCCTTTCCGGCGGCACATTATCGGTGGCCTCCCAGGCCAACCTTGGCAGCGCAAACCTTGTTCTGGATGGTGGCACGCTTGCAAGTACCGGCACCTTCACAAAGGCGCAAAATGTCACCCTGAATGCGAACAAGACAAGCACGATCAATACGGCAAACAATACCGTGCTAACGCTTGCCGGGGCTGTTTCGGGCACGGGGTCTCTGAACAAAACGGGCAGTGGTCAGTTGCTCCTGACCGGGAATAACAGCTATGCCGGTGACACCACGGTTAGCCAGGGCACATTTGGCGGCACCGGTACGCTCGGTGCCCTTTCGGTCTTGTCTGGTGCGAACCATACACCGGGCAACAATGGCGTCGGCACCCAAACGGTCAATGGCAATTACGCACTCAACAGCGGTTCAACCCTCAAGATCGAGATCAATGACACCGGCAGCATGGACAAGGTGGTGGTTCAGAATAACGGAACCGTCACAATCAGTGGCGCCAGCCTTTCCATTGCCGGTTTGCAAGGCAATTTCGCGCAAAACGAATATGTCCAGGTCATTATCGACAATCAAAGCATATCCGCCATTAACGGTACCTTTGCCTCCGTCACCGACGATCTGGCCTTTTACGATGCCAGTGTGAATTATGCGGGTGGTACTGGCAACGATGTGACGCTGACCCTCAAGCGCAATACATCAGGTTATGTCGATGTTGCCAAAACCCCCAACCAGAAATCCGTTGCGACGGTTCTGAACAGCCTTCAGGGGGCAGATACGCTGCTTAACAATCTTCTTTCATTGTCCGAAGAGGCGGTGCAGGAAGCCTATACCCAGTTGACCGGCAACATTTACCCCATCACGCAGCAATCCAGCGTTAACCTGAACCAGCAGGTCAGCCAGCAGGTTGGCACCCGCCTGACCGCCCTGCGCACATCAACCCGTTCCGGTGCGCAGGCCGGCCTCGCCTTTTCAGCCGCCGAAATGGCCGGTTTTGCCCAGCCCCAAGGCATGATTGATGTGACACAGCCATTAAGCGCGTCGCTGGGCTGGTCCGATACCCCGACAACATCATCATCAGACAAAGCCCCCAATGGTCTATGGTCGCAAACAGTGGGTGGCCGGGGCATTATTGATGCCGATGCGGAATCCGTCAAAACCAGCTATGACTGGCTGGGGATTATTGGCGGTTATGACAGAGCCATAACACAGGAAATGACCCTGGGCGTGTTCTTTGGCTATATCAATGGCAATAGCGAGCAAAGTGCGATCCGCTCCCGCATCGATACCGACACCTTTACCGCCGGTATATATGGGGAATACCGCAAAGATGACTGGCGGGCCAGTGGCCAGCTTGCCTGGAGTCGCATTGCATCGGACAGCCGCCGCGACCTGAAAATCGGCGGTTTTGACCAATCGGCCAAAGCCAGCTACACCGATCAGAGCCTGTCAGCCGATGCCGAACTGGCCCGAGCCTTTCAGGTCGAGCAGAACATGTGGTTCGAGCCTTATGTCTCCGCCTCGGTGTTGCAACAATATCTGGGCGAATTTACCGAAACCGGTGCGCCGGGGGCCAATCTGGGCCGGGATGACGATACCGACCTTGTCGGGACATCCAGCCTCGGCGTGCGGTTTTCCAGCGAATATGACATTGGCAATCGCAAAAAACTGCTGCCGCAACTGGGGCTGGCCCTGAAACATCATATCGGCACCACCGAAAACAGCAGCACCCTGCACTTCACCAGCGGCGGCAGTGATTTTGTTGTTAATGGCACGCCAAAGGACCGAAACATGCTGGCGGCCAAAATCGGCACGGCGCTCAAATTTGGCGACTCTTTCCAGGCTTTTGCCAGCTACAACCCGTCTTTCGGAGCCAGGCAGACCGAACACAGCTTTATCCTGGGCGGCCGTTTTGAATGGTAAGGCAATAAGCCGATAAACAAACCCGTCCCCCACAAACCCCAAGCAGGTCTTCACGCACGATCAGCATGAAGGCCTGTTTTTTTGCCTGCCCCCGGAACACCACAATATTCAACCTTTGGCACGGGCATGCCCCGGTAAATGCACCTTGCCATCAGGATGCAAAGACCCGCGATATCGCACAATCAACCCAATTCCCAACGGCGCAGTTAACTTTACATCGAAATGAAAAGTGCGATTTTGCACATATTCACGGCTGTCGCTTTTGGGCAGCAAAAAACGTGGCAATGGAACCCCCATGAACCATCCGCGACGCACCGGCAATTCGATGCCCGCATCAGACGCATCCACATCCATTTCATAGTTAAACAGCCCAAAACCCTCGCGAAAACGATAGGGGACGGCAGCCGCACGACAACGCGACTGAAAAATTTTGCCGCCAAAATTGCGCTGCCAGATCTCGCCTGTTTCGGTACGGGTTTTCGTAACACTCACCGCACATTTCGGGCTGGCTGGTGGAAAACCGAAAAACCACGCAATCGCACGCGCCATCAGGGAACGCCCCCGGGTTACTTCGGCCTGTCCCGAAAAACTTTCCATATCATAAACCGAATGCAAAGCCCGAATTTCAGGCGGCAACAGCGACCACCGGTCTCGCAACACGGATTGGAAAAGAGGGCGCGCAGGGTTTTCGTCCACCTGAAAGGACACCGACAGGTCCGTCATCGCCTGCTCGGCCTCTACGCGGCTGGTTTCGGCAAGACAGGGACGCGCACCCGCCCCCACCTGACCCAAAGCAAGTTTGCGGATCACCACCCGCGCGGCAATGGTCGGGATATAGGGGCCATCACCGGCTTCTGCAATCAAACGCCAGCACCGCCGGACCGTTTCGCCCCCCTTTGTGCCGACAACCGCAACCTGCATTCCCCCACGGTCTGTGCCAAAGGGCAGGAGCATATCGGCCATCTTGCGGATAATACCGACACGAAAAGGCGTTACATCAAACATCCAGCGACGGCGCAGTTTCCCCAGCCAATACATCGCCGCATTAAAAATGCCCAATTCCATCCCGGCGCGAAACATCACCGACCTTGCCTTGAAAAAGTCGGGGAAAAGGCGAATATCGGGTACCTCGATAAACCGTGCCGTACGTTTCAAATTCCCAGCAAGGCACAGATTTCGGGGGTCGCTCCAACACGCCTGATCGCGCCAGACCCCACCGCGCCAAACACGCGAGACCGTGCCCAACTGCCCCACAATGCCCGATATTACCGATGTACCTCGCGGCGCACGATTACCCGGCAAAATCGCCGTATCCACCAATAAAATATCGTCCAGGCCCTGGCAAAGGTCACGGGCAATAACGGAGGACAGTCCCGGCACACTAGATACCCCTGACAGCAGGCAGCGGTTGTATCTTCTTGCCACCCCGTCAAGCACCTTGACACCTGCGGTAAAGGCCGCATCATCGGAAAAATCAAGATAATCCGCACCATGATCAAGACACAGCCGCGCGATTTTATAAGGATCGTCACGATACGCCTGAAAGGGTCCGGCTGCATCCACCACCACATCCGGCGCGACGGAAAATATGCGTTCCGGGCAAGTATGCAGATCTAGTTCCAAGGCACTACACCCAAGATTATCGGCACATGACCGGGCCTTTGTCATATGACGCCCGGCAACGACCACATCATGCCCATCGCGCAGCAAAAGTTCGGCCAGGCGGGAGCCGAAAACACCATAGCCACCAAGAATGACAATTTTCATTCCATCAACCTTGCCCGAAGTTCCGCATCGGGGATGCCACACATATCCTTCCGGCCAAACAAACGATAGCGATTGCGGGCAACAATACGATAAAGCCAGTCCTGAACCGGGCGCGGCAACAGGCGCAAAGGCTGCAAGCACAGACCAGGGCCGCCAACGCGCCTTCCCGCCCGAATAATGGCATCAAGGGAGCCATAGGCACGGCCATCGACAATCAAAAGCCAGCTATCGGGATCATCGGCAGACAGGCCGTAATGGGATAACAGCGCCCGGCCAAGGGGGCTTTGACTGCGGCAAATGCGAAATTCACCCGCCTTGTCAAAACGCGCAATCATCCGTGCCCCGACGGAGCACAGTGCACATTCGCCATCCATAACCGTGATCGGCCCGGTATCATCAAACGGCGGAACGGACGGGTCCGACCGATACCCGTATGGAGCCTGTGACCTGATACCCTGCATGATAACACATCCTTGCACATCGTCGTCCGGGACGCTGGCAGGCTGCCTGATCAGAAGCCGTCAGGCAATTGCGCCGTCCTTGCGCCCGCCAATCAGAAATTCGACATTGCCTTCGGGGCCGGTAATCGGGCTGGTCGCAATGCCCAGAACGCACCAGCCGGGCAGATTTGCCAGCCAGTCGGAAATCGTATCACATACTTCCTGGTGCAGTTCGGGTTCGCGGACAACACCCTTTTTACCCACCCGTTCCTTGCCGACCTCGAATTGCGGTTTGATCAGCGCGACCAGATACCCGCCGGGCTTTACCCGCTCCATACTGGCAGGCAAAACCGTGCGCAGACCAATGAAGCTGGCATCACACACCACAATATCAATGGGATCGGCGATCATTTCTGCGCTTACATGGCGGGCATTGGTTTTTTCCATTACCACCACACGCTCATCATTGCGCAGTTTCCAGTCAAGCTGGCCCTGCCCGACATCAATGGCATAGACCTTCGCCGCCCCCTTTTGCAGTAACACATCGGTAAAACCGCCCGTGGAACAGCCGACATCAATGGCGGTAAAACCGGTGACATCAATGTCAAATTCCGCCAAACCCTTTTCCAGCTTCAGCCCGCCGCGCGACACCCACGGGTGCGGCTGCCCGCGCAGGGTAAGCGATATGTCATCGCGCACCGGCATGCCGGGTTTATCCAGGCGCTGTTCACGGGTAAACACATCCCCGGCCATGATATGGGCCCGGGCTTTTTCAAGGCTTTCGACCATGCCCCGGTCGACAAGCATCTGATCCAAACGTTGTTTTTTTGCCATGCCGGTTTGTACCCCACCTGATGGCAAAAATCACGCCCGGTTTTCGGGGATCGTGCGTTAACTTGCCAAAGGCTCCAGAAAGGCACGCGGCACCATCGCCAGCAAATCATTCAGGGCTTCGCCCTGTACCGCAAGGTGGGCGCGCATCAGATCGGCGGCCAGATCGGCCTTGCCACCGGCAATGGCATCCAAAATTTCGGCATGTTCATTGTTGGATTTTTCCACCCGGCCTGGCCTGTGGAGCTGCAAACGGCGATAGGGCGAAAGCCGGTTGCGGACCGTTTTGGTCTGTTTTTCCAGATAGGAATTGCGACAGCCGGCATAAATCGCCTCGTGAAAGCGCACATTGGCGGCATAATAGGCATCGGCATCGACCTGCCCGCGCAAGGCATCACATTCGGCCGACAGGTCATAAAGCCGGTCAATATCGGCCTTTGCCATGCGCCGTGCGGCCAGGCGGGCACACATCGCCTCAAGCTCGGCCATGACCTCGAACATTTCAATCAGTTCGGCAATGGTAATGGAGGCCACCACAGTTCCGCGACGTGGCAGGGTGGCAACCAGCCCGCTGCGCGCCAAAGACTGCAATGCTTCACGGACCGGGGTGCGCGACACATTGAACCTTTCGCTTAACCCGCGTTCATCGAGCCGGTCGCCAGGTTGAAGCACGCCGGTGACAATATCACGTTCCAGCGCCTGAACCAGTTCTTCCGCCAGTTTGCCATTTCGCGCCATGCAGCACCCTCCGTAAAAGCCCAAGCGTGGTATACCAGAACATATATTCCGGTGTGTTTCAAAGAAATTCGGTCGTAAAAAACCCGCAAGCCGCGCTGCATTGCGAAATGTGAAACCGGGGAAAACCGCCATTTACAATGTTCAGGCCCCTTTCTTCCATGTGGCATTGCAAAAGGTCAATCTGGTATACAAAAACCGATGGACAGCATGCCAGGAATCTGCAACGCTTTCTCATATGGCGAACAAAGCCACAATAAAAAGCGCGTAACGCGCATATGCGACTATTCAAGAACGCAGCTTCATCCGGGAGGAATTGATGAAGATTTTTAGCTCGTCTCTCAAAGCATCCGTCGCCGCCCTGGCGATGGCGGCAACCGCCTTTGGCATGTCCGGCATTGCATCGGCCACCACCCTGAAACTTTCCCATCAATGGTCCACCAGCGATGTGCGCAACAAGGTGGCCGAAATTATCGCCAAAGAAGTCAAGGCGGCCGATGTGGATCTGGATATCCAGATTTTTCCGTCCGGGTCGCTGTTCAAGGCCAAGGAACAGTGGACACCGATGGAACGTGGTCAGCTTGATATGATCATTTATCCGCTGGCCTATGCCGGGGGCCGCCACCCCGAATTCAACCTGACCCTGATGCCCGCCCTGATCAAAAACCATGATCACGCCAATCGCATGAACAAATCCGAATTCATGGCACGTCTGGAAAAGATTCTGAATGACAGCGGCGTCGTGACCGTGGCGCATGGCTGGCTGGCCGGTGGTTTTGCCTCGACCAAGGGCTGCATCCGCACCCCGGACGACGTAAAAGGCCTGCAAATTCGGGCGGCGGGCAAGTCGTTTGAACAGATGCTTCAGGGGGCCGGTGCGTCGATTGCCGCCATGCCCAGCTCGGAAATTTATCCGGCCCTGCAAACCGGCGTTCTGGATGCCGCCAATACCAGTTCGTCCAGTTTCGTGTCCTATCGCCTTTATGAACAGGTGAAATGCTACACCCCGGCGGGGAACAATGCCCTGTGGTTCATGTATCAGCCGGTATTGATGTCCAAGAAAAGCTATGATGCGCTCAATGACGCGCAAAAGGATGCCCTGGCTGCTGCGGCGAAAAAGGCCGAAGCCTATTACGATGCCGAAGGCCGCAAGGAAGATGCGACCAGCGTTGATGTTTTCAAGGAGAATGGCGTTGAAATTGCCGATCTGACCGATGAGGACTTCCAGAAATGGCAGGATCTGGCGAAGAAAACCTCGTATGCCGAGTTTGTCAAGGAAACCCCCGGCGGACAGGAACTGCTTGACCTGGCCCTGTCGGTAAAATGATGCGGTTCCGGCACCGTGCCCGATCACGGTGCCGGTCTTCCGATAAAATCTTGCATAAGGAGGCCACGCGTGTCCAACGCCGCCCCCCATTCCCCGTCGCTTCCGATTGATATGCCCGAACCTTACGGGAGTACCCGGATTGTGCAGACAAAATCATCAAGTTCCCCGTTTCCACCCCCGCCCGATGTTGAACCGCTGCCAGAAAACACATCCACACATCAGGGCCGTGGCACCCCACCCAAAGGCGGGGCGATTGGTGCGTTCATTCATGGTGTGCATCTGCTGTCAAAACTGTGCGGTGCGGCCTCGGCGGCCATGTTTACCATTGCCATGCTGATCATTTGCCAATTGGTGTATATGCGCTATGTGCTCAATGCCTCCACCGTCTGGCAAACCGAAGCGGTGATTTTCCTCATGATTGGCGCAACCCTGGTCGGCCTGCCTTATGTGCAAATGATCCGCGGGCATGTGAATGTTGACCTGCTGCCGATGTATCTGAAACGCGGCAACCGCAAAATCCTTGCCGTGATCATTCTTTTGTTCGGTCTGGCGATCAGCGGTTTGTTTGGCTTTTACGGCATCGAACTGGTGATCGATGCCTATACCGGCGGCTGGCGGTCCGAAACGGTCTGGGGGGTTGCGCTGTGGAAACCCTATAGCGCCCTGCCCATTGGCTTTTGCCTGCTGTTTTTGCAATTCCTGGCCGATTTGCTGGGCCTGGTCACAAACCGCACCACGCCCTTCGACATTCCCGAAGACGCCGTATAAGGAGAGCACCTGATGGATCCCCTGCTTCTTGCTGCCCTTGTCGGCATCGCGACCACCCTTGTTCTTTTTTCCGGCATCCCGGTGGGCATTGGCCTTCTGGTGATCAGTGTCGGCTTTCTCATGATATTTGATGGCGTCGGGTCGCTGCCACTATTGCCCGAAATCCTGTTTGGCAAACTGGAAAGTTTTGAAGTTCTTGCCATTCCCATGTTCATTTTAATGGGGGCGGTTGTGGCGTCCTCGCGCGCGGGCGGCGATCTTTATTCCGCACTGGATCGCTGGCTGACCCGTGTTCCCGGCGGGCTGGTGATTTCCAATCTGGGGGCGTGTGCCATATTTTCCGCCCTGTCGGGGTCATCCCCGGCGACCTGTGCCGCGATTGGCAAAATGGGCATTCCCGCCATGCGTGAACGCGGCTTTCCCGATACCGTGGCATCGGGGTCGATTGCCGCAGGCGGCACGCTTGGCATTCTGATCCCGCCCAGCGTCACCATGATCATTTATGGCATTTCCACCGAAACATCGATTGGCCGCCTGTTTTTGGCCGGTTTGCTGCCGGGCCTGATGGTGACGGCCCTGTTTATGACCTGGTCGCTGTATTCCACCTGGCGGCAGGGCCATGCGGGCACGGCGCTGGCATCGGTTTCCTATAGCTGGAAAGAAAAGTTTGAAATCCTGCCGCGCATTCTGCCCTTTCTGGTCATCATTGCCGCTGTGCTGTTCGCCCTTTATGGCGGGGTGGCAACACCGTCGGAAACGGCAGGAGTTGGCGCGCTGTTCTGTCTGATTACCGCGGTGATTGTCTATCGCATGTGGCAGCCTGGCAAAATCTGGCACATTCTGCGCGATACCACCCGTGAATCGGTGATGATTTTGCTGATTATCGGGGCGGCGGGCCTGTTTAGTTACATGCTGTCCAGCCTGTTTATCACCCAGTCCATCGCCCACTGGATTTCCGACCTTGATGTCAATCGTTGGGTCCTGATGGCCTTCATCAATGTGTTTTTGCTGATCAGCGGGTTTTTCCTGCCGCCGGTTGCCGTGATCCTGATGTCGGCCCCGATCCTGCTGCCGGTCATCATCAATGCCGGGTTTGACCCGTACTGGTTTGCCGTGATCCTGACGATCAACATGGAAATCGGCCTGATTACTCCGCCAGTTGGCCTGAACCTGTATGTGATTAACGGCATTGCGCCGGATATTCGCCTGCAAACCATCCTGAAGGGTGCCATGCCCTATGTTGGCTGCATGTTTGTTGCCATCCTCATCCTGTGTGTGTTCCCTGAAATTGCCACCTGGCTGCCCAACGCCATGATCGGAGGAGGCCGCTAATGTCACGCATGTCCGTTCGTAACTGGATTTCATCCATCGCCGATCGCGGGCGCGAGCTGCTTGACCTGCCACTCAGCGCCCCGCAGGACCCGTTCATGCGCCTGGCAACCCTGTGCCATGATCTGGTCTCGCAAAAGGGCGAAGCCCGTGGTACGGCGCTCGCCCGCGAAGTGGTGCGGGGTTGGGAAGATCTGGCGGAAAGCGAGCATCTGCGTTTTTTCAACATAATGCAGAACGAATTTTCCGCCGACCGCATTGCCGTGATCGAAGCCGCAGAGGCCTATAAAGCCGATCCCACTGAAAGCAACCTTGCCACCCTGACCCAGGCATCGGAACCCGCCCGTCAGGAGCTGCTGCGCCGCATCAACATGGCACCGGGGGGCACACGCGCCATTGTTGATATGCGCAATTCGTTGCTGAATGCGCTTAAGGAAAACCGCCATCTTGAACCCCTTAATGCCGATATGCAGCATTTGCTGACAAGCTGGTTTAACCGGGGTTTTCTGGAACTGCGCCATATTGACTGGGAAACATCGGCATCGATCCTGGAAAAACTGATCCGCTATGAGGCGGTACATGAAATTCAGGGCTGGGATGATTTGCGCCGCCGCCTGGCCGATGACCGCAAATGCTTTGCCTTTTTCCACCCCGCCATGCCCGATGACCCGCTGATATTTGTCGAAGTCGCCCTGGTGCATGGTCTGGCCGATAGTGTGCAGGCGCTGCTGGCCCCGGAAATTGATGAAACCGCACAATCCAGGGCCAATACCGCCATTTTCTATTCGATCAGCAACTGCCAGACCGGCCTTCGCGGCATTTCCTTTGGCAACTTCCTGATCAAACAGGTGGTCGAGGAGCTTAAACGCGAATTTCCCAAACTCGAACAGTTTGCCACCCTGTCGCCCATTCCCGGTTTTATGGGATGGCTGCGCACCCGGCAAAAATCCGACACTGACGATGCCAAGCAGGCGGCCGAAATCCTGAAGGCAATGGAAGATGACAGTTGGGTAAATGATGCCGCCCGTGCCGAAGCCCTGAAAAAAAACGCCATGCAGCTTTGTGCCCGTTACCTGGCCCATGCCAAACGTGGCAAAGCGCCGATGGACCCAACGGCACGTTTTCATTTGGGCAATGGGGCGCGGCTTGAACGCCTGAACTGGATGGGCGACATTTCCACCAAGGGACTGCGCCAGTCCGGCGGGATCATGGTGAATTACGCCTATCATTTGAATGATATTGAACGAAACCACGAATCACTGGTTAATGACGGCAAAATCGCGCTTTCGCGTGCCGTTTCACAGCTTGCCGGAAATCAAGGATAGCCTTTCATGTCACAAAACCTGCTTTTAGAATTCATCAAACGGTTCCCGGCCGATCGTTCGCGCCCGTTTCTGGTGGAATATGACGGGTCCGAAGTCAGCTTTGACAAACTTCTGGACCTTACCGGGCGCTATGCCAGCGTTCTGGCGTCTCATGGTGTGGTCAAGGGTGACCGCGTTGCCGTTCAGGTCGATAAATCATCCGATGTGATTGCGCTTTATCTGGCCTGTTTGCAACTGGGTGCCATTCATCTGCCGCTCAATACCGCCTATACTGGTGATGAAATTGCCTATTTCCTGGGCGATGCCGCCCCGCGCGTTTTTGTTTGCATCCCGAACCGCCTTGAAACATCCCAGGACCTTGCCCGCAAAAACAACGTTGCCGCCGTTCTGACCCTGGGCACCAAGGGCGATGGCACCCTGAATGACCAAGCCGCCAGTGCGGACGCCAGCACCGACATTGCCGATGTCACCGAAGATGATATTGCAGCCATCCTGTATACATCGGGCACAACGGGGCGTTCCAAGGGCGCAATGCTCAGTCATGGCAACCTGACGTCAAACGCCCTGACCCTTCATAAAGCCTGGGGGTTCCAGCCGGGTGATGTTTTGCTGCATGCCCTGCCGCTGTTTCACACGCACGGGCTGTTTGTGGCGGTCAATATCATGCTGCTTAATGGTGGCAAGATCATCCTGCTGTCCAAATTCGATGCCGATGACGTGATTGAACGCCTGCCGAAATCCACCGTATTGATGGGTGTTCCCACATTCTATACCCGCCTTCTGGCGCATCCCGGCTTCACCCGTGATGTTACGTCGAACATGCGGCTGTTTGTTTCGGGATCCGCCCCGCTGCTGGCGGAAACCCATGACCAGTTTTTTGAACGCACCGGCCATAAAATTCTGGAACGGTATGGCATGACCGAAACCTGCATGAACACATCCAACCCGCTGGATGGCGAACGCCGCCCCGGTGCGGTTGGCCCGGCCCTGCCCGGTATTGAAGCCCGGGTCTGCGACAAGGATGGCAATATCCTGCCGCATGGCGAAATTGGCGTGCTGGAAGTTCGCGGCCCCAATGTGTTCAAGGGGTACTGGCAGATGCCGGAAAAAACCGCATCCGAATTTCGCAAAGACGGGTTCTTTATCACCGGCGACCTCGCCACCCTGGGCGCGGACGGATATGTCACCATTGTTGGCCGCGACAAGGATTTGATCATTTCGGGTGGCTTTAACGTCTATCCCAAGGAAGTCGAAGAAGTAATTGGCGAGTATGACGAGGTGGGTGAAGTCGCCGTCTTTGGCCTGCCCCACCCCGATTTTGGCGAGGCGGTTGCCGCCGTGATCGTGCCTGCCAATGCCAACGGGTTTGATGAACAGGAACTGATCAACCGCACCCAGGACAAGCTGGCGAAATTCAAGGTGCCCAAACGCATCTGGAAAATTGACGAATTACCGCGCAACACGATGGGCAAGGTGCAAAAGGCACAGTTGCGTACCCAATATGCCGATACCTTCAAGGGTAATGCAAAATAATCTCCCGGGGGACGGGTTGCGGCAGTGGCGGCACCTTCGTTGCACGCGCCCTGCCGCCAACCGATGTTTCACCCTCCCTTGCGCCGGGCAACAAATGCTGTTGTCTGGCGCTTTTTTATTCGGTCAAATCGGATTTATCCGACGTCACGAAGAAAGAAGCATACCATGCCCGATCTTACCGCCCGTCAAATCATGATCGACACACATGGCCCCGCCGGGAACATGATTGTCAAAAACATTCCCCTGGGTGCCCCCGGCCCCGATGAAGTCCGCATCCGCCAAACCGCGATCGGTTTTAACTTTATCGACGTCTATCAACGCAGCGGTGCCTATCCGCTTTCGCTTCCCAGCCCGCTGGGCCATGAAGCCGCCGGCGTGATCGAGGCCGTTGGCCGCAACGTCACCCACCTTAAACCTGGCATGCGGGTAGCCTATATGAATGCGGGCCTTGGCGCCTATACCGATTTGCGCAATGTCAACGCGGACAAGCTGGTACCCCTGCCCGATACAGTATCGGACGAACAGGCCGCCGCCACGATTTTCAAGGGCATGACGGCGCAGTACCTGCTCAAACATACCTGCCCGGTTCACGCAGGCGATATGGTGATTATCCATGCCGCCGCAGGGGGTGTGGGGCAAATCCTGTCGGGCTGGGCCAGGGCATTGGGGGCCTTTGTGGTGGGGACCGCAGGTTCGGACGAAAAATGTGCCATTGCGCGTGCGGCGGGGTGCGATATCGCCATTAACTACCGCAACGAAAACTGGATGGAAGAACTGCTTGATGCGACCAAGGGCCGCAAGGCGCGCGTGGTGTATGATTCAGTGGGCAAAGACACCTTTCTGCAGTCGCTCGACTTGGCACAGCCTTTTGGCATGGTGGTGCTGTTTGGTGCGGCATCTGGCCCGGCACCGGATATTTCGCCGGAAATCCTTAATAAAAAGGGCTGCCTGTTTTTAACCCGGCCATCGGTTTTTCCGCATAATGCGGACCCGGAACGTTTCCGCGCCAATGCGGGCGATCTGTTTGACGCCATCGCCAAAGGCTTTGTCAAAGTGGAAATCGCGGCGCGTTTTGCCCTTGAGGACGCGCCTGCCGCCCACGAACTGGCCGAAAGCCGAACCACAAGCGGGGCGATCCTGCTGGTACCCTGATCGGTCCTGAATGTTCACCATCGCCAGCCCGGTTGCTTTTTTGCCAGAAACCGGGCTGGCTGTTATCTGTCAAACGCACTAGGTTCAAGGACGCACCTTCTGGCAACAGGCAGATAAACATGAAGAATTCGGCCCTTTGGTATCGGCAGTTTGGCGACCCGCTTGACGTTCTTGGCCTTGAAACGGCCCCGCTTAAACCGCTTCAAAGCGGGCTGGTCCGGGTGGAAATGATGGCATCCCCCGTTAACCCGTCCGATCTGATCCCGGTGACGGGGGCCTATCGCCACCGTGTTTCGCCACCGCAAATTGCCGGGTATGAAGGGCTGGGCACCATTGTTGAAAATTCGGCGGGTGACATCTGCCCGTTTTCTGTTGGGCAGCGAGTATTACCCCTGCGCGCAACCGGTACCTGGCAAAACTTTGTTGATGCAGACCCTGCCTGGATGGTCGCCGTACCCGACAATATCAGTGATGACATTGCCCTGCGCGGTTATATCAATCCGCTGGCGGCATGGTTGATGCTTGATCTTTGGCCGGTGAAGGGCAAAAACATCGTTGTTACTGCTGCCGGGTCTTCCTGTGCAGACCTGTTGACCCAGTGGGCATTGGCACAGGGGGCGACTTCTGTTACCGGCATTTACCGCAGCGCCACACGCAAAACCGGCATTGAGGGCCTTGGCGCCCATCCCGTTGATATGACCGACGAAGCCGCCCTGGTTGATGCGGCCAACAGCGCCGATATTGTGTTTGATGCCGTGGGCGGCGACCTTGCCCGGCATTTGCTGACCCATATGCCAGAAGGCAGCATTATGGTGTCCTATGGGCTATTGTCAGGTCAGTTATTTGCTTTGCCGGAAAATGCCGTGGCACGCATTCAGCGGTTTCATCTGCGCGACCGGCTGGAAACGGTTTCACCGGCAAAATGGCAGGGCTGGTTTGATCAGCTCTGGCCGTTATTAAACGATGCCAGCCTGCCGCCCCTGGCCGTTTTTGACCTGGCAGACTGGAAAGACGCCCTTACCTTTTTTCATCAGCCCGGCCGGTTGGAAAAACCGGTTTTGCAATTCTGATACCGGGATCACCCCCACCATCAAACAGGACGATAAACAGATGAACGACACGCAACATCCCAGGGTCGCCTTTGTCACCGGTGGCGCTCAGGGGCTGGGTTTGGGCATCAGTCTGCATTTGCTGAATGCGGGCTGGAAAGTCATGATGTTTGATCTTGATGAAGAAGCAGGCCGCAAGGCAATGGAGGCCCTGAGCACCGAAAAGCGGGAACGCTGCCTGTTTTTTGCCGGGGACGTCGCGAATGAGGATGATGTTGCCCTTGCCATTCAGCGCACGATTGACCGCTTTGGCCGGATAGACGGGCTGGTTAACAATGCCGGCATCGCCAACCCCGATAATGGCCCATTTGAACATCTGGCTTGGGAAAGCTGGCTTCGCGTGATCAATGTCAATCTCGGCGGGGCGTTTCTGGCGGCCAAACACGCCACCCAGCATTTGCGCAAAAACAAGGGTGCCATCGTCAATATGGCCTCCACCCGCGCCTTTCAGTCCGAAGCCAATAGCGAGGCCTATGCTGCCACCAAAGGCGGGATTGTCGCGCTGACCCACGCCATGGCCGTCAGCCTTTCTGGCGCGGTGCGCGTGAATGCCATTGCGCCGGGCTGGATCGAGGTTGCGGACTGGCAAAAATCAGCCAACCGCAGCACGCCGGTCCATAGCGAAACCGACAAAAGCCAGCATCCGGCAGGGCGTGTTGGTATTCCGGCCGATATTGCCAATGCGGTTGCCTTTTTGCTCGATGGGGAAAAATCCGGCTTTATCACCGGGGAAACCCTGCGCATTGATGGCGGCATGACCCATAAAATGATCTATCAGGACTGATCTGTTCCTTCTGCGACTCGTTCGCAATATTTCACTTTCCAGATTTCCCGGCAGGGCTGACGAAAGGGCATTTTCGTCAGCCCTTTTGCATGTCATGGCGCAAAAAACACGCATTAGGAGCAGTTTCGGCAAATTTCGCCAAAATGAACACGCACAGGTTTTATTTGTCTGAAACGGGAAATTGTGAAATTGAGCAATTATATCGCTATTGATAGTCATGATCATTATCATTGAGATTAATTATCAATAGTGATAACTGGAGGGCAGTTTTGCAGGTCAGAAGACCTGCGTGAAATTCTTGGGAAATCGACATGTCACTTTCTGCAAAAAGTCGCAGCCCGTTTGCGGTCGCGCTGCTGGCATCGGCAAGCCTGCTTGCCCTTTCTGTCCCCTCTGTTTCTGCTCAGGAAACCACATCATCGCAACAGGCCGGGGCCGAGGATAAGGCCGTCAAACTGAAGCCGATCACCATTGAAGGCCAGGCCGAACAGGAAGCAGGTGATCCCACCCCGCCCGCCTATGCCACCCCGCCCGCCTATGCGGGCGGCCAGGTTGCCACGGGCGGGCGTGCCGGTGTTCTGGGCAACAAAGATGTGCTTGACACCGCCATCAACAGTTCGGCCTATACCGAAAAACTGATCCGGGACCAGCAGGCCGATACCATTGCCGATGTGGTTGATAATGACCCCGGTGTGATCACCTCCTACAGCTATGGCGGGTCGGGCGACCGTTACATGATCCGGGGTTTTGTGCTGGATGGCGACGATGTGTCGCTGGATGGCCTGTATGGCACGGCACCGCGCCAATTGGTCGATGTTTCGATGTATGAGCGGGTTGAAGTCACCAAAGGTGCATCGGGTTTTTTGAACGGTATGTCACCGGGCGGCAGCGGCATTGGCGGGTCGATCAATCTGGTGCCCAAACGCGCCACCGATACGCCGATCACCCGCCTGACCACGACCTATGGCATGGATAGCGAAGTGGGCAGCCATCTTGATGTCGGTCGCCGTTTTGGCAAGGACAACCAGTTTGGCATTCGCGCCAATCTGAAATACAGCAACGGCAATACCGCAATCGACGACGAGCAGCGTGAAACCATCGCCGGCGCCCTGTCATTTGATTATCGCGGTGATGATACCCGCATCACCATCGATAGCGGTCATAACGAAAAAAACACCGATCATGGCCGCACCTCCATCACGCTCAACAGCGCGCTTACCAGCATTCCCGATGCGCCCTCCGCCTCGCATAATTTCAACGCCGATGGCACCTGGGCCGATTTGCAGGATGATTTCATTCAGGGCCGTGTCGAACATGACTTCAATGAAAATGTCATGGGCTATATCGCACTCGGCACCCGGCATATGGAAGAATCCGGTATTTATTCCACCTCGCGGATTGACGGTACCGATGGTTCCATGAGCTATAGCAGTTCCTATATTGTGCGCAACGATACCACCAACACGGCAATGGGCGGGGCGCGCATAAAATTTGATACGTTCGCTGTCTCACATGAACTGAATGTCGGCGCATCTGGCATGTGGAACAAAAGCCACCAGGCCTGGGCCTTTGCCAGCGGTTTTGCGCGGAACAGCGGCAATATCTATGGCGAAACGCCGTCATCCTATCCGGCGCTGGGGGCGGCCACCGGCGATTTGAACGATCCCGGCCTGCGTAACACCAACGACCTGACCAGCTATTTCCTTGCTGATACGCTTAGCTTCCTTGATGACCGGGTTCATTTTACCGCCGGTGTGCGTCGCCAGTCCGTCACCACACGGCAGTTCGACCTGACCAGTGGTGCGCGCACCATCAATTACAGCGCCGATGAATACACGCCGATGTTTGGTGTCGTCGGAAACGTGACCGAACAGGTCTCTGTCTATGCCAATTACATGGAATCACTTTCGCCGGGTGAAACGGCCCCCTCTGCCGGTTCGGACCCGACCCTGACCAACCCCAGCGAACAGCTTGCCCCCTACACGTCCGAACAATATGAAATCGGCGTCAAGGCCGATTACGGCACCATTGGCGGCAGCATCGCCCTGTTCCAGATCGAAAAGCCGTCGGCCTATAAAAATGCCAGCAACACATTTGCCGCCGATGGCGAACAGCGCAACCGTGGGCTGGAACTTCAGATATTTGGCGAGCCGGTTGAAGGCACACGTATTCTGGGCGGCGTCACCCTGCTGGATGCCCAACTGACCGACACCCAAAACGGCACCAACAATGGCAACAGCCCCATCGCCGTGCCCGATTATGTTGCAAAACTGGGCGTGGAATATGATTTGCCGTTCCTTCATGGGGCGACGGTCAATGCCCGTGTCATTCATACGGCATCACAATATGCCGATGCCGCCAACAGTCTGGAAATTCCGTCCTGGACCCGTCTTGATCTTGGCGCACGTTACGAAACCGATATTCGCACCTATCCGGTCACGCTGCGTGCCAATATCGAAAACGTCACCAATAACGATTATTGGGCATCGGCCAATGGCGGGTATCTGACCATGGGCGCACCGCTGACGGCCAAACTTTCGCTGACGGTTGATTTCTGATCACCCTGCCAACAGGCACACCCCCAATACAAAACGCCACCCGGTTTTTCGGGTGGCGTTTTTATGTGCGCGATAGGTGTTTACCAACGGCCAATCAGGCCACGGGACATCAAAAAATCAGGCCCTTGCCTTGCCTTCTTCCAGGCCCAGTGCCGCCAGGGCGGTGCTGACAATTGCTGCCGCATCCAGCCCGGCCTCGGCATATTGCTTTTCGGGTTTGTCATGATCCAGCAACGCATCGGGCAAGGTCATGGTGCGTACCTTCAGGCCCAAATCAAGCAGGCCGTGGCCCGCCATATGCTGCAAGACCAGCGCGCCAAACCCGCAAATTGATCCTTCCTCGATCGTAATCAGCACTTCATGATTACGTGCCAGTTTCTCGATCAGATCACCATCCAGCGGCTTGGCAAAGCGGGCATCGGCCACGGTGGTGGAAAGACCCCGTGCCGCCAGATCCTCGGCCGCAGAAAGCGATTCAGCAAGGCGGGTGCCATAGGACAGAATGGCAATTTTGCTGCCTTCGCGCAAAACACGCCCCTTGCCAATTTCCAGAACCTGGCCTTCGGCGGGCAGTTCAACCCCCACACCTTCGCCGCGCGGATAACGGAACGCGCTGGGGCGGTCATCAATGGCCCAGGCCGTAGTGGTCATATGGACCAGTTCGGCTTCATCGGCCGGGGCCATCAGCACGATATTGGGCAAACAGCCGAGATAGGCCAGGTCATAGGCCCCGGCATGGGTCGCGCCATCGGCTCCCACCAAACCGGCGCGGTCCAGCGCGAAGCGCACCGGCAGGTTTTGCACCACCACATCATGCACCAACTGGTCATAGCCGCGTTGCAGGAAGGTGGAATAAATGGTGCAAAACGGTTTGTAGCCTTCGCACGCCATACCGGCGGCAAAGGTCACGGCATGCTGTTCGGCAATACCGACATCAAAGGCACGGTCCGGGAAGGCATCGGCAAACAGGTTAACCCCGGTGCCCGAGGGCATGGCCGCGGTAATCGCTGTTACCTTGGCATCCTTTTCGCCCAGCTTCACCAGCGTTTCACCGTAAACCTTGGTGTAGGACGGCGCGTTGGGGGTTGGCTTTGCCTGCTTGCCCGTTACCACGTCAAACTTGGCAACGCCATGATATTTATCCGCCGCATGTTCCGCCGGAGCATAGCCCTTGCCCTTCTGCGTTACGGCATGGATCAATACCGGGCCATCCAGGTCGGCATCGCGGACATTTTTCAAAACCGGCAGCAAATGATCCAGGTTGTGGCCGTCAATCGGCCCGACATAGAAGAACCCCATTTCTTCAAACAGGGTGCCCCCGGTCACCATCCCCCGGGTATATTCCTCGATCTTGCGGGCCGCTTCCTCGATCTGGCGGGGCAGATGTTTGGTCAGGCCCTTGGCCGCGTTGCGCAAGCCCTGATAGCTTTTGCCCGAAATCAGACGAGACAGATAGCCCGACATGGAGCCCACCGGCGGGGCAATCGACATGTCATTGTCGTTCAAAATCACAATCAGGCGCTGATCAGTGGCAGCCGCATTGTTCATGGCTTCATAGGCCATGCCCGCACTCATTGCGCCATCGCCGATCACGGCAATCACGTTTTTGCGTTTGTCATCCGATAGCTGGTTGGCCACCGCCATGCCCAGGCCCGCCGAAATCGAGGTTGAGCTATGGCCCGCGCCAAACGGGTCATATTCGGATTCCGCACGTTTGGTAAAGCCCGACAACCCACCACCCTGGCGCAGGGTGCGAATACGGTCACGCCGCCCGGTCAGAATTTTATGCGGATAGCACTGGTGCCCCACATCCCAGATCAATCGGTCATGCGGGGTATCAAACAGGTAATGGATGGCAACGGTCAGTTCGACCACACCCAACCCGGCCCCCAAATGCCCGCCCGTGACCGAAACGGCATCAATGGTTTCCTGTCGCAATTCATCGGCAAACTGGCGCAGTTGGGCAGGCTGCAATTTACGCAGGTCTGACGGGATCGTAACAGTGTCAAGCAGCGGGGTCTTGGAGGTGGTCATGCCGAACTCGATTTTTGTGTTCTCTCAGCGTTTGATTTCGTGACAACAGGGTGACGCTTTGGCAATCCCATTGCAAGGGGCGTAAAATAGCGGGGTTGGATAAAATTAGCGACCCCGAAAATAAGCCAAATTCAACCGGCATGAACGCGATCGAGAAAATGCGCCACAAGCTGCTGCACACTATGATGAATATGCGGCCTTTCCCGGCCAAAATCCCGGCACAAATGCGGGAAATTTTGCGCAATATATTCCGTACAGGGCGGCAGGAACGAATAATGCCCCGCCCCCTTTATGCGCACAAAACCGGCCCTGCCCTGCAACAACTGGCGAAAACGGGCCGCATTGACATCGTGAAGCAAAACTTCATCGGTTTCCGCCTCTATCACCAGCATCGGAATATCAACATTTTCAAACCCGGCACGGGTTGCCGCCACGCCAAAGGCCGGGGCAATGGCAATGATGGCCGAAATGCGTTCGTCGCGTGCCGGTACAATGGGCACACCATAGCGGCCGCGCAAACGGTCCAGGTCGGTTTGATCAGGCACAAATTCGCAAATCACCCGGTCTGAGTCGCGATTGGCGGCACAATAACGCTGCCATTCCCCGGCATCGAACTGCCAGCCCGCCAGTTTAAAAACCGTCGCCCCGCCCGCCGAATGCCCCAGGGCACAAATGCGGGTGGCATCAATATGCGGGGCAATATCATCCTGTGCCAAAAGCAGGTCCAGTGCCTGTTTCATTTCCAGCGGACGGCGTTCAATAATCGCCAATGACCGCGCATCCGCGGCATCCAGGTAATTATCGCCATTATGCTGCAAGGCCGCGACAATATAGCCGCGCCGGGCCAGATATTCCGCCAGCCAGAAATGCACAAACCGGTGTCCTTCCGACCCGTGCGAAATCAGCACCAGAGGAAAGGGCCCGCCCGGCGCAAAACCGGCATTGCGTGCCGCCGTGCTGGCAACACCCATATGGCGTACCGGCGTTTCTTTGCCGCGCGCCGGATACCACAAGGCCAGCGGGAACGGGTCCTTGTCAAACACCCGGTCCCGAAAGCCCGCATGATAGGCGGTTTTTTCCTCAATCTCCGGCATAAGGCAGCCCTGCTTTCCCAAGGGCTCAGCGTTTGCGGTCAATCACAAAGCGGGCCACGGCGCGAAGCGGTTCTGCCTCGTTATCAAAGGCATCAAGATGACGAATGGCCTGATCACACAGCATCTGTGCCTGTTTGCGCGCCTGCTCCAGACCCAGAAGCTTCACATAGGTGGATTTTGCCTGCTCCTGGTCCTTACCCGCCGTTTTACCCAGATCATCGCTGCTGGCTTCGACATCCAGCAGGTCATCCTTGATCTGGAAGGCCAGGCCCATATCGTGGGCATAGGCCCGAAGCCCCATGCGCATCGTATTGGGGGCCTTGCCCAAAATCGCCCCGGCCTCGCAGGCAAAGGCGAATATTCGCCCGGTTTTTAACAAATGCAATTGCGTCACCTGGGTTTCGCTCAGGCTTTTGCCCTCGCCCGCCAGGTCAATCATTTGCCCGCCAACCATGCCATAGGGGCCCGCCGCCCGCGCCATTGCCCGCACAAGCTGCGTACAGACACGCGGGTCGGGATGGGTTTCCTCGTCGGCCAGCACCTCAAAGGCCTGGGTCAACAGGGCATCGCCTGCCAGAATGGCGGTGGCTTCGTCAAACTGTTTGTGGCAGCTCGGTTTGCCGCGCCGCAGATCATCGTTATCCATTGCCGGTAAATCGTCATGGATCAGCGAATAGGTATGGACCATTTCAATTGCGGCGGCCACACGAAGCGCCGATGTCCGTGACACCTTGAAAAGCGCGGATGATGCCATGACCAAAAACGGTCGCAGCCGTTTGCCTTCGCCCATTGTCGAATACCGCATCGCCTCAAACAGGCGTTCTTCAATCTGCCCGTCAGGACGTGGCAGGATCTTGTCAAGCATGTCGCCAAGATCGGCAGATGCCTCTCCCAGCGCAGAAATCAGGTCATAGCTCACCCGGGACTCCGCCTTGAATGTGGTTATTCGATTTCGGTGGCTGTGGCGGCGGGTTTACCATCCGCGCCCAGCGTAATTTTTTCGATCCGTTCTTCGGCAGCACGCAGTTTTTCCGCGCAATGGCGTTTTAAGGCAGCACCCCGTTCATAGGATGCAATTGCGTCATCAAGGCCCACCTGCCCCTGTTCAAGCTGCCGCACCAGATTTTCAAGCTGACCCAAAGCCTCCTCGAAGCTCAGTTTGGCAATATCTTCGGGAATGACAGGATTTGCGTCCGACATGTTTGCTCCTTTTTATTGGCTGGGCGGAGTTTACGCGCAAGGCCCCCACAGGGCAACACAAAGCCCGGCCCGACTTTGCCCCTATTACGCAATTTGCCCAACAGGCTGCGGCAGGCGGGCGGATCAGCCCGTCATCAATGCCCGCACATGCGCCAATACCGACGATGCCAGGGATGGCAAATCATAGCCCCCTTCCAGAATCGAAACCAACCGGTTCTCGCAACACTGCGCGGCGACCCTCAAAAGCTGTTCGGTCATCCAGATAAAATCACTTTCCACCAGCGAAAGTCCCGCCAGCGGGTCATTGCGATGGGCATCAAACCCGGCAGAAACAATCAGAAGCTCCGGGGCAAAACCAACCAGCCCGGGAACCACATAATCATGAAACGCCTTTTGGATTTCCGCTGTGCCCGCGCCTGCCGTCAGGCCCACATTGAGGATATTATTGGCACATCCCCGGTCCATCGGGTCGCCCGTGCCGGGGTAAAGCGGCCATTGATGGGTGGAACAATAAAACAGGTCGGGATCATGATAAAAAAGATCCTGGGTACCATTGCCGTGATGCACATCAAAATCCATTACCGCAACCCGCTTGATACCATAGGTTTCGCGGGCATATTGCGCGGCCACGGCGGCATTGTTAAACAGGCAAAAACCCATTGCGCGTTCATATTCGGCATGGTGCCCGGGTGGGCGCACCCCGACAAAGGCATTGCGTTCATGCCCCTGCATGACGGCGTCCACCGCAACACAGGCCCCGCCAACCGCCCGCAACGCCGCCTCGCCCGAGGCGGGCGACACATAGGTATCCCCATCGAGCGATACTTCACCCTGTTCGGGTATCCTGGCAAAAATACGATCCACATAGGCCGGGTCATGCACCCGTTTGATCAGGTCAATATCGCCGCGCCGGGCTTCCTCGCGATGCAGAAACATGAATTCTTCGGCTTCAAGAACCCGTTGAATAACCCGCAGGCGGTCCGGTTGCTCCGGGTGGCCGGGCCCAGGATCATGCTCAATGCAGGCACGATGCGAAACAAACAATGTTGCCATACCCGTCTGCTGCCTCCCGTTTATGTGCCGGTCTGTTTTATTTTATCGTCCAAAGCGGCCCCGCCGCCCGAATGACATCATCCCCGGCTTTCTGTAACACTATGTAACACCTGACTTGACGCACCCAGGAAACAATTGCAATTTAATTCTTCTTTGCATCTTTGGGCGCAATCTGCCTTGGCATAAATCACATATATCCTGAAATAAACCCGACCAAAGTCCAATTTCGCCCATTTTTGCACCGGAATTTTGAAGTTTTCTGACAATTTGCAAATCAGACTTTGCGACTGGTCAAATAGACAAATATAATACTTTTGAACAGGGCTGCGGAAGGCAATGCGCGTGCCCCTGTCCGTGACCAACCTGCAAATAAGCCACAGTTGTGAAAAGATGGGCAACGTCCCATCCGTGATAACGGGGTAAATTATCACGCATTCACAACCGGGATCACGACCGGAATGAAATGAGGCACATGGAAATAAAAGAATTAGAACAACAAGCCGGAAGGGCCAGTGCCCTTCTCAAGGCCATGAGCAACCAAAGCCGACTGATGATCTTATGCCAGCTACACAATGGCGAACGATCCGTCGGCGAACTTGAAAAGATCATCGGGTTAAGCCAGTCCGCCCTGTCGCAGCATCTTGCCAGATTACGGCGCGACCATTTGGTCACCACACGGCGTGAAGCACAGACAATCTATTATTCGCTCAACGGAGATGAGGCCGTGCGCATCATCAAGACGCTGTATGACCTCTACTGTTGCGATGGCAAGGACTGCAACGTCGCATAATCGCGCCAGCGGCACTGATTACTGATTGGGCTTTGGCAATGCCGGTTTAGCGTTCCGCGTCGGCAAAACGCGGCACGGCGTGTCATGGCATCATCGGGGTATAAAAAATGGCCTTTCGCACATTTCGGGCGACAGGCCATTTTTCATGTCACATAAAAACCAAACCGCGATCAGTCACATTGCGGCGGCGGCAATTCACGCACCTTGACCAAATCGCCGCGCAGTTTGAAATCGCCAAAATTTTGCACCAGGCCCTGGGTAATCCCGTTTTGCCCGTAATCCACCGACATTTCATAAGCCGGTTGTTCTTCATCATCATCAACCGGGAAAAACGCCATGCTGACGCGATGAAACGGCGTATCAGCGATATGGTTTGCATCAATGGCGGCGTTTTCAGCCTTCATTTTCCCCGAAATCACGGCCGAGATATGATAAACCGGCGTATCACCCGCACCATCAAAAACCCGGTCACTGGCAAACACATCGCCATCAATGGCATGTTGCAACAGCTTGATCGAATGCTGGGTCGGAAACAGGGTATCAACGGGCAGTTCCTCGGTCACATCAACCGGTTTTTCGTAATGAACCACCACCTTGTCATCCAGGCGTTCGGCATTCCCGTTGACTTCATCGGTCAAATAGCCATCCTGAAAATCACGCACCCGAAACCGGTAATGTTTGGCCGCAAAATCTTCCCACTGCGTCATGCTATAGGATGAATTGACAGCACCGCCCTGCGGCCCCTGCAAAATCAGCGAATTGCGATATTCGGAAATCCAGCCGTCACACACCTTTTCAAACCGGAAACCAAAGGCCCCGCGCGCGGCAACAACGGAGCTGTTGGCCCTGGTGGACACCAGTCGCAGCTTGTATTCCGCGACATGCGACACCAAACCATTGGCAGCCGCAGACGGCCCGGCCTGCGCGCTACATCCGCCCAGCGCGGCACCAAAGGCCACTGCGACCGCAAGCGTTGCATAGCGGCCTGCCGCATTTCGCACTATTTTTGGCAAATCTATTCTCCGCTGCCAACGATATTTAAAATCCACGAATCCTTAACGCCATTTTTGGCAGTAGCAAGGCGTAAATCATTTGCCCGTGCCATATTCATTGGACCTACTGCAATTCTAAGATAAGGCCTACCCTCTACCGTCGCCGGAATCAATTGCGGATGATATTGTGAAAACTGGTCAAGGGCCATACGGGCACGCTTCTGGCTGTTAAAACTGCCCAGCACCACATATTTACCTGCACGCACCCCGTCGTATGCCCCTTTTTCAAGGGCATCCCCGCCCGATGCCTGTTTTTGCACATCCGGCCCGACAGCCCCACCTGTTAACGGGGTTTTCTTCAACGTTTTGGATCCAGCCGGTGCAGGTGGCAGGGATGATTGCGAAACGTCGCCATTTTCACCACCGGGCACATCGCGCGGTGCCTCCGGGGGCATGACATCTGGCATAACGCTGGCCTGAAGACCGCTTAAATCGCCGGTTTTTGCTGCTCCCTTGGCCGGTTGCTCTTTGGCTATCGCATCCGCAGCCGCATCAGATGTTTCATCTGATTGGGCCGTTGTGTTCACATCCGGGGCGTCTTCTGGCAGGGGCGCCATATCCTTTGGGGCTGCGATTGGCAGGGTATCGCCGGTATTGGCCTTTGTTGCCTTTGTTGCCTTTACGACGCCGCCCGTGGCGTTCTGCGTGGCGAGCGCCCCGTCAACCTCGTGCGCTTCATCAGCCTCGTCAGCCCGCTTGGTCCCATCAGCGCGATCAGCCCCGTCCCCAAGTACTGGCGGGTCAAGCTGGCTTGCGGCGGGCGGCAGGTCAACAATCATGACATCGGCAGAATTACCAAGCGGATGTACACGTCCGTGGCCGGGTTTGCTCCAATCCTCGACCGGCGCGTTAACCGCATAAACAGTGGAGCGCGCACCGGAAAGCGGCGCAATGGCCGACGCCCCGTTGCGATCAACAAACCCCATTGTCGCCCCGGAACCCACCTTGCAATCCCCATTGCCAAACAGGGACGCATCCGTTCCGCAGCCCTGACCCGCAACCAGGGTGCGCTGATTTTCGGCAACAGTGCGCCCCGTCGTGACATAACTGATCAGATCATCCGCCAGCCTCGATAACGTCGTATCGTCCCCCGATCCGCCACATGCACTTAGCAACAGGGGGGCGGCTGCTATCAGAAACTTTTTCACGGCCCGTCTCCCATCGAATAAACGTCCTTGATCAATTCTGACCGACAGCACCTTAATATAAGGGTAACGCCAGTTGCAAATACGCAACAAAAAAGAGCGATCAGCCGGGCCAATCGCTCTTTTTGGAGATTTACGTCACGGACAAAGGCCGTGATCAGTCTTTTTTCGCCTTGGGCGGCAACTGTACCCGCAAATGCAGTTCCTTAAGCTGGCGGTCTTCAACAACCGAAGGCGCATTCATCATCAAATCCTGGGCCTGCTGGTTCAGCGGGAAGGCAATGACTTCGCGAATGTTCGGTTCATCGGCCAGCAGCATGACGATACGGTCAACACCCGGGGCCGAACCACCGTGCGGCGGCGCGCCGAATTTGAAGGCGTTCAGCATGCCGCCAAAGCGTTCTTCAACCACTTCCTTGCCATAACCGGCAATGTCAAACGCCTTGTACATGATGTCCGGGCGATGGTTACGAATGGCACCCGAGGACAGCTCGATACCGTTACAAACGATGTCATACTGCCAGGCTTTAATATCCAGCGGGTTCATGTTTTCCAGCGCGTCCAGGCCACCCTGGGGCATCGAGAACGGGTTGTGGCTGAATTCGATCTTGCCGTCGTCGTCTTCCTCGAACATCGGGAAATCGACAATCCAGCAGAACTTGAACTTGCCTTCTTCGCGCAGGCCAAGGTCATCGCAAATCTTTTCACGCGATTTACCGGCAAATTTGGCTGCCGGCAGCGGCTTGTCACAGGCAAAGAACACCGCATCGCCATTGGCGACACCGGTGGTTTCCTTGATCGATGCAATGCGTTCGGCATCCAGGTTCTTGGCAATCGGGCCTTTGGCTTCGCCGTTTTCATCATAAACGATGTAACCAAGACCGGCTGCACCCTCTTCCCGGGCCCAGGCATTCAGCTTGTCAAAGAAGCTGCGCGGACGGTTGGCAGCGCCCGGTGCCGGAATGGCACGCACCACCGAACCTTTTTCGATATTTTTGGCAAAAATACCGAAATTCGAGCCACGGAATGCTTCGGTCACATCCGAGATAATCAGCGGGTTGCGCAGGTCGGGCTTGTCCGAACCATACTTTGCCATCGATTCATCAAACGGAATGCGCGGGAACGGATAGCTGGTCACTTCACGACCCCCACCGAACTCGACAAAAATATCATGCAGGACCGGTTCGATGGCCTCGAACACGTCATCCTGGGTGGCAAAGGCCATTTCAAAGTCAAGCTGATAGAACTCGCCCGGCGACCGGTCGGCACGAGCGTCCTCATCGCGGAAGCACGGTGCGATCTGGAAATAACGGTCAAAGCCCGAAACCATCAGAAGCTGTTTGAACTGCTGGGGTGCCTGCGGCAGGGCATAAAACTTGCCCGGATGGGTGCGCGAGGGCACCAGAAAGTCGCGTGCGCCTTCCGGCGAGGATGCGGTCAGAATGGGCGTCTGGATTTCAAGGAACCCCTGGGCCGTCATTTTCTGGCGCATCGCCGAAATCACCTGCGAACGCAGCACGATGTTTTTATGAACACTTTCGCGACGCAGATCGAGGTAACGATGACGCAAGCGAACTTCTTCGCCATATTCAACATCGCCAAAAACCGGCATCGGCAGCACATCGGCCGAGGACTGGACTTCGATATTCGAGGCATAAACCTCGATCTCGCCCGTCGGCAGGTTCGGATTGATGGTTTCGGGGGTCCGCTTAACCACCTTGCCGTCAACCGTAATCACGCTTTCGGCGCGTGATTTGTCCAGAACCTCGAAAAGCGGGCTGGAAATGTCGATCACGACCTGGGTGATACCATAATGATCGCGCAAATCGACAAACAGAAGGTTGCCGTGGTCGCGTTTGCGGTGAATCCAGCCAGACAGGCGGACTTGGGCGTCGGCATCGGAAACGCGAAGTGCATTGCAATTATGAGAGCGATAAGGGTGCATGGTCTTTCCAGGTTGCGTTATATTTTGGGCCGCGATTGGGCCGCAAAGGTGCATGGCTGACCGGCGCTGTCAAACAAAAAACGCGCAAATCTGCCGTGCTCTGTGCCAAAACGGCACCCGACCCGGCTTATTTGCGACAACATCCTTATCTGACACGCCTGTCAGCATCCGAATTTTCCCGTATAAAACGCTTCTCGCCTGCCCGCGTCAAGTATTGGCAGACGCATCCCCTGCACCGGTTGCGGCATCGTCCGAACCAGACGGGATTTCCCCTTGCAATTGCTTGACCTTGATGAACCGCTGCAACTGCCCGCCACGCCATGTAATATCGGCCCAGTCATCAATCTCGAAGGTGAAATGGCATAACGCACAGGTGGGAAATTTGCGCTCCATCTCCGAACGAAACCCGTTGCTGTCATCGCCGATCAATTCCAGGGCAAAACTTTCCATACCGGGATTATGACCCACCATCATCACGGTATCGGCATCGTCATGGGTTTGCTGCAGGCATTTCAAAAGGGCGGTTTCGCGCGCCATATACAGGTCTTCGGCATAAATCACCCGGTCGGTTTCGGCAAATTGCCGCCCCAACAGCCCCAGTGTTTGCACCGCGCGCACCGCCGTCGAACACCAGACCAGATCGGGCATCAGCCCCTCGCGCAGTAAAAAACGGCCCATAACCGGGGCGGCCTTTTCCCCGCGCGGATTGAGTTCGCGGTCATGGTCCGCCCGGGCCGGGTCCTCCCAGCTTGATTTGGCATGCCGCAACAACAACAACGTCTTCATGAACATTTGGCCCGTTTATGATGGATCAATGTTTTCGCCCACAGACATGCCATAAGGTGAACGTCGATACCATGTAAAAAACTGACACATAATTGTAGGATTTCAGGACGCTTTTTTTGACTATTCTGCCGCGTCGAATCTATTTGACCATCATTGGCGCAATTGCTTTTTCCGGGTTACAAATTGCAGTTTAACAATCAGTTATCGTATACTCGCAGGCAAGAGAGATGGTGGCGTTTTAATTCCAACACCATATGGCTCATGGCAGGAGGCTTTGCGTGAAACACGCTGCGGCAATTCAATCAAGTGCAATCACCATTGATTCGGAAAAACGCTTCATCAATCGTGAACTTTCCTGGCTTGCCTTTAATGGCCGCGTTCTCGAAGAAGCGCAGAATCAGAACCACCCGCTGCTTGAACGGCTGCGTTTTCTGTCCATTTCGGCCAGCAACCTGGACGAATTTTACATGGTGCGTGTGGCGGGCCTGGTGGGTCAGGTCCGTGCGGGCATGACCAATATCAGCCAGGATGGTTTAAGCCCGTCCGAACAGTTGCGCGCCATTACCTTTGATGCCAACCAGCTTTTGCAGGACCAGCAGCGCATCTGGCAGCAATTGCGTGCCGACATGCACCAAAAGGGCATTTCCCTTATTCAGCCCGACGATCTGACCCAGACAGACCGCAAATGGCTCGATGGCTATTTCATGCGGGAAATTTTCCCCACCCTGACGCCGCTTGCCATTGACCCGTCACACCCCTTCCCGTTCATTCCGAACCTGGGGTTTGCCATTGTCATGCAGTTGTTTGACCCGTCCGACGGGCACAATATGCGCGGGCTGATCCCGATGCCGCCCAAAATTGGCCGTTTCCTGCGCCTGCCCGGCCGCACCGAACGGTACCTGCCGCTGGAACATGCGGTTTTGATGTATCTGGATAAACTGTTCCCCGGATTCGATCTGATCGAACACGGAATGTTCCGCGTGATCCGCGACTCTGACGTGGAAATCGAGGAAGAGGCCGAAGATCTGGTGCGCGTGTTCAAAACCGCGCTCAAACGCCGCCGTCGTGGCAGCATCATCCGGCTGAAAGTCAATGCCTCCATCCCCGAGGACCTTCTGAACTTCGTGATCGACGAACTCAATGTCGCGCCCGAACAGGTGGTCAAGGTTGACGGCCTTCTGGGGGTTGTCGATGTTAAACAGCTGATCGATTCCGATTTGCATCACGACCTGCTGTTCCCGCCCTATGCCGCACGTTACCCCGAACGGGTGCGCGACTTTGGCGGAGACTGTTTTGCCGCGATCAGCAAAAAGGACCTGGTGGTTCATCACCCGTTTGAAGATTTCGACGTGGTGGTGCAGTTCCTGTTGCAGGCCGCGCGCGACCCCGAAGTTGTCGCCATCAAGCAAACGCTCTATCGCACATCGGAAAACAGCCCGATCGTCAAGGCGCTGATCGCCGCCGCCGAAGCCGGGAAATCCGTTACCGCAATGGTCGAGCTCAAGGCCCGCTTTGACGAGGAAGCCAATCTGCGCTGGGCGGCAGACCTTGAACGCGCCGGGTGCCAGGTGGTTTATGGCTTCCTGGAATGGAAAACACATGCCAAGATTTCGCTGGTGGTGCGCCGCGAAACCCACGGCCTTCGGACCTATTGCCATTTTGGCACCGGCAACTATCACCCGATCACGGCCAAATTCTATACCGACATTTCCTTTTTCTCGTGTGATCCGGCCCTGGGCCGCGATGCGGGCAGCATTTTCAATTTCATGACCGGCTATGCCACCCCGCGCTCGCTGGAAAAAATCGCTATTGCCCCGCACACATTGCGCCCCAGCCTGGTGGCTAATATCGAAAAGGAAATCGAAAACGCCCAAGCTGGCAAACCCTGTGGCGTATGGGCCAAAATGAACAGCCTGGTGGACCCGGTTGTGATTGATGCGCTTTATCGCGCTTCTCAGGCCGGGGTGCCGGTGGAACTGGTGGTGCGCGGGATTTGCTGCCTCCGCCCGGGTGTGCCGGGGCTTTCGGAAAATATCCGTGTTAAATCCATTGTCGGGCGGTTCCTGGAACATTCCCGTATTGTGGTTTTTGCCAATGGGGCAAAGCTGCCCTCGCGCAAGGCCAAGGCGTTCATTTCCTCGGCCGACTGGATGCCGCGCAACCTCAATCGCCGGGTTGAATGCCTGGTTCCCATCGAGAACCCCACTTGCCATCGCCAGATCATCGAACAAATCATGATTGCGAATTTAAAAGACACCGCCCAAAGCTGGTATCTGCAACCGGACGGGTCTTATGAAAGGTGCGAGGCGGACAAGGATGCGTTTTCGGCCCACAACTATTTCATGACCAATCCGTCCCTATCGGGCCGGGGCAGCGCCCTTGACGAAGACAATATGTCTTCTGTTCCGGTGCTGGTTCTTGACGAATAAATAACCGGGTATTTTCAGCCACATGCTTACCGATCAACGGGTCTCAAAGCGCATTGCCATCATTGATGTCGGGTCAAACTCTGTCCGGCTTGTCGTTTTTGATGGTCAAACGCGTGCTCCCGCCCCCATTTTCAACGAAAAGGTCATGTGCGGTTTGGGCCGTGACCCGGATGGATCAGGAAAACTGAATCCGGAAGGGGTTGAAATGGCAATCGGTGCCCTGCGCCGCTTTGCCACCCTGTTACGCGCCATGAAAATTTCGCGGGTGGATGTTTTGGCAACCGCAGCCGTGCGTGCGGCCAGCGACGGTGATTATTTCTGCCGTCGTGTGTTTGATGAAACCGGCCTGACCATCAAAATCATTGATGGCCTGGAAGAAGCCCGTCTTTCGGGCCTTGGCATCATTTCCGGCGACCCGCACGCAACCGGCATCATGGGCGATATTGGCGGCGGCTCGCTTGAGCTTGTACTGCTTGATCAAGGGCAGATCCTGGAACGTGTCAGCCTGCCACTGGGGGCGATGCGCCTGCATACCGTGTTTGGCAGCAACCGCAAGGCACTGGAAGACGAGGTCAACCAGCATCTTGATAGCGTTCCCTGGCTGACCAAACATGAAAAACTGCCGCTTTTTGCCGTTGGCGGCTCCTGGCGGTCCATTGCCAAACTTTATATCGCGCAGGAAAACTACCCCATTTCGGTCGTGCATAACATGACCATGCCGTTTGGGGAAATTTCCGATTTAACACGTATCATCTCGCAGCAAAGCCGCGCCTCGCTGGAAAAAATCGGCGGGGTTTCCAAACGCCGGACCGACAGCCTGCCCCATGCCGCCCTGGTCATGCACCACCTGATCAACCGCATGAAGGCAAAAAACGTCATCTTTTCGGGGCATGGGCTGCGCGAGGGCTGGATGTTTGAAGCCCTGCCCGAAGAAGTGCGCGACCGCGACCCGCTGCTGGAAACCTGCCTGAGCTTTGCCGAGGATAGCGAACGTTTTCATCAGCACGGCGAAGAGCTTTATCGCTGGACCGACCCGATCTTTCGTGACCAACCAGCCAATTTGCGCCGCCTGCGCCTTGCAGCCTGCATCATTGGCGATATTGGCTGGAACGACCATCCCGATTACCGGGCCGAACAAAGTTATAACCGCGTCGTCAGACATCCCTACCTTGATCTGAGCCACATTGACCGTGTGTTTCTCGCCTATACCATCGGGTCGCGCTATACCGGCAATTTCCGGGGCGACGCCGCCTGTGACCGCCTGTTAGACGAAGATACCCGCAAAACCGGCCGCCTGTTTGGCCATGCCATTCGCCTTGGTCACACCCTTTCGGGCGGGGTCGAGGGCATCCTGCCGCATAGCGAACTGGTGCTTGATGACAAAACCCTGATCCTGCGCCTGGACCGCAAAATTGGCGACCTTAATGGCGAAGTCGTCGATCAGCGCCTGTCCAAACTGGCAAAATTAATGGAATGCGACAGCAAAATAGAAATTGTTGATGCAACCTGATAAGGGAGTGATCACAATTTGATTCGCCGTTTAAAAGGGGGCATTTGGGCCCGGTCTGACGGCGGATTATTGAGTGATAACGCGCAACAATAGGATCGCAACGAAATGAGTGGCACAAAAACGGTAAATGAAGACATTGCGCGCGGTGTCCTGAATATCGATGTGCTTAAGAAGCAGTCCCGCACGCTGCTGAAATCGTTGCGCGCCAACGAAGCCGATGCCCGCAAACGCCTGCTTGAACATCATCCCAAAGGGGCGCATCGCAAACCCGAGGAATTCAAGGTTTCCGATGCCCAGCAAATTCTGGCCCGCGAGCATGGCTTTATCAGTTGGCCGGAAATGAAAACCCATATCGACCAGATGGTGTTAACCGAACAGCAACTTGCCACCGGCTGGATGACCGTGCCCGATACCCCCGGCACATTGCATATCCGCTGTGGGTCGGACATTCGCAACACGCTGGAGCTGGCCGGTTTTCGCGGCCATTTTCAGGAATTTTCCGATCCCTTCTGTCAGGGGCCGGTGCCCGACCTTCCCCTGCCCGTGCTGATGCAGACCCGGGCCGATTTTATCGCCAATGCCTATGATCTGGATAGCGAAGAAACCCAAACCCGGCAACATGCCGAATATAGCGCCCTGATGGCGGCGGGCGATTATCGCCATATCGTTTTGTGGTTTGAACATGACAGCTACGACCAGCTTATTCTCGCCTTCCTGCTCGATTTTTTCGGCGCGCTCCGCCTGCCTGCCAGGGTCGAACTGATTTGCATTAATTCGGTGCCCGATATTGAAAAATTCACCGGCCTGGGCCAGCTAAGCCCGGATCAACTGCGCTGGGCGTGGGAAAATACCCGCACCCTGGTGGGTGATTCACACTATGATCTGGGCCGCAAGGTATGGAAAGCGGTGCGCACTTCCGACCCGGCGGAACTCGCAACTTTTGCCAAATCATCCTCTGCCACCCGCCCGATTGGCCTGATGGCAAAGGCGTTGCAACGCCACCTTGCCGAACTGCCTGCCAGCGACAATGATTTGTCCCTGACCCAGCAACTGGTTTTGGAAATTCTCGATGAAGCCGGGCCGTTAACCGCCGGTCGCGTGTTTGGCCGCCTGATGCGCGACAAGGAACCCCTGCCTTTCCTCGGCGATCTGATGTTCTGGCATGTCCTGGACGACATGACGACCCTGTCGGCAGGCAGCGAAGGCCTGTTTGACATGGATGATGCCACCCTGCCCTGGCCGGAACGCACCCTGACGCTGACCCAAACCGGCCGCGCCGTCATGCAGGGCAACAAACGCTTTTTTGACATCTATTGCGGCACCCGCTGGGTCGGTGGTGTTAAAATCACGGCCGATGGCAAATGCCCGCATTGGGATGTGGCACGCAAGGCGCTTGTCTGACATATCGCCTGACGCGCGGCTCAAACACGCGGCCCGTCCCCCTGTTTATCACCGCTATTGGCAATGGATCGCGCGATCTGAAATATCTGGTCGCGCAACCAGCGGTGCCCGGCCGAGGACGCATTACGCACATGCCAGCTTTGATAAAACTGGACCGATGGGATATCCAGCGGACAGCGGCAGGAGGCAAAACCGGCCATCACCGTATCGGCCAAACGCGAGGGCAGAGTCGCCATAACCGCCGTACCGGCAATCAGGCGCGGGATCATGTGGAAAGAAGACACCTGCAAAACCGTGCGCCGTGAACGCCCCATTTGCGCCAGGACCTCGTCTATCGGGGCACTTTCATCATCACCAAAAACTATACGTGCATGGGATGCGGCGCAATAGCGGTCCAGCGTGTCGGGCGGCTGCGCATAAAATGCCGGATCATAATAACATTTTATATCTTCATCGAATAAGGCCCGCTGGATGATATCGCCGGCATCGCCGCGATAATCGGCGGTAATGGTCAGATCAACCGAACCATCACGCAATTTGGCGACCTGTTCCTGATAGCTGCGCACCGGACGGATTCTCAGCGACACATCCGCCCGATAGCTTTGCAAGCGCCGAAAAAGCCGCGACAAAACAACCGTCACATCATAATCATTTGCGCCAATCACGCAGTGAAGGCTGTGTTCCGGGTTCGTTGGATCAAAACTGTTCAACCGTGTCAGGCTGCGCATTTCCTCCATCATCTGGCGGATGCGCGGGGCCATTTCACTGGCATGGGCGGTTGGAATAATGCCGCGCCCGGCCCGCACAAACAGCGGATCCCCCACAATTTTGCGCAATCTTTCCAACCCGTGGCTGACCGTGGGCTGCCCCACCCCCAAAACCGACGCCGCCGCTGTCACCGATCCCTGATCATAAATGGTGATGAACAGATGCAACAACCGAAAGTCCAGATCAAACTCATCTAATTTCATACATGAATTCCATTCATTTCATCGAATTGATTGTATGCCATTTTCGCGGCACGATCAGTGACAAACGCAGCTACTGCCCATGAATTCGGAGAAAATTGATGAAAAAGCTGATCACCGGCGCATCCGGACATTTTGGAACCCTGGCCCTGGACCATGCCCTACACCGTCTTACCCCAAACGACCTTGCCGTTAGCACCCGCAGCCCGGAAAAGGCCGACGCGATTGCCGCCAAAGGCATTGAGGTTCGCAAGGGCGATTTTGATGACCCGGCATTGATGGAACAGGCCTTTACCGACATTGACACGGCATTGATCATTTCGGCCGAAGCCGACAATGAAACCCGCATCCGCCAGCACCGCAATGCGATTACGGCGGCGAAAAATGCCGGGGTCAAACATGTGATCTATACCAGTGTGATCGACCCGCGCACCGACAGCGCCTTTACCTATTCCGCCATCCACGCCGATACCGAGGCCTTCATTCACCAAAGCGGCCTGAATTATACCATCCTGCGCAACAGCTTTTATGCTGATCTGCTGTTGGGTGGCGTGCCCCATGCCCTTGAAACCGGGCAATATGCAGCACCGGCTGGCGATGCGGGCATTACCTTTATTTCGCGGAACAATCTGGCGGAAATTGCCGCCATTGTCCTTGCCAACCCGGAACAGCACGTTAACAAAACCTATGAACTGACCGGGACCAAGGCGATCACACACAGTGAAATCGCCGCCATCATCAGCAAGGCAACGGGCAAGGACATCCATTTTGCCGACCTGCCCGACGACGTTTACCAGGGTATTTTGCGCAATATCGGCCTTCCGGAACATGGGGTAATCGCCATTTCCGGGCTCTATGTCGGCGCAAAAAATGGCGATTACGACAAAGTCAGCCCGGATGCCGCCATGCTTTTAGGCCACCAACCGCAAACAGTTGAAGATTTTCTGACCGACGCATTAGCACAAGAATAACCCCTTTCATCTGATCGGAAATCACAACAAAAAAGGCGGGTGCACCACTGGCATCCGCCTTTTTCATTTCCCCATGACCTGCAGTGCATCCGCCGATTGGCACGCGCCCATCGCAAAATCAGTCTTGGGCGATTGCCTCTATCGGCTCTGGCACAGGTCTCAAGTCAGCCCATTTCAGCAGCGCATCCAGCACAGGGCAAAGCGATTGTCCCCAATCCGTCAGGCAATATTCGACCTTGGGCGGCACCTGATGATACACAATGCGCTGGACAATTCCGTCGGCCTCCATCTGCCGAAGCTGCTGGATCAGCATCTTCTGTGAAATGCCGTCAATCGCCCGTTCCAGTTCCGAGAATCGCTTTACCTGCCCGCCAAAAAGGTGAAATAAAATCACCAGTTTCCAGCGGCCTTCCAGCATTTTCAAAATTTCTTCGACACCGGCGGCGGGCGTATCGGCCCCAAAACCCCATTTCTTACTCACAGGTAAGTACCTTACTTTTTTGTCGGTTCTTGTCCTTTTTTCATCATATCGGCAGCCTGTCCTCACGACAATAACGGCGTGCTTGCGTCACGCCCTAACGCTGCAAGGTATGAACCATGACAATTCAGCTTCCGCCGTCCATTCACGGCTTTTTCGACCATTGCAACCATCGGGACTGGGCTTCTGTCACGCGCTGCTTTACCACCGATGCTCAAATTCATGATGAAAAACAAAATATCGATGGCCGTGATGCCATCGGAAAATGGATATCCCGTGCCGTTGGGAATACCGATGCCATCCACGACCTAATCGATGCAACATCCGTTTCATCCGATGTCCCCACTTCCACCCTGCTTGCACCCCAAACAACGGTTAAAATCTCTGTCAGCGCCCGGGTTTCGGGAAATTTCAAAGGATCACCTGTCACGCTGGGTTATCTCTTCACCCTGCAAAACGACAAAATTTCCGGGCTGGAGATCGAATAATGCACAAATTTCCCTATGAAATTGACCAAACCGAATTCAAAGGTCGCCGTGTTCTGGTAACAGGGGGGACCAAGGGTATGGGCCAGGCCATTTTGCATCGCCTGCATAATGCCGGTGCCACGGTTGCCAGCACCGCACGTAGCGCGCCGGTCGAACATCCCGGCCTGTTTATTCCTGCCGATATTTCCACCGCCGAAGGCACCGCAAAAATCGTCGATACCGTCATAGGTGAACTGGGCGGCATTGATATCCTGATCAATAATGTTGGTGGCTCTGTCGCTCCCGGTGGTGGTGCACTGGGCCTGTCTGACGAGGACTGGGCCTATAGCCTGAACACCAACCTGATGGCGGCAGTGCGCCTGGATCGCGGTTTTCTGCCCGGCATGATCGACCGTCAGGATGGCGTTATCCTGCATATCTCATCCATCCAGCGCCGCCTACCCCTGTTCGAGGCCACCCTTGCCTATGCCAGTGCCAAGGCCGCACTCAGCACCTATAGCAAGGGACTGGCAAAGGAAATGGGGCCGAAAGGTATTCGCGTAAATACAATTTCGCCGGGTTTTATCGAAACCACCGCCGCCACCAACCTGATCAACCGCCTTGCAACGCAGGATGGCTGCAGCGCCGATGAAGCCCGCGATAAACTGATGCAATCGCTCGGCGGCATCCCCATTGGTCGCCCTGGCCGCCCCGATGAAGTTGCCGAACTGGCCGCTTTTCTGACGTCAAACCGGGCCATGTCCATCCATGGTGCCGATTACACTATCGATGGCGGCACCGTTCCCACTGTGTAAACGGTAAAACCCAGTACACGGCGTAAAGATCGCAAACGACCCAAAGCAAAACCCCGCTATGCTAGCGGGATTATTGATCATCTGGCGAGCTGGCTGTCTAAAACCCGAGCCGGTGTTTGTCAGGAATTCGGCTCAAGCTCGACCAGAGCCACTTCACCCTTTTCAAGCTTCAGGGCGATTTGCCCATGCTTCAGACGCAGGGCATATTGCCCGAAAAGCTCGCGGCGCCAGCCATGCAGGGCGGGAACATCGGCATTGTCATCCGCCGCAATGTTTTGCAAATCATCGCTCGAGGCGACCAGACGCTGGGCCACCCCCTTTTCTTCGCTACAGAGCTTCAACAGAACTTTCAAAAGTTCCACCGTCGGGCCGATACCGGCGGGAAGGTCTGTTCGGGCCTTAGGTTGCGGCCAGGTTTCCTGGGGTTGCGCCAGCGCATTTTTGATGGCCTCGATAATCGCCTGGCCGGGTTTACTGGCGCCAAAATTACGCCCCACCCCGCGGGTTTTATCCAGATCAGTCTCGTTTTGCGGCTGACGGGCTGCAATATCAAGCAACGTATCATCGCGCATAACGCGATTACGCGGCAGGTTCTTGCGCTGTGCCTCGGTTTCACGCCATTCGCCCAGCGCCTTTGCCACCGCCAGGAATTTGGGGCTGTTTGACCGGGTTTTAAGCCGCAACCAGGCATCCGCCGGATCAATGGTATAAATGCCCGGATCGGTCAGACGTTCCATTTCCTCAAACAGCCACGGGGCGCGGTCATTGGCCGTCAGCCGTTCGTGAAAATCCTCGTATATCGTGCGCAGATGTGTGACATCCGACAGGGCGTAGCTTAATTGTTTGCTTGACAGCGGGCGACGGGACCAGTCGGTAAAGCGCATTGATTTATCAATGTTTTTACGCGCCACTTTATTGACCAGCGTTTCATAACCCACCTGGTCGCCAAAGCCGAGAACCATTGCCGCAACCTGGGTATCAAAGACCGGATGGGGCACCTTGCCATTCAGATGGACAAATATCTCGATATCCTGGCGGGCGGCGTGAAACACCTTGATCACGCTTTCATCCTGCATCAGCTCGAAAAGCGGGGTCAGGTCAATCCCATCGGCCAGCGGATCCACCGCCGCCCCGGTATCGGCTGCCTCGGGGCTGCAAAGCTGTACCAGGCATAATTGCGGCCAATAGGTCGAATCGCGCATAAACTCGGTATCGACCGTGACATAATCATATTGGCGCAGCTTTTCGCACAAAATGCGAAGGTCTTCAGTTTTTGTAATTGTTTCCATGAACCCTGCTATAACATTGCCCGGCGCATGGCGCCAGTGACTTGCCGGTTATCATACGGATTTAAGCACACGGGTTAAATGATTTCGTCTTCATCAAGCAGCGGATCGGACTGAAGATGCGTTTCGATGGCATCCATCCGCTCCTGCAATTCCGCCGGACGCTTGATTGCGGCCACATGAAACAGCGCATCCCCCTGATTGACAATCGGCAGGTTGGTCCGGCCAATAATCAACCCGTCCTGCTTTGCCAGCACTTCGGTATCGCTTTGTCCAAACGGGTCGGACACCGCCGCCACAACATCCCCCGTGCGCACAAAGTCGCCTGCCAGCTTGAAGGTGCGTAACATGCCGCCCACGGGGGCCCGCAACCATTGACTGGCGGACGATTTGAACGATGGCAAACGCGGGGCGCGCACTGCCTTTTCCGCGACCATTCCCAATTCACGCATCACGCGCAAAACACCGGAAACCCCGGCACGAATGGCCATTTCGTCAAAGCGCAGCCCCTCGCCCGCTTCATAAAGCAGGATCGGCACGCCCGCATCCTTGCCCGCCTGGCGCAGCGATCCTTCACGCAAGGGCGATGTCAGAATAATCGGCGCGCCAAAGCATTCGGCAAATTTCATGATACGGTCATCGCCTTCATTCACACGAACCTGCGGCAAATTGACCCGGTTTGCCGCCGCGGTATGAAGGTCGATGCCAAAATCGGACCGTTCGACAATTTCTGTCAA
The DNA here is from genome assembly GCF_003326755.1 of Thalassospira profundimaris. Classification (GTDB taxonomy): domain Bacteria; phylum Pseudomonadota; class Alphaproteobacteria; order Rhodospirillales; family Thalassospiraceae; genus Thalassospira; species Thalassospira profundimaris_B. The sequence goes on along the minus strand of NZ_JPWH01000008.1, from coordinate 81,552 downwards.
AAACAGATGCGCAAGCTGGGCCGCAAGCGACCCGTGCGCACTGCCGGGAAAGCAGCGATTAAGGTCGCGCCGGTCCGGCAGGTACCGGGTATGGTTTAAAAACCCGAAGGCATTGACCACCGGCACCGCCAGCAAAGTGCCCCGCAAATGGCGCAAAACAGGCGATTTCAAAACCCGGCGGATAATTTCAACACCGACAATTTCATCCCCATGTACCGCCGCACTGACAAACAGGGTTGGTCCCGGGCGTTTGCCATGCACCACATTCACGGTCAGATTAACCGGGGTATGATTGGATAACAGCGAAATCGGCAGATCGACGAGCTGGCGGGCACCAGGTGCCACAATCCTGTTTCCCAATTTGAAATCAGGGTTTTTCTGGCGCTTTCGGGCTGGCGTTTCGTCGTATCCCGTCACTATTTTATCCTTTGCCTTTGGTCTTGACCTTGCCGGGGCGGTAATCACGTTCCATGAATTCAATGATCATGCCCGCAATATCCTTGCCGGTCGCCCCTTCAATGCCCTCAAGCCCCGGCGAGGAATTGACTTCCATCACCACCGGGCCGTGGTTGGAGCGTAAAATATCTACGCCACAAACATTTAGCCCCATTGCCTTGGCTGCTTCAACGGCGGTTGCGCGTTCCTGCGGGGTAATACGTACGGCACGCGCCGCACCACCACGATGGATGTTGGAGCGGAAATCACCCGGCGCACCGGTGCGTTCCATGCTGGCGACAACCTTGCCGCCGACCACAAAACAGCGAATATCGGTATTGCCCGCTTCCTTGATGAATTCCTGCACCATGATGTCAACATTGGCCCCCCGGAAGGCCTCGATCACGGATTTGGCCGATTTTTCGGTTTCGCCCAAAACCACGCCAATGCCCTGGGTGCCTTCCAGAAGCTTGATCACCACGGGGGCCCCGCCAACAATCGAGAGAACCTCGTCGGTTTTGCGCGGATCATGGGCAAAGGCGGTTACGGGCAGGCCAATGCCACGACGGGCAAGAATTTGCAGGGATCGCAGCTTGTCACGCGAGCGGCCAATGGCGACCGATTCATTCATCGGATAAACGCCCATCATTTCAAACTGGCGCAACACGGCGAGACCAAAAAACGTTACCGACACACCGATACGCGGAATAACGGCGTCATAACCACTTAGTTTCTGGCCGCCATAATACACTTCGGGCTTGAGCGAGGTGATGTTCATGGTTACACGCAGGGTGTTGATGACATCAATTTCGTGACCACGCGCCTGGGCGGCCTCTACCAGTCGTTTGTGGGAATACAGATTGGCGTTCCGCGCAAGCATCGCGATTTTCATAAAATGGACTCCCGTTAAAACATGACTGGGTGGTATACCCAAGATACCGGCCCCTAAGCGCCGGATGGCTTTATTCAGTGACCGAAGGATCGGCCATATAAACCTGTTCCGGCTTTCCCGCCAGATAAGATTTTGCCGGTTGAACCAAAAATCTTCCGGCCTTGATTGCCGTGCGCCCCAGCAGCATGGGAAACCCCATTAACGACCGGTTTGCCAGCGATATTTCGACCTTCACCCGATGATGCCCCACCGCGATATGGCTTGAAATAATATAGCGTTCATCCTGCTCGCCGTTGGAACTGCGAATACCGCGTATGGCGACCAGCGGTGCCGTGCAATGTATCGGACCATGCCCATCCCCGCGATAATGGGGCAAGACAAATTTGACGAATTTTTTATGATCAATTTCGACCAGTTCGATCTGCATCGCATGAATCGACGACGTTCGTGCCCCCGTATCCACCTTGGCCTTGATCAGGGGAACCCCAAAATCGGGCAAGCCGATCCATTCCCGCCACCCCAAAACATGCCCCCGTGCCACCAGGGCATCGGTCTGCGTTTTAAGAGACTTTTTAGCAATAGTACGTTTTTCGATCACTCATCTGATCCCGCCTGTTAATGGAACGCCCTGTATAACGCAACTTTTGCCAAATACAGGACTTTTTCACTTTGGCATGATCTGAACGCATTGCAAGCAACGCCACAATACCACCCTGCCCGTCGGGCGCGCCATACGCCCTGCCAGGTCATACAGAAAGACCGATGGCAAAACGGCATGATGACGGCATTACTGTTTTTCCTCCATGACCGAACGCACCAGCGGCAGGGTCACGGCGCGTTTTTCGGCCAGGGCGCGGCGGTCAATTGCCGCAACCAGTTGCGTTAAGGCCGCAAAAGACCGTTCAATGCGCGGCACGATATAGGCCACGATTTGCGGTGATGGCGCAATTTGCCGGTCGGCAAACAGTTTGATCAGCAAACCGACCAGCAAATCATCGTCGGGCGGGGATATTTCACACACCAGTGCGGCCCCCAAACGCGAGCGCAAATCCGCCAGCCGAACCTTCCAGCGCGATGGCGGCTGCTGGGCGGTAAGCAGCAAATGGCCGTTCCGTTCCTTGAGCATATTATACAGATGAAAACACACGGTTTCATCAATTGCCATATCGGCATCTTCAATCACCAGCCCCGTATCATCGCCCAAAAGGCGATCAGGATCCGCCCCGATCAAATCGCTGCCCGCAACACTTGAGGCACCAGAGCGCGCGCGCCACACCTCGGCCAAATGGCTTTTACCCGAGCCCGCCGGACCATACAGGCACAAGGCGGGCACCGGCCATTCCGGCCAGCGGTCAATCCAGGTCACAGCCTCGCGGTTGCAATTTGCCACCATGAAATCGGCACGCGCCAGCGCCGGGCGCATTTCCAGCGCCAGCGGCAATTGTTGCGGGATCAGGGTTTCCACGGTTGGTGCCGTCATTATTTTGCTGTCACATTCATCATGCAGGCGCATCCGCCGATGCGTCCGGCTTGTGGCCGCCTGCCCCGGACGTTTTATCCGCACTGTTACTTTCATTCACATCCGGATCATCCTCATGCGCCATTTTCGCCAGTTCGGATGGCGCATGATCATACAGGCGGCTATCAAGATACTTCGCCAGGGCATAGCGTACCAGAACCCCAATGGCGGCTGCCACCGGTACGGCCAGCATGACCCCCAAAAAGCCAAACAAAGCGCCCCCTGCCAGCAGGGCAAACATCACCCAAACGGCATGCAGGCCCACCTTGTCGCCCACCAGTTTCGGGGTCAGGAAATTGCCTTCCATCAACTGGCCCAGCAAAAAGACGCCAATGACAAAAACAACGTTCAGCCCCAGTCCAAATTGCGCAACGGCCACGCCGACGCCCACCGCAAAACCCACCAGCATGCCAAAATAAGGCACAAAGGACAGAATGCCGGTCATAAGGCCGATCAGAAAGCCGAACTCAAGCCCGACCAGCGTCAAACCCAGCCCGTAAAACAGCCCGAGTAACAAACACACCATTGATTGCCCGCGCACAAAGCCCGCGAGTGTCAGGTCAATATCGCGCGCGCACTGGCGAATGTCGCCAGCCAGCCAGCGCGGCAACCAGCTATCGACCTTTCTCACAATCTTGTCCCAGTCGCGCAGCAGGTAAAAAGATACCACCGGTGTAATAAAAACCAGACTTAGGAAATTAAGGACCGCCAGGCCGCCGGTTAAAAGGTTGCCGGCAATATTCCCCGCCCATTTAATCGCATTGGCCGTTTGCCCCTTGATCGATTCGCCAACACTATTAAGCGTTTCAGGCGCGATTTTATCGGTAATATGCTGGATATAAGGGGCAGCCTGGTCCCGAAGATTGCTGATATAACCGGGAAACCGTTCCAGAAAACCGGCCAGCTGGCTGCCAATCAATGGCACGATCAGCACCAGGACAAAGACCAGAAACAGGAAAAACAGCGCGGTAATAATGGTGGTGGCAATGGTGCGGCTTATGCCGCGTGCCTCAAGCCTGTCAGCCAGCGGGTCCAGGAAATAGGCAATCGCCATGCCTGCCACAAAGGGCAGCAAAATGCCCGAAAACAGCCAGATCAAAAAGAAGAACGCGCCACAGGCCAAAAGCCAGAAACGCACCTGATCGCGGATTGTCATGTTGGTTTTCCGTTTCCCTGTGACGTTCAATGGCAACCGCCACCCCACCCCGGAGCAGCGGCGAATAACGCGCAATATCATCAGGATCAACCCGTGATGACATCGAAAGGCAAAAATACGGGCACACGTCCCATGATCGTGCGCCCGTCAATTTATATAACCGATTATCGCCTTATAACATCGCCATATCACGGCGAAAGGCAATTTCCCGGTTTAGGGATGACCCATCAGTTTTGACAGCCGGTCGCTGCCCGATGGCTCAACAAACCACAACTGGTCAATCTGTTTAAGATTCAGGTTCTGTTGTGCCAGGGCAACGCGGAACTGGTCGGTGGTACCGGCAAATTCAACATCAACCTGCACTTCGCGGCGTGACATGGCAACAACCCGCATCAGCTTGATCACCGGCAGGTTTTCCAGCCGGTTTTCAATCCTGGCCCAATCATCCATGCCGGTGATGGGAATAAACAGCATCAATTCGCCACCCGCGCCATAATCGATCATGTTGGCCTGTTTCCAGCTATTTTCCAACTGGGCCCGCACATCGGTGGCCGCACGCTGCAACACATCAGCAACCGATTCGCCTGCCGCCATGCTTTCATGCACCCCAAAAACCTGCGGCGCGCCCGAGGCATCGTAGCGCGTTACCGAAATATCAACAGCCTGCGCATCGCCCGTGCCGCTCATCTCGGCATCCGCCACGGCAACATTGGCCCCGTAACGCTGGCCGATCCGGTCAAGCGCGGCCTGGTCGCCCGACTGCGCCTGTTCCACCGAAATGGTGCTGATATCGTCAAGGTCGCCCACCGGAAGCGTGATCGGCACAAGGCCGCTTTCCCCGGAAACCCGGCTCCAGGCATCGCGCCACGGGTTGGGGTCATCCCACAGGCTGGTATAACCCTGGCTGGAAAATACCGGCAAAATCAAAACCTTGCGCGCAATCGTCTCGGCAAAGGGAATGTTGCGGTTTTGCAGGAACTGGCGCACCTGATCGGGTTTGAAGCGCACGCTCATATCGGCGATATAGCGCACCGACGAGGTTTTTTCATTGGTGACGCCAAAATCACGCACCATATTGATAATGGTGTTTTGGTCCGCCATGCCCGCCGCCGCACCAGGCCCCATCAGGGTCAGGCGGCTGATCAGGCGGGAAAAGGCAATCTGCTGCCCGCTTGCCAGGGCCGCGTCGCGTGCCTGTGTGGCACTGGCGGCACTTTTGTCTACATGAATGCCGCTCACGGTATATAAATCCTGCGCTGCGGCGGATGTCGCCATACCGCCGGAAACCAGCACAAAAATACCGGTGATCATTCCGGCCAGCAGGTGAATTGGTTTTAATCGGTCCAGCACGTTTGCCTCTTTGCCCGTTTCATCGTGGTTCAGGCCCCTGAAATTGGTTTGCCTGCGCCTTCTGGCAGCGCGGCGATACAAAGACCTTGTTGCATAGCTAACGCATGACGGAAAGAAAAGTCTCCCATGCGCAGCAGATCATTGCATTCAGCACGGGTTTGAGTATTTTCGGCCCAGCGGAATTTATCAAGTCCGCGTTTATCATCGCTACCAATGTTACCGGTTTGCGGGTAGCGATGATAAACGCGGGCTTTCCCGCTTTTCCTTTTAAATCCAGTGAGTGCGAGGATCGCCCATGACCGCCCGCAACGGCCTCACCTATAAGGACTCCGGTGTTGATATTGATGCCGGAAACGCCCTTGTCGATGCAATTAAACCCCTGGCCAAGGCCACCAGCCGTTCCGGTGTTTCCGGCGGACTGGGTGGATTCGGCGCACTGTTCGACCTGAAAGCAGCCGGTTATAACGACCCGGTGCTGGTTTCCTGTACCGATGGCGTTGGCACCAAGCTGAAAGTCGCCTTTCTGGCGGACAAACACGATACCGTGGGCATCGACCTTGTCGCCATGAGTGTGAATGACCTGGTTGTTCAGGGGGCCGAACCGCTGCTGTTCCTGGATTATTTTGCCACCGGCAAGCTTGCCGTTGAAAAGGCAACCGATGTTGTTGCCGGTATCGCCGAGGGCTGCAAACAGGCAGGTTGTGCATTGATCGGTGGTGAAACCGCCGAAATGCCGGGCATGTATGCCGATGGCGAATATGATCTGGCCGGTTTTGCCGTGGGTGCGGCCGAACGTGGCGAACTGCTTGATGGCAGCAATGTTGCCGAAGGCGACGTTATTCTGGGCCTGGCATCCAGTGGCGTTCATTCCAACGGTTATTCGCTGGTGCGCAAGGTCGTTGAAACTGCGGGCCTTGCCTATGATGACGAAGCCCCGTTTGCACCGGGCAAAAAAGTGGGCGAAGCCCTGCTGGAACCCACCAGAATTTATGTCAAAAGCTGCCTTGCTGCCCATAAGGCCGGTTTGGTCAAGGCCCTGGCCCACATTACCGGTGGCGGTTTGACGGAAAATGTCCCGCGCGTTCTGCCGGAAAATGCCACTGCCGTTTTTGATGCCGATTGCTGGGATTACCTGCCGGTTTTCAAATGGCTGGCAAAGGAAGGCGGCATTCCGGCAAGCGAAATGGCCCGTACCTTTAACTGCGGGATTGGCATGTGCGTGATCGTCTCGGCGGATAAAGCCGACGAAGCCGAAGCCCTGTTGCGTGAACATGGCGAAACCGTCAGCCAGATCGGCACCATCGGCCCGCGTGCAGGCGATGGCCCCCAGGTCATCATCAAAAACATGGGCCGGGCATGGGAAAAGTAAAACGGCTGAAACTGGCGGTTCTGGTTTCGGGCAGTGGCAGCAATTTGCAGGCCATCATTGATGCCTGCAAAACGGCAAGCTTCCCTGCGGAAATCGTTCTGGTTTTTTCCAACCAGCCCGATGCCAAGGGCCTGGATCGTGCCCGCAATGCCGGGATCGAGGCCAAAAGCCTGGCGCATAAAGGTTATCCCGGCGGGCGCGAGGCCTATGACCATGCCGTTAGTGAACTGATCGCGCAAAGCGGTGCGGAACTGGTGGTTCTGGCGGGTTATTTGCGCCTGGTCAGCGAAAGTTTCGTTAAACGCTGGGAAGGGCGGCTGATCAATATTCATCCGTCCCTTCTGCCATCTTTCAAGGGCCTGCATGCCCACGAACAGACCATTGCCGCCGGAGTTAAATATTCCGGCTGCACGGTCCATTTTGTGGTGCCCGAAATGGATGCCGGGCCCATTATCGCCCAGGCCGTTGTGCCGGTCCTGGCCGATGATGACGCACAAAGCCTGGGGCAGCGCATTTTGCGCCAGGAACATCAGATCTATCCGCAGGTGATCCGCGCGATTGCCGAGAACCGGGTTTCAGTCGGTGACGACGGACGCGTGACCGTGCACGATTCGCACAGCCCGGATTTCGCCCAGATCAATCCGGTACTGGCAAACGGATGAAAGCGCCGCTGGCGCCGGTTATGGCGCCAGCTATAGCAAACCGCCTTTTTCAACCGTGGCATTTTACGCAATTGGTTGAATTGGGTTGTCAAAACCCGTCTTGCACGCGATGATACCCGCCGTTATATAACAAGAATGACTCCAGAACAGCCTGTTCCGGCCTGTGCACCCTATGACGAATGGCAGGTCATCAGGCAATTTATATGGTCTTTTGGCACCATGCGGTTCTGGCTGGACTCTTTTATCGGATGGAGGGCCCAAATGCAGGGAAATGATTACGACCTGACCAGCACCCACAAAAATATCTATGACGGCTATGTACGTTTCATAAAATATTCCACCGGCAGCGTGATTGCGATTGTCGTTCTGATGGCGCTTTTTTTGCTGTAAAAACAGAAAGCTGATCCTTTAAAATTACACCCGCGCAACAATGCAGCCCGGGAAAATGAAACCGCCTGTCACATGCAGGCGGCTTTTTTTTGCCTTTTTGAAATTAAAATTTCCGGCAGATGATCCCACCTATCCATCTGAAATGGTTCAATTTTCGTGACATTTTTTAAATGTGATCGCCATTAAATTGTTACATTCGCGGCACAAATTCACCTTTGTGGTGTTGCTTGATGATTTCGTCAAAAAAGGGTCACATCAACGATGACCCGCTGCAACACCCGTCTTGAAGGAGGATGACATGCAAGGCAGCGGATATGACCCGGACCTTGTCCGGCAACCTCAAAAATCATGGCAGAAAATTGCCTGGTTTTTGTTTGCCAATGTGCTGGCGGCGGCGGCGACATTGCTGCTTCTCTTGGTCTTTTTTCTCTAAGACCGGTTGACGGCCATTGCCCCCGGCGGAGCATCATGCAGCCATGAATTGCATCGCGCAAAGTAACAAAACGTAAAAATATAATAGCTGCTTTTAAGGAATCTAATGTTAATCAGAAACATGCAATAGATATTGAAAAAGCCCCCACGAAGTACAAAGTGAAAAATCACGTGTTCATGGGGCAAAAAATGTCACTCATACAAAATATCAGTCAGCGACTTTTTATGGCGTTCACGGTTATGGCCGTCCTGATCGCCTCTATTGGCATTGCCGGTATGTATTTTACTGTTACAACCGGCCTGGAAGGCGACAGGGTTGCTGTTGAACTGGCCCCGCTGGGCGACGCCGCGATGGAAATTAAACTGTCGGCGACCAAGGCGCATCTGATTTTTGAAGAAATCATGTCGGGTGACGGCGGCGAAAACATCCAGGAAGTCTGGGATCTGCTTGATGAAAGTGCCTGGTATGCCAATGCCATTTTAAACGGCGGAGAGAATGACGAAGGCACATTTGTCGCCAGCACGTACCCCGCCGTTCAGGAAAAAATGAAAAAGGTCGTCATCGCGATTGGCGAATTCACGACTGTCGCGCATCAAAGATACGATTCCCTGCAATCAGGTGGTTCCGGCTCAAGCCTCAAGGCAGGCTCTGCCGCCGATGAAAAATTCGACGACTCATTTGATAAATTCATTACATTGGCCGACGAAGCCGAAGAATTGATCCATGATCAAATGGATCAGGGTGTTGCCGAGATGCGTGGCAATGTCAGAACGTCGGTGCTGACAATGGCGATTATCACGATTCTGGGCTTTATCGTTGCAACGATTTTTGTCCTCTATGCCCGCAAAAACATCTCGCAGCGCATTACCCGGCTGGCCCACAATATGAAGGACCTGTCGTCAGGCAAGGCAAGCACTGAAATCACCTATCTTGAAGATGCCGATGAAATTGGTGAAATGGCGCGTTCGGTAGAGGTCTTCCAACGGGCAATGGACCAGGCCAAGACCCTGACAGCCGAACGGGAACGCCAGCAAAAAAGCCTGTCGCTTGCCAATGAAAAACGCAATGCCGCGATTTCCGGTTTTGACAGCGAAATTGCAACCGTGGTGTCAAATGTCACCCGGGCAGCTGGCAAAATCTCTCAGACATCCGAGAACCTGACGCACAATGCCCAAACCAGCGTCACCACCTCCGAAGATGTTGCCAATGCGTCCTCGCAAGCCAACAGAAGTGTGCAAACGGTTGCCACCGCCGCCGAAGAGCTGACCCAGTCGATCCGGGAAATCACCCAGCAGGCAAATAACTCGTCGGAAATTGCCCGGCGTGCGGTTAATCATGCCCAGCACACCAATGAACTGGTTGAGGGACTGGCGAATTCGGCCGATCATATTGGGGAAGTATTGGGCCTGATTTCCGATATTGCCAATCAGACCAACCTTTTGGCCCTGAATGCCACCATCGAAGCCGCGCGTGCCGGCGATGCGGGCAAAGGCTTTGCCGTTGTGGCATCCGAAGTCAAAAATCTTGCCACGCAAACTTCGCGTGCGACAGATGAAATCAGCAGTCAGATCACGGGGATCCAGTCTGCCACCCGGGAATCGGTCACAGCCATTCAGGAGATTTCACACATCATTGCGCAAATGGACGAAATCGCCTCTGCCATTGCCGAGGCCATGTCCCAGCAGGCCGAAGCCACGCGCGACATTGCCCAAAATGTGCAATCGGCATCGGACGGCACCCATCAGGCCGCGCAAAGGGCCCATGCGATCCGCGAGGTCGCCAATGAAAGCCAGCTTTCGGCAACCGACCTTGCCGCCGCCGCCCAGCAGCTTGCCGCCAGCGCCCATTCACTGCGCCAGTCGGTGGATGGATTTTTCAGGCAGGTCCGCGAATAGGCACAATCAAGATCACCCTGCAACGCAAAACACCCCGCGCCTTTCGGTGCGGGGTGTTATACTTCTGCGCCACACTTTAATGCGGCAGGCCCGAATTAACCGACGATGTCGGTCTGGGCAAAGAAGTAAGCAACTTCAATCGCTGCATTTTCAAGCGAGTCAGAACCATGAACCGAGTTGGCTTCGATGGATTCTGCAAACAGCTTGCGAATGGTGCCTTCCTCGGCATTTGCCGGGTTGGTTGCACCCATGACTTCGCGGTATTTGGCAACGGCATTTTCGCCTTCCAGAACCTGGACGACAACGGGGCCGGAAACCATGAAGTCCACCAGTTCGCCAAAGAACGAACGTTCCTTGTGAACGGCATAAAAACCTTCTGCCTGTTCACGGGTGAGACGGACACGCTTCTGAGCAACAATGCGCAGACCAGCTTCTTCGATCACGGAGTTGATCTTGCCGGTCAGGTTACGACGGGTTGCGTCAGGCTTAATGATCGAAAAAGTATGTTCGATAGCCATTGGTTTCACCTAGCTACTTGTAAAATTTCATTACCCCCAAGACAGGTTGGCGCTATATAAACGTCCTGACCGGTCAACGCAACACATAGTTAACCTTTCGCATCACAGCTCTGCGTTTCACGCAACGGCGCACAATCAGCCCTGCGGTTGCCAGCCCTGCATAAATGCCCGCTTTTCTGCGCCCTTGCCGCGGCGATGCCGATGCGCAAACAGCTGCGTTACAATTTGAAGAATCCTTGCCTAACGGCCAGCCCTGCCCTATTGAAGGTCAGACGAAACAACAGATTCCCTAATACAGGCGCCGTTATGCTGAATATATCGAACGTCACCTACCGCATCGGCGGCCGGGTGATCCTGGATCAAACCAGCCTTACCATCCCGGCCGGCCACAAGGTTGGCCTGATCGGCAGCAATGGTGCGGGGAAATCAACGCTTCTGAAACTGATCGCAGGCCAGCTTTCGCTTGATGGCGGCGACATTACGCTGAATGCCCGGGTGCGCATGGGTATGGTCTCCCAGGAGGCCCCTGCCGGGTCGCGCTCCCTGCTTGATACCGTACTGGCCGCCGATACCGAACGCGCATCCCTGCTGGCCGAGGCCGAAACCGCGACCGATGGCCACCGCATTGCCGAAATCCATACCCGCCTGGCCGATATTGATGCCCACACCGCCGAGGCGCGCGCGGCTGCCATTCTGTCGGGTCTTGGTTTTGATGCCGAGGCCCAACAGCGCCCCTGTGATGATTTCTCCGGTGGCTGGCGCATGCGTGTGGCCCTGGCCGCCACGCTGTTTTTACAGCCCGACCTGCTGTTGCTCGACGAACCGACCAACCACCTGGACCTTGAAGCCACCATCTGGCTGGAACAGTATTTGATCAGCTATCCCGGCACGATCATCCTGGTCAGCCATGATCGCGATCTTTTAAACCGGGTGGCAAAACAGATTGTGCATTTGCATAACGCGCAACTAACGCTTTATGGCGGCAATTACGACAAATTCGCCAAAACCCGGCGCGAGCAAATGGAGCTTGCCTCCAAGCAATATGAAAAGCAGATCGCGCAGCAAAAGCACCTTCAATCCTTCATCGACCGTTTCCGCGCCAAGGCCAGCAAGGCCAAACAGGCGCAAAGCCGTATCAAGATGCTGGAAAAAATGGGCCCGGCCATCGCCGTGGTCGAAGATAAATCCATCAGCTTTGATTTTCCCAGCCCGCAGGAACTGCCCCCGCCCCTGATCACCATTGATCATGGCGAGGTTGGCTATAACGGCAAGGCGGTGCTGCGCAACCTGAATTTGCGCATCGACATGGATGACCGCATCGCCCTTTTGGGGGCCAACGGGAACGGTAAATCGACCCTGGCAAAGCTTTTGTCTGACAAACTGGACCTGATGGCGGGCGAAAAGAAAGCATCCAGCAAGCTTCGCATTGGCTATTTCGCCCAGCACCAGACCGACGAGCTGATCCTGGAAAACACCCCCTATGATCACCTTGCCGCCCTGATGCCCGATGCGATTGAAAGCAAGGTGCGTGCCCAGCTTGGCCGTTTCGCCTTTGAAGGCGACAAGGGCAACACCAAGGTTAAAAACCTGTCGGGCGGGGAAAAGGCACGGTTGCTGTTTGCCCTGATGACACTGGATGCGCCGCATCTTCTGATCCTCGACGAACCGACCAACCACCTTGATATTGATGCCCGCGATGCCCTGAACCACGCGCTGAACAATTACGAAGGGGCGGTGATCATCATCAGCCACGATCCCTATTTGATCGAGGCCTGTGCGGACCGCCTGATTCTGGTGGCCGATGGCACGGTGACAAACTTTGATGGCGATGTGAACGAATATCGCCAATACCTGCTGGACCGCGCCCGGGCAGACCGCAAGGCAGGCAAGGAGAATGCCCAGACGCCGGAACAAAAGCGCGACCGCAAGGCCGAACGCCAGGCTGCCGCCGAAAAACGCAAAAACGCGGCCCCCTTGCGCAAGGAAATCGAAAAGCTGGAAAAGCAGATGGCGCAATGCACCACCAAAATTGCCGCCATCGAAGCCGAACTGGCCGATGAAAGCCTGTATAGTTCGGGCAATAGCGAGCGTTTGAACAAGCTGCAAATTGATATGGCAAAGATCAAATCCGATCTGGCCGAAACCGAAAATGTCTGGCTTGAAAAACAGGAAGAATATGAAGGGCTAGTGGCCTAACGCGCCCCTATCCCCTTATAAACGCTTGCCAGTTTAACCAACAGGCCGCACAAATACCCGCCCGCATGTGGCGGGTCTTTTTTATGCGAGGATCCGATGCCAAATGCCGCCAACAATCCGGTTCTGATACACCATCCTCGCATCACCCTGCGTGATTTCACACCTGCCGATGGCGAGGGTTTTGTTGCCTATCAAATGGATGCCCGCTATCGCGCCCTTTATCACCAGCCCGACAGCGCCGAAACCCGCGCCACCAGCACGGCCCTTTTTCAGCGTTTTTTAGGCTGGCAGAGCGAAACACCGCGCCAGAATTTCCAGATTGGCATTTTTGATGGCAAAACCGGTGCAATCCTGGGCTGCATCGGCCTGCGCCAGCAGGATATGCCCGCTCATGTCGCGGTTATGGGCCTGGAACTGGCCCCGGCCTGCTGGGGGCGATACCGGCTGGCATTGGATGCCATTACCCTGATGCTCGATTACGGATTTACCCAACTGGGCCTTGCTACCATTACTGGGTCAACCGGTAATGGCAACCGCCGCATCACCCACCTTGCCACCTGGTTTGGCGCCACCCTGACGCAAAGCCGCTCCGGCCCGGACTGGATGACCCAAAAAGGCTGGCACGAAGTGGATTGGTCGCTGACCCGTGAGGCCTGGCTGGCAAGAAATAATGCGACATAAACCAGCATAAAGCACAGACCACTCGCAAGGTCGCTTGCCTAAATATCGCCAGCCACATGGGTCCGAACGGCTTCGCGAACCAGCCCACGCATCCACGCCACAGCCGGGTCGTCCTGCATTTCGCGCCGCCACACCAGCGACACGGGATAGCGCCCCAAATCCAGTGGCGGCGGGCATGTTTGCAAACCGCTGATCCGTGCCAACGCCATTGCCGCATGGGTCGGAATGGTGGAAACCGCCGCCACCCCATGCAAAAACGAGGGCACGGCGGCAAACTGGGTGAGGCCGGTCTGGATTTTGCGGCTGCGTCCCAGTGGGCGCAGTTTTTCATCGACAATGCCTTCGCGCCCGGAATAGGAAATCAGGACATGCGGCAGGGCCAGATAATCATCCAACGACAAGGGCAGATCACAACCACACGCCTTTGCATCAAAAAGGCAGGCATAGCCCGATTGTGCCACCTGCTGTGCCATCAGCCAGGACCGCTCCGGCGGGCGGGCAATCACCGCCAGGTCCAATTCGCCGGTTTCGAGCATTTTTTCCACGGTATGGCGGTTGCTTTGATGGAAGGAGACCGAAACATTCGGCGCATCTTCCAACAACCGCCGGGAAACAGCCGGGCCTACCGCCAACTGAAAATCGTCCGACATGCCCAGCGAGAAATGATGTACCGCCGCTGCCGGATCAAATTCCTGCCCGCGGCCAAAGGCTCCGCGAATAAGCAACGCGCCCTGCTCAATGCTTTTTGCCATCTCGATCGCACGCGGGGTTGGCTGCATCGCGCCACGAGTGCGCACAAATAACGGGTCCCCTGCCGCGTCGCGCAAACGCGCCAAGGCCGCACTGATCGCCGACTGGCTTAACGATAAACGGTCCGCCGCCTTTGACACACTTCGTTCCTGCCAGATCGCCATGAAGGCAATGGCCAGGTTAAAATCAAAACGCGCAATATCATTTAAATTGATAGTTTGAACCATAAACAGCAATTTGACTGATAAAAATACCCCCGTCAAGATAACCGGCATGACCATCCCCCGCATATCAGGCAGCAGGTTTTCCATGTCGCAATCGCCCGTAAACTCCCATTCTTCATCGCAACATCGTGTTGCTGTCATTCAGGCCGGAACATCGCTTTTTGATACCCCACGCACACTTGAACGCATGTCCGCCCTGTGCGAGGAAGCCCGGCAAAACAGTGTTGAACTGGCGGTTTTTCCCGAGGCCTATGTGGGCGGATATCCCAAGGGGCTGGATTTTGGCGCGCGTGTTGGCACCCGGAGCGAGGCAGGCCGCGACGATTATTTGCGTTACTGGAAATCCGCCATCGAGGTGCCTGGCCCGGAATGCCGCACGATTGGCAGCTTTGCCGCCAAGATGAAGGCGTATCTGGTAACGGGCATTATCGAGCGCGACAAAGGCTCGCTTTATTGCGCGGTTCTGTTTTTCGGCCCGGATGGCAGTCTTCTGGGCAAACGCCGCAAATTGATGCCCACCGCCAGCGAAAGGCTGATCTGGGGCCAGGGCGATGGTGCCACCCTGCCGGTTTTCAAAACCCAGATTGGCAATATCGGGGCGGCGATTTGCTGGGAAAACTACCTGCCACTGTTACGTCAGACCTATTATAACAAAGGCATCAATATCTGGTGCGCGCCCACGGTTGATGAACGGGAAATCTGGCAAACATCCATGCGCCATATCGCCTATGAGGGCCGCACCTTTGTGCTGAGCGCCTGCCAATATATGACGCGCACCGATGCACCAGAGGATTATGACTGCCTGCAAGGCAATGACCCCAACACGGTCCTGATTAAGGGAGGCAGCGTGATTTTCGACCCGATGGGCAACCGCCTGACCGACCCTGTCCTGGACCGCGAAGCCGTTATCTGGGCCGACATCGATACCGATCAGTGCATTCGTGGCCGATACGACCTGGACGTTGCGGGCCATTATGCCCGGCCCGATGTGTTTTCGTTGCATGTCAACGAAACGGCATTTCCGTCACACGCACCCATATCGGTGCCGGAATCAGATACACCGCCAAATCCGGTCGAGGGCGATCCTGCGCCCTAAAACCGCCTTCCCCAAAAATAAAACAGCCCCGGCAGATCAATGCCGGAGCTGAATGATTTGGTCGCTTGTCAGACCGGTATCTTAGAATACCGGAACCACGGCCCCATCGTATTTCTTGTTGATGAAATCACGGATGGTATCCGAGTTATAGGACTCAACCAGGGTTTTCACCCAGGGCTTGTCCTTGTCTTCGGTGCGCGTCACAATGACATTGGCGTAGGGGCTGTCTTTGCTTTCAATCGCAATTGAATCGCGGGTCGGGTTCATGCCGGCTTCGATCGCATAGTTGGTATTAATCGCAGCGGCATCCACATCGGCCAGCGAACGCGGAAGCTGTGCGGCATCAAGCTCGATGAAATCAAAACCCTTGGGGTTTTCCGTCACATCCAGCGGACTGACAACCAGGCCCGCATCCGGGTCAACCTTGATCAGGCCTTTTGCCTGTAACAGAAGCAGGGCACGACCGCCATTGGTCGGATCATTGGGGATCGCGATTTTGGCACCGTCGGGCAGGTCATTCAGGCTTTTGAATTTGTCGGAATAAATGCCCATCGGGGTGACAAAGTTATAACCGACAACCGACAGCTTGTAGCCGCGATCCTTGATCTGGTTATCAAGGTAAGGCACATGCTGGAAGCTGTTGGCATCCAGGTCGCCATCATCCAGCGCCTGGTTGGGCAGCACGTAATCGGTAAAGGTAATGATGTCGAGCTTCAAGCCCTTTTCAGCCGCCACCTTGGCGACCTGTTCCATGATTTCTTCGTGTTCACCAGCGGTTACACCGATCTTGATTTCGTCCTGGGCAAAGGCCGGAATGGCAAGGCTGGCCGTCAGAATAATCGCGGCACTCAGGGATTTAAGAATCCGCATGGATAGCTCCTTTTAGCTGCATTTAAACGGAAAATGCGGGAAGTTTTAAAATCGTCAGATATTGCGTTTATCCGCCCGGCGCGCCAGATGGTCGCCCAGCATTTGCACCGCCTGCACCACCACAATCAGGGTGATCACAACCGCGGCCATCACATCGGGGCGGAAACGCTGATAGCCATAACGAATGCCAAGGTCGCCCAGGCCCCCGGCCCCGACAGCCCCCACCATTGCCGAATAGCCAATCAGGGTGACAGCCGTCAACGTCAGGCCGTGAATGATGCCCGGCAGGGCTTCGGGCAACAAAACCTTGATCACCACCTGAAGCGGGCGCGCCCCCATCGCATGGGCGGCTTCGCTCAGGCCGCTGTCAACCTCGCGCACGGCCCCTTCGATGATGCGGGCAATAAACGGGATGGCCGCCACGGTTAACGGCACAATCGCGGCCGAGGTGCCAATTGATGTGCCAACCAGTAACCGGGTAAAGGGAATGATCGCGACGGCCAGAATGATAAACGGCACAGAGCGCGTGGCATTGACAATCGGCCCGATGGTTTTTTGGAAAACCGGCGCTTCAAACAGTTCGCCCCGGCCCGATGTTGCCAGCAACACCCCCAAAGGCAACCCGATCGCGGTGCCAATGGCAAGGGAGGCAAACACCATATAAAGGGTTTCCAGTGTCGCCTGCCCCAAAATGGGAAGAAGTGTGGACCACATGGCTTACCCCTCCGTTCCGTTAGAAAGCGTTTGCGCCACCGGCCCCGACGAAACCGGAGAAGCGGAAACACCTGCCGGATGTGCCGGCTTGAAATCCAGAAATTCATCGGCCAGCAGGGATTGTGTCGTCGGGTGTTGCGGGTCGGCAAAAATACCCTCGACCGCGCCCTGTTCAACGATCACGCCGCCATCCATGACCGCAACCCGGTCACATAGCTGTTTGACCACCGCCATTTCATGGGTGATGACCACCATCGTCAGACCCAGGCGTTTGTTAATATCGCGCAGCAATGACAGGATCTGCCGGGTGGTTTCCGGGTCCAGGGCCGATGTCACCTCGTCACACAAAACAACCTTGGGGTTGCTCGAAAGCGCCCGCGCAATGCCGACACGCTGTTTCTGCCCGCCCGAAAGTTCGGCAGGGTAACGGTCGCGCTTGTCTTCCAAACCAACCAGCGGCAAAAGCGGATCAATGGCAGCAGCAATTTCGGCCTTGCTGGCCCCGGCCAGTTCCAGTGGCAGGGCGATATTGTCATACACCGTGCGCGAAGAAAGCAGATTGAAATGCTGAAACACCATGCCAAGTTGGCGACGAAATAACGGCAAATCCCGCTTTGACAGCGTCGTCACATCGGTGCCATCCACAATGACGCTGCCCGATGTCGGCCGTTCCAGCAAATTGATACAGCGGATAAGGGTGGACTTCCCCGCGCCCGAGCGGCCAATAACGCCGACAATCTCGCCTGCTGCAATATCAAGGTCGATACCGCGCAAGGCAACATGTTCCGGGCTGCCCCGACGGGCAGGATAAGTCTTGTGGACGTTCGAGAGCCTGATCATGGTCCCAACCTTTCCGAACATAAAAAAACCGCCGCGGCATTTCCGAGGCGGTCGTACATCCGGAGCGTGCACGCCCTCTCGCTTTAGCCGCATTTTTATCGCGCCCGCAAGCTGAGGAGCAAATCGGCGCGTTGAATGGCGCTGATATAAACATGCCTGAACCTGTATTTCAACGCCTGACCATATGCGTTTTACGCATGGCATGTATGAATCGCAAACGAATAACACTTATTTTTTGTTATTCATGGTGAATAATCAAATCAGATAACACCACATCAAACAGGGATCTTACGCCCTATTGTCAGCTTTCGGCCTTCTTTTCCCACGAACCGCCGGGTGTTTGCTGCCAGTAGGACAGCTTGTGCCCGGCTTCCTTCCAGCTTTTCCAGCGGGTGCGGGCCTCGGCCACGGCATCGTGGTCGCGGTCATCAAACAGCATGATCACCCGTTCATAATCGGCCAGTTTTTCGCTATTGGCCCGGTCGGTCAAAAACAGGAATTGGGCACCATTGGGGTTTTCATCGCCAACGGTCAGCCAGACAGGCTGCAATTCCGCATCGCCATCCTGCGCACTGCCATGCGGCAACCAGCTGTTTTTATCATAGGTCCAGAGCAGGGTATTCAGCGCCTCCAGCCGTGCATCATTGCTGGTCATCACCACAGCACGTTTTTCCCGCTCCATTGTTTTAAACAACAGGGTCGGCAAGGCCCGTTCCAGCGGGGTGTTGGTCAGGTGGTAGAACCAGATGTCGCTCATGACGCAATCGTAAATCGGCTGTGGGTATCGTTGCAAAGGAAAACCGGGGCAAGGTTGCCCCTGCCCCGGTTGATCCCGTCAAAATCAGGCTTCGTGGTTATCGGCCACAAAACGGTCGAGCAGGCGCACGCCATAACCGGTGGCGCCTTTCGGCGTTACTTCGCTGTCCTTGGTGGCCCAGGCCATTGCCGCAATATCCAGATGCGCCCACGGGCGATCCTTGGTGATAAAGCGTTTAAGGAACTGTGCCGCCGTGATCGATCCGGCCGGACGACCGCCGACATTTTTCATATCGGCAATGTCGGATTTCAACTGATCATCATAAGCCTTGCCCAGCGGCAAACGCCAGACGGGTTCATTCACCGCCAGGCCCGCATTGGTGATCTGGCTGGAAAGATCATCATTGTTGGAAAACAGACCGGCATGTTCATGGCCGAGCGCAATAATGATCGCCCCGGTCAGGGTTGCCAGATCGACAATCAGGCTCGGATCATATTTTTCCTGCACATAGGTCAGCGCATCACACAGCACCAAACGGCCTTCGGCATCGGTATTGATGACTTCAATCGTCTGACCGGACATGGATGTGACCACATCGCCCGGACGCTGCGCAGTGCTTGATGGCATGTTTTCCACCAGGCCAATCACGCCAATCACGTTTGATTTGGCATTCCGGCCTGCCAGGGCCTTCATCAGGCCCGAAACAACACCGGCACCGCCCATGTCAAACTTCATGTCTTCCATACCGGCAGCGGGTTTCAGCGAAATCCCGCCGGTATCAAAGGTCACACCCTTGCCAACAAAGGCAATCGGCGCGTCTTTTTTCTTGCCACCATTCCAGCGCATCACCACCAGATAGGGCTTCTGTGCCGAACCCTGTGCAACACCCAGAAGTGCGCCCATGCCCAGCTTCTTCATTTCCTTTTCGTCAAGAACATCAATCTCGACGCCAAGCTTTTCCAGCGCCTTGACTTCATCAACGAAACTTGCCGGATACAGAATGTTGGAGGGTTCCGACACCAGATCGCGGGTGAAGAACACGCCATCAACCACTTTTTTGGCGTTTTCAAACTGCTTTTTGGCGTCTTTCGGTTCTTTGGTTGCCACCGCAACGGATTTAAGCGCGGGCTTGTCATCCTTGGTTTCGGTGGTGCGGTATTTGTCGAACCGGTAATCGCGCAGGGCGGCACCGGTGGCAAAATCGCTGGCAAGGTCGTCCATGTCAAAGAGGACAGTCACTTCCTTTTCACCGGTTCCCTGTGCAGCAACCGTGACCTGCCCGCCCAGTTTCTGGGCGGCAACCACGTCAAATTCGGCTTCGCTGCCAATGCCGACAACAATGACGCGCGACAGTTCGACATTTGCGGGTGAAAGGACCTGCAGGTTTTGCCCGAACTTGCCCTTGAAGGTCGATGCCTTGATCGCGCGGACAATGGCACCGCCGGTTGCCTCGTCGAGCGCAACGGCACTTGGCATCAGATCGCCGCCCTCGGTGGCAAAGGCCACAACCGCGCCGGAAGCCGGAACTGCGAGATCGGAAAAAGTGATCTTCATATCGGAAAGGACTCCTGAAATTTTCTGGGTCTGTGAATTGGTTTCGGCCCGCCACCCGTTTGCGGACATATCCCGTCCGGGTCAAAACCCGATCTCTCCAATTTAACGTGATGCCCGCCGAAAGAAAGGGTTATCCGAAAACAAGACGCAAAAAATCCTGTTGGCGCTGATGCTGGCATTGTTGCGCCGTATCCGGGAAGACAAACAGCTTCCACACAACAGCGCGGCTCATCCGTCATCAATCGCTGCATGATCATCCCTGATCCATCGAAAAACCGCAAAAAAACAGGAGCCGCTTATGTCAAACCAGAATAATAGAACCGACCCATACCAGGCGAGCATTTTCAATCTGTGCATGGCAGCCAATGCGGTTGCCGATATACCGACCTGTCAAACGGGATCCGATACCGAACTCACACACTATATGAAGGCGGCCCTGACAGGCGGCATCCTTCCCCAGACGTCCCTTCACGGGGTGTTCCATGATTATGACGGTCCGCCGCTACCGGGCTTTTTTGCCACGCAGAACAAATACCTTGCTGGCGGAGACTGGGACCTGGTGTGGGGACCGTGCGTCTATGTTGCCCCGCATAAAAAAGCGGGCTCGACCAAAGTGAATTATGCCATCAATTCAATGTATGTCGCCTACAGCCCGTCGCAAAATACCCATGTGGTTGCCATTGCCGGAACCAACCCGAAAAATGTGCAAAACTGGTTGACCGAAGATCTGGATGTCTCGGCCCGTCATACCGCCCTTTGGCCCCTGAAACTGCCGTTTTCCGTGGTGGATCATGATCCATACCCCAAAACCGACGCCCAGATTTCGGCGGGCACCGCAACAGGGATCAACGATTTGATATGCAATATGACCGACACGGCAACCGGCACAAACATCCAGGATTTTCTTGCCGGGATTGAAGCCACCCCAAACCCCGGCACGCTGGTTTTCACCGGCCACAGCCTTGGCGGGGCGCTGGCACCCGCACTGGCCTTTTATCTGTATCCCAATCCCGAACCAACAAAATGGGCCGCGATCAGGGTTTTTCCCTATGCCGGGGCCACGCCGGGCAATGACGTCTGGCTGACACAGTTTAACACCGCCTACCCTTCAACCACCGATGTCGTCAACGCCCATGATGTGGTACCCACCGCATGGAACAATATCCGCACTATTGTTTCTAAAAAAGCCACATTCTGGAGGGAATGCCCGCGATATGACAGCATCTTCACCGTGCTTGACGCTGAACTCGGCATCGAGATCAACGGCATGGTGGATATGGTCATCAAACGCCCCGCTGGCGTGGATTATGCCAATATTCCCCATCAGACCTTTGGCGGGGATACCGACGCCACCTGGGGCACCTATCGCTGGACGGAGACCAAAACGCCAAACGGCAAATTTCTGCTGAAATCCGATCCGCAATGGGTGAACTGGGCGGAAGGAACACGGGAAAAACCGATCACCAAAAACGCTCCGGCCATCCCGAATTCAACCGAAAAGCCGACATCAGCCCGGCAGATTGGCAATTTGATCATGGCGACCCATATTGCCCAATATTTTCAGGCACTCGGGGTTACGCCCATGCAATATCTGCCCGGGCTTGTCGATCCCAAATCCTTCACCTGCCAGAACTGACCGGGAAAATGCCCTTTACGCGGGACGGTGTGATGCAACTTGCCGTCCCGCTTGCGTTTTTCGCACATCCTGTTTTGCCCCTCGGAGGACTCAATGCAACGCTCCATCGGAAATTTGTCAAAAATCAATGCGGACAGGGCATAAACTGACAGAATGCACCTGATAATTGAAATCTTTCAATCAGGTACCGCCGATGACCCAGCGCCCCATTCCCATTTCGATTACAGAACCCGGATCCCGGTCCACCGGATCAATGGGACATCCCTTCTGGTCCGGGGCCTTTCGCCCGCTTTTTCTCTTTGCCGGTTTGCAGGCGATTATCGGGGTTGTCTGGTGGCTCGGTGCCATGATCCACGGGCTTTGGGCCCCGCAACTGGGCACCACATCGCTTTGGCATGCCCATGAAATGATTTTTGCCTTTGGAGGGGCTGCCCTTGGTGGCTTTCTGCTCACAGCGATTGCCAACTGGACCGGGCGACCGGCCCTGAAAGGCACGCCGATCATCGTGCTCACCACCCTGTGGCTGGCAGGCCGGGTGGCGATGGTTTTTGCCGCCCAAATCAATATTGCCTTATTGCTGGTGCTGGAGCTTGCCTATTACCTTGCCCTGTTGGGTCTTGCCGCACGCGAGCTGATTGCTGGTAATAACCGCCGTAACCTTAAAATCCTCGTCATTATCGGGCTTCTTGCCGTGATTGATGCAATGTTTGTGCTGGCCGCCTCCGATGCCATTCCGCTGGATGCCGAGCTGTTTCCACGGGCGGGTATTTTCATTTTTCTGCTGCTGATCGCGCTTATTGGCGGGCGCATCATTCCCGGCTTTACCCGCAACTGGCTGATGCGCAATGGCAAACTGCCCGCCATTGCCGAACCGGTTTCGTTTAACCGTTTTGATGCCCTGTGCATGGGGTCGCTGGTCGCCGCCATCGCCCTTGTCTTTACCCCGTGGCATCAGGGGGCTGCCGTTATGCTGATGGCAAGCGGGCTTTTGCATTTCACCCGCCTGTCGCGCTGGCGCGGTATTCACACCTTTGCCGATCCGCTGGTGATCATGCTGCATGCTGCCTATTTCTGGCTGCCGCTCAGTTTGCTGTTGATCGGATTTTCCATGCTGCGGCCAGACCTTTATGCCGTCAATGATGCCCTTCATGCTGGCGGGGCCGGGGCAATGGCCTGCATGATCATGGCGGTTGGCGGGCGCGCCGCCCTGGGCCATAGCGGGCGGCAACTTGTGGCCGGTAAAATCTTTACCTCCGCCTTCGCCCTGATCTGGCTGGCAACGGCATTGCGCCTGCTCGCCCCGATTTTCGGCGCCAGTTACCTCACCCTGCTGGCGGCGGCGACCCTGTGCTGGGTGGCAGGCTGGCTGCTGTTTTTACTGCGCTACGCCCCGGTTCTGATCGGCGCGCCGCTTAAAAAGGCCTGATCGAATAAAACTTCTTGGATGTGACGGAATGTCAAACCGGGCGGTCCAGCATCTCGTCACTCCAGAAACCCTCCGCACCATCAACACGACCCTTGATATATTCCACCTGCCCGCCATCGGCATCGCCGGTTAAAATCCAGCCATGCCGCTCATAAAATCCATGTGCGCGCACATTCGGGTTGGCATCGGTGGTCAGTGATATTTCCCGACATCCGTGATCAAACAGCCAGTCCTCCGCCACTTTCAACAGGGCCGATCCCACACCGCGCCCTTCAAAATCCGGGTCCACAAACAGCGCCCAAAGCGTGGCTTCCTTGGGTATGGCAATGGCAAAACCGGCAATATCATCGCCGATTTGCGCCACCCAAATCCCATAGCCTTCCTTAAACCAGCCCGGCCACGCGGCCCTGGTAATGCCGCGCGCGGCAAGCTCTGCCGGTGTCAGGGCATTTTCCCGCACCTTCAGGCGAATGGCAAAAACGGCATCTACATCGCTTTGTATTGCGGGTCGTATGTTCAATCGCACCATCCTGTATACCGGGCAGCCCCCTGCCAGCCCTTGGGAAAGGCTATAGCAGCCCGCGCGGTCCCCACCCATAATTGTTTATCATATAAAGCCAATTGGTGGGTGTTCACGTCGCCCTTCTGGCAGGCAGCAACCGCACCGGCTGGCGTTTGCGGCCCCACTGCCCCGGTTGCGCAGCAAACACCCCGGCACAGGCGGTTCCGCATTCGCTGCAATTGCCCTGTTCATCCAGCTTCCAGTCCGAAAGCTCATACCAGTCCCGGCCAATCAGGCGGGACTGGCAGTGATGGCAATAGGTGCTCGATGCCGCATGGTCATGCACATTACCGACATAGACATATCGCAACCCATTTTGCCGGGCGATGTCGCGCGCACGGGTCAGTGTGGTGGCCGGGGTGCGCGGCATGTCCATCATTTTCCAGTCCGGGTGAAAGGCGCTGAAATGCAGGGGCACATCGGGGCCAAGATGCGCCATGATCCAGCGTGTCATGGCGTCAAATTCATCATCGCCATCATTTTCACCGGGAATGATCAGATTGGTCAGTTCAAACCAGACCCCGGTTTCGCGTTTTAAATAAACCAGCGTTTCCAGCACATCCTCCAAATGGGCCGAACACAGCTTGTGATAAAACGCCTCGGTAAAGCCTTTCAAATCGACATTGGCGGCATCCATATGGCGAAAAAACTCCACCCTGGCTTCAGGCCCGATATAACCCGCCGTCACCGCAATGGTTTTAATCCCCGCCGCGCGGCAGGCCTTGGCCACATCCACCGCATATTCCAGAAAAATCACCGGGTCGTTATAGGTAAAGGCGACGGCCGAACAGCCCCACTGTTTTGCGGTTTGCACAATCATATCGGGGGTTGCCAGACTGCCCACCGCATCCATTTGCCGGGCCTTGGAAATTTCATGGTTCTGGCAAAACTTGCAGGTCAGATTGCACCCTGCCGTACCAAAGGACAAAACCGGGCTTCCGGGCAAAAAATGGTTCAGCGGCTTTTTCTCCACCGGGTCAATACAAAACCCCGATGACCGGCCCCAGGTGGTCAACACCACCTGGTCATTCTGCCGGGCACGGACAAAACAAAGCCCGCGCTGCCCCTCGCCCAGCTTGCAATAACGCGGGCAGACATCGCACTGAATGCGACCATCGGTGAGATGATGCCAGTAGCGACCATCAACGATAGATTGCATTTTAAGAATCCATTTTAACGATAAAATTATCTATTCAAAAAATAAACTATTTCGTCCCATCCTTTGCAATCTTTACATATCGCACATCCCCCCAATCAACCATACCGAGAAACTTTTGTTCCGGCGATCTAATCAACACTCCTCTTTCCATCGACCTCAACAACAAAACATCAGTCATCTGCACACCATCTTTAAACTGGACCAAAACATTTCCTTTTTTTGCAACAGCATCTCGTCGCGCTTCCAAATCTCCAACATATGCAACAACAGCAAACACTACAGGCAATAGTATAAAGACTGGTTTCCAAGGCTTCGGAAGCTGTTTCAACCACCCCCCTTCGTCAGAAACAAACACCATAAAAAGCAACCACACAAATGCACCAAAAATGAAATAATCGACAACATTCATCTCAAGAACGAAAATAAACAAAAATGAAATAACAATTAAAAAAGAAGACACAAAGAACTTAAAAAAAACAGAAAAAAGAAAATTGAATTTATAATAACCCCTTGGGGATTTGAAAGAAATACCCAAAAATTTTGCAACTCCAGAGAACCACCCCTTCAAATTAATTAAAATTATAGACCCAAAAGCCATTATAAAAAACCACAATAAAATCATGCCAATGGCCAAAGGCAACCACAATAAAGATAGATTCAAGAAATCCCATACAGACATCAGCGCCCACATCCCGCCTCCAATAGCATGAAAATAGAACCATTCATGCACAACTGACAGACAAAACGCGACTAAAGAAAAACCCAAAGAAATTTCAGAGATAGAACTTATCTTCATGCAGAGATCCCCACAGAAAACGATGTCTTTTTCATTTTACCTCAACCAGATATTCATCACATACTGATTTTCACGACCATAACACCGAGTTCACTCATGACTGTCATTCGCCCTGCCGCCATCGCCGGTCGTTTTTACCCCGCCGATGCCCAAACCCTGCGCAGCACCATTGCCAGCCTGATGGCACAGGCCGGGCAGCCGGGTGCGGATGCCGCCAGTCCCAAGGCGATTATCGTGCCCCATGCCGGGCTGGTTTATTCCGGGACCATCGCGGCCGATGGCTTTGCCACCATTCTGCCTGCGGCAGATAGCATTCGCCGCATCGTTATTATCGGCCCGGCGCACCGCATGGCGTTTCAGGGCATTGCCGTTGCCGATGCCACCGCCTTTGCCACCCCGCTGGGGAATGTGCCGGTGGATGAAGGGGCGATTAATGCCCTATTGGCCCTGCCACAGGTACAGCGACTGAATGCCGCGCATGTGCAGGAACACGGGCTGGAAATTGAACTGCCCTTTATCCAGCATATTTTTGCCCACCAGCCCGATGTCACCATCGTGCCCCTGCTGGTCAGCCGCTGTGCCGCGCATCAGGTGGAGGAAGTGGTTGAAAAATTGTGGGGCGGGCCGGAGACGCTGATTGTCATTTCATCGGATCTTTCGCATTTCCATGATGATGCCACCGCCCGCAAAATGGATGACCGCACACGGCAGTTGATCGAGAATTTCACCGCCGAAGAACTGGGTTTTGACGATGCCTGTGGGTGCCTGCCGATTGTCGGTTTGCTACGCGTCGCCCGCAAACGGGCAATGAAAGTGAAAACGCTTTCAATGCAAAATTCCAGCACTGCCAGCGGCGATACGTCTCGCGTGGTGGGCTATGGTGCCTGGGCGTTTTTTGACGGCAAAGCTGATGCTGCCCCACAAGACAGTCCGGAAGATGCCGCCGAAACAGATTTCGCCCACGGGACAGAGGCCATCATCAAACAACATGGGCGCGATATGCTGCGCCTTGCCAGTGCATCCATTCAGCATGGCCTTGCAAATAATGCGCCGCTGGCACCGGATATGGCGATGCTGCCGCCCGCGTTGCACAACGATGGGGCGTGTTTTGTCACGCTCAAACAGCAGGGCAATTTGCGCGGCTGCATTGGCTCCATCCTCGCCCATCGGCCCCTGGGGCAGGATATTTGTGAAAACGCTTTCAAGGCGGCCTTTGCTGATCCGCGTTTTGACAAAATCAGCGCGGCGGACCTGACAGGCGATCTTGCCATGTCGATTTCCGTGCTCTCCGCGCCCAAGCCCTTCCCGTTTCGCGACGAGGCCGATTTGATCGCCCGGCTGACCCCGTTTGAGGATGGCATTATATTAAGCGATGGCACCCGCCGGGGCCTGTTCTTACCGCAAGTGTGGGATCAATTACCCGACCCGCGCGACTTTTTGCGCCATCTAAAACGCAAGGCGGGGCTTTCGATGGATTACTGGTCCGATAGTTTACGCGCCCAGCGTTTTGTCACCCGTGGCATTGAAAGCAGCGATATTTTCCCCGGCGACAGCCTGTGGGCGCAATCCGGGCTGGAATAGGGGCTGGACCTTTGCCTGAAAATTGCCTAGGTCATCCCCATATATCCGCAAAGATCGTTGCCAAACCGCATGTCAGACAAAGGATTTCCCATGCCCCACGGCCTGCCCGCTGATGCCCAAGCCCTTGAAAACGGCCTGATCGAAATTGCCCGCAGGGCTGGCGCCGCGATCATGGAAATTTACAAAACCGAATTTGAAGTTCGCTCCAAGGACGATGCCTCGCCGGTGACAGAGGCAGATGAAGCTGCCGAAGCCATTATTCTGCCTGGTCTTCGTGCCCTGACACCCGATGTTAAAATCGTATCCGAGGAAAGCGTTGCGGCAGGCAATGTGCCCGATGTTTCCGCTGAGACGGATTTTTTCTGGCTGGTGGACCCGCTGGATGGCACCAAGGAATTTATCAAGCGTAATGGCGAATTCACCGTCAATATCGCGCTGATTGCCCAGGGTGTGCCGGTGATGGGCGTGGTCTATGCCCCGGCAATCGAAAAGCTGTATTTCGGCGGGCCGGATGGGGCCAGATTGATTGAAAATGACCTTGAACCGAAAATCACCGACATTTCCGTGCGCGACATACCCGATGCCGGGGTTGTGGTGGTGGGCTCCCGATCGCATGGCGACCCGGAGGCGATGAAGGCGTTCCTCGGCGATCTCAAGGTTCAGGAAATGCGCCCTGCGGGAAGCTCGCTTAAACTCTGCCTGGTCGCGCAAGGCGAGGCAGACCTTTACCCGCGCCTGGGTCGGACGATGGAATGGGATATTGGGGCCGGTCATGCCGTGCTGGCTGCGGCGGGCGGTGTGGTTGAAAACCTGGATGGCAGCCCGTTTGTCTATGGCAAGGATGGTTTCGCCAACCCGTTTTTCATCGCGCGCAGCCCGTCTGTACCCGTGACATATCAGGACTAGGCAACAAATTTTCATTTATTCGGCAGGGTGTTAACAATCCTGCCGAATAAAGGCCGATACGCGACAGCGCAAAAACATCAATCCGCCAGCAACCCGGCAACCATTTGGCGCAGCCATAGATGTGCCGGGTCGCTATCGCGCCTTTGATGCCAAATCTGGCGAAAGGCGAAGCTGGGAATATCAAAGGGTGGCGCAAAAACAAAAAGCCCGTCCAGATGATCCGGGGCTGGCACAATGCTGCGCGCCACGGTTAAAATCAAATCGGTCCCGCGCACCAGATCCACCGCAAGACTCCAGTGCGGAACAATCACCACATTACGACGAAATGCCCCCAATCGGCCCAGGGCGGCTTCAATTTCGTTCGCACTGGCACTATCGGCGTGCAAAGACACCAGAATATGGTCACAGGCCAAATAACGATCCAGGTTAATGTCCGCGCTCTCGGGAAAGTGGCCCTTGTCCGCCACACAAATGAATTCCTCGCGAAACAGCACCTGGTCACATATATCCACCCGCCTTTCGGGAAACACCCCGAGCGCCAGATCAATTTCGCCTTCAATAACCTGCGACTGCATGACCTCGCGCCCGGCCTGACCAACCACCAGGTCACAAAAAGGCGCATCCTTGCGCAACATCCTGATCAAGCGCGGCAATAAAAGGGTGGCCCCATAATCGGACATGGCAAGGCGGAAGGTACGGCGCGCTGTTGCCGGGTCAAAACCCGGAGTTTCCAACAGTTCCTGAAGCTGGCCCAAAATCGCGGCCAGTTCCGGTGCCAGGCTGCGGGCAAAGGGGGTGGCCTCCAGCCTTCCACCGCGCCGCACCAGCAACGGATCATCCAGCAACAGCCGCAACCGCCCCAGCGCGTGACTGACGGCAGGCTGGCTTTTATTGAGGCGCAGGGCCGCACGCGAAACATGCCGTTCCGCCAAAAGCGCATCAAGCACCACCAGAAGATTAAGATCAATCGCAGACAAGTTATTCATAAATCATATAATACAGGTTTGAAATACGAATTTCCATTCATCATTTGAATGATAGATAACATCCCGCATTGGCATTTCACCTTCGGGAGTTATCATCATGCAAAATATCTCGTCCGTTCTTTTGTTGGGATTTGCCCTTTTGGCCGGGGCTGTTGTGCCATTTCAGGCGGGGGCCAATGCGACCTTGGGCCGGATGCTGGGCCACCCGCTATGGGCGACACTGGTGTCACTTGCGGTCAGTATCGCCATTATCATTCCGGTGATGATGGGTTTTAAGGTCTCCGCCCCCACATTTTCCGGCACCTTCAAAGGGCCCTGGTGGATCTGGCTGGGCGGTGCGGCAGGCGTTATTTACATCACGGCTGCCTTGCTGCTGGCCCCCAAACTGGGCGCTACCAACTTCATTGTTGCCGTCATTGCCGGGCAAATGATTGCATCGCTTCTGATTGACCATTTTGGTCTGGTTGGCCTGCCGATAAAGCCGGTCAATCTGGCACGCATTTCCGGTGTGGTGATGATTTTACTGGGCCTGATCGTCACACAATGGGCAACGCAGCCTTCCCGTATATCTTCTCCGCCCTCAAAATCGATGTTCTCGCAATAAGGGTGCGGAAAAATTTTCACCTTCGACACGGCGCAAATATGCCGCATCGCAGCAAAACACCCGGATTCCATTTCACTATCATCACCCTATTCTGTTGGCGATGCACCATTTCGCGGGCAGATAAAAAGGCCATAGAACCCGCAGAAAACTTGACTTTTTGGCGGTTTTGTCGCACCATATAGTCATCGCCACACATTGTTGTAGGTGACGTAAACAGCCGCCGGAATCACGGCGACGCGGTTCGGGTCACTACCGCGGAGCGATACCGAACTAGAGCGTAAAAAGAGCCGTCCTTTAGGGGCGGCTCTGCGCTGTTTGG
Organism: Thalassospira profundimaris; assembly: GCF_003326755.1. GTDB lineage: Bacteria > Pseudomonadota > Alphaproteobacteria > Rhodospirillales > Thalassospiraceae > Thalassospira > Thalassospira profundimaris_B. Next base: position 51,276 of record NZ_JPWH01000008.1, on the reverse strand, counting down.
GTCACATTTTTGCCCGTTCTGTCATATGCCGTATCCACAGCAGCAATACCGACAGGCTGCCTGAAGACAAAACCAGCACCGGCAAGGCCCAACTGCCCATGATCACCAAAAGTGCTGTTCCCGCCGATGGGCCGACAATCGCACCCAGCGTATAACTTTGCGACACCAGCACCAAAACACCAACCTGATAACCTTCATTGCCGCGTCCGCTGGCCGCGATCAGCACCGCAGCGGTATAAAGGCCCGCCACCGCCATGCCGATGGCAAATTGTACCATTCCGGCAAAAACGCCATATCCCGACAGGGCCAAAGGCACAGCGCCCGCCAGCAACAGGGCAAAACACAGCCAGGCCAGTTTCACCGGCCCCGCTTTGTCAGACAGATAACCAATAACAGGCTGGCACACCGTGCCCCCAAAGACAAAAATTGCTGCCAACCACAGTCCGGCATCGGCAAGGCCGGTGTCGCGCTGCGCCTGCAGGGGCAAAACGGACAAAAAGCAAATCTCGATAAAGCCTGCAACAAAGGCGATTAACACCAGATCCCAATGATCAATCCAGCGCCGCAAGGTCGCCCCGGCCCCCTTTTTTGTTGAGGCCATTTCAAGGCGCGGAAAGGCAAAACCGCATAAAAGCGCAATAATCGCCGCCGCCAGCGCCAGGCCCGACATCATCCGAGCATCATCGCCAAACCAGCCAATCAGGATCGGTCCCAAAACAATGCCAAGGCCCATCAGGGTTTCATGAAAACCCACCACCCGACCGACTTTATTGGCCGGGGCCAATTGTACAATCAGGCCATCACACACCACCCAGCGCAAGATCAACCCCAACCCGGCAAACAGCGTTGCCGGAAGCACCCAAAGCGATTGCGGCGCAACCATCACCACCACGATCAGGGTAAAAAACGACACACCGCTGATCAAAAGCGGAATAACCGGGTGGGTTTTGCGCAAAATCGCCGCAACAAAAAAGCCGCCCATCAAATCGGCCAGCCAGTAAAGCGATAACATCATCCCGCCATGCCGCTCGCCCAACCCGGCATTGGTCAACGCCAGTGGCAACAGCGTATCGATCACGCCAATCTGAATGATTTGCGAGACAAACGACGCCAGATTAACCAGCGCCAATGGCAGGGCACCAGACGCCGAAAAGCTGAATTTCAAAAAATTAGACCCACGCACAGGCATCCGCGGCCCTCCTTGCGATGAATGACACCGTTGGGGGACCTGAGCGGGTGTTTGCAGCAGGCCAAAAAACAGGCAACACAGGCCTTCACACGCACCACGCGCGAACCATGATCAACCAGATGGTTCTTCCTGTGGCAAATACCTTAAATTGTAAGGATCATTCGATCAATTCAAACATCAATAAAGTCGGTTCCAGCTTGTCATTGCGGGCCATCATCGCTAGGTATTTCAGTATATTGCAATTTCATTGATGGTGGTGCCATGTCCCCCGCCCTGACCATACGTCCCTATTCCGAAGGTGCCCTGGCCCAGGCTGCGGGCAAATTGCGTGCGGGGGAGCTGGTGGCATTTCCCACCGAAACGGTTTACGGGCTGGGTGCGGATGCCACCAACAAGGATGCCGTTGCCGGTATTTTTGCCGCCAAGCAACGCCCGTCCTTTAACCCGCTGATCAGCCATTTCCCGGACCGTGACGCCGCCGCAAACCATGCGGTGTTTGATGAACGGGCCGATAAACTGGCGGCAGCCTTCTGGCCCGGTGCCCTGTCGCTGGTATTGCCCAAGCGCGATGACAGCACGATTTGCGAACTCACCACTGCTGGCTTGCCCAGCATTGCCGTGCGTGTGCCCGCCCACGATATGGCGCGTGCCCTTTTGCGCGCTGCCGGGCGCCCCATTGCCGCACCCTCGGCCAACCGCTCCGGGCGCATCAGCCCCACGACTGCCGGGCATGTTGCCGCATCGCTTGGAAATGCGGTTTCGATGATTCTGGATGGCGGACCGTGTGGCGTGGGCCTGGAAAGCACGGTGATTGACCTGACGACGGAGCGCGTTGTGATGTTGCGCCCCGGTGGCATCACCGCCGAGCAGATCAAGGCCGTGCTGGATTGCGATGTTGTGATGGCCGAAACCGACGACAACGCCCCCAAATCGCCAGGCATGATGACCAGCCATTATGCGCCGGGCCTGCCGGTGCGCCTGAATGCGACCGAACCCGATGCCGCGATTGGCGATGAAGCGTTGCTGGCCTTTGGCCCGGAATGCGCCACACGCGGCTTTGCCAAAATATTGTGGCTATCCAAAACCGGGGATGACCGCGAGGCCGCGGCCAACCTGTTTGCCCTGCTCCATCAGGCGGATCAAAGCCGGGTCAAGGGCATTGCCGTGGCCCCGATTCCCGATCACGGGCTGGGCATTGCCATTAATGACCGCATGAAACGCGCGGCTGCCCCGCGCATAGCAGCACAGGGCTAATCATCCGGCATTTGGCACTTGGCACTTGGCACTTGGCACTTAGTACATAGCCGTCCGTTACTGATTGCGCATATCCAAACACATATTCCACGATCACGGGGCTTTTCATGCCATCTTCGGTTCCGCCTAAGGGTTCCCATCCTGCCAGTTTCCTGCCCGCCGCACTTGTTAAACAGTTGCAGGCCGTTGTCGGGCCGCGCGGCTGGAGTATGGCCCCGGATGTGCTGGAAAAGCATAACAGCGAGGCACGCAATAAATTTACCGGGCAGGCAGAGCTTGTGCTTTATCCGGCCAGCACCCTTGAGGTCGCTAAATGTGTAAAGCTGTGCCACGACGCAGGCATTGCCCTGGTACCGCAGGGGGGCAATACCGGGCGTTGCGGCGGCGCGGTTGCCGATCAGGGGCAAATCCTGATCAATCTGGCGCGGATGGATAAAATCCTGGAAACCGATGCCCGCGACTTCACCATGACGGTGCAGTCTGGTGCCATCCTGCAAAACATCCAGCAGACCGCCGAAGAGCATGATCTGTTATTTCCGCTGAGCCTGGGCGCACAGGGCACCTGCCAGATTGGCGGTAATATTGCCACCAATGCGGGGGGGCTGAATGTTATTCGCTATGGCAATACCCGCGATCTGGTATTGGGGCTTGAGGTCGTGCTGGCCGATGGCACCATCTGGAACGGGCTTTCCAAGCTGCGCAAGGATAATACCGGCTATGACCTGCGCGACCTGTTTATCGGCGCAGAAGGCACGCTGGGCATTATTACCGCCTGCACCCTGAAACTGTTTCCGCGCCCGCGCCATCTTGCCACCGCCTGGGTAGCCCTGCCCAATGTGGAGGCCGCGCTGGACCTTTTGGCCCTGGCACGGCGCGATACCGGCGATGCCATTGCCGCCTTCGAGCTCATGAGCCAGTTTGCCCAGGATTTAGCTGTTCGCCATTTGCCAAATTGCGTCGCCCCGCTTCAAACCCGTGCCCCCTGGTATGCGATGATTGAAATAACATCCTCGCGCCCGAAAGATAATTTGCTGCCAGTACTGGAAAATGTTCTGGAATATGCGCTTGAGAGCGGATTTATTCTGGATGGAACGGTTGCACAATCGGAAAAACAGCGTACCAACCTGTGGGCCATCCGCGAAGGCATCCCGGAAGCCCAAACGCGCGAGGGCGGCAGCATCAAACATGATGTGTCCGTACCGGTTTCCGCCGTTCCCGCCCTGATTGAACGCGGCATTGAACAGGCGCAAAAGCGCATTCCCGGCATTCGTCCCTGCCCGTTTGGTCATGTGGGCGATGGCAATATCCATTTCAATTTCAGCCAGCCCGAAAACATGCCCAAGGCCGACTTTCTGACCCATTGGGATGCGCTTAACCGCGACATCCATGACATCGTGGCCGAACTGGGCGGATCGATCAGCGCGGAACATGGCATTGGCCGCCTGAAAGTCGCGGAACTGGAACATTATGCCGACATGGCCAAAATTCGCCTGCTAAAAACCCTTAAACAGGCGATTGACCCGGAAAACATCTTGAACCCCGGCAAGGTTGTCGCCCATAAGTAAATATGTGTTTTCACTAATATTTACCGGGTAAACATGTTTAAAATTGAAACCTATCAGCCACTGAATGTCTTAAAACCAATCGATGACACTATCTGGCTGGTAGATGGTCCGGTGATCGGTTTTCGCTATATGGGCGTAAGCCTGCCTTTTCCCACCCGAATGACGGTTATTCGCCAGAACAATGGCGATATATGGCTCCATTCACCCGTCAAAATCTCGCCGGAGCTCAAGACCCAAATTGATGCACTGGGGCCGGTGCGATACCTGATTGCTCCCAATACCATTCATTATGCCAGCATCCCGGAATGGATGCAGGCCTACCCGGCAGCAGAAAGTTTTGGCGTGGCAGGCATTGCCAAGCGCGCCAAAGATAACGGAATTAACATTCGCCTTGATCATATATTGGACGATGTCGCCGATCCTGGCTGGGCGGGCGAGATTGACCAGGTGGTGGTCAGTGGCAGTTATTTGACCGAGGCGGTGTTTTTTCACCGGGCATCGCGCACCCTGATTTTGACCGACCTGATCGAAAATTTCGAGGCCCACAAAATCAAAAGCCCGATCTGGCGGTTTCTGGTGCGCCTGTTTGGCACGATGGACCCGCATGGTGCCGCCCCGCGCGACATGCGCGCCACTTTCATGGGGTACAAACCTGCCCTGCGCCGGGCCGTGGACCAGATGATTGCCTGGCAGCCGGAACGCATTATTCTCGCGCATGGCCGCTGGTACGAAAACAACGCCGTTGCCGAACTGAAACGCGCTTTTTCGTGGGTATAAAACAGTCCGGTTTCTATTGCTCTCAATAAACAGGGGGCCGGACAAAATGTCCGCCCCCCTTAAAAGCCGACTTTAAAATCCTGCCTGATTATTTCGGACCGTTCCAGTCATTCAGGGCATCATATTTCATCTGGCGGCGTTCCTCGGGCGAAAGTTTCCAGTTATCGCCAAAAGCGGCCGATTCCCATGATCCATAGGTCGGGTTGGGCAGCATGAACCAGCGTTCGCCCCAATAGGCGGAATATTCGTCCATTTTGGCAAGACGGCCTTTAATATCGCCGCCCATATCATCAACAAAATCGCCAAAGTTATCGCCAAACATCATGATAATACGGTGATCGGCGGCAACGGCTTCGCGACGGGTGCCCTTCTCGGAGGTCCATTCTTTCTTCTCGCCACGCACCATCACATGGTCGGCATCGGCATAGGGGAAACCGTATTTTTTAAGGTTGGCAATGGTGGCGGCTTCTTCCGGGGCCTTGCGGTTGGTCACATAATAAACCGCCACACCTTTTTCCGCTGCGGCCTTGGTCAGTTCCAGCGCACCAGGTATTGGCGTGGAAATTTCGGCATTTACAAATTCTGCCCAGGTTTTGGAGCTGTAGGACGTATCAGCCGTCACCACCCAGGCCTGATAGGCCCCGTTATCCAGCACGGTTTCATCCACATCGAGAATAATCGCCGGGGGCTTGGACATGTAATCATCGCCCTGCTCCAGGGCAGCCGTCCAGCTATGGTCGCCAATCGCGGCACCGAGCAGGCGCTCTGCCCCGGCATAAACCGACCTTGCCGTGGTTTTATATTCAACCGAGGTCTGATACCACAAAGTCGCATTCAGGCCGTCATTCGGTTTTACATCCTGTGCCTGGGCTGCAAAAGAAACCAGAGTGGCAAGTGCGGTGACACCGGCCATTTTCGTCAATGCGTTCATCTTTTCATGCTCCCTGTTATCTGACAGCGGTTGACCGCGCGGTCAGGATCACAGGCAGGATGCCACGTTGTACGCCGTTGAAAACCCTTTTTTTGTCACAAATTAAAGAAAGCCCTGCAACGCACGCCCATAAAACCAATGGAATCGAAAACAAAAACGGCGCGATTATGCAAAACGCGCCGCACCAAAAACTCAGGGTTATGCTGACGATGCCATCGACTAAAGAGTGGAGCGTTTCTCAAAACCGGCAAATTCTTCAACAAGGGGAATCGCCTCTTCGTGCAGGCGGTCCACTCGTGCGGCTTCCGGGCCCTGACGTGCAGCCACCAGCATGGATTGCACCGCCGATGGCACCCCACAAAAGACAGCCTCTACCGTGCCATCCTGACGGTTGCGCACCCAGCCGTTCAAACCGCGTTTCCGCGCCTGTTCCACCGTCCAGGCGCGAAACCAAACGCCCTGAACCCGGCCTTCGATGCGCACCAGAACGGCAATATCGCCATTGCCGGTTTGCGGGTCGGGGTCGGTCTGTGCCATCTCATACCTTCCTTTCTGGTTGCGCCGTTCTGTGCACAGGCAGGCGGGGCCGGTATCAGGCACCATCAATCCTGTCTGGCCCGCCAATTAGTGTGCGTCGCGTATTATTTCGCGCCCGGAATCACTGCATGCAGATGGGCGTTTTCCTTGAACAGGCGCTTTTGTTCTTCGCTGGCCGGGGCCTGATAATTGTCTTTCCAGGCATCATAGGTCATCCCGTAGACGACTTCGCGGGCCTGGTCATAATCCATTGCCACATCATGTTCACGCGCAGCGGCCAGATACCATTTGGCCAGGCAATTGCGGCAAAAACCGGCCAGGTTCATCAGGTCGATATTCTGCACATCCTTGCGGTTTTGCAAATGCCCGACCAAACCGCGAAAGGCCGCTGCTTCCAGTTCCAGCCGGGTCTGGGCATCCAGGTCGGCAGCAACACCATTGCCGGTGGCAGCTTCGTTGCTCAGGGTTGATCCGGCACAATCAGACATTTTCCATCCTTTCACGGTCAAGCTCTTTGCTTAACGATGTAATCAGTTCGGGCACCTGCGCAATGTCGGCGGCCTCACAGAACAGATCATTTTCAATTTCGATCTGACCAACCATTTCATGCACCCACGTGATTTCATAGGGAATATGAATGGCAGCCCCCCCGCATTCGAGCACCGGCAAAATATCGGACTTCATCGAATTGCCAATCATCACGGCCTCACAAGGATCCACGCCATAACGCCCGAAAATGTTGCGATAGGTCAGCGGATCCTTTTCCGAAACGATCTCGATACCATCAAACAGCTTTTCCAGCCCGGAGCGTTCGATTTTAAGCTGCTGGGCGATCAAGTCGCCCTTGGTAATCAGGATTATTTTGCAATCGGGCTGTCGGGCGAAATGCTCCAGCACGGTGGTGGCCCCGTCAATCAGCCGGGTGGGTGCGCGCAGCATGGATTTGCCGATTTCAGCAAGCTCGTGAATTTCCGCCGCCGTGATTTGCTTGTCGGAAAGCTCGATGGCAGTTTCAATCATCGACAGGGTAAAGCCGGTAATTCCGTAACCGTAAATCGACAGATTTTCGAGTTCCGCCTTGTAAAGCCGTTCGTCTACGGTCTCGCTGTTACCGTATTTTTCCAGCATGGCACGCAAACGCACATGGGCATCGCGAAATAACGGTTCATTGTGCCAAAGCGTATCATCACCATCAAAGGCAATCAGCTTGAACATTCACACTCTCATATTTCATTATTATTGACCTGCCGCCCTTTTGGGCCGCTTGCGACAGGACGGCCGACCATAAGCCAGAGCAAACGCCCGGTAAAGTCCTGCATTATTTATAGTTAATGCGTTTTAAAGCAGTTACCAGACATCGAAGGCGCCTATTCGTGCGGATCCATCACTTTTGCGCGAAAAGTGGCAATGCGATTGCTTGTGGTTTTGTGCAATCTTTCGGGCAGAGTGTGTATTTTGCACTTCCCGTCTCCGTCTTAGTTTTTGTCAATCAGCTGATCGCAAAAACACACAACCTGATCCCCCGATCATGAACGGAGACTTTGATGTCCGACATTAAAAACAAGGTCGTTGCCATTACCGGTGCAAGCAGCGGAATAGGCGAAGCAACCGCACGCCTGCTGGCGAAAAAAGGTGCCTGCGTTCTTTTGGGTGCGCGGCGCACTGAACGGCTTGAAGCCCTGACGCATGAAATCAATACCAGTGGCGGCAAGGCGGCCTTCGCCAGGCTAGATGTTACCGATGCGCAAAACATGCAGGACTTTGTCGATTACGCGATAGAGCATTTTGACAAACTGGACGTGCTGTTCTCCAACGCCGGGATAATGCCGTTATCCATGCTGTCATCACGCAAAACCGACGAATGGAACCGCATGATTGATGTCAATATTCGCGGTGTTCTCAATGGCATCAATGCCGCCCTGCCATTTTTTGAAAAACAGGGATCGGGGCATTTCATCAATACCGCCTCGATCGGGGCGCATGTGGTGGTGCCAACGGGGGCTGTTTATTGTGCCACCAAATATGCCGTTTGGGCCATTTCCGAAGGGCTGCGCCAGGAATCCCAAACCACACGTGTCACCACCATCTGCCCCGGTGTGGTCGAAACCGAACTGGGCAATGACATTACCGAGGAAACATCAAAAAATGCGCTGAAGGAATTCCGCAAGGCCAGCCTCAGCCCCGATGCCATTGCACGCGGTGTCGCCTACGCCATCGAACAGCCCAAAGACGTGGATGTCAACGAACTGATCATTCGCCCGACCGTCAGCGCGTTCTAAGACCATAATGGCAAAGCCGCCGGGAATGCCCTGGCGGCTTTGCCTTTTTACCCGTCCTGCGCGGACAAAATAAAGCCGACAAATTAAAAAGGTACCTTCGCAAATTGGCGAAGGTACCCAAGCCGATAGAACAGCCCTTCGGGCTTTTGCGCCTCGCTCGCCCCGGCTTAACGCCGGACGGTTTTCAGGAAAATTTCGACCTGATCCATAAGCGAGGTTCCATTTTTGCCAAGCTCGGCTGCGGCTGTTAGCACCTCGTCGGCAGCCCCGCCGGTCTCGCCAGCAGCACGGGTGACATCATCGATGTTGGAGGACACATCTGCCGTGCCCGACGCCGCCTGAGAGATGTTGCGCGAAATTTCCTGTGTCGCCGCCGTTTGCTCCTGAATGGCAGACGCGATACCGGTCGATATGTCATTCACACTGCTAATGGTGTCGGAAATTTCCTTGATCGCAATGGCGGAACTGCCCGTGGCTTCCTGGATGGCCTTGATATGCCCGGCAATCTCGTCGGTGGCACGGGCGGTTTGGGTGGCAAGGGTTTTAACCTCGGAGGCAACAACGGCAAACCCCTTGCCCGCATCCCCCGCGCGGGCCGCCTCGATGGTGGCATTCAGCGCCAGAAGATTGGTTTTACCGGCAATATCATTGATCAGCAAAACAACCTCGTCAATTTTCTGGGCAGCCTCGTTCAACCCGCGCACTTTTGCGTTGGTATCAAGGGCCTGACGCACCGCAGATGCGATAATTTCGGTCGATTCCTCGACACGGGCGCCAATCTCGATAAAGGATGCCGAAAGTTCCTCGGTGGCGGAGGCAACGGTTTGCACATTTTTGGCCGTTTGTTCCGAGGCAGCCGCCACAACCACTGCCCGTTCGCTGGTGGTATTGGCCGTTTGCGACATGGACTTTGCCGTTGCCTGCAATTCCGTTGCCGCCATTGTCACGCCAGATACCAGCCCGCCAACCGATGATTCAAATTCGTCGGCCATTGAATTGAGGGCTTTGCGTCGATCTTCCTCGGCACGGGCCTGGTCCTCGGCACGCTGGGCAATATTGCGCTTTAAATCCTCCAGCATTTTGCCCAATGCCTGGGCCAGCACACCAACTTCGTCCTGTTGATCAATATGCAGGGTTTGGTCAAAATCATTGCGCGCAATGCCATTGGCAAAATCGGCACACTGGCGAATGGGCCGTGCGATCGAACGTGCCGCCAGCACAATCAGGATAATCGCGATTGCCGCAATGACCAGCCCCACAACAACAGACCAGAAAATGCTGTCGGATGTCCGCGAACTGATGGCATTTTCCAGGTCGTTGACAGTGGCCTGGACCACTTCACGCGGCACCGAAATCAGAATCGACCACGGCCGCTGGTTCGCCCCCGTCTCGATCGGGGCGAAAACTTCAATATCGGGGGAATTGGCATCGTCACGGATCAAGGCTTTACCCGCCTCGATCGCCTCAAAACCCGAATGCCAGCGATTATTGACCGTTGCAGTATCCTGGCCAATGGTTTGTGCATTGCCGCTATTGGCGATAATCAGGCCATTATTGCCCATGATAACCACATCGCCCTGACCTTCATAGAGCGACTGTTGCACCGATACGGCAAGTTTCTGAACAAATTCCAGATCATAGTCGGCACCGGCAACACCGGCAAATTTGCCATCGACCATCACCGGAACCGACATGGTGGCCAAAAACACCGATTTTCCCTGAACGATATAAGGCAACGGCCCGAGAATGTTTTCCTTGCCGGTGCGCGACGGGGAAATATACCAGTCGCCCTTTATCAGCCCGTTGGGGTGTTTTGCGCTGCTGTCATATTCCACCAGTGGCTGAATGGCGATGTCGCCACTGGCATTGCGGGTCCAGTAAGGTAGAAAACGGCCCGTGTCATCGGATCCCATATTCCGATTGCCCTTAAAAGCCGCATCATTACCGTCCAGTGCATTGGGTTCCCAGGCGGAATAGGTCCCGTTAAAGGCTTTGTTGTCTTCAAGAACACGTTCCAGAACCGCGTTGAACTGGCGACGCCGATCTGCTGGCGGTGTCCCAGCGGCTTTATCATCGGCCAGAACCGAAAAAGCCTGTGCCAGATTGCGTGCCGCATCAAACGCGGTATCGAGTTCCTCCTCGATTTTCTTTGCTTCAAACTGTGCCCGGTTTAACAGCGTTTCCTTAACCTGCGCATCGACAATTCCCATCACTTCCGACGTGATATAATCGTTGCTGATCCGGGTTGAGACAAGATTGTACCCGACAAGAGCAGCAATGGTCGCGATAAGGCACGCCCCGGAGACCATAGCAATCTTGAGTTGAATTGTTTTTATACGCGACAAAGAAAATAATGACATCGGCTTTCCCTTCCACTGCACCCGACCACGGATAAACCCAAACCTTCGTATGGTAAATATATACCATAGGAGGGGTTTACGTTGACTTGTGTCAAGTGTGGGGCGAAAATGCCTGCATCAAAAACACGCTACCCGGAAATCACCGATTACAGCCATAATTTAACAATCCCTAAAACAAACAAAGTACGATTATGTTAACAATGGATTTTTTCACAATCAGCCTGAGGTGTTGCTAAAAATTGGAACCAGGATGAAACATACTAAAGTATAATTAAAATTTTCACTGATTTCCTCTCTGGAAAACGTGCACAAAGCCCAATTCAAGATTGAAAAAAGGTCGGCAGTCACATTGACCACCGACCCGTCATATCGAGCATCATGCTTCGGCAAAACTGCCGTATTTTGAATTTATGCCATGCCTGCCCTGTCGATCAGTCCTTTTCAAACTCGATGATAATCGCGTCAACCGACAGGTTCGCCCCCTGCCTGGCATGGATGGTTTTGACAACCCCCTTGCTTTCGGCTTTCAGAACGTTTTCCATTTTCATGGCTTCAAGGATACACAATTCCTGACCGGGCTGGACGGTTTGACCTTCCTCGACCGAGACCTTGACCAAAAGGCCCGGCATCGGGGAAAGCAGGAAGTTGGACATGTCAGGCGGGGCCTTGAACGGCATCAGTTTTTGCAGTTCGGCAATGCGCGGGCGCAAAACCTTGATGGTTTTTTGTACGCCATTGGTGGCAAGACGATAGCCAGTGCCATCCACATCGACCTGCACACATAGCGGCACACCGTCAATTTCGCCATGAAACAGGCTGTCGCCAATTTTCCAGTCCGACACGATACCAAAGCTGCGATCGCCGATGGCGACAATGTAATCACCGTTAACGCCATCCACTTCAATATCAAACGGCGTGTGATCATCACCGGTGACAGCCACCCAGCTTTCATGCACCGGGGCGGCATTTTCACGGTACTGGCCGCTAATGCCGCCATTGCGTTCCGCCATGCGCTGATTGATATAGGCCGCCACCGTGATCAGGGTTTGCGGGTCATCATTGGGCAGGTCATCGGCCGAGAACCCATGCGGGTATTCTTCGGCAATGAAGTTGGTGGTGATATTGCCATCCTGAAAGCGTTTATTGGCCATAACGGCTGCCAGGAACGGAATATTGTGCGAAATGCCGCGGATGAAATAGGCATCCAGTGCGCTTCGCATATGATGAATGGCCTCTTCCCGGTCGGCACCATAGCTAACCAGCTTTGCCACCATCGGGTCATAAAACATGGAAATTTCACCGCCCTCGAACACGCCGGTATCCACACGGACATTATCGGTTTCCACAGGCGGCTGGTAATGGACAAGGCGGCCGGTGGAGGGCAGAAATTCGCGGAACGGGTCCTCGGCATAGATGCGGGTTTCCATCGCCCAGCCGGTCAGGGTGACGTCATCCTGATGCAGGGTCAGTTCCTCGCCATAGGCAATGCGGATCATCCATTCCACCAGGTCCTGCTTGGTGACAAGCTCCGTCACCGGATGTTCGACCTGCAGGCGGGTATTCATTTCAAGGAAATAGAAATTCTTGTTTTTATCAACAATGAATTCCACCGTCCCGGCGGAGCAATATTCCACCGCACGCGCCAGTGCGACGGCCTGTTCACCCATAGCCTTGCGGGTTTCAGGGTCAATAAAGGAAGACGGGGCTTCTTCCACCACCTTTTGATGGCGACGCTGGATGGAGCATTCGCGTTCGCCAAGGTAAATGGCATTGCCGTGTTTATCGGCCAGCACCTGAATTTCAATATGGCGCGGCTGTTCGACGAACTTTTCGATAAAAACGCGATCATCGCCAAAGCTGGATGCAGCTTCGGAGGTTGCACGCTCAAACCCCTCGCGGCATTCGGCATCATTATGCGCAATACGCATGCCCTTGCCACCACCGCCTGCCGATGCCTTGAGCATTACCGGATAACCGACCTCATTGGCGATTTTGATCGCTTCGTCGGTATCCTTGATCACGCCCATATAGCCCGGCACGGTGGACACCCCGGCATCCGCCGCGATTTTTTTCGAGGTGATTTTATCGCCCATGGCGGCAATCGCGCCGGTTGGCGGGCCGATAAATTCAATTTCCGCCTCGGCCAGGGCCTTGGCAAAGTTCTGGTTTTCCGACAGGAAACCATAACCGGGATGCACGGCCTGGGCCCCGGTTTGTTTGCAGGCCGCGATGATTTTATCAATCAGCAGATAGGACTGGTTGGACGGTGCCGCCCCAATATGCACGGCTTCATCGGCCATTTGCACATGCAGGGCGTTTTTATCGGCATCCGAATAAACCGCCACAGTGGCGATGCCCATTTTGCGGGCGGATTTAATGACACGGCAGGCAATTTCGCCGCGGTTGGCAATCAGGATTTTTTTGAACATTTCTGGGTGCTCCGGGCTTATAACGGGATATTGCCGTGTTTTTTGGCAGGGTTCTTGACGTCCTTGTTGCGCAGCATCGCAAGCGACTTGCACACCCGGCGCCGTGTACCATGCGGCATAATGACATCATCGATAAAGCCCTTGCGCCCCGCAACAAACGGGTTGGCAAATTTCTGGCGGTATTCTTCGGTGCGGGCCTCGATTTTCGCGGGGTCGTTCATATCGGCCCGGAAAATGATTTCCACCGCCCCTTTTGGCCCCATCACCGCAATTTCGGCACTGGGCCAGGCATAGTTGACATCACCACGCAGATGTTTGGACGCCATCACGTCATAGGCCCCGCCATAAGCCTTGCGGGTAATCACCGTCACCTTGGGCACTGTTGCCTCGGCATAGGCATAAAGCAGCTTGGCACCGTGTTTGATGATGCCGCCCAGTTCCTGTGCCGTGCCCGGCATAAAGCCCGGCACATCAACAAAGGTGACGATGGGAATGTTATAGGCATCACAGAAACGCACAAAGCGTGCCGCCTTTTTGGAGCTGGCAATATCCAGACAGCCCGCCAGAACCATCGGCTGGTTGGCAACAATGCCCACCGCGCGGCCATCCATGCGGGCCATGCCGATAATGATGTTTTTGGCGTAATCGGGCTGGATTTCGTAAAAGTCGCCTTCATCGACGGTTTTAAGGATCAGCTCCTTCATGTCGTAAGGCATGTTGGGGTTTTCGGGCACCAGGGTATCAAGCGAATAATCATCGCGATCCACCGGGTCCTCGCATGTGCGCGCAGGCGGCTGTTCCTTGTTCGATAACGGCAGGAAATCGATGAAACGGCGGGTTTGCAGCAGCAAATCGACATCGTTTTCAAAGGCCAGATCCGCCACGCCGGAAACGGCGGTGTGCGTCATCGCCCCGCCCAGTTCCTCGTGGGTAACTTCCTCGTGGGTAACGGTTTTCACCACATCCGGCCCGGTCACGAACATATAGGAGCTGTCCTTGACCATGAAAATAAAGTCCGTCATGGCCGGGCTGTACACCGCCCCGCCCGCACACGGCCCCATGATCAGCGAAATTTGCGGGATCACACCCGATGCCTCGACATTGCGTTGAAACACATCGGCATAGCCCGCCAGGCTTTCGACACCTTCCTGAATACGCGCCCCGCCGGAATCATTGAGGCCGATCACAGGCGCGCCAACCTTCATCGCCTGATCCATGATTTTGCAAATCTTGCGGGCATGCGCGCCAGAAAGCGCACCACCAAACACCGTGAAATCCTGGCTGAAGACAAAAACCAGACGGCCATTGATTGTGCCATGACCGGTTACAACACCATCCCCGGGAATGCGGTTTTCGGTCATGCCGAAATCAACGCAATCATGTTCGACAAACATGTCCCATTCCTCGAAACTGCCTTCGTCAAGCAGCACATCAAGGCGTTCGCGCGCGGTAAGTTTGCCTTTGGCGTGCTGTTTGTCGATGCGCGTCTGCCCGCCGCCCATTGCGGCATCGGCGCGCATTTCTTCGAGTCTGGTGATGATTTCCTGCATGCTGGCTGATCCTTGTCTGTGGCCCGGCCCAAATAAAAATTGCACCCCGACGGTATGGGGTCAAAAGTGAAATACCATTATTCGGTACTGGAATGCCAATTATTTTTACACGGCTGTTTTGAATACCGCAACCGGGCAAATGCCTGAATTCCCTAACGTCACAGGAAATACCAGATTCAATAGAACTAAAGTCTTGGATATGCCGTGCCGAAGCCACCCTCCCGCCACGGCAAAAAACAGGTCTGCCACCACCTTCACCGCCCAAACCGTTTATTGCGCCAAACGGGTTTGGCTATCGGTCAGGCTAATCAACCTCACGGACCTTACAAACCCGAAAAGTGTTGCGGCCGGCTTCTTTCGCCTGATAAAGGGCGCGATCCGCACATTGATAGAGCGTTTTGGGCAAGACCGCCTCGCACCCGGCACTGATGCCGATACTGACTCCCACCCGGATCTCCTGTCCCTCAACCTTTATGGGGCGGGCTGTTTCCTCAATCACACGCATGGCAGCTTTTTGGGCGATGGCGACATCTTCCACATTGGTCAGTAACACGGCAAATTCATCGCCGCCCAGACGGGCAATAAAATCACTTTCGCGAAACTGTTTTCTAATGCGCTCGGCCACATTCACCAACAGCGCATCCCCCGCCGGGTGCCCGAAGGTATCATTGACCATTTTGAACTGATCAATATCGAACAACAGCAAAATAACGTGCCGCCCACCCGCCCTGCATTGGGCAATGGCAGTTGATAGATATTCTTCAAACCTGCGGCGATTGGCTAGACCGGTCAAAGGGTCGGACAGGGCCATATGGCGCATCCGCTGCTCAAGCTCCTTGGACAGGGTAACGTCACTATGCGTGCCCGACAGGCGCAACGGTTTTCCGTCATCAGACCATTCAAACACCTTGCCCCGGTCCAGCACCCAGACCCAGCCCCCATTTTTGTGTTTTATGCGATATTCGCAGTCAAAATGATCGGTTTCATGATCGAAGTGACGGTTCAGCAGAGCATGAATTTTGTCAAGATCGTCGCGATGGCAAAGGCTGGTCCACTGGTCCACGCCAAAGGGCGTCAACTCTTCAAGCCTATACCCCCCGATTTCGGCCCACCGTTCATTCACCCGGATTTCACCGGTTCGGATGTTCCATTCCCAGGTTCCGGCATTGGTGGCACGAACGATTTCATCCAGGCGCTGGCGCTCAAGCTGAAGCTGCCGGTTGGCCTTGATCAGACGGCGTTCATATTCGTTACGCTCGGTCACATCAAAAACAATGGAATTGATATATTCCCGACCATTTAAAACAATTCGCCCCGCATGAACCCGCACATCGCGGATCACGCCACTCGCCAAGCGGTGCCGGAACGAATAACTTTCCGCCCCCTTGCGAACAATCTCGCGCACTGACTTGGCAACGGCATCCCCCTCGGAAACATTGATCTGCGCAATCACCATGCCGCACAAATCAACATGATCATAACCATAAAAATCACACGCCGCCCTATTGGCATCAACAATACGGCCCGTTCGCGGATCAATCAGCAATTTGACCGCCGGGCTGTGATCAAACATCTGGCGATAAAGGCTTTCACGTTCGGCGATCGCGCTTTCGGCATTTTTCAGATCGCTGACATTGGCAAAGGAAACCACTGCGCCGTCGGACTGGCCCGTATCAGGGGCAAACAATGGCTGGACATTCAGGCGCAGCCAAATCCGCGTATCATCCCCCCGCTTAACCCCCATAACAACACCGGATACCGGTTCACCCCCGCGCAAGGCACGCACGGCTGGAAAATCATCGGGCTTAAGGGGCTGCCCGTATTGATCAACAGCCTGCCACCGATTATCGGCCGCCTCCAGGCCGAAAAGCTGTTCCGCATTTAACCCCAGCATTTTTTGCGCGGCCACATTGCTATGCACGACTTTACCACGCGCATCATACACCATCACCCCATCGGGAATGGTTTCAAGCAAATGCCGTGACCGCCGATTGCTCTCCTGAAGAACGCCAGAGATTTTACGATAGATTGAAGGATTACGCAGTGTTCCAACAATGACGCCACCACCATTTTGCGCAACCGGCACCTTCATGGCCTGATCAATCACATCAAGCCATTCCCCATTTTCATGCTGAATGCGAAAACGCTGGGTTAGCGTTTTTCCCCACAACTCTGCCGGAAGGGTGGCAAGCGATGTCAGATTGCCAATGTCGTCAGGGTGAACCAGTGGCATCCACCAGTCTGCGGCAGGTGCGATGAAATCGGATATATCATATCCCAGCATTTGCGTGAAATTGGAACTGAAACGACTGTTTTCCGGGCAGGCAAGATCAATGAAATAAAGCAGGCTGTCGGCAGGCGGGATATTCTCGTCACAAGGCGCATTCGCTACCGTCAAACCTTTCAGAAGGTTGCGGACGTCTTCCAGATGTCTGCCTGTCTTGCTATCAGTTTTCATACACTGCCTCCGCTTCACCCGCACCCCGCGCAGATCACGATCACCCGCGCCGATTGCCGGGAAGGCACTAATGACTTTTCTAATATAACAAACATTCTAATACGTAAGTATATAATGTTTGCAAATTAAATCTGCAATTGAGACAGAAAAATGAAGAAAAAACCGCATCCGCATGAGATTTCTCACCTTTTCTGGTGAAAACCGCACCGATGGTCGCTGCTGGCAGAATACGGGATATAACAGCCAAAATAAAACGGGCCCCTTCGCTGGAAAGAAGCCCGTCTGTCAGTTCAAATGGAAAGGCGGCTGGCAAACAGAGGCAGCGAGGCGGGAAACCGGTCAGTCCCTGCGCAGCAGTGCCAAAAACTCGCCAGCAGCCAGAAGCTCGTTGCGCAGTCGTTCCCGGCGCGCGGTTGCCTCGGCATCCTCGCCCCAATTTTCGATGGCATAACTTTCATCGATCTGGGAAATATCAAAGGCCGCTTGCGCATCCAGGCGCCCCTGAAAAACAGCAAGGCCAATCACAACCGATCCCGAAACCGTAATCAGCGTATGCAGGGCGGCCAATTGATGGTCATCAAGCGGTTCGATCACATCCTGAATGGCCAGAAGGGCTGCATCTTCCTGCACGACAGGCATCACACCCTGTGTGACCTTAAGCGCGATTGAAAGTTCGCTGGCAGCCCAGTCCAGCAAAGGCTGCCACTGTTCGTTCTGCCGGGCGACCAGATCATCGGGATATTGCGCCCGATAACACAATAAATCACTGCGGCCATACCCTGTCAGTTCGGCAATGACGGCAGCACGATTGGGGGCAACGCGGTCAATCGCGGTTGCGGCAAGCTGCATATGCGGCATGGTTGCCGGAACAATATGCTCGCCCTGCGCATCCCATTCGGCGGCAATTTTTTCGGCAAGGGATTGAACCGGCAACAAAAACTCGGCCTTGGCCGGGGTTTTAACCGCCCGCCCGTCCAGATGCACGCGCCAGCCTGCCCCGCTTTGATCGGGGACTGCCGCCACGTTTTTATAAAACCGTTTGATCGATGAATTTACCATAAAGGCGATATGCCCAAATCCGTCAAAAGACGCAAGGGCTTTGATGCCAAAAGCGGCACTGACCGCTTATTGCTTAAAAATATGCACATTTTTTATACATAAAAATCCACCGCTTATATTTTAGACACTCCAGGACACCCCACAAACCCGCCGCAGGCAAAGAAGGCAGAAAAATGGCACGAGGCTTGCTGGTACCCAGCGGGTTTCTGGGCTTGAGGCAATGAAACATATCGCGCAAACGCGATGCAATCGGGAGATTTCGACAGATGGGTAAATTGGGTTTACGGATCGCGGCCATCGCTCTTGGGGCCGCCGCAATGGTTGCTGGCCATGCGGCCAAGGCGGAGACACCAGTCAAATTCTCGCTCGACTGGAAATTTGAAGGCCATACCGCCCCCTATATTCTGGCCAAGAAAAAGGGGTATTTTGCCGACGAAGGGCTGGATGTCACGATTGATTCAGGTAATGGGTCGGTGGGCGCGATCACACGGGTCGCCAGCGGGGCCTATGACATTTCCCTCGCCGACATCAATTCGCTGGTCGAATTCAATGCCTCCCATCCCGACCAGGCCATGAAGTCCGTTTTCATGGTCTATGACCGTCCGCCCTTTTCGCTGTTCATGCTGAAAAAAAGCGGCATCACCAAACCCGAAGACCTAAAAGGCAAAACGCTTGGCGCACCGGTTTTTGATGCCTCGCGCAAGCTGTTTCCGGCCTTTGCCAAAGCAACCGGTCTGTCACTTGATGACGTAACATGGAAAAGCATGGATCCGCCCCTGCGTGAACCAATGCTGGTGCGCGGCGATGTCGATGCCATTTCCGGCCACTATTTCACCTCGGTTCTGAACCTTGAAAACCAGGGCGTAAAAAGAGAGGACATGGTTGTCTTCAAATATGCCGATTATGGCCTGGATTTTTATGGCAACGGCATTCTGGCATCCAGGGACATGATGGAAAATCATGGCGACCAGTTGCGCGGTTTCCTGCGTGCGCTGGTCAAGGGCTGGCGCGACGCCATTGCCAACCCGGATGAAGCGATTGCCGCCCTGAAAGAAGTGGACCCGCTGATCGATACCGACCTTGAAACCAAACGCCTGAACATGGTGATCGAGGATAACGTCATTACCGACGAAGTGCTGGCACATGGCATGGGCCCGATTTCAAATGATCGCATGGCAAAGGCCATCGAACAGGTCAGCCTGGCCTTTGGCCTGCAAAACCCGCCCGAGGTTGCCGATATTTTCACCAGCATTTACATGCCCGGCGAAGCGGACCGCAAAATAAAATAACAACGACGCCAGACAACGGAACAGGCAGGGAGAATAAGGCTGTGTCGAGCAGTTTTGTCGAATTAAACAATGTCACGCTGCGTTATAGCGAGGGGGATGACCTGGCACTTGACACAACGGACATGAAGATCCGCAAGGGTGAATTCATTGCCGTTGTCGGCCCTTCCGGATGCGGCAAATCCTCCCTGCTGAAACTGGTATCCGGGTTGATGCCACCCAGCAATGGCACAGTGATTGTCGATGCCAAGGAAGTCGCCGGACCGTTAAAAATTGTCGGCATGGCCTTTCAAAACCCCACCCTGCTGCCGTGGCGGACAACACTGGATAACGTGTTGCTGCCCCTGGAAATTGTGAAACCGCATCGCAACCGCCTGCGCAAACACAAACAGGAATATATCGAACGCGCCAGAGACCTTTTGGCAACGGTCGGCCTCGCCGGGCACGAAAACAAATACCCGTGGGAGCTTTCGGGCGGGATGCAGCAACGTGCATCGCTTTGTCGCGCCCTGATCCACGAGCCCGATCTTCTGATGCTTGACGAGCCCTTTGGCGCGCTGGATGCGTTTACCCGCGAGGAATTGTGGGACATTCTGCAAAACCTTTGGCTGAAACGGCCCTTTACCGTCATTCTGGTCACGCATGATCTGCGCGAGGCGGCCTATCTCGCCGATACGGTTTATGTGATGTCCAAGCGGCCGGGCAAAATACTGGTGGCACGTGACAACACCCTGCCCCGCCCGCGTGATCAGGAAACCACCTTTACCCAACCCTTTACCGATCTGGTCCATGAATTGCGCAGCCACATCCGCGATGTGCGGGCAGCCTGAAGCGATTTGAGGCGAAAGGACCGATAAAATGACCAAACGCTCCCTTCAAAGCCGGGCAACACCTTGGATCAGCGCGATTGTTCTTTTCCTGTTATGGGAAGGCATTGTGCGGCTGTTTCATATCCCGGATTATGTTTTGCCCACACCATCCGCCAGCCTTGAAGCTGCCTGGAAATTCCGCAGTGCGATCTGGATGCACGCGGCACAAACGCTTTATACAACCCTGTTTGGCTTTGCCATTGCCGTTGTTTTTGGCGTTTTTCTGGGCGCGCTGGTGGGCTCCAGCCGGGCAATTTACAATGCCGCCAATCCGCTTTTGGTAGGGTTCAATTCCGTGCCCAAGGTCGCCCTGGTGCCCGTACTGGTCATGTGGTTTGGCATTGGCACGGTGCCTGCCGTGATTACCGCCTTCATCATTTCGTTTTTTCCGATTGTGGTCAATGTGGCCACCGGCCTTGCCACGCTGGAGCCCGAATTACGCGATGTACTGCGATCCCTGGGGGCGACACGCACCGATATTCTGGTCAAGGTCGGCTTTCCCCGGGCGCTGCCCTATTTCTTTGCCTCCCTTAAGGTTGCCATCACGCTGGCCTTTGTCGGCTCCGTCATTTCCGAAACCGTGGCCTCCAATGTCGGGGTTGGCTATTTGATGCTGTCGGCCTCGTCAAAATTCAACATGCCGCTGGTTTTTGCCGGGCTTTTGGTGATCGCGGCGATGGGCATCATCATGTATGAGTTTTTCAACATTGTGGAACGCCGTTCGACCCGCTGGGCCAACCGCGCCAATCCCACCGGCTGATGATGCCTCCATACCAATCAAAAAGGGCCTGCACCAAAACCGTGCAGGCCCAAATTCCTTTCACCTTTGCTCAGGCAAGGTGTTCCTTGAAAAAACCAAGGGTCCGTTCCCAGGCCAGTTTTGCATCTGCCGCGTCATAACGCCCGCCCGTCGGGTTGGCAAAGGCGTGGTTGGCCTCGTACCAGAAAATCTGGTAATCGGTTTTGCCAGCCGCCTTCAGCGATTTTTCAAACCCGTCCACCATCGCCTTGTTGATGTTCTGATCCAGGGTGCCAAAATGCCCCATCACGGGTGCCTTCAGGGTTGCCAATTGCTCAGGTGTTTTCGCAACATTGCCATAATAAATCACACAGGCATCAACATTGGTGGCAAGGGCCGTATTGAGCGACCAGCCGCCGCCAAAACACCAGCCCACAACGCCCACCTTGCCGGTACAATCCTTGTGATCCTTCAGATAGGCAACCGATGCCTTAAGCTTTGACGTTGCCGCCACCGGATCCACCTCTGACATCAGCGATTTTGCCCCGGCCGGTGTGGTGGCAGCAGGTTTGCCATATAAATCAACCGCCAGCGCGATAAAGCCCTGGTTGGCATATTCCGCTGCCGTGGCGCGGATCTGGTCATTCAGGCCCCACCATTCATGGATCAGCAAAACAGCCGGTGCAGGCAATGTGGCGGGCAAAATCACCTCGGCAATCATTGTTTCGCCGGTTGGGGCGGTGATTGTCACCTTTTTCAGGGTTTCGGCGGCGGCATGGGCCAAAATCGGATCGGCCAGAACCACGGCCAGCGGCAAAACCGCCAAACCTTTCAAAAACAGGCGCCGTTCCTGATCCGTTGCCTTGGGCGGCGGCCCCAAATGATCGTTTGATCCACATCCGTCCAGTGTGCACATCCTCGCCTCCTGATTTTCCGATTTTTACATTAAAGGGCGATGGTGGCAAAATGCCACCCGGCCTGATTACAACCTGCCCGGTAAATTTACCTTCAGGTAAAATCCTTTACGAGCCTTCGCCAAATGGCAAGTCAAACTCCTGTCATAGAGCACTCGTCCGGCAGGACATCACACGATAACCTTTTGAAAAAAATGGAATCATGCGAAAAACACATTCACAAGAGCACAATGGGGATGTGAACATTTTCACCCACGCCGTCACAATGCGCCGTCAAAATAATGATACGAAGGCGGCAAACATGCCCCGTCACGAACTGGCAACTGTAAAACCAAAAGCAGGAAAAAATGCAGGAAATAGAAACCGTACTGTTTGATCTGGGTGGCGTGCTGGTAGATTGGGACCCGCGCCACCTGTATCGCAAGATTTTTAGCGATACCGCCGAAATGGAATATTTCCTGAGCGAAGTCTGCCATCCGCACTGGAATTTCCTGCATGACAAAGCGGCCCTGGAATTTGAAACCTCCATTCCCGAGCAACAGCACCGCCACCCGGAATATCACGATGCAATTGCCGCGTGGCGGGACCGCTGGCCGGAAATGCTGGCGGGGTCCATTATTGGCACCGAACGGCTGCTTGAGGAATTGAAACGCAAAAACACCGTGCGCCTTTTTGCGCTGACCAACTGGTCGCATCAGACATGGCCCCATGCCCTGGAGAAATTTGCATTCCTGAAAAATTTTGAGGGCATCCTGGTTTCCGGGCAGGAAAAGCTGGCGAAACCCGACCCGCGCATTTTCGAGCTCACCGCCAATCGCTTTGGCCTTGATCCCAAAACCACGCTGTTTATTGATGATTCCGAAAAGAACATCCAGCAGGCCCGTGAAATGGGCTTTGCCACCCACTGGTTCCGCGACCCGATCCGCCTGCGCAAGGATTTGACGGAACGTGGCGTGCTGTAAGACACCTTTCTGATCACAACTGAAAACAGGCCGGTGGATGCCATGCCACCGGCCTGTTGCAAAAAATAATGGGATTTGTCGGTTATTTATTGCTCTGGCGTAAATAGGTGGCAAAGACCTCGCCAAAAACCTGCTGCCAGCCGGTGACATAGCCATCGCGCACGGCAGTGGCGATTTCGCCCAGATTTTCCCATTCCCAGTGCACCAGCTTGATCACGCAATGACCAAAGGCATTTTGATCAAAGCTGACACTGACCCGGGTATAATCACCCGAATCCCACCCCGGATGCCAGGTGAAAGCCACCTGCTCACCAGGCAGCCAGATTTCGATTTTGCCCCAGATTTGCGGTTCGCGCCCGCGCGCGGTCTCGATAATCTCGCCGCCCAGTCCGGGTTGCATGCGAATGCCGGTACATTCCTCGCGGGCAATTGTGTGCGTTGCACGCGGCCACCATTCGCCAAAACCTTCGGTAAAGGCAATAAAGGCCGCATCCGGATCACGCGGGACCGTAATTTCAACGGTTACAGGGTCCAAAAGGGTCATGTCGCGCCCGTTATCAGGGATCAAATCTTCATCAGTCATACAGTTATCAGTGCCTCAGGCCGGGTGTCGGGCAGTGTGCCACAACCCATCGAGCACATCGGGCAGTTGATCAAAATGATCAATCACGGCATGTGCCCCGGCTTTTTCCAGTGTTTCACGT
Organism: Thalassospira profundimaris; assembly: GCF_003326755.1. Classification (GTDB taxonomy): domain Bacteria; phylum Pseudomonadota; class Alphaproteobacteria; order Rhodospirillales; family Thalassospiraceae; genus Thalassospira; species Thalassospira profundimaris_B. Next base: position 27,414 of record NZ_JPWH01000008.1, on the reverse strand, counting down.
TCATGATATCCCCAGGCCACACCAATTGACAGCATCCCCGCTGCCCGGCCCATTTCAATATCAAATGTGGTATCACCAATCATCGCGCAGTTGCGCGGGTCTGTGCCGGTTTCGCTCATCGCGGCTTCCAGCATCGAAGGATGTGGCTTTGACGGGTGATTATCGCAAGTCTGAAGCGTCACAAAACGACGCGAAAGGTTATTGCGTTCCAGCACCGCATCCAGGCCCCGCCGTGCCTTGCCGGTTGCCACCCCGGACAGCCAGCCGCGCTGGTCCAGGGTTTCAATAACCTCAAGAACACCCGGAAACAGGGGTTCAAAAAAATCCGGGCTTTGACGCAAGGTAAAAAAGGCGGACTTGTAACTGTTGGTCACAGCGTCGATCAGGGAGGCGTCCAACACCGCAGGCCGGGCCAGCCGGGCAATGGCTTCGGGCAGGCTCAGGCCGATAATGGTCCGCGTCTTTTCCAGCCCGGGACAGTCCAGGCCATGTTCGGCAAAGGCATGATCCATGCAATGGGCAATGGCGTGCTGGCTGTCTACCAGCGTGCCATCACAATCAAAGATCACAAGTCGCAGCAAATCGGTCGTCATTCAAAAAACCTGTTCATGTGCCGCCATGCCGTTACATGACGCCGGGTCATTACGTTCCTTTTGTCCAGTACAGGTAGCCTGCCTGCCCGCATTGGTCCAGCCAAAAGCGGATTTGACGCCGAGTCTCCGTCCCGGAAGACACGAAAAACGGATGGCCCGGACAAGCCTTTCAACCTAAACGGAAATTTCCTGCACTGTAATTTATCAGAAATATTTAATATACTAGCTTGTGGCCCCCGGAGCGAGGGGAGGAAACCATGTTAACCCTCAAGGACTGCTTTGACTTTAGCGACCTGACCGAAGACGAAATCTGCGCGATTGCCGAATGTGAGCACATTCCGATCATCAGTGCGCTGGAAGAAGGCGAGAGCCTGATTCACAGCAGACATGGACGCCAACAGATTGCCGCCATGCTGCTGAAACGTGCCCGGGAATGCGAATTATCCGGTATGGAGGTTCATGCCAGCCATCTGCGCTGCATTCACAAGGCATTCATTACCCGGTTCGCACCTTAAACCTTTCGGGCCAAGGCACGGATCACGGGTAAACCAAACCCACCGGCAGGGCCGCATGACTGCCCCTGCCGGTGGGCCTGTTTTACCGGCAAACACAAACAGCGTTAGCGCCGGGACGTGGCACGACGCGCCGGTTTCTTTTCTTTTTCCCGGTGAATTTCGGGCGTCAAAAACTTGGTCGGTGTTTTCGCATCGAAATTCAGTGTTTTCAGGCTGTCGGCAAAATGCGGCGGCACCGGGGCCTCGATCACCACACGATGCCCGGTCACAGGATGGGGAAAATCAATGGCACGGGCATGAAGGTGCATTTGATTTGCCAGGCCATCGCGGAACGCTTTGGCCCCGCCATATTTACCATCGCCAATAATCGGGCAGCCTATCGCCTCGGTATGGGCGCGAAGCTGGTGGGTACGCCCGGTCAAGGGTGACAGCGCAAGCCAGGCCGCCTTGTGCCCGGCACGGGCAAGCTGGCGGTAAACCGTTTGCGCGGTTTTGCCCTGCTTTTCGTCGATCACCATTTTTTCGCCGCCCTTGCCACCCTGCTTGGCCAGGGGGGCATCGATCAAACCTTCGCGTTCTGCCGGTGCACCGGCAACCAGCGCCCAATAAAGCTTGCGGGTGGTTTTATCCTTGAACGCGCGCGTCAGCGCCGCCGCCGCCGAGGCCGAACGGGCCAGCAACAACACACCACTGGTATCTTTATCAAGGCGGTGCACCAGTTTGGGCCGTTCCTTGCTATCAAGCTTTAAGGCGTCAAGCATGCCATCAATATGAAGGGCGGTGTTGGTGCCGCCCTGCACGGCCAGTCCTGCCGGTTTGTTGATTGCCAGCACAACTTCGTCATAAAACAGCACGGAATCGCGCAGTGCCTGCAAATCTTCCTCGCTGGCATCCACACGCGACGGGCCGGTTTTCGCCCGCGGTTCGTAATTGCCTTCCTGCCAGGGGGCCTCGCCCCCGCCCGACATCACAGGCACCGGCGGCACACGAATTTCCTGGCCCGGTTCCAGGCGCTGGTTGGCCTTGGCCCGTTTGCCATCCACGCGGATCTGCCCGCCACGCAGAAATTTCTGCACCTGACCAAAGGTAAATTCCGGGCAATTGCGCTTAAACCAGCGATCCAGGCGTGTTTCCGCCTCGTCCGCCTTGACCCGACGCAGGGTAACACCGCTCATTGGAAGGCTCCTCTTACCAATGCCATTGCCCCAAACAGGGCAGAAATGCCGACAAACACCGAAACCGTGACATAAAGGGCCGCCAGCGCAAAATTGCCGCGCTCATATAATGTCGCCACATCCAGGGAAAAGGTCGAAAAGGTCGTAAACGCCCCTAAAAACCCGGTAATGATGATGGCGCGAATTTCCGGCCCGATGGAAAATTTAAGCGCGCCCAGTTCAATCACCAGCCCCATAATGAACGAACCGACAATATTGACAGCAAAGGTTCCCCAAGGGAAACCGTGCCCCATCAGTGAATTCACCCAATCGGAAACAACATAGCGCGACATGGCCCCCAACGCCCCGCCAAGGGCGACACAGGCAAAAATGATCGGTGAAAACTGCATGGCGGGAAGCTAGTCCTTCATTGTTCAAATGTCACATGCGAAAACCGCACGGGCGATACGCGCCTTCGCACGGATCATTTGAAATGAAATTGCCGTCCCGCCCCTGCCCGAATTTTGCCCGGCAGAGCGTACGACATCATAAAATGATCGGCTCCGGAAATAACAGAGGACAGCTTTTCAGGCAATATTGTCGTGCTTGGTCGCGCCTGAATGGGCACTATAGCAAACGCGCAACATTATGATTAAAAATATTTGACGAAAAACCGCCCGTTACTGCCGGATAGACATGCCACGGGTCAATGCGTCAAGCCGGGCAAGCAGCTTTTCCAGGCGCTTTTCATTGGCCCCGAAATCATCACCGCCATAAACCGACCGGCTATAGGCCAAAAGCTGGCTGCTATTGTCTTCAACCGGGGAAGCCTGCAAATCAACCCAGTCAGGAAAGCGAAAAATCGTGCTGCGCACGACAAAGCGAATATGCAGGGTTTCGCCATTACGATAGGTCACCTTACCGCCCATTGTCGGCACCAGTTCCTCGATCCGGCTAAAAAGCTGGGTCGCGCTGACCGGGAAAACCGGGCTTTCGATTTTGCGAATGGCAGGCGGACAATGCCCGCCCCCGCACACCAGATAGAAATTGGGCTGGGTGGGCAATGGCATTTCCGGGGAAAAGCGGGTGACTTCGGGCTCGCCTGCGGGCAGCATCGAGTCCAGCAGCCCGCTAAATCGCACGCCCGCAAATGTCAGGCCTGCAACCGCTACCAGCCACATGATCAGCATCACACACCGTGACACGCATTTCCCCTTATCTATCTTGATCTATCTTAAAACATTCGATGGCACGCCACTCGCTGCCAGACCGCCAACTATATACATAGAATATTAAACGACTGTAATTGCAAATTGGCATAGAAAACGATCCCTAAGGATCACGTCCCCGCCACCCCCCCTGCAAGCGGGGCCGCGCCGAGCGTACAAACAATAACCCCCTGCCAGGTCACATCAGGCAGGGGCTTATTTTTAATCGGTATTTTATCGTTCTGCCAATAGCTTACGCAAGGCATCGGAAAACAGGCGAATGGCATTGCGATTCCCCGATGATGGCAAACTGACCGCCCAGATATCAAAGCGGATATCGGCGTCAAGGTCGATGCAAACAATACCGGTTTGCTGTAGGGAACGGGCGGTGAATTCATCGACAATGGCACAACGTTTCAGGGTTTGTGCCATGGGGGGCACGGCCTCCAGCGAATTGCAGGTTACCGCCCCTGCCATGCCAAGCCCCCGCAGGCGAAGGGCTTCTTCCAGCACGTTGCCAATCGGTCCGCGTGCCGTGGTATCGACCATTGGATAAACAAAAACCTGTTCAAGCGTCACCTGCCGCTTTTGCGCAAGCGGGTTATCACGCGGCACCACCGCCATTAATTTTCCACGCCCCAGCAGCGTAAATTCCTCGTCCCGCACGGGGACACGACCGGCCATAATCCCCAGATCAATCAATCCGGCATGAAGCAATTCCAGTTGATGGGCTGACTTGCTGATATCCACGATCAGACGCAGTTGCGGCATTTTCTGCATCAGGCTGGCACAGGCCTGCGGCACAAAATGGTTCATCAGCAGGCCAATCGACATAACCGATAGCTTGCCACCCACACCTTTTTTAAGGGCTTCGATCCGCCCTTCAAGCTGGCCGATACCATCCTGCAGAAACCGGCTTTCGCTATAAATCGCATCGGCATCTGCTGTTTGCAGGATACGGCCACGTTCAAGGACAAACAATGTCAGACCGGATGCGGCTTCAAAGTCACGCAAATGCTTGCTGACCGTGGGCTGGGAAAGGCCCAGCGCACGGGCAGCGGCACTAATCGAATTCCGCTCGTAAACCTCGCAAAACACCTGCAATCGCTGAAGCGTTATTCCGCGCATGAAGCCCCCCATTGCTGCTTTGGCACCCTTTCATCCATAGCATATTACTATGGATGAAATAAAAGTTTTCTATTTTCCTGTCTGTGCAATCGGCTCACTCTTGCTGACAATAAAAAACACACAGGGGAATTAGGATGCAGGCGGTATTTCTGTTTATCCTGATCGGAGCGGGGCTTTTATCTGGCGCGGCGATTGCGTATGTCATCGGTGCCGCTTCCATCTTGACTTTCATCCTGGGCGACCAGGCAAACTTCATGGCGGCCCTGCCGCAACGTCTGTTCAGCCAGCTTGACGTATTTGCCTTTCTGGCGATGCCACTATTCATTTTTGCTGGCGATTTAATGAACCGGGGTGGCATTGCATCGGCATTGATCGATTTTTCCATGTCGCTGTTAGGGCGCCTGCGCGGCGGGCTGGGACATGTCAATATTCTGACCAGCGTGTTCTTTGCCGGGGTTTCAGGATCGGCTGTTTCCGATGCGGCAGCCCTTGGCAATTCGCTGGTGCCGGAAATGCAAAGGCGTGGCTATTCACTTGATTATGCCGTTGCGATCACCGGTGCATCATCGATTATCGGGCCGATTATCCCGCCATCAAGCATCCTTATTTTTTACGGTGCACTGATGAATACATCGGTCGCGGCCCTGTTTGCAGCCGGTGTTGTCCCTGGCCTTTTGCTGGCCGCCATGCTGATGGTGATGAATGCCTTTTACGCCTGGCGCGACGATCATCCTGGCGGCACGGGAAGTCAGGCCGATATTCCGCCCATTGGCAAATCCTTTATGCGCGCCCTGCCTGCCATGACCCTGCCAATCATTATTCTGGGCGGCACCCTGTTTGGTGTGATGACCCCGGCAGAAGCCGCAGCCGTTGCCGTTGCTGCCGCGCTGGTTATCGGCCTGGCCTATCGCGAGCTGGACCGCGAAGCCATTCGCCAAAGCGCGATCCGCACGGCGGTCATGTTAGGCGCGCTTTTTATTATTTTATGTGCGATTTCAACGTTTTCCTATATCGCCGCACTTGAGCGCCTGCCCCAGGCAATTGCAGTACAAATCACGGCATTGGGCCTTGGCCCCTTACAATATCTGATGCTCGTCAATGTCGTATTTTTGATCGCGGGCATGGCGATGGATGTTAAGGCCGCCGTGGCCCTGTTTGCCCCCATCTTTGTGCCCGTGGCACTGGCAATGGGGATTGATCCCGTTCATCTGGGCATCGTCATCTGCTTCAACATTTCAACCGGGCTTCTGTCACCCCCAATTGGTGGTGTCCTGCTGATCCTGGCAACGACCTGCAACATCAATTACTGGCGCCTGATCCGGGCAACGCTGCCGTTCTTCTTTGCCGAGGTCGCACTTTTAATCGTGCTGACATTCTTCCCGGCCATCTCACTGGCTTTGCCGCACGCCCTGGGGCTTAGCTGATAACAAACAAAAGGGCACCACAGAGGAGTTCACGTAACATGACGCTATCGAAGTCGGGCAGAAAACTTGCCTCCCTTGCCATTCTGTTATCCACATCCGTTATCACGCCGGCCTTTGCCACCGACGTCAAAATCGCCATGAACGGCACCGATGACCCGGTCACCAATGCCGAAGCCGCCTTTGTTCACGGCTTTGCCGATGCGCTTGAAGGCACCGATTTCAAGGCAGTTGTGTTCCCGTCCGATACGCTGGGCAGCGAAAAGGAACGGTTTGATGCCACAGCACAGGGCCTGATAGAAATTGACCTTGCAACCGTTTCAACCGGCGTGGGTATGAGCCCGCTTTTGAAAGGTGTTTTGTTACCGTTCCTGTTTAAAGACAGCGACGAATTCGACGCCGTTATTGCCAAAAGCGACCTGCTTGAAGAAATGAACAAGCCGTTGCTTGAAAATGGCGTTCGCCTTGCGGGCTTTAACTATATCGGCGTTGGCATTGGCATTCATAACAGCCAGCATGCCGTTACCAAGATGGCCGACCTGAAAGGATTGCGCCTGCGCGCGCTTAACCCCGAACAGTTAGAATATGAAGAGGCCCTTGGTGCCAGCGGCACCATTATTGCCTGGTCGGAAGTTGCCAATGCGATACAGGTCGGCATTGCCGATGGGTACCTTAACCCGCCAAATTCATCGCTGCGCACCGGGCACACGGCATTTCTGGTGCATTTCACCCCTGCCAATATTTCGCCTTCGACCCGTGCCGTTTTTGTTGCCAATGACTGGTACGAAACCCTTTCGGCCGATGAAAAAGCCCAGATTGACAAGGCACTCGATGCTGGCTTTGCCGCCAACCGTGCCTGGCTGGCCGACTGGAGCACCAAGGTCATGGCCCGCATGACAGAGGCCGGCGTCACCATTTCCCAATTGGAACCCGGTGAACGCGAAAAGATGGTCGAAGCCACCGCGCCGACATGGAAAACCATCATGGCACCGGATGCTTTGCAAAAATATCTCGACGCACTCAAGACCGTAAACAACTAGGCAGGAGACGGCGACGGTGAACACGATCCGAAAAACAGCCCTGAATATCAGCCATGGTCTGGACCGGATGGCGGGATTTATTGCCATCATCGCGCTTGCAGTGCTGGTAGGGGCCGTTCTGTTGCAGGTTGTGGCGCGTTATCTGTTTGCCTCGCCGCCATCCTGGACAGAAGAACTGGCCCGTTATGCCATGATCTGGGCCGGGTTGATTGGCGCCACCATGAGCTTCAAGCGACGCTTTGACCCGGCCCTTTTCGCCAGTGATGGTAACAGCAGCAAATTGATGGCCGTCCTTACGGGCGCCATCCAGTCTGCTGTCGTCATCATTTATCTGACACCCATTTTATGGTTCTGCTTTTTGGGGCCGGGCAACAACCCGGCACGCGGTTTTTTGTTGCGCCACAGCCGAACCATGACCGACACCCTTGGTTTTTCAACAATCTGGGTCGCCATCGCCGTGCCGATCATGATCGTGATTATCCTGATCCACGTTCTTGCGCGATGGGCAGGTGATGGCAGCGAAACCGGGACAACCACAACACCTGCGACACCTGCGACACCTGCCAAAGCTGACACTTAAACCAGGGCCGAACAAACTGGCATCTCATGGGATCTGCCCATTACGGGCACCTGCAGGCATGCCTGAACAACAATAAAAACCACAAGACTTCTGGAGTTTCCACCGATGCAAGCTGACGTTATTTTTCGCAATGCCAATATAATCGATGGCACCGGCAACCCGGCCTTTACGGGTGATGTTGCCATTGTGGATGACCGGATTACCGGCATTGGTGATTTGGGCACCGAGCATGGCGGTCGCGAGATTGATTGCCAGGGCCTTACGCTTGCACCCGGTTTTATTGACCCCCATGTTCATCACGACGAGGCCCTGTTAACCGACCCTGGCATGGATTGTATGCTAAGCCAGGGTGTTACAACGATCATTGCGGGGAATTGCGGTTTTTCCATTGCCCCGCTTACGGCAACCATGAAGGATTTGCCGCAACCCCTGGGCATGATCCTGACATCCAGCCGCCCGCGATTTGCCCGCTTTGCCGATTACCGCAATCAACTGCGCCAAACCCCGGCTGCGGTAAATTCCGCCTGCCTGATCGGACATGGTACTTTGCGGATCAACGAAGTTGCCGATCTTGGCCGCCCGGCAAACGCAGGCGAGCTTAAGGCAATGCAAACTTCGCTGGATCAGGCCCTTGATGAAGGCGGCATAGGTGTTTCCACCGGCCTGTTTTACCCGCCCGCGCGCGCAGCCACCACCGAAGAAGCCATTGCAATGGCCCGCATTGCCAAATCACATGGCAAACTTTACGTCACCCATATGCGTGACGAAGGCGACCACGGCATTGACGCCTTAAAAGAAACCTTTGAAATCGGGCAGGAATCCTGTTGTGGCGTCCATGTCAGCCATCATAAATGTGCGGGCCTTGCCAATCATGGGCAGTCGGAAATAACGCTTTCGATGTTTCGCGATGCAATGCGCCAGCAGGATGTCAGCCTTGACACAACACCCTGGACGGCATCCTCGACCATGCTGAATTCCGGCCGCCATCGGCAGGCCACACGGGTAATTGTTGCTGATTCCATACCATATCCGCAAATGGCTGGAAGGGACCTGGCCGATATCGCCCGGGAATGGAATACCGACCTTGATACGGCGATGGAACGTTTGCTGCCCGCTACCGGCATTTTCTTTATCATGGATGAAAGTGACGTCAGGCGCATTCTGTCGTTTGAGCATACCATCATCTGTTCGGATGGCATTGCGCGCGGCGATCATTCCCATCCGCGTGTCTGGGGGACCTTCCCGCGGGTTTTGGGCCATTATGTGCGCGATGTCGGGTTATTTTCGCTGGAAGAAGCCATCAAACGCATGACATCGATGCCCGCGCAACGATTTGGCCTTAAGGATCGCGGGCATATCCGCAAAGGCGCATTCGCCGATCTGGTGCTGTTTGACCCGGCAACAATTCAATCCGGTGCGACCTATGAAAAACCCAAAACACCTGCCTATGGCATCAAAAGTGTTTGGGTAAATGGCCGCGAAAGCTGGGCTGATGGCAAAAATATCGGGAACCGTGCGGGCATGCTGCTGGACCGGGATGTTAACTAATTTGCATATCGGCATAGGGGCCGATCCCAGACCTGCTTACGGTGGGAATTGCACCCTCGAGAATGGACCATGCAGAGCGTACCAAACAAAAGACCGGCATGCGCAAACATACCGGTCTTTTTATATGCCATTCACCGTCCAATAGGCCGGAGATGCACTATTTCATCTACAGTCAGGCTGCTTTGGGCAGTTCGGCAGCTTCAACAGCGGCCAGACCAGCGGCCATTGCCTGTTCTGCATCAACGGCAAAACCGGCTGCCTCGATCACGGTGACATCGGTAATGCCCAGGAATGCCAGGAACTGCTTCATGTAGGGCGTGGCAAAGTCAGCCGGGCTGTTGACGGGAACGCCACCGGTGGAAACAACCAGATAAGCCTTTTTACCAGCAAGCGCGCCAATCGGGCCGTTTTCGGTATAATTAAAGGTCACACCAACGCGCGCAACCATGTCGTTCCAGGCCTTCAGCGTGGACGGAACAGCAAAATTGTACATCGGAACCCCGATCACCACGGCGTCAGCAGCCTGCAATTCGGCGACCAGCGCATCGGATGTCGCCAAAAGAGCCTTCTGCGCGTCGCTGCGGCTGTCAGCCGGGGTATAATAAGCGCCAACAACATCGCCATTGATGGCCGGTGCAACATTGGCATCCAGCACGCGCGAAGTCACCGTTGCTGACGGATCCGCTGCTTTCATGCGCTCGATCAGTTTCAGCGCAAGCTGGCGGCTTTTGGAATTCTCACCGTTTACGGACGGATCGATATGCAAAATGGTGCTCATGAAAGAGTCTCCAGTCTGGGTAAATTGATATGACCGCAAAATATCAATTTCCAGCCTTGGGACTATCCATTGATAGTGCACATATTTGTTTCCAGAAAGTGCCTAATCACTCATCCGGTGTGCGTTTTTGCCGCTCCCGGCGCAGTTTGGCGAAATAATCCACCCTTTTACGCAAATCGCGCTCAAAGCCGCGTTCCACCGGATCGTAAAACTGCTGGCGGCGCATGCCATCGGGAAAATAGTTCTGACCGGAAAAACCGTCTTCCTGGTCATGGTCATAGGCATATCCCTGCCCGTAACCAATATCCTTCATAAGTTTTGTTGGCGCATTCAAAATATGGGCCGGTGGCGCTAACGACCCGGTATCGCGTGCGACACGGGCAGAATGATTATAGGCATTATACCCGGCATTGGATTTGGGGGCCAATGCCAGATAAATCACGGCCTGGGCCAGGGCAAGTTCACCTTCGGGGCTGCCCAGCCGTTCGTAAGTTTGCCAGGCCCCCAGGCAAATTTGCTGCGCCTGCGGGTCGGCAAGGCCAATATCCTCAATCGCCATGCGCAACAAACGCCGCGCGACATATTTGGGGTCCTCGCCGCCCATCAGCATCCGGTTATACCAGTACAATGCCGCATCCGGGTCCGATCCACGTACCGATTTATGCAGCGCACTGATCAGGTTGTAATGGCTGTCATCGCCCTTGTCGTAAATCGGCATCCGCTTTTGGATCACGCGCGAAAGTTCTGCCACACCCAGCGGGCCGTCATCGCTGGCGGGCAGCATAAACAGCTCTTCGGCCATGTTCAGCAAATAACGCCCGTCGCCATCGGCCATCGCGCGAAGGGTCGTGCGGGCCTCCGCCGTTACCGGCAGATCAAACCCCATCTCGCTTTCGCTGCGTTTCAAAAGCTCTTCTAGCGCCGGATCATCCAGCCGTTTGAGCACAAGCACCTGACAGCGCGACAACAGGGCGGCATTCAGCTCAAAGGAAGGGTTTTCGGTGGTTGCCCCAATCAGCGTGATGGTGCCGTCTTCAACATAGGGCAGGAAACTGTCCTGCTGGGCCTTATTGAAACGATGGATTTCATCCACAAACAGCAGCGTACTGGCCCCGGTGGCGCGACGGCCCCGCGCCCGGTCAAACACCTTGCGCAAGTCCGCCACGCCGGAAAAAATGGCCGAGAGCGGCTCGAACGCCATATCGGCAATATCCGCCATCAACCGGGCCAGCGTGGTTTTGCCACATCCCGGTGGGCCCCACAGAATAACCGAGGGGACACGCCCGGTTTGCGTCATGCGGGTCAAGGGCCCGTCATCGCCAAAAAGATGATCCTGCCCGACGATTTCGGTCAGTTTGCGGGGGCGCAAACGATCTGCCAGCGGGCGGGCAACCTGACTTTCAAATAATGATACCATGCCTGCCTTATACCCTTTCGCACCCACCATCTGCAATTCCCGCAGAAAAACGGGTATTCCGACAGCAAAAAGCGCCGGAATACCCAGATTATTTCATCAGAGGGTGTAATCCGCGGTCAGGATTTTGCCATCCCGTTTTACCGCAACAGACCAGTTGCGGCCCTTTTCCCCCTTGCGCAGAACGGACATCAAATCTGCCACACTGCCAATACGGGTTTTATTAACCTCGGTAATCAGATCACCCGGTTTCAGATTGGCCTGGCGTGCCAAACTATTGGACGCAACGTCCAGTACAATCACCCCGCTTGTCAGCGTATCAATGCCCAACTCGTCGGCCAGGGCCGGATTCACATTGGCAACCTTGGCACCGGCAAAGGGGCTACGGGTTTTGATCACTGTTTCATCGCGGGCCGGCACTTCAGGCGCAACTTCCAACGGCACGGAGACGTCCTGCTTGCTGCCACTGCGGATAATCGTCAACACCGCCTGTCCTTTGGGTTCCAGGGTTGCAATGCGGAACCGCAGGCTATTGGGGTCATCAACCTCCAGCCCGTTTACCGCCACCACAACATCGCCCGCCTTCAACCCGGCGCGACGGGCAGGACTGTCTGGATGAATCGCATTGATCAACACGCCGCCCGGACGCTCCAGTTCCAGCGAACGGGCCAAATCGGCGGTAACGGTTTGCCCCGATGCGCCAAGCCACGGGCGACGCAAATCACCACTGATCAGCCCGCGCATCACCACCTTGACCATATTAACCGGAATGGCGAAACCAATGCCGTTCGACCCGCCCGATTTGGTAAAAATCGCGGAATTTACGCCGATCAGATCGCCATTCATGTCAATCAGCGCACCACCGGAATTGCCCGGGTTAATAGCGGCATCGGTCTGGATAAAGGACTGGTAATCCTGCCCGGTCACACCGGCCCGTGCCAGGGCGGAAACAATGCCGCTGGTCACGGTTTGCCCCACCCCAAACGGGTTGCCAATGGCCAGCACCAAATCACCAACTTCAACGTCGTCCGAATTGCCAAGTTTGATGGTTGGCAAAGCATCGTGCACATCCTGCAACTTCAGCACTGCAAGGTCGGTCCGTTCGTCCGCCCCGACCAGCTTGGCGTCAAATTCGCGGCGGTCATGCAGCACCACACGAATTTCGCTTGCACCGTCAATCACATGGCGGTTGGTGACGATTGTGCCATCAGACGACACAATCACCCCGGATCCGAGCGACCGTTCCACCCGCTGGCGCGGCGCACCAAAAGCGCCACCAAACCGGTTGCCAAAAAACTGGTTGAAAAACGGATCATTCATAAAAGGATTGGCCGGACGTGACGTCACAACCTTTTTGGTAAAGATATTGACCACCGTTGGCGCTGTCTGCTTGACCAAAGGTGAAAACGACATCTTTATTTCGGCATCGCTTGTGGGCAATCGCCGCTCTGATGCCAATGCCTGATGATGAAGCCCCCCGGCCAGCACTGCCATCCCCATTGACAGTGCCAGTACGAACATTCCGATCTTTTTTGCCTGCACGTTTCTCTCTTCCATGCTTGTGATGGGTGGCTTTCCCCCGCGCTGCCGATTTTACCGGTTATATGCACTGCAAGACAGCAAGTTTATCGGCGGGCACGCCATACATGCAAAAACAGGTATGACGTCAATGAACAAACCGGAAGACATGCGCGGATGGTGAAACCCCTGGGACATACCAGATTTAGGACCAAATGCCCGTCCCTGCAACCATCGTCCTGTCTGTTCCACCCCAATCTATTGATATGCAATCACCCGGCCCATCACATACAGCCCGGCGCGCCACCTTCAGGCCCGCCACCAATGCAAAAGCCAAAAAAAACGGGCGATGCCAAGGCACCACCCGTCTTTGTTTCTTCGGCCAAGGGTCTGGACTTATTCATCCGAACCTTCAGCTTCGCCCTCTGCTTCGAGGCGGGCACGGTCAGCCGCACCTTTTGCTTCCGGATCACGATCGACAAGTTCGATCAGTGCAACCGGAGCCGCATCGCCGTAACGGAAGCCGGCTTTAAGAACGCGGGTGTAACCACCACTGCGTTCCTTGTAGCGTTCGGCAACTTCACCGAACAACTTGGCAACAGCCGCTTCATCACGCAGGGTCGAAAGTGCCTGACGGCGTGCATGCAGGTCGCCCCGCTTGCCCAGCGTAATCAGTTTTTCGACATACGGGCGAAGATCTTTGGCCTTCGGAAGAGTCGTCTTGATCTGTTCGTGAGTGATCAACGAAACAGCCATGTTGGCAAACATTGCCTTACGATGGGACTTCGTCCGATTGAGTTTACGGCCTTGCATACCGTGACGCATGGATACTCTCCTTCTGGCTTGGCTTCGCGCGCGAAACCGATTGTGAAACCGTAACGCCACCCTGAAACCAGGTCATGCACGTACGGTGTGGGCAACTCTGCCCGGCAGGATGATTATTCACCCTGCATGCTGGACCGCAGAACGCGTTCCATATCGACCCGCAGGCCGAAGCCCCGTCTTAGAACGGGTCTTCAAACTTGCGTGCCAGATCTTCGATATTTTCGGGCGGCCAACCGCCAACTTCCATCCCGAGATGCAGGCCCATCTGAGCGAGCACGTCTTTGATTTCGTTGAGCGATTTACGACCAAAGTTCGGGGTGCGGAGCATTTCTGCTTCGGACTTCTGAACAAGATCCCCGATATAGATGATGTTGTCGTTCTTCAGGCAGTTTGCCGAACGAACAGACAGTTCAAGTTCATCAACCTTGCGCAGCAGGTTTTTGTTAAACGGCAGTTCGTCTTCTTTCTTCTCTTCGACAACCGCTTCGGGTTCTTCAAAGTTAACGAACAGCGACAACTGGTCCTGCAGAATGCGCGCAGCAAGGGCGACCGAGTCTTCCGGCGTTACCGAACCGTTGGTTTCAACGGTGATCGACAGTTTGTCGAAATCGGTATCCTGGCCAACACGGGTGTTTTCAACCTTGTAGGCGACCTTGCGGATCGGGCTGAAAATCGCATCGATCGGGATCAGGCCAATCGGTGCATCGGCAGAGCGGTGCGCAGTCGCAGCAACATAGCCCTTGCCGTTTTCAACGGTAAATTCGATGTTGAGCGTGGCACCATCATCAAGATGGCACAGCTCAAGACCCGGATTGAGGATTTCAATATCCGCACCGGTTTCGATCTGACCTGCGGTGACGGCACCGGGGCCAGTCGCCTTCAGGGTCATTTTCTTGGGACCTTCAGCGTGCATACGCACACCCAGAGTCTTGATGTTCAGGATGATGTCGGTAACATCTTCCCGGACCCCGGGAATCGACGAGAATTCGTGCAAAACGCCATCGATCTGGATTGCAGTCACTGCCGAACCCTGGAGTGACGACAGCAGAATGCGACGCAGCGCGTTGCCCAGGGTCTGACCAAAACCGCGCTCCAGCGGTTCAGCCACGATCGTACCGACGCGGCTGGCGTCCGTACCCGGGGTAACATCAAGCTTCGTCGGCTTAATCAGTTCCTGCCAGTTCTTCTGAATCACGAGACCCACCTTCGCAACTGGAGCCTAGGGTAATGTGGGGTGAAGCGCACCCCAACGAGAAACGCGAACAGGCCCGGTTGCCCGGGCCTATACGCGGGTCGTCCGCAGATCGGCGCGATTAGACGCGACGACGCTTGCGCGGACGGCAACCATTGTGCGGAATCGGCGTTACGTCTTTGATCGACGTAACGGTAAAGCCGACTGCCTGCAATGCGCGCAAAGCCGACTCACGCCCTGAACCCGGGCCCTTGACTTCGACTTCAAGCGTTTTCATGCCGTGTTCGGCGGCTTTTTTACCAGCATCTTCAGCAGCGATCTGTGCTGCATAAGGCGTGGATTTACGCGAACCACGGAAACCCATGCCACCAGCGGTCGACCAGGCAATGGTGTTGCCCTGAACGTCGGTGATGGTGATCATGGTGTTGTTGAACGTTGCATTCACATGCGCAATGCCGTTCGTAATATTCTTACGCTCGCGGCGACGCACACGAGTCTGAGGTGCTTTTGCCATTGTCGTTCCCCTACCTTACTTCTTCTTGCCAGCAATCGGCTTAGCCGGGCCCTTACGGGTGCGGGCATTGGTGTGGGTACGCTGACCGCGCACCGGGAGACCACGACGATGACGCAGGCCACGATAGCAGCCCAGATCCATCAGACGTTTGATGTTCATAGCGGTTTCACGACGCAGGTCACCTTCAACGACATAATCGGCGTCGATGACTTCGCGAACACGAAGAACCTGATCGTCGCTCAGCTGGTGAACGCGGGTTTGCGCTTCGATACCAACTTTCGAGCAAATTTCTTTAGCTTTCGCCGGACCAATACCGGTGATGTAGGTAAGCGCAATCTCGACGCGCTTCGCGGTCGGGATATTTACGCCAGCAATACGAGCCACTGTGTGAGACTCCTGTTTCCTGTTAACAAACCCTCGGGCAGATCCTTTGGGGCCAATCGCAGATGCAAAGCGGGCCAGCAAGTGCCAACCCGCCAAACAATAAACGACCAGCCCGGGAAATTACCCCAGGATGGCTTCAATCTCGCGCGTAACTTCGTCGATTTCAGCCATGCCGTCAACTGTTTTCAGCTTACCTTCCTTCTCGTAGTAAGGAATGATAGGCGCTGTCTGCCTGTGATAGGCTTCCAGTCGCGACGTGACCGTTTCGGCGTTGTCGTCTGCGCGACGCTTAAATTCGGTGCTGCCACATGCGTCGCAAACACCTTCGACCTTGGGCTTCTGGAATTCGTCATGATAGCCCTGACCGCATTTGGCACAGGTATAACGGCCAACAATACGACGCACAAGGGCGGCATCATCGACGCGCAATTCAATCACGTAATCCAACTCAAGGCCTTTTTGTTCCAGCATCTTGTCCAGGGCTTCCGCCTGGGCTGTGGTGCGTGGAAAACCGTCCAGGATAAAACCACCCTTGGTATCATCCTGGTCGAGACGTTCGGAAATCAGACCGATCATCAGATCATCGGAAACGAGATTGCCCGCATCCATGACCTTCTGGGCCTGTTTTCCAAGTTCGGTTCCGGCGGCAACTGCGGCACGCAGCATGTCGCCGGTTGAAAGCTGTATCATCCCGCGACCCGTTTCAAGCCGCTTGGCCTGGGTCCCTTTGCCGGCACCGGGCGGGCCAAGAAGGATAATGTTCATCGTTACCCCCTGATAGTCGCGCGGCACCAGTCTTAGCGGCGGCGTCCGCGCAGTTTCGATTTCTTGATCAGGCCTTCATACTGATGGGCCAGCATGTGTGACTGAATCTGTGCAACAGTATCCATCGTTACCGTGACAACGATCAGCAGGCTAGTCCCACCAAAGTAGAATGGCACCGACCATTCCGCGATCAGCAATTCTGGCAGAATACACACAAAAGCCAGATACGCGGCACCCAAAACCGTCAGGCGGGTCAGAATAAAATCAAGATGGGCAGCGGTATTCTTGCCGGGACGAATGCCGGGAATAAAGCCGCCATGCTTCTTCAGATTGTCCGCCGTATCATCCGGGTTAAAGACCACAGCGGTATAGAAGAACGAGAAAAACACGATCAGGGCAATATAAAGCGCAATATAAAGCGGCTGTCCCCGACCCAGCACGGCCGTCACACTCGTCAACCATGCCGGGGCATCCGCACCAGCGGTGAACTGGGCAACCGACAGCGGCATCAACAGCAGCGAGCTTGCGAAAATCGGCGGGATCACACCGGCGGTGTTGATCTTGAGCGGCAGATGGGAACTCTGCCCTTCCATCACCTTCATGCCAACCTGGCGTTTCGGATACTGGATCAGCACCCGGCGCTGGGCGCGTTCCATGAACACGATAAAGGCAATGACCGCAACCGCCATCACGACAATGGCGACAATGACCAGCGCAGAGAGCGCACCGGTACGTCCCAGTTCCAGCGTTCCGGCAATGGCACGCGGCAGGTTGGCAACAATACCGGTGAAAATGATCAGGGAAATACCATTCCCGATACCGCGCTGTGTGACCTGCTCGCCCAGCCACATCAGGAACATGGTACCGCCAACCAGCGTAACAACAGCAATCAGCCGGAAGAACATACCCGGTTCATGAACCGCAGCCCCCATCGAGCCTGACATGCTTTCAAGGCCAACGGCAATGCCCCAGGCCTGAACCGTTGCAATCACAACCGTCAAATAGCGGGTATATTGATTAATCTTTTTGCGACCCTGCTCACCCTCTTTTTTATATTGCTCAAGAGTCGGTGAAACGGTGGTCATCAACTGAATAATAATTGAAGCCGAGATGTAGGGCATGATGTTCAGAGCAAAGATCGTCATGCGGCTTAATGCGCCACCTGCGAACATGTCGAACATGCCAAGGACACCACCCGCATTCTGCTTGAAAATATCAGCAAGAATGGACGGATCCACGCCAGGAACGGGAATATAGGTTCCCAGACGATAAACAATAAGCGCCCCCAAAGTGAACCAGATACGCTTTTTAAGCTCTGTCGCCTTGGAAAAAGACGACCAGTTCAGGTTCGCGGCAAGCTGCTCGGCGGCCGATGCCATGCACTCATCTCCCAATACACTAAAACCGGAGGGTCCGGGCCCATGCAAGATGGAACCGGACCCTCGCGTCGTTACAGAGGCTTACTCTGCGGTTTCTGCTTCGGCCGCAGCCGGAGCCAGAACCGTTACCGACCCACCGGCTTTCTCGACGGCTTCGATAGCCGACTTGGAAGCACCGGTGATCTCGATGGCGAGTTTCGCCTTGAGTTCGCCCTTACCGAGCAGACGCAGGCCGTCTTTCTGCGGACGGGCCAGGCCTTTTTCCACAAGAACAGCAATGGTGACATTTGCACCTTCTTCAAGAACGCCGTTATCAACAGCGGTCTGAAGGGTACCAAGATTCACCACGCCATATTCCTTGCGGAACGGGTTTTTAAAGCCACGCTTCGGAAGGCGGCGATAAATCGGCATCTGCCCGCCTTCAAAACCGTAAATCGCTACGCCGGAACGGGACTTCTGACCCTTCTGACCTGCGCCAGAAGTTTTGCCTTTGCCCGAACCAATGCCGCGACCAACACGGGTACGCGCTTTGCGGGCACCCGGGTTATCAGCAAGTTCGTTGAGTTTCATCAATCAACACCTTTTCGATCTGGGCCAATCAGGCCTCGTCCACACGGACGAGGTGCTTGACCTTGGCGATCATTCCGCGAACAGCCGGAGTATCTTCCAGCTCACGAGTCCGGTGCATCTTGTTGAGACCAAGACCGACCAGCGTTGCACGCTGGTCTGCCGGACGTCCAATCGGCGACCCGGTCTGGGTAACACGAACGGTCGCTTTTTTGCCAGCAGCCATATCGAATTACTCCTTTTCGAGGGCGGCAGATGCAGCATTGGCTGCAGCCGAACCGCTGTCGCGACGGGCAACGATATCGCCAACCTTCAGACCGCGCTTGGCCGCGACCTGGCGCGGGGAAGCGCCATTGACCAGAGCGTCGAGGGTTGCACGGATGACGTTGTGCGGGTTGTTCGTCCCGGTGCACTTGGCAACCACGTCCTGAACACCCATCGTTTCAAACACTGCGCGCATTGCACCACCGGCAATAATACCGGTACCGGCCGGAGCCGAACGAAGGAGAACGCGACCTGCACCGAAATGACCATTGATGTCATGATGCAGGGTACGACCTTCGCGCAACGGAACGCGGATCATGTTGCGCTTGGCTGCTTCGGTGGCCTTGCGGATGGCTTCGGGAACTTCACGGGCTTTACCCGTGCCGTAACCGACGCGACCGCGCTGATCACCAACAACAACCATTGCGGAGAAAGCAAAGCGACGACCGCCTTTGACCACTTTCGCGACGCGGTTGATACCAACCAGCTTGTCGACGAGTTCGGTCTCTTCACGGTTTTTCGGCGCCTGCTGCGGCTGATTTTGATTACGTGCCATGGTCGTGCTCCTTAGAAGTCCAGACCGCCCTCACGGGCGGCATCGGCCAGAGCTTTCACCCGGCCATGGAACAAATACCCGCCACGATCGAAAACGACCGTTTTTACACCAGCGGCAACAGCACGTTCGGCAATGGCTTTACCGACAAGCGCAGCAGCTTCGGCGTTACCGCCCTTCGCACCATTCTCTGCTGACGACGCGTAGGCAATGGTTTTGCCAGCGAGATCGTCGATGATCTGAGCATAGATATGTGCGTTGGAACGGTGCACGCTGAGGCGCGGGCGACCGGCCGCTTTCTGGCGGATCGCAAAACGAACGCGGCGTTTGCGACGTTCGAAAAGTTTTCTCGCGTTGTTCATCGTGCCAGTCCTTACTTCTTCTTGCCTTCTTTGCGCAAGATATACTCGCCTTCGTAACGGACACCCTTGCCTTTGTAAGGCTCCGGACCGCGCCAGCCGCGGGCATTTGCCGCAAACTGACCAACGAGCTGTTTATCTGCGCCAGAAATGGCGATAAGGGTCGGCTTTTCGGCAACGACGGAAAGACCGGACGGAATGTCCATTTCCACATCATGCGAAAAACCAAGCTGCAGAACCAGTTTGTTGCCCTGGACCTGCGCACGATAACCGACACCGGTAATTTCCAGCTTCTTGGTGAAACCTTCCGAGACACCAGCCACAAGATTGGCGATGTTGGCACGGGTGGTTCCCCAAAGCGCGCGGGCGCGCTTGCCGTCATTGTTCGGCTTTACCCAGATCTGATTGTCTTCCTGGGTAACGGTTACGTCCGAGGTCAGGTTCAGGCTGAGCTCACCGAGCTTGCCCTTTGCACTGATTGCTGCTTCGGTCAGGTTGATGGTTACGCCGTTAGGCACAGCCACCGGATTTTTTCCTACTCGCGACATCGTTGGCCCTCTCCTTAGAATACCTTGCAGAGGATTTCGCCGCCGACATTTTGCTCGCGAGCTTCCTGATCCGAAAGAACACCCTTCGGAGTCGAAAGAACTGCGATACCGAGACCGTTATATACCTTCGGAAGATCTTTGATCTTCGAATATACACGACGACCCGGGGTCGAGACGCGGTCGATCTGCTTGATTACGCCATTGCCTTCAAAATATTTGAGTTCAATGGCAATCTCGCTGACGCCCTTGCGAATTTCACTGACAGAATAGCCACGAATAAAACCTTCGCGCTGGAGCACGTCCAGAACGCCAAGACGCAGCTTGGAAGCCGGCGAGACAACGCTGGACTTGCCAACGCGCTGACCGTTGCGGATACGCGTGAGCATATCGCCTACGGGATCAGTCATAGACATGTGATGTCCTCCTTACCAGCTGGACTTCACCATGCCCGGAATCTGACCGCGCGAAGCAAGCTCACGCAGGGCGATACGGGACAGGCGGAATTTACGATAGACCCCACGCGGGCGACCGGAAACCGCGCAGCGAATACGCTGACGGTTCCGTGCCGAATTGCGCGGCAGCTGGGCAAGTTTCATCACGGCTACAACACGATCTTCAAAGGAAGTCTCGCGATCGGCGATGATCGATTTCAGGGCAGCACGCTTTTTGGCATACTGCTTTGCCAGACGCTCACGTTTAAGTTCGCGCTGAACAGCACTTTTCTTGGCCATTGGCCAACCTCCGTTAGTTTCCGAACGGAAGATCAAAACCCTTGAGAAGGGCCAGAGCTTCGTTGTCGGACTTAGCCGTGGTACAAATGATAATGTCCATCCCGCGGACCGAATCGACTTTGTCGTATTCGACTTCAGGAAAAACAAACTGCTCCTTGAGGCCCATGGCAAAATTGCCGCGACCATCAAAGGATTTCTTGTTCAGACCGCGGAAGTCACGAACGCGCGGCAGCGCGATCGTCACCAGACGATCCAAAAATTCAAACATGCGGTCGCGACGCAGGGTCACTTTACAACCGATGTTCATGCCTTCACGCAGCTTGAAAGCCGCAACCGACTTTTTCGCCTTGGTGAAGACCGGCTTCTGACCGGTGATGGCTGCGAGGTCCGCAGCTGCACCTTCCAGCTTTTTGCGATCCTGGGTGGCGTCGCCGACACCCATATTGATCACGATCTTTTCGAGGCGCGGAATCTCCATGACATTCTCGTAAGAGAATTCTTTCTGGAGTGCATCACGCACCACTGAGTTATAATGTTCGCGCAGGCGCGTCATTTTTCCGTCCCTCAGTTGTCGATGACTTCGCCGCTGAGCTTCGCAACGCGAACCTTGCGACCATCATCGAGGGTCTTGAAACCGACGCGGGTCGGCTTGTTTTCTTTAGGATCAACAATCGCGACGTTGGAAACGGCAATTTTCGCTTCCTTCTCGACGATGCCGCCGGTATCGGCGCCAGACGCACGCTGGTGACGTTTCACCATGTTTACGCCCTGGACCACAACCTTGTCTTCGGCCGGGAAAGCGGCGATGACTTCGCCGGTTTTACCCTTGTCTTTGCCCGTCAGAACAATAACGCGATCACCCTTTTTAATCTTGGCAGCCATTACAGCACCTCCGGAGCGAGCGAAATGATCTTCATGTAGCCACGCGAACGCAGTTCACGGGTTACCGGGCCAAAAATACGCGTACCGATCGGCTCGCCATTGTTGTTGATCAACACGGCAGCGTTACGGTCGAAACGGATCGCAGACCCGTCAGAGCGGCGAATTTCCTTTGCGGTCCGAACGATAACAGCCTTGTGGACTGCACCCTTCTTAACACGACCGCGCGGGATGGCTTCCTTGACGGAAACCACGATAACATCACCAACATTGGCGGTTTTACGCTTCGAGCCGCCCAGCACCTTGATGCACTGGACACGGCGAGCGCCGCTGTTGTCGGCGACGTCCAGATTGGACTGCATCTGGATCATGGGTTTACCCCTTGACTATAATTGGGCTGAGGACTCACTCCTCGACCACTACTTCCCAGGACTTCAATTTCGAGATCGGCCGGCATTCGCGAATACGAACGACGTCACCCGTCTTGAAGCGGTTCTCTTCATCATGCGCGTGGAATTTCTTCGACTTGCGCACGTACTTTTTATACAGCGGGTGCATGACCTGGCGTTCCACACGGACCACCACAGTCTTGTCGTTTTTGGTCGAAACGACTGTCCCCTGCAATACACGCCTCGGCATGTGTCTTAACTCCTATGCGTGTCCTGTTAGGCCGCGCTCGCACCCTTCTCGTTTCCGAGAAGGGTTTTGATGCGGGCAATATCACGACGGACCTGACGGACCCGCGCAGTATTTTCGAACTGCCCGGTCGCCTGCTGGAACCGCATGTTAAACGACTCCTTGCGCAGGTCGAGCAGCATTTCCTTAAGCTCATCGGCGCTTTTAGCGCGGAGATCAGCAACTTTCATCACCAATTACTCCCCTTCACCAAGACGCGTGACAAACTTGGTCTTGATCGGCAACTTGGCCGAAGCGAGCTCGAAAGCCCGACGTGCAAGATCCAGCGGAACACCGTCAAGTTCAAACATAATCCGGCCGGGTTTGACGCGGGCTGCCCAATATTCGACAGAACCCTTACCTTTACCCTGACGAACCTCAGCAGGCTTTTGCGAAACCGGCAGATCCGGAAAGACGCGGATCCACACCCGGCCCTGACGGCGGATGTGACGGGTGATCGCGCGGCGGGCCGCTTCGATCTGACGCGCCGTTATACGCTCCGGTTCCAACGCTTTCAAGCCATAAGCGCCGAAATTAAGATCCGTACCGCCTTTTGCTTCGCCTTTAAGGCGTCCCTTGTGGGCTTTACGGAACTTTGTGCGTTTCGGAGAAAGCATCTTTCTATCTCCTTACTTACGGCCCGAACCAGCCGACTCGAGCGCACGACGCTCGGAAGCCAACGGATCATGAGCCATGATTTCGCCTTTGAAGATCCAGACCTTCAGACCGCAAACACCATAGGTGGTGTGAGCTTCCGAAGTGCCATAATCGATATCCGCACGCAGGGTATGCAGCGGAACCCGACCTTCACGATACCATTCGGTACGAGCAATTTCAGCCCCACCGAGGCGTCCTGCTGCGTTGATCCGAACCCCACCCGCGCCAAGGCGCATGGCATTCTGGACCGACCGCTTCATGGCGCGACGGAAGGAAACGCGGCGCTCAAGCTGCTGGGCAATGTTGTCAGCGACCAGCTTGGCATCAATTTCCGGCTTGCGGATTTCGATGATGTTAACCTGCACTTCGGCATTTGCCAGCTTCTGCAGATCATTCTTGAGCTTCTCGATGTCCTGGCCCTTCTTGCCGATCACAACACCCGGACGGGCGCTGTGGATCGAAATCCGGGCTTTCTTCGCAGGACGTTCGATAACCACCTTGGCAACACCTGCTTGTTTCAGGCGCTCCATGATGAATTTGCGGATTGCCAGGTCTTCGTGAAGAAGACCGGCAAAATCAGCCTTGTTGGCGTACCAGCGGGAATCCCAGGTACGGTTGATGCCAACGCGCAGGCCGATCGGATTAACTTTCTGACCCATTACTCGGCCCCCTCACGTTCGCAAACAACGATGCGGATGTTGGAGAACGGCTTGATGATCTTGCCAACGCGGCCACGCGCACGGGCCCGCCAGCGTTTCATCACAAATGCCTTACCAACAGTCGCTTCCTTGACGTACAGACGGTCAACATCAAGCTGATGGTTGTTTTCGGCATTCGCAATTGCCGATTCCAACAACTTCTTGACGTCATTCGAAATACGCTTGTTGGAGAAGGTCAGCTCTGCCAAAGCAGTTTCTGCCTTCTTGCCACGAATCGACTCGGCGACGAGGTTGAGCTTACGCGGGGAAATGCGTACTGCCCGGAGCGAAGCCGCAGCCTCGTTATCCGCCAGCCGACGGATGTCAGCTTTCTTACCCATCGTTACTTCCTCTTCGCCTTTTTGTCGGCCGCATGACCATAATAGGTCCGGGTCGGCGAGAATTCACCGAACTTGTGACCAATCATGTCTTCGGTCACGAGTACCGGAAGAAACTTCTGGCCATTGTAAACCCCAAAAGTGAGGCCCACAAACTGCGGCAGAATCGTCGAGCGCCGCGACCAGGTCTTAATTACCTCATTCCGGCCAGAGGCACGGACTGTATCGGCTTTCTTAAGAAGGTATCCGTCTACAAACGGGCCCTTCCAAACGGAACGCGCCATTGTCTAGCCTCCTCCGTTAGCTCTTGTGACGACGGCGCATGATGAGCGCGTCAGTCTTCTTGTTCGAGCGGGTGCGTTTACCCTTGGTCGGCTTGCCCCAAGGCGTAACCGGGTGACGACCACCCGAGGTACGACCTTCACCACCACCATGCGGGTGATCGATCGGGTTCATGGCAACACCACGAACCGACGGACGCTTGCCAAGCCAGCGATTACGGCCAGCTTTACCAAGATTCGTATTTTGCTGGTCCTGGTTGGACACGGCACCAATCGTTGCCATGCACTCACCACGAACCAAACGCACTTCACCAGAGGACAGCTTCAGCTGGGCGTAACCCTGGTCCTTACCGACGAGCTGCACATAAGCACCTGCCGACCGTGCGACCTGACCACCTTTACCGGCTTTCAGTTCGACGTTATGGACGATGGTACCGACCGGAATATTCTTCAGCGGTGCGGCATTACCCGGCTTGATGTCCACGCGGTCGGAAGCGACAATCTGGTCGCCGACTGCGAGACGCTGCGGTGCGAGGATGTAGGCCAGTTCGTCGTCGGAATAACGAACCAGGGCGATAAACGCCGTACGGTTCGGATCGTATTCCAGACGTTCGACCGTACCGACAACATCAAACTTGTTCCGTTTGAAGTCGATAATACGGTAACGACGCTTGTGACCACCACCGATACGACGGGCAGTGATACGACCAGCGTTGTTACGGCCGCCTTTCTTGCGCAGACCTTCGGTCAGCGCCTTGATCGGCTTGCCCTTGTGGAGATCGGAGCGATCGACAAGAACCAGCTGACGGCGACCAGGAGATGTTGGTTTAAACTTCTTCAAAGCCATTGTCTTAGATTCCCGTCGTCACATCGATGGATTGGCCCTCTTCGAGCGTCACCATCGCTTTCTTGAAATCACTCCGACGGCCGGCAGTACCACGAAAACGCTTGGTCTTGCCTTTCACCACTGAGGTGTTAACCGCCTTGACCTTCACCCCGAACAGACCTTCCACAGCAGCCTTGATCTCTGGCTTGGTGGCGTCGATTGCGACTTTGAACGCAACGGCGTTGTGTTCAGAAATCAGCGTCGACTTTTCAGTAATATGCGGGGCGCGGATGACTTCGTACATCCGCTCTTTGCTGATGATCGTCATTTGAGACGTGCCTCCAACGCTTCGACCGCACCCTTGGTCAGCACCAGGGTGTCACGGCGCAGGATGTCATAGACGTTGGCACCAACCTGCGGCAGAACGTCGATCTGCGGGATGTTGCGCGCTGCGCGGGCAAAACCCTCATTGACCGAAGCACCGTCGATGATAAGTGCCGATTTCCAGCCGAGCTTGTCAAAAGCAACAGCCAGAGCCTTGGTTTTCGATTCCGAGAAATCCGCGCTATCGAGAACGACAAGCTTGCCGTCTTTCGCCTTGGCCGACAAAGCGGTTTTCAGCGCAAGTTTGCGGAATTTCTTGGTCAGATCATGCGAATGGTCACGAACGCGCGGACCATGCGCCACACCACCACCACGGAACTGAACGGCCTTGCGGGAACCGTGACGTGCACCGCCACTGCCCTTCTGGCGAACGAACTTTTTCGTGGTCGCAGAGATTTCGCTTTTTTCTTTGACCTTATGGGTACCGGCACGGCGCTTTGCCAACTGCCAGGTCACCATACGGTGAAGAATGTCGCGACGAACTTCCAAGCCGAAGATCTCTTCTGCAAGATCAATGTTGCCGGCGCTGGAAGCGTCCAGTTTCAATACGTCGAGCTTCATGATGCTTATTCCTTATCCTCGGCGGCAGCTTCTGCAACCGGGGCAGCACCCTTCAGCGCGGCCGGGAAAGGCAAACCTTCCGGCGCGGCACGCTTCACGGCATCCTTGACCAGGACATAGGCGCCCTGATGACCCGGAACAGCACCGTGAACCAGAACCAGACCTTTGTCGGCGTCGGTCGCAACGACCTTCAGGCTCTGAACGGTGACGCGGGCAGCACCGAGATGACCGGCCATTTTCTTGCCTTTAAAGACACGGCCCGGATCCTGGCACTGACCAGTGGAACCATGCGAACGGTGCGAAACAGACACACCGTGCGACGCACGCAGACCACCGAAGTTGTGACGCTTCATCGCACCGGCAAAACCCTTACCGATCGAGGTCCCGATCACGTCAACGAACTGACCTTCGACAAAGTGGGCGGCCGAAAGCTCGGCACCAACTTCAATCAGGCCATCTTCGCTCACACGGAACTCGGCAAGCTTGGCTTTCGGTTCGACTTTTGCTTTGGCAAAGTGACCGCGCATCGGCTTCGATACGTTTTTCACTTTTGCCTTGCCGTAACCCAGCTGTACGGCGACGTAACCGTCGACATCATTGGTACGGTTTGCGACGACCTGAAGATTATCAACCTTCAGAACGGTCACAGGAATATGCACACCCTCATCGGTGAAGATGCGGGTCATGCCGACTTTCTGGGTAATAAGTCCACTACGCATTGCGGCTTACTCCCGATTAAAGCTTGATCTCGACATCAACACCGGCCGCAAGGTCGAGCTTCATCAGAGCATCAACGGTTTGCGGAGTCGGGTCGACAATGTCGAGAAGACGCTTGTGCGTACGGATTTCGAACTGTTCACGTGACTTTTTGTCAATGTGCGGAGACCGCAGAACAGTGTATTTCTCAATGCGGGTCGGCAGCGGAATCGGGCCGCGGACCTCTGCGCCAGTGCGCTTCGCCGTATTGACGATCTCGCGCGTGGACTGATCCAGCACGCGATGGTCAAACGCCTTCAGGCGAATGCGAATGTTCTGACTATCCATGTAATTATGTACCGGAGCCCTCAAAAGGACACCGGCCCCTCAACTGGAGTTGACGATTGCCGCAAAAAGTATCGCGGGCGGCCTATGTAGCCG
>NZ_JPWH01000079.1 GCF_003326755.1 Thalassospira profundimaris | reverse complement strand
TTCTCATCTTCCAGGGCCTTCAAACGCCGGGCATCCGAAACATCCATGCTGCCATATTTGGCTTTGTATTTATAAAATGTCGCTTCCGATTTCCCGTGACGACGGCAAACATCCGCTGTCTTCTGACCGCTTTCCTGCTCCCGGATCATCCCGATGATTTGTTCTTCCGTGAACCGTGATCGCTTCATCTCGTCTGTCTCCTTCTTCATGACAGACTCTACTCACTTTTGGACGAGTTTTAAGGGTTCAGGTCACAGCCACGGCACTTCTTGACAAAGTGTCGGCTTCGCCGCAATACTGAACGGTATCGGGGACGTTTGAGGGTTCCAGACATTCCCTGTTTGTCTACTGAAAGCGAACGAACTGCCAGTGCATGGCCATCGGCTGTAAATAGCTGCCCCGTTGCCTGCAAGAAATTTTTGTTGCTGCCCTGATTGACTGAAAACAGCAAAAGTCGGCCATCAGAAAGTTCCACGCCACTTGGGAGCGTATCGTTCCCCGCCTGTGTCTGAATATCGAAGAGATCCCCAACGGGCTGCCCGCTTGCATCATAACGCTGCGCTTTTGGATCCCAACTGGTTGAATGACCGTCTTCAATATTCATCAGCAACAGGAAACCGCCATCCTGCAATGCGATGACTTTCGGTTCAGCCTGTTCTGAACCATCCTGGGTCAAACCAATCTGTGAACTAGGGTCAGAACTCATTAACCTTTAACTGA
>NZ_JPWH01000078.1 GCF_003326755.1 Thalassospira profundimaris | reverse complement strand
AGCTGAAGCTCACGATCGCCCGGTTGCGCAAAGTGGCGTTTGGCAAATCGTCCGAAAAGATCCATCGGGAGATCGCCCAGCTGGAATTATCGCTGGAGGAACTCGAAAGCGAGGCTTCCGGGGACGATGATCCCATTGCCCTTGACCATCCAGATGCGAGCGCTTCGATCACCGGCGAAACCTCTCTGCCGGAAAAGCGCAAACGCCGGGCGTTGCCCGACCATCTGCCACGTGAAGAGGTTCGTCATGAACCGCAAGGCGATTGCACCCAATGCGGCGGCACACTGAAACAGGTTGGTGAGGATATCACCGAGATCCTCGATTATGTGCCCGGCCACTTCAAGGTGATCCGTCATGTGCGCCCGAGCCTGTCGTGCCGGTCTTGCGAGAGCATGGTGCAACTGCCCATGCCGTCCCTGCCGGTTGAACGCGGCATGCCCTCGGCCAATCTTCTCGCCCATGTGCTGGTCTCGAAATATGCCGATCATTTACCCCTGTACCGGCAAAGCGGCATTTATGCCCGCGACGGTATGGAACTGCCCCGATCATTACTGGCCAACTGGGTTGGTAAATGTTCAAGCCTGATGCAGCCGCTGATCGATGCGATTGAACGGCATGTTCTGGCCGGATCATATCTTCATGCCGATGATACACCGGTGCCGGTGCTTGATCCCGGTCGGGGAAAAACCAGGCAGGGACGGTTATGGATTTATCTTCGCGATGAACGGC
>NZ_JPWH01000077.1 GCF_003326755.1 Thalassospira profundimaris | reverse complement strand
GGAGGAACTCGAAAGCGAGGTTCCGACCGACTTTGATGATGATGCCGGTTCGCCGGTCAATGACGAAATGGCAAAACCGGAAAAGCGCAAACGTCGGGCTTTGCCGGACCACCTGCCGCGTGAAGAGGTTCGCCATGAACCGCAGGGGAATTGCGCCCAATGTGGCGGCACACTGAAACAGGTTGGTGAGGATGTGACCGAGATCCTTGATTATGTACCGGGTCACTTCAAGGTCATCCGCCATGTCCGCCCGGCCCTGTCGTGCCGGTCTTGCGAGAGCATGGTGCAATCGCCGATGCCGTCCCTGCCGATTGAACGCGGTATGCCCTCGGCCAATCTTCTCGCCCATGTGCTGGTCTCGAAATATGCTGATCACTTACCTTTATATCGCCAGAGTGGCATCTATGCCCGCGACGGTATGGAACTGCCCCGGTCGTTGCTGGCCAATTGGGTTGGCAAATGCGCAAACCTGATGCAGCCCCTGATCGATGCCATCGAACGGCATGTTCTCGCCGGATCACACCTTCATGCCGACGATACACCGGTGCCCGTCCTTGATCCCGGTCGGGGAAAAACAAGGCAGGGCCGGTTATGGATTTATCTTCGCGATGAGCGACCGCATGGCAGTGATATGCCGCCAGCCGCCCTTTATCGCTATAGCCCTGACCGCAAGGGCCTTTATCCGCAGACCGTTTTGAAAGACTTTACCGGTCATTTGCATGCTGACGGATATGCCGGGTTCAACAA
>NZ_JPWH01000076.1 GCF_003326755.1 Thalassospira profundimaris | reverse complement strand
TAGGGTCCAGACTCATTCAAATCCAGTAGCAGACGAGCGCAGCAAGGCATAATGCGGCCATGAAATTGTCAGCATTCTTGTCGTAGCGAGTGGCAACTCGTCGGAAGTCTTTCAGGCGGCCAAACATGCGCTCAATGACATTCCGACCGCGATAGCGGTTCCGGTTGAAGGCATATGGATGCTTGCGATTGGCCTTGTTGGGGATGACCGGCTGGATTTTTCTCCGTATGAGCCAAGCCCGCCAGTGATCCGCGTCATATGCCTTGTCGGCGAGCAGATATCTTGCTGGAGGAAGGTGATTGGCGAGCATCACGGCTCCGGTGATGTCAGCAGCCTGGCCGGGCGTCAGATAGAAGGCCAAGGGGCGGCAGTATTGATCGCTTATTGCGTGGACCTTGGTGTTGCGCCCACCTTTGGTGCGACCGATGGCCTGAACAGAAGCCCCCCTTTTCCGCCTCCTGCGCAACGATGGGCTTTGATGTGGGTACTATCTACGGAGATTTCCTCGGGTGTGCCCGCCAAGGTGGCCGTCAACTCAGCAAACAGGTATTGCCAAATGCCTTTTTGCGACCAGCGGTTATAACGATTGTAGACCGTGGTGGATGGGCCGTAGTCGGCAGGGCAATCTTGCCAACGACAGCCAGATTGCAGCACGTGAATGATCGCGCTGATGATACGACGATCATCTTCTCGCCGCCGACCCGCCGCACGGTATGGCAGATGTGGTTTGATCAACGCCCATTGATCGTCGGAAAGCCAGAATTGCCCCTTCATGTTCCGGAACTCCATATATTGCGTTCCAGATCATTGAATCAGTTAAAGGTTAATGAGTTCTGACCCTA
>NZ_JPWH01000075.1 GCF_003326755.1 Thalassospira profundimaris | reverse complement strand
TGGACACCCGCAAAAACCTATCGTCAGAGCCTTGAATTGACTGATTTCGAGCGTTTTCAGGCGTCATGAGGGGTTGGTTTGGCTTTTTTTGGTTGATCGTCTCGCCTTTTCAGGCGGTTTCTCAGTGCTTCGGACGCACCTATCCCATAGCAGCCCTGGTTTCGTGGAAGATCAGGCGATTGAAGTTGTAGGCAAGATTGGCCAGGGTGATCTTTGCCTCTGCGCGGGCCAATCCGATGGTCCGGATGAAGAGGCCAAATCGGTTCTTCTGATGCGCAAACACATGCTCAACGGCGGCCCGGATCGACGATTTCTTCGCATTGGCCCTGGCTGTGTGCTCCGCCATCGGTTTACCCCGTGGCTTGCGACGATGGATCTGACTGTTCATCATGTTCCTTGCCAGCCACTTTTCGTTTCTTTGCGACCGGTAAGCGCTGTCAGCCCATACCTTGGCCGACATATTCCCTTTATCGACCAGGCGGCTTAACTGACGGCCGTCAGGAGCAGCGGCGGACGTCACTGTCGCTGAGCGAATGAAGCCATACCGCCGGTCGATACTGATGTGAGACTTGTACCCAAAGACAGGTGTCGCGATTTGCGGCAAAGGGGTTCCATCAGGTCGATAGCGCAGTTTGCCGCCAATTTTGAGCGTCCAGCGGGCATCCACATCCTTTTGCGCCGCCTTGTTCGGCGCGTCGGGCCAAATCTCCCGGGCCGACTTTCCCGCCTTTATTGCCTCCTTCTCTCCATCATTGTTGCGTTGCTTTGGTGCCGGAACGAGGGTCGCGTCGATAAGTTGACCCGACATCGGGATATAACCCTTCTTGTGGAGTTGCCAGTCAAACGCCTTCATCACACGCTTCAGCGTGCCTGTTTCGATCATCCGATTGCGGAAGTGACGGATAGTGTTCTCATCTGG
>NZ_JPWH01000074.1 GCF_003326755.1 Thalassospira profundimaris | reverse complement strand
CCTGTTCAGCCCTGCCAGTGGATCGGTCCAGCATGAGATATCGCCCTCTACGGCCGGATGATATGCCTTTGCGTACACGCCTGAAGGCGCTGTCGCATGAGCGCAAGCGGTTTGGTTATCGCCGCCTGCATATGATGCTGGCGCGCGAGGGCTGGCATGTGAACCACAAGAAGCTTCGGCGGATCTATCGGGAAGAAAGCCTTCAGGTGCGCAAGCGTGGCGGGCGGAAGCGGGCATTGGGAACGCGGGCACCGATCCAACTGCCCGATAGAGTGAATCGGCGCTGGTCACTGGATTTTGTCTCCGATGCCTTTATGGATGGCCGCCGGTTCCGCATTCTGACCGTGGTGGATGATTACAGTCGCGAATGTCTGGCGCTGGTTGCTGATACATCCCTGTCCGGCAAGCGGGTAACCCGGGTGCTTGATCAGCTGATTGAGGTTCGGGGCAAACCGGCAACCATTGTCAGCGATAATGGCACGGAACTGACCAGTATGGCCGTCCTCAAGTGGGTTCAGGACAGGAAGGTCGCGTGGCATTACATTGCGCCGGGCAAACCGATGCAGAACGGGTTTGTCGAGAGCTTCAATGGCAAACTGCGCGACGAATGCCTGAATGAAACCCTGTTCTCGTCCCTGCACCACGCAAGGGCGATACTGGCCGACTGGAA
Source organism: Thalassospira profundimaris (assembly GCF_003326755.1). GTDB lineage: Bacteria > Pseudomonadota > Alphaproteobacteria > Rhodospirillales > Thalassospiraceae > Thalassospira > Thalassospira profundimaris_B. The sequence continues at coordinate 265 of NZ_JPWH01000074.1, read as the reverse complement.
ACACGATTACAACACCATCAGACCCCATTCTGCACACGGGGGAAAACCTCCGGCAGAAATTGCGTCGCAATCATGTACGGGGGTACCCCCGTACATGATTGCATCCAAACCCAATTCAGGGCATGAATTTAACCAAAGCCTCTACTTATGACTGGAGGAACCTTGGGGCGCAGGTCAATCCGCCTCGTATTGGCAAAGGCAAGATCTACAAGTTTGCCCAGGTGTCACCGGAAATCCGTAAGCGTCCTCTCACGGCTACCTTGAC
>NZ_JPWH01000073.1 GCF_003326755.1 Thalassospira profundimaris | reverse complement strand
TCGCCTCACTTTTCGATTTGGCTATTTTGCAGGATGTCGATCCTGTCGCTGGCTTCGCGGACGATGCGATGGATCAGGTCTTTGCAGGTGGGAATGTCGTGGATCAGGCCCATTGACTGCCCGCCCCAGATGACGCCACCATCGCGGTCGCCCGACACCAGGGCCTCGCGGCCGCGGGTGCCCGCCGCCAGTTCGGCCACATCGGCAAATGTCGCCCCCGGTTTTTCCAGTCGGGTGACAATTTCGTCAGAGATCGCATTACGCACGACACGGGCGGTGTTTTTCAGGGGGCGGAAAATCAGGTTGGTGTCGCGTTCATCACTATCGACATAGAGTTGCTTGATATTCGGATGCGACGGGGCCTCCTGCGTTGCGCAAAGCCGTGTGCCCAGATTGATGGCATCCGCCCCCAGCGCCAGGGCGGCCGCAAGCCCGCGCCCGTCGGCAAAACCGCCCGAGGCAATGATCGGAATGCGCACCTTGTCGGCCGTGGCCGGGATCAGAACAAGGCCGCCGATATCCGCCTCGCCGGGATGGCCCGCACACTCGAACCCGTCAATCGAGATGACATCCACACCCAGCCGTTCGGCCGACTGGGCATGGCGCACCGACGCGCATTTGTGAATGACCTTCACTCCGGCCGCCTTGAAATCGTCGATATGATCGGTCGGCGCGCGTCCGGCCGTCTCGACAACGCCAACGCCGCTTTCAATGATGACACGGCGATAGTCCGCATAGGGCACGGGGGTCATGGTTGGCATCAGGGTCAGATTGACCCCGAAGGGCTGATCGGTCATGGAACGGCACTTTTCGATCTCCCGGGCCAGGGCCTCGGGGGAACCGGCTGTCAGGGCTGTCAACATGCCAAGCCCGCCGGCATTGGAAACCGCTGCGGCCAGCTCGGCCCTTCCATAAAAGGTCAGGCCGCCCATGATGACGGGATGGCGGATTCCAAGCAGGCGCGTGATTCGGGTATTAAACTGCATCTGGGCTATTCCTCCTTCGCAAGCTTCTGCGATCTTGCATAATCCGGACATCCGGTCAATATATTGATAGTAAGGTCTGCAAAGGATGTCTGCAAGCCCCAAAGACCTGAC
>NZ_JPWH01000072.1 GCF_003326755.1 Thalassospira profundimaris | reverse complement strand
TGGCGCAGCCAGGCCGTGATCGAATTTGACCTGAAGGGCAATATTCTGGATGCCAATGACAATTTCCTGTCGGTGATGGGCTATAGTCTGGCGGAACTCAAAGGGCAAAATCACCGCATGTTTGTCGAGGCTGATTATGCCAGAAGTGCCGATTACCAGGAATTCTGGCGTGAACTGGGACGGGGCAATTTTGTTGCCCAGCAGTTCAAACGCATCGCAAAAGGTGGGCGGACCGTATGGATCCAGGCATCCTACAACCCGATTTTTGATCCGGATGGTAATCCTTACAAGGTTGTCAAATACGCCACCGACATTACCGAGCAGATCGAGTTGCTTGATGATCTCAAAGAGATGATTGATGTCAACTTTGCCGAGATTGACCATAATCTGCATGATCTGGATGATCAGGCAAACCACGCCTACCGCACATCCGAGGAAACATCGGCCAATGTGCAGGCGGTTGCCGCCAGTGCCGAAGAATTGCTGGCATCGATTACCGAAATTTCGCGCAGCATGTCGGCGGCACGGACCTCTACCGACCAGATGTTTGACAAAACGGTCAAGGCGGGTGAATCAACTGACCGCATGGATGAAGTTGTGTCCTCGATGGGCAATATCGTCGAGGTGATCCAGAACATTGCCAGCCAGATCAATTTGCTGGCGCTGAACGCCACCATCGAATCGGCCCGCGCGGGTGAAGCAGGCAAAGGTTTTGCCGTTGTGGCAAACGAGGTTAAAAACCTTGCCAAACAGGCGGCGCGTGCGACCGAAAGGTTAAAAACCTTGCCAAACAGGCGGCGCGTGCTACGGAGCAGATTTCGGCGGATATTGGCGGGGTTCAGGGCATTGCCAGGGAAGTTGCCTCTGTTCTGGCCGAGATCCGCACCGAAGTGGAAGGGGTGGTCAATAACGTTACCAGCATTTCCTCAGCAGTGGAGGAGCAGAGTGCCGTTACCGGCGAGGTCTCCGTCAATATGCAGTCGATGGCGGTATCGGTTGAAAGCTTTGCCGCCACCATCAACCAGATCAAAGGCGGGTCTGGCCTGGTGTCCGGATCGGTCGGACGTACCCGGGAAGCAGCGATGGTTCTGGCGCGTTAAGTTAAACGGACGACAGATTAACGGGCCGGTGGCAGCAATGTCACCGGTCCGTTTTGGGTCTGTTTTATTATGCCAGACACATCCTGCGTTAAAGCAGGCGTTCCCCGTTGGGAACTTTCTGTTCCGGCCGGATCAGGACAATACCTTTGTCGGCGGTGCCATCGGAAAATCCCAGACACAGAACTTCCGACATGAAGGGGCCGATCTGGCGGGGCGGGAAAT
>NZ_JPWH01000071.1 GCF_003326755.1 Thalassospira profundimaris | reverse complement strand
GCATCCGCATACGCCCCTGGCACATCGAGATACTGGGCATCGGCGAGCGTCTCTCCGGTCACACCGGCATCAACATGAATACGATAAAGGTCATTCTTACCCGACGCATTCTCGTTGCTGTAATACAGATACACGCCCCCGTCCGAAGCTGGCTCAAGACGGATATTCTGTTCCGATCCATAGGCGAGATCGCCAAAGTCAACCTCCCCATGCACCGGATTGCCCGCAGCGTCATAACGCTGACCATAAATCCGGGTAAAGCCCCCGCGCTCACCCCGCGTAAACGCCACAAACATGCCGCCATCTGCAAGGGCCACGATATCCGAGAAGGTAACAATCTGAGCCACCATGTTCCCAGCGTCGATATCAACCGTCGCATCCAGCGTCACAGCATTGTTTGCATCAATGTTATAGACCTGAAGTCTCGCCGTCCCGATGGCAACCGCAACACGTCCGTCGGCAAGCAGCATCGCGCTTGGCTTGAACTGCTGATATCGGCCTTCTCCCTCCAACGCAACAATACTGTCGCCAAGCTTGACACCACGAGAACTCAATACCTGAAGCGTAGTCGTATATGTCCCGCCATACTGGCTCATCGAGAAGACAGCAAGACGGCCATCGGCTAGTTCAACACCATTGACCTGTGTCTCTGTACTTCTATCATCACCACTGATCTCGAAGCGCTCGCCAAGCGCCTCCCCGGTGGCGGAATAACGCCGACCATAGGTATCATAATCTGTTCGACCAGCCGGTCGCTCCGAGAACAGCAAAACAAAACCGCCATCCTGAAGACCGATGATCTCCGGCGAGTTCTGCCAGGTGCCTTCAACCGTCACCATCTGGTGCCGGCCTATCATGTTCCCCGACGCGTTATACACCACAAAACCGGTCCGTGAAGGGGAATAGGCCGATGTCGTCTCCATAACGACAAAACCGCCACCGGCAAGACCCTCAACCTTCAATTCCGTAACATGGTTTGTTAAACCCGACAGTCCAGAACGACTGCGTTGCGTCGTTCCGTCCGCACGCGTAATCATCAGATAGACAAAATCGCTCTCGTGCCAAACCGTCACATGGCCACCATTGTCCAACTGGGCTGCATCCCACATGTCCGGCTCGGCAAGTGTCCCCCACTCTTTGCTGATCAGGTGGCTTTCATCAAGCGTCGCCCTGACATCCAGTGTCACCGTCGCCGTGCTGCTATTGCCGTTACCATCCTGTGCCGTATAGCTGAACACCGCGGGCCCGTAATAATCCGCAACCGGGGTAAAGACCACATTCCCATCACCATCAAGCGACACCGTCCCGTAGTCACTATTCTGAACCGAACTGATGCTCACCGCACCGTCATCATTCGCCAGAAGATCCGACGCCAGAAG
>NZ_JPWH01000070.1 GCF_003326755.1 Thalassospira profundimaris | reverse complement strand
TGATGGTGTGGACGGCCCTCACAAACCGGCATCAATGTGCCATAGTGCGTTGATCAGTTGGGCAAACACTATAAGGAGCCATCCACAGATGAAAGTTAGCACGCTCGGCCTGGATTTGGCCAAGAATGTCTTCCAGATTCACGGTGTCGACGACAAAGGGAACGTGACAGTTCGTCGCCAGTTGCGTCGTCAGCAAATGTTTTCATTCTTCTCGGATCTCCCTCCCTGTCTGATCGGCCTTGAAGCCTGTGGCACTGCCCATTACTGGGCCCGGGAGCTCGAAGCGCGCGGGCACGATGTCCGGATCATCCCGCCATCCTATGTGAAACCGTATGTTCGTCGCGGCAAGAACGACGCAGCTGATGCCGAAGCGATCTGTGAGGCTGTCGGTCGACCGAGCATGCGCTTTGTGCCGGTCAAATCGGAAGACCAGCAGGCCGCCCTGATGCAGCACAAGGCCCGCGAGCTTCTGATGCGCCAGCAAAACATGTTGGTCAACGCACTGCGTTCCCACATGGCCGAAATGGGGCTGATTGCCGCCCAGGGCCGAGAACGACTGGACCGTATTGTTGATGTCATCATGGAAGACGAGGATGAAAGCCTGCCGGCATTGGCTCGCGCATCACTACGGCCACTGGTTGCCATGCTCCAGGCCAATGAAGCTGCTATCGATGACATAGACCGGGCAATCAAGGCAGCCCACAAGGAAAATGAGGTTAGCCAGCGATTGGCCTCCATACCTGGTGTCGGCGTTCTGACTGCCAGTGCGATCGCAGCCACAGTGCCTGATCCTTCGTTCTTCAAATCCGGTAGGGAGTTTGCTGCATGGCTCGGTCTGGTACCGCGACAAAATTCCAGTGGCGGTAAGGAACGATTGGGCCGGATATCGAAACAGGGCAACCGGTATATTCGAAAGCTGCTTGTCATAGGTGCTACCAGCATGCTGAACGTTGTGCGCCGACAATCATCACGGCAGGCTGATTGGGCGAAACGGTTACTGGAACGTAAGCCGACAAGGCTTGTAACCATCGCCATGGCCAACAAAGCCGCGCGTATCGCTTGGGCTTTAATGACCAAAAAGGAAATATATCGGGCAACAACGATTGCGGCATAGAACACACCGTTTTTAGATCCCAAGGGATTACAACAGGTTAGCAAGGTGAGCAGATATTGATGTGAACCGGTCACTACCGGGATATCGGACACTCCAGCACTTTCCAAGCGGCCACTTGACCGCGTTTATTTGATCGGAACCGACATCCGCGGACTTCATCAGGGCCAGACGATTTATCGTCACCAACAGGCCGGATACATGGAAGCACCTGACCAGGTTACAACAGTTCTATTTTTCCTTGCTTTCAGTGGGCCGTCCATACATG
>NZ_JPWH01000007.1 GCF_003326755.1 Thalassospira profundimaris | reverse complement strand
CCGAAAAATACGCGACCTCGCGCCGGGGTTAGGAACCGGGCGTTGCCGCCCGGTGGCGTGCGATGACATGCTCGATCACTTTGCGCATCGCGTGGCCTGCTTCCTGCGGGTTTTTCTGGCAAAAGGCATAATACAGGCCTTCATACAGGTCCAATTCCGCCTTCTCATCCGCTGCGTTAATCGTTGGCGGATGTTGCTCCCACATCAGTTCCAGGGCTGAACTGATGGCGGGAAATATCTGGTCAACCAATTCCGAACCGGCGGCGTGGATCAGGGCCTGATGAAAGGCAAGGTCCGCGCCAATAAGGGCCGCACGGTGGTCATGTTCATCGCGGCTTTGGTCGCGGTGAACCTCTTTTTTGGCCTGCCAGGCCGCATCAACTTTTTGCCGTGCCGGGCTGTCTGCCAGCATTGTGGCATGTTCGATAATACCGGGTTCCACAATCAGGCAGAATTTCAACAGGTCACGCAACAAGCCATCGCGATCCCCGGCGCGAAGACGCCAATCCATGACATCGGGATCCAGCATCCGCCATTCCGACCGGGGCAGTACCCGTGTGCCATCCGATGTTCGCGACCTTATCAGTCCCTTGGCGGTTAAAATACGGCAGGCCTCGCGGATCACGGATCGGCTGACATCCAGTTCCGTTACCAGATCGGCCTCTTTGGCAATCGTTGCTCCTTCGGGCCAGTCCCCGCGAATAATACGCACACCCAGATTGGCCACGACCGTTCCAAGAATACCGCGTATTTCGATGGTTCCGGCAATCGGTGTCATGGAACGAAGAGGACGCGATGACCGCATTTTACAGATCCTTTCTGCTTTGTCTGATAAACATATAAACAAAATATGGCCTTGTCACCGGGGCAATTTTTGACGCCTGCAAAGGCAGAGCGGGAAAACTTTCATTCGTGAATGTAAAAATCATTCGTACTAACAGGTGCGAAAATTCGATCGGCACGCTATGTTAAGCGCGCAAATCAAGGTATGACCCTGTTATCGTTGGCGAAGAATTTGACTGATTGCCATTTTTGCGCTGCGGACAGGCGGTGCATATGTACGTATCTTGATTGATAAATTGATCAAAGACGGGCAGCGAAAGATGCTGTTCTTCTGCGTCCCACAAGATCGAAAATAGGAAAGTGAACATGTCGGAACAGCCTCGGGTAGGTTTGATTGGTTTGGGAACGATGGGCGCGGCCCTGTCGCTGAATATTGCCGAGAAGGGCCATGCACTCGCCGTTTATAACCGGACCGGAAGTGTCACCGATGCGTTTGTCAAAAATGCCGGCGATCTTGCCCCGCGCCTGACGCCGACCGACAGCCTGGAAAATTTTGTTGCCGCGATTGCGGCACCACGCGTGATTATTCTGATGGTCCCGGCCGGATCCGTTGTAGATGACCATATCGATGCGCTTAAACCGCTGTTGGGCGCGGACGACCTGATCATTGATGCTGGCAATGCCAATTTCTATGACACCGAACGCCGTGCCGAACGCGCCCGGAATGAAAAGTTCGGTTTCATCGGCATTGGTGTTTCGGGCGGCGAAAGCGGTGCACGGCACGGCCCGTCCATCATGGTCGGTGGCACGGAGGCCGATTGGCAGCGTGTTGCCCCGATGCTTGAAGCCATTTCCGCCAAATATGAAGGCACCCCTTGCGCCTCCCTGATGGGGCCGGGCGGAGCGGGCCATTTTGTCAAAATGGTGCATAACGGCATTGAATATGCCGACATGCAAATGATCGCCGAGGTTTACAGCCTGATGCGCGATGGCATGGGCTATAAGGCGCCGCAGGTTGCCGATGTGTTTGAAGGCTGGAATAAAGGCCGTCTTGAATCCTATCTGATCGAGATTTCGGCCAAGGTTTCGCGCGCGGATGACCCGATTTCGGGCAATGCGATGCTTGATGTGATCCTGGACAAGGCAGGCCAAAAAGGAACCGGCCGCTGGACCGCAATTGAAGCCCAGCAGCTTGCTGTGCCCGTCCCCGTGATTGAGGCTGCAGTTGCGGCGCGTAACCTTTCGGCACGCCTTGAAATGCGCCAGCGTGGTGCCGAACATTTTGGTGATGCGCAAAAGGCCCTGGAAGGCGAAGGTATTGCTGCCACCACGCTTGAAAATGCGCTGATTGCCGGGAAAATCCTGTGTTATGCGCAGGGTTTTGAAATGCTGGCGGCTGCTGCGGCGCATTTTAAATGGGATTTGCCGATGCCGGCCATTGCGCGCGTCTGGCGTGAAGGCTGCATCATTCGTTCCGACATGCTTAATGACATGGCAACGGCGCTAACGAATAATCCGGGTGATAACCTGATTTTCGCCGAACCGTTTTCGGGCCTGCTGAAAGAATGCGAAGCCGACCTGCGTGATACCGTGATTGCCGCCACCCGTGCCGGTATCGCCGTTCCGGCACTTGCCGCTGGTCTTTCGTGGTTTGATACGGTGCGTACCCGTCGTACGTCTGCCAACATGATCCAGGCGCAGCGCGATTATTTTGGTGCGCATGGCTTTGAACGTGTGGATGGTAAAGACGAACCGCACGGCCCCTGGGCCGGTCACGAAGACTGATTGTACCTTCTGCTTTTGCGGACGGCGGCGTATTTGGAATGCGCCGCCGTTTTGCTTTCAAGGTGCCAAAGAGTAGGGACAAGTCCATGTTCCTGCTATAGTGTTTGCACAGATCGGATGCTTTGGCGGAATATCGGGAAGGTGACTGTGAAATCCTATTTGCCCCCTTTGCGCGCCGTGCAGGTGTTTGAAGCCGTCGGGCGTCTTGGCTCTGTTGGGGGTGCAGCCCAGGAGCTGGGGGTGACGCCAGGGGCGATCAGTCAGCAACTCAAGGTCCTTGAAGAACATTTGTCCATCAAGCTAATTAACAAGGATGGCCGGCGGACAGCGATTTCCGACGAAGCCCTGGCCTATCACAAATTGATCAGCGAGGGATTTGACCGGTTGCGGATGGCCCACAAGGTTGTTGAACGCGCAAAAATGGGGGCTGACCTTAAGGTTTCGGGGTTGCCAACGCTGCTTTTGAAATGGCTGAACCCGCTTTTGCACGACTTTCAGTCACAGTTGAACGATGTGCCGTTGCGGCTGGAAGCAACGCATCTTGAACCCGATCCGGACATGCCGGTCGATATGTTCCGGCTGACCTATGGCAGTGTTGCGCAGAGGTTTCCCCATGCCCGGATGCTGTTTACCGATAGGTGCTTTCCGGCCTGTGCTCCAGCATTCTTGGAAAAGCATCCGGGGGCTCGCACGCCCGAAGGTCTGCTGGGTCTTCCCCTGATTGAGATTGACTGGGGACCGGCCTATAACGCGGTGCCCCGCTGGGCAGACTGGTTTGCTTCACAGGGAATGCCGGATGCCAAATTCAAAACGGTGGCGGTGCATTCGCTGTCAAGCAGCGCGCTAGAGGCGGCGGCTGGCGGGCAGGGTGTTGTGCTTGCACAGCGGTCTTTTGCCCGGTTTGACCTGGAACTGGGCCGTCTTGTGCGACTGTCAGATCATTACCTGCCCATGCCGTTGCCTTATTATGTCTGCTGGGGGGAGACGACCCTTGATCAGCCCAAGGCACGCGAATTTTTAAACTGGCTGATGACCATTTGCCAAAAACTTGCGACAGAGGCGTAACAGTCGCATCTTTTAGAATATCTAAAATATCCTCGAACATTTCTGACTGTTAAATATGGGATGTTCAGACATAGTTGGGCATAACAGCAAGAAATTTAAGAGGTCGATCATGTTTCTGCGCAATGCCTGGTATGTCGCCGCCTGGAGCACCGAGATCACCCGGGATCTTATGCAGATCAGGGTTCTGGGGGAAAAGATTTGTGTTTTCCGAACCGCGGAAAACGAAGTCATTGCGCTGGAAGATGCCTGCCCGCATCGCAAATTGCCGCTGTCAAAAGGCCGGATCAAAGGCAACACGGTTGAATGCGGCTATCACGGGCTGACCTTTGATTGCGCCGGGCAGTGTGTCTGGGCGCCGGGTGGGGGGCGTATCCCGTCGGCCGCCAGGGTGCGGCCCTATCCGACGCATGAAAAATACGGTCTGGTCTGGATCTGGATGGGCAATGCCGCAATGGCGGACCCGGAAGAAATTATCGACATTCCGAATTTCGACAGCTCGGACTGGGGCATTAATTCCGGCGATGCGATGGAATTGCAGTGCAACTATCTTTTGATGTGCGACAACCTGCTGGACCCCACCCATGTCGCATGGGTACATGAAAGTTCGTTTGCCGCACCGGCCACCAAAGATACGCCGTTGCGCGTCACAAAGACCGCAAATGGCGTGATTGTGCATCGGTGGATGATGGATCACGAGCCTGCACCCTTTTATAAAAAGGTGGTGGAATTTGAGGGCAATTGTGACCGTTTGCAGCATTACGAGGTGCGCTATCCCTCGCACGCCCTGATCCGCGCGGTGTTTACCCCGGCTGGTACCGGTGGCCCGGACGGGCAGCTGCATGAAAAGACCTTTGTCATGGACAGCTACAATTTCATGACCCCAACGTCGGAAACGGAAACGCGGTATTACTGGTTCCAACTTCGCAATGTCCGGCCCGATGACGAAAACCTGTCAAAGATGATGGCCGAAGATGTGCGTCATGCCTTTGAAGAGGACCGGGCCGTGTTGCACGAAGTCCAGATCGGTATGAGCAACAAACAATCCCCTCATATTGACCTTGGTATCGATGCGGGACAGTTGCGGTTCCGCCGTCAGCTTGAGGCGATGATCGCCGAGGAGCGGATGATTGATGCCAAGATGGAAGCGTGACATGGCAGATGCGTTTCGCAGATTTCGTGTCAGTGCGAAAATTCGGGAAAGCGATGTGGTGACATCCTTTCACCTTGCCCCGGTTGATGGCGGGCCACTTTGGCAGGCTTTGCCGGGTCAGTATCTGACCTTTCGGGTACCAACCGCTGCGGGGTCGGTGCTTAAAACCTATTCCCTGTCCGGCGACGTGCAGCAGGACAATTTCCACCGGATTTCGGTCAAGCGCGAATGTGCGCCGACGGGCAACGATGTTCCCGATGGGGTGGGGTCGTGCTGGCTTCATGACCATGTGACGGAGGGGAGTGAAATTGACATCGCCCCGCCGCGTGGCAGCTTTGTGCTGGATCAGGAAAGTACGCGCCCGGTACTGCTTCTGGCGGGTGGCATTGGCATAACGCCCTTGCTGGCAATGGCAAAGGTCTTGGCGCGCAGCAAGCGGCGTGTCTGGATTTTTCATGCCTGCGAAAATGGCGACGTTCAGGCATTTGATGCAGAATTAAGGGCGCTTGCCACAGCATCCGGCGGCAGGATTTCCCTGCATGTGGTGCATCGCCAGCCCACGGCGCGTGACCGTGCGGAACGTCGTTTTGACAGCGAGGGAGTGATCGACACGGCATTGTTGCAGTCGCATCTGCCGCTTGACGATTACGAAGTTTACATGTGCGGGCCAACAGCCTTTATGGCGGCCATGTATCGGCAGTTGCGCGCGCTTGGCATTGAAAAATCCCGCATCGCTTACGAGTTTTTCGGTGCGGCAACGTCGCTTGAACACCTGGCTGAACAACCGGCAACAATCTCGCGGGCGGCGTCACATGCGCCCAAAGCGATTGCCGCCCTTGTCAATCTGACCGACCCGGAAGCCTGGGCCGTACCGGACACCACCGTGCCAATGGCTGATGACATCCCTGATAGGGTGCCTAAGGACGGGGATATTGTTGTGTTCGCGAAATCCGGGGTGACAGCGGCAATGCGCAGTGACGTGCGAACATTGCTGGAACTGGCAGAAGACAAAGGTTTGGCACCCGATTTCTCGTGCCGGTCGGGTATTTGTAATACCTGTCGCTGTACCCTGGTTGAGGGGCACGTATCCTATATTGAAGAGCCACTGGAAACGCCAGCCGATGGTCAGGTACTGATCTGCTGTGCGCGGCCGGAAGGTCGTGTTGTGCTCGATCTCTGACAATCGTCAACGGTACACAAAAATTTGTCATAAGATAGATTATAGCTCTTTTGGGCGAAAAGTGTTTCCCGTAATCCCGGACCAAAGGCATTCATCCGCCTTGGTCCGGGTTTATCAGATTATAAGATTTACGAGATAGGCTGATTTTTAGCAGGTTTGAGACCGGCCTCGTCTACCGGTTTGCGGCTCCAGTACCCGGCCAGAAGCGAGCCGGATATATTGTGCCAGACACTGAACAATGTGCCGGGCAGCGCCGATACCGGGGTAAAGAATTTCATCGCCAGCGCGGTTGCCAGGCCGGAATTTTGCAGGCCAACTTCAAAGGCGATGGTGCGGCAAATTTTGCGATCAAAGCCCAAAAGTGCCGTTACCCCATAGCCCAGCGACAGGCCAATCGCGTTATGCAGCATCACGGCCAATGCCACGATCAAACCCACACTGGCGATTTTATCCGCATTCAGGGCGACAACGATGGCAATGATGACCAGGATGGCGACCATTGAAATATAGGGAAAAACCGCTTCAACCTTGCGCACCCATTTGGACGCGATTTCGTTGAGCACGACACCGATGATCACGGGCACCAGAACAATCTTGACCAGCGACATCAGCATCGACTGCACCGGCACATCAATGCTTTGCCCGGCCAGAAAGGCCACCAGAACCGGGGTCAGGAACACGCCGATCAGGGTCGAGGTCGCCGTCATGGAAATGGAAAGTGCCGTATCCCCCTTTGCCAGATAGCACATCACATTGGAAGATGTCCCGCCCGCGACACTGCCCACCAGCAACATGCCAACCGTCAGGTCATCGTCAAAGCCAAACAGCTTTGCCACCAGCCAGGCAGCAACCGGCATGATCAAAAACTGCAAAATCACGCCAACCGCCAGCGCCTTGCGGCTTTTGGCGACATTGGCAAAATCCTTTGCCGTCAAAGTCAGCCCCATTGCCAGCATGATGACCATCAGCAAGGGCACGATATAGGAACTAAGCGATGTAAACGGCCCTGGCATGAAAAAAGCCAGTAACGAGAGCAACAACGCCCATACTGGAAAAAGTTGAAGGATCACGAACGTTTCTCCTGTTATGCGGTTTTTTGATTATTAGGCCCCTGCCCCGGTGTCTGTCCCCCATGACAAGTGACCAACCCGACAAGACCCCGCAAATGGCACCCTATTCTGACATTAAGGTGCATGATGATACGTGTTTATGGAATAACATCAGGACAGACTCAACGTGTTATCCATTTTATTCATTCCAGTTCGCCCGACAGGTTCATTTCCTGGTGCAGTTGCGATCTTGTGATTGATAAAACCGGTTGGCCCTGGCGATGTTGGCCGGCGGCTGAAATGCCACCTGTTCGAGTATCCGGATTCGGTGGAACGGACTGTTTTGAAAGATTGACCTGGCGCTTATCCTTGAAACTGACGCCCTTTTCCCTGGTCAAGAATCGCGTTTGAGGATCAATTGCATTCATTTCAGTTGAATTTGATATTTATTCGCAAAAATTAACTTGAATTTGCGCTTTGTGGCAGAGTACTACTCGCCACCAAATTTAACGGATCCGGTGGATGGTGGTTCATGACGTGCGCTAAGTCTTTCTTTTTACCTTCGTGTCTGATGGCAGCATTTTTGGCGATTTCGCCTGCCAAGGCGGAAGCAACCAAATATCCCCTCACGATCGAAAATTGTGGCGTTGAAGTCACCTTCAAAAAGGCACCTGAACGCGCCGTTGCCCTTGGTCAGAACAGTGCCGAAATTCTGTTGATGCTGGGCCTTGAAGATAAAGTGAAGGCATCGGCCTTTTGGCCGACCTCGGTGTTGCCGGAGTTGGCGGAAGCCAATAAAAAAGTAAAACTTCTTACGGTTGAAATCCCGACCCTTGAATCGATCCTGGCTGAAGAGCCCGACTTTATTGCCGCACAGTTGCCACTGTTGCTTGGCCCCAACAGCAAAGTTGCCAAACGCGAGGATTTTGCCGCCCTTGGCATTCCCAGCTATCTTGCGCCGGGCATTTGCAACACGCGCAAGGATACCAACGACGTCTATGGAAGCCGTGGCGAATTGTGGAACATGGATCTTCTGTATCAGGAGATTGACGAGCTTTCGCGGATTTTCGATGTTGCCGATCGCGGGCAGAAACTGATCGCCAGTTTCAAGGCGCGCGAAGCGGCCCTGCGCGCCAAGTTTAAACCAAACCCCGATTTGAGCTTCCTGTTCTGGTTTAGCAGCCCATCGGAAGCCGATGATGCCTATTTGGGGGGTAAAAACGGGGCTTCGGGCTTCATTGCCGACCTGTTGGGCGGGCATAATGCCATAACGACCGAAGCCGAATGGCCGACCGTTAGCTGGGAAGGAATTATCGCCGCCAAACCGACCGTCATCGTTGTTGCCTCGCTGGACCGCAATCGCTGGGACCTCGACAAGGCGGAAAACAAAATCGCGTTCTTGAAAAGCGACCCGTCGGTAAAACTGATGGAAGCGGTGCAAAAGAACCGCATCGTTGTCATGAATGGTGCGGCCATGAACCCGACCATCCGCACGATTTATGGCGCGGAAGAAGTTGCCAAACAGCTTGAGGCGCTTGGGCTGGAGAAGTGACCAAAACCTCTATGATTTCCAAGAAAACAATCGGTTTTGAGCTGCTGCTGGTCATCTCGTTTGTGATTCTGGCATTTGCGATTGCCATGGCGGTTGGTATTGGCGAAATGCGCATTCCGCTGCGCACAGTTGCCCTGTCAATTACCAACCACATGGGCCTGAGCAACGCCGAGATCGGTCGCATTCAGGATAGCGTGATCTGGAATTTGCGTTTGAGCCGGGCTTTGGTCACGGCCTTGTGCGGGGCTGGCCTTGCCATATGCGGGGCGGTTTTGCAAACGCTGTTGCGCAATTCACTGGCCGAACCCTATGTGCTGGGGGTTTCTGCCGGGGCCTCGACCGGGGCGGTTGCCGTGATTATTCTGGGTATTGGCGCGGGCGCGGTTTCATTGTCAATGGGGGCCTTTGCCGGGGCGATGACCGCCTTTGTGTTTGTTGCCGTCTTGTCAAATAGCGGGCGCGGCGGGCCGGACCGAACCATTTTGGCCGGTGTTGCCGCCGCCCAGCTTTTTAATGCGCTGACCGCCTATATTGTGACGACATCGGGCAATGCCCAGCAGGCGCGCGACATCATGTTCTGGCTGTTGGGCAGTTTTGGCGGCGTGCGCTGGCCGGAATTTCAGCTTTTGATCGTGATCATCATTATCGGTCTATCGATTTGCATCTGGCATTCCCAGGCGCTTGATGCCTTTACCTTTGGCGATGATGCTGCCGCCTCGATGGGCATTGCCGTGGAACGGGTACGGATCATTCTTTTTGCCGTGACGGCACTGATTACCGCAACCATTGTCAGCATGGTCGGCTCGATTGGTTTTGTCGGGCTGGTGGTGCCCCATGCCGTGCGCTTCCTGATCGGACCGGGACATATTCGCCTGTTGCCTGCCTGTGCACTGGTGGGGGCGGTGTTTATGGTGCTGGCCGATATTGTATCGCGCAGTGTGATGGCCCAGCAAACCCTTCCCATCGGCATTGTCACCGCGCTGGTGGGTGTGCCGTGTTTCTCGCTTATCCTTTATCGGGCGAGGCAGGCTGTATGAGTATCCAGGCAGAAAATCTGATATGGCGGGTCGGTCGCAAGACCATCGTCGATAACGTTTCGCTGAGCATAAAGCCCGGCACGGTTTTGGGCCTTCTGGGCCCGAACGGGTCGGGTAAATCATCGCTATTGCGCCTGCTTGCCGGGTTGCGCCGCCCGGCCACCGGGCGCATCACCCTGGAAGGACGCGATATTGCCAGCATATCGCGCCGGGACTTGGCCCAACGCGTTGCCCTGGTGCAGCAACATGCCGCCACGGAAATAAATATGGCGGTCGAGGATGTTGTGCGTTTGGGGCGAACCCCGCATCGATCACCGCTGGCAGGCTGGACGCAGCTTGACAGCCACGCGGTTGATACTGCCTTGCAACAGGTTGGTATGACGGATTTCCGCCATGTAAGCTGGCAAAGCCTGTCAGGCGGGGAAAGGCAGCGGGTGCATATTGCGCGCGCCCTGGCACAGCAACCCCGTGAACTGTTTTTGGATGAACCGACCAATCATTTGGACATTCAGCATCAATTGGGGCTGTTGCGCCTGATTGCGCGTTTGGGCCTCACCAGCATTGTCGCCCTGCATGACCTGAACCATGCGGCCATGTTTTGCGATTATTTGCTGGTGCTTAATCATGGCAAAGTGGTCGCGACAGGCACACCGGCCGAAGTATTGACACCAGAGCTTTTGAAACAGGTTTTTCAGGTGGAATGCGATTTTGCCCCCCATGAGGACGGGTTTCACATCCTGTTTAAAAAGTAACCTGCAACATGACCGGGTAACGAAGGCCCCTGTCGCTGTGCGGCGGCCTGTCATTGCCCGGCATGATGGCCTGTTACCGCCACGGCAATATGGCGCGCCGGTCCACCATTTCGGGGACAATGCCGCGTGCCGCGTTCGAGACATGATCCATCACGTTACAGGCCGCAACGTCAAGCTGGCGGTTCGACATGCGCTGATGGCGCTGATCGAATATTACTTTGCGATCGGCGACCTTGGCCGGATCACCGGGCACTTCCCGCCCGTCAAGAAAGGCGTCGCGTTCCAGCCAGTCCAGGGACAGGCTGGTAAGGTTCAGGCGCAAAATATCGCCATTCTGCAAATAGCCAATACCGCCGCCGGTAAAGGCCTCGGGCACCATATGGCCAATACAGGCCCCTTTGGTGACGCCGGAGTAACGGCCATCGGTGATCAACATGCTTGATGCCTCGAGAATGCGGTGATGACGCAGATTTTGCGAGGGCGAGAACATTTCCGGCATGCCATAGGCCTCTGGCCCCTGCCCGCCAATCACAAAGGCAAAGGACAAATAACCCTGTGCCAGCATATCGCGCGCGGTCATGCCAGTGGAGGCATCGCCGCCATTGCGTTTGACGATGGCTTTGACCAGGGCCGGGTCAACGCCATCGGTCTTCATCAGGCGGTCCACAAGGTCAGGCGCGGCAAAGTCGTCATTACAAACATGTTCGTTTTCATAATAGCGCACGATGAAAACGTGATTGTTAAAGTGATTTAGTAAATGATCGCTCATACCCGATGTTTTTACAGCACAATTTTCAAAGAAGCTGCCGGTAATCACATCGACGCCAGAGCGTTGCCGCACAGGTGTGGCCCGGATGACGGATTTATCGCCCAGCGACAAATCAACCGGGTTATCCAGCCCGGCAATGCGTTCTGCCCAGGTTTTTCCCAAAATCGTGGGGGCATCCAGGTCCATTGCCACGCCAAGGTCGGAAAGAACGCGATAAATGCTTTCCATACCCCGGTTTTGGCCCTGTGCCATTTGCCGGGCCAAAACAAAGGTATCCCGGTTTTCAGTCAGGCTGTGGGCGAAAATCTCAGGCACGGGGGTTTCGGTACGCACAGCCTGATAATCGTCAATCGTAATGTCAAACCCGGCATGGCGCATCATGAAAGGCAGATGCAGCAGCATGTTGCTGCTTGACCCGGTGGCGTTATGGACCCGCACGAAATTGGCAAAATTCGCCTTGAGCAAATTGCCAATCGCATATTCCGGGCGATTGAACACCGAAAACAGCGTATCCACCCCACTGGCAACCGCCTCGTAGGGGGGCACATCGGTCAGAAGCTCCAGTTCCGGTGGGGTCAGGCCAAAGGCCGCGAGCATGGTGCGCGATGAATTGCCCGTGCCGTTAAAGGCACAAATGCCGCCTTTTGAATCACAGGTGGCGGTTGCCAATTCATCGAGAATGCGGCGTTCCATTGCCCCGTCAATCACACCGATCAAACGCGCCCGTTCCAGCAAACCGGCAAAGGCTTCGTCGGATGTGCATTGCAGGATGTAACGCATATTTTCGCGAATATCACCGCCAAGGTCGACATGCCCGGCAGCATCGGCATCATTTGCAACCTGATCAAGCAAACGGCGCGTACCTTCGGGGATTTCGCCACCCTTTAACACATGCGCCGGGGCAAATACGGCCCAGACCGGGGCCTGGTCTCCGCGATGGGCGCGTGCCCTGTCTGCCGCCGCCAACCCGGCCACCACGGCGGAGGGGGATTTGTCACACCCGGCAATCACGTAAGCCGCATGATAGCTGTGCCCTTCAAAGGTGATATTCACCGCTGTTGCCGTGGTGTTGCGCGATGCCAGCGAATAGCTTTGGCCGATATTGTTTTGCGCCGTGCCATCACAAATGACCGGCACATGAAACAAAAACGGCACCCCGCCCTGTTCCCAAACGCGCAGGGCGGCCATCAGCGCATGGGGCCGATCCAGCAAATGGGCCGGATGGTCCGGCGCACCGGCAATAATGGCAACGCGCGGCCGGTTTTCCACCAGGCGACCCACCACATCGCGGATTTCCGGCACATTGAATTTCTGCTGTTTAACCAGGGCCGGGTTTTCATTGGCGGCATCGCGCAACAGCCGCACAACCGTAATGGGCTGGTTTGCCAACCCCTGAATGCAATCGCGATAGGGGTTGGCTTTTTCGTTGATAACAACAGGTTCGTTATGATGTGTCAGGCGGGACATGGCGGCGGGCTCGATATTCGGGTGTTAAACACGGCGGGATGATGACAAAGAATGCTGCTAGCAGACAGTCTTATACCAGCCCGCCATCGACGATAAAGCTTTGTGATGAACAGGCCGAGGATACATCGGAGGCCAGAAACAGCACCATCTGCGCCACATCATCGCCAACCAGTCGACGTTTAACGCATTGCTGTTGCTGAATGCGGGCTTCATCCTCGGCGGTGATCCACAAATCCAGCTGGCGCTGGGTGATGATACAGCCGGGAATAACGGTATTGACACGAATACCATTTGCCCCCCAGTCACGTGCCAGGGCACGGGTCATGCCAATAATGCCCGCCTTTGCGGTTTCATAGGCAACCAGATCAGGCAGCCCCATTAAAAAGCTGACCGAACTGAAATTGATGATGCTGCCGCACCCCCGATCCGCCATTGCCGGGGCAACCGCGCGGGCACAAAAAAACTGGTGCGACAGGTTCACATCAAGCTTCTCGCGCCATTCATCCGGCCCGGTTTCGGCGGGTGAATGCCGGTCATCGCGGGCGGCATTGTTAACCAGCACATCAATCGTCCCAATCTTGTCGGCCATTTTGGCAATGGCATCGGGAATGGCCGACTGATTGCGAAGGTCCAGCGACGCAAAAACCGGGCGAACCGAGTGTTGTTTTTCAATATCATCGCACAGGTGCCTGGCAGCAGAATCGTCAATATCAAAAAAGCCGACCTTCGCCCCCTGGGCACAAAATGACCGCACAATGGCAGCCCCGATCCCCGATGCGCCGCCGGTTACAAGAACCGATTTATCGTTCAAATCATGATAGGTGGCTGGCATGACGTTTCCTGTTGTTCGTTTATTTTTCTACATAAATTAAATACTGCACCGCAACATGCGTAAGCGGCGAAAGGTTCAATTAAAAGTTACGCATCATGGCGCCATAAACCGTATTATTGTTATTTTTTAATTTTGAACCTAAAAAAAATTTGACAGGCGTGACGCAACCCGTCAACATTTTTTCAATAACAAAAATAAATGTCGTCCAAGGCAATTTTATTCAGGGAAGAAACAGATGAAAAAGCTCCTCTCCTCCGTCGCCCTTGCCGGTGCGGTGATGTTATCGACGCATGCCTTTGCCGCCGATCTGATTGTCGGGGTCAGCTGGTCCAATTTTCAGGAAGAACGCTGGAAAACCGACGAAGCCGCCATTGTTGCGGCCCTGAAGGCTGCCGGGGCGGATTATATCAGTGCCGATGCCCAAAGCTCGCCCAGCAAACAGCTAAGCGACATTGAAAGCCTGATTTCGCGCGGCGCGGATGCCCTGATTGTGCTGGCACAGGATTCCGCCTCGATCGGGGCGGCTGTCAACCAGGCAATTAACGAAGGCATTCCAGTTGTCGGTTATGACCGCCTGATTGAAAACCCCAACGCCTATTATATCACCTTTAACAACAAGGAAGTCGGGCGTTTGCAGGCCGAGGCGGTTTTTGCAAAGCAACCCACGGGGAACTACGTTTTTATCAAGGGCGCACCGACCGACCCGAATGCCGATATTCTGCATCAGGGGCAGCTTGAGGTTTTGCAGTCCGCCATTGATAGCGGCGACATCAAGGTCGTTGGCGAGGCCTATACCGAAAGCTGGCAACCTGCCATTGCCCAGCGCAATATGGAACAGTTCCTGACCGCAGCGGACAACAAGGTGGATGCCGTTGTGGCCTCCAATGACGGTACCGCTGGCGGGGCAATTGCCGCCCTTGCCGCACAGGGCATGCAGGGCATTCCGGTTTCAGGCCAGGATGGCGACCATGCCGCGCTGAACCGTGTTGCCCTTGGTACGCAAACCGTGTCGGTCTGGAAGGATGCCCGCGAGCTGGGCAAAAAGGCAGCCGAAATCGCGGTAGAGCTGGCAAAGGGCACCAAACTGGATGACGTCGATGGCACCCAGGACTGGACCAGCCCGAATGGCACGGTCATGAAATCCTATTTCCTGAAGCCGGTTGCCATTACGCAGGATAACCTGAATGTCGTGATTGATGCGGGCTGGGTCAGCAAGGATGTGGTGTGCAAAGGGGTTGAAAGCGGCAAGGTTGCGGCCTGCAACTAAGCCTTTTGTTTTTTCCGATCTTGCGAAACCACGGGGCCGGTCTGGAAACCAAACCGGCCCCGCTGCCTGACGAGCATATCAAATGACACAGCTTTTCGCCAAAATGGAAATAGACCGCCGCCTGGTGGGTCTGGCAGCAGTATTGCTGATTATCTGGATTGGCTTTGACATCGCTTCTGGCGGGCGTTTTATCACCCCGCGCAATATTTTTAACCTGTCGGTCCAGACCGCATCGGTCGCGGTAATGGCCTGCGGCATGGTCCTGATCATTGTGACACGCCATATTGATCTGTCTGTCGGCTCCATTCTGGGGGTGCTGGCGATGATCATGGGGGTGATCCAGGCTGATATTTTACCGCAGTTTCTGGGCTATAATCATCCGATGACCTGGATCATCACCCTGATGGCCGGTCTGGCAATTGGCGCCCTGATTGGCGGGATCCAGGGCGTTGCCGTGGGGTATCTGGGTGTGCCTGCCTTTATTGTCACGCTGGGCGGCCTTTTGGTATGGCGCGGGGCGGCCTGGTGGGTGACACAGGGCCGCACTGTTGCGCCGCTGGATGCCAATTTCATGCTGATGGGCGGCGGGATTCATGGCACGATTGGCGCGACCTGGAGCTGGATTGTCGCGGCCATTGCCATTTGCGCCATTATTTACAATGCGCTCATCAGCCGACGGCGCAGACTGGCGTTTGAATTTCCCGTTAAACCGGTTTGGGCAGAATGGACCAATGTGTGCCTGATGGCGGGCCTGGTGCTTGCGGGTATTGGCACATTAAATGCCTATATGCTGCCCAGCCGCGCGGCAGAGAAAATTCTGGAAAACCGGGGTATACCCGTTACGCCGGAAAATCTTGAAATTTCGCATGGCATTGCCATTCCCCTGCTGATTGTGGCCCTGGTGGCGATTGTTTTGACCATTGTGGCAAAACGCACCCGGTTTGGGCGCTATGTTTTTGCCATTGGTGGCAATCCGCAGGCGGCAGAACTGGCCGGAATTAACGTCAAACGCATGACCGTGGCCGTTTTTGCCCTGATGGGGGTTTTATGCGCCATCAGTGCGGCCATTTCCTCGGCGCGTTTGCAATCGGCAGGCAATGACCTTGGCACCCTTGATGAACTTCGCGTGATTGCGGCTGTGGTGATTGGCGGAACCTCGCTTGCCGGGGGGCTTGGCACCATTTATGGCGCATTGATCGGGGCGCTGGTGATGCAAAGCCTGCAAAGCGGCATGGCCCTTTTGGGGGTCGATACATCCCTGCAAAGTATCGTTATTGGCCTTGTGCTGGTTCTTGCCGTGTTTAGCGACAAATATTTCCACCGTCGTTACAGCGACCCGAGCGCATAAAGGAGACCGGAAATGTCAAATAGCAATGCCGGTAAAAATCCGCTGGTTGAAATGCGCGATATTCACCTTAGCTTTGGCGGGATCAAGGCGGTTGATGGCGTGTCGATTGACCTCTATCCCGGCGAAGTCGTCGGGGTGCTGGGCCATAACGGGGCCGGAAAATCAACCCTGATCAAGATTTTGGCCGGAGCCTATACGCCGGATAGCGGCGAGATCATTGTTGATGGGCGTGCTGCAAAAATTGAAAATGCCCGCGATGCGCGCGACAACAAAATTGAAACCATCTATCAGAACTTGGCCCTGGCCGATAATCTGGATGCGGCGCAAAACCTGTTTTTGGGACGCGAAATTGTCAGTAAAACCGGGTTTCTGGATGATGTGGCGATGGAGCACAAGGCCCGCGAAGTGCTGCATCGGCTGAACCCGAATTTCAAAAAATTCAATGCCCCGGTGGCGGCCTTGTCAGGCGGGCAAAGACAGTCCGTTGCCATTGCCCGCGCCCTGTTATTCGAGGCACGGATCCTGATCATGGACGAACCCTGTGCCGCGCTTGGGGTGCAGGAAACCCGCATGGTGGGCGAACTGATTGACCAGCTTAAAAAGGACGGGCTGGGCATTTTGCTCATCAGTCACGATTTGCACGATGTTTTTGATTTGTCCGACCGCTTGCATGTGATGAAAAACGGTCAACTGGTGGGGACGGTCCGCACAGAGGATGTTAATCATGATGATGTGCTGGGCATGATCATTCTGGGCAAAATGCCCGACCATCTGATTCATCTGGCCGGTCCTGGCGCAACCAATGTTCCGGCCCCGGCCTGATTTTTGGTTGTGCCGCACACACCGGGGTTACGGGGCGGCGATGGCGCCGGTTTTAATGCCGCCCGCCCAGGCCCTGCCGGTTTTTCAAATTCGATGGCGGGTATTTGTGCCAATTGCCAAATGGCCCGCGCATATATAACAATCGTCGTGACGGGATCATCCTGTCTCAAACCGGTTTTCGGACCCGAACCACCCTACTGCCTTGTTTCCTCAGTTTACAGGCCCCTGCATGCGCCGTCGCCCGACCTCCGATCTTCCGCGCCAGCCCTCCCAGATTGCCATTTTGCGATATTTAAGGCTGCATGGCCCGGTTGCGCGTATTGATATTGGCACTGCCACCGGGTTAAGCCCGGCCTCCGTTACCTCGCTTACGGCCGGGCTGATTGCGCAGGGTCTGGTACAGGAAATTCAACCCGGCCCCGGCCCTCATGACGGGTCAAATGGCGGATCAAATAGTGCACCGGATCCTCATGGCGGCATGACCGGGGCGGCATCCGGGGCCGGCAACGGGCGCGGACGACCAAAAGTGCTGCTCGATCTGGTGCCAACGGCGGCTTATGTCATTGGCATCAAGATAACCATCAATCTGATTGAAATTGCCCTGGGAAATTTCAAAGGGGAAATCGAGCGCATAAGCGAACACCGCATTCAGACCCGCGACCTTGATGCACAATCGCTGATTACAACATTATGCGCCCTGATTGACCGGTTCATCGCGGCGAATGATGATGTCATCACGCAAAACCCGGCGGGAATCAGCATCGCCTTGCAAGGGGTGGCCGATAATAATAGCGGCGAAATCATGTGGTCCCCGGCCCTGCGCCATCGCCAGATCGCGGTGACGGAACCCTTGCGCGCCCGCTATGGCGGGCTGGTGATGATGTCAAACGATGCCAATTGCATTGCCACGGCGATTACACAAAATACCGCCCTGCATCAGGGTGGCGATTTTGCCGTGATCATGCTGGGCTATGGCATTGGCATGGGGCTGGTTTTAAACGGCACGGTGTATAATGGTCCGTTTGGGGCGGCTGCCGAATTTGGCCATATGAAATATCAGCCCGACGGGCCGTTGTGCAATTGTGGCAAGCGCGGCTGTCTTGAGGCCCATATCGGCGATTATGCCATCCTGCGCGATGCCAGTGCGCTGACTGATACCCCCGATAGCGACGCGATCACCAACCAGTTGCATCCCAGCGAAAAACAGATGATGGCGCTGGTGGACAAGGCCCGGGACGGTAACGAGGACTTTGCCGATCTGTTTCGCCATGCCGGAAAGGTGCTGGGATATGGCATTGCCAATCTGATTGCCCTGTTGGGCCCGGAACGGATTTTTATCACCGGCTCTGGCGCGCGTGCCTTTGACCTGATGGAACCCGAACTTTATCGCAGCCTGAAGGATGCCCAGGTGCCGGAATTGCGACGTGGCCCGCAAATCGTGCATTTACCCTGGGACAAGGACATCGCCATCCAGGGGGCCATCGGGCAGTGCCTGCTGCGTTATGACGAAACCATGTTTATCGCGCAATCCTGATACAGTCCGTATGTAAAACATGAATATATCTTCATAAATATTTGATTTATAAAATTATTTTTCAAGCCCATCATCAAGTTTACCTTCTGCCGCCTTGAAATAATACTGGCTGGCAACCAGCCACCCCTTGAGCGGGCGGAGCGGCGGAATGCAGGTCAGCAGCAGGAAAGGCAATGTTGTCAGCAGATGCACCCAATAGGGTGCCTGATAGGCAAGCTCGATCCAAAGACCCATGATCAGCGATGGAATGCAGGCAAAACAGATGACGAAAAATGCCGGTCCATCCGCCGGATCGGCAAAGGAAAAATCGAGATCGCAATAATCGCATTTATCGGCAATTTTCAAAAATCCGGAAAACAAATGCCCCTGCCCGCAGCGGGGACAGCGCCCGCGAATGCCAACGCCAACCGGGCGCAAGGGCGGCCATTCATCATCATTTAGCATTGTTTTTCCTCCGAACCGCGTTTATTGTATGGATATTGTATGGCTTTATGATAAAGCCACGAATCATCCAGTGATCCTGAATTGCTTTATCTGATTTACAAGAATATATCATAAAATTCAGCCTGTTATGAACACACTTGAATCATATCTTCGAACTGATTTTGCAATCATAAGTAGGCATAGCACAAACAAGTCTGTTGGTGTATGCCTTTTTGTCACAATGCAAACATGCAATATATCCATACAATGAGGGGCATATGTGGAATCCGTGGGTCAAGGAAAATGCCCGTCTCAAATATCTCGGCATTGTTGATGCGCTGGAGGAAGATATTAACAATGGTCTGGTGGCGCAGGGCGAACGCCTGCCCGCGCAACGGGTCATTGCCAAAGCGATCGGGGTGGATTTGACCACGGTGACGCGCGCCTTTAACGAAGCGCGCAAACGCCATTTGGTGGAGGCAAGCCCGGGACGGGGGACCTTTATTCGCAAGGGCGTTGAAGTTACCGGGGTGGTCAATGACCGGTTGCCGCTGATTGACATGAGCATGAATACCCCGCCCCAGCTTGCGCATATGAATTTCCGTCGCCTGTTCGCACAGGGGATGTCCGACATTTTATCCAGCAAAACCGGGTTGCTTAACCTGCAATATCAGGAAAGCCGGGGCGCGGAATTTGACCGCGATGTCGCAGCCGACTGGCTGTCATCGCGCCTTGGCACCGTTGCACCGGAATGTGTTTTGCTCGCAGCAGGGGCGCAAAGCGGGCTTTACGCGCTCTGCGATCTTTTAATGAAACGCGGCGATGTTCTGGCAGCAGGAAATTTGACATATCCTGGTATAAAGGCCGTGGCACAGCAAAGGGGGCTGCAGCTGGCGGGCCTGGCGATGGATGACTATGGCATTATTCCCGATGCGTTTGAAAAAACCTGTGCCGAGGATCATCCCAAGGCGATTTATCTGGTCCCCAATATCGACAACCCGACAACCGCCACCTTGCCGCTGGAGCGCCGTGCGGCCATTGCCCGGATCGCGCGGAAATATCACGTCGCCATTATCGAAGACGACCCCTATTGGCCGTTACGAAATGATAAAAACAATCGCGCCTTTGCCAGCCTTGCCGGGGATATCACCTGGCATATTGCCACCCTGTCAAAATGCGCCAGCCCGGCCCTTCGGGTGGCCTATATTGTCGCGCCCGACCCCGCACAGGCGCAAAGGCTGGCCGCAATCCTGCGCACAACCATTTTAATGGCCCCTTCATTGATGGCGGCACTGGCAAGCCGCTGGATCGTTGAAGGGGTGTTACAGGATTTGACGGCCGCGATTATTGCCGAAAACACCGCCCGCCAGGCCCTTGCCAGAAGCGAACTAGGCCGGCCTTTTCATGCCAGCCCGAATGGGCATCACATCTGGCTGGAATTGCCGGCCCATTGGTCGGCCGACAGTTTTGCCCGACAGGCCGAAATGGCAGGTGTTGCCGTGGTACCGGCATCGGCCTTTGCCATCGGGCGGGGCACGGCCAATGCAGTGCGGATTTCGCTAGGTGTTAGCCCCGACCGTGAAACCCTTACGGGTGGCCTGCGCCGATTGGCCGAAATTCATGATCCCGATATGCCCTCTGCCAGGACTATCGTTTAAACAACAGGGTTTAGAAAACAGGTGTCATTCTCCGTGCCATCCCCCCTGCATCGGCCAGGGGGGGATGGCATTATATGACGAACCATCATGCGATTTTATGTGTAAATTTCGGCAAGATCGGCGAGGTCCCAGTTTCCGCCTGACAGAATGGCGCACACCTTTTCATCAGGTCGAACCGTAACATTGCCCGCCAGCAAGGCCCCGACACCGATGGATGCGGCGGGTTCCGCGATCAGTTTTGCGTCTTTGGCAAGGCTTCGCATCCCGGCAATAATATGTTCGTCTTCAACAAGAATGATTTCATCAACATATTTTTCAATAATGGGAAACGGGTTCTGGCCGGGAACGCTGATCCGCAGGCCATCAGCGATTGTATTTTTCAGCGGCAAGGACGTCCGTTTTTTGTTCAAACGGCTTTGATAATATTTTGGCGTCAAGGCTGGTTCCACACCGATCACGCGAATGGAGGGTTTGGTCTCTTTGAGCGCGGTTGCCACACCGGAAATCAGCCCGCCGCCCCCAACAGGCACAAGAACCGTATCAATGTCGGGCATATCCTCCAGGATTTCGCAGCCCATTGTCCCCTGGCCTGCCATCACCCGCGGGTCTTCAAAGGCATGAATGGGGGCGTATTTGTTTTCTTCGGCGATTTCATACACCCTTTTCCAGCGGGCAGCCGTATCACCATCGAAAAGAATGACGTCAGCCCCAAGCGCCTTTGTATTTTCGATTTTGATCTTTGGTGTTGTCACCGGCAGCACCAAAATCGCTTTTACACCCAGCATCCTGGCTGCATATGCCAGCCCTTGCGCGTGATTGCCCGACGAGGTGGCAATAATACCGTT
Source organism: Thalassospira profundimaris (assembly GCF_003326755.1). Classification (GTDB taxonomy): domain Bacteria; phylum Pseudomonadota; class Alphaproteobacteria; order Rhodospirillales; family Thalassospiraceae; genus Thalassospira; species Thalassospira profundimaris_B. The sequence goes on along the minus strand of NZ_JPWH01000007.1, from coordinate 209,197 downwards.
TGCGATTTCGTCTCTGGGCAATGACAGCGCCGTATTCAGGGCGCCGCGAATTTTAAACGCGCCGGTGATTTGCAATGTCTCCGGCTTGAGATAAAGCTGACAGCCAACCTGACGCTCGATTTTATCGGCATGCAAAAGCGGTGTATGCCGAATATGAGGCTTCAGTCGCGCTCGTGCTTCGTGAATGTCCTGAAGGGTTGGGTAATTGCGCATGACCATTACTCGAAAAAGGTAAAAAAGGAGCCGATATTTCTGTTTATCGCGTTCTGATAAATTCTGTTTGCCGTTGTATTGTCCTGTATGGCCATGCCGGTGGAATCAAAAAGAGTGATTTCATCTTCGCTCTCCCGCCCGGATTTGTGGCCCAGCAATATTTCGCCAATCTCGGCATGGATGCCGTCGCGGGTGATGATGTTGTGTTCAAGTGCGTGGCTGGTTTCGCCTTTTTCGCAGCATTGCGAAACGGAATCGACAACGGTTCTGGCGGTGCGAAAAATTTCCGGATCAAATTCCTGTTTACCCGGTGCATCCGTCCCGATGGCGACAATATGTGTGCCAGGTTTTACCCATGACGCGTCAATGACATCCCCCTTGCCCCGCGTCGTGGTCACAAGGATGTCTGCCTGTTCAACTGCATCCTTCTTGGACGTCGCAATGGTGACGTTAATCCCGAATTCCTGCTCGATTTCCGTCTTGAACTGCGTTCGTTTGTCGGGGGTGCGGCTCCAGGCGTGGATTTCGTCAATTTTCATGACTTCAACCAGGGCACGTATCTGCATCCGGGCCTGATTGCCCGTTCCGATGCAGCTTACGCTCCGGGAATTTTTGCGCGCCAGTGCGCGCGCCGAAACCGCCCCGGCGGCCCCGGTGCGCAGCCCGGTGATCAGGCTGCCATCCATAACGCAAATCAGGGTGCCGCTATTGCCGTCAAACAAAAGCACGGTACCCATACTGTTGGGAACATCATATTTTTGCGGATTATCGGTAAATCCGCCGGAATGCGCCTTCATCGAGATGATTTCATTCACCCTGGAATAACCAAGCTTGAAATCAATCTCGCCGCGATGATCAGGTAATGCGATACCGATATAACCCGGTTGTACAACCTGTTTGCTGCTAAATGTCTTATAGGCCTCTTCGACGGCTTCTATCACGTCAGGCATTTTGATCAATTGATCAACTTCGGTTTTTGTAAGCAGAAGTGTTTTCATCAAAATACCTTCCCATAACAATCGTTGCTGCCGGTTTGACGGCCAACTCCGCCGGGCACACTGACCCAAAAGAAGCTGCGAATTGGTAATCGTCACAGGAATTTTGCGCTCTCTATTCCCAATATTATGCCGAATGCGATGGCGTTTACCCAATTTATGACCACATTCAGTCCGTCGACAAAATTTGCCGACGAAAGTGAATAGCAAACCACATTATTGCCAGACTTCCCCACAACATGGAGGATCAGGGCTGACATCGGCTTTGGGTGATCAGCCATCAACATGCCGTGTTGAACGGTTCTGCCGCAACGCCAACAATTAATCGATAAAACCTATCAAAAAATAAAAAAATACCTATTTCCCCTATAATATCATTCCACGCTAAATTTTTCTTCAGCACAAACAGCACGACACACCCACCACAAGACGCCACAGGCAATCATCTAGGTTGAATATTGACTTGGACATAAACGTATTTCGCACATATTCTGGTTATCAGGCCATGCGTTTACAAAAGTCCTGATCAAGACAACAAGCGGCAAATATCTCAGCCAGCATACGGAGAGAGAAATGGACGGAAAAGCAGCAACAGGCAAATGCCCGGTCATGCACGGCGGTCAAACCGCGCTGGGCACCACAGTGATGGATTGGTGGCCCAATGCCCTGAATTTGGACATTCTGCATCAGCATGATGTGAAAACCAATCCGCTGGGTCAGGACTTTGACTATCACGAAGAACTGAAAAAGCTGGATGTCGAGGCCCTGAAAAATGACCTGCGCCAGTTGATGAAGGACAGCCAGGATTGGTGGCCGGCCGACTGGGGCAGCTATGTTGGCATGTTTGCCCGTGTCGCCTGGCATGCCGCCGGGTCCTATCGTCTGGCCGATGGCCGTGGTGGTGGCGGTACCGGCAACCAGCGTTTTGCCCCGCTCAATTCCTGGCCCGATAACGTCAATACGGACAAGGGCCGCCGTCTGCTGTGGCCGATCAAAAAGAAATATGGCAACAAAATCTCGTGGGCGGACCTGATCATTCTCTCGGGCACCATTGCCTATGAAGTGGCCGGTCTGAAAACCTTTGGTTTTGGCTTTGGCCGCAAAGACATCTGGCACCCGGAAAAGGACACCTACTGGGGTGCCGAAAAAGAATGGCTTGCGCCGAGCGATGGCCGTTATGACGATGTTTCCAAACCGGAAACAATGCAAAACCCGCTGGCAGCGGTTCAGATGGGCCTGATCTATGTGAATCCGGAAGGTGTTAACGGCCAGCCGGACCCGATGAAAACCGCCGCCCAGGTGCGTGAAACCTTTGCCCGCATGGCAATGGATGACGAAGAAACCGCCGCCCTGACCGCCGGTGGCCACACCATTGGCAAATGTCATGGCAATGGCGATGCCGCCAATCTGAGCCCCGAACCCGAGGCCGCCGATGTTACCGCGCAGGGCATGGGCTGGATGAACACCAAGGGGCGTGGCATTGGCCGTGATACCGTTGTATCCGGCATCGAAGGGGCCTGGAGCAAAAACCCGACCCAGTGGGATATGGGCTGGTTTGACCTGCTGTTCGGTTATGAGTGGGAGCTCAAGAAAAGCCCGGCAGGTGCCTGGCAGTGGATGCCGATCGACATTAAAGAAGAAGACATGCCGGTTGATGTCGAGGACCCGTCGATCCGTTGCATGCCGATCATGACCGATGCCGACATGGCAATGAAGGTTGACCCGACCTATAACGCCATTTGCCAGAAATTCATCAAGGATCCGGACTATTTCTCGGAAACATTTGCCCGTGCATGGTTCAAGCTGACCCACCGTGACATGGGCCCGAAAGCCCGCTATTTCGGCCCGGATGTGCCGAGCGAAGATCTGATCTGGCAGGATCCGATCCCGACGGTGGATTACACCCTGTCGGACAGCGAAATTGCCGATCTGAAGGCAAAGCTTCTCAATTCCGGGCTAACCAGTGCCGAACTGATCAATACTGCCTGGGATAGTGCACGCACCTATCGCGGGTCGGACATGCGCGGTGGTGCCAATGGGGCCCGTATTCGCCTCGCCCCGCAAAAGGACTGGGAAGGCAACGAACCGGACCGTCTGGCAAAGGTTCTGAAAACCCTGGAGGGTATTCAGGCTGGCCTGGACAAAAAGGTCTCGATTGCGGACCTGATCGTTCTTGGCGGGACGGCAGCGGTTGAAAAGGCCGCCCATGATGCGGGTGTGAAAATCACTGTCCCGTTTGCACCGGGTCGTGGCGATGCCACCGACGAAATGACCGATGCCGACAGCTTTGATGTTCTGGAACCGTTGGCAGATGGTTTCCGCAACTGGCTGAAGAAAGACTATGTTGTGTCGGCCGAGGAAATGCTGCTCGATCGTGCCCAGTTGATGGGCTTGACGGCACCGGAAATGACGGCTCTGGTTGGGGGTATGCGTGCCCTTGATACCAATTATGGCGGCACCAAACACGGTGTCTTTACCGACCGTCCGGGCACATTGACGAACGACTTTTTCGTTAATCTGACCGACATGGCCTATAGCTGGAAACCGGCAGGACAGAACCTTTATAACATCGTCGACCGTAAAACCGGCGATGCCAAATGGACCGCAACCCGTGTTGATCTGGTATTCGGATCAAATTCGATCCTGCGTTCCTATGCCGAGGTTTATGCCCAGGACGACAACCTTGAAAAATTCGTCAAGGATTTCGTTGCCGCCTGGACCAAGGTGATGAATGCAGACCGGTTTGATTTGCAGTAATCCGGCAACTGACTGAGATATAAAGCCATTTGGCTTGAACATTGGAACACTCCCGGTTTTGTGGCCGGGGGTGTTTTATTTAAAAATCCAGAACTTTCATTTAGTGATCAGAAACCGGCAAATGCTTACCGCAGTAACCAATTATTATCTTTTCTCTCGAATAATCCCAATAGAAGTGAACTCTAATAGTCTTGGAAACATCGTCAGATGTCCCGATTTTCAAATGCCGAAACATTTCCACATCTTCACCCAAATAATTAAATGTTCTATATCTCTTCAGCTTTAAATGACTCATAACCGTCTCAGATTCCTTAGCCGCGAACTCATTTTGCCCAAAAACTTTTCTCGCGGCTGCATCACCATTTTTAATTAACTCCTCTCGATAGTCAGTCACCAATCGCACAAGCATATCTAGTAATCTACGTCCATCTTTAAAGCGATTTGAATCTTGTGCACTTTTTGTCGCGCTTTCTAAAATTTCACAAACAGAAAAGTACTTAACACTTAAAGCATTGAGACATTCTTCAGGAGTTGGCTCATCTTTTCGACATGCAATATTAAATAATAAATCAATATCATGATTACTTGTCTTGTTTTTTCCATTGTTGTCAAGAAGGCCTTGCAATGACGATATTTGGAAATCTTTTTGTCGCACTTGATCCGAAAGATCTGATGCCTGATTTTGCGTCTCTGCCAATAAAATTTCGAGGTTCTTATTTTCCTCCACTATATCATTAAAATAATGTTCTTGCCGTTCGACTTGCTTGTAAACTTCATTAAGTTCAACCTTTAACTCTTCAGAATCCATACTGTTTACATGTAGCTGAGCATACTTTATCCTTGACCTAAACGCAGCCTGAATAACTCCTTCAAAACGAATTCGGTTCTTCAGTTTCTGTGCATTTGTATCATTAGTCACCCAGGCTAATATGCGCGAAACATAATCTTGCCTCTTCTCGCCCCAGCCCCTAATTTCATCGGCCAAAAAATATCTACCTTGAATAAAACCTCTGTTTCTAGGAGTGTGAATCACGTTTATGGCACCATGCCATGCAGACCATTTTTGACCAAGTTCTGCGCACATTTCGTAGCGATCATAATTTTCTGAAACTTTTATAACTTGGGCCAAGCCAATTAAAGAATTCTGCAGATAATCACAGTTCACCAGATATTCACCGTCTTGAGTCGGGCTTACCAAAACAATTGGATAATCTCTCTGTGATCTTTCTATTTCATATAAGAATGCACGATACGACGTCAAATCACCTTTTAACTCTTTTATTGAATCTCCTACTAACGATCCTAAAAAACTTGCATTATTTGCATTTTTTATATTGTTAAAAATATATGTAATGACGCGAGGCTTAGAGGCAATAACTGGTTTGGCAATGAGCGCACTTAATTCATCTGTTTTAAGAACACACGAGAACTCTAACCTATCTGAGGATATTTTTAGTCCTAGCTCTGTCTGCCATTGTCTGCCTTTGACATATTGGTCTTGAACGCTTAATTTCCAAAAAAACAGTTTCGGACTGTAGTCTGTGGCGGAGATAATCTTGAGATAACTTGATGATGAACCTTTTTGGCCGGGAAATTCACCAGTAGCGACCAATTGCTCAGGGTGCAGGCCGTATCCTAGCTGTTCTTTTATCCAGCCGCCTATGGCTTTTAAAACGCAGTACTCAGTATCTTGACCACTCATTATAAAGTGATTGGCATAAACTAGCATGTATTCCTCCCAACATTTTCCCATACCAGCATTCTACTCAGAAGAGATAAGGTCAACATCTTATTCCAATATCTCTCTAAGGCTAAGGAATCGATTGAAGTATCTTAAAAAAATCTCTATACTTGTACTATTTTATCATGGAAATTTAGATAAAGCACAATCAATCCCAAAGACGAATCAGAATATATGAGAAAATGATGATCCCATATCGATATTTCCGTTGATCTAAGGAGGCTGCATGCTACTAATGCGCAAATATTACAACAATATCAAAATCTTATTTTGAAGTGGTTATTAGTTGTCATCAAAATATAAAGCGTCACGCAAGGTGAAACTTGCCGAACGGGCCGAAAAGCTGATGGGCATGTCGCCGGAAATTTGGCAGCGTCATGCCAACCCCTGGAGTGGCTGGAGCCGCGTTGCCGCCCTGCCCCTGATCAGCCTTGCGCTTTGGTGCCGTATCTGGATTGGCGGCTGGGCGTTGCTGCCCTTTGCCATTGCCCTGTTGTGGTTATGGGTTAATCCCCGGCTGTTTCCACCCCCAAGCGATACACATAACTGGATGTCCCAGGGAGTGCTGGGGGAACGGGTCTGGCTGAACCGCCAGAAAGTCCCGATCCCGCAGCATCATCTTCGGATGGGGCATATCCTCAATACCGTTTCGGCCCTTGCCTGCATTCTCTGGCTTGCCGGGTTGGTCTGGCTGAATGTCTGGGCAACCCTGTTTGGCATGAGCATGATAATGCTGGCAAAGCTCTGGTTTGTGGATCGCATGGTGTGGCTTTATGCCGATATGCAGCCAAACCACCCTGAATATGCCGCCTGGATGAAACACCGGGGGCAAACAGCCCCTAACTAACTGCACGGCCCGTCCAGCATGTCAGACATATTCGTTTAAGGCCCCATCCACTATCACCCGTGTTTGCCCGGCACTGCAGGGTTCCAGCCGGGCGCGCACCTGATACACATCGTGCAGCAGGGCTTCGGTAATCACATCCTGTGTCGCCCCGCCGGCCACCAATGCGCCATTGGCAATGACCAATGTATGATCGGCGTATCGCAATACGTCATTAAGGTCATGCAGGGCCATCATGATCAGCATGTCGTGTTTTTTGGCAAGGCTGCGCATCAAGGCAAGGATCTGGTGACTGCGGCTAAGATCCAGGGCGGATGTCGGCTCGTCCAAAAGCAGTACTCTGGGATCACGCACCAGCGCCTGGGCAATGCTGACAAGCTGCATTTGCCCGCCGCTAAGCTCGCCCACCGGCCGGTTGGACAGATCGAGGATACCCAGCAAATTCAGGGTCTGGTCAACCGTTTCCATATCCTGCTGTGAAACATGCCAGTCACCACCCTGTTTTTTGGCCAGCAACACCGCCTCATAAACGCTTAAGGCAACGGAAACCATCGTATTTTGTGGCACATAACACATGCCGTCATGCGACGATCCCGGGCTTGTGTCATGATACTGATAGTCAACATGACCCTGCCCGTTAACCAGCCCGCAAATGCGTTTAAACAGCGTGGATTTCCCCGCCGCATTTGGCCCGACCACAGCAATGACGTCGCCGCCGCGAAACGGCCCGGCGGAAATGTTGGAAAGTACGGTTTTTTTACCCAGCCGCGCACCAATCTGGTCCAGTGTCAGAACTACCATAACTTTTTTGAATTCGTCAGAACAAGGGAAACAAAAAACGGAATACCCACCAGCGAGGTAACGATGCCAATGGGCAGGATTGCGCCCGAAATCAGGGTTTTGCTGGCAACGGAACTGGCCGACAGCAACAGGGCCCCGGCCAGGGCGGATGCGGGCAGGAAAAACCTCTGATCCTCGCCAATCATCAGCCGGGCAATATGCGGCCCCACCAGGCCAACAAAGCCGATGGTGCCGACAAAGGATACCGGAATGGCAGCCAGCAAACTGACCAGCAGCATGGTTTCCAGGCGCAACCGGCCGACACGAATGCCAAAACTGGCCGCCTTGTCATCGCCCATGCGCATGGCGGTCATGGCCCAGGCCCGGCGAATGAATACCGGCAGAACAATGACCAGAATGGCAGATACAACAAAAAACTTGGGCCAGGTTGCCTTGGTCAGGCTGCCCATTGTCCAGAACACAACGGCGGCCAACCCCTCGGACGAGGCCAGAAACTGCACCAGGGCCAACAGGGCGTTGAAGCTGAAAACCATTGCAATACCCAGCAATACGATGGTTTGGGTATTGGCGCCGCGTCGCATGCTGAGCATATGAATGACCAGTGCCGCCAGCATCGCCATGATAAAGGCATTGACCGGCACCATAATGGCAGCGGCAACCGGCAAAACCGTAATGCCAAAAGCCAGCACCAGCGATGCCCCAAACCCGGCAGCGGCCGAAATACCCAGGGTAAAGGGGCTTGCCAGCGGGTTGTTCAAAATGGTTTGCATCTGCGCCCCGGCAATCGCCAGGGCCGCGCCCACAACCACGGCCATTGCCGCGACCGGCAGGCGAATGTCGCGCACCACCACCGAAACCTGGTCCGTCACAGTGCCCGGCAAAAACAGGGCGCGCACCACATCGACCAACGGAATACTGGCCGGGCCAAGTGACAGATCAAAGCAGATGCTGACGAACAGGGCGGTGCCAAGACCGGCCAGCAAAAACAAACGACGACGGACAACATGCCGATAATGTTGTCCGCCGATCAGTTCCTGATTTTTAATGTGACGCAATTTCATGGTTTTGTCTTCAGGCTGGCAAAATATCCCGGTTGATAATCAATCGGCAAAAATTGTTCATGAAATTCTCGAAATGTCTCATCAGGATCAAGATCACCAAACAGCTCTGGATGGAACCATTTGGCAAATTGCTGAATGGCAACAAATTGATAGGGGCTGTTGTAAAACTGGTGCCAGACAGCATGAAACGCGCCGGTTTTTTGCGCGGCAATGCCCTGATAGGCCGGACGTGTGGGGTAAAATGCCAGTTTCTTTTGCACTTCGTCCATATCGGCCCCCGGCCCGACCGGCACCCATTTGCCCCCTGGCACATAGGCCTGCCAGTCCGCACTGGTGACAATCACCTGATCCGGGTTGGAGACAATCACCTGTTCGGCATTAAGCTGCCCGAATGTGCCTGGGAGGATGTCTTTGGCGATATTATCGCCTCCGGCCATTTCGACCATCGCGCCAAAATTGCCATAACCGAAGGTATGGCAGCAATCCTGGTAAAATCCGGCGGCACGATCAATAAACACCTTGGGGCGCGGCGGGTTGGCTTTCGCCAAGACATCCGTCACCCGGGCGATCTGGGCGCGGCGAAAATTGATAAAGGCCTCCGCACGTGCTTCCTGACCAAAAAGTTTACCCATCAGGCGCATGGAAGGTTCGGTATTATGTTCAGGATCATGCCGGAAATCGACATAGGCCACCGGGATGTTCAGGCTGGCGAGTTTCTCGACAAAGTTCGCCTCATCTACCGCCTTTTTGGTTTCGAAATTGAGAAAAACCACATCGGGTTTTTGGGCAATGGTTGTTTCAATATCAACCAGGCTTTGTTCCAGGCCGGAAAATGTCGGTATTTTGGCGAATGCGGGAAAGGCCTTTTCATATTCGTGATAGGTGCCCGGATCCGCCTCGATCAAATCATTGCGCCAGCCAACAATGCGTTTGGCCGGGTTTTCACGGTCCAGCATCGCGATGACATAAAGCTGGCGTCCCTCGCCCAGCACAACACGGTTAACCGGTGCATTTACCTGAAGTTTACGCCCGGCAACATCCGTAATCGTGATCAACTCAGCCCGAACAGGAGCCGTAAATGCCATCAATGCGGCGATTGTGATGGCAAAAATGCCTGCGATTTCACTCATTATTCTCACTTTTACTCTCCCGGAAGGCGGGCAACGGTGTTTTGACGCATCATGGCGATACGCACGGTGGCCGTTATCCCCAGCCCGATAAAATAGATGAAGGCGACAAAGAAATAGATTTTCGACAAGCCGACAGACTGGCTAAACAGGCCCCCAAGGGCGATGCCGGTGATAGAGGCAAATTGCGAACTGCTTTGCGCAATTCCCAATACATGTCCCTGGTGGTTTTCGCCTGCCGCGCGCGAGATCAGGGCGGTCAGGACCGGGGTGGTTGCGCCGAGCAAAACACCCCAGGAAAAATACATTACGGTAAATACCGGGACCGAGCGGGTTAAACCGGCCACCAGTGTTACAATAACGCACCCGGCAATGATGGCGCACATCCGGGCCAAAACATCGCCCATATCGCGATTTTCAAAATGACGCGCCCAAAACGATGCCGAAACGACAAACCCCATCGCCAACAGACCGTAACACAGGCCAACAAGCCAGTTTCCGACATCAAAAGTTGACAGCACGTAAATCGAGAACGGGGATTGCGTAACCATACGCGCCATTAACAACACCCCCAAAATCGTCAATAGAGACAGGATTTGCGGAGATCGCAAAACGCTAAGGGAGGCAGCAGGTGCGTTGGAGGGGGTGTTTTTTGCCGTTGTCGTCTTTGTTGGTGCCGTGTCGTGGCGACGGGCTGCGCTAACCGTGGGCAGTAAAATGGCAACCGCACCGATACAACCGACACACATCAGACCAGCGGAAAAATTGATCCAGAAAAACGCGGCGTGATCCAGGATCACCCCGCCTATGAGCGCGCCAAGCAACGAGCCAAGATTGGTGGAAACCTGCAAATAGGCAAACAGTTTTGCCCGGCGGGCCGGGTTTTCAATGCTGACACCATAGGCCTGGGCGGGGGCAATATATCCGGCACACGCCCCTTGCAGGAACCGCAACAGCAAAATGACAAAAACATCATTGGACCATGCCAGGGCAAGTTGCGTAATCGCCAGTCCGGCCAGAGCACGGATCATCATTGCCTTGTGACCATAACGGTCGCCCAAACGGCCCCAAAATGTGCTGGTCAGCATAATGCCCAGCATCGGGCCAACATAAACACCGATGCTGGCGATGGTGAATATCTGATCGGAGCCTGCCAAAGCACGCAAATGAACGGGCCAAAACGGCCCGCTCATTTCCATTGCGCCCATCGAGACAAGCTGAATGATGAACAGAATGTGTATTTTCCAGCGGAGGGGAATCCGCGCATGAACCGGCATCATCACGCGTTATCTGCCCCACTTGCCATCGGGTTGGGTAATTGATGCTGAATGCGGTAATCCGCATATTTTTGCAGGTGCATCCGCAAGACCGACCGGGTTGACCAGCCCTGCTCCAGAAACTGGTCTTTTTCCTGTTGCCAGAAATCGGCATCCGCGATCCGGTCACGCAACGCGTCAAACGCGCCTTTGGTTTCCTGTGCCATCACGCGCCAGAGAACATCATCCACCAGCCCGTAATGCCGGGTTAAAACCTGTGCGACTTCGTGCAAATGACAGACAAAACAGGCATCAATGACAAAGGAACGCACTGGTTCGATGTCATCATCAAAGATGGTCGGCAAAATCCCCTTGTAATAATAGGACTTCAGGTCATAGCCGCGTTCATTAAGCAAGGGCCGATAGGCGCGACCATCACCAAAATCACGAATGAGCATCCGCACCGGTTTGCCTGCCGGATCAAACAGAATGGAGGTATTTTGCTGATGGGCTTCCAGAGTAACGCCATAGAGCATATACATCCGAATAACCGGCAGAATAACGACCTTCGCATAGTCCCTGAAAAAGGCAACAACATCGGCGGGCTTTGCCATGCCGGAAGGCCCATCGATCAATTCGGCAATCAGGGGACGATCCCCCGAAGGCGCACGGGTTAATAATGATGCGACCGTTACCGGCAACAAATTGTCTTTCCGGTCCAGTTTGCCATTGGTTGTGCGGAAAATGACCGAGAGGTGCTTGCCTTCGGCATCATCCTGGCGCTCGGCATGTTTGTAATGAATGCCCACATCCTCGGTAAACATTTCAAGGGTTTTATCAAACCCGTTTTCATCGGCCAGGATCTGGCGGATGACGGTGCTGAAACGCGGCCCCATATGAATGGATTTGGCCTGCAAGGTGCGCATTTCGCTGGTCAGCCAGATGGCAACCGGCAGCTTGATGAAGGGGGTGGATTCACCCTCGACCGGCAGCATGGTCCTAAAGGACATGCTGGGGCGGGTTGCAATATCCGGCCCGGCAAGGCGTAAAATGCCGTCTTCTATCTCGGCGCGGAAATGCGATTTGACATGATTTTCCATATGCCAGGCATGAATGGGCAATGGCAGCCAGTTTTCAACGTTTTCGCCATCCGCGCGCAGTATGTCGCACCATTCGTCCCAGGTTTCCGGGTAGTTTTGCGCAAACCAGTCATGGATATTATCAATCCCGGCCATACATTCGAGATGCGCCATATCGCGTCGCAAGGCTGCCAGCCGTACCGGCACAATGGCTGAAAACTCCGGCGACAGGCTGATCACTTCCTGCACATCCAAATTGGGTTTGGTTTTCCAGGTCGGATAAAACGGGTGTCCTTCCAGCGAGCCCCACTGATCAAGCAGAATGGCTGCATCGCGCACCGAATAAGCCTGCCGGAGATACTCAATCAGGCCGCCTGCGTGATGATCCTTGATGGCCTGTTGTAACTGGTCATTCCAGTCTTTGCGAAAGGCACGGGCCAGCACATCGTTATCGATACTGTTGGCAATGTCCCGCTTCAGGTTTTCCGCCCCGCTATCGGCGGGGTCAAAGTCAAAACAGGGCAGTAAAAGATCAATCAGATCGGCGACTGTGGACACTGCATGCCTGCGGCCATCTTCATGAATCACGGCAATATCACCATGATTGGTAAATGTACTGGCCGGTGACTTTTGCAAATCATCAAAGCACAGCAGGCATTTTTGCTCCCAGATCGGGAAAATGGCGGCGTGATGGTTTCCGATAAACACCAGTTTGCCGGGATCGAGGATATTTTCGGCAAACAGGCAGCGGATCACGCGGCGCATTGCATTACGTTGGGCTAAGTTAAATGCGCCGGGAACAACCGATAAACTGGAACCGGTATTCGGGGCGAAATGAATGGGAAGGTTCTGATTCATAACGTAGGTCTTTCCGTCGGCCAGTGTTGTGGGAAATAGTCAAGAGACGAGCGCTTCAAACCGCCCATATGGTTGACACACCAGCTAAAAATCTCTTGGATATGCGGCAGTGGGACAGCCATGCGCCGACCCATTTCAACAAGCAGCGCCAGGCCAAATGCCACATCCTCGTGAAAGGCACGGCTTTGCCGGTCCATAACCCAGCCCTTGCCGCTTTCATCGGCAACCAGCGGGGCCTGAATGCCGTCATAGGCGCGGTTGGTTGTCAGCACGCTCCACATCGTGCGTGCATCCCTGATCTGACTTCCATAAGCATCGGCAATCTCATGCTTTAGCGGGCGCACAGAGGACAGATCAACTTCAAGGTCACGGGCGATCTTGCGACACAGCGCCTGGCTTTCGGCATCGCAGCGTTCCAGGAAATAGGCCCCGATTTCGGGGCAGTCGGACCACCAGCACAGGGGTTCGTCAAAGGCCCGGTCATGCCATTGTCCATAAGGCCCGATCAGCCCGTAAATAACCGAACTGTGCATGATCGGATTGCCCGGTGTTAGGGTGATTTCAAGGAAACTTTGCAGAAGTTCGACCGGGCATTGATAGAGACGTTGCAAATATTGCTGCAATATAACGCCGTCCCCCGTGTTCTCCCGGTCATGCAATGCGATATGCAAAACGCTTTTTGCCCCGCCCATGCGAACGGACTGACCGGGTGTCAGATCAAAGGCGGTGTGAGGCACGTCTTTCATGCCCCAAATCACGATATTATCCCGCCCCTCCAGCACATTTTCCGCCAGCCAGTCAAACCCGCAAAAACCGGGAATGGCGCCCAGAAACACCTTTTTGTCCGTCGGCAGGAAGTCGACCATTTCCTGCAACGCCGCCAGCCGCACATGGGCGGGCTGTGTCATCACCACAATATCGGCATCATGCAGTACATCACCGGCATGGCAACTGACACCATCCAGCCGGGCCGAGAGTGTGCCGCCATCCGGCAGCAGGGCGGTTAAATCATTGCCCGCCTGATAAAGGGCAACAATATCGCGATTACGTGTCAACAGCCGAACCTCGACATCGGCAAGCTGTTTGAACAAAATCGCGTTCAAATGCCCGGTACGCCCGCCACCACAAATCACAACACGCAACGGTTTCGCCATATTCGTCATCAGGCAACCCCCGTGCCGAAATGGTGCGATTGCGACGTCAGACCCGAAACGGACTGGTTATGTCGAACCGGAGCACCATATAAACGATCCAGGCCAATTTCGGCATTATGCAGCCAGCTTTCGGGGAAAATATGCCGTGTGGTTTTGGCCGGATAAAGCCGCCTTTCGCGGGCGCGGATGCGAATATCATCCGGGGTCACGGCAATGTCGTCCCGCCGGGACGTTACCGGCACCGAATGGTAATCCGCCAGCAGGCAGGGCACATAGGCAAGCCCCGCTGCCAGGGCCACGGACAGGCGATGATGCCCGTCCATGACAATCAGGTCTTCCCATTCAACAATAACGGGGCTGGTCCAGATACCGGCGGTTTCGATCTTTTGCCGCAAATTGCGGGCATGGTCGCCGTCATGTTCTTCATGGGCGCGCAAACGATGCGGATTGATCAGCACAACCGGATGCTTGCAGGATGGCAGATTGATCATGCAACCTCCTCAAACAATTCAGCATCGGTTTTGTAAGGATGGTGAACCGGCATCCATTCGGCCATTTGCTGCCAGACAGCCGAGCTTAAAAGATCGCGTTCGGCCAGCCAGTCGCGGTTAAACACGCTGTGCAGATATTTTTCGCCGCCATCGGCCACCGAACAGACAACCGTGCCGCTGATCCGGCCGCTATGAAGGTATTCAAGGGCGGTATAAATCGCCCCGCCAGACGACCCGCCAATCAAAAGGCCGGTATTTTCGGCAATGTAGCGCGCGGTCTCGAAAGCCTCGGCATCGCCCACCTGGGTACCGATATCAATAACGTCATAATCCAGGATAAGGCCGACTTCGTCGCCCTTGGGCGTTCCCGTGCCCGACTGATAATAGGGGTGGCCCGGCTGACCAAAAATGATGGAGCCCTTGGGCTCAACCCCAATGGTGACAATATCGGCATTATGCTGTTTCAAATATTTGGCAATGCCGCTTAAAGATCCGCCAGTGCCGGTACAGCCACAAAAGGCATCAACCTTGCCGTCCGTCTGGACCAACAGTTCCTCGACAAATCCCTTATATCCTTCGGGGTTTGCCGGATTGTCCGACTGGTTCATAAAAATGGCACCGGGAATTTCGGTGGCAAGGCGCGCGGCTGTTTGCTGGCGTTCAACAACGGCCACTTCGTCTTCGGCGTAATCGCCTTCAACAAATTTCAGCTCCGCCCCCAGCGCGCGCATCACGGCAAGTTTGTCGGGGGCGGCGTGATGATCAACAACCGCAATAAATCGAAACCCCATTTCAGCGGCCACAATCGCCAGGCCAATGCCGGTATTGCCCGAGGAGGATTCAACAATCGTGCCGCCCTTGCCCAAACGGCCATCGCGGATTGCAGCCAGAACCATGCTGCGCGCCATGCGGTCTTTCATGCTGCCGCCGGGATTATTCTTTTCAATTTTCAGCAAAAACCGGGCGTTGGGGGCCGCAACAGGCAGTTCCAGAAGCGGGGTATTGCCAATCAGGCTGCTTACCTTGTCATAAATCATTGTCATGCTCCGTGGGTCTTGGCGGCGCGCGCGGCGCTATCGATGTGAACGCTTGTCAGATCGGCATCAAGCGAGATGCGGCATGGCATGGGCACCCGGTGGAATTCATTTTCCAAAAGGTCCATCTGGTATCCGGCGGTATTGCCATAAACAAGAAGATCGCCCGTTTGCGGCATGCGGGAAAACGCGATCAGGCGGTTGGACAAAACGTCCTCCTCGAGGCAGCTATGCCCGGCAAGATAGGCCTGGGTCGGGCGGTGGTTTTCCCGGTGTGCTGCGGATTGACGCGACGGGACCAAGACCGGATCAATCAGAAATTCCGAGGCAAACCAGGTTTCACACGCGCTAAAACTGCTGCCCTCGACAAAGATGACATGGTGCCCGCCCTCAAGTTCCTTGACCCGGCTGATGCGAAAAACGGAAATCGCGGTTTGATCAGCCAGGCTGCGCCCCGGTTCGATCCCGAGCGTAATGGCCTGATTTCGCAAATAGTCGGCAATGGTTTGATCCGTCTCGCCTTTTGCCGACAGAAATGTTTCCATCCAGCCTGCGGCATCCATTTTATGGCCATAGGGATAAAAACTGGCGGGAAGAACGGCATTGCGATAATGCCCGGCATCCTGCCGTGCCAGAAAGGCGTCATAAATTTCAGCATCCACATAGCGCACCGGCAAGCCGCCGCCGATATCGATCATGGAGACCACAAGGCCCAAATCACGGGCAGCCTCAACCCAGCGGGTCAATTCCCAAAAGGCGGCAATGCGGGTTTCCGGCGCGTAGCCGCCCAAATGGAAATGGAAACCTTCAAAGGCAAAATCGTCATTGTGCCGGGCAATGATCTCCAGACAGGACGGCATATTTTGCGCCGCAATACCAAACCGGCTTTTTGCCGCACCATCTGGCCGGTATCGCAGAATGATCCGCGCCTTTCGCCCATGATCCCGCCCTGTCAAAAGGCGGACCAGATCCTCAAGCTCCTCGCGGGAATCAACTGAAATCAGCGCCTGTTGATCGATCAGTTCCTTATGGAAATCCGGTGTTTTGGCGGGCCCGGATGCGCAAATTTCCTGCCCGGCGCACCCGGCATCAAGCGCATCGCGCAATTCATAGCGGCTGGAAACATCAATTCCCAAACCCGCCGTTACCGCCTCACGAACAAGCGATTGCGACTTATTCACTTTGACGGCGTAAAAAATTTTGCCGCTAACGGCGTGGTGCTCAATCGTGTTGCGCAGGCACGACAAATTGTCATTCAGGATGGAGGGAACAACAATGTTCAAGGGCGATCCGTAACAGTCAACCCAGTGAAACAGTCGTTCCTGATGATAGTCCAGCAACCTTGAAATCTGAGGGTGCAGGATCGGTGGTAAAGACAAATCGTTTGCTGACAGCAAACCTGGCCTGGAGATATGTGTCATTGATGTATTCCCGATAAGCCATGTGAAGGTTTATTGCTGATAATGCGTGTCCCAAATCAGTCGTTAAGTGCCAGGAAGCAGAGCCGTGAAGATTATTGCGCTCGCATTTATGCGGCTCTGCTTCCCGATTGCTCGTCAGAAGTCTGCGGTTAATGACACCAGGGCGGTACGCGGTGCACCCTGTGAAATCATGGAAAACTCATTCACGCCCGACCAATAGGATTCATTGGTGACGTTCTGGATGGTCGCACGCACCGTTACCGGCGTTTCGGAAATGGTGGTTTTATAGCGCAGCCCCAGATCCAGTGTGGTCCAGTCCGGAATGTCCTGGGTGTTTTCGGTATCGATATATTGCTCGGCGGTATGGGTAATTGTGCCGCTTAATGTCAGCCCCGGTGCAAAGGGGGTGTCCCATTCGGCCGTCAGATTGGCCTGCATTTTCGGTGTTCCCACCGGGCGGTTGCCCTGGGTTGTGCTGCTGTTGGTTTTGGTAAGTTCCGCATCCAGGAACATGACACCTGCCAGCAGGCGCACATCTGGCGTGACTTCCCCAAAAACATTCAGTTCCAACCCGCGATTGCGCTGTTCGGCATCGGAATTGTAAACATTGTTAACCGTCTGTCCCGATGGTTTGGTGATTTGAAACAAAGCAGCACTGCCACCAATTGTTCCAAAGTCAAGTTTGATGCCAGTTTCAATCTGTTTGGCTACATAGGGGGCCATTGCTTCGCCAGCATTTGACGCCGAACTTGGTGCGATATCGCCTTTGCTCAGACCTTCCAGATAATTGGCATAGACCGACATATAATCTGTCGGTTTTACGACAAGACCGACCATTGGCGTGATGACACTGTCATTGTAATGCGCGGTTTTAGCCCCGGTTGTTGCGCTGAAATTGTTTGTTTCAATCGACTGATGCCGCCCGCCGAGCGTCAACTTCACCTGGTCCTGCCAAACCGACAGGGTATCGGCGATGGCAATGCCTCTCAGATCCGTTTCGGAAAGTTTCGGCTTTGAAGTTGGGGCGGCAACAAATATCGGCGGAACCGACGATGGATTGTAAATATTGGATGCCGGATCAGTGGTCGAATAGATCGCCCCGCGATAGAAAGTATCGGCGTAATAGCTGGTCGAGACTGTTGCTTCGTGATCAATCGACCCAGTACTGAAATCACCCCTTAATCCGGCATTTGCTGTAAAACGGTTGGTCTGAAAACGCATGTAGGACAATGAATCGTCATCAATATCGCCCGCACTGTTGGTAATAATCGGATAGCCGAACAAACGGTCCACTTTGGTGCGACCACCCCCAACACCGCCAAACAGGGTCAGGTTATCGGCAAGGTCATATTCGCCTTTCAGCATGGCGGACTGATCGGTCGTATCCGACCATTGCCAGTCCTGAACGGCATTTTTACTGCCATCGGGGGCGGAGGGCATGGTCACACCAGAAGCCAGGCGATATTCACGGAACGGCGCATCCATATTTTCACGCTGGTCAATCAGGTCCAACGACAGACGGAGGTCTTCCCCCCTGTAATCCAGGGCCAGGGCCCCCAGTGTTGCCTCGCGCGACTGTTTGTCCAGATAGGTATCGCCGTTATGGTAGCCGCCATTAAATCGGATACCGAACTGCTTTTCCTTGCCAAAGCGGCGGCTGAAATCAACGTTGCCGCCCGCCTGTTCACCCAGCCCGTAATCAACACTGACCCGGTTAAGGTCTTTGTCTTCGGCACGCTTGGGCACGATATTGATGACACCGCCAACACCGCCATTGGGCGACATGCCATTGAGCAAGGCGGCCGGGCCTTTCAAAACTTCAATACGCTCGGCAAAGCCTGCCTGCACACGATAGTTCGGTGCCACCCCATAGGCACCATCCATCGAGATTTCGCCCGAATTGCCGGTATTCATGTTAAAGCCGCGAATTTGGTAGGTATCGAGCATACCCCCGCCGCTATTGGGCGCACGGACAGAGGGATCATTTTTCACAACATCGGCGATGGTTTGCGCCTGCTGATCCGCGACTTTTTCACTGGTATAGCTGGTGATGCTGACCGGGGCATCCATGATGTCGGTATTGCCCAGCATGCCAAGATTGCCGCCACTGGCAACCATGCCGCCGGCATAGGCTGGCGACAATCCATCCTGTTCCCGGGTGGCTTCAATACGAACAGGATCAAGAGTTGTCACACCGCTGTTGGCGGCATTGCCGGACGGCTTGACGATGACAAGCGCGTTATCCCCCGTCGTCCGGTAAGAAAAACCCGTTCCCTTAAGCAAAATATCGAGCGCCTGCATCGGCGACATCGTGCCGCGGATAACCCGGGCGGTTTCAAGGGGCGGCAATGTTACTGTATAGGCAATCCGCCAGCCAGAGGTCGCACCGATTTCGGCAATCCCCTGGGCCAGCGACTGTGCGGTTATGTCAAAGGAATACTGAGCCCGTTCAACACCTTGTGTCGTCCCCCCTGTTTGCGGATAGGCCGCTGCCGGTATCAGCAGGGCGGTGGAAAACAAAAGTTTCGCCGCAAAGGCATTCATCCGTTTTTTGGTCTTGTTCGGTCTCAATTTCCCGCTCCAGTTTTATTGTCTTCAAAAGCAGGTCCCCCCTGCTCCTGATTAGACAAACGAACGGGTGATAAAACTCCTCACATCCCTTCTGCAATTTTTTGCGAATTTTTCGCAATCTCAATAAACCACAGTCATCCAGGGTGAAATCCGGACCACTTTTGCGTCCAGTGCGGCCGCCATTGTTTGCAGTGATGCCGGGATGTTGGCCGTTGTAAAGGTGCCGGAAATTTTTTTGTCGGCCAGAGCGCCCATGACGACAATGCGGTCATTTTCATAGCGGGCAAATTGCGCCACCAAATCCGCAACCCGCACATCTTCAACACTCAACCGGCCCTTTAACCACGACAACGCCCATATCGGGTCGACCTTGCGGGGCGTTTTCAGACCGCCATCCAAAACCGACACCTGTTGACCGGGGCCAATTTCGACATTGTTGTTTTTTTGCCAACCGGCGACCTGTACCCGCCCTTCCTCAACGGTAACAACCGTTCCGGCGTTCAGATGTTCGACACCAAACCGCGTTCCGACCACCCGAACCGACGCCTCGCCCGATGTCACGGTGAAAGGATCGCCATGACGCGACACAACATTAAAAAACGCCTGCCCGCGCAACAGTTCGATGCTGCGGCGTCCACCGTCAAAATCTGTCGTTACCGCACTATTGGCCGCCAGAATGACGGCTGATCCATCGGGTAGCTGAAAACGGCTGGTAACATCGGGGCCCGCAACAATATCGGCCCGCAGATTTTGCAAAAGCCACGGATTGCCTGACCACACCGCACATAAAGCAACCAAAATAACGGCAAAAGCCATCCCGATCGTAACGGGACGCGAAAACGGACCCGCTATCATATGCCAGACTGTGCGACGCTGTTTTGCCAGCCGTTTGGCCGGTTGTTCAAGCTGCCCCCACAATTGACGCATTTCCTCAAAGGCAATCCGGTTGCCTTTGTCGGCATTCAGCCAGGATTCAAATTCCGCCTGGCGGCGGGGTGACATTGACCCGCCCGCCTGGCGGGCACACCAGAGGGCAGCATCGTCTTTTTGCTGGTCGGTCAATTCGGTATGATGCGACATCGCCTCTGACTATTCCCTTCCCGCGGCCAACGGCCACCCCAATCACGTACCCAAAAAAAGTCCCTATAGGTCATAACGATTGAGACGGAAAATATCCTCATATTTTGTGCGGAAAAGATTAATCACGGTCAATATGCGCCGCAAGGCGTTCCTGGCAATGCCGTATGGTGCGGGCCAGCTGTTTTTCGACAGCACTTACGGAAATATCATATTTTTTGGCAAGTTTGGCATTGGAAATGCCATCAACGCGATGTGCCAGAAACATTTCCCGCGCCCGGGGCGAGAGTTCCAGCAAAGCCTGATCAAGCGCGCCCAGGGCCTGTCGGGCTTCGGCATGATCCTGCGGGGAATGGGTTTCCTGCTGTTCCCAAAGCTGGCTTGGCAACAGGCTTTCCATTGACCGGCTGTGATTTCGGATGGACCGGTGATGATCGATCACCGCATTGCGGACGGCAGTGTACAAAACCTTGATATTTTCGTCCCTGCTACCAACACTGCCATGCTGCATCATGCGTAAATACACATCCTGCACCAGTTCTGCGGCCACTTCCCGGTCCTGCATGCGACGAACAGCCATCGACAGCAACCTGCTTCGGTGCTGCTCGAACAAAGATGCGAGCGTTCTGGCCCAGAATTTCATTCTCAATAACTACCTGATGGCACGCAACCGGGTGACATGGCACAGCACCGCGAAAATCGCACAGATGCAACCAAAACCGGGCGCAAACTACCAGTAATGATAATGATTTTCAATATTAAGAATTGTGATTTTTCATCCTGCCTCATCAACAAATTTCAAAGGCTTGTCCGGATTTTTAAATCCCCTGCGGAGAGGGCTGTTGCGTGATCACTGTTACCACCCCTCAAGAGCTAACCAAGCCCGGAAGTTTGGCGACGATTGAATTGTACGGACGACATGAATGACAACCCGATCATGCTGGCACCGATCAAACCTGTGACCAATTCGGGAATTTCGGTCAGGGTTTGGACAAACATAATCAGTGCAAGGGCCAGAATGGAATAGAACGCCCCGTGCTCCAGATAGCGAAATTCGGTGAGCGTTTGGCGTTCAACCAGCATGATCGTCATGGACCGCACGTAAAATGCGCCGATGCCCAGACCAATCGCAATCAAAAACAGGTTTTGCGTCAGGGCAAATGCTCCAATGACACCATCAAAACTAAAAGAGGCATCCAGCACTTCCAGATACAAAAATGCGCCAAAACCGCCTGCACGCGCCAGGCTTTTCATTTCCGATGTCCGGTCCAGTATCTCGCCCAGGGCCTCTATGGCGATATGCACCACCAGCCCGGAAATTGCCGCTACCAGAAAAGTGGCTTTATCCTGATCGGGTAACGCCAGCGAAAAGGCAAGGATGATCGACAGCGCCACACCATAGGCAATACCACGCACCGAGGCACAGCGACGCATTTTGTCTTCCAGGCCCTTGAGCCAGTCAACTTCCTTGTCCTCGTCGATAAAATAACCCAGCGCAACCATCATTAAAAATGCACCGCCAAACCCGGCAATTGACAAATGGGCATGTTCCATCAGCCTGGCATATTCCGCCGGGTCACTGATTGCCAGATGCACGGCATCAATCGGGCCAATCGCGGCTGAGATGGCAACCACGGCCAACGGAAAAACAATGCGCATGCCAAAAACGGCAATCACAATGCCCCAGGTCAGAAATCGCCGCTGCCACACCGGCTGCATGGTTTTCAGAATATTGGCATTCACAATGGCATTGTCGAAAGACAACGATATTTCCAGAATGGCCAGAATGGCTGCAAGCAGGAAAAACGACAGGCCCCCGTTTACCGTGCCGGTATAGCCCCAGCCCAGCCAGAAGGCCCCCGACAGGCCCAGCACCGTAAAGCCAAAGGCCCATTTGAAATATTTTAACATGCTTGAAATCCCGAAAATTCTGGGTGAGGGGTATGGTGCCATCGAGGGACGACGGGTCAGGCGTCTACCAGTTCCTTGCGTTCTGCCCGGCGTTTTGCCTGGACCTCTGGATCGGGGTCAAGGCCCGAGGCCAGAAGGGTCTTGGTATACAGGCTTTTCGGATTTTCAAAAATCTCGCGCGTCGTACCCTTTTCAACAACCGCACCGGACTGCATGACCAGAACATGATCGGCAAAATCGCGCACAACAGGCAGATCATGGGCAATGAAAATAAAAGCAATACCCAGATCACGCCGCAAACGATCCAGCAATGCAATGACCTGTGCCTGAATGGAAACATCCAGTGCGGAAACGGCTTCGTCGCAAACAATCAATTTGGGTTCCAGCGCCAGGGCCCTGGCAATCGCAATACGCTGGCGCTGCCCGCCTGAAAACTGGTGCGGATAGCGCCTTGCATGGTCCGGCAACAACCCCACCTGTGTCAGCAATTCCGCAACCCGTGTCCGCCATTGCGCCCTGGGCACCACATCCTTGTGAATGCGCCAGGCTTCCGAGATAACCTCGAAAATGGTCATGCGCGGGTTCAGAGACTGGGTGGGATCCTGAAACACCATCTGAATATCACGCCGGACCGGGCGCATTTCCTTCAAGCTCATGGCAAAAAGATCACGGCCATTCCATGTCGCCTGCCCCGCCGTTGGCTCGATCAGACGCACCAGGGTTTTAACCAGGGTTGACTTGCCAGACCCGCTTTCACCAACGATGGCAACTGTTTCACCAGGGAAAACCGTTAAATCAACCCCTTTCAGGGCCTGAAAACTGCCAAATGCCTTTTCAACCCCTTTCATCTCCAGCAGGGGTTTGCCCTGGCTGTTGCCATCGCGCATCTCCCCTTTTCCGGGGGCCGCGGCAATCAAACGGCGGGTATAGGGATCCCGCGGGTTATGATAGACCTCGCTGGCGGGGCCGGTTTCGACAATCTCGCCCCGGTTCATCACCACCACCCGATCCGCCGTTTCGGCCACCACACCCAGATCATGGGTAATCAGCAGCAAACCCATGCCGGTTTCAGCCTGCAATTCCTCCAGCAGGGCCAGCACTTCCGCCTGAACGGTCACATCTAGCGCGGTGGTTGGTTCGTCAGCAATCAGGATGTCGGGTTTTAATGCCAGGGCCATCGCAATCATGATGCGTTGGCGCTGCCCGCCGGAAAACTGATGCGGATATTTTTCCAGTGCCTGTTGCGGATTGGGCAAACCAACCCGCCGAACCAGGTCCAGTGCACGGGCATTCGCCTCGGCCGGGTCTTTGCCATGCACGCGCATGGTTTCGGCAATTTGCCACCCCACCGGATAAACCGGATTAAGATGGGATAACGGATCCTGAAAAATCATGGCAATGCGTTTGCCGTTAACCTGCCGCCGTTCTTCGGCTGTTTGTTGCAACAGGTCATTGCCGTCAAACAGGATTTCGCCGCTGGTAATTTCACCCGGTGGAATGTCGATCAAATTCATAATCGCGGATGCGGAAACCGATTTGCCCGATCCACTTTCCCCCAGAATGGCAAGGGTTTCACCGCGATCAAGATGCCAACTGACATTGCGCACCGCATCAACAATACCGGCAGCGGTATGAAACCTGACCGAAAGATTGCGCACTTCAAGAAGATGATCAGTCATTTGACTTTCCCCCGATTTCCAGACGCCAGCGTTGTACCGGGTCAAGCGCAATGCGCAGCCAGTTGGACAACAGATTAAGCGACAGCGTTGTCAGAATAATCGCCAGCCCGGGCCAGAAGGAAAGCCACCAGGCATGAACCAGATAGGACCGCCCCTGACTGACCATCAGGCCCCAGGTAATTTCGGGTGACTGAATGCCAATTCCCAAAAAAGACAGAGAGGATTCTGCGAGCATGACAAAGGCAAAATCCAGCGTGGCAATCGTCACGATGGTTGGCATGATAACCGGCAAAATATGGCAAAACACAATCCGGCCGGTTGATGCCCCCATCACCTGGGCGGCCTGGACAAACATGCGTTCGCGCACTTCCAGCACCTCGGCGCGCGACGTGCGCAAATAAACCGGAATCCGCGTAATCGCAAGAACCACAATCAGATTGCCTACAGACGGCGCAAAAACATACAGAACAATCACCGCCAGCAACAGAGACGGGAAAGACATGATCACGTCCGCCAGACGCATGATCGCTTCGCCAACCCGGCGCGAGGCGTAACCTGCAATCATGCCGAGCGCGGTACCAATAATCATGGAACAGGCAACAGCCCCCGACGCGACCATCATTGTATTTTGCGCTGCAACCACAATCCGGGCCAGCAAGGGTCGGCCAAGAGCATCCGCCCCCAAAATGAACAACCAGCCATTCGACCAGGAAAAAGGCGGCGCGTTACGCCCGCGCAAATTTTGATGTGACGCCGCATCCCCGAGCAAAAGCGGGCCAAAGACTGCACATAACACCATCAGCAAAATGAACAGTGCGGCACAAAGAGCGAATTTGTCGCGCCACAGCATACCCAGTAACCGCGCGACCGGATTTTTTTCATCTTCAGCCAGTACAGGTGTCTGGCTGCTTTCAACAGTTTCCGTCATGGACATTGGCCTAATACCGAATTCGCGGATCAAGGAAGAGATAGGCAACGTCAATCAGCAGATTCATGATGAAAATGGCCAGGGCCGTTACCATGATCGCGGCAAGAATGACGTTGAAATCGCGCTGCAGGATGGAATCAATCATCAGCTTTCCGACACCGGGAAACCCGAAAATCGTTTCGACGACAACCGCCCCGTTTAGCAAAGCCGCCGCCTGGTCGCCCATTACCGTGATGACAGGCAACATGGCATTCCGCAGGGTATGGACAAAAATGATCGGTGTATTTTTTACACCCTTGGCCTTTGCCGTTTTAACATAGGCCGACCCAAGAGCGGAGATCATGGAGCCACGAACAACCTGCAAAATCAGGCCAAACGGGCGGATAAACAAAACAGCAATTGGCAATATCCAGTGCGCAATGCTGCCCGTGCCCGATGTTGGCAACCAGCCAATATTGATGGAAAAGATCACGATGGCGACAATCGCAATCCAGAAATCCGGTGCCGAAGCCCCGATCAGGGACACAAGGGACACCAGCCGGTCAAACTTGCCGCCAACACGAAAGGCCGCAATTGACCCAAGGACAATGGCACAAAAGGCCACCAGCGCCATTGTCATGATGGCAAGCTGAAAGGTCCAGCCAAATGCCTCGATGACCACATCAATTGCCGGGCGTGCCTTGCGAATGGATTCCCCAAAATCCAGATGCGTCAGATCGACGATATAATGCCAAAACTGCAGCAATAGCGGATCATTCAATCCATGCAGTTCACGAAAATTTTCGCGCATGGCATCGGTGGCATCAATCGGCAAAAAAAGCGAGGTTGGATCCCCGGTCAGCCGGGAGAGGAAAAACACCAGGACAATCAAGCCCAGCAACGAAAACAGACTGGTTACAGCGCGCTGCCTGAACAATCGGGACAAAGAACTTCCCTCCGCTGAAATGCGGTGCCGGGAGAAACAAATGTCTGGCTCCCGGCATCCATCTTGATTTACTTGAAACCGATTTCTGACAACTGAAGCTGCGAGTTGGTTGCGATGGTTGGCGTAAAGTCGATACGCGGGTTTACGCGGGCAAAACCGACCATGTGAAACAGCAACACATCCGCCACGACATCATCGTGAAGATAAGCAAACAGTTCCGACCACAGTTTTTTGCGTTCATCGCCGGTTGCAGCCGTTGCACGCGCGATCAGATCATCAACATGCGGGTCCGAGATACCCGACTGGCGGCCTTTGCTGTCATATTTGAAATACATCGAGAATACCGGATCCCCGCGCCCGTTATCATGCTGGGCGGCGACCAGTTGTGGGCCTCGATTTTCGGGATAGGGTTTGGAATAGTTATTCTCGAACTCGGCAACCTCATACATCTTGAGCTTCACATTCAGCCCGACATCCTCATACATTGCCCGCAGCGCTTCGAGCACCTCGGTGACATTGGGAAAATTGTCGGTACGGCCGACAAGCGTGATCTGGGTATCAACCGGCACGCCGTCCGCTTTGGCTTCGGCCAAAAGCTTTTTGGCCTTGTCCGGGTCATAGGCGGGCACCTTGATGTCCGGATTCCAGCCCAGTGTGGTCGGCGGGACAATTGCCGTTGCCTTCTGCACACCTTTGGGCAAAAGAGTGCCGATAAATGCGTCACGGTCGACAGCCAGGTTAAGGGCCTCGCGCACGCGTTTATCATTCAGCGGTGCCATTGCGTTATCAATACGCAAATAAAAGGTTTCCGAGTTGGGATAGGCAATATCCATCTTCGGATCCGTTGCGTCCTGCATGGCGATCAGCGGCGCGATATCCGCCTCGCCTTTGGCGACCATTGCGGCACGTACCGTCGAATCTTCGCGCGAGACATAAGTTGCCTGTTCGACTGCGGGTTTTTTACCCCAGTAATCGTCACGACGGGTCAGAACAATCTGCTGGCCCGGCTTCCATTCGGTCAATTTGTAAGGACCGGTTCCCACCGGATTACGGGTAAATTCCATCGGCGTGTCAGACGGCACAATCGTTAGCAACGACATCATCAATGGTAAAATCGGCTGTGCCGGGTCTGTTGTGAAATCAATCGTATGCTCGTCTATGATCTTTGGCGTCACCTTTATGCCGCCAAAATAACGCGAAACTTCGCAACTGTTTTTATCGCTAAACGTACGCTCAAACGAATGTTTCACATCCTGGGCATCAAATGCGGAACCGTCCGAAAACTTGACACCTTCGCGCAAATGAAAGCGCCAGGTGGTGTCATTGACCTCCTCCCAGCTTTTGGCAAGGCGCGGCATGACACCTTTGTCGCCACGAACATCGAGTTCCGTAAGGGTTTCGGAAATATTTTCCAGAATAACACGCCCGATATTGGATCGGGTTGACATACAGGGGTCCAGCATGTCGACATTCTCTGACAGCACAATGGTAACATCCTTGCTGTCCTTGGCATAGGCGGGCATCGCATACATGGCAACGCACATTGCACCGGCCAGTAACAGTTTACCTTTCATTTGCACCTCCCTTGATGCGCAGCGCACTTTCATTGTCCGGGGCAAAATCGCTGCATAAACGCCCCGAATGCTTTTATTGCGAAACACGCAACAATCGCCGGAAAACCGGAGATCTGCCTAATCGCTATATTCAGTGCGGGAGAAATAAATGCCAGGCCAGCCATTCCAAACATGCCCAAAAGATACCGATAGACCAATCATCGACATCATATTTTGGGAAGCAAGGGACAGGAACTGACGAAAGATATCCTCCCGAAACGCCGTCTCTTATTGTTTTACAAACCATGTCCGAAATGACAAATGTTGTCAACATTAATAGAATACAGGTTCAGAGGTAAAAATTCTTTTGTCACGTAATTTATTGAAATTATTGATTTTATTATCGTAAAAACAGGAAATAATGACAAAAATAAAATCAGTTTCAACTTGACAACTTTTTTAAGAAGCTGGATGTTCAAGCGAAATCGGGAGGTAAACTTGACAAAATTGGGAACATCCGGACCAACAACACCGCCCCAGATCGCGGCACAAATGTCTGGCGAATTGCGGGCCATATCAACAAACCGCCACGAAGCCTTTTTGCCATCGCCATCGGTGCAAAACCACGCGGCATTTTTGTCGTGGCAGCCGGATGGCAGCCTGGCCTGTGCCTGGTTTGGCGGCACCCTGGAAGGCAAATCCGATATTTGCATCCATCTTTGTCTGCTTGGCAAAGATGCAACCACATGGGGCAAAACGACACGTATCGAGGGTGATGCCAACCGATCGGAACAAAATCCGGTTCTGTTTCAAAGCCCGAAAGGCGGTCTGCTGCTGTTTCACACCTCACAACCGGACGGCAACCAGGATCAAAGCAAAGTCCGGGTCCGCACCCTTGATGTTGCCCCCGCTAACCCCGGTCAAATAATCGCGCATCCTGCAAGGGACCTGCCGCTGCAACCCGGGACTTTCATTCGGGCCCCCATCATTGTGCGAAAAGACGGAGCATGGCTGCTGCCGCTGTTTTTATGCAATGCGCGCCCAGGATATCGCTGGAATGGCAGCTTTGACACAGCGGCCCTGGCAATCAGCACGGATCACGGACAAACCTGGAGCCAAACCGACATTCCAGGTTCCGAAGGGGCCGTGCATATGACAATTGTTCCGCTGGATGACGGGCGGATGGTTGCCTTTTATCGCCGCCGACAGGCTGATTTTGTCTTCAGAAGCGACAGCAATGATGATGGCCGCACGTGGTCGCCGCCAGCCGCAACCGATATACCAAACAACAATTCATCCATTGCGGCCATTCGCCTGTCGGACGGACGCATTGCCCTGTTGTGCAATCCGGTTTCTGCCGCCATGTCGCGGGATCGTCGCAATTCGCTTTATGACGAACTTGATGTTGCCGACAGCCGACCTGACGCACAAGACGGCTGCAAGCCGGTTTGGGGCGTACCCCGCGCCCCCTTGACACTTTGCGTTTCCGACGATGGTGGCCACACATTCCCCAAACGCAAAATCGTCGAAGACGGACCAGGCACTTGCCTGAGCAACAACTCGCTGGATGGCGAAAATAAAGAGCTTTCCTATCCGGCGCTAACCGAAGGCCCGGATGGCAGCCTGCACCTTGCCTTCACCTATCACCGCCGCGCAATCAAATATATCCGGCTGGCTCCAGGCTGGCTGGATGGAGACCCGCAATGAGCGATATTATCGGAATTACAATGGGTGATCCTGTCGGCGTCGGTCCGGAGATCATTATCCGAACCCTCGCCGACATGAGCGATACCGACCGGGCACGCACACGGATTTATGGCAACCTGGCAACGCTGGAGGCCGCGAAGGCCGCCATTGGCAAGGATGTTGATCTTGATGGCATGGTCGAAAATATTGACTTTCCCGGTGCGCCCCTGCCCTGGGGCGTTCTGAGCCCGGTTGCCGGTGATGCCGCCTTTCGCTTTATTGAAAAGGCCGTTCGCGATGCCGAGGCCGGTAAAATCGGCTGTGTCGTCACCGCGCCGATCAACAAGGAAGCCCTGAATGCAGCGGGCCACCATTATGACGGCCATACCGGCATGTTAACCGCCCTGACCGGGTCCAAAACAGCCTTCATGCTGTTGGCGTCCGAAAAACTGAAAGTCATCCACGTTTCCACCCATGTTTCACTGCAAGACGCCATTCGTCGCTGCACCCCTGAACGGGTTTTTGCCACCATTTGTGCGGGCAATGAGCACCTGAAACGTCTTGGCATCGAGAACCCGCGCATTGCCGTGGCCGGCATTAACCCGCATTGCGGCGAACAGGGCCTGTTTGGCACGGATGACGATATCAATATCCGCCCTGCCGTTGCAAAAGCGCAGGAAACGGGAATCAATGTTCAAGGCCCGATTTCGGCCGATACGGTTTATTACCGTGCCTATTCTGGCGCCTTTGATCTTGTCATCGCCCAGTACCACGATCAGGGGCACATCCCCATCAAACTTGTTGCCTTTGATACTGCCGTCAATGTTTCGGTCGGGCTGCCTATTGACCGTACCTCGGTTGATCACGGCACAGCCTTTGACATCGCCGGAAAGGGCATTGCCAACCATGAAAACATGCTTTCGGCAATTGCCTATGCCCGCAAACTCGCCACGATGGGGAAAAACGCATGACATCGACTTTGCCAATATGTGGTGTATTTTGCGCCGCAGCCACACCGCTTGATCCACAGGGCAACCCCGATCACGGTACCTTTGCCCGACATTGCAAGGTCCTGCTCGAAGAAGGCTGCCACGGGCTTGCCCTTTTGGGATCAACCGGGGAAGCCAATTCTTTTGGCATTAATGAACGCAAATCCATTCTGGAAAACTGCATTGAAAACGGCATTTCTGCCGGGCATTTACTGCCAGGTACCGGCCTTCCCAGCCTTGCAGATACCCTTGATCTGACGCGCCATGCCGTTGGCTGTGGTGTTCGGGGCGTCCTTGTCCTGCCGCCTTTTTATTACAAAAATGTAAGTGATGAAGGGCTTTATCGCTTTTATGCCACTTTGATCGAAGGGGTTAAATCCGACAGGCTGAAAATCATTCTGTATCATATACCACCCATTGCCGGGGTTAGTATTTCGCATGACCTGATCAAACGGCTTCTGGCCGATTTCCCCAATATCGTTGTCGGGATCAAGGATAGTTCGGGTGATATCGAGAACATGCGCAGCATGGTTGCGAAATTTCCGCAACTTTCGGTTCTGGCCGGTGCCGATCCATTTTTGCATCCCCTGCTGGAGGCCGGGGGAGCCGGGTGCATTACCGCCAGTTCCAATCTTATTGCCCGTGATCTGCGCTTTGTATTCGATCACTACCAGTCCCCTTCCCAAAGCGATGCCGTCGCAAAGGCCCAGGAACGTATCATCGCCTGGCGCAATTTAACCAATGCCTATGTTCAACTGCCCACCGTGAAAGCGATGATTGCACGGCGCAGAAACAACGAAAGCTGGCACAAGCTGCGCCCACCCTTTGTCGAACTTGGCGAAAGCGAACGCCAGGATGTCTGGAACCGCATGGCCGAACTTGAAGAAAAAGACCAGAGGACAGCATGAGCAATATATCACGCGCCATTACACTATATCAGCCGCGTCAGGTTGAGGTCGGCATCGGGGCCATTCAACGCCTGAATGACTGGGCCCGGAACCATAAACGCATTTTGGTCATTGCCACCACCCATACCAAAGGCTTTGTCGAACGCCTGAAGCTTTCCGGCGACATCCGCGTCTTTGCCGATATCCCCCCTGAACCGGACACTTCGGCGCTAAATGCAGCCCTTGCGCAGGCGCGGGCCATAAAGCCCGATCTTGTCATTGGCCTGGGCGGCGGGTCCGTTATGGATGTTGCCAAGCTGGTTGCCGCCTTGTGGGATGGCGACCACACACTTGACGATGTTGTTGGTCCCAATCGGGTAAATGGTCGCAAAAGTGCCTTGGCACAAGTCGCCACCACATCTGGTACCGGGTCCGAAGCGGGTACCCGCGCCCTGATCACCGATCGCGAAACACATGCCAAAAAGGCCGTCGAGAGCCCTTTTCTGCTGGCCGACATCGCAATATTGGACCCCGAACTGACCGTTTCAGTACCCCCGGCAGTTACGGCCGCAACAGGCATTGATGCAATGGCACATTGTGTCGAGGCCTTTACCAATATTCGTGCCCACGACCTGATTGACAGCTATGCCCGCATGGGCATGACCCTTGTGGGGAAATATCTGGTCCGCGCCGTACAGGATGGCACCGACCTTGAAGCGCGCACGGGCATGATGCTGGCGTCTTATTATGGCGGCATTTGCCTCGGGCCGGTTAATACGGCAGCGGGTCATGCCCTGGCCTATCCGCTGGGTACACAGCTTAATCTGCCACACGGGCTTGCCAATGCGATTATCTTTCCGCATGTTCTGGCTTATAATTTGCCGGTATGCCGCGAAAAAACTGCCGAGATCCAAACAGCTTTGGGACTTTCCCCTGCTGCTGACGAAGACGAATTGCGAAAATCCGCCTATCAATTCTGTCAGGATTTAGGGGTGGAAATGCGCCTGTCCGCGCATGGAGCAAACAAGGATGATTTGCCAGCCTGGGCCAGCGAGGCCCACGCCATTCGTCGCCTGATGGACAATAACCCGCGGGAAATGTCCGAGGAAGACGTGCTTAACATCTATCTGAATGCCTTTTAGGCATTGCGGGCTGTCGCGCGGCCAACAAACAGACGGTCGCGCGACCCGCTTAAATGCTGAAACATCAAATCACGCGCGATATCGGGTTTACGGTCGCGGATGGCCTCAAATATCGCCTTGTGCTCATCAAATACATGACGCAATCCACCCTGTGTCATTTTCAGTGACAAACCGTGAAACTGCATGCCCACGGCAATATGGTCTTTCAGGGCCTCCATCGCCGTCGAAAAATAATGATTGCCCGACGCCCGGGCAATTGCCAGATGAAAGCTGAAATCCGCATCCTCGCGATGTCGGCGCCGCGTTGTCGCATCACGCATCAAATCCAGCGCATCGGCAATATGCTGCAAAGAAAATTCGTCATATCGCGTTGCAGCGGCGGCGGCGGCGGCCGGTTCCATCGTCAGACGAAATTCGTAACAATTTTGCAAATCCGCAATATTTTCTAGCTGACCAAAGCCCAACGGCTCCTTCACGCCAGAACTGCGCACAAAGGTACCCGCACCCTGCCGGGAATATACCAGCCCCTGCTCGCGCAGACGCTGCAATGCCTCGCGAACAATCGGTCGTGACACCTCAAATTCCGATGCCAGATCATATTCTGTCGGCAATCTCTCGTCCGCCCCATAGGCACCCGATTTGATCGCTCTTTGCAATCGCTCGAAAACAAGGTCCCCCAGGCTTTTGCGCGGCGCGACTTTCTGTGCTCCTTTTGGCATTTTATCCTTCCCTTTGCCCCAGCATCCTCGCAGCAATCTGCCGTAACGCATCAGGCGCACCAAAACCACCAGATTTGGTGATAATCAACACATTTTCACAACGTGCCAAAGGCACCCCGTCAATCACATCACCAAGCAATTCAAATTGTGCAATTCCCATTTCACCCAGCACGGCCTCGGCCGTGGCACCCCCGGTCAGGAACAGGGCCCCGTCATTCTGGCAGCTAATGTCCTTTGCAATATGTCGCGCGATATCCCGGACCGCGTCCAGCGCGGTTTTCGATGCGCTTTCCGATGCCAAAGACTGTATTAACCGCAACCGCATTGCGGCGGGCTCGGTCATTGGAGGTGCCCAAGCCGGAAACGCCGTTTCCCCCTGCGAGGTGATAACACCATCGATTGCCGCCATATAAGCAATATCCTGACGATGCGCGCAAAGTTCCAATACCTGTGCATTTGTAATCGGATCGCGTGATCCGACGATAAATGTCATGCGCGTAACCGGTTCAACAAACTGCGGCAATTGTTCATCGCCATGCCGCTGACGGGCCATTTTCCGTGCCAGTGCAACAGCCAAACCACGGGCCCCAACAAACAAATCTGCGCCATGATTTCTCGCAAAAATACTGTCTATTTCGTCGTCACTGGATATATCGGGAAATAAACAGCGTTTGGCCAGGTCGCCCAATTGCGCGGCAATATCGATTGGCGCGTCAACACCAAAGCCAACAACCGCGCCGTTTTTAACATTGCGTTCAAAAGCGGGAATTGCAGGAATGACCAGTGCGCGCTGAAAATCAAATACGGATAATTCCGCTGCAATATTTCCTTTTAACCGGCTGTCTATCTTTTTGAACACCATTGTTTCGGGCGGCACCGCGGACAGCACCCTCCGGATAATACCCCGGGCATCCGATGCCGGTAATTCACGACTGGCCGTTGATACCGAAACAATATCCGCCCCTTGCGTTAAAACCTGGTCCAGCGCATCGGGACGCAATGCCACCTGCACCCGCAAACCCTGCATTGCAAAAGGAGACGCCGCATCCAGCGCACCTGTCAGATCGTCCGCAATAATTAACAGTTTAGGATGCCTCAAGGGCATGCTCCCGAATTTTACAAATTACCAAATTATCTTAGCGCATTAATTCATATTGATAAACGATTAGAGAATAAATGCCTAAATCAATTTTACAAATATTGAGTTTCCTGTCAGGTGGTCTCCATACAGGAAACTTCACCAAACTGTCGTGTGGGCGTTCCCATTGGCAAGCTGGCAGGGATATCAGGGATTGGGCAAAAGCCCGTATTGCCGACGTGAAATTACAAATATGATCGCATTATTCCATAATGCAGTGCTACAACACGCCTGTGACCGTCAGATCAAGGGCTTGTAACATGGAAATAAAATGGCTAGAGGATTTTGTCTCACTGGCCCGGACACGCAATTTTTCGCGTTCGTCCGAGGAACGCAATGTCACACAACCGGCCTTTAGCCGCCGCATTCGTGCCCTGGAAAACTGGATTGGCACCGATTTGATTGATCGGCGCACCTACCCCATTACCCTGACGGAAGAAGGCCGCCTGTTTCGCGATACGGCTGAAAATGTTCTGCACGATATTTACCATGACCGTGCCCAGTTTCATCAAATCCAGCATTCCGGCCGCCCGGATATCCGGATTGCGGCGGCCAGCACGCTCAGCATCAGTTTCATTCCAAACTGGTTAAAACAGGTGCAGCAGGCGATTGGCCCGTTTACCAGCCATATCATGACGGAAAATTTTCATGACATGGTGCGCCATCTGGCCGATGGCGACATTGATTTTGTGTTGCAATATTGCAGCCCGAAGGCCCCGGTTCTGTTTGACACCACCCAGTTTCGCGCCATGACACTTGCCAGCGAAAACATGATCCTGGTCGCCCCGGCCGATGATCAGGGTAACGCTGTTATCCATCCTGATACAGACGGAGAAATTCCGTATGTCGGCTATTCAAAAAATGGCTATTTTGCTGAAATCGAGGGCATGATTTTCAGCCAAAACCCGATCGTACGCAAAAAAATCAAACGCATCAGCGAAAGCCCGACTTCGGAATTTGTCAAACGCATGGCGATTGAATTTGGCGCCCTGACACTGGTGCCCGAAAGCTGCGCCAAAACGGAACTTGCGCGCGGCGAACTGGTTGAAATTGATGCCGCAAGCTGGCGCCATGCCCTGGACATTCAAATTTACCGCAAGGCGGATACCAAACGGTCCATTACCCGCAAATTATGGGATGCGCTGGCCGATATTACCTGACCCGTCGCAAAAACAGGGACGGGCCAGGCATAACCCCACGCAGCTTAGGCGGGCGTTTCATCGCTATAGATATAGGTCTCGAACCGGCCATCCTGGGTGACAACGCCACGATACATGCCTTCGCTGTTCATCGGCATGACAACATTGCCCGCGCCATCCACGGCAATCAACCCGCCAGAACCGTCATTTTTGCCCAGGTCTTCCATCACCACATGGTTGGCCGCATCGGCCAGGCTTTGCCCTGCATGGCGCATGCGGGCCGCAATTTCATGGGCCGCACAATAGCGAATAAAAACCTCGCCATGCCCGGTGGCCGACACCGCACAGGTGGCATTATCGGCAAATGTGCCCGCGCCAATCACCGGTGTGTCACCAATCCGGCCCGGGGCCTTGGCCGTCATACCCCCGGTCGAGGTCGCGGCAGCCACCTGCCCGTTGACATC
Organism: Thalassospira profundimaris; assembly: GCF_003326755.1. Lineage (GTDB taxonomy): Bacteria > Pseudomonadota > Alphaproteobacteria > Rhodospirillales > Thalassospiraceae > Thalassospira > Thalassospira profundimaris_B. The sequence goes on along the minus strand of NZ_JPWH01000007.1, from coordinate 173,557 downwards.
GCGCGCAACTGCGCCAACCGTGCCATGACGCCGGGCGGGGTCGTCGCTTTCCAGGCCCTGGGCGCGTAACTTCAACGTTTCCTGCAAGGCATTCCAGCGGGCATCGGTGTGAAAATAATCGGCGTCCTCAAATGGCAACCCCGCTTTTTGTGCAATTGCCAGCGCGGCATCCGCACCAAAGAACACATGGTCGGAATGATCCAGCACCTCGCGCGCCAGCCGAACAGGATTGCGCGGGCCACAAATACCGGCAATGGCACCAACATTGCGCTGTGTGCCTTCCATGACGGCAGCATCCATTTCATGCTTGCCATCGCTTGTAAAAACCGCCCCGCGTCCGGCATTGAATAACGGGTTGTCTTCCAGGGCACAAACGGCCTCCACCACGGCATCAACCGCTGATCCGCCTTTTTCCAGCACCGCATATCCGGCCTGCAATGCCGTTTTCAAACCGGCATGATAGGCGGCTTCTTTTTCGGCGGTCATTTTGCTGCGCAAAATCGTCCCTGCACCGCCATGAACGGCCAGTGAAAAGCGATGGGTCATATGAAGGCTCCGGGTTGAAAAACGGAAAATTTGAATGCGGGCATTTTATGGCAGCCGGGGGACCTGACAAGGCCGGGTTTTGGCGCGCTTTGGGGGTCTCATACCCTCACGGCATAGAGTTTCAGGCGTTTCAAAAGCCCGATTTGATAAAAATGAACCATCATCAAAGTTTGCGCCAAGGCCCTTTCGCACCTGCAAAAACAGGCCATTACGAAAAACTATGCAAAATCGGCATAGATGTTGCCAAAACAGCTTTGGCAGAAGCGATCATCGATGGTTAACGTCACAGCACAAACAAAAAACCTTACGGCAACCGATACCGTGACCGAGTTTCAGGGAATATTGAATGGCTGAACAAACGCGCCCGACACTGTTATCCGTCCGCAACCTGACTGTTGCCTTTGGCAATGAAAACGCACCTGTCACTGCCGTTAAGGGTTTGGATATTGACGTTTACAAAGGCGAAACCGTCGCCATTGTCGGTGAGTCCGGGTCGGGAAAATCCGTTACCGCGCTGTCGCTGATGCGCCTGATCGAATTTGGTAACGGCAAGATCACCGATGGATCGATCAATTTGCAACTGCGAAACGGCAAAACCGTTGATATTTGCAAACTTGATGACGAGAACGCCCGCACCCTGCGGGGCGATGAAATCTCGATGATCTTTCAGGAGCCGATGACGTCGCTTAACCCGGTATTCACCATTGGCGAACAGTTGATCGAGGCAATTGCCACCCACCAGAAAAAATCGCGCAAGGAAGCCACCAGGATCGCCATCGAGGTTCTGGAAAAGGTCCGTATCCCCGATGCCAGCAATGTCATGAAACGCTATCCGCACCATCTTTCGGGCGGGATGCGTCAGCGTGTCATGATTGCAATGGCCCTTTCGTGTCGCCCGCAATTGCTGATCGCCGATGAACCGACAACGGCGCTTGACGTGACCATTCAGGCACAGATTTTGCGGCTTATTCACGATTTGCAGGTTGAAAACAGCATGTCGGTGCTGTTTATCACCCACGATATGGGCGTTGTTTCCGAAATCGCCGATCGCGTGGTGGTGATGTATCACGGCGAAAAGGTCGAGGAAGGCAAGGTCAAGGATGTTTTTGCCAATCCGCAGCATCCCTATACCAAGGCCCTGTTGCAGGCTGTGCCGCGCCTGGGCTCCATGAAGGGCAGTGATCTGCCCAAACGGTTTGTCATTCCGGGCAAGGAAGCGGTGGAGGAAACCACCCCGGCAAGCATAATTGATTATTCAAAGCCGCCGCTTTTGTCGGTGCGTGAATTAACCACGCATTTCGACATCAAGGAAGGATTGCTGAGCAAAACCACCAAGCGTGTCCATGCTGTTGAGGGCATTGATCTTGATATTTGGCCCGGTGAAACGCTGGGTCTTGTGGGCGAGTCCGGTTGTGGTAAATCCACCACGGGTCGATCCATCCTGAAACTGGTGCAGTCGCGCTCATCCCGTTTGATGTTTGACGGCCAGGACATGTCATCCATGTCCAATACGGATTTGCAAAAGCTGCGCCGCCAGATCCAGTTTGTCTTCCAGGATCCGTATGCCTCGCTTAATCCGCGCCTGACGGTGGGGTATTCAATTTGTGAACCGATGCTGATTCACAAACTTGAAACGCCGAAATCGGCAATGGATCGCGCGGTATGGCTGCTGGAACAGGTCGGTCTTTCTGCCGACCACGCCAAACGCTATCCGCATGCCTTTTCTGGCGGGCAGCGCCAGCGTATTGCAATTGCGCGTGCCCTGGGTACCAACCCCAAAATGATCATTGCGGACGAGGCCGTCTCGGCCCTGGACGTTTCGGTGCAGGCGCAGGTGGTTAACCTGATGATGGATTTGCAGCAGAAATTTGGCCTGGCCTGGCTGTTTATTTCGCACGACATGGCCGTGGTGGAACGGGTCAGCCATCGCATTGCGGTGATGTATCTGGGGCAAATTGTTGAAACAGGCCCGCGGCGCAATGTGTTTGAACATCCCGGCCATGCCTATACCCGTCGCCTGATGGATGCCGCCCCCATTCCCGACCCGGCCTTTCGGATTGAAAACCGCCCGCTCATTACCGGCGAAGTGCCCAGTCCGATCCGCTCCATTCACAATCCTCCTGCCAGGCTTGCCTTGCAGGAAATCTCGCAGGGACATTTCGTCGCAGCGGAATGAACGTCCAGTCCTTCAACATCCAACAACAATAAACAAACACTCAGATCAGCAAAGAGGCATTACCACATGAAACATCTGAAAAATGCGGTTCTTGGCGCAACCATGCTTGCCGGGGCCTTTGGCACCGTGCACGCCGCCCAGGCAGCCGACCTTTCCATCGCGCTGAACCAGATCATCCAGGGTCTGAACCCGCAGGATTCCAACTACAATGTCGATTATTCTGTCGCGAACGGCATTTACGAACGCCTGATCGCATTTGACGGCGACATGAAGCTGGTCCCGCAGTTGGCAACCAGTTGGGAAGGCAGTGACGATGCCAAAACCTTTACCCTGCATCTGCGCAAGGGTGTGAAGTTTCAGGATGGCACCGATTTCAACGCCGAAGCCGTCAAATTCAACCTGGACCGCCTGGCCGATGCCAGCCTGAATCTGAAAAAACACAGCCTGTTCAAACTGGTTGAATCGGTTGAAACGCCGGATGAATACACCGTTGTCATTCATCTGAGCAAACCGTTTGGCGCCATGATCAACACGCTGGCCCATCCGTCGGTCGTGATGGAAAGCCCGGCTGCGATCAAGAAATATGGCAAAGACATTGCCAAGCATCCGGTTGGTACCGGCCCGTTCAAATTCCAGGAATGGGTTCCGGGCGAAAAAATGGTTGTCGTCAAGAACGAAAACTATTGGGATTCCGAATGGCCGAAGGTTGACAAGGTTACGTTCTATCCGGTCGCGGAAAACGGAACCCGTGTTTCCATGCTGATGTCGGACGAAGTTCAGTTCGTGCCGATCCTGCCGGCCGAATTGATGAAGCGTGTCAGTGAATCCGACAAATACGAAGTGCTGGAAAAACCGGGCATTTCGGTCTGGGTTATGGCGATGAACATGATGCGCAAGGAATTCAAGGATATTCGCGTTCGCGAAGCCTTTAACCTGGCGATTGACAAAAAAGCCTTCACCCAGGTGGTTTATGGCGGCCATGCCATTGTGCCGGATTCACCGATTGCCCCGGCAACCCAGTTCCATGCCACCCAGACCCCGGCCCTGACCACTGATGTTGCCAAGGCCAAGGAACTGATGAAAGAAGCCGGTTATGGCGATGGTTTCTCGATCAATCTTTGGGCGCGTAACAACTCGACCGAAGTACGCATGTTGCAGTTCATCAAACAGCAGCTTTCGCAGATCAATGTGAAGGTTGATATCGTTCCGCTGGAAGGCGCAACCCGTGCTGAAAAGCTGTTTGGTTCCAACGTAACGCCGGAAAACGCCGAATTTGATACGGTGATTGGTGGCTGGTCGCCCTCGACCGGTGATGCCGACTGGCATCTGCGCCCGGTCTATTCGACCGAAGGCTGGATCCCGAACATGTATAACGAAGCGTTTTATTCCAACCCGGTTGTGGACAAGGCCATTAATGATGCCCTTGAAAGCGCTGATCCGGCAAAACGTGCCGAAGCATATGACATCGCCCAGAAACAGATCTGGAAAGACAAGCCGGTTGTCTGGCTGGCTATCGAAAATGCCCTTGCAGGCCGTAAAAAAGGCCTGACCGGTGCATTCCCGATGCCCGATGGCACCATGCAATATGCCCACGCCGCGTTTGAAGAATAAGCCCGCCTGAAACTTCCGGCCCGGTAATATCACCCGATATTACCGGGCCGCCGACACCAAGAGCACCAAATGGTTCAATATTTTCTGCGACGGCTTTTTGCGCTAATCCCGGTTCTGTTTCTGATTTCGATATTTGTTTTTCTGTTTGTTCACGCACTGCCGGGCGACCCGGCCCGTGTGCTGGCGGGCGATACTGCCACGTTGGAAGAAGTGGAGACCGTTCGTCGAACGCTTAATCTGGATGCGCCTTTATACCAGCAGTACATTAAATTCATTGGCAATATCCTGAGCGGAAATCTCGGCACCTCTTTGCGCACACACGAGCCCGTCACCACCATGATTGGCCGGGCCTTTATGCCCACAGTATGGCTGGCCCTGTGTTCTTTGGGATGGTCGGTTCTGTTTGGCCTGCTCTCGGGTGTGATTTCGGCTGTCAAACGGGGCAGCATTGGCGACCATGCTGGCATGTTCGCGGCTGTTTCGGGTATTTCCATGCCGCCTTTCTGGCTGGGGCTGCTTTTAATGCAGTTTTTCTCGGTCCAGTTGGGCTGGTTTGGCACCAGCGGCTTTGACAGTCCTTCGGACCTTGTCCTGCCGTCGCTGACCCTGGGGGCGGGTGTGGCGGCCATTATGGCCCGCTTTACCCGGTCCGCCGTGATCGAGGTGGTGCGCGAAGACTACATTCGCACCGCACGGGCCAAGGGCCTGAAGGAAAAGATCGTGATCTGGAAACATGCCCTGCGCAATGCCCTGATCCCTGTTGTCACCATGGCGGGCCTTCAGTTCGGCTTTTTGCTGGGGGGCTCCATTGTGATCGAACAGGTGTTTCGCTGGCCGGGCATGGGCGCACTTTTGCTCGATGCGATCCGTTTCCGTGACTACACCGTTGTTCAGGCCGAGATCATGATCTTCTCGCTTGAATTTCTGCTGATCAATCTTTTGGTTGATGTCCTTTACGGGCTGATCAACCCGAAAATTCGCTATAGCTAGGATACCGTGATGACGCAACAACCCGAAATCGTCATTGATGCGGCCCCGGCCCCCGACGAAAAAGCGACCAGTCCGTTCAAGGAATTCTGGAAACGGTTTGGCAAACGCAAAATCGCCGTCGCAGCAGGCATTTTTCTGTTGCTGATGTATGTCACCGCCTTTCTGGCCCCGTTTATTTTGCCCTTCGGGCCAGACAGCTTTGACTATATGAACACGCTGCAAACGCCAAGCGCCCTGCATTGGGCCGGGACCGACGAATTTGGCCGCGATATTTTCGCCCGTTTGTTAAACGGGGCCAAATTGTCGATGTTTATCGGCTTTACCTCGGTCTCTGTCGGTGCTGTCATTGGTGTTCTGGCCGGGCTTTTTGCCGGGTATTATGGCGGCTGGCTGGATGCCTGCACCATGCGGGTGTCGGATGTTCTGTTTGCCTTTCCCGGCATGTTGCTTGCCATTGGCATTGTCGCCATTCTTGGCCCGGGCCTGACCAACGTGATTGTGGCCGTCGCCATTTTCAGTGTTCCGGCATTTGCCCGTATCGTGCGTTCCGGCACACTGGCCCATAAAGAAAGCACCTATGTCGAAGCTGCCCGTGCGGCGGGGGCGTCGGACTTCATCATCATGTTCCGTCACATTCTGCCCGGTGTTTTGGGCGCGGTGATCGTTTATTTCACCATGCGTATTGGTACCTCCATTATCACCGCAACCAGCCTGTCATTCCTTGGCCTGGGTGTGGAACCCTCCACGGCCGAATGGGGGGCGATGCTTTCGACAGGGCGCGATTACATGATGGCGGGTGAATGGCACCTGACCCTGTTCCCGGGGCTTGCCATCTTCATTACGGTACTATCCTTCAATATTCTGGGCGATGGTCTGCATGACGCACTCGACCCGAAACTTGACAGGGAATAAGCTGCAACCCGAACGGCAGAAAAACATGACTGTGCAATTTCGCGACAACATGTCGCCTGGTGATTGGTGGGTACACCCGACCGGGCCAAAAAACCTGATTACCGATGTTCCCGGTGTTAAGGTGGGGCATACTACTCTTAATCAAGGCACGACAGCACGAACCGGTGTTACGGCCATTTTGCCACATGGCGGCGATCTGTTTGACCGGCCGGTTCATGCCGCCTCTGCCGTGTTAAACGGCTTTGGCAAAAGCATCGGCCTTGTGCAGCTTGACGAGCTGGGTGAAATCGAAACACCGATTGTCCTGACCAATACATTTGCGGTTGGGGATTGTGGCAAAGCCCTGATCAAACGGGCCATTCGCCAAAACCCGGCCATCGGTCGCAAAACCGCAACCGTCAATCCGCTGGTGCTGGAATGCAATGACGGTGTGGTTAACGACATCCAGGCCTTTCATGTGACCGAGGAAATGGTGGATCACGCCATTGACCAGGCCGACGAAAATTTCGAGCAGGGCACCGTTGGCGCGGGGACCGGCATGAAAACCTTTGGCTTTACCGGCGGTATCGGGTCTGCATCCCGGCTGGTCACGGTTGATGGATCGTCCCGGTATCATCTTGGCGCCCTTGTCCTGTCCAATTTTGGGCAAAAATCGGAATTGCGGGTTCTGGGCAAAAAATACGCGGCCTTTAACCCCGCCATGCCCGATGCCCAGGATAAAGGCTCCATCATTATTGTGCTGGCAACCGACGCCCCGCTGGATTCCCGCCAGTTGGGCCGAATTTCCAAACGGGCTGGCGCGGCACTGGGCCGGATGGGCAGTTTCTGGGGTCATCAAAGCGGCGACATTGCCATTGCCTTTTCCACCCAAAACAGCCATTCGCGCACCGGCACGATGCAATATGACGCCACCCGGCTTGCCGAAAACAGCATGAATGTCTTTTTTCATGCCACTGTCGAAGCGGTTGAGGAAGCCGTGCTGAACGCCATGTGGTTTGGGCGTGCGAGTGCGGGATATACGGGCAAAACCCTGCCCGAATTTCAAGCCTTTCTGACACGCGCCAGTTAACGCCCGCTTACCTGTGACGAACATAAAGGGCCCGGACACCATGCCGGACCCTTTTATTTTTTAATGCAAACCGCTGTTTGTTTTTGTTAATCCGTCAAAAAACTGATTATTGCAGGCCTGCAATCATCAGCGACAATGCCGAAATAACGCCGATTGCCGTGGCGTGGCTTTTTGCCTGAAAACACACTGTATGGGCATCTGCCCGTTCCATAATCGGCAATAATGCAGCCGCATCGGCATAAAGCGATTTATGGAACCGCACCGCGACATCAAGCGGCATCTGGCACGGGGCTTCAACTTTGGCCTGTGCCGATTTGGCAACAGCATCAGCCACCTCACGCCGGATCAGATCACGCGCGCGGGCGGGTGAGAGGCTGTTGGCCGCATGGGCGCCTAGTGCCTCCTTCACGACAATCCGGCGCGCTGCGGGGAACTGTTCGGAAATTTCCTGTGCCAGGCAATCATCGCCACTGACGGCAAGCAACGGCACGCCAATCTCGGCGGCATATCCGCCAAACAGCGTCGGTTCACCGGCACGAATGCCATTAATCTCGATCGAATGAAACGCCATGCCGCTAACGGTATGGGCCATCACCCCGCTATTCGATGCCGCACCGTGATAGCCGATCAAAACAACACCATCATGGTTGTCATCAATCCCCTGAATCATAGAGAGCGGCCGGGGCTTGCCCGACACAAGGCGCGCCCGTTCGTCCAGATCCTCGGCAATGATATTGCGCATCGGACCATGAGAATCCGCAACGATAACGTCGCTTGCCCCTCCATCAAAGGCCCCGGCGATGGCGGCATTTGCTTCTTGTGTCATCAAGCGACGGGCAACCTCATATTCCGGGTTGCCGCGACGCCCCTGTATCGTCTCGTTAACGCCAGCAACACCTTCAATATCGACCGATATCATAATTCGCATTTTATACTCCGTGTCCCTGATAGAATTTTCCCCAAAATCCTACGTCCGGACAGCAAAATACGGCCAATGCCTATTTAACATGGTATATGCCGCAAAATTGTTACAGCCAGTTCAAATCTGGCCAGGCGGAAAACTGACAGTTACAAAAGCGCCCGCCATCAACACACTTTCTGATCGCAAAAGCATAAATCTACACTTCCTCTTATTGTATCTCGCTGTTTCAAAAAATTTTTGCGTGAAATTCCCGCCCGCCTCCATCGCAAAAAACACATATATTACATAAAATTAAACAATTTTTTTGAAGAATTCTTAAATTGAATCCTATATGATCGGGTTGTCAAATTCGCCTTTAGTATATTACTTCAACTTCTCCTTATACATAAAAGGCATATCTGTCCGGATCGGCTTCATTTTCTTGTGCCGACATATAACAACGCGAATTTTATACGCAACTGGCACAAACCGGCTCTGCGAACTCACCCACCCAACCTCCGGAGCTTCACTGAATGAACTTCCTTAAAAATATAAAGATTTCCTATAAAATCTCTTCTGGGTTTGGAATAATCCTCGTCCTTTTACTGGCGATCGCCATTACCGGCGTCCTTGCCCTGCAATCAGGCAACGAAAACTTTCAGCGCTATCAGCTTATTGCCAAGCAGTCCAATATCGCAAACAACATGCTGACCAACATTCTCGACACGCGGCTTGTCGCACGAATGTATAAAGATAACCCCTCGAAAGAGCTTTCTGACCGGGCCCTGAAAAATATGAATCAATCGCTTGAGCTTGGAAAACAACTCAAGGAGCTGATCGTGTCGCCGGAAAGAGACCAGATCATTCAGGATGTTAATAACAATATCAGCGATTTTGTTTCCCAGTTTAACATCCTGCTGGCCATCAAAAACCCGGACGAGCAGGAACGTATTCTGGATAATAAAATCCGTCCGATCGGGGGAAAGTTAAGAGTCAGTCTTGATAAATTTACCGATACCATCACCGAAGAACAAAATGAGCTGGGAACCAGTGTCATCGCGGAAAACCAGCAGGCGATCGTCACCGGTGAAATTCTTGCAGCCCTTGCCGTTATCTTTGGAATTGCGGCAGCATGGATCATTGGCAATGGTATTTCGCGCCCGATCGTGACAATTACGGACTCAATGCGGAAATTGTCGGAAGGCGATAAAACCGTTGAAATTCCGGGAACGGACCACAAGGATGAAGTTGGCGAAATGGCCGCTGCCGTGATCGTGTTCAAGGAAAACATGATCAAAGCCGAAGAGCTGGCCGCCGAAGAGGTCAAGGCACAAAAACGCCGGGAAGAACGCGCACAACTGATTGACAAGCTCACCAACGATTTTGATGCCGATGTTTCCGCCGTTCTGAGAACCGTGGCATCCGCCGCAACAGAAATGCAGGCAACCGCCACCTCGATGACGGCAACCGCCGAAGAAACCAGCCGCCAGTCCACTGCCGTTGCTGCGGCAGCCGAACAGGCATCGAACAATGTGGAAACCGTTGCCGGGGCATCGGAACAGCTTACTGCCTCCATTGCGCAGATCTCGCAAAGGGTCAGTCAGTCTGCCCAGGTGGCCAACAAGGCGGTTGCCGAAGCAGACAGGACCAATACCCAGGTTCGTGGCCTGGCCGAGGCGGCGCAAAAAATTGGTGATGTGGTTGGTCTGATCAGTGACATCGCCGCCCAAACCAACCTGTTGGCCCTGAATGCCACGATTGAGGCCGCACGCGCCGGTGAAGCGGGCAAAGGCTTTGCCGTTGTTGCCGCCGAGGTCAAAAACCTTGCCAATGCCACCTCCAAGGCAACCGACGACATCACCAGCCAGATCACCGGCATTCAGCAGGAGACCAATGGGGCTGTCGACGCGATCCAGTCGATCAGCAGCACCATTACCGAAATCAATGAAATCGCGGCATCCATTGCCAGTGCGGTTGAACAACAGGGTGCCGCCACAGAAGAAATCACCCGCAATGTCCGGGAAGCTTCCTCTGGCACCCGCGAAGTGACATCGAACATTCACGGGGTTAACGAAGCCGCGTCCTCCACCGGGGCCGCTGCCGAACAGGTCCTGTCGGCATCGGGCGATCTGTCCCGGCAGGCCGAGGAGCTGAGCAAGAAGGTCGAAACCTTCCTGACCTCGGTTAAAGCGGCCTGAGAAACGCTTTTAAGGACAAACAGACAGCACTGTTTGATGATGTTCGGGGCTGGCGATAATCGCCAGCCCTTTTTTAAAACTGCACGGTCAACCAGCCGATAAACTGCATGGTTGCAAACAAAACCCCGCCGATCAGCGCCCCAACCAGCGTTCCATTCAGACGGATTGACTGCAAATCGCTACCCATCGCCAGTTCAAGCTGGGCGGTCAGTTCATCGGCACTCCAGGCCTGTACCCGCTCCTTGATGAAATGGCGGATCTTTTCGCGATATTCGCCAATATAAGGGTCCACCGTTTCCAGAACCCACAGGTTAAGCCAGTTTTTCATATCCGGATCAGCATCCAGTTTGGTGCCGATATTTTGCGACGCCCCGATAATGGCGCGGCGAATTTCCGATTGTGGATTGGCAAGGTCGGAACGCAACCAGTTCAGGGTTTTGCGCCAGATATGGGCGATATAATCCGATAATTCCTGATTATCGAGCATTCGGTCGCGAAACTGGTCAAGGCGCGCGCGCAAAACCGGGTCTGTTTGCAAACGGTCAATAAAAACCGGGATTTTATTTTCAAATTTCAGGCGCAGTTCGTGGTCCTTGTTGTCGGCCAGATCCTGGATCAGTTCGCGCAGGCCAACGGCCACCTTTTCGGTAATATTATCGGCAACTGCCTTATCAAGGTTCACCCAGCGCAGCACCGACCATAATTCACCGGCAATTTTATCGGCCAGCATATTGCGGGTTTCATCACTATTGGTGAAATCGGCAATATCATTTAACAGGCTGTCGACCATTTCATGATGGCGGCCATCCTGGGTCAGGATGGTGATAAACCGGGCCGAAAGTTTGCCAACATCCGCCTCGCGCAGTTTTTCGCGGGTTGTTGTGCGCACAAATTCCTGCAATTCGGCACTATCCAGCAAATACATCAGGCGCGGGGCAAACTTCACCACCAGATCGGCCATTTGCGCCGATGTTTGGGGATTGGCACAATATTTCGCCAGCCGGTCTGCCGGGTCAAATTCGCGAATTTTTTCCAGCACATGATCCTTGCCCAGGAAATGGTCGCAAATGAAATCGGCCAGATTACGGGCAATTTTATCCTTGCTGCGCGGGATGATCGCGGTATGGGGAATTTTAAGGCCCAGCGGATGACGAAACAGCGCAACAATGGCAAACCAGTCCGCCAGACCACCAATCATTGCCGCCTCGGCCATTGCCACAAACAACCCCACCCACCAACTTTGGTGGTCGGGATCATAAACTGTCAGGCCAACAAAACAGCCACAGGCAAAAAGCAGCGTTAACAGGGCAAGCCGTTTTTTGGCAGCCAGTTTTTGCGCACGTGCCTTGTTATCCGGGCCAACGGGCGGTGCAGAAAGCATCGCGGGTTTGCTCATATATCGTCCCTGCCTGTTTGAACCTGCAGGGTAAAACACCGTGTGGCCCTTAACACCTGCGCACTGGAGATAGGCGTATCCATCCCCTTTTGCAATCAGGGCCTTACCCCTGCCAAACGCAGTATCAAACAAGGTGACACGAATAACCTGAAAAAACCCGCCCCTGTTTGCAAGGAGCGGGTTTTAACATCATCGCTTTGGTCGCGGCGTCACGAATGCCCGGATTACGCCGCAATCTGTTTGCGAACAGCGGCAAGAACCCCGTCATTCAGGATAACAGTCAGCCAGTTTGTGACAGCTGGCTGCCACGGCTCATGGGCCAGCAATGCCGGGGTGAACAGGCCGGGCAAGGCAACCAAGCGTTCATAAACAGCATCCGCATTCTGTGCTTCTGACAGGGCGGTGGCGATTTCGTCCTTTCGCGGATCAGAAATACGGTCCCCCTGCCCCTCTGCCACCAGCTTGTGGACATAGGCCATCCACATGGCAACCGCCAGGGCAAAACTGGACATATCCGACCCGGCATTTGCGGCTTCCAATGCTGGTGCCAGCAGACGTTGCGGCAGTTTTTCCGTGCCATCCATCGCAATTTGCCGGGTTTCATGGGCAATGGCCGGGTTACAGAACCGTGCCACCAGGTCATTGGCATAATCGGCAAAATCCAGTTCCGCCAGCGGTGTCAATGTTGCCGCAGCGGCATCCATATGATGACGGACCAGTTTGGCGCAATCTTCATCGGCCATCACATCGCGCACATATTTATAGCCCGCCAGTTGCCCCAAATAGGCAATCAGCGAATGACTGCCATTAAGCATGCGCAGCTTCATATGTTCGTAAGGGCGAACATCATCGACCATCAAAACACCGGCCTTTTCCCAGGCCGGGCGGCCGATGGGAAAGTCATCCTCGATCACCCATTGCGAAAACGGTTCGGTTTCAACCGCGCAGGCATCGTCATGGCCGGTCATGGCACGGACCGTTTCATAGGTGGCATCGGTGGATGCCGGGGTGATGCGGTCCACCATCGAACTTGGGAAATGCACATTTTGTGCAATCCAGTCGCCAAGGTCGGCATCAAGGCGACTGGCGAAATCAACCATCCCGGCGCGCAACACCGCGCCATTTTCCGGCAAATTATCGCAGCACAGACAGGTAAAGGGCGCATGGCCCATATCACGACGGCGGCGCAGAGCCTCGGTCAGTATGCCAATCACGCCTGTCGGCTGGCCGGGATGGGCCAGATCATGGGCGATCGCCGGATGATCCGACGATACTTTCATGGTCTGCCGGTCAATGCCATAGGCCTTTTCCGTGACAGTTAAGGTCACAATACGAATGGCGGGGTCGCATAACGCATCAAACACGGCTTCAGGCTCGCGCGCGGCGGCCAGCACATGGGAAATGGTGTGAATGGTTTGGCATTCATCCCCGGCGGGGTTGCGCACAACCACACAAAACGCCCCATCCTGGGCATTTAACTGATCGGCGATATCGGTACTGCGCGGGGTGACGCCAATAATGCGCCAGTCCCCGCCAGCGGCCTGCATCGCTTGTTGGGTATAGACCGCCTGATGGGCGCGATGAAACGCGCCCACACCAATATGGACAATACCATTGCCCGCATCACCCAGCGGATTTTGCGGCCAACCTGTACTGGCGGACTGAGATGATCCCGTCATGGTTACTCCGCTGCCTTGCTATTGGGTCGCATCATCAGGGCGGTCATCACGCCGCGCAGTTCCGCCAGCCCCTTCAGGCGGCCAATGGCCGGATAACCCGGCTGCCCCTGACGGTTAAGGTCATCAAGAATATCCTGCCCGTGATCAGGGCGGAATGGAATGTTCCAGTCGCTCTGGCCTGCGGCGTTACGCCTGGCTTCCTCGTGCAAAATCGCCTCGATCAGGTCTACCATATTGGTGTCCCCGCCAAGATGTTCCGCCTCATGAAACGAACAGGGCAAGCCTTCGCTTTCCCGCAGCGTGTTGCGCAAGTGAATAAAATGCACACGATGCCCCAGGCGTTTCATCATGCCCGGCAGGTCATTTTCCGCGCGAACCCCCAGCGAGCCTGAACACAGCGTAATGCCGTTTTCCAGCAGATCAACCGCCTCGATGATACGGCGATAATCTTCCTCGGTGGACATGATGCGCGGCAGGCCCAAAAGCTCGAAGGGCGGGTCATCTGGATGGCAGCACATGCGAATACCAACTTCGCGGGCAACCGGCACCACCTCGGCCAGAAAATCAATCAAATGCTGGCGCAGTTTTTCGGCATCAATCCCGGCATAGCTTTTTAGCAACGCCCGCAGATCATCCAGCGTCAGTTGCTCGACCGAGCCCGGCAGGCCAAAGGCCACCGTGCGGGTCAGTTGCGCGCGGCGTTCTTCATCCATATTGGCAAAGCGTTCTTCGGCCTGTGCCAACAGGGCAGCGTCATAGCCTTCGGATGCCCCCGGACGTTCAAGAATATAACGGTCAAAGGCGACAAAATCGGTCAGATCAAAACGCATGCAGGTCGCGCCATTGGGCAGACGCCAGTTCAAATGCGTGCGCGTCCAGTCCAGCACCGGCATGAAATTATAACAGACAATCTCGATGCCAGCGTCGGCGAGATGACGCAGGCTTTGTTTGTAAGCCTCTATATGCTCACGCCACGGACCTTCCTGCTTTTTAATCGCTTCAGAAACCGGCAGGCTTTCAACCACGTCCCATTTCAAACCCGACGGTGCACCATCTTTCATGGTGGCAATTTCGGCCTGCCGCTTGGCGATTTCGGCCGGGCTCCAGACCGCGCCACTGGGAATGTGATGCAGGGCGGACACCACCCCTTCCGCGCCCGCCTGACAAATATCGTCAATGCTGACCAGATCGCGGGGGCCGAACCATCTCCAGGTTTGTTTCATGCTGTTCTCTCTGTGTTGGCGTGGCTGCATGTCCACAGTCTATAAGTCTGATCGTCACCATAACATGTCAAAATATGGTTGACTAGTATGGTAGTATGCAGCATAAGCAAAAAACGCAAGGAGTTAAAATATGACCGATCCCGGCGATTATAACTGGTCTATTTCAACCGATCAGGCGGTTGGCCCGCAAATCCATCGCATCATTCGCGAGCGGATCGTGTGCGCCGATTTGCTGCCTGGTGTGCGGATTTCAGAAGCAGAACTGGCCCGGTCTTACAATGTCAGCCGCCAGCCCGTGCGCGAGGCCTTTATCAAGCTGGCCGACGAGGGCCTGCTGGAAATTCGCCCGCAGCGCGGCACCTATGTGCGCAAAATTTCCATTTCATCGGTCATTGATGCCCGTTTTGTCCGCGAGGCCATCGAAGCCGATATTGCCAGCTATGTCGCCAGCAACCCGCCAAATGGCGCGATTAACCGCCTGCGCGACCTGATTGCCCAACAGCGCACCGCCATGCAGGGCGATGCCAAATCCTTTCTTGCCCTGGATCATGATTTTCACCGCTGCCTCGCGGAATCTGCGGGAAAAACATATGCCTGGAAGGTGGTTGAAGATGTGCGTGCCCAGCTCGACCGGGTGCGATTTTTAAGTTACTTCCAGTTTTCGATGGAAGATATCGTCGCCCAGCACGAAGCCATTTTGGCCGCCATCGAAGCAGGCGACCCGAAAAAAGCAGGGGACGCCATGCGCCGGCACACCCGCGAAATTCTGCTGACACTGCCCGATATTGCCAAATCACGTTCCGAACTATTCGACGATTCCGAACCGGTTTCGTCCCCCTAAGCATCACCAATTTACGGGAGGAAAAATGATGCTGACTTTCAAGAAAACAAAAACCATGCTGATGGCCGGGGCAACCGCACTGTTGATGATGCACAGTGCAAATGCCGCCGAAATGACCCTGAAACTGGGGCACCTGGCCAACGAACAGAATGCCTGGCACAAAGCCGCTGTCAAATTTGGCGAAGAACTGTCAAAGCTGACCGATGGCCGCATTGAAGTGCAGGTCTTCCCCAACGAAACGCTGGGCAAGGAAATTGACCTGATCAACGGCATGCAGCTGGGTTCGGTTGACATGACCATCACCGGTGAAAGCCTGCAAAACTGGGCACCGATGGCGGCATTGCTGGCTGTGCCCTATGCCTATTCCTCGCTTGAGGAAATGGACGAAGTCGCCAGCGGTGACATTGGCAAGAAGATCGAAGAACAGATCATTGAACGTGCGCGCATTCGCCCGATTGCCTATTTTGCCCGTGGCCCGCGTGAGCTGACCTCCAACCGTCCGATCAAGACCCCGGCGGACCTGAATGGCCTGAAACTGCGCGTACCGAACGTGCCGCTTTTTGTTGATGTCTGGAAAACGCTGGGTGCCCGCCCGACGCCGATGGCATTCTCGGAAGTGTTTACCTCCCTACAGGCTGGCACGATTGATGCCCAGGAAAACCCGCTGGCGCTAATTGAATCGGCAAGCTTCAATGAAGTGCAGAAATACGTCAACAAAACCGACCATGTCCGTTCCTGGATTTATCTGACCATTTCGGAAATCACCTGGCAGAAACTGTCGGATGACGACAAAAAAGCCGTGATGGAAGCCGCCAGCCGGGCACAGAAATTCGAGCGTGGCCTGTTCCTGGAAGACGAAAAACGCCTGACCAAGGAATTGCAGGACAAAGGCATGACCTTTGTCGATGTTGACCAGGCTGCCTTTGCCAAGCAGGCCGAAGCTGCCGTTTTGAAAAACGTGTCTGACGACATTCGCCCGATTGTCCAGGACCTGTTTAACAAAAAGAAATAAGTCTCTAAAGCCCGGCTGTCATCGGCAGCCGGGCCATTCCCGGCAAAGGGGAGTTATCGTGACCGCCGCCCGTCTTTATGCCCTTTTGATCGCGCTGTGCCGTATTATGACCGGCATTGCCTTTGGCCTGCTCTTTGCCACGGTTCTGGTACAGGTCTTTGCGCGCACCTTCCTGCCTGAATCGCCGGTCTGGACCGAGGAATTGACCCGCCAATGCCTGCTTTATATGGCGGCCTTTGGCGTTGGACTTTCCTATCGCAATGGCGAACTGGTCAATGTGGAACTGGTAACGGACATTCTGCCCGCCCCGATCCAGAAAACGCTGTTGCTGGTGTCGGCCATCCTGACCACGGTTTTTGCCGGGCTTTTGGTGATGCCCGCATGGCAGTTTGTGTCGATTGGCCGCTGGCAAACCTCGCCCGCAATGGGGGTCCGCATGGATTTTGTTCATGCCTCTGTTTTTGTTTTGCTGATTTTACTGTCGCTTTTTGCGCTGCTGCGTGTTGTTCGCGTACTGGCTGGCGCATCTAACGGCAAACCCGAAGGCCAGTCCGGAGAATTACCATGAGCCTTGCTGTCCTGCTGGGTGTTTTTGTTCTGGGCCTGATGATTGGCCTGCCCGTCGCCGTTACCCTCGGCCTGTCATCAATGGCATACCTGTTGATGCAGGGCATGCCGCTGGTCATTATCCCGCAAAAAATGTTTGCCGGGATGGATGTGTTTGTCCTGCTGTGCATTCCCGGCTTTATTCTGGCCGGTAATTTGATGAATGGCGGCGGTATTACGCCGCGTATCGTGCGCTTTGCCAACGCGCTGGTGGGCTGGATGCGCGGCGGCCTTGGCCTGACCAACGTTGCCGGGTCGATGCTGTTTGGCGGCATTTCCGGCACCGCTGTTGCCGATGCCGCCTCCATTGGTGGCATGATGATTCCGGGCATGAAACGGGCGGGCTATTCCGGCCCGTTTGCCGCGGCGGTCACTGCGGCCTCCTCAACCGTCGGGCCAATCATTCCGCCCTCCATGCCCATGATTATCGTTGGCGCGCTGTCGGGCATTTCGGTGGGTAAAATGTTCATCGCCGGGGCCCTTCCGGGCATGATGATGGGTCTGGCGATGATGGTGACGACCTATATCCTGGCGGTTAAAAACGACTTTCCACATCAACCCTGGCAGGGCTTTGGCGAACTGGGCAAATCCTTTATCGGCGCGTTTTGGGCGCTTGCCATGACGGCCCTGATCATTGGCGGCCTGCTTAGCGGCATTGCCACCCCCACCGAAACCGCCGTCATTGCCAGCCTGTATGCCTTTGTCGTCGGGGCCTTCGTGTATCGCGACCTGCCCCTGCGGGCCGTGCCGGGTATTTTGATCGACAGTGCCATTACCGCCGCTGCCATTTTGGCGCTGGTCGGTTTTGCCAATGTCTTTGGCTGGATCCTGGTGGCCGAACATATCCCGACCATGATTTCCAATGCCGTCTTAAGCCTGACCGACAACAAATATGTCGTGATCCTGCTGATCAATCTGGTGTTGCTGGTGGTCGGCATGTTCATGGAAACCATTGCCGCCCTGATCATTCTGTTCGTGCCGCTGCTCACCCTTGCGCAAAATGTCGGCATTGATCCGATCCACTTCGCCGTGTTTGCCGTTCTCAACCTGATGATCGGCCTGACGACACCGCCTGTCGGCATTTGCATGTTCATTTGCGCCAATATCGCCAAGTCGCCGCTCGGCCCTGTGATACGGGCTTTGGTGCCCTATCTTGTCACCAATATCATCATTCTGTTTTTGGTGTCCTATGTGCCGTTCTTCTCGACCTGGCTGCCGTCCCTGATGGAGTAATCAAAATATGGAAACCCGTGTTTGCCGTTTATACGGACAACAGGATGTGCGTATCGAAACCGACCATGTAGCCCCCCTTGCGCCCGGACAGGTCACTGTCCGCATAGGGGCTGGCGGGATTTGCGGTTCGGATATTCACTATTTTTACGAAGGCGGGATCGGCCAGATCCGCGTGCGCGAACCTATCATTCTGGGGCACGAGGTTGCAGGCACCGTTATTGCCGTCTCTGACGATGTTAATAATGTTAGCATTGGTCAAAAAGTGGCCCTTAATCCCAGCCACCCATGCGGGGAATGCGAATATTGCAAAAAGGATTTGCAACAGCATTGCCTGGATATGCGGTTCTTTGGTTCGGCCATTCGCCTGCCGCATGTTCAGGGCGCGTTTCGCGATGTGATCACGGTTAATGCCGCGCAATGTGTACCGGTTTCCAACAAAACCAGCCTGGCCCAGGCCGCCTGTGCCGAACCGCTGGCGGTGTGCCTGCATGCGGTAAACCGTGCGGGCGATCTTTCGGGCAAGCGCGTTTTGGTTACGGGTGCCGGGCCGATTGGTGCACTT
This sequence comes from Thalassospira profundimaris, assembly GCF_003326755.1. Classification (GTDB taxonomy): domain Bacteria; phylum Pseudomonadota; class Alphaproteobacteria; order Rhodospirillales; family Thalassospiraceae; genus Thalassospira; species Thalassospira profundimaris_B. The sequence goes on along the minus strand of NZ_JPWH01000007.1, from coordinate 154,602 downwards.
TGTGTTGCAGCGGCCAAACAGGCCGGGGCTGCCGAAATTATTGTCACCGACCTTCAGGACTATGCCCTTGATGTCGCCCTGCAAATGGGCGCGGACAAGGCGGTTAACATTGCCCGCAATGCAACCGACCTTGCCAAATACGAAGAAGGCAAAGGCCAGATTGATGTGTGCTTTGAATGCTCCGCTGCCGCCCCGGCCATTGGATCGGCCATCAGGATGCTGCGCCCGCAGGGCATTTTGGTCCAGGTTGGGGTGGCTGGCGATATTCCGGTATCCTTCAACCCGGTGGTTGCCAAGGAACTGATGATTGTCGGCACGCACCGCTTCCACGTCGAATATGCCCAGGCGGTACAGGCCATTGATAGTGGCAAGATTGACGTCAAACCGATCATCACCACCAGCTTTGAACTGGATGATGCCGTCACCGCCTTTGACATGGCGCGCGACCGCAGCAGGGCGGTAAAGGTACATTTCGCCTTTGCCAGTTAAACAAGGTTAGATCGACCAATCAGACGGGGGTGCATTTTGGGCATCCCCGTTTTTATTTTGGGGATTCTCATAGGATAAACGCTATAATTTTAGGCCTTAACGGCATAACAGGCAGATAGCAGCATGAAAATAGCGATCCTTGCCGATATTCATGGTAATGCCCTGGCGCTTAAAGCTGTCCTGGCTGATTTAAAGCAGCGCGAAGGCGCGGACTTCATTGTTAATTTGGGCGACTGCATTTCCGGGCCACTTTGGCCGTGCGAGACCATGAAACTGTTGCGTCAACTTGATGCCATCACCGTGCGCGGCAACCATGACCGGCAGGTTGCCACCCTGCCCGTTGAAACCATGATCGCATCTGACCGCTATGCCACCAGCCAGATCACACAGCAGGACCGCGAATGGCTGGGCGCGCTGCCGCAATCCACCGTGATCGCACCGGGCATCTTTGCCTGCCACGCCACCCCCGACGATGACGAAACCTATTTGATCGATCGAATTGAAAATGGCGGGCTGGTCCGCGATGCCGAAACCGCCATTTCCGCCCGGCTGGGCAATGGCGCAGCGGATTGTAAAATTGTGCTGGTCGGCCACAGCCATCGGCCCGATATCGTGCATACGCGAAACGGCATCACGATTATCAATCCCGATTCGGTCGGTTGCCCGGCCTATGACGATGATGAACCCGCCCATGTTTCAGAAAGCGGATCACCCCACGCCCGATATGCCCTTTTGACCATCAATGTAAACCAACCCGCCGCCCTGCCCGATATTGAGCTGATTGCCGTGGCATATGACCACGAAAAAGCCGCCCAAAGGGCCGATGAAAATGGCAGGTCTGATTGGGCTTATGCTATTCGCACGGGGTTTTCAAAACAGTCCCTGTAATCGGGGTGAGGGTTTATTTTCACGTTTTTCAGGCGCCAAGACGCCGCGAGATTTCCCTGCCTGCATTGACCAGTTTCCCGCCCAGGTCTGCGATGGCTTTGGCTGTTGCCTCGCTGCGGGTAAGCGAAATCGCCAACCCGGCGACAGCATCACCTGTGTGGTTATGCAGTGCAGTGCCCAAGCAGATCATTCCCTCCCGAACCTGTCCGTCATCAATTGAAAAACCCCTTTGTCGGGTTTCTTCCAAATCTCTTGCAAGCTCTCCGGGATTGCGCACACTTCGTGATGTCAAAGGGTCAGGAAACCGGCTGGCAAACAGATCTTTAAGCGTGACCGGATCCAGTTCGGCAAGCAGCGCCTTGCCGGTTGCGGTGAAGGCGGCAGGCAAACGCATACCAATGCGAAATGTAACACCGAGAGGCAAATTGGCGTTGGAACAGGCGATATAAACCACCTTGTTTCCGTCCAGCACTGTCATCGTGATGGTATATTGCGTGAAATCACGAGTCTCCGCAAAATAGGTTTTGAAAACCTCGACCAGATCATTCTGTGCCAAAAATCCGTTCGCCCATCGCATTGGATGCGGACCGGCGCTAAAGGTACCGTCTGCCCCCCTTGTTAACAATCCCAGTTCAATCATCGCGAGCAAAAGCCCGTGTAGGGTGCTTTTGGGCAGGGATAGAACGCGCCCGATCTCGGCCGCATTGGGTTGTTTTGAGGTCTGTGAAACATAGTCCATAATTGCAACCGCACGACGTAGTGCGGGCACGGCTGTCGCACCGGTATTGGCCGCTTCTGTCTCTGCCATATTTGTTTTCCTTCTTGACTTCAATCCGTGTTTGACGGCACCGTAAGTTCAACTAATTGATATAAGTTCAATATAATGAACTTTCAAGGAGGAAAAATGCTTAACCTGAAAAATCCCGAACTTTTAAAAACCGCCTGCCTGATTGATGGCAAATGGGTCACATCCCCGAAAGGCGCGACGCTGGATGTTACCAACCCGTTTGATGGCAGCGTTGTTGCGACCGTGCCGGTATTGGGCAGTATTGAAACCGAAACCGCCATCATTGCCGCCGAACGTGCCTTTACCGATTGGTCCGCCCTGGCAGCCAAGGAACGGGCGGCCATTTTGCGGCGCTGGTTTAACCTGATTGTTGAAAATGCCGATGACCTTGGCGCCATGATGACAGCCGAACAGGGCAAACCGCTGGCGGAAGCCAAAGGTGAAGCCATGTATGCGGCATCCTTTGTTGAATGGTTCGCCGAAGAGGCAAAACGGGTTTATGGCGATACCATCCCGTCGCCCACAACTGACAAACGGCTGATCGTGTTAAAACAGCCGATTGGCGTTTGTGCCGCGATCACGCCCTGGAACTTCCCGGCTGCCATGATCACACGCAAGGCCGCCCCGGCACTGGCTGCGGGCTGCACCATGATTGTCAAACCGGCTGAACAAACACCGCTGACCGCCCTGGCCCTTGCCTATCTGGCAGAGCAGGCCGGTATTCCCAAAGGCGTATTTCAGGTTGTTACCGGCCCGGCACAGGAAATTGGCGGAACACTTACTGCGTCGGACAAAGTGCGCAAACTTTCCTTTACCGGATCAACGGAAGTGGGTCGCATTCTGATGGGCCAGTGCGCCCCGACCATTAAAAAACTCAGCCTTGAACTGGGTGGCAATGCGCCTTTCATCGTTTTTGACGATGCCGACATTGATGCCGCCATCGAAGGGGCCATCGTCTCGAAATATCGCAATGCCGGGCAAACCTGTGTCTGTGCCAACCGCCTTTATATTCAGGCCGGTGTTTACGATACCTTTGCCGCCAAGCTGGCCGAACGGGTTAAATCAATGCCGGTTGGGGCGGGTACCGAACAGGGTGTTCTGATTGGCCCGCTGATTGACGAAGATGCCCTGGCGAAAGTCGAGGAGCATGTTGCCGATGCGCTCGCCAAAGGGGCGAAGATTGTGACCGGCGGCACGCGCGGTTCCCAAGGCGGCACCTTCTACGAACCGACCGTGCTGGCCAACGTCACACAATCCATGAAAGTGGCGCGCGAAGAAACCTTTGGCCCGGTGGCACCGCTGTTCAAATTCGAGACCGAAGAAGACGTCGTTGCAATGGCCAATGACACCGAATTTGGTCTGGCGGCTTATTTCTATACCGAAAATGCCCGCCGGAGCTGGCGTGTTGCCGAAGCCCTGGATTATGGCATGGTCGGGCACAATACCGGCCTGATCTCGAACGAAGTTGCGCCGTTTGGTGGTGTGAAACAGTCCGGCCTGGGCCGGGAAGGTTCAAAATACGGCATCGAGGAATATTTGGAGATCAAATATTTCTGCACCGCCATTCGTTAACGCCAACAACGCAATAAACGACCCCTTACGGAGGAAACAATGACCCTCAATCCTTTCGGCTTTACCACAGCAGCCGATATTTACGTTGAATGGGGCGGCTCGGCCCGCCTTGGTGAATTATTGGCGCAACGTTTTGCCGAACGCAATGCCCTGTTGGTAACGGATCGAGGCCTGATTGACGCAGGCTTGATCGTACCGGTAAAAACCGCACTTGAAGCTGCCGGTTTTGCGGTTTCGGTCTTTGATGATGTTGTCGCCGATCCGCCCGAAGCCATCGTAATGAAAAGTGTTGACATTGCGCGCGCCCAAAATGTCGATATTGTAATCGGCCTTGGCGGCGGATCATCGCTGGACATTGCCAAACTTGCCGCTGTCATCACGGGTAGCAACCAGCCGCTTTCCGAAATGTATGGCATTGGCAATGTCAAAGGCAAACGCCTGCCCCTCGCCCTGATCCCGACAACGGCGGGCACGGGCTCGGAAGTGACCAATATTTCCATCATCACCACGGGTGAAACCACCAAAATGGGTGTTGTTTCCCGCCAGCTTTATGCTGATTTTGTTTTGCTGGATGCGGAACTGACCGTTGGCCTGCCGCAAATTCATACCGCCGCCACCGGCATTGATGCGATGGTCCATGCCATCGAGGCCTATACATCCAAATTCAAGAAAAACCCGCTTTCCGATGCCCTGGCCCGCGAAGCCCTGCGCCTTTTGGGCAGCAACCTGCTGGCTGCATGCAAAGACGGCACCAACCGCGAAGCCCGCGAAAACATGATGCTGGGCGCGATGCTGGCAGGCCAAGCCTTTTCCAACTCGCCGGTAGCGGCCGTTCATGCCCTGGCCTATCCGCTGGGCGGGCATTATCATTTGCCGCACGGCCTGACCAACGCCCTGATGCTGGGCCCGGTCCTGCGTTATAACGCAAAGGTCGCCGCCCCGCTTTATGCCGAACTGGCTGATGTGATGGGTGTTGAAGGCACGGGCGATGCCAATGCACGGTCAGAAGCCTTTGTGAGCCACATGCTGGCCCTGATGGATGAAAGCGGTGCGCCGCGCCGTTTGCGCGACGTCAATGTCACCGATAACAGCCTGTCGATGCTGGCAAAAGATGCGATGAAACAATCGCGGCTTTTGGTCAATAACCCGGTCGAAGTCACCGAGGAAGATGCTTTGGCCCTGTATCGCGAAGCCTATTAAGGCTTCGCCCCTTTCCTGCCAACAAATCTGGCATCTGCCAGAAGAAAAGACCCTAACGGGAGGTAAACCCATGACAGACATTCGCCTTTATATGTTTCAGACCGGTTCGCTGAAATGCAAGGTTCACAACATCAAAATGAACGAAGGTGCCGGTGCCGATTATGAAATTCCGGTACCGTTCTTTCTGATCACGCATCCGGAAGGCCACACCATTATTGATGGCGGCAATGCCGTTGAAGCCGCCATTGACCCGGTCGGTCACTGGGGTGGTGTCACCGAAGTTTACTGGCCGGTTATGGAAGAGTCCGAAGGGTGCGTTGCCCAGCTGGAAAAAATGGGCATCAAGGCCGAAGATGTGCGCTATGTGGTGCAGTCCCATTTGCATCTGGACCATACCGGCGCGATTGGCCGGTTCCCCAATGCCACCCATATCGTTCAGCGTGCCGAATATGAATATGCCTTTACCCCGGACTGGTTTGCCGCCGGCGGCTATATCCGCAAGGATTTTGATAAACCAGGCCTGAAATGGCAATTCCTGGAAGGCACGGCGGACGACCATTATGACATTTACGGCGACGGCACATTGACCACCGTTTTCACCCCGGGTCATGCCCCAGGGCATATGTCGTTTAAGGTTAATCTGCCCAATACCGGCAACATGATTTTGACCATTGATGCGGCCTATACCACCGATCACTGGGAAGAAAAATCGCTGCCGGGCTTTTTGGCCTCAACCGTGGACACCGTGCGTTCGGTTAAGAAACTGCGAGCCCTCGCCGAAAAAACCAAGGCCACCGTTGTTACCGGCCACGACCCGGATGCCTGGTCGACCTTTAAACACGCCCCTGAATATTACGATTGATAAAAATGAGTTGCCCCTGCCGGATAAAACCCGGCAGGGGCAATCAACGTGGCTTTGCAGCGTCGATAACGTCTCAAAGCGACTGGCAGAATTTTTCAAATTCCTGCACGCTCGCATAAGATTTCTGTGTGCCCGCGCGGGTAATACTGTCCGCTGCGTAACGCACCGCCATATCAAGGGCTGCTTTGACATCGCGGTTTTCAACATAGTAACGGGCAAAGCTGCCGATAAAGGCATCACCAGCACCAGTCGTATCCACCGGTTTGACCGAAACCGGATCAATATGAACGGCGTCGTTATCGCCATCAATCAACAGTGCACCGTCACCGCCCAGGGTCACGATCACGGTTTTGACACCTCGCGCAATCAGGCTTCTGGCGGCGGCTTCGGCATCGGCTAGTGAGTTGACAGGCATGCCGGAAATGGTGGCAAGTTCCGTCTGGTTCGGGACCAGGAAGGTTGCCTTTTCAATTTTGGTGCTATCAAGGTCCGCCGGGGCGGGTGCCGGGTTCACCAGCGTTTCAATGCCGTGTTCGGCCCCAAAGGCAACGGTGTGGTAAACCGTTTCGAGCGGCACCTCAAGCTGCATCAAAATCAGGTCGCATTCCTTAAGCGCATCGGCGGCACGGTCCACGTCTGCGGGCGACAGTTCCGCATTGGCACCCTTGACGATCAGAATGCAGTTTTCTCCCGAAGGTTCGACGAAAATGGGGGCCACACCGCTTGATGTGCCCGGCACCCGTTCGACAAACCGCGTATCAATGCCCGATGTTTCAAAATTGCGGATGGTATTATCGGCAAAAATATCATCGCCAACCTTTGTCACCATCATCACATCCGCACCCAGGCGGGCCGCGGCAATTGCCTGATTGGCCCCCTTGCCGCCGCATCCCATTTCAAAACGCGGGGCTTCAATGGTTTCGCCGGGCAACGGCATCCGATCCGTATAGGTGATCAGATCGACCATATTGCTTCCGACAATGGCAATTTTGCCTGCCATGTTTATTCTCCTGATTTACAGCGAACGGATCGCCTGTTCGGCCGTGTCACTTTCGGCCCACGTCAAATAGCCCAAACGCACCGAAAAACCGCGACTTTCACCAGATTTCAGCGAAATCACATTTCCTTTGGCCTTTTCGGCGCTGAAACCTTCCGGCTCGCAGGTCGATGGCAGGGCAAAGGCACACACTTTCTGGTCCTGATTTGCCATTACCCAGCGTACCGTTTTGGGGAAATCGTTTGTATTATAGGCAATATGGAAGGCATCCCCCTCAACCCGGCGCATCATATAGGCCGTATTGCCATCCGCATCGGTTTTGACATTACGAATATAAAACACCTGTTCCGGGTCATAACGGTGCGGTTCGCTCATGGTTTCCATTGCGGCAGGGTTTGCCGCCAGGGTTTTGAGGAACGCATCATAATCCGGGTTGCGCGGTACATGGGCCGGGACTTCGGTACGGACAATGGTCTCTTCCGGCGTAAAACCCGCCGGTTGAACAATGCGCCCGCCTTCGCAAAAAGCGAAATTGACGTGGCACATATACATCAAATCCATCGCCGCCCCCGACAGATTTTCAACATTCATCTGAATATCAAAAACCGTCGAATTGGGCCGCAACACCACGCGGGGCCGGGCAATATAATGGGCACCAAAGCCCATCACATATTCCCGCGTGCCGGTTATCGCCATAAAGGCCCCGTCCGCATCACTGCCAAATTCAATGGCGGCACTGTCCATAGGGGCACAGGGCATTTCGCCGTGCAGCGGATGGCTGTCCGTCGGCCCCGGGCACCCGTTGGTCAGCAGGCCCGAATGAAAGGCAAAACAGCCATAGGTGCCAACAATGACATCAGCCGGGCGCGGCATGCGAAACATGTTTTGCATGGTCAGATCAACGCCATCAAACACCGCATCCCAGATCATCTGCCCCATATAGGGCAAAATAACCAGATGGCCGCGTTCGTTTTTCAGGCGTACCGCCTCGATCCCGCTTTCATAGCGAAACAGGCTGGCTGACAGGCCCTCATGTGAGGCAATCACATGTTCGGCTTCACCAAACCAGGCCTTGCGCAGGTTAACCTTGATCGGCGCACTCATGGGTTCACCTCGTTTAACGTGTACGATTTTTATAGGCGTTCAGTGCAATCACCAGCAACAGAAAAGCGCCCCAGATAAAATCGATCAGGTGGTTGGAAAAGCGCAGGATCTGAAAACCGCTCGAGAGCAGCATCAGGGCGACAACCGCAATGGAAACACCCAGCACCGTGCCACGGCCCCCCGCCGGGTTGGTCCCGCCCAGAACCGCAATCAGCACCGCCTGCAACAAATAGGACGTGCCGTAATCCGACTTTGCCGCGTTGGTCCGACCCGACAGAATAATCCCGGCAATCGATGCCATGACCCCTGTCAGCATATAGCTCAGAAGCACCATCTTTTCGCGTTTCAAACCGGCAAACAGGGCTGCCTTGGGGTTGGTCCCGATCAGCATCAGATTGATGCCAAAAGTGGTGCGGCGCAGCATAAAGGCAATCAGACAGGCCAGCACGACAAACAGCACAAACGGCGTTGCCAGACCCAGGATTTTCCCATTGCCGATAAAGGCCCAGGCATTGGGGAAACCGACAATCGCCGGACCGCCCGTCATGACAATGGCAAGGCCGGTAAAGATTTGCCCGGTGCCCAGCGTTGCCAGAATGGGCGTAATCTTAAGCCGGGTAATTAACAGGCCATTGAGCGCGCCTGCCACCAAACCCGTGCCAAGGGCAATAACGCCCCCCATCAGCACAATGCCAAAGCCGGTATCGGCAACACCGGCATCGGTGGCGAATTTTTTGAACATCACCCCGGCAAAAATACCCGACAGGTTGGCAATGCCGATCACCGACAGGTCAATACCGCCGGTCAGCATCGCAATCATCATCGCAATCGACAGCAGTCCCAATTCGGGGAAGGTATAGGTGATGGATTCAAAATTGTAATAGCGCAGGAACTTGTCCGGGCTAAGGGCGGTCATGACAACAAAGATCAGGATCGTCATCATGATCAACTGAACGATATTGTTATCTTTGTTCAGGAGGTTACGGAAATCCATTGCATTTTTCATGTCGGCCTCCTCACGCATTCGCACGGCGGTCGCGCCATGCCGTAATGGCGGTGGCGATAACAATAATGACACCGACAACAACGCGCTGCCATGTCGTGTCGATTTTCATGATGATCAGGCTGTTTTTCACCATCACCAGCATGAACACACCCAGCATGGTACCCAAAACAGACCCGCGCCCGCCAAAGATGGAGGCACCGCCCAATACCACAGCCGCGATCACGTCAAGCTCCAGCCCGACAAAATCACGCGGGTTGGCAAGCCAGATCATGCCGCTGTGCAACAGGCCGGCAAAACCGGCCAATGCCCCGGCAACACAATAAATAAAGAAGGTGATCTTGCGGATGTTGAAACCAACACGGCTGGCAGCTTCCGGGTCGCCGCCCAGGGCATAAACCCCACGGCCAATCATGGTGTAACGCAAAACAAAATGCAGCGCGATGGCCAGCCCGACATATACCAGGATCATCGCCGTCAGACCAAAGGTCGTGCCATCGGGCTTGACCATATTGATGATGTCGGATTTGCCAAAATCGATCAGGGCATCGGGCATTTTGTTAATGTTGATCATGCTGGTGCCAACAACACCCAGCAGGAACCCGCGCACCATGCTGCCCGTGCCCAACGTCACGATCAGCGGGATCATGCGGAATTTGTAAACAAAAAACGCATTCAGGCAGCCAAACAGTGCGCCCATCGTTGCCGCCGCAACAAAAGGAAGAACAACACCGTCATAGTTGAAATACAGCATGCCCTTGATGGTCAAATACATCGCGGCAACGGCGAATGCCGGAAATGACACGTCAATCCCGCCCGAAATCATCACCAGCAAAACGCCCAGCGCCATGATACCGATGATAATATTGCTGCGCAGAAGACTGAACATATTGTCCAGGCTCCAGAAGGCGGGGTTGACCAGCCCGATCAGGATCATGGCAAGCACAAGAATGCCCGCGATGACCACCTCTGATTTTTGAAACCAGGCCATCGAGTTTTTCCTTACGTTAAGTTCTTGAGCTTGTCACTGATCTGGTCTTCGGAGGTATCGACAGACGCCATTTCCTCGACAAAGGCCCCACGGTGCATCAGGACAATACGGTTACAATTATGGACCAGTTCCGGCACGTCATCGGAAATCATCAGCACGGCCAGCCCTTCCTTTTGGGCCAGTTCGCGAATGATACGGTGAATTTCCGCCTTCGAGCCCACATCCACCCCGACAGTCGGACCATTCAGGATCAGGAATTTGGCATTGGTCAAAAGCCAGCGGGCAATCACCACACGCTGCTGGTTGCCCCCCGAAAGCTCCTTGACCAGTTTTTTGCCGGTCGGGGTCGCGATCTGCATATCGCGGATCATGGTTTCAACCCATTCTTCGGCTTTGTTCTGATCAATCAAAAGCCCCGGTGCCAGCTTTTCATAACTGGTCGACAGCATATTGCGATCAATGCCCTGGGTTAAAAACAGCCCTTCGCTCAGGCGATCCTCGGGGACATAGGCAACACCGGCCTTAATCGCATCCTGCGGCGTATCAAGCGTTGTTTCCTGCCCGTTAATGGCAATCGTTCCGCTATAACCGGGCATCATGCCAAACAGGGCAAGGGCAAGTTCCGTTCGCCCGGAGCCCAAGAGCCCCGACACGCCCACAATCTCACCCGGCTTGATCGACAGGTTGATTTTGTCAAGGTCACTGCCCGATGACAGGTCCCTGGTTTCCACGCGCGGCGGCATAACGCCGTATTTTTCGCGGTTCCAAATGTAGGGCTCGGAAACAATGTCCGATCCGGTCATGTGGCGGGTAATCAGGGCCTCGTCAAAGTCGCTGGTCGGGCCATCGGCGACCTTCTGCCCGTTCCGAATAACCGTGATATGTTCACTGATTTCCAGCATTTCGCGCATTTTGTGGCTGACAAACAAAATGGCAATCCCGCGCGACTGAATGTCTTTGACGATGCGAAAAAGCGTTTCAATTTCCTTGCCGGTCAGCGCGGTTGTCGGCTCGTCCATGATGATCAGGCGGGCATCGGACATCAGCGCACGCGCAATGGCGACAAGCTGCTTGCCAGCGGTGGGAAGCTGTTCAACATCCTTGTCCAGATCAAGCTCCACCCCAAGGCGATTAACCGCCTCTTTGGCAATTTCGCGAACCCGGCGCCAGCTTAGAACGCGGCGCTGTTCGCGAAGCTGCACATTCATGGCAAGGTTTTCGGCAACCGTCAGGTTCCCAAACAGGGAAAAGTCCTGATAGATCACCTGCACCCCATGCTCGATCGAGGCCATGGGCGAAAGGTTTTCAACCCGGTTGCCATCAATATGAACTTCCCCGGCATCTGGCTGATACACGCCAGACATAACCTTGATCAGGGTGGATTTACCCGAGCCGTTTTCACCGGCAAGACAATGGATTTCGCCTTTTCGGATCGTCAGCGACAAATCGTTAAGTGCAACAACGCCGGCAAATTCCTTGCGGACGTTTCGCAATTCAATAAAGTTTTCAGACATGACAAGCCCGTCAACGTGAAACAAAGGGCCCGATTTCAAAATAAAATGAAGGCGCCCGCGAAGGACGCCTTCATCATCTGATGAAATCAGAAGTTATACTTGTCCATGTTTTCCTTGGTCACACCAACCCAGCCCTGGCCATAAACCAGGTTGGCATTGCTGCCTTCCGGGGTGCTGAGATCGGTATAACCCGGCAGGCCAAGGTTCAGACCAGCCTTGATCTGATCGCCTTTGCCGTCCAGTGCCATCACGGCCAGCATGTTCATGGCATAACCTGCAACCGCCGGATCCCAGAACTGGATGTAATCAATGTCACCCTTTGCCAGATATTCACCCGCAACCGAAACCAGGCCGGTACCGGCAAAGTGCAGTTTACCCTGCAAACCACGTTCCGCGATCAAACGGCCCGCCCCAGCCGAGGTCGGCATCGGACCGCCGACAATACCGGCAAGATCCGGGTACGTCGTCAGGGTTTCTTTAAGCTTGGTGTAGTCGGTGTTGGCATCGTCATAGGTTTCAAGACGTTTGGTTGCCAGTTCCATTTCCGGGAAATGTTCTTTCTGGTACTCAATCGCCCCGTCAATCCATTCATTCTGGGATTTGGAGGTCAGGCTGCCGACGGTGGCAACATATTTGCCCTTGCCACCCATTGCCTTGCCCAGAACCTGCATCAGGTTTGCGCCGTAAGCCTTGTTGTCAAAGGCTTCGAGAATGTAATCAGCGTTTTTCAGGTTCGAGGCTTCGTGTGCAATCACAACGATCCCGCGATCCCGGGCCTTTTTCAGGACCGGCTCAACCGCTTCGACCGAGAACGGCACGATGTTAATGGCATCAACACCCTGGGCAATCAGGTTTTCAACCAGCTGTACCTGGGCTGCGGCGTCTGCGGCACTCGGCCCGACCATCCAGGTGTCATGACCGGTATCTTCGCCAAACTGCTTGACACCTTCACGCATGCGGTCAAACCAGGCAATACCGTCAACTTTAACCACGGTGGCGATGGAATATTCCTTGCCGGTCGCTTCCGATGTGAATTTCTGGATAATATCCGGCGTTTTAACCGCTTCGTCCGCATGGGCGGCACCTGCAAGCAGAGACCCCGCGACAACAAGCGATGAAAGAAGCTTGTTCATTGTTACCTCCAAATTGAAATCATTTTTATAGCTGGCAGTTTTCTGCGTCTTATTGGCATGAAAGCAAAAGCATTTCACGCAGTCCTTGAGACAAAGACGGGAAAATTCATATCCGGCAGGCACATGGCCCGACCGGCCCCCACCTTATTGACCAATGATCCGGATGCTGGCACTGGCCCCGATACGCGACGCGCCCGCCGCAATCATTTTAAAGGCATCCTCGGTTGTGCGCACACCACCCGATGCCTTGACCCCCATATCCGGGCCTACGGTCTTGCGCATCAGGGCAATATCTTCGACTGTTGCACCCGCACCGGCAAATCCGGTCGAGGTTTTGACAAAATCCGCCCCCGCCTGTTTGGAAAGTTCGCAGGCCAGAACCTTCTGCTCGTCACTCAGAAGGGCCGTTTCAATGATCACCTTCAAAACGGCATCGCCGCAGGCTTCTTTTACAGCCGCAATATCGGCACGGACAGCATCGGTATCGCCACTTTTCAGCAGCCCCAGCGCAATGACCATATCCACTTCGCCAGCCCCCTGCTCGACAACCCAGCGGGTTTCGGCAACCTTGGCAGCAACAGGGTCCGCACCAAACGGAAAACAGACAACCGAGCACGCCTGAACACCGGAATCACCCAGCTCGCGCACAACAAGGGGAATAAAAATCGGGTTTACACAAACCGCCTTAAAGGAATGCCGACGTGCATCGGCACATAGGGAAACAATCTGATCAGGGGTGGCATCTGCGGCCAACAGGGTGTGATCGATATAAGATGCAAGATCGCTTGCAACGAGCGGACGCTGATCAGTCATAATGGAGCATTTCCCTTAACGGCAATCATTTACGCATCACCGTTTTGTTAAGTTTATAACATTTGTTGATATGATCCTGTCATCGGGCTACCATCTGGTCAAGCCAAAATCGGGTTTTGCAAGGCCCGGCACAAATTATACGCGCAAAAGTCGTAATTGACCCCAAAAGCCAAACGGATTAATTGCGATGATTGTTGATCAGATCACCTTACAGGCCGCCGCATGAGGTCAGACAGACGACCATTTTGCGTGCTGCCACGATCACGGCCAATGATGGAGTCTGGATGTCGAGCAAATCTCAGGACCGGATTGAAATTCTGACCAGAAGTCTCGAAGTCAGCAATGTCATACGCCTTAAAGACGCAGCGGATCTGCTTGGCGTTTCCGAAATGACAGTCCGTCGGGATGTCTCCGCGCATGAAGGCGTATTCACCTATATGGGCGGCTATATCACCCTGAAATCCCCAGTGGCCGGGGGGCTTGGCTATATTCTGGATCGCGAACGCGGCGCCCATACCGACCTTAAGCGGGCTGCCTGTCTGGTCGCCGCACGACAGGTAAAACCGGGCGATACCGTTTTCCTTGATTGCGGCACGACCATCCCCTATCTGGCCAGTGCCCTGCCCGAAAACCAGGATATTACCGCCATTTGCTATTCGATTAATGTGGCGGAAATTCTGTGCAAGAAACCGGGTTTGCGCGTGATCATGCTTGGCGGCATGTATCATGCGTCATCCGCCTCCTTTGCTGACAGCCACAGTGTCCAGGCGATCCTGAAGCTCAACATCAATACCGCTTTTATGTCGGCGGGCGGTGTTAATACCAGCCGGGGGGTCAGTTGCTCCAACCCGCATGAGGTTGACATCAAACAGGCCGTTCTTGAAACCGCGGCCCGCAAGGTACTGGTTGTTGATTCAACAAAGTTCAACGTGATCAAGCCCATGCTTTTTGCCAAGCTCGATCAGTTTGACATGATCTGCACCGATCCCAAATGTGATCCCGACCTGCTGAGCCACAGCGGATTATCCATCGCAACCGAATAAGAGATGCGCCGCATCGTACATGTGTACATTTGTACATTTACCATCCAGTCGCATTTTGCCAGATCAGGCGGGTCCGTTAACCCGAAAACTGGCGCAGCCGGGGCCCGGAAAATGGTACGATGTCATTTGTGACACCCAACAATGTTCACGATTTGTCTTGCATTAAAACGGCTGCGACTCTAGGATTCCTCTGGGATTTCGAGAGGAACGCACATGCAGAACCCTTTTCTTGACCGTCTTCAGGCCGCCGCCCAACGCAGCACACGCCCCCGTTTTGCCAGCGCGCTGGTTCTGGTTATTTTGGCCCATACCAAGGCGAATGGAAAAGTTGATGCCAGCCGCGCCGAACTGGCCGCAGCCGTTGACCGAAGCCATGCTTATCCTGCCCGCCACAAGGCACGGGCGGAACGCCTGGGGCAAAAGCAACAGGAGCTTGACGCATTTCTGACCAGTCTGGACGAAAAACACGCCAATGGCACCCTAACCTATGGCGAACTGAAACAGGCGCGCGAGCGGGCAATTGACGCCTTTTTAAAGGATGTCCGGTCCCCGACACTGGCGAATGTATCGCGGGTGATTAATGAATTCATTCGCGCCGGCCTGATTTCGGCGCAATATATTGATGCACAGGGCAATTATTACGATATTCCCGCCAAAGGCCGCATTGCCGAATATCGATTGACACCACCTGAAGCGGTTTCGCTGTTAAAATTGCAAGATACTGTATCTCAAAACAAATCGGGTATCTGGAGCATGTTTGAAAAACGCCAGATCACAAAAGAGACCCGGTCTGCCTGTCAACTTGATTTGTTATAAGTCTGTAAACACACAAAACAGGGGCGCAGGAACGACCCACAACACCCCACGATCTTCTGCTGGTCCGTCGCCATCTTAGGGTGTCACAAATGACACTATATGTTAAACGGCATGATTAACGCCAGACACAGGTCCCAAACCCGCCCGTCAGATCCCAAACATCCCTCCCCGCAAAATAGCCATTCACACAACAACACGGCGGCAAAAAAACAGCAGACGAGATTTGACAAGAGTGCCCAAAAACCACACAAAACTTTCGCATTAATCCGGTTTTTGAAGTAATATTTGCCAATTATACGTGCTTTCAAATGCCGCTGGATCCCTTGTGGCGCGCCGGTTTGCGACGTTTCAATAGTGTCGTCGCATTTCTACTGGTCTTTTGACTTAAGATTTCTGCCAAACACGGTTCAATCCGCAATAGATTTTCTGATCGCTGTTAAAATCAACAGCACAGCAAGAGCAGGAAACCTGCCGCTATACAGAGGGAGACTTTGGGTGCGATTGACAGCCCTTGATACAGTCCGCTTGGCAAGCGGGACTTGTCATCTGTATTTGAAGTTTGCTTCAGATACAGACCTGCCGCGCGACGGGCGCGAAACAGGTTTGGGCGCCATGTGCTCCGATGTTCTGACACGCTCGACGTTTTCAGCCCGTTCAATGCTGAAGACGCTTCCGCTGTATATCAAAGAGATCTGCCTTCCTGGCATCCCGCAAAGATGCCAGACAACGGCTTACGATAGCGCCGAGCAAAGCCGAAACGGGACATCCGCAACAGCTTTATGCAGGCATACCACCTCAATGACCCGGTCATGTTCGGATAAACAGGTATCAAGTTACCGATCCTGAACACGACAGGACACATTGGATAAGGCATCCCCCTAACCGCCAAGGTATGTGCACATGCGTTCCACATCTGACATCCAAACCCTCGTCAACCGCCGCGAGAAAAACAAAAGCCTGGAAGCTCCGTTTTACAATTCCGCCGAAATTCTGGATCTGGATATCGACGTAATTTTTGGCAAACACTGGATTTTCGTCGCCGTAGACCCGGAACTGCCCGAACCCGGTGATTGCGTCACCGTCGAGGTTGGCAAGGCATCCATCCTGATCCTGCGCGGTGATGACATGGAACTGCGCGCCTTTCACAATGTGTGCCGCCATCGCGGCGCCCGCCTGATTGACGAGCGTGCAACCACGATCGGCAATATCGTTTGCCGCTATCACGGCTGGACCTATAACGAGGATGGTGACCTTATCCTGGCAGAACATATGGGTTCCGGGTTCGACAAAAGCTGTCATGGCCTTAAAACGGTACATGTTCGCTCGGTCGCTGGTCTGATTTTCATTTGCCTTGCCGAAAATGCGCCCGCAGACATCGAAGATCTTGCGCGCACGATGGAGCCCTATCTTGCCCCGCACGACATCGCCAATTGCAAAGTTGCCCATACAGCGGAACTGATCGAAGAAGGCAACTGGAAACTGACGATGGAAAATAACCGGGAATGCTATCATTGCGAGGGCAACCACCCGCAATTGACCGTCCCGCTGTCTGAATTCGGTTTTGGTTTTTCGCCTGACGAGCTTGACGAACGCCGCTCCGGGGACGTCAAAAAATATCTTGAATCCGTTGAACACGACCATAAACGCTGGGAAAGCTGCGGCCTGCCCTCCGCCGAGGAAGAGCACCTTGCCAACGTTACCGGCTTTCGCACCATGCGCCTTCCGCTAAGCTGGGAAGGTGAATCCCACACGCTGGACACAAAAGTGGCCTCGAAAAAGCTGCTGGGCAACTTTACCGATGCCAAACTGGGCGGGCTTAGCTTCTGGACACATCCCAATTCGTGGCATCACTTCATGAGTGATCACATCGTGACATTCTCTGTCCTGCCGCTGTCGCCAAACCGCACACTGGTACGCACAACCTGGCTGGTCCACAAGGATGCCATCGAAAACGAGGATTACACCCTCGACAACCTGACCCAGGTCTGGACGATGACCAACCTTCAGGATGCGATGCTTGTCCGCCTGGCCCAGCTTGGCAGTGAACAGCGTGCTTATGAACCCGGTCCCTATTCGACATTTACCGAACCCCATGTCGAAGCATTCTGCGACTGGTATATCAAACGCTTACAAGACCATTTTGCCGAAGACAAAGCTGGAATTGCTGCTGAATAAGCTGGTCGGACTGGCCCGTAGCAGAAAAGGGATAATGCCGAAATGGCTGAAGAAAAACTGACAGAAGTAACCCGTGTTCCCATGTGGGACCCTGAACAAGACGATGTGCTGGTATGTCGTCAGGTGCGTCAGGAAACCCATGATGTAAAGACATTTGTCTTTTCCGGTCGGGAACCACGCGCCTTTCGGTTTTATCCCGGCCAGTACATGACGTTTGAACTTCCCGTTGAAGGGATGGTCACGCGCAGCTACACCATTTCTGCTTCGGCAGCCCGCCCCTACCGTGTTGAAATTACAGTCAAACGCGTTCCCGGCGGTCCGGGCTCCAACTGGCTGCATGATTATATGGTCCCGGGCAAGGAGGTAAATGTATCCGGCCCTGGCGGAGAATTTACCACCGACGCCACCGGGGAAGAAAAACTTCTGTTTCTTTCGGCAGGCAGTGGCATCACCCCCATGATGTCAATGACACGTACAGCCTGCGATCTGTCGGAACCTACGGATCTGCATTTTGTTCACGCCGCCCGGTCCCCCTCCGACATCATTTTCCGCGACGAACTTGCCTTGCTTGCCGCACAAAACCCGTCGCTGAAACTTGCCTTTACCTGTGAAACCACGTCGGCCAGTCATAGCTGGAGTGGTTACACGGGGCGCCTTAGCCTCCAGATGCTTTCCCTGATGTCTCCGGACTTCCTGGAACGCAAAATCTTCTGCTGCGGCCCGGCCCTGTTTATGGAAGGGGTCCGGAACATGCTGCAACAGGCTGATTTCAATATGGAAAGATATTACGAGGAAAGTTTTGATTTCGGTGCCGAAACCGCAGGAACCATTGAGGAACACGCATCGGCAGCCCCCGAAATCAGCGACCAGACTTTCCGGGTAAGCTTTTCCAAAACAGGCCATGTCGTCGAATGCGGCCCCGGCATGACTGTTCTGTCCGCAGCACGCGAGGCAGGACTTTTGCCTATGTCCTCCTGTCAACGTGGTATCTGCGGAACCTGCAAATCGAAACTTGTTTCGGGTCAGGTTGACATGCAGCACGGCGGCGGCATCCGACAGCGCGAAATTGACCAGGGTAAAATCCTGATCTGCTGTTCAACGCCCCTGTCCGATATTGAAGTCGAGATCTGACAAACGATGGGAAAGCCCTTCGCGGGTTGTTGGTGCGGGAAGTCACGGTGCTCTCGCACGTTAAGGTCAGCCGTTGAAAACAGGGAAACAAAATGAAAAAATTACTTGTATCAGGATGCTTGACGTTAAGTTTTTTCGGGGGGAGCATCGCTGCACAAGCAGCCGATTGCGGTACCGTCACGATTGCCAGCATGAACTGGCAAAGTGCGGAAGTTCTCTCCAATCTGGATAAAATCATTCTCGATGAAGGATATGGCTGTGACGCCGAAATCACCATCGGTGATACTGTCCCGACCATTACCTCGATGACCGAACGGGGCGAACCCGACATTGCGCCGGAAGCCTGGATCGACCTGCTGCCCGATGTTGTCAAACGCGGCACCGAAGAAGGACGTATCATCAATGTCGGCTCCCCCCTGCCCGAAGGCGGACAACAGGGCTGGTGGATACCCAAATATTTCGCCGATGCCCACCCGGATATCAAAACCGTATCCGATGCCCTGAAACATCCCGAACTCTTCCCCTATGACGAAAATCCCGGCAAAGGGGCGATTTTCAACGGCCCGCAAGGCTGGGGTGGTACAGTTGTCACATCACAATTGTATTGGGCCTACAACGCACAGGATGCCGGTTTCGTCCTGGTAGATACCGGCTCTGCAGCGGGCCTGGACGGCTCGATAGCCCAGGCATACGAAAAAAAGCAAGCCTGGCTGGGATATTACTGGGCGCCGACGGCGCTGTTGGGCAAATACCCGATGGTCAAACTCGACTTTGCGGTTCCCTATGATGCCGCCGAATGGAAACGTTGTAACACCGTCGAAGACTGCCCGGATCCCAAACCCAACAAATGGCCGACCGATACCATTGCAACGCTGGTCGCCAAACCCTTCCACGACAAAGCCAGCCCCGAAGTACTCGAATATCTGGGCAAACGCTCCTGGAGCAATGAAACCGTCAGCAAACTGATGGCCTGGATGACGGATAACCAGGCAACCGGCGAAGACGGCGCCAAGCATTTCCTTCGTGAAAACAAGGACATCTGGACCAAGTGGGTGACACCGGACGCAGCCAAGAAAATCGAAGCTGCGCTGTAAAAAACTGTATCAAGCCGGGCGGTGCGCCCAAGCGCGCCGCCTTCCATGCGCCGATAAAATCAAAAAGACGTGTCGCAACCCTTGTAAAGGTGGAATTTAATGGAATGGTTTTATAAATTCCCGCATATGGACGACACTGTCCTGCGTAACCTGAAAAAGGCAATCGACGAAAGTTTCAGGGAATTCACGCGTGCTTTTGGCGGAACAATCGAAAACATGTTCTCCCCGCTCAAGCACTTTCTGATTGCAGCCGACCACTTCATGACCCACACACCCTGGCCCATTATTACCGCGATCATTCTGACCATTGCCTGGTTTGCCAGCCGAAGCGTCAAAACCGTCCTGGGCTGCCTCGTAACACTGCTTCTCATCGGTTATTTCGATATGTGGGAAGACACGATGCAGACAGTCGCCATTATCTTTGTCTGTACGGTTATGTCGATTATGATCGGTATTCCGATCGGCATTTTGATGGCGCGTTCCGACCGCGTGCAAAAACTGATCAATCCGATCCTCGACGTCATGCAAACCATGCCCAGCTTTGTCTATCTTATTCCGGTTGTCATGCTGCTGGGTATTGGCAAGGTACCCGGGCTGCTTGCGGTTGTAATTTACGCCATCCCGCCCATGATCCGGCTGACCAACCTTGGCATCCGCCTGGTTGACAAGGATGTGCTTGAAGCCGCCGATGCCTTTGGCACATCCGGCTGGCAAAAACTGTTCAAGGTTCAGCTTCCGCTTGCCCTGCCCACCATCATGGCCGGGATCAACCAGACCATCATGATGGCCCTGGCAATGGTTGTTGTTGCCGCCATGATCGGCGTTCAGGGCCTGGGTCAACCGGTTCTCAAGGCCATCGCCAACCAGTATTTCACACTGGGCATTTTCAATGGTCTTGCCATTGTCGGCATTGCCATCATCTTTGACCGGGTCAGTCAGGCCTATGGCAAAAAGCTCCAGAAACACCGGGAGATTTCGCATGGCTGATCATCTGTCTGGCGGGATACACATCCGCAATCTATACAAGATTTTCGGCCATAATCCGGCCCTGCATGTTGATGCAGTGCAAAAGGGCATGACCAAGGCCGAACTCAACGAAAAATTTGGTCACATCCTGGGCCTTCGCAACATCAATCTCGAAATTCCCTCTGGCCGTATCCAGGTCATCATGGGGCTTTCGGGGTCGGGCAAATCAACACTTATCCGCCATATCAACCGTCTGGTTGACCCGACCTGTGGCGAGGTGCTGGTGGATGGTGTTGACATTGTCAAAATGAACCAGGACGAACTGCGTGCCTTTCGACGTCATCAAACGGCAATGGTGTTTCAGAAATTCGCCCTGCTGCCCCATCGGACGGTTCTGGACAATACCATCTTTGGCCTCGAGGTTCAGGGCATTGACCGGTCCAAAGCCATCGACATCGCAATGCGCTGGCTTGATCGCGTCGGGTTGAAAGGGTTTGAGGAAAAATACCCCAATCAGCTTTCCGGCGGGATGCAGCAGCGCGTCGGCCTGGCCCGCGCCCTTGCCAATGATGCCCCGGTTCTGTTAATGGACGAAGCCTTCTCGGCCCTGGACCCGCTAATCCGCATGGATATGCAAACGGTTCTTCTGGATATTCAAAAGGAAATCGAGAAAACAATCGTTTTTATTACCCACGATCTGGACGAAGCCCTTCGTCTGGGCGATCAGATCGCCATTCTGCGTGACGGCGAAATCATCCAGCAGGGGACAAGCCAGGACATCGTCCTGCGCCCTGCCGATGACTATGTGGCGAACTTCGTCAAGGAGGTCAATCGGGGCCGCGTTGTCCATGTCGAAGCCGTGATGATGCCGCTATTGGCCGGTGCACAAACGGTCGGTGTATCAATCACGGCAGGAACCACCATCGAAGATGCCATGCGGATGCTGGCTGATACATCGGATGGCGTTGGTACCGTGGTTTCCACATCGGGGCAGCCCCTGGGCAAGGTCAGCTTCCGGCAACTTGCCGGTGCCATGATCGACATTCAGGATGTCCCACGCGAACAAACGGACCCGATTGCGATTTCATCCTGACCCTGCCTGCCCCTGCAGCTTGCGAAATCTATAAAATCAGACAAGCGCCGCCCGGTTATCAAATCGGGCGGCGTTTTTCTTCAACCAATAACCGATCCGGTTTTAAAATGACGGATCGTTAAGGTGACAGCTCCTCCACATCGGGCACAGCCTCCTCGGTGCGGGCGCCTGTGGGCTGGCGCAAGGCTTGCGGGGTACATCCGTATCGGCGGCGAAACATGCGGCTTAGATGCGACGAATCACAAAAACCGCAATCCACTGCAATCTGGGCGACGGATTTCTGGCTTTTTTCAATCAGATGACGCGCCAGATCCAGGCGAATATTCAAAAACGCCACCTGTGGGGATGTGTCCAGCGTCAGTCTGAAATGCCGTTCAATCTGGCGTTTGCTATTGCCCATGCGCCGTGCCACTTCCTGTACGGATATGGGTGTATCGATATTTTGCTGCATGATCAAAAGCGCGCGCTGCACAATCGGGTCGCGGGTTTTCAAATCCAGCGGAATACCGGGCTGGGGTTTTTCCGCCTGCAGGGCATCGTCAATAATCATGATATGCAGGCTTTTATTGGCCTGGGCCCGGCCCACATGCTTGTCCACCAGATAGGCGGCCAAATGTGCCGAACTGACCCCGCCTGAACAGGTCAGCCGGTCACGGTCCACAACAAATATCTGGTCGGCAACCGGGTCCAGCCCTTCAAACTGCTCCATGAAATCCGAATGGTGAAACCAGCTCACACAACAGCGATACCCGTCAAGCAATCCAGCCTGATGGAGTAAAAACGCGCCTGTACAAATGCCGATCAGCGGCACGCCCGCGGCTGCGGCCTCGTGCAGGAAACGGTGATAAGCGGGGCTAAGCGTGGGCGTTTCATCCATCAGCCCACCCACGACAACAATATAATGAAACCGCCTTGGGTCCCCCAGCCTTTCCTTGGCCTGTACGGTGATGCCGCTGCTCGACGCGACCGGATCCATCGTATCGGACAGCACCGTCCATTTGCACAAAATCGGACGACTGCGATCACCATCATCGGCGGCCAGGCGCAATACATCCACGAAATTGGCAAAGGCACAAAGTGTAAAGCGGTTTGCCAGTATGAACCCGACCGACAGCCGCGGGGCCTCGGTTTTCGGTTTTGCCGGCCGTGCGGCAGAAACCTGGTTTGACTGAAAACTGCCGGCCTGAAAGTCACGCGTCGCGCCCATATGACCTCCGACTTTTAAAAGGTTCCTGCAATTGTCGTAGCGATAATCTCGCTTTGACGCAAACATTCTATTTTTTAACGTTAGAAAACGCCAGATTATTTCCCAGAATACTGAAACCCAGCCCGTCATGCCAAGGGAAACAGTCGCTCATACGCAAAATGCTTCCTGCCTGCATCGGCCCCCGATAATGGCAGAAGATTCGCGCCACAGACGACCGGAATTCCTAACAGCATGAACCATAAGTGCTGGTCACAAAAGACTTCGGGGCAATGCGCTGGCACCCCCTGCTGCACAACAAAAATAACGGCCCTGTCAAAAACAGGGCTGGTCCCGGCTGCAATGACATTCCGGGAATGCGTCAGAGAGGTAAATGATGAAGGTCCTTGTACCTGTTAAGCGGGTTGTTGATTACAACGTGAAAATTCGCGTCAAGGCGGATGGATCGGGCGTTGATCTTGCCAATGTCAAGATGTCGATGAATCCCTTTGACGAAATTGCCGTCGAAGAAGCCGTTCGCCTGAAAGAAGCAGGCACTGCCAGCGAAATTGTTGTTGTTTCCATCGGTCCGGCCCAGGCCCAGGAAACATTGCGCACCGCCCTTGCGATGGGCGCGGACCGTGCCCTGTTGATCGAAACCGACCAGCGCACGGAATCCCTGACGGTGGCAAAGCTGCTCAAGGCCGCGATCGAGGAAGAAAAACCGGAAATCGTCATTCTGGGCAAGCAGGCCATTGATGATGATGCCAACCAGACCGGACAGATGCTCTCTGCCCTGCTGGGCTGGTCGCAGGCAACCTTTGCCTCCAAACTGGAAATCGGGTCGGGCGAGGCAAAAGTCACCCGCGAAGTCGATGGCGGCCTGCAAGCGATCACGGTTAAACTTCCCGCCATCGTCACCGCTGATTTGCGCCTGAACGAACCGCGCTATGCCTCTTTGCCCAATATCATGAAGGCAAAGAAAAAGCCGCTCGAGAAAAAAACACCCGATGATTTTGGCGTGTCCATGTCATCGCGCTGCAAGGTCGTGCGGGTGGAAGAACCCGCCGTCCGCCAGGCAGGTGTTAAAGTTGCCGATACCGCCGAGCTGATCGACAAACTGAAAAACGAAGCTGGCGTCATCCAGGCGGCCTAAGCGGAGATACTGAAAATGGCTATTCTTGTTTTTGCTGAACATGACAATGCGGCCCTGTCCGAACAAACCACCAAGGCTCTTACAGCGGCATTGGCAATGGGCGGCGATATTGACATTCTGGTTTCCGGGCACAATGCCGCCCCGGTCGCAGAGCAGGCCGCCAGCCTGAATGGCATCCGCAAAGTTTTGCTCGCCGATGATGCAACCCTTGCCAATCAGTTGGCAGAACCGACCGCATCGCTGATCCTGTCTATTGCAGCAGATTATGACACCATCCTGGCAGCGGCCACCACCAATGGCAAAAACATCCTGCCGCGTGTTGCCGCCCTGCTTGATGTCATGCAGGTTTCGGATGTGACCGAAATCGTCGCGTCCGATACCTTCAAACATCCGATCTATGCGGGCAATGCCATTGAAGTTGTCCAGACGACTGACGATAAAAAAGTCCTGACCATCCGCACAACCAGCTTTGCCGCCGCCGCAACGGGCGATAACAAAGCCCCGATCGAAACCGTAAGCACCAGTGGCGAGAATGCCGGTCTTTCCAGCTTTGTTGAAAACATCCTTTCCGAAAGCGACCGGCCGGAACTGAATTCCGCAAAAATCATTGTTTCGGGTGGCCGTGCGCTGGGATCATCGGAGAAATTCCAGAATGTTCTCACCCCGGTTGCCGATAAACTGGGCGCGGCCATTGGCGCATCGCGCGCCGCAGTCGATGCGGGATATGCCGCCAATGACCTTCAGGTCGGCCAGACCGGCAAGGTCGTCGCCCCCGATCTTTACATCGCCTGTGGTATTTCCGGTGCCATTCAGCATCTTGCCGGGATGAAAGATTCCAAAATCATCGTCGCCATCAACACCGACGAAGACGCACCGATCTTTCAGGTGGCCGATTATGGCATTGTCGGCGACCTGTTTGAAATTCTTCCCGAACTGGAGCGTCAGCTCTGATCCCCCACTCAGCCATTTGAAACGGAGCAACTCCAGTGAGCGAATCATCCTATATCCTGCGTATTGC
Organism: Thalassospira profundimaris; assembly: GCF_003326755.1. GTDB lineage: Bacteria > Pseudomonadota > Alphaproteobacteria > Rhodospirillales > Thalassospiraceae > Thalassospira > Thalassospira profundimaris_B. The sequence continues at coordinate 129,574 of NZ_JPWH01000007.1, read as the reverse complement.
CTGTGACGACCGCCCCGGCATCGTTGCCGCCGTGACATCGGCCCTGGCATCGCGCAATGCCAATATCATTGAATCCAACCAGTTCTTTGACCGCCAGTCGAACCAGTTTTTCCTGCGCATCGCGGTCAGCACCCCTGCCGACATCGATAAATCGCAGGTCGAACTGATGCTGAGTCCGGCTGTGGACCGCTTCAATATGAAGTTAAAGGTTCAGGACCTGTCACGCCGTCCAAAGATCATCATCATGGTTTCCAAATTTGACCATGCGATGCTGCATCTTCTCTATCAAATCAAGGTGGGCTGGCTGGATGCAGAGGTGGCGGCCATCGTTTCCAACCACGAAACGGCCCGCAAAATCGCCGAGCAGGAAGGCATTCCCTTCCATTACATGCCGGTCAACAAGGAAAACAAGGTCGAACAGGAAGCCGCCCTTTCCGACCTGATCAAGGAAACCAATGCCGAACTGGTGGTCCTTGCCCGCTACATGCAGGTTCTGACCAACGATTTTTCCAATAAATTCTTTGGCATGATCATCAATATCCACCATTCGTTCCTGCCCTCCTTCAAGGGGGCAAAGCCCTATCACCAGGCCCATGAACGCGGCGTGAAACTGATTGGCGCAACCGCGCATTATGTAACACCGGACCTTGATGAAGGCCCGATCATTGAACAGGAAACCGAACGCGTCAGCCACGCCATGTCGGCCGAGGATTTTGTTGCCACCGGCCGGGATATCGAGGCGCGTGTTCTGGCCCGGGGGGTCAAATATCACCTCGAAGGGCGCGTCATGCTCAATAAAACAAGAACGGTGGTTTTCACCTCGTAATTTGCCCGAAAAGGGGACCGGTTTGCCGGTCCCCGTCGGTCGTTTTACCGCAAAGCCTGACCACCTGTTCAATACCCGAACGCCATGACGGGGCAATCAGTCAGGGGCCCCGAAAGAACCTAAAAAAGCAGATCATCATCTCGAGAAGAAGGACTGAGATAAATGGCCGCATTTCCCAACAGGGCAAAAGTCGTAATCGTTGGCCTCGGCGGCATCGTGGGTGCCTCGGTGGTCCACCATCTGATCGAAAATGGCTGGGACGATATTGTCGGCATCGACAAATCCGGCATCCCGACCGACATTGGCTCGACGGCACACGCCTCGGATTTCTGCTTTGCGACCAGCCATGACCTTCTGTCCTGCTGGACGACGATGTATTCGATGAATTTCTATGAAAAGATGGGGCACTATGCCCGCATCGGCGGCCTTGAAGTGGCCCGCGTTGGCGACGATGAACGCATGGCCGAACTCAAACGCCGGGTTGATTCCGGCAAGGCCTTTGGCACCAATGTCAAAATCATCAGTGCCGCCGAAGCCAAGGAAAAATTCCCGCTGCTTGAAGAAGACCAGATCCAGGGTGCGATGTGGGACCCGGATGCCGGCCTTGTCACCCCGCGGTCGCAAACCGTGGCGGGCAAACTGGTCGATCAGGCGATTGCAACAGGCAAGCTCCAGGCGTTTGGCAATACATCAGCACTTGAACTGACCAGCGAGAATGGCCGCATTACCGGTGTCCGCACCGAACGCGGTACCATCATGGCCGATTATGTGGTTGTATGTGCCGGGCTGTGGGGCCGTCTGATTGCCGAACTGGCCGGTGAAGACCTGCCGGTTATGCCCGTTGACCATCCGCTGACCTTTTTCGGACCGTATAACGAATTTGAAGGTACGGGTGTTGAAATTGGCATGCCGCTTTTGCGCGATCAGGGCAATTCGGCCTATATGCGCGATACCGGCGACCCCAAAAGCACCGAAGGCGGCCAGATCGAGTGGGGCTATTATTACGAGGAAAACCCCCGCCTTGTGCATCCACGCGAAATTCTTGAAAAACACCAGGCGCGGCTTTCACCCTCCCAGCGCGATCTGGAGCTTGAGGACGTGATCGAACCGCTGGAACGGGCAATGGAACTGACCCCGATCCTGACCGAACTGGGCTTTAACGAAAGCCATTCCTTTAATGGCCTGTTGCAAACCTCCATCGATGGCGGTCCGGCAATGGGCGAAAGCCGCAAACTGCGCGGTTTGTGGTATTCGGTCGGCATCTGGATCAAGGACGGGCCGGGCATGGGCAAATTGCTGGCGGACTGGATGACCCATAACCGCACCCATATTGACCATCACGCCATTGATTACAGCCGCTTTAACGATTTCCAGCTGGGTGAACAATATATCTATGACCGCTGCTGGGAAACGGCGAAGAAAATCTATAACCCGCCGATTCACCCGCGCGAACCCTTTGCCAATGCCCGTGGCATTCGCCGTTCACCCTTTTATGAACGCGAGGTTGAACTGGGTGGCTATTTCATGGAACTGGGCGGCTGGGAACGCGCGCACGGTTACGCCGCCAACGAACATTTGCTGGAGAAATACGCCGATCAGGTGCCGGTGCGTGAAAACGAATGGGACACCCGCCACTTCTGGCGTGTTTCCAATGCCGAACAGCTCGAAATGAGTGCGGATTGCGGCATTATCAACCTGTCGCATTTTCACATGACCGACATTGAAGGCCCCGATCACGTTGCCCTGATGGAATGGCTGTGTGTTGCCAAGGTTGGCGGCGATAATAACATTGGCAAGGGTATTTATACCCACATGCTCGATGATGAAGGCAATGTGCGGGCCGACTTTACCGTGTTCCGCATGGAAGATCGCTGCCGCCTGGTTAACGGGGCCGATGCCGGTCCGCGCGATTTGATCTATATGCGCCGCGTTGCCCAGGATAAAGGTTTTTCGGTGACCATCACCGATGTCACCGAAAAATACACAACTGTCGGCATCTGGGGCCCGAATGCGCGTGAAAACCTGCAAAAGGTGGTTGAAGACCCCGATGCGCTGAGCCTGGAAAACTTCCCGTTTGCCGCCATTCGCCCGATTAAAATTGCCGGTAAAACCGTTACCGCATTCCGCATTTCCTATGTTGGCGAACAGGGCTGGGAATTGCACATGCGTTACGAAGACGGACTGGATGTCTGGGATGCGTTGCGCTCGACCGGTGTGATTGCCGTGGGTGTTGAAACCTATGCCAATTCGCGCCGCCTGGAAAAATCGCTGCGTTTGCAAAACGCCGATTTGATCACGCAATACAACCTTTATGAAGCCAACCTTGCCCGTCCCAAGGTCAAGGAAGCTGATTTCTGCGGCAAGGCAAAGCATGTCGAATATCGTGAACGCGACCACCAGCCTGCCATGCTCTGCACCCTTGTTGTCACCGACAATATCGACAGCCAGGGTGTTGCCCGCTATCCGCTGGGATCGCTTCCGGTGATGGATCCGGAAACCGGCGAAACCCTGATCGACGAGTTGGGCCGCCGGTCTTACACCACATCCATTGCCTTTGGCCCCAGCGTCGGCAAAAACATTGCACTGGCCTATCTGCCGCACGCCTATTGCCAGGAAGGCCGCAAACTCAACATTTCGTATTTTGACGAAATTTACCCGGTTGAGGTGGTAGGTATCGGTTACAAACCGCTGTATGACCCGGAAAACCTGAAACCACGCAGCTAACAGGCTGCACGCATCAAGCATAACAAAACGGGGTGCCCAATCAGGTGCCCCGTTTTGTTGTGCTCTCAAGGCGTTTTGCCCAGACTCAGATATCCTGCACCCGTCTCGCTTTTTACCCGCAACAGCACAGTAAACAGGCAAAACAAAACCCCGTGGCACCTTTCGGCAGCACGGGGTTTTGGAATCCTCTTTTCGGTACCGCCGAAAAGATCAGCCCTTGTAAATCGGGAAGGCGGCGCACAGGGCACGAACTTCGGCCAACACAGCCTGTTCGGTTGCATCATCGCCCTCCGGGTTATCCGCAAGGGCATTGATCACTTTAATGATCAGCTCGCCAATTTTGCGAAATTCCGCCACACCAAAACCGCGTGTTGTTCCGGCCGAGGTTCCCAGCCGCACGCCCGATGTCACAAACGGTTTTTCCGGGTCAAAGGGAATGGCGTTTTTATTGCAGGTCAGGCCCGCACGTTCCAGTGCGGCTTCGGTTGCCTTGCCGGTAACGCCCTTGGGCCGCAAATCCACCAGCACCATGTGGCAATCCGTCCCGCCCGAAACAATATCAACCCCGCCTTCAATCAACACTTCCGACAGCGCACGGGCATTGTCAATAACCTGCTTGGCATAATCGGTAAAGGCGGGTTGCAATGCCTCGCCAAAGGCCACGGCCTTGGCGGCAATAACGTGCATCAGCGGCCCGCCCTGGTTTCCCGGGAACACTGCGGAATTGAATTTCTTGGCCAGTGCCTCGTCATTGGTCAGAATAAACCCGCCACGCGGGCCGCGCAGGGTTTTGTGCGTGGTGGATGTCACCACATGGGCATGCGGCACCGGGTTGGGATAAACACCGGCTGCCACCAGACCGGCATAATGAGCCATATCGACCATCAAATAAGCCCCGACTTCATCGGCAATGGCGCGGAATGCGGCAAAATCAATATGCCGCGGATAGGCCGATGCCCCGGCAACAATCAGCTTGGGCTTGGTTTCCAGCGCAACCTTGCGGACGGCCTCCATGTCGATCAGGTGGGTATATTCCTCGACCTCATAGGAAACCACATCAAACCATTTGCCCGACATCGTGACCGGCGAACCGTGCGTCAAATGCCCGCCATGCGCCAGCGACATGCCCATAATGCGGTCACCGGGCTGCAACAGGGCCAGAAAAACCGCCTGGTTGGCCTGGGCACCGGAATGGGGCTGCACATTGGCAAATTCGGCCCCGAAAAGCTGTTTGATGCGGTCAATGGCAATGGTTTCCACCACATCAACATGCTCGCACCCGCCATAATAGCGCCGTCCGGGATACCCTTCGGCGTATTTGTTGGTCAGGACCGATCCCTGCGCTGCCAGCACATCTTCCGAGACGATATTTTCCGAGGCAATCAGTTCGATCTGATTTTGCTGGCGGTCAAGTTCATGGGCAATTGCTTTTGCAATTTCGGCATCCGAAACGGTTGCCGTGACCATTGAGTCAGACATTGTACATTCCTTTCTGGACGTCAATTTTTATGCAGACAGTTCAGCCGATCCGGTTTGAAGCAGACCCAGCAGATGCGGGGCAAAAGACCGCCAGACATCCACCCGGAAAGACGCCTCGCCGTCTCGCCACAAAATGACGGAAATACCGTCAATAACCGTGCGACATCCATCACCAACAGCAATTTGGTCAATATCGCGCGGGCAGCCAATTGTCAGAAGGTCGATTGCGGCCGGTCCTTCAATCTTTGCCGTAATTTCACGGGCGGAAATATCGGTCAAACTATGGGGTGTTGCCGCATAAATCGCGGCACAGGCAGCGGTAATATCTGCCGTTTCACCTGCCCCGGTTTGCAACAGCCATTCATCCGGGCCAAGGCAAATGACCTCGCGGTTGCCGTTTTTGGTGCGTGCCCCAATACGCGTGGGCAGTTCAAGGCCAATCGCCGCCCCCAGCGCGTCCCGCCCGCTTTCACGCACGCGCACTGAAAACCGGCCAATCGGGGCCATCAAATTCACCGAAACAGCACCACCTGATACAAGCGGACCCGGCGTGAAGGCATGTGTCAATACGGTCATCCTGTCGTCTCCGCGTTAAAGTTTCAGCCGTGCGCCTTCGGGGTCGTAAAACACGGTCCCGGTGACTTCCGCCTCGATCACGCCTTCGGGCATGGGGATGTAAATGGTATCACCCATCTTGTCATGCCCGCCTTCAACCAGGCCAAAGGCAATCGGGCGGCCCGCAGCATCACTGTGATAGGAAGACGTCACATGCCCGACCATTTTCATCGGAATGGGCTGATTGGGATCCAGCACAATTTGCGCGCCTTCCTCCAGTTTGGTTTTTCCATCGCGGCTCAAAAGACCCACAAGCTGCTTGCGCCCTTTTGCCACCAGGTCCGGGCGTTCCAGCCCGCGTTTGCCGACAAAATCGGGTTTTGATTTGCCAATCGCCCAGGAAATACCGGCATCATAGGGTGTTACCGTGCCGTCCGTATCCTGGCCAACAATGATATAGCCCTTTTCGGCGCGCAAAACGTGCATGGTTTCGGTGCCATAGGGGCAAATATCGTATTGCTGGCCTGCTTCCCACAGAATTTCCCACAATTCACGCCCGTGCGCCGCCGGAACATTCACTTCAAATCCCAACTCGCCGGTAAAGCTGACGCGAAACAGACGTGCGGGCAGACCAGCGACCTTGCATTCGGCAATCGACATATGCGGGAAGGCGTCAGCGGAAATATCAAGCCCTTCCACCAGCGGTTCCAGCAATTTGCGCGCATTTGGTCCGTTCAGGGCAATGGTGGCCCATTGTTCGGTCGTCGAGGTCAGCCAAACATCAAGGTCCGGCCATTCGGTTTGCAAGTAATCTTCCATCATGTTCAGCACACGGGCAGCCCCGCCCGTTGTGGTGGTAACATGGAAACGATCGTCACTCAGGCGGCCAATAACGCCGTCATCACGAATAAAACCGTCATCCCCCAGCAACAGGCCATATCGGGTCCGCCCCGGTGCCAGCTTGGTCCAGGGGTTGGTATACATGCGGTTCATAAATTCCACCGCATCCGGCCCGACAACTTCGATCTTGCCCAGGGTAGAGGCATCAAACATGCCAAGACTGGCCCGTGTTGCCCGGCATTCCCGCGAGACAGCGGCATCCATATCCTCGCCATCCTTGGGGAAATACCACGCGCGCCGCCACATGCTGACAGGCTCGAACACCGCGCCATTTTCCTCCGCCCAGCTATCAATCGGTGTTTTGCGGGTCACATCAAAATGATCCCCTTTATGATAGCCAACAAAGGCCCCGAACGTTGTTGGGGTATAAGGCGGGCGGAAGGTCGTCAAACCCACCTTGGGCTGCGGCTTGCCAAGGGCATCGGCGGCAATGTTCAACCCGTTGATATTGGACATTTTGCCCTGGTCGGTCGCCATACCGTTGGTGGTATAGCGTTTGACATGCTCGATCGAGTGCATGCCTTCGCGCACCGCCAGGCGCAAATCCTTGGCCGTCACATCGTTCTGATAATCGACAAAGGCACGGGCCTTGCCCGGGTTAAGGTCGGTCGGCAATTCCTTGTGGCTGATGCCGGTTCCCGGGCGATCCGATGCCACGTCATAAGTTGCGGCAACCGCATCCCGGCCCAGATGGCGGGCAACAAGCGCGCCCATTTCCGCACCATCATTAATGGCGGCACCAATGCCCCACAACCCGCGCCCGGCCCCGGCGATTTCGCAATCTTCGGTTTTGCGGTCGGGCAGGAATGTCTGTTTTTCATCATCCCAGGCCAGTGAGCCCTTGGTATGGGAAAACAGATGCAGCGACGGCGTCCAGCCCCCCGACATCAACAAACAGTCACAGGTCAGGGTTTCAGGGGCACCCACCTTGCCATTGGAAACCGGGTTCACGCGCACAGATTTGACCCGCAAGCGGCCTTCGGTACGGGTTGCCGTATAACCGGCGAGAACACGAATGGAGCGCGATTTCGCCCCTTCCAGCAGGGTGGAATCCGGGTTGGCGCGGGTATCGACAATCGCCTGAATTTTCGTGCCCGCATCGGCCAGGTCAAAGGCGGCATACCAGGCGCTGTCATGGCTGGTCACGATGACAGCGCTATTCCCCACCCGCACGCCATAGCGGTTGAGATATGTTTGCGCCGATCCGGCCAGCATCACGCCAGGGCGGTCATTGCCATCAAATACCAGCGGTTTTTCCAGCGCACCCTGCGCCAGAATGACCTGCCCTGCCCGCACACGCCACATGCGTTCGCGCGGCATATTGGCGGCTGGTGCCGGCAAATGATCCGTCAGCTTTTCACACAGGGCCACCATATTCTGGTGATAATAACCAATCGCCGTTGTCCGGGTCATCACCCGTGCGCCAAGCGATTTCAGCTCTGCCACTGCCTTTTCAACCCAGTCCCAGGCTTGGGATCCATCAATCACCGCCTGCGGTTCGCTTAGCAGCGTTCCCCCTGCCTCGGTGTTTTCATCCACCAGCGTTACCCGCAGTCCGGCCCGCGCCGATGCCAGGGCGGATGCCAGACCGGCAGGCCCGGCCCCGATCACCAGCACATCGGTATGCAGATAGCGCGATGCGTAATGGTCCGGGTCCGTTTCGGTGGGCGAAACGCCAAGCCCCGCCGCCGCCCGGATAAAAGGTTCATACACCTTGTCCCAAAAGGATTTCGGCCACATAAAGGTTTTGTAATAAAACCCGGCCGAAAACAGCATATAGGCTCGGTCATTGACCGCCCCGATGTCAAATTCAAGGCTGGGATAGCGGTTCTGGCTGGTGGCTTCCAGCCCGTGCCAGATTTCCTGCACGGTCGCACGGGTATTGGGCTCGAACCGGCCGGGGCCACGCCGCGTGCCCATCAGGGCATTGGGTTCTTCCGACCCGGCGGAAACCGGGCCTCGCGGGCGGTGATATTTAAACGACCGGCCCATAAGATGAATACCATTGGCCAACAGGGCCGATGCAATGGTATCGCCCTTGACACCGGTAATTTTTTTGCCATCAAAACTGAATTCAACCGGGCTCTGGTGGTCAATCCGGCCACGTCCGGGAACGCGAAAGCTGCTCATTCCGATTTCTCCAGCAGGTCGGATAATTCAGGACGGGGATCCTCCACCTTATAGGTGATCAGGAAACGGTCGCTAACGGTGTCGCGCACGGCATTGAAAAACCGGCCACAGCCATGTGCATGACGCCAGCGTTCATAATGCGGCCCTTTGACATTGGTGCGGATAAACAGAAAATCGCGCCATTCTTCATCGCTTATCTGTTTGTTGGCCGCATCGGGCCGCGCAACATGCGCCTGCCCGGCATAGGTAAATTCAAGTTCCGGCAGGGTCTGCTGGCAATAGGGGCAACGGATCAGCAACATCTGCGCTCTCCTTAATGGGCAACGGCGGCAGCCGCGGCTTCGTCAATCAGACGGCCGGTGGCGAAACGCTCAAGGGTGAAAGGCGCGTTGATGGCATGGGGTTCGTCCTTTGCCACCGTCCAGGCCAGCGTATGTGCCGCCCCGGGTGTTGCCTTGAAACCGCCGGTTCCCCAGCCGCAATTCACATACAGGCCCGGCACCGGGGTTTTACCCAGAATGGCCGAACGGTCCGGCGTCACATCAACAATGCCGCCCCACTTGCGCAACATGCGCATGCGGTTGAAAATCGGGAAAATTTCGCAAATTGCCGCCACGGTATGTTCGATCAGCGGCAGGCCGCCACGCTGGGAATAACTGGTATACTGGTCCGTACCAGAACCGATCACCAGTTCCCCCTTGTCCGACTGGCTGATATAGGCATGAACGGTGTTGGACATGACAACACAGGGGAATACCGGTTTTACCGGCTCCGATACCAGGGCCTGCAACGGATAGCTTTCCAGCGGCATACGCACCCCGGCACTGTCCATCACAACCGAGGTATGACCAGCCGCCGAAACCGCGACCTTTTTTGCGCCGATAAAACCGCGCGCGGTTTCAACACCCGTCACCCGGCCATCCGGGCCACGGCGAATGGCCGTAACCGGGCAGTTTTGAATAATATCCACTCCGCGCTGGGACGCCCCACGGGCATAACCCCACGCCACCGCGTCGTGACGGGCCGTCCCGGCCCGGCGTTGCAGGGCCGCCCCCATCACCGGGAAACGGGCGGAGGCCGAAATATCCAGCGGCGGACAATATTCCTTGGCTTCCTGCGGGGTCAGCCAGGTGTTGTCCACCCCGTTCAGGCGGTTGGCATGGATGTGGCGCTTGAAACTTTGAACATCATGCACATTGTGCGCCAGCATCAACACGCCACGATTGGAATACATGACGTTGTAATTGAGTTCCTGGCTAAGACCATCCCACAAATCCAGGGCGTGATCGTATAAACGCGCGCTTTCATCATACAGGTAATTGGACCGGATGATGGTGGTGTTACGCCCGGTATTGCCGCCGCCCAGCCAGCCCTTGTCGATCACGGCAACATTGGTAATGCCGTGTTCCTTGGCCAGATAATAAGCCGCCCCCAGGCCATGCCCGCCGGCACCAACGATGATGACATCGTATTCCGCCTTGGGCTGGCTATCGGGCCATTGCGCATCCCAGTTTTTATGCCCGGTCAGCGCATTTTTCAAAAGCGATAGCGCAGAAAAATGGGTCATGAGAAGCCAGTCCCTGAAATTTTTATGATGATTTGACTGTAACAACTGCATCAAGCCGCGCACTGCAAATTTGCGACAGTTTTGTAGTATGATTGCGCAGAGCAACAGTTTATTTATCAGGGCCTCGGGCGAATAAAGCCGCAGAAGAAATTCTCCTGCGGCTTTGAACATCCTTCACGCATCGCGCACCTGGCAAAATACTTACCAGCCCTGCCGGTCGGCGAATTCGTGCCATTTCATGATGGCAGGCAAAAACCACGGTTTGCCGGTATAAAACGGCCTGGTTTTGAACGGAAAATCATCAAAGGCCGTTTTTCCTTCATCCAGCCCCAAAACCCGTTGCGCAATTTTACGGCCAAAATAATTGGACCGTCCCACACCCGACCCGCAATACCCCATTGCATAGTGCATCCCGTCCATCACCCCGATATGCGGCACATGGTCAAAGGTATAGGCAATCATGCCCGACCAGGCATAGTCGATTTTCGCCGATGCAAGTTGGGGAAACAGGCGGGTCATAAAATCGAACAAATAAGGCGCATAGCGACCAGGCTGATCCCCCCGGCCAAAGGCCCGCCCGCCAAACAAAATACGCCGCCCGTCGGGCGAAGGCCGATAATAGGCCACCAGCCGTTCCGTACCACCATGACAGCGCAATTTCGGTGACACCGACTTTATCATATCTTCAGACAATTCCTCGGTCGCAATCATGGCAGAGCGAATGGGAATAATCCGCCTTTTGAATTTGCCAAAAGGCCCGCCTGTATAACCATTGGTGGCAATTATGACATGTTCAGCAGCAATTTTGCCGCCGGAGAAACCCACCTCAAATCGGTTATTGTGCTTTTCAACCCCATGAACCGGGCAATTTTCAACCAGCATGGCCCCTTCACGCCGAGCAATCTGGCATAAACCGCGCAACAGCTTTGCCGGGTGTACCACCCCGTCCGTCGGATAAACAATGCCACCATAATAGGCATCGGTACCGGCTTCTTCCCGCTGGTTTTCGCGGCTGACTTCAATGGCGGGGAAATCAACAATCTTGGCCAGTTCCTCGGCCTGTTCGACAAGTCCGGCATAATGGTCCGGGTGGCTGGCCCCGCGAAAACGCCCGCAAATCGACAGATCACAGTCAATTTGTTCGTCGCGAATGAAGTATACCAGCCAGTCAAAAGCCACCAGGCTTTCACGGATGGTGGCATGGACCTGATCGCGCCCATATTGCCGTTCCAGCCCGTTGACCCCCAATTTGCCAAAGCTCGGTCCCAGCATACCGCCGGTGCGGGTACTGGCCCCGCTGCCCAGATCACCCGCTTCAAACAGGGCAACAGAACGCCCCGCCCGAACAAGCGTAATCGCCGCCGATAGCCCGGTAAACCCGCCCCCGACAATAACCACATCCACCTGAGCAGGCAATTCCGCCCGGTTGAAAGATATCACGGGGGCGGCAACCGTTTTATCGGCCAGCCAATAGGGCGCGTTTGTATAGTTCGATGAATGTTTTGCCAACATCTCGATGATTTCCGTTTCTGGATATGTTTGGGCGGGGATCAGGACTTAGAGGATATGATCCAGAAAGGCCTTGGTCCTGTCCCATTGCGGGTTAAGCAATACCTGTTCGGGCGGGCCGACTTCGACAATTTCGCCGTCTTCCATAAAGACAACACGATCCGCCACCTGGCGGGCAAACTGCATTTCATGCGTGACACACACCATTGTCATACCGGTTTGCGCAAGATTGACCATCACATCAAGCACCTCCTTGACCATTTCCGGGTCAAGGGCGGATGTGGGCTCGTCAAACAGCATGATTTTGGGGTCCATCGCCAGCGAGCGCGAAATCGCCACGCGCTGCTGCTGCCCGCCGGAAAGCTGCCCTGGAAAGCGGTTTGCCAATTGCGCAATGCCAACCCGTTCCAGCAGGGTCATGGCAATCTCGCGGGCTTCGGCCTCCGGTTTTTTGCGCAGCCAGGTCAGGCCCAGCGTACAATTCTCAAGCACGGTTAAATGCGGAAACAGATTAAAATTCTGAAACACCATGCCCATCGTCTGGTGAATGAATTTTTCGGTTTTCTGGTCGCGCTGCAATTCGTGCCCAAAAACGGCGATCGCGCCTTCCTGATATTCCTCAAGATGGTTCAGGCAGCGGATCAGGGTCGATTTACCCGACCCCGAAGGGCCGCACACCACCATAATTTCCTTTTCGGCGATGGTCAGGGACACATCACGCAAAACATGATGGGCACCATACCATTTATTCAGGCCGTCAATTCGGATGGCGGGGCGCGATGCCGCCTCCGAAACAGTCGCCCGGGCTTCGTTAAACTGGCTCATCAGCGGTCCACCTTCAGGCGTTTTTCAAGATTAATGCTGTATTGCGACATGCCGTAGCACATCACGAAAAACAGGATCGAAATCATGGCAAGCGGTTCGGTATGCAGGCCGATCCAGTTTTTGTCATTGGCGATATTGCGCGCCATCAGCATGATGTCGAACAGGCCGATAATCGATACCAGCGTGGTATCCTTCAAAATGCTGATAAAGGATGTCATGATATTGGGGATCATCAGGCGCAGTGCCTGGGGCAGAATGATCAGCAGCATGGTCATCCAGTAACCAAGGCCCAGGGTTTGTGCCGCCTCATATTGCCCGCGCGGGATCGCCTGCAACCCACCCCGAATATTTTCTGCCATATAGGCCCCGGCAAACAGGCACACGGCACACAAAACCTGCGACAGCTTGTTTAATTCCATATCACTGGGCAGGAAAATCGGCAGCAGGGTGACGGCCATGAACAGCACCGTAATCAGCGGTACGGCGCGGACCAGTTCAATGATCAGCAAACACAGCCAGTGAATAACCGGCAATTTGGACCGACGGCCCAGAGCCAGCAAAACCCCGATCGGGATCGACATGGTGATGGCGAAGCTGGCAATGATCAGCGTCAGAAACAGCCCGCCCCAGCGTTCAATCGCCACTGGTGCCAACGCCACCTGCGACAACAGGCCCCCGGCGACACCACTGAAAACCAGCCATACCAGCAACAGGCTGAAAATATGGGTTTGGCGTGCAACAAACCGTGCAACAAGCGGATAAATAATGTCCGTCAGGCTGGGGCGTTTTAACATCGCCAACAGCCAGTTCACATAGCACATTGCCATAAAACCGGCGGCAAGGCTGGTCAGAATGGCATGAAAAGGTCCGGTTTCGGCGCCAAAGCCACCGCCCAAAAACAGCCATGCCCCCAAAAACGGATACAGCGCAATCCAGGAAACAAGCATAAGACTGCGATGGGCCAAAGACCGGCATGACAGCGGCAACAGCCACGCCACGGCCAACACAACGCCCAAATTGACCCGCCATTGTTCCTCAATCGGGTAACGGCCATACATCAGGCCGTTAAACCAGTCGATCACCCCGGCCCAACAGGCCCCACCAGGGCTTATATCCATACATTCCCGGCGGTTCGACGCATGCCACACCGCATCAAAAACCGCCCAGTTCAGGGCATAATCCAGAACATAAAAAACCAGACCCAGAACAAGCAGCGTCAAAATACTGTTGCCCACCGAATTGAAACAGCGACTGCGGATCCAGCGCAAAACTGTCATTTCGCTGTCTTTGGGCTTGCGCGCCGGGCTGGGAACGAACCGTTTTAACTGTGCATCGCTGTTCATTTACATGACCTTGTATTGCACGCGGGCGTTATACTGATTGAGCAGATAGGAAATGATCAGGCTGACCAAGATATAAAATCCCATCACCATGCTGATAATTTCAATTGCCCGGCCTGTCTGGTTGATCGAGGTCTGCATAAAGACCGACACCAGTTCGGGAAAACCAATGGCAACCGCCAATGATGAATCCTTGACCGCCACCAGCCAGGAATTCGCCAAAGGCGGAATAATGGCGCGAATGGCCTGCGGGATCAGGATCAGGCGCAGCATCTGATACCGTGAAAAACCAATGGTGCGGGCGGCTTCATGCTGGCCCCTGTCGATGGATTCCATTCCCGCACGCACACTTTCGGCAATTGCGGCAGAACGGTAAACCGTCATCGCGACAAAGGCCGCCCCAAACGCCACCGGCACATATTGCCCGCCTTCCAGGTTAAAGCCATCCAGGGCCGGGATCGACCATTCGACAAAACCATTGCCGATAATACAGGCAAGCACCAGCGCAACAGCCCAGATAAACCATCCCGTGCGCACAACTTTCCGGTTGCCGGTTTGATGAAAACGCGTGGCCCTGGCTTTGCGATATAAAAGCCATGCAGCACCGACAAACACAACAATTGCGCCCGCAAACCACAAAAACGAAACATCGCTGTGCGGTGACGGAAAATAAAACCCGCGATTATTTAGAAAAAACAGATCCCCCAACGCATAACCGCGACGGGGCGGCGGCAATGTGGAAAAAACGGCGGTAAACCAGAAAATAATCTGAATAAGCAGCGGCACATTGCGCACCACTTCCACATAGGAACGGGCCAGCAACGCCACCAAAGGGTTGGATGACAGGCGCAAAATACCCACGACCGTACCAATGATGGTGCCAAACAAAATAACATTGAACGCCAATACCAGCGTATTGGTAATGCCCACCAGAAAAACCCGCCAATATGTCATGGACGGATCATAGGGGATCAGCGACCAGCTTATGTCGAAACCCGCTGTCGAGCTTAGAAAATCAAACCCGAACATCATCCCCAGGCGGTCCAGATTATAGGCCGCATTGGAACCCAGATAGGCGATCAAGGCCAAAACCAGCGCCAGTGTCACCCCCTGGATGACAATACCGCGCGTTGAATCGCGATTAAGAAATGATGTCAGATCAGCCCGGCCACTGCGTTGCATCGATTGTGCCGATGCGTTGCCCGTTGCCGATGACCGGGAGGAAAAGTCAGCCATGCCCGCAAAACCGTAAAATAAGGGAAAGACCAGGCAGGCTCCAAAACGGGCCTGCCTGAACCGTTAGCGGCAGATTAGCGGAAGGATTTGGCATACATCATGCCACCATTCTCCCACAGGGCATTGAGCGTGCCTTCACGTTCCAGGCCCAGAACGCTGTTCGGCCCCACATTGCGTTCATAAATTTCGCCGTAATTACCCACCGACTTGATGATGTTGTAGGCCCAGTCCTTTGACAGGCCAAGACCAACATTCAGGTCGCCTTCAACCCCCAGAATGCGGCGTACAACCGGGCTTTGCGAATTGGCTCGCATGTCATCGACATTGGCCGAGGTAATGCCATATTCCTCTGCCGCGACCATGGCTTCAAAGGTCCATTTCACAACATTGGCCCATTCACTGTCATTTTGTTTCACAGCAAAGGACAGGGCTTCCTTGGAAATGGTTTCGGGCAGAACGACATAATCCGCCGGGTTTGGTGCGGCCGAGCGCTGGGCCGCCAGGCCGGATTTGTCATTGGTCAGCGCATCGCAATTATCGTTGAAAAAGGCGGTGTTACGGACGGCGGAATCATCAAAAACAACGGTTTTCAAATCCAGCCCGTGGGTGCGGCTGTAATCGGCCAGGTTCAGCTCGCTTGAAGTGCCGGTCAAAACACACACGGTGGCCCCTTTCAGGTCCTTGACCGATTTAACCCCCAAATCCTTGCGGACCATAAAGCCCTGGCCGTCATAAAAATAGGTTTCAAGAAAATCAACGCCCTGGCTGCTATCGCGCGACAATGTCCAGGTCATGCCCTTGGACATCATATCGCCTTCGCCACTTTTGATGGTGGTGAAACTTTGCGCCCACTGAACCGGCATGAATTTGACCTTGGTGGCATCGCCAAATACGGCGGCGGCAACGCCCCGGCACATGTCAATATCCATGCCCTGCCATTCGCCATCCTTGTTCAGGCTGTAAAAACCGGGAAAAGAATTGCCGATAACGCAGCTCAGATAGCCGCGCTGTTTCACCTGTTCAAGCGTGGATGCGTTTTCCTGTGCCATCGCCGACGATGCCCCCGCCGCCTGCATCAGGATAACGGCAGCACCGGCTGCCATAACTGTCATCAATTTTTTCATCATCATTCCCTGTATAAAACTTTTATTGTTTTGTCCCCACTGCCCCCGTTTACCGGGCGGCAGGCGATGCCACGACGTCTTGCATTGTCTTTATTTATGCGCCCTGAACCTTTTGACGTTCCGATCCTAGTGTAATCATAACAATAATGGTATTGAATGTTTTTGATGACTCAATAACTTCGGGTTATGCCGATGAATGTAAAACGCCTGCGGATCTTTCACGAGGTATTTGTTACCGGCAGCATCACCCGGGCGGCCGAACGCAGCTTTGTCAGCCAGCCAGCTGCCAGCAAAATGCTCACCAGTTTCGAGGCGGAAATTGGCTATAAACTGTTTGTGCGCAGCAATGGCAAACTCATCCCGACTGACGAGGCGCATTTCCTGCATGACGAAGTCTATTCGCTGCTGCAAAGCCTCAATCATCTGGAAGACAGCCTGAAAACCGCACGCAACAACAAGGCGGGCCGCCTGCGTATTTGCAGCATCTTTGGCCCGACATACCGTTTCCTGCCGCAACTGATTGCCCGGTATGTCGATAAATATCCGGGCGTTCAAATCAGCATGCACCATTCAGGCTGTTCGGTCATCCGTCAGGGCGTGTCCTCCGGCCAATATCAAATCGGCCTGGTGGACAAGGCCCAAAGCTCGTTCAGTCATGAATCGGTGGCGTTTAATCTGCCCTGCAAAATTGCCCTGCACCAGGACCACCCGGCCGCAAAGCTTGATGTTGTTACGCCAGAAGATATCGGAAACAGCCCGTGGGTGACACTGGATTCCGAGAATGTCACCACCAAAACCCTGAAAATGGCCTATGAAAACCGCAACTTGACATTAAACCGCATCATCGAAGTGCATAGCACGGTTCATGCGCTGTCTTTTGTCGAACTTGGTGTTGGCGTGACCCTGGTGGACGCGCTGAACTGCCAGCATTTCAACGACGTCTTCAACATGAAAAATGTCCGGTTACGACCGTTCCGCCCCCGTGTGCTGGAGCCGCTTGAGGTCATTACCTCCAATGTGCGGCCACTTTCCGGTGTTGCGCGCGAATTTCACGAAGGCCTGGTCGAAGAACTCCGGTCCTGCATTCGCACCGCCGAACGCCAGGAAAAATAGCCAACGCCCGTCTGATCAAAACGCAAACCTGACCGATATTGATCAATGTTGATCAATATAAAGCTACAGGCCAACAGACATGTCAGCCATTTGCCGCTTCGGGCGGTTCGGCGATGCGGTGACGTGTCTCGGCACCATGTGCCACCATCATGCGCATGTCATACCCGTTGGGGGTCTGGTGAATGCGCAGGCCAAATTCCGGCAGGATCGCAAATACATGGTCAAAAATATCGGCCTGAATGGCCTCGTATTCCAACCATTTGACCGTGTTGGTAAAGGCATAAATCTCGATTGGCACACCCTCGGGCCCGGCCTGTAACTGGCGGACCATCAATGTCATATCCTGTCGGATGTCAGGATGATTGCGCAAATAAGCCGTCAAATAGGCCCGCAACGTGCCAATATTGGTCAGGCGGCGGCCATTGACCAGCGAGGATAAATCCGCATTGCGGCTATGATTGAATTGTTCGATCTCGGTGATTTTATCATCAAGATACGGGGCGAGTAATTGCCCGCGATAGAGGCGTTTCAAATCACTTTCGGTTAAAAACCGCACACTTGTCGCATCCAGGTTAAAGCTGCGCTTGATCCGCCGCCCACCGGATTCACTCATGCCGCGCCAGTTTTTAAAGGAATCCGAAATCAGGGCATAGGTCGGAATGGTGGTGATTGTATTATCCCAGTTACGCACCTTAACGGTGGTCAGACCAATATCGATAACATCGCCATCCGCCCCATATTTGGGCATTTCCAGCCAGTCGCCCACCGACAGCATGGTATTTGCCGAAAGCTGAATCCCGGCAACAAGACCCAGGATCGGGTCCTTGAACACCAGCATCAAAACCGCTGTCATCGCGCCCAAACCGCTTAGCAGGATCACAGGCGACTGCCCGATCAATATCGACACACTCAACAATCCCGCCAGGATCGAGGCGGCAAGTTTCACCCCCTGAAAAATCCCGCGAATGGGCAAATTGCGCGCCGTTGCGTTAAATCGCAACCCGTCCAGCGCCGTATCAAGCAGCGAATAGAGCGACATTAACGCAAAAAAGATGATCCATAATTCCGATACGGTATAAAGCAGCTCCAGCGGTATCGTACCATCGGCAAGCCATAACCCCGCCTGGATGTGCACAATAATCCCCTGTGCCACAAGCGCGACACGGCCAAACAGGCCATGCCCGACCATCACCTTTTGCCAGTGATGCTGATGACTGCCGCCAATGCCGTCCAGAGCTGGCAGAACCCAGCGGTGCAGCGTGATGTGAATAATCACCGAAATGCCGAAAATCAGCACAAGAACAATCAGAATGGCAAGCAGATCGGCAAATTCATCCAGCGACGGATAAAGCCCCAACAACCATTGCGCCAACTGTTCCTGCATTTTCATCTCCACACAACACGATCAGGCGGAACCCTAATGGAAAGAGTGGCGACATGGCAATGCACAGGATCACGCTATTTCCGGCATTTTGCAGCACTGACAGCAATTGCATGTGTTCAAATCAGGCAATCACGAACGTAAAAACAAAAAGGCGCGCCATCCGCACGCCTTTTGAAGAAACCTTATTCTATACCCTCGCCAATATCCCAAAACAGTCCGGCCATGATTTGCAGGGCTTCGCGGCTCACGCCCTTCAGGATATGTTCGTTCGGGGCGTGCTGGGAACAACCGGCATAGGAATGCGGGATCCACACAGTCGGCATCCCCAGGATATAGGCAAATGTTTCATTGGGCAGCGACCCGCCAAGATTGGGCAGCACGGCGGGTGATTTTCCCGTCGTGCGTTCAAGTGACTCCCGTGCGCGCAGCACCCAGGCATGATCGGGGTCCAGCCGTGTGGCCCGGAAGAAACCCTTTTCCGCCGGGGTAATCACGACATCACCAAAACCATGCGCGTCAAGATGACGGCGCAGGGCAGGCAAAATATCGTCCGGATCCGTGCCAACAACATAACGCAGCTGGCAATGCGCAATCGCGGCCGGGGCAATCGCATTAACCGGTTTTTCGGGGTTGCCGCTTTTCATTGCCAGAATGGCAAAACTGTTCCAGCCATAAACCTTTTCCGCCAGGCTGAGGCTTTCTTCCCCCCAATCCCGATCAATCTTCGGCCCGGTTTCACTTTGGGTAATGGCGCAATCTTCCAGGGCGGTACGAACAGACGCGGTCAAACTGTCCGGCCGCCATTCAGGTACCTGGATCTGCCCCCTTGCATCGGTAATTGTTGCCAGCGCATGGGCCAGTACCACACCCGGATCCTTCAACAAGCCCCCCCAATTGCCGGAATGATGCCCACCTTCCCGGTAATTCAGCGACAGTGAAAAGTTGATCGCCCCGCGTGAGCCCATAAACAGGGTTGGCCGTTCGGCACTCAGGCGCGGTCCATCCGATGCGATTAAAACATCGGCGGCAAACAGGTCGCGATTTTGCTCAAACAACTGTGCCAGCCCCGGCGAACCTGTTTCCTCGCCGGTTTCGATAATCACCTTGCAATTAAAGCCAAGCTTGCCCCGTTCGGCGATCACCGCACGCAGGGCGGCCAGATTAATGCAATGCTGGCCTTTGTTATCGGCTGTTCCACGGCCATAAATGCGGTCATCTTCCACCACAACTTTAAATGGCTCAAGGCCTTCACGCCATTCCCCTTCCTGGGCCAAAATAACGTCGCCATGCCCATAGGTCAGTATGGTGGGCAAATCGTCGCCTTCATGGCGTTCGGCAAACAAAAACGGGCCAAAACCGGTGGACGGGTTTTCCATCACCCGGGTGGAAAATTCCATATCGCGCAACATCGGAATCATTTTTTCGTCGATATAGCGATGCAGTTCCGCTGCCCGTTCGGGATTTTGGCTTTCGCTGGGAATTTCAACAAGCCCTGTTAACTCACGCAGGAAGTCCCCGTCATCAAAATACCGGGTAATACGCTCAATAACCTGTTCACGGCTGGACATTCTCGGCACTTCCTTTCTTTATGCTTTTTCCGCAACGGCATCGCCCCAGGGCGACATGATTTCCGTTGCCCCGCTATTGATATTTCCGTCCCGCGCAACCCCGGCCGGGCAGGCAAAGGCATAGGGAAAGGGCATACGGCGGGTTGTTTTGGTCGGATAATGATTTTGCAAAGCGGTCAATACATTTTCGGGCAGGCTCTGATCGGCAATCACCGTGTCGCCGCCACTGCTGTCGATCCGCTGCTGGTGCATGGCCTCATCCAGGCTCATGCCAAAATCCGTCATAAATGACGTTAACTGCAATACGGCGGGCAAAATCTTGCGGCCGCCCGATGCACCAATGGCGAAACGCCGTTCGCCACTCTCGCCAAGGGCGGGGCAAACATTCATCAGGCAGCGTTTGGACGGAGCCAGGGAGTTTGGTTTGCCTTTTTCCGGGTCAAACCACAAAATGCCGTTATTCATCAAAAGCCCGCTTTTGGGCAAAACCACCTTTGAGCCAAAAATGGACAACAAAGTCTGGGTGACAGCCACCATATTGCCCTCGCGGTCCACCACACTGAAATGCGTGGTGCAAGTTGGCGCGCGATCATCGTTGATGTCGCCCATCTCGGTCAGGCGACGAGCATAGGTTTTGCGCAACGCTTCGGCATAGGCAACATAGGCATCCGGCCCCGGGCGCTCTCCGGTGAAGCTGCGTGTTTTTAACATCGCCAGGCATTCCGCCAGGTTTTCCCCCGCGGTAAATTGCGGCGGCATAAAAACCTTACCCTGGCGATAATCAACCTCCAGCGGATCCTGAATTTCGGCCCGATAGTCACGCAGATCATCCAGGCGCACACACCCGCCCGCATCGTGAATATCGGCAATCATTTCGTGGGCAAGCTCGCCTTCATAAAACTCGCGCGGTCCCTTCTGGGCGAGGCGGCGCAATGTCCCCGCCATAAGCGAAAGATCAATGCGCTTGTCGGAAAGGGCCGTCCAACCGGCAATCGTCGGCCACTGCCCGTCTTCCAGAAACGTTTTCGCCGCCATCGGATTTTTTGCCAGATCACGCGTGCTCGCCGCAATCAGCAGTGCGGCATACCAGTCCACATGCAGGCCTTCATCGGCCAATTGGGCCGCCGGGGCCAGCAAATCGGACCACGACAATTTACCAAATTTCTCATGGACGGCTTCCATCCCGGCAACAGTGCCCGGAACCGCAATCGAAGTTCCGCCAATCTGGTTCCGGTCATCCTTCACATGCGGCCAGGGGAACAAATCACCCGCCGGACCATTGCCAGACAACGGATAATCCGCCGGGTTCAGCCCCGCCGGCGAACGCATGCCGAAATAAACGGTATAAGCCCGGTTTTCCCTGGCACGATAAACCATCATTGCCCCGCCACCGGCCGGGCCGCTCATCCACGGTTCAACCGCCCCCATCGCAAAAGAGGTGGCCACAGCGGCATCCACCGCATCGCCCCCATTGGCAAGGATCGCGGCCCCAACAGCTGCACCCTTTTTATGCTGGGCGGCAACAATGCCACCATTGGCCGATTTGGTGGCAGGTTTGCGAATGACTTGGGAATTGGAAAAACTGTCCATAAAACACTTCTTTGGCAAAGGCCGATCAAGCGCCGACACATGTCACGATCCGGGTATCACGCCCGGATCGCGGCATATGATGTCAGGCATCGGCATAAAGATGACATTCAACACGGCGATGGTCTTCGCGCTTGCAGGGCGGCGCGACAGACTTGCAAACATCCATCACCTTCGCGCAACGCGGATGAAAATGGCAGCCAGACGGCGGATCAATCGGATTAGGGTAAACCGCGCCCAAATGGTTTTCGGGCACCCCAAGCGACGGATCAGGCGTTAAAACCGATTCCAGCAAAGCCGATGTATAGGGATGGCGTGGTTCGGCAAAAAGCGGGGCTGCAGCAGATTCCTCGACCACCCGGCCCAGATACATCACCGCAACCCGGGTTGCCAGATGCTCGATCACTGCAAGATTGTGACTGATGAACAAATAGGTCAGCCCCAGTTCATCGCGCAAATCCACCAGCAAATTAAGAATTTGCGACTGCACCGACACATCAAGGGCCGATGTCGGTTCATCACATATCACAATTTCGGGCTTCATGATCAGCGCGCGCGCAATCGCCACACGCTGGCGCTGCCCGCCCGAAAGCTGATTGGGGAAGCTGCGCAAAACACGTTTGGGCAGACCGACATAATCGAGAATATCAGATGTCTTTTTGTCCCATTCGTGTGCCTCGCCAATTTTATGAACCCGCAAGGGCAGCGAAATGATATCGCCAATGCTTTTGCGCGGATTAAGCGATGAATAAGGGTCCTGGAAAATCGGCTGGATCCGCCGCGCCAGATAGGACCGGTCCTGTGTTTCGATGTTTTTACCATCGACCAGAACCTCGCCGGTCGTCGGCTTTTCAAGCCCCAGCAAAATACGCGCCAGCGTACTTTTACCACAGCCCGATTCCCCGACAAGACCCAGCACTTCGCCCTTATTCAGGCTTAAATCAACCTCATTGACCGCCTTTAACGGCTTTCTTTTGCCAAACATCCCCTGTTTGATCGAAAAAACCTTGGAGACATTTTTCAGTTCAAGAACGGGCGATGTCATGGGCGGCCCTCGCTTTGAATGGCATTTGCGGCCGGTTGCCCGCCTTCATGGACACAGCGATACATATGGCCGCTTTCGCTGACACGCCGTGGAATATCATGGGCGCAAGAACCAATTGCGACATCACAACGCCCGCGAAACGCACAGCCCTGTGTTTCACCAATCAGGGACGGCACAATACCGGGAATGGACCCCAAATGCTCGCCAGGTTTGGTTTTGCCCGGCACAGGGATACAACGCAGCAGGCCACGGGTATAAGGATGCTGGGGCGCGTTAAACACATCGGCGGATTTGCCAGCTTCAACCACCTCGCCCGCATACATGATGGCAACCTTGTCGGCAACACGGGCGACAACCCCCAAATCATGGGTGATCAGGATCATTGCCATATTCATTTCACGCTGAAGGTCCACCAGCAGCCGCAAAATTTGCGCCTGAATGGTCACGTCCAGCGCCGTTGTCGGTTCATCGGCAATGATCAGTTCGGGTTCACCCATCAGGGCCATTGCAATCATCACACGCTGGCGCAACCCACCCGACAATTGATGCGGATATTGCCCAAGGCGGCTGGCCGCTGCGGTGATCCCCACCTTTTCCAGTAATTCAACCGCCCTGGCTTCCGCCGCCTTTTTCCCCACCTTGCGATGAAGCAAAAGGGCTTCGGCCAACTGGTCGCCAATCGTGTAAGCCGGGTTAAGCGACGTCATCGGCTCCTGAAAGATCATCGACATCCGGTCACCGCGCAAACTGCGCATCTGGCGATTTTTTGCTTTCGACAGGTCAATACCGGAAAATTCAAGTTTGGCCGCCCGGCATTGGGCCATTTTGGGCAAAAGCCCCATAATCGCCAGCGAGGTCAGGGATTTGCCGCTGCCCGATTCCCCAACGATACACAGGGTTTCCCCACGCTTGAGGTCAAAATCAATACCGCGCACGGCATGCAAAACGCCACCTGCCAGCGGAATATCGACCTTGAGATCCTCTACAGAGAGAATAGTGCTCATGGTTTCTCTCCTTTCCTAATTGCGGTTTTCGGGGGCCGATACATCGCGCAGGCCATCGCCCATCAGATTGATCGCCAGCACCAGAACAAACAGGGCAATACCGGGAATGGTGATCAGCCACGGTTCAAACAACAGCATCTTTTTCCCTTCGGAAACCATCAGCCCCCAGGACGGGGTTGGCGGCTGAACCCCCAGCCCCAGAAACGACAATGCCGCCTCAAGCAAAATGGCATGGGCCATTTCCAGGGTCACAACCACAATCAGATTGTTCAGAATATTGGGCATGATTTCGCTAAAGATGATGCGCCGGGTGGAACAGCCAATCGCGCGTGCCGCATTGACATATTCCATCGAACGCAATTGCTGGGTGGATGATCGCATCACCACGGCAAAGCGGTCCCACAGCAAAAAGCCCAGCACGAGAATCACAACCTCGAGCGAACCGCCAAACACCGCAACAATCGCCAGCGCCACCAAAACGACCGGCATTGCCAACCGCACATTGATGACGAAAGTGACGATATTGTCGATCTTGCCGCCAAAATAACCGGCGGCAACGCCCATGAAAGTGCCAATCAACCCGGAAATCAGGGCGGCAAAACCACCAATCAGAAGCGAAATGCGCGCGCCATATAACAGACGCGACAGGTAATCCCGGCCCAAATGGTCCGTCCCCAGCGGATGATCCCAGGTTCCCCTGTCATGCCACACAGGCGGCTGCATGCGCGCCATAATGTTCTGGGCATAGGGGTCATGCGGGGCAATAAGAGGTGCCAGAATGGCCACAACAAAAATGACCAGCAGGACAATACCACCCAGCATCAGGCCGCGATGGCCAAAAATACGACCGCGCAGAACCTGGCCGGGGGTTGGGCCACTGAGTGCGGCTTCAACAGTTTCGATTGTTTTTGCCATGTGTCAGCCCACCCTCATGCGCGGATCCAGCCACGCATTCAACAAATCGGAAAGGAAGGTAAATACGATATAGAACAGCGAAAAAATCAGGATCAGGGCCTGCACGGTCGGCAGGTCATTGCGCCCGATGGATTCCCACGCCAGATAGCCAGCACCATGCAGGGCAAAGATCGATTCAACCACAATCGACCCGCCCAGCATAAAGCCCATTTGCACAGCCGAAAGGCTAACCACGGGGATAATCGCGTTGCGCAGCGCATGTTTGAACATGACCCGCATTTCGCCTGCCCCCTTGGCCCTTGCGGTCCGCACATAATCGGCACTTAGAACATCAAGCATCCCTGCCCGCGTCAGGCGCATGATGGCCGGCATCGCGTAATAGCCCAACACCACGGTTGGCATGATGAAATTTTCCCAGCTTTTGGTTCCCGACGGGGGCAAAAGCTGAAATTTGATGCTGAAAATCACGACAAGAACCAGGCCAAACCAGAAACTGGGCATGGCCTGGCCCATGACCGAGATGAACAAAGCCACCCGGTCAATCAGGCTGTTGGGACGGACGGCAGCAGCAACACCCAAAGGTACCGCCGTTAACAAAGCAAAGGAAATGCCGCAAACCCCCAGCGTCATGGTGATCGACAGGCGATCACCAATCAACTGTGCGACAGGCAACTGAAAATAGTAGCTTTCGCCAAAATCACCGCGCAGCGCCTTGAACAGCCAATCGGCATATTGCACGATCAATGGCCGGTCAAACCCGTAATACGCCCGAATGGCGGCAATATCTACATCCGTTGCCCCCTCACCGGCGATCGCGGATGCCGGATCGCCTGACAGATGCAACAAGGTGAAACTCAGCATCGAGACGGCAAGGGCGACCAGCAAGGCCAGCCCCAGCCTTTTGAGTGTAAAAACCAACACCGTCCGTTACCCCATTTCTGGTTCTCGAAAGATTATTTCCAGCTCATCTGGAAGAACCGCGGAATGGCATCCGTGGTCGGCGTAAATTCGAGATCCCTGGTGAAGACATAGTTGGAGTTATATGAGAACAGCGGAGCCCAATAGGCTTCATCGGCAATCCGTTGCAGGGCCTTCTTGTAATATTCCTTGCGCTTTTCCGGATCGATCGAGGAATCTGCTGTATCAAGCCATTCCTTGACCTGTTCGTCATGCGCGGAATCAAGTGAGCCAAGCTTGAAAAACTCGCTGGTAATTGCCGACACGTCGTTGATGGAATAGGAACCCCAGGTCTGGAACGACATCGGCACACCCTGCGACATGCGAAGTTCACGCAAGGCCGAATATTGCAGGAATTTGAAGTTGGTGTTAATGCCAACCGCATTGAGATAGCCCATGATCGCTTCGGCATATTCCCGGTCGCGATAGGCATAAAAATCAACGCTGAAACCATCGGGATATCCCGCCTCGGCCAGCAATTCTTTTGCCTTCGCAGGGTCATAGGGATATTTGGTGACATCGTCGGTACAGCCAAACTGCGACGGGAAGCAGGCCGCATTCACAACCTTGGACTTGCCTTTCAGCATGACCTTTACCAGTGCCTCGCGATCAATGGCATAATTAATCGCCTGACGCACCTTGAGCTTTGTCATCGGGTTGTCTTTGCCGGTTTGTCCCGCGGCATCCATGTCAAGATAGCCAATGCGCATGGTGCTTTCATTGGCAACGGTAAACTGGTCCAATGCCTTAAGGCTTTCTGCCTGATCAGCCGGCACCTGCCAGATCCAGTCCAGCCCGCCGCTAAACAGTTCGGCCGCCTGGGTGTTTACGTCGGGAATGGTGCGAATATCAAGATGGCCGATTTTCGGCTGGCCCTTGGGGCTGTCCTTGAAATAGCCGTCAAATTTTTCCAGCACGAAATGCTTGCCCGGATCAACCGACACAACCTTGTAAGGACCGGTCCCGACCGGGTGTTGTCCCATGCCGCTTGGGCCAACCTCGGCATAATATTTGTGCGGATAAATCGGCACCGGACCGGAAAGATATTCAAACGCGGCCGGGAAAGGTGCCTTCAAATGCAGGCGCACCTTATAGGGGCCAAGCTTTTCCGCACTTTTCATCCAGTTGACATTGCGCTGGGTTTTCACACCGTGTGACGGATCTGCGACCCAGTTTACAGTGTAAACCACGTCATCGGCGGTAAAATCGGCACCATTATGGAACTTCACCCCCTGGCGCAGGGTGAAATCAAGGGTGACGTCATCAACCCATTTCCAGTCGGTGGCGAGGTTGCCCTTATATTCACCGGTTTCCGGGTCGCGATACAGCAGGCTGTCCCAGACAGTGCGCTGCATGATCACGCCTTCGCGGGCCGAATTGAAATAACCGTCGATATTTTCAAGTTCTTTGGTAAAGGCAATATTCAGGGTGTCGTCAGATTTGCCAGCCAGGGCAGGCGTTGCCGCAGCCAGCATGGTCAGGGCGAACAGACTCGCCCCCGTAAGAACCGTCTTCATGATGCCTCCATGACATTTTCTGATTTTAGCCACGATGTTTTTTCATCGTGATATTTTGTATTATATTATGATACAGTATACTGTATATCAATTAACGATAAGTGGCATTGATGAGCCTGTCAACACGACAGAACAATCCAAACGACAAAAACGGGAAACATTCAAAAATGACCGGGCCGGAAAAACCGCGACAAAACACGCTTTATGTTTCGTCATTGGCAAAGGGATTGCGCATTCTCGAGGTGTTCTCGGAAGAACGGCTCGAACTTGGCCTTTCCGAGATCGCACGGGAAACCGGGCTGGATAAAAGTGCGGCCCAGCGTCTGGTCAACACCCTGCATCAACTGGGCTATATCGACAAAAACGCCGAAACCCGGCGCTATCGTCCGGCCCTGAAATATCTTGATATGGCCTATGCCTATTTGTGGTCGGACAATCTGGTCCAGCTTGCCATGCCCCGCCTGATCGAACTCAGCCGCCAGCTTCAGCAAACCATCAATCTCGCCCGCCCGATTGAGCAGCACATCATGTATGTCGTGCGTCTGCCGGGCTACCGGACAAGCTATGGCGCATCCATCATCGGGCGGCGCGTTCCCGCGCTGACCGCCTCGTCGGGGCGCGTTATGCTAAGCCGCCAGGATGAAAACACCATTCGCAAATGCGTCAATGAATGGCCGCTCAAACAATATACCGGCACCACAACCCTGGACCGGCAGGAAATTTTGGACAGCATCCTGCTTGCGCGCGAAAAGGGCTATTGCATGAGCGAACGCCAGGTCCTGCCTGACGAAATAAATGTCGCCGCCCCGATTTGCACCAATGACGGCAAACCGGTTGCCGCCATTCACTGTTCCCTGCCGGTTATTCGCTGGACCCAGGAAAAGGCCGAACAGGAAATCGTCCCCCATATCGTCGAAACCGCCCGCTCGATTTCACCGCCGCGATAAAGCCGGTAAATTCGCCGTAAAAACATCACCCCGGAAGATGCTGTTTGTAATATTTTTCTATCGGGAAAGAGAGAACTGAAGCATGCTCAATCTCATAAGAAAACTATTCCTTGATAGCGATCAGCTTGCTTTAATTGAAAAGCTTAATAAAACACCCGGTCGCGTGCGGGTGGTGGGCCGGGGAACCGTTATCGCAAATCAGGACATGCTGATAGAAAGCCCGCATTATAAACAAGCCATTAAAAACGCGACAAGACTTGTTGCCAAAAGGCACCACATTGCAGGCCCACCGGTATCAAACTGAAACCTTCTCTCGTCACGCCAGCTCAAACCGAATATCCTGTGCGCCCTCCCACAGCGTCATTTTGCCCAGCTTCACCACATCATCGAGATTGCTGGTGATGGTGATAAAGTGATTGCCAGCAAGCTGACCGACCTTTGAGGCAAAATGCACACCGCCATAGGCCAGCAGAATTTCGGTTTCGCTAATTCCGCCGGGATACAGAATGATCTGGCCGGGGGCCGGGTAGCTGGTGTGGTTTTCATAATCAACGCCAAACTGGTAATCCCCCAAGGGCATCCAGACCCCCTCGCCGCTCCAGCGCACATGAACCACCTTGCTGATAAAAGGCAGGCGTTCCACAAAGGCGGCACAGGTTTTGGGTGCGGCTTCGGTTTCCAGTTTGGCATCAAACACAAACGGGCCTGCCGTAATTTTCAGTTTCGTCATTTCCTGTCTTTCAAAATCATATCATCCTGCTGATCCCGTTCATCCTCTGATCCCGTTCGGGGTCCGGCATCAGGGGCGGGCAACCGCGGCTTTATCGCAATCCGTTCCGGCTTTGGCATAACTCAGCCAGCCCAATTGCCAACCGGTTTTATCTGAAACAGGATAATGTTCATAACAAACAGCAGGATCCGTCGATTTGGGCGGCGGATAGGGTGTTGGCGTGTAAGCAGGCCCGGGCAATGTGGCGGGCATATCGGCGCGAAACAAAACCGGTTTGCTTTTACCCGCCGGGTCGGCGAGGCATCGCATATAGGTACCGCGATCGCCCATCATCTCGATCTCTATTTGTCCGTCCTTGTTGGTTCGGGCCGCCACCACGCGGGCGGGCGGCGACGGGTCGGCATTCAGACATCCGGCAACCTGATTATAAATCAGTGGCAAATCATTGGACCAGTCATGGGCCATTGCCGGGCGGTCCGGCATGATCAAAGCGGGCGGCAAGCGGTCGGGGCTTTCCGTTATATCGGGCGGTCCGGTCATCTGACACCCCGCCACACCAACTGCCAACAAAGCCGCAACTGCCATTTGGACTCTGAAAAATTTACTGTCTTCATCCATAAAACCGCACCCCGGATTGTCCGCCAAAACACTTTCAAAACAGATAAGCCACGACGGATGGCAATAATGTGACCGGTTTCAAATAACATTGCAACATACGGTTGCCCGGCAGCCATTGCGAAAAAAACGGCCTGTTTCCGGTATGTTGAGAATTTGAAAATCACGCCAGAAACCAAAGGGATATGCGGGGGTTTTGGGTCATGACAAAAAACATTTTCCCGCATGAAAAAAACCGCTTGCACAACAGATAAAACAGGCGTAAATCCCGGCTTGCCCAAAGTCGCACGTGCCTGTGGTGGTCCTGATCAGGAACCCTGTAGGACTTACTTAAAGCAACGACGGTGTAGGGCTTTTTTGGTCTCCAGCGGTTGTCCAAATACCGCAGACACTAAAGAGGCACACCATCATTGCCCGCCGTGCGGAATGGCATCTTCCATTCTTATATCGAGGCAAAATTCGCGAACCGGATCATCCGTGTTCACGTCTGGCATTCCGATAGACCGCATTCTGCGCCTCCACCGCGTCAGGGTGCATCAGGTGTCGCTATGCCGCTTTCAAAGTGGAATGGGAGAACGCCCCCATGGCAACGCAGCGTATTATTGATTTCCTCGCCCAGAACCGACCGGAAGGTCCGTGCCTTGTTGTTGACCTTGACGTGGTTCAGCGCAACTACGAAACCTTTACCCGTGCCCTGCCTGATTCCCGCATTTTCTATGCGGTGAAGGCAAACCCGGCACCGGAAGTTCTGAGCCTTCTGGCCGACCTCGGCAGCAATTTCGACACCGCCTCCGTGCCGGAAATCGAAATGGCGATGGCCGCTGGCGCCACCCCGGAACGCATTTCATTTGGCAACACCATCAAAAAAGAACGTGACATCGCACGTGCCTACGAAATGGGTGTACGCCTGTTCGCCGTGGATTGCGTCGAAGAAGTTGAAAAAATTGCCCGTGTTGCCCCGGCGTCACGTGTTTTCTGCCGCATCCTGACCGATGGCGCCGGTGCCGAATGGCCGCTGTCGCGCAAATTTGGCTGCGCACCGACCATGGCGCTTGAAGTACTGCAACATGCCCATCACCTGGGCCTGGATGCTTACGGCGTCTCCTTCCATGTGGGTTCGCAGCAGTGCAACTTGGATGCCTGGAACACAGCCCTTGCCGAAGCCTCGATGATTTTCCGCACCCTGGCGGAAAAAGGCATTGTGCTGCGTATGGTCAATATGGGGGGTGGTTTCCCGACCCGTTACCTGCGCGACATTCCGGCAACCGAAGCCTATGGTACTGCCATTATTGATGCCCTGCACACCCATTTTGGCAACCACATGCCCGAAACCATTATCGAACCGGGCCGTGGCATGGTTGGTGATGCCGGCGTGATCAAGGCCGAAGTCGTACTGATTTCGCGCAAACACGAAGATGACCCGGTGCGCTGGGTTTATCTGGATATTGGCAAATTCGGCGGCCTTGCCGAAACCATGGACGAAGCCATTCGTTACCCCATCACCACGATCCATGATGGCGGCGATGTGGCCCCGTGTGTTCTGGCCGGTCCGACCTGCGATTCAGCCGACGTGCTGTATGAAAAGAAACCCTACGATCTGCCGATTGCCCTGACGATTGGTGACGAGGTTCTGATCGAAGCAACCGGTGCCTATACCACGACTTATGCGTCGGTGGCGTTTAACGGCTTTTCGCCGCTTGCCGCCTATATCATCTAGGCACACGTCAATGATCGTGATTGATCGCGAAGGTGCCTGGTCCCACATCGAACGGGAAAAGCTGCTTGATCGCGTGATGGGACCGGACCGGTTTAAAAAATCGTCCGAACGGATCCGTGCGGGCCGTTTACCGGCCGAAGGGTTGGCCTTTGTTGCCCATGACGGCAAACACATGATCGGTACTGTCCGGTTATGGAATGTCGATGCGGGCAATGCGGGTTCCGCCCTGATGCTGGGCCCGCTTGCGGTAGAAAAGGCCTATAATGGTTCCGGTGTCGGGGCCGGTTTGATGTACGCTGCCATCAATGCCGCCTGTGATGCCGGCCATCGGGCCATTCTGCTGGTCGGGGATCCTCAATATTATGCCCGGTTCGGCTTTCAAGCCGCACCGGCAGCGGGCCTGGCGATGCCCGGTTATTTTGACCGGCACCGTTTTTTAGGGCTTAACCTTGGTGAAGATGTTCTGGCCGGGACCAGTGGCGTTCTGCGCCCGACCGGACGTTACCAAACCCATTAAGCCCACATAAACTGCACCGCCATTCCACAAACGACAAAGCCCCGCCAGCGATGACGGGGCTTTGTCTGTTTTATTTACTTAGATGTCCTCAAAGTGCATCTTTCAAGCTTCAGCTTTCGCAGGCATTTCGCGACAGCCAGCCAATGAACACTCCGTTTTTCATCAGCTTTTTATGCTGATAACAGGCATCCGGGGGGTAGGCCCCCGCCGCCGGGGTAAACAGTACATCGCGTTCACCGGGTAACACATTGGTTGGTCCTTCAACCGCCTCGACATGAATGTCCCCCAAGCCGGTTGACGGGGCCAGGCAGTCATAGCGTCCACCATTAATGTTAACCGTGCGCACACCGACCATGCCGTGGTTCATCGGCCAGGCTTTCAATACCGATGGCAGATCCCCCACCGGGCGGGCCAGGCACGCCTTGATGGCTGGCATCAAATCATCAAAATAACGCGTCCATTCGCTGTTTCCGCCTTGCATCAATGATTTAACCGTCACCGTCGGGAAATCCCCCGGGGCCAGGGCCAGCCCGGCAATTTCGGCCGAAACGGTACAGCCGGTTTCCTTGCCATCGGCCAGGGTTTTCCAGGTGGCGTTTTTGCCTTTGCCCTGCATTTCGTAATCGTCATTGGCGTATAAAAAGCCCGATGCCGAACGTTTTTCCGGCAGGAAAATCGGCTCGCGCCCCAAAAACTCGATGCGCACCTGGTCTTTATCGGTATCAAAGGTCGCATAAAACCGGGACTGGTCATCACAGACAAAGGTCTGGCGACCTTCGGGCTCGGCCATGGCCGTTGCCGCAAGCTCGGTTTTAAGGCGGGTCAGCACCAGTTTTGTCTGGGTTTGCGCACTGCTGATTTCATGTTTATCGGGCGCACTGATTTCACCATTCATCTGCTTTTCGCCGGTTTTGTATTTCCCGTTGGCAAAATCCAGCACCAGGCGATAATCCAGGCTGCCCCAATGCGCCGCAGCCTTCGTGGCCGTCGCGCCAAAAACATCGCGGCTTGCCTTTTCGTCAAATCGCAGCAAAGCCCCCTTGCTGAAATAAAACGATATGTCCGATGTTCCGTAATCACCCAGATCACGGCTCTGGCGGATCAAAACCGGGGTGCCATCCTCTTGCACATAGGCCTCAAAACCGCGTGCTCCGTCATCGCTGGCATGTGCGCCAACAACATGGCGGTATTGCCCAAGGCTTTGGTCAATTTTTGCCACCCGTTTATCCATTGCCGATTTCTGCTTTTCGTGCGCGGCATCAACCGGGGTCTGCCAGGGCAAACGCACCACCTCGATGCTGACGGCATCGGGGTTGCCTTCGGTTAATACGGGGTAGGAAACCTCGTTGCGGAACAGCTTTTTGCCTTTGCCATCCGAAATCACCGCCTCGAGCACATAACGGTGTGCGGCATCAATGTCGTTTGACTGATAGGGCAATTCAAAGGCCATTGGCGGCGCACCCGCCGGCCGGGAAACCGCCGCCACCTCGCTGGCCGGAGCATCGGCGCGCGATACATCCAGCAGCCTGACCGTCATCATCCAGGATGGTTCGGTTGCCACCTTTTCCCGATAGGAAACCGTACCGGCAATTGTTTCTGTATGTGGCATTGAAAACGCGCAGGCGGCAACCGATGAAAGGGCCGCCAGCACCATAACAATGCGCACCTTCCCCCAGCGAAAAGGTGAGATCTTCATTTTTTCCTCGGATTTGCTCGTTCTTTTAGACCCGCCCCTTATGGTGATCGCAAAAGAGCAGAAAACCAAGGCCAAAAAAGCGAAATTTCATAACTTTTCTAAAACATTACAAAAATGCCACGCACTGGTCCCCGCCCCTTTTTGACCTGTCGCCGCACACGAAAACATCCAGCCACCCCCTTCAATCTATCCGGCAAAACGGTGGCACGGTGCCCCGGCAATTTCGGTTTCAATCGCAAGAAGCGCACCTTCAAGCGGGCGGGTGCCATCCGTATCATCCGCCGCCGAGGTAATATACAATGTTGTCATATTAGGTCCGCCAAAAACACAACTGGTCGGGTTGGTGACAGGCAGGTCAATAATCCGGTCCACCGCCCCCGCGGGGTTAAAGCGAATAATGCACGACCCGCCATAACGGGCATTCCAGATAAACCCGTCACAATCCATCGCCGATCCGTCCATGCCGCCCCGGCCCTCCACCGAACAAAACAGTTTCGGGTTGCCAATCGTGCCGGTTGTCATGTCAAAATCATAAACATCCATACGGTTGGCCAGTGTATCGCCAAAAAACATTCTGGTGCCATCGTGCGACCACAGCATCGTATTGGAAATGCCGATATTTTCGCCAAACCGGGTGACGGTGCCATCGGCATCAATGCGGTTGAGCGTGCCGCTATGTTCGGTAATGGCAAGGCCTTCGCCCTTCGGGCCGATATTGTTTTGCATGGTGCCCAGCCAGAAACGCCCTGCCGGGTCCACCCGCGCCTCGTTGGAGCGATTCTGCGCATGATCCGCATCGGGTGCCACAAACGGCGTAACCTCGCCGGTTTGCGGGTCAAAAAAGGCCAGTTCGTTGTGCAAGGCCACCAGAAACCCGCCATTTCGCCGGGGGACAATGGCCGAAATCAGACTGTCAAACGTCCATTTCTGAAAATCGTTTTGCGCCGGTTTCCAGGCAAACGCCGCCTTGCCGATAATATCAACCCAATACAGGGTTTGGGTGGGCTGGTCCCAAAACGGGCCTTCACCAAGCTGGCAGCGCAAATCGGGCAATGGCGTTTGAATGTCGGTCATGACGTTCCCCTGACTGTTCATTTTATGCTGGCACAGTATCGCCATTAACCTATGGCAACACGCCGACCTTGCAAGGTTACGGCCCGGCACAGTTTCATTAAATTTATTGCTAGCGCGCTGCCGCAAAGATGAAAAGCCATAAAATAAGATAAACCGGTTTTTCCCGACGCACCAAACCGCCGCCGCGTCACCGCCACCGCAGCCGCCTTCTGCAATCGCAACTCGGTTGCATTTACATTAGGTTATTGATAAGCATTCTCACAAATTTGCTGACGGACGGTATCACGACCCTTTTGGCGGGTCGGGTTCTGCCCCAACCGGATTCATAATGCGATGTTTGACTTAAAGGATGTTGGTTTTCGCACGGAAGGCAAAACCGCCAAGTCCCTGCTATCGGGCATTACGGTTTCGTTTCCGACGCGGGCCTTTTCGGCAATTGTCGGCCATAACGGGTCGGGCAAAAGCACGCTGCTGAAAATCCTGGCCCGCAAATATCGCCAGTTTGACGGCAATATTCAGATGGGCGGCATCGCGCTGGAAGACCGCTCCATCCGTGATTTTGCACGCGAGGTCGCCTATCT
Organism: Thalassospira profundimaris; assembly: GCF_003326755.1. Lineage (GTDB taxonomy): Bacteria > Pseudomonadota > Alphaproteobacteria > Rhodospirillales > Thalassospiraceae > Thalassospira > Thalassospira profundimaris_B. Next base: position 94,392 of record NZ_JPWH01000007.1, on the reverse strand, counting down.
GCCGCAAAACCCGACCGTGCCCCCGCACCTGACCGTGCGCGAACTGGTCGGGTTTGGCCGGTATCCCTGGCGCGGCGCCTTTGGGCGCTATCGCGCGGATGACTATGAAAAAATCGATCAGGCAATGGCCCTGACCCATGTCGATGATATTGCAACCCGCCTTGTTGCCAGCCTTTCCGGTGGTGAACGCCAGCGCGTGTGGCTGGCGATGCTGCTGGCACAGGATGCGCCGGTTTTGTTGCTCGATGAACCGACAAGCGCGCTCGATGTCGGCCATCAGCGCGACATTCTGCATCTTGTATCGGACCTGAAAAATACGATCGGCCTCACGGTTATTGCCGTTTTGCACGATATCGACATGGTGGGGCGTTTTGCCGATCACATTCTGGCCCTGCGACACGGGAAAACCTGCTGGCAGGGAACGGCACACAATTTCATGCAGGCCGAAACCCTTGGCAAAATCTATGACGCCGATATTGGCGTTATCCCCGTGCCGCATTCCAACATTTCCGTAAGCTATATCGCATAGAGGCATCCCATGCGCCGTCTGTTATCCCTTGCCGTTTCTGCCTTATGCTGTATCGCGGGCTTCACCCACCCGGCCCTGGCACAGGGCAAAACCTATCAGCATGAAATGGGCAGTGTCAGTTTTGACACCCCGCCAACCCGCATTGCCGTGACCAACTGGTCGCTGACAGAAACGGTCATTGCCCTGGGGCTGGACCCGGTCGCGATTGCCGACCCGGATGGTTATTACAAATGGGTGGTCACGCCCGACCTGCCGAAAGATTTTGTCGATATCGGGCAGCGTCAATCGCCCAATATGGAAGCTCTGCGCAAGGCAAAACCGGACCTGATTTTGATCAGCGGGCAATTATCAATGGCCTATGATGCCTTTTCGGAAATTGCCCCGACTATGGTCATATCGACCTACAATAATGGCCTGCCCGCCCTTGAAAGCCTGCGCAAGGCCACCCTGCAGATTGCCGATATCACCGGACGGGAGGACCGCGCCCGGGAAATCCTGCAACAGGTGGACAAAACCCTTGCCACAGACGGTGCGCGGATCCGCGCGGCTTTGGGGGCGGATCAAAAAATTGCAGTCATCCGCATTAATTCCGATGCCCAGATCAATATTTTCGGTCCGCCCTCCCTGCCCAATACGGTATTGGCGGCAATGAATATTCCAACCGCCTATGATGGACAGACCAATGGCTGGGGCTTTGCGCGCGGCGGGCTGGAACGTCTGGCCCCCTTTGCCAATGATGTGGTCGCCTATATCGAACCAACCCCCGCCCCGGTACGGCAGCGCATTCTCAATTCGCCACTGTGGAAAATGCAGGGTTTTGCCCGACAAAACCGGGTTTATCAGGTACCCCCCGTCTGGACCTATGGCGGGCTGTATTCGGCCATGCGTTTTGCCGACCTGCTGGCAACCGAAATTGAAAACGGCCCGCATCAATGACCCTGCGCCCGGCCCGCACCGCCACCCTGATACCGGCGTTATTCATCCTTCTGGCAATCGTCAGCCTGATGATCGATCTGGTGCCCTTCGCCCGACATGGCACGGCCTGGCAGGCGCTGTTTGCGCCCGATGAAACCCGTTTTGATCAGATTTTCTATCATTTCAGCACCCTGCCCCGCACGGTTATGGCCTTTATGTGCGGTGCCGGGCTGGCGGTGGCCGGTGCCGCCATCCAGACCATTTTCCGCAACCCGCTGGCATCCCCGGTTACACTGGGTGTAGGGGCAGGTGTGGAACTGACATTAACGGTTTTTCTGGTTCTGGCCCCGGCATCGCTGGCGGGCTGGCAGGACCTGTTCACACTGGCCGGTGGCATGGGGGCACTGGGCATTGTTTATCTGATTGCATCGGGGCGCAGCAATGCGTCGCTGTGGCTTATTCTTGCGGGCATGATTGTGAACCTGCTGTTGCATTCGGCAACGCAGATTTTCATTCTGTTTAACCAGCAATTTCTTGATTCCGTTTTTATGTGGGGGGCGGGCGACCTCGCGCAAAATGGCTGGGACAGTACGCTTCACCTTGCCCCGCGGCTGGTGATCGCCATTCTGGCCGTTCTTGCGCTTGTGCGTCCGCTCGATATTCTTGCCCTGGGGGATGACACGGCCAATTCCCTGGGCGCACCGGTCAAATGGCTGCGGCTGGGCATCCTTGCCATTGCGGTTTTCATCACCGCCAGCATCATTTCCACCGTCGGCATGATCGGTTTTATCGGCCTTGCCGTGCCTGCAACCCTGCGATTTGTCGGCTACACCCGGTCCCGGCCATTACTGATCATGTCGTTTCTGGTGGGCGGTTGCGGCCTGATGATCATTGATTATGTCATGCGGCAATTCGCGGCAACGGGCGGCGATATTTTCCCCACCGGGGCGGCCACCGCACTTATTGGCGCGCCCTTTGTCATTCTTATTTTGCGCAAGGCGCGCATCATGCCCGATGGCAATGCCAACCGGCAGGATCATCCCGTCGAATACAAAATCGCCTCGCGTCATATCCTGCTAAGCGGGCTGCTGGTATTTCTTGTTACGGGCCTTGTCACCTCGCTTCTGCTGTCGCTGGATGGCAGCGGTCATCTGGTTTTAACCTCGCTTGACGATCTTTTTGCCTTTACCAGCACAATTGGCAACCGCACCCAGCGCAGCCTTGCCGCGATTGTGTGCGGGGCCGCCCTTGCCGTTTCCGGCACACTGATTCAGCGGGTTGGCCATAACCCGATGGCAAGCCCGGAAATTACCGGTGTCAGTTCGGCAACCGCCCTGACCATGATTGTTGCGATGGTTTATTTTGGCTTTGAAGGGCGCAGCGACCTGATGCTGATTGGCGCGCTTGGCGGAATCATCGCCCTGTTTGTTCTGCTGGCATTATGTCGCAATTTCAACCATGCTCCCCATTATCTGCTGTTAAACGGCCTTGCCCTGACGGCGATTTTGGGCTCGGTCGTGCGCATTGCGCTTACCCATAGCGGCACAAAGGCCTCCATGCTGATTTCCTGGCTGGCGGGCACCACCTATTTTACCCGGCTTGATGAAATCATTACGGTTGCCATCATTACCGCCATTCTTTCGGCCCTTGTCCTGCTGGCGCGTCGCCCGCTGGAACTGGCCTCGATGGGGGCGGACCAGGCGGTATCACTGGGTCTTGGCATTTCGGCCTTCCGCATTGCCATGATGGCGGGGGCGGCCATTCTGGCGGCTGTTTCCACCCTGCTGGTCGGGCCGCTCAGTTTTGTGGGTTTGATGGCGCCGCATCTGGCACGCATTGCCGGTTTTCGGCTGGCCGGGACGCATTTGCTGGGGGCCATTTTAATCGGGGCGAATGTCATGATGGTGGCGGAATGGCTGGCGCGCAACATGCTTTATCCGCAACAGCTTCCCACCGGGCTGATCGCCGCCCTTATTGGCACGGCCTATTTTCTGGTTCTTTCTGCACGGCGTTCATAACCATCATCAAACCTGTTGCGACACATGTTGAGGCGCACAACCCCGGCCAAGCGCCATCAACCCGTCGGCATTGCTGACAACAACATGTTTGCGACGGCTTTTGACCAGTCCTTTCTTTTCCCAGGCACTTAACAGGCGGCTGATGGTGTGCAGGGTGGTGGCCGTCATTTCCGACAGGTCCTGCCGGGTGATGGAAAAATCCACCTCGATTCCGTCTTTGACCTTGCGCCCGGTCTGGTCAACCAGGCGCAACAATGTATTGGCAACGCGCTGTTCAACCTGCTGGGTGGCCATTTCCACCACCCGCATATTGATTTCCCCCAGTCGCTGACCAACAATCTTGTAGGTTTCCGAGGAAAATCCTTCATATTCGCGCACAAAATGGTCCCACAGGGTGGTCGGCCAGCTCAGGATAATCGCTTCGGAAGCGGTTAGCGCCGTTGCCGGATAGGTATCGCGGCCAATGGCCCGGGCAATGCCAAAAAGCTGCCCGCTGGGGATATGCAGCGATATAACCTGTTCGCCCGCCGCCGTAATACGCAACACGCGAATATACCCGTCAAGCAACATGTAAAACCGTTCAGCCGGGTCGCCCTCGCGAAAAACAGTCACACCCTCCGCACAGCGCCGGGCGGTCGCGTGATCGAGAATGTCGCGAATCTGGGAATCCTTTAGCCGCGAAAAGGGCGGAATATGTGTCAGCAGGCTTTCATCAAGCCTTGCCAGTGACTTGTGTTCGCTTTGGTTTTCCATCCCCTTACTGGTCCCCTTGCCTTCATAAAACAGTGATCCCCCGGATTCCGTCCGAAGGTTGCGCTAGCGCAAAGTTTATATCGGCCAGTCACGTATTTTCACCCAGACAAATCAAAAATTGAAGGGGATTTGAAAATGTTCCGGACAATCGCATCGGCACTGGTTTTTGCCACCCTGTTTGGCACAACCGCAATGGCGGAAACATTTGAAGTCAAAATGCTGAATAAAAGCGGCGATCAGGTCATGGTTTTTGAACCCGACCATCTGCGCCTTGCACCCGGCGACAGTGTAAAATTTGTTCCGACCGACAAAGGCCACAATGCCGAAACCATCAAGGATCGCATTCCCCAGGGGGCGGAACCCTTTGCCGGCAAAATCGGCAAGGAAATCGACGTTACCTTCAATACCGAAGGCTTCTATGCCATTGAATGCAAACCGCATTACGCGATGGGCATGGTCATGACCATTGTTGTTGGCGATGCGCCCAAAGCCCCGGAAAGCTTCCTGGAAGGCCGCGTCCCGCCCAAGGCCAAAGCCCGTTTTGAAGAACAGCTCTCAAAGCTTTGATCCTTCCGCAATTCCCGAACTGAACCGACCTTCAAGACAAATCCAAAAACGCGAAATGCGAGGCGAAAATGCGTAACAAGTTTGATATCGATGGCCTGAAACTCAACCGGCGTAATATTTTGCGTGGCGGCATTTTCGCTGGTGCCGCCGCCGCAACCCTGGGGGCCGCCGCCGCACAGGCCCAGCCCATTGCCGCCCGGCCCAAAGTTGTCACCCCGCGCAAACTGCCCATTGCCCATGCAAGCGCCACCGCCAGCGACAAACCAAAAGCAAAACCGGCCGACCTGACAGGCTATACCCGTGTCAAACAGGAACTGGTGATGCCGCCCTTTGCCCCCAAACACGAACAGGTTGCCACGGGCGGACCGAAAATCGTCGAAATCACGATGGAAACCGAGGAAAAACTTCTGACCGTCGATGAAGATACCGGGGCCAGCATCTGGGCGCTGACCTATAACGGGTCTGTTCCCGGGCCGCTGATTATTGCCCATGAGGGCGACTATATCGAACTGACTCTGCGCAACCCTGCCAGCAGCCAGATGGAACACAATATCGATTTCCATGCCTCGACCGGCGCGCTGGGCGGCGGCGGCCTGACCCACGTCTATCCGGGCGAGGAAACCGTTCTGCGCTTCAAGGCGATCAAACCGGGTGTCTTTACCTATCATTGCGCACCGGGCGGGGCGATGATCCCCTATCATGTCACGCATGGCATGAATGGCGCTATCATGATCCTGCCGCGCGACGGGCTGAAGGACCGCGATGGCAAGCCGCTGCGTTATGACAGCATTGCCTATATCGGCGAACAGGATTTCTATCTGCCGCGTGATGAAAATGGCGACTATAAAACCTATAAAACCGCGGGTGACGATTATGCCGACAGTGTTGATGCCATGCGCACCCTGATCCCGACCCATTCGGTCTTTAACGGATCGGTCGGGGCGCTGACCGGCGACCATGCCTTAAAGGCCAAAGTCGGCGAAACGGTTTTGATGATCCATAACCAGGCCAACCGCGACACCCGCCCGCACCTGATTGGCGGTCACGGCGATTATGTCTGGGAAACCGGATCGTTTGGCGATGCCCCGCACACCGGGATGGAAACCTGGTTCATTCGCGGCGGCAGTGCCGGCGCCGCCCTGTATACCTTCAAACAGCCCGGCGTTTACGCCTATGTCAACCACAACCTTATCGAAGCTGCCCTGCTGGGCGCCACTGCCCATTTTGTGGTTGAAGGCGCGTGGGACAACAACCTGATGGAACAGGTTGTCGCCCCGCGCCCGATTGCAAAATAACGGGAGACTGATGATGATTGCCGCCAGCCGGACCGGTTATTGCACGAAGGTTTTCGTCGTTGCCGGGCTGCTGGCGGCATCATTATGGGGCCTGGGTGCCTGCAATAATAACCCCCATGCCAATTTTGCCTATGTGCCGCAAATGGCCGAACGGCCCGTCACCCTGCCCGATGGACATAAAATTTATGTCCAGAAATTTGAAGTCACCATCGCCCAGTGGAATGCCTGCCACAATGACGGGGCCTGCACCGAAGAATTACGCCCACCCGCAGGCCACGATGCCGCCCATATCCCGGCAACCGGCCTTAATTATTCTGACGTGTCGCAATATCTGGCCTGGATTAACGAAAAATCCCGCCACAGCTTTCGCCTGCCGACATCGCGGGAATGGCAATTCATGGCAAAAGCGGTCCTGCCGGAAAAACCCGACCCGCTGTTTACCGACCCGGATTTGCGCTGGGCCTCGGCCTATCTGACCAAGGGGCTTGCCCCGCGTATTCTTCGGGAGCAGGGAACGTTTTCCACCAGCCCCGAAGGCATTGCCGACCTGGATGGCAGTGTCTGGGAATGGACAAACGACTGTTATGCCGGAAGCGAACCCTCCGCCACGCCGGAACGCTGCCCCGCCTATTATGTGGGGGGCGAACATTTGGCCGTTATCCCGTTTCTGGTCCGCGACCCGGCCCGCGGTGGCTGTGCGGTGGGCACCCCGCCCGCCCATCTTGGGTTCCGTCTGGTCACGGATGAAAAACCGGCATAGATGTCCATGATCCGGCGACCAGAACATCAAAAGCCCCCGTCTGACCAGCCACCTTTGTAAAAAAGCAATCCTCTTAAGCGCTTTTGCATGGCAATCCCGGCGATATATCGTTACACGCATCACAGCAAAATCGACTGTCGCGCAGATGGCGACCACATGCCTGACCAGAAAAGCCCATGACCATCACACCCCCGCCCAAGACCGAGCGCAAAACATCCCTGAGCGAAAAAGTCGTTTCCAGCCTGCGCAGCGAAATTGAAGGTGGCAATTTGCTACCTGGTACAAAACTGCCAACCGAACCGGCCCTGACAAAACAGTTCGGCGTCAGCCGCGCCGTCCTGCGCGAGGCGATTGCCGTGCTGAAAGCCAATGGTTTGCTGGAATCCCGCCAGGGGGCCGGTGTGTTTGTACTAAGCCCGGCCCCAGCGGAAAATGACGGAACGGTTTTTGATGTGAATGCCACACAAATGTCCGATGTGCTGGAAATTCTGGAACTGCGCATGGCCGTTGAGATCGAGGCTGCGGGCCTGGCGTGCAGTCGCAGCTCTGCCGCCCAGCAGGCGAAAATTTACGAAGCCGTACGCGACATGGAACGACAGGTGCAATCGGGCAAGCAGGCGGCACAGGCGGATTATGAATTTCACCGCGCCATTGCCGATGCCACAAACAACCGCCGCTATGTCACGTTCATGGACTATCTGGGCGACAAAACCATTCCCCGGCTCCAATCCCAACCGCACCAGCGCCCCATTGCGATTGAACAACAGCTTGCACACACCGATCGCATTCTTGCCGAACATCACCGCATATATGAGGCGATCGCGCTGCGGGATGCCGATGGTGCCCGCATCGCCATGCGTGATCATATTCTTAAAAGCCAGGCACGGTATCAAAGCCTGTTGCGCAATCGCTAAACCCCTGCCATTTACCACGCAAAAGACCCGCCATGTCCGCATCCCCTGCCCTTCATGAAAATCAGCTAAACCTGCCGGACGCAACACTGGTGTGGACACGCGAAGGCAATACCACGGGCCCGACACTTGTCTGGGCACATGGTCTGATGTCGAACAGCTATTCACTGGAAGATAAAGGGATTTACGACTTCACCCCGATCAGCAAGGCCGGAACGCTCATTCGTTACGACGCACGCGGGCATGGACGCTCAAACGCCCGGCCAGTTCCCCAACGCTTTACCTGGCCCGCGCTGGCAGATGATTTTCTGGCCGTTGCCAAGATTGCCGCACCGAATGAAAAAATTATCGGCATGGGGTGTTCAATGGGCACGGCAACATTATTGCATGCCGCCCTGAAAGCCCCCACCACCTTTTCAAAACTGGTGTTAACCGCCCCGCCCACCGCCTGGGAAACACGGCGGGCCCATGCAATGGTTTATAACAAATCAGCCCGCGCCCTGGAGCGGGATGGTCAAGCCGCCCTTGATGCCCTGGTTGCCAATATGGCCCCGCCACCGATTTTTACCGACCTTCCCGCCTTTCCGGTTGAAACCGGCCTGGATGTGTTGCCCGCCATTCTGCGCGGTGCGGGCATGTCAAATTTGCCAGCCCGTGATGATCTGAAATCTATTTCCGTACCGGTGCTGATTCTGGCCTGGGAAAGCGACCCCAGCCACCCGATTGCCACTGCACACGCCCTGGCGGATTTACTGCCAAATACCGAATTGCACGTGGCAAAATCAGTCAATGACGTGCGCGATTGGGGGCACCGCATCGCCGATTTTATGCAGCAACCAACCTAAGCGGCCTTTTCCTCAAACGGAAATTGCCGTTTTCATATCTGCCATTGTTGTAAAAACCTGATGCGCCCCGGCGTCAATCAGGCGCTGGCGGGCACTATCGCGCGATCCGTCATAATGGCCGCCACCAACAAAGCCCCAGCAGGTCATACCGGCGGCAATCGCGGCCTGCGCCCCGGCAACGGAATCCTCCACCACCAGGCAGTTTTCCGGCGCAAACCCCATATCCTGTGCGGCATATAAAAACAGGTCCGGGGCCGGTTTGCCATTTTTCACAAAATCCGCACTATAAATGCGCCCCTTGAACCACGGCCCCAAACCCGTCAGGCGCATGGTTGTTTCAAGGCGCTGGACCGAACTGCTTGACGAGATGCAAAAAGGTATATCGCGGGTCTTCAGTGCCGTCAGAACCCCATCAATACCGTCAATTTTACGCAGTTCACTCTCATAACGTGCAAACAGCTTGTCATAAAAATACGGTTTGAATTCCGCATTCACATCGCGGCCGGTTTGATCAAAAATATACTGGATCGGCGCAGCACTGGATCGCCCGGTAAACAGACGGGCCACTTCTTCACCCGATAAGGACGCACCAAAATGCGCCAGAACGTCCACCAGTGTCGAAAGCGAGATCGGTTCACTATTTACAAGAACACCGTCGCAATCAAAAAGGACGGCCTTGATCGGTGCAGGCAGTTCGGTGTAGGACCCGATAGAAGGGGATGTCGGCTGCATGTGTTTCCCGGACCTTGTTTTTTTTTGCAATTTCCAACCCTAGCCAATCGGGAATATTCGCGTCAACACAAATGAACATTTGACCAATCTGTGGTCTTTTGTTCAATTTAGGTCAAAACGGCAAAAAAGTCAGTCTGACCTTCTTCCGAAAGCACAGGATTCACGATAAGACTGACCCGGAAAAACAACGTCAAGAGGCGGGAGGAACCATCGCCATGACCCTGAAAGACAAAGCCATTATCGGTGTGGATGTGGGAACCGGCAGTGCGCGCGCTGGCGTGTTTGACAGCACCGGCAAACTTCTGGGCAGCGCATCCTACCCGATTGCAATGAACCGCCCGCGCCCCGATTTTGTTGAACAGGATTCCGCAAATATTTGGCAATCCGTTTGTAAATCGGTCAAGGACGCATTGATCAGGGCCGATGTGGATGGCAATGATGTCGCCGCGATTGGCTTTGATGCCACCTGCTCGCTGGTTATTCGCGGAGCAGATGACAGCCCGCTGCCCGTATCGCCCGATGGCCCGGCCAATTGGGACGTGATTGTCTGGATGGATCACCGCGCCACGCGCGAGGCCGAAGAATGCACCGCCACCGGGTCCAGGGTGCTGGACTATATTGGCGGCACCATGTCGCCGGAAATGGAAATTCCCAAACTGATGTGGCTGAAACGGCATAGCCCCGAAGTCTGGAATAAAATGACAGCGGCCTATGACCTGGCCGATTTTCTGGCTTACCGCGCCACCGGGGACAATGCCCGCTCCTGTTGCACCGTCACCTGCAAATGGACGCATCTTGCCCACGAGGACAGCCCCTGGGATCAGGCATTCCTGTCCTCCGTCGGGCTGGATGATTTTATTGAAAAGGTTGGTATCGATGGCCCGGCTGTTGCCGTGGGGACGCCGGTGGGCAGCCTGTCGGCCAATGCCGCCCGTGAACTGGGCCTGAATACCAACTGCATGGTCGGGGCCGGGTTGATTGATGCCCATGCCGGGGCGTTGGGCACCCTTGGTGCGCATCTTGGTGGCAATCTCGATCAACGCTTTGCCATGATTGCGGGGACCTCTACCTGCCATATGGCGCTGTCACCGGAACCGCGCTTTATCAAGGGTGTGTGGGGGCCGTATTTTGGCGCGGTCGCACCGGGCCTGTGGCTTAATGAAGGCGGACAATCCGCCACGGGTGCGCTTTTGGATCATATCTGTGCCCTGCACCCCTTTGCCCGCGACATGGGCCGCGATGCCCACCGTCTGGCGGGTGAAAAACTGCTGCCGCGCATGATGGAACAGGCCGATCTGGCCCCGCGCCTGCATATGCTGCCCGATTTTCATGGCAACCGCTCCCCACTGGCGGACCCGGAGGCCCTGGGGGTTATCAGCGGGCTTACGCTTGATCAAAGCGAAGAAAGCTTCCTTGACCTGTATTGGGCAACCGCCTGCGCCATTGCCTATGGCACCCGCCATATCATTGATGCGCTGAATGCCACGGGCTATGACATCCGCCATATTCACCTGAGCGGCGGCCACACCGCCAGCCCGGTTCTGGTCAAACTATATGCCGATGTCACCGGCTGCGATGTTGTCATGTCGGAATGCCCGGAGCCTGTCCTGCTTGGCGCTGCCATGCTCGCCGCTGCCGCACTGGATAGCGAAGGCGAACTTGAAGCGGCATCGCGCAGCATGGCCGCACCCGAAACCGTCAAAACCCCGGATGAAAGTGCCAGGGCCGACCATGACCGCCGTTATGCCATCTTTCATAAACTGCATGCCCATCGCCAGGAACTTGATGACATGAGCAAGGCCTGACCCCGGACAGGCTATACAAAAATCCCCCGTCGGCATCCGAACTGACGGGGGATTTTCATTTGGGGGCGCTTACCCTCTCACCACCTTGGGCGGCGAGCGGACAAACCGGCTCAGGCCAGGTTCTGTTTCAAAAACTCTGCCGTGCGGGCATTGGCCGTGGCGGCGGCCTGTTCATCGTAATGATTGCCGCCCACGCGGCAAAAGGCATGGTTGCTGTCCGGGTACTGATAAATCGTCACTTCGGCTTTGTCTTTCAGGGCAGCCTTGATTTTATCCTGTGCCTCGGTCGGAATGAATTCATCCTGCCCGGCCAGGTGCATGATCAATGGCTTACTGATTTTATCGGCTTCGCCCAGATAATTATCAATGCCCGCACCATAGAACGAGGCAAAGGCATCCGCATCCGTGCGGGTTGCCGCCAGATAGGTCATCATCCCGCCCATGCAATAGCCGACAACGGCGGCCTTGCCACTGGCATCGGGCAGGGCGCGGGCGGCATCCAGGGTCGCCTGAATATCCTCGGCCCCTTTGTCTGGGTTAAATTTCTGCAAATAGCCAAAGGCCTTTTGCCATTCTTCGTCGGTTTTATCGGTCAGTTCGATCCCCGGCTCCAGCCGCCAGAACAGATCCGGGCATACGGCAATATAGCCCTGACGGGCATAATCATCGGCCACACCGCGCATCACGGCATTGACACCAAATATTTCCTGAATCACCACCACCACCGGGGCTGGCAGTTTTTCCGGCATGGCGACATAGGCATTAAACGTCCCGTCGGCAGTTTTAATGGCAAGATTCTGGCTCATGGGGCCTCCGTGTTTTTGATCAGTTATCATAATTGCGCGCGCCCGTCAGACCAGGCCAGTCACCCCAACCCGTCCTCAACGCACCACGATGCCCGGGAGATAATCCAAAATCCGGTCAATGCCAGTGCTACGGCCAACACCAACAGCGAAATGACAAACAATTTGCAAAACGGATTTTCAGGCGTAATCATGGCTTATCGTCCAAGCCTGACCGGCACCCATCCTGCCCGGAATTCCCCAATGTTGTTCAATGATAACGAAATTTTCCATCCCGTTCAGGGCCTGTTTTATCGCGCAATTGACCCGCACTATCGGGCCACCAGCCTGGCAGGGTCGCGCAATGCGGGCCGGTATTCACGGGCCGATCAACCCACACTTTATCTCAGTTCCTCGCCAAAGGGGGTTAAGGCCGCGATGATTGCACATCGCACAGAGCGCGCGACGGACCTTGAAATGATCACGGTGTCAGTCGATGCCCGGCGCATTTTTGATCTGCGCGATGAAAAGGCCTGCGAAAGGGCGGGTATCCGCCCCGGCGAGGCAACCGCCCCGTGGCAGGACCTTGTTGCATAAGGCCAAACACCCCCATCCTGGCGGGTGCGCGACAGGCTGGAGAAATTGGGCGCTCACGGCCTGATTGACCCGTCGCGCAAGGCCCCGGGACTTTGGCATCTTGTGCTGTTTGACTGGAATACAGGCCCGCAGCAGCCCGCGGTTAAGGTCGTATCACCTTAACGCGCCAGCACGCCTTCCGGGTCAGCCTTAACCGCTTTGGCATCCCAAATCACCAGATGATCATTTTTATAGTCAAACCGCGCCAGCGGCTGATCGGGACCGGTAATCGGGTTGTCGCGCCGGGCGATAATTTCACCATGTGGATGCGCGTCCAGCCACTGCTGCACTTCTTCCATAGACAGCAACATGGGAATGGGCTGTTCCAACCGGCCCAAAAACTGGAACTGCGCATGATATTTGCCCCAATAGGCCACATTGCGCCCGGCATCCTGCTGGGTTTTCAGATACTGCGCCATTGGCCGCATGTTATAATCGGTATGCAGGCGCGGAGCAGCGATCATGAACACCATTGAGACCAACAGCAAATTCACCCCGGCAAGCACGCCAACCGCCACGGTACGGCGGGTTTCAATCACCAAAAGCGCCCCGCCCGCCAGCAGCAAAAACGCGCCCCACCAGCCATCGAGCAAACCGACCCAGGCCGGGATTTTGGCAAAAAACGAGGGTAAAAACGGCGCAACCAGCCCGGCCACACCCAGAATAATCACAAACACCGCCACCGGGATCTGATCCATCCGGCGGGTGGGTAAATCGGCGATGATGCGGGCAAAAATCAGCGACAGAAGCGGCAATACCGGCAAAATATAATGCACCCGCTTGCCCGAAATCAGGCTGAAGGCCACCAGCAAAAACACCGCCCCCAGCAGGCAAAACCGTATCCCGGCATCCATATCGCGGCGCCAGCCAAACCCGAACAGCGACCGCCACAAACCACCCCACAACAGCCAGGGCAGCAACATGGCGGGCAAAGCGACCAGATAATAATAAAACGGCTCGACATGGGCGAAACTGTCCACCATCCGGCCCGCCGTCTGGCCCCAGAAAATGGCATTGCGATAGTCTTCGCCACCAAAAATCGCCGCCGGAATGGCCCAGCACAGGGCAATCACCGCCCCCAGCACAACCGCCAGCCCCATGCCCGCATACCAGCGACCAAGGCCATCATTTTGCACCAACCCGGCCTTGGCAGTACCACTATTCGCCGGGCGACGGGCCCCGCCCATAAAGGACGACCAGTCACGCCGCCATACAGGGGCAAACACCGCAGCAGGCAACACATAGAGCAAAATCACCGGCCCCTTGGAGAGCACCCCCAGACCAATGGCAATGCCGGTAATGATCCAGCCCTTGCGCGCATTCTGCCGGTCGCCCTCATTGGCAACAAAAACGCCATACCAGCCCAGCAGCGCAAAAAAGCATTGCAGCATGTCAAAATAGGTCAGCGTGCCATAACCGGCATAATAGGTGCCGCCGATCAGAAATAACGGGGCAAGCTGCGCAATTTCCGGTTTACCCGGCCAAATGCGGCGCGCCAGCAGAACCAGCATCACCAGGTTTAATCCGGCAAATAACGGAGCGATCAAACGGGCGGTAAAATCATTCACACCAAAAATCGCCCAGGTGGCATTGATCAGCCAAAACAGCATCGGCGGTTTGTGCGCATAGGGTTCGCCGTTCAGATGCGGCACCAGCCAGTTGTGATGCAGCCACATATCCCACGCCACCGACAGATAACGTGTTTCATCCACCGGCAATAACGGGCGGGCCAATACCCCCACAACCGCAACCAGTGCCCATAAAGCCAGAATCACGCTAAACGATGCCGTTCTTGCGCCGGTGCGGTTATGAATGCTCATCTGTTTTCCGTATGATTAAAAGCCGCGTTATTCCGCCACAACTGACGGAATGGTTTCTGTTTTGGCGTCACGTTTTTCGCGATGGATGAAATACAGATTGCGCGCATACACAATCAGGCCAAAGGACTGGCCCAGAATAATAATCGGCTCGGCCCGTTTCAGGCCATACACCATCAGGCAGATCCCGCCCGCAATGCTCAGATACCAGAACGCGACGGGAACAATGCTTTTGGCATGTTTTTCACTGACCAGCCACTGAACCAGAAACCGGCCGGAAAACATCACCTGTCCCACAACACCCAGAACAAACCAGGCGTCGAGATTGGATAACAACCGTGCAAGCCAGTCGTGCATCGCCGCCCTCCTATTCTTTTGATTTCACAACGGGTGTTTTGGCACGGGCCTGAAGCCACATCACACCCATAATATCAACAATACCAACCCAAAGCCGGTTCATCATGCTGTAATTTGACTGCCCCCGCAACCGTGGCCGGTGATTGACCGCCACCGAAAAAACCCGCCCCCCGTCGCGTAACATCAAGGCCGGCAAAAACCGGTGCATATGGTTAAAACGCGGGAAAGCCAAAAAATCCTCGCGGCGAAACAGCTTGATGCCACAGCCGGTATCGGGCGTCTGATCCTTTAACAGGCCCCCGCGTACCTTGTTGGCAATCCGCGACTGTATGCGCTTCATTGCCGTATCATGCCGATTGGCCCGCCAGCCCGCGATCAGAACCTGCGCATCAGCCCCCTCGGCGCGATAGCGTTCCAGCAATTGCGGAATATCGGCCGGGTCGTTCTGCCCGTCGCCATCAAGGGTCACAATCAGCTTGCCGCGTGCATGTTTCACCCCGGTTAAAACCGCAATTGACTGACCACAGCTTTTTTCATGGCAAATCAAATGCAGTTCTTCAACCCGCTGGCGCAAATTGCGAATGATGGTTGTGGTTTCATCCGTACTGCCATCATCGACATAAATAATGTCAAACGGCACCTTGCCCCGCAGGGCGGCGACAATTTCGGTGACAAGCGGTTCGATATTTTCGGCTTCGTTCTTGACGGGCACCACCACCGACAATTCTGTCACACGATTTTCCCTTTCGGGTGCGGCGGTATCATCAGCCGTCATCGGGGATGAAGCCGGTTGGTCAGGCAAGGCGTTTTTATCAGTCGTCATTCTTGTGAACCGTCATGGCGATCAACACATCGCCTGCACAATCGGGGGCTGGTGCGGGCAGGCCCGTTTGGCGCAGATGCGTCAATGTCCCTTATCTTGTTGAAACTTTAAATAATTTAACACGAATAAACTTCAAGATTATACGACATGAAACCTGACAATTTCATGAATGATATGTGACTGGCGATGTCGCGATACCAGATATTCAATCTGTCATGAAAATGACGGCATGGCCCCGTTACGCCGCACGCGGTGTTGATAATATTTTCCGGCCCCCTTCGCAAGAAAACTATTATCGCGGGCCCATCCCCCCAAACACGGCTGCCATGAATTTTTATCGGTCAAACCGGCTGTTGCAGATGCGCGATCGCAGGACGGACACCATATGGTTGTCGCCTTAAAGATATACATTGCCAGGCTGCATAAAATTTTTGTCAAATCGCCCCCAATGGGGCAAAGGAATGATACTCAAGAAAACTGTCATATATTCACGCCCTGTTCCTGTCCCCTGTTTGCGCCTTCAGCCCCACGGATTTTCATGAAAAAACTGCTTACCCGCCCCGGAACCATCATCATTATCCTGATATTGCTTGGCGCTGGCGGATGGCTGGGCCGCACTTATGTTTTTCCGCCCGAAACCGCGCCAGACTATGTGACGGCCAAAGTGTCACGCGGCGATCTTGAAAGCACGGTTCTGGCCACGGGCGCGCTGGAGGCATCGCAGCTTGTCTCGGTCGGCGCACAGGTTTCCGGACAAATCAAAAAACTTTATGTGTCCCTGGGCGATGTCATCAAGGAAGGCGACATGATTGCCGAAATTGACCCTTCCACCCAGCAAAATGCCCTAAGCGATGCCAAGGCAAAACTCGCCAATATCGAGGCCCAGCTTGCCTCCAAACAGGCAACCCTGCGCCAGGCGCAAAAGGCCTATCAACGGCAAAAGGAAATGCGCCGCCTTGATGCCAGCCCCCAGGAAGACCTTGAAAATGCCGAGGCCACCCTGGCCGTGACCAAGGCGGAAATCAACGCGCTTAATGCCCAGATCGATCAGGCCCGCATCGCGGTGGATACAGCACAAATCGACCTGAATTACACCAAAATTCGCGCCCCGATGGATGGCACGGTGGTATCCCTGCCCGTCAAGGTCGGACAAACGGTCAATGCGGTGCAATCAACACCGACCATTCTCAAGCTCGCCCAGCTTTCGACCATGACGGTGAAGGCCGAAATTTCGGAGGCCGATGTCATTCGCGTCAAACCGGGACAGGAGGTTTATTTCACCATTCTGGGAGATCCGGATTCACGTTATCACGCCACATTGCGCGCCATTGAACCCGCGCCGGACGCAATCAAGGATAATGACGATGGCCTGGCCGACAACAAGGCGGTCTACTACAATGCCCTGTTTGATATTTCCAACCCCGATGGCATCCTGCGCATTGCCATGACAACCGAAGTGACCATCATCCTCAAATCGGTCAAGGATGCCCTGATCATTCCCGCATCCGCCCTTAAAACCGGCCCGGATGGCGAAAGCTATGTCGAAATGCCCGGCAAGGAGGGAACGGTTAAAAAACAACCCGTCACGGTGGGCCTGAATACCAATGTCAAAGCCCAGATCACAGCGGGCCTGCAAGAAGGCGACACCGTGATCATCGGTGCGGCCAGTGGTGCCAGTGCCAACGCAAACGGCCCCCGGGGAATGAGATTCTGACATGCAACAGGCCCCGTTGATCGAAATTACCGACCTGTGGCGTGAATACCCGGCAGGCGACCAGAAAATCGCGGTTCTCAAAGGTGTCAACCTGACCATCGAACGCGGTGAAATGGTGGCGATTGTCGGGGCCTCGGGCTCTGGCAAATCAACGCTGATGAATATTCTGGGCTGCCTGGACCAGCCCACGCGCGGCACCTATCGCGTGAATGGCCGTGCCACCGATGCGCTGGAAGCCGACGAGCTTGCCGCGCTCCGCCGGGAATATTTCGGCTTTATTTTTCAACGCTATCACCTGTTATCCGACCTGACCGCGCTTGGCAATGTCGAGGTCCCGGCCATTTATGCCGGTTATTCCGCCAGCCAGCGCCATGACCGGGCCAGAAGCCTGCTGGAAAAGGTCGGTTTGGGCGACCGCACCCATCACCGCCCCGGCCAGCTTTCCGGCGGGCAGCAACAGCGTGTCAGCATCGCGCGTGCGCTGATGAATGGCGGTGATGTGATACTGGCCGATGAACCCACCGGCGCGCTTGACAGCAAAAGCGGCGAGCAAACCCTGGCCCTTTTGCGCGATCTTCATGCCGACGGACACACGGTTATCCTTGTCACCCACGATGCCAATGTTGCCGCCCATGCCGAACGGGTGATCGAAATTCTTGATGGCGAAATCATCCGCGATGAACGCCAGACCGCAACCGGCAGCGGCGAAAACACTCCCCCCGCGCCCATTGCGCAAAAACCCGAAGGCAACCGCCTGATCGCGGAATTTGGCCGCTTTGGTGAAGCCTTCAGGATGGCGCTGGTCGCCATGATGGCGCATCGCCTGCGCACCTTTCTGACCATGCTGGGCATTATCATCGGCATTGCCTCCGTCGTTTCGGTTGTTGCCCTTGGCACCGGATCGCGTGAAAAGGTTCTGGCCGACATCAGTTCGATTGGCACCAACACCATCGATATTCGCCGGGGCAAGGATTTTGGCGACCGCGATGCCGATGCCATCCGCACCCTTACGGCGGGCGATGCCAATGCGCTCAATAACCAGTATTACGTCGATAGCGTCACACCCAGCGTGTCCACCAGTGTGACCCTGCGCTATCGCAATATCGAGGTCACATCCTCCGTCACCGGCGTTGGTGTGGATTATGACCGTGTGCGCGGCTATGAAATGGCATCAGGCATCTGGTTTAACCAGCGTTCTGTTGATAACCGTGCCCAGGATGCGATTATCGACAACAACACCCGCGACAAGCTGTTTCCCAATGGCGAAGATCCGCTGGGCAAGGTAATTTTGCTGGGATCCGTCCCCGTGCGTGTCATTGGCGTCACCAAACCCTATGACAGCGCCTTTGGCCGGGGTGACAGCCTCAATGTCTGGTTGCCCTACACCACCGTTATGACCCGGCTGACCGGGCAAAATTACCTGACCAGCATCACGGTGCGTGTTGCCGATGCGGTGGACACCAAACTGGCCGATCAGAAAATTACCGAATTTCTGCAACGCCGCCACGGCACGCGGGATTTTTTCACCATCAATACCGATACCATCCGCAAAACCATTGAAACCACAACCGCCACCCTGACCCTGCTGGTATCATCCATCGCGGTAATTTCGCTGATTGTCGGGGGCATTGGGGTTATGAATATCATGCTGGTTTCCGTCACCGAACGCACCGGAGAAATTGGCGTGCGCATGGCTGTGGGGGCGCGGCAGGGCGATATTCTGCGCCAGTTCCTGATCGAGGCGGTTTTGGTCTGCCTGATTGGCGGGGGGCTTGGCATCGGGCTTGCCCTGTTGATCGGGGTTTTGTTTGGCACGCTCGGCACGCCGTTCCAGATGATTTATTCCACCACATCCATTATTGCAGCCTTTGCCTGCTCGTCGATGATCGGGGTTCTGTTTGGCTTCCTGCCCGCGCGTAATGCCGCCCGCCTTAACCCTGTCGATGCCCTGAACCGGGACTGAAGGATAAAAAATGCTGAAATCAACCCTCAAAACCGGCACCATCCTGGGTCTGCTTTTGCTTGCGGGCTGTTCCAGCCTGGAAAAAACCACCTACAACGCGCCCGATGTCACCCTGCCTGCAGGGTGGTACAGTGACGGTAACAACAGCCCCGCAGCAGGCACTGGCAACAAAACAGCCCATAACGATCTTGCCCTGGCGCCGTCCAACTGGTGGCACAATTTCAACGACCCGGCGCTTGACCGGCTTATTGCCAATGCGCTGGCGCAAAATAACGATCTTGCGGCGGCCACCATCAAGGTGCGCCAGGCACAGCTTCAGGCAGGCATTGCCAAAACCGACCTGTTCCCCGACCTGTCCGCCGGGGCCAATGCCTCCTCCGCGCGCAACCTTGATACCGGGCGCATCACGCGCAGCTATGGCACCACCAGCCGCGTCAGTTACGAGGTCGATTTATGGGGAAAACTTGGCAGCACATATGACGCCAAAAAATGGGAAGCCCTGGCAACCGAAAAGGACCGCGCCAGCACCGCCCTGACCCTGACCGGCACCACGGCGAACCTGTATTGGCAAAGTGTGTATGACCAGCAACGCCTTGCCATTGCCCGGGCCAGCATTGACTATGCCCGCAAAACGCTGGAACTGGTCAATGTAAAATACCAGTCCGGCGCGTCAAGCTCGCTTGAACTTTATGAATCCCGCCGCAGCCTGGAAAGCCAGCTTGCCAATGCCACCCAGATCGAACAAAGCCTGAAAGCCAATAAAAACGCGCTGTCGATCCTGTTTAACCAGCCGCCACAACAAATCGCCATCGCCCGCAAAACCCTGCCCGATGGCACCCTGCCGGTGGTTAAATCCGGCCTGCCCGCCGGCCTTCTGGCCCGCCGCCCGGATGTTAAGGCCGCAGAGCTTCGCCTGCGCGCCGATGTTGCCAATATCAATTCCGTCAAAACCAGCCTGCTGCCAACCCTGAACCTAACGGGCGAGCTTGGCACCAGCAGCGACCAGTTGCGCAACCTTCTGGAAAACCCGATTGGCACATTGGGCGCAAACATCGCCCTGCCCTTCCTCAACTGGAACGAAAGACAGCTTAATATCCGTGTCTCCGAAGCCCAGTATAAACAGGATGTGATCACTTACCGCCAAACCCTCTATCAGGCCTTCAGCGACGTTGAAACCGCCCTGTCCGCACGCGACCACTATATCGCACAGGCCCAAAACCTGCGTGCCGCCCTTGATGATGCCCGCAACGCCGAACGCATCTACGAAACCCGTTTTCGCGCCGGTGCCGTCTCCATGCAAAGCTGGCTCGATGCCCAGGAAACCCGCCGCACCGCCGAAGAATCCCTCCTGCAAAACCAGCTCAACCAGATTTTAAATCTGGTGACGCTGTATCAGGCGTTGGGTGGGGATGTGTAACGAGTGGTAAAGAAATCACAAAACGCACAACGACAAACTGACTGATTCAAAAATCGCCTAAACAAGATGACCAAAAGAAAAATTCACCTCATGTTAAGAAGAAGCTGAGGAGTCCTCAGAATTACGAAAAAATACGACTAATATACTGCTCAAATTCATCATAATACCTGGAAAAACTCCTACACCATATAATGATCCATATGATCTGAAAATATTCTCTTTAATCATCCCGCGCTCCGGGCCGATAGTCCTTCAACAAAAAAAACGACAAGCCAGATTTTTCGATATTTTTGGTCATAAATTTATCCCCCGAGCTATACACATACCAGGACACACCAGTAAAAAAATAAAACATCAAGCAAAACCCCAATAAATAAACCGAAAATGCAACAAATATTGATATATACCAATAGTCTCCATCAGGGCATTTTCCATGACAGTACTGACCCTGCAAAAAAGAAAAAGAAATAATCAATAAAATAGATAAAATGGTAGCAAATCGCACAAGGTATCTTTTTTTCTTAAACGACATCAACGCCCCCCGAAGAAATCGACCTGTTCACCACAAAAACGCATACCTATAAATTCTATAATGTTTACATTTACAATCATGCTACATCTACACAGAAAAGCAAAATTAATTGGACCAAAATGATGAAATGCCTCCGCATCTATACCACCCCGGACGGGGAATCGCATTTTGATGAAGTCGAATTACCAACGACCAAACGCACGGTGCATCCTGAAGCTGTGCCCTTTGATGTGACGGAGAGTTATCCGGCGTCGCGGGTTCGCATCACGCATATTCCCGCCGGGATGCGCGAGGTTGCGTGGCATACGGTGCCAGAGCCGGTTTTAACGGTGCGGCTGGACGGGGCTGTGGATCACGAAACGAGTGATGGCGAGGTGCGCCATGTGGCAGCGGGCAGCTTTGTGCTGGTAGAGGATACACATGGCAAAGGCCATCTTTCGCGCCATTCACCCGAGGCGCAGACCGTGATCTGGGTGTCGCTGCCCAACAGTTTTGATCTGCCGCCGGAATAAACCGGAATAAAAAAGCCGCCATCCGTGGTTAAACAGATGGCGACTTTTTAGAATGCGGGTCTTTAAACAGCGTGTGGGCGATTAGGCCTGCACGGTTGTCTGTTTCTGGCTGCCCAGGCCTTCAATGCCGAGTTCCATCACGTCACCGGCCTTGAGGAAGACCTGCGGGTTTTGGCCCATGCCAACACCCGGAGGGGTGCCGGTCGAGATGATGTCGCCCGGTTGCAGGCTCATGAATTGCGACAGGTAATGGATCAGAAACTGCACGCCGTAAACCATCGTCTGGGTGCTGCCATCCTGGTATTTATGACCATTAACCGTCAACCACATCGGCAGGTTCTGCGGGTCTTTGACTTCATCGCGCGTCACCAGATACGGGCCGACCGGGCCGAAGGTATCGGCACTTTTGCCCTTTACCCACTGGCCGGAACGTTCGATCTGGAAGGCGCGTTCGGACAGGTCATTGACCACGCAATAACCGGCCACATGGTCCATCGCATTGGCTTCATCAACATATTTGGCTTCTTTGCCAATGATAACGCCCAGTTCAACTTCCCAGTCGGATTTTTCCGAGCCGCGCGGAATTTCAACAGTGTCGTTCGGGCCGCAAACCGCCGAGGTGGCCTTAAAGAAAATCACCGGCTCCGGCGGCACCTGCATGCCGGTTTCAGCGGCATGGTCGGAATAGTTAAGACCGATGCAAATGAATTTGCCCGGGCGGCCCACACATGCACCAATACGCACATCACCCGACACTTCCGGCAGGCTGGCGGCATCAAGGGCAGCAATTTTATCGAACGTTTCCTGCGAGATGGTCGAAGGATCAAGATCGGCAATCACGCCGGAAAGATCGCGAATGGTGCCACTGGCATCCAAAAGACCGGGCTTTTCCGAACCGACCGGACCATAACGTAACAGTTTCATTGGACTTTATCCCTTTGATTTTTTGCAGATTGGGGCCAAACCCCGTAACCGGACAGACCTTGGACAGACCCTGAATGGATCAGTTTACCCAGCCGCCGTCAATGATGTGAATGGCACCGGTGGTATAGCTTGCCTCGTCGGACGCCAGATAGGTGGCAAGGGCGGCAATTTCGCCGGGCTGACCAATACGGCCAATCGGCTGACGGGCGACAAAGGCCTTGCGGACTTCGTCAAAATCCCCGCCCTGGGAGGCCATGCGCTGCTGCAATGATGGGCTTTCGACCGTGCCCGGGCAAATCGCGTTGCAGCGAATGTTTTGACCGACAAAATCCGCCGCGACCGATTTGGTCATGCCAATGACGGCGGCCTTGGTCGCGCCATAGATAAAGCGCACCGGCACCCCCTTCACTGAGGAGGCCACGGAGGACATATTAACGATGGAGCCACCGCCATTTTCCAGCATGGCGGGCAGCAAGGCGCGCATCATGCGATATTGCGAGCGCACATTCAGGTTAAAGCTGAAATCATAGGCATCTTCATCGCAGTCAAGGATGGTGCCATGATGGACAAAACCCGCGCAGTTAAACAGCACATCCACCGCACCGACCTTTTTGCCAAAGTCGGCAATCGCGGCCCCGTCGGTCACGTCCAGCTTGTGGGTCTCCATGCCCGAAAGGCTTGCCAGGGCCTCTTCATTAATGTCGGTGGCAATCACCGTTGCCCCTTCGGCGCGGAACATTTCCGCCGTTGCGCGGCCAATGCCCTGCCCTGCGGCGGTTACAACGGCCTTTTTGCCTGCCAGTCTTCCTGCCATTTCATTCTCCTGCCTCAATTGCATCTGTGGCGCACCCGGTTTCGGTCAAAGCGGTCAAACCGGCGGGCATCATGCCATGTAAAAAACTTCTTCCATTTCCGCCCACCATTCGCCGTCCTTGCGCGTTGCAAGGGGGGACTGGCACGGGTCGGTCAGTTTCCACCATTCCTGTGTCACCGGGTCCTTGGCGATGTCGGCCATATCGGCCGCAAAATCATCGCCGTCATATTCCAGATGACCAAATAACAGGTCGGCATGCTGGTAAATCACATAATTATGCACGTGATGTTTGCGCAAAGCGTCAATCACGCCGGGCCAGGGTTCGGCATGCAGTTTTTTATATTCGGCCAGTTTTTCCGGCTTTACATGAATGACCATACCAACACGTTTCATTGTGGCCTCGTTTGTGTGACGGTTGCGAAGTTGCCAAAAGGAAAAAGGGGCGGTTGAGTGTGGATCAACCGCCCAAAACCCCGGTGGCGAAGGGTGTGGCGCACCACCGGGAGGGAGCCTGTCAATCCGGGTCTTTTGCAAGTTGATAAAAATGCGTTGCGGTTTTGGCGACGATTTTTTCCACATCCGCCGAAGCAAAGGTGCCCAGCCATTGCCGGGTCATTTTCACCCAGTCGGGATATTCCGCCGCCATTTTCAAAACCGGCCAGTCACTGCCCCACATCAGACGGTCTGCGCCAAAAACGCGGGGCAAATGGTCCAGATAGGGTTTTAAATCATGCAGGCCAGCACCCGATGCCGCCTCCGTCAACAGACCGGAAACCTTGCAATAGACATTTTTAAGCGGGGTGAATTCGCCCATCATCCGTGCCCATTCAACATAACCATCGGGGCCATGAATACCATTGCGGATCTTGGGTTTGGCGGCATGGTCAATCACAATGCGCAAGGCCGGATAACGCCGGGCAAGAATGTGCAAATTCGCCAGATGACAGGGCAAGACCAGCGCGTCAAACGCCAGATTGCGCGCAATCAATGCCTCGAATATCGGCGAGAATTCGGCACGCAGCATCCAGTCGGCATCTTCGATATCCTGGATCATGGGCCGCACGCCGACAAATTTGTCATGCCGGGCAAAGCGGGCAATATCGGCAATCGCGGTTGCCGGATCCTCGAAATCCACCCAGCCGACAACACCGGCAATAAAATCATACGCACTTGCCAGTGACAGCATAAATTCGGTTTCATCAACGGTCGGGGCCGCCTGCACCAAAACGGTGCGGGAAATACCCTGATCGCTTAATATCGGGGCCAGATCATCGGGCAAAAAATCCCGGTACAGCACAGAGATATCCGGCGTGATCCAGCCATAATCATCGCGTTCGATTTTCCAGAAATGCTGATGGGCATCAATCAGCGTCACATCACCAGCCATCAGGATACATCCCCGCCCGCCAGCAAATCTTCGCCCGGTACCGGCACATCGGCGCGTAACAGGCCCTGTTCGCGCAAGTCATGCCACAGGGCAGCCGGTATTTTCAGTTCCGCCCACTCCACCGCCTGTTTGACATGGCGGGGCGAACTGGCACCGGGAATAACCGATGCGACAGCGGGATGCGTAAGCGGAAACTGAAGGGCCGCAGCAGGCAATGGCACGCCATGATCGGTGCAAATCTGCTCGATCTTTTGCGCACGTTCGAGAATATGCTGCGGCGCATCCTCGTAATCATATTTTGCGCCCGGTTTGGGGCCTGTTACCAGAATGCCGGAATTAAACGCCCCGCCGACAACGACGGAGGCATTACGGCGCAAACATTCCGGCAAAAAGCTTTCCTGGGCTTCCTGCTCCAGCAGCGTATAGCGCCCGGCCAGCAGAAACACATCCATATCGGTGGATTTCAGGGCCTCCAGGCAAACTTCCCATTCATTAACCCCCAGGCCATAGGCACGAATCAGCCCGGCCTTTTTAAGCTCGTCCAGCGCCTTTGCCCCGCCTTCCATCGCATCGCGCATCAGGCGCGGATGGGCATCAGCACCATGTGTCAGGCTGCCAATGTCATGGATATAGGCAATATCAATGCGCCGCAGGCCCAGGCGTTGCCAGCTATCCTCGACGGAACGCATCACGGCGTCATAGCTGTAATCGTAAACTTCAACAAAGGGCAGCGCATTGACAAAGGGCCGGTCCTTCGGAATGTCGCCTTCAATGCGCTGCAACAGGCGGCCAACCTTGGTAGAAAGCACATAAGGCTCGCTCTGCTCGCGCAAAAAATCGCCCATGCGCCGTTCGCTGAGGCCATAGCCATAACGCGGCGCGGTATCGAAATAGCGAAATCCGCAATCCCAGGCGGTTTGCAGGGTATCCCGGGCCTGCGCATTATCCAGCGGGCGATACATATTGCCCAGCGGCGCACCACCGAACCCAAGAACACTGACATTTAAACCGGTATTACCAATTTGGCGCTTCTGACGGGCCATGAACCTTATCCTCCCAAACTCGCACTTTTTGCGGCGAAGGGATCGTTTCATATTTAAACCGTCATTTCAATTATATTTTGTTACAAATCGGTTTTCCAACCGGGGCCCCGCCCCAAAAGCCTGGCGAGCCGTCTTGCAACAGCGTGATTTTATCGGGTCACAACACGCCGTGCGATCCGGTCAGGCGGGTAATTTCCTGCGCGGTTTCCACGACAAAGGGCACGGTATCGGCCACCTTGTAGGGGGTGCTGGGGCCGCCAAGATAGGGCACCGTCAGGCTGGCCAGAATTTCCCCGCTTTCGCCCTGCAATACCGGCGCACCCACATCAATAATCCCCACCGTGGCCGTGCTTTGCACCTCGGCATAGCCCCGCGCGCGAATGGCACGCAATTCATATTCCCACACCTCGGCATTGAATGATGCACCCAGGCGTTCGGAAAAATATTCCATCAACGGGGTGCGACGTTCCGGCGACATCCAGGCCAGCAAAACCTTGCCAGACCCGGAATCGGCCAAACTGCGCCGATAGCCCACCCGCACCGAAAAACCAATATCCTCCGGGCTTTCCACCCGGGCAATCACCACCATCTGATCGCGCGAGGGCACGGCAAGATGGCAGGACTGCCCCACCCGGGCCGCCAACCGGCGCATTTGCGGCAAGGCGGCCTCCAGCAGGGTGGAAACCGGCGAAACCTGCATGCCCAGTTCAAACAGATGGTTGGTAATATGAAACAGTTCCGAGCCATCCTTGCGCTCCAGATAGCCCTTTTGCTCCAGCACCGAGAGCATACGGAAAATCTCGCTTTTGGAACGGCCAAGGGCGCTGGCAATCGCGCCCATGCTCATGGGGCGGCGTTCGGCGGCCAGGATTTCCAAAATCTCCAGCCCCTTTTCCAGGGCCGGGGCCTTGTATATGCGTTTGGTTTCGTCGCTCATCTGTTACCCTTGTTCGTCAACTGCCGCAGCTTTTCGCAAAAAACGCCCCTTGCCAAGCCCCAAAATAAATCATATTTAAAACGATATTCCATTTATAAAATTAAACACAGGGAGAAGGCAGAATGTCTGCTGTTATCACAGGGCTTCGGGCCATTGACATCCGTTTTCCAACCTCGCGCCAGCTGGACGGGTCGGATGCGATGAACAAGGACCCGGATTATTCTGCCGCCTATGTCATTATCGACACGGACAATCCCGATCTTTCCGGCCACGGCCTGACCTTTACCATCGGGCGGGGCAACGATATTTGTGTCGCCGCCATCAAGGCCATGTCGCACCTGCTGGTCGGCAAAACGCTGGAGAGCCTGACGGCCAATATGGGCCAGACCTGGCGCGATTTAACCGGCGACAGCCAACTGCGCTGGCTGGGCCCGGACAAAGGTGTGATGCACCTGGCAACCGGGGCAGTCGTTAATGCCATCTGGGATATGTGGGGCAAGGCAGCGGGCAAGCCTGTGTGGCAGCTTGTGGCCGAAATGACACCGGAACAGTTTGTTGATTGTGTTGATTTCCGCTATCTGACCAACGCGCTGACCCGTGACGAGGCCCTGGACATTCTGCGGGCCGCCGAACCGGGTAAACAGGCACGTATTGATGAAATGCGCAACCAGGGCTACCCCGCCTACACCACATCGGCTGGCTGGCTGGGCTATAGCGATGAAAAGCTGCGCCGCCTGTGCCAGGAGGCCATTGATGCGGGTTGGGATTATATCAAGCTCAAGGTCGGGCTGGATGTAGAGGATGACCGCCGCCGCCTTGCCATTGCGCGAGACGTGATTGGCCCGGACCGTAAATTGATGGTCGATGCCAACCAGAACTGGGAAGTTTCCCAGGCCATTTCATGGATGAAACAACTGGCCGAATATGACCCGTGGTTCATCGAGGAACCCACCAGCCCCGACGATATTCTGGGTCACAAACAAATCCGCGAGGGGATTTCCCCCATCCGGGTTGCCACCGGCGAACATTGCCAAAACCGCATCATCTTCAAACAGTTCCTGCAGGCCGATGCAATTGACGTTGTGCAAATCGATAGCTGCCGGGTGGGCGGGGTCAATGAAATCATGGCGATTTTGCTCATGGCAAAAAAATTCAACAAGCCTGTCTGCCCCCATGCGGGTGGTGTGGGCCTGTGCGAATATGTCCAGCATCTGTCGATGATTGATTATATTTGTGTTTCCGCCTCGCTTGATGACCGTGTGCTGGAATATGTAGACCATTTGCACGAACACTTCATCGATCCCTGCATCATCCGCAATGGTCGTTATATCGCACCAACATCCCCCGGTTTCTCGATTACCATGAAACCGCAAAGCATTGTCGATCACACCTTCCCCACTGGTCGTGTCTGGCAGGAAGGCTGAGCCCCCTCTAAAACGGACGCCGCACCGATTGCAGCGTCCGTCATCTTTGCAGGCTGATAACAGCCCTGTCCCTAATCATGCACCCCGGCATGAAGGACCTCGCGCAGCAACTTGATGCGCAATCGTTGCGCATTGCGAATGTGCAAGCGCGCGGCGGCATCGGCTCCGTCGCCATTACCGGCACGGATATTTTCAACAATATCGCGATGCTCGTCATAGGCACTTTGGGGCCTGCCGTCATATTGCAGGGTGGTGCCGCCCAAAAGCGCCATCGCATTCGATAGCGAATTTAACGCATCAATCAGATAGCGGTTATTCCCCATGCGATAAAGCGCCTGGTGAAACATCCGGTTGATCTCGGCCACCTTGATCTGATCATCCCCGCTTTTGAGCATCAGTTCATTTAAATCTTCCAGCTCGGCGATTTCCAGTTCCGAGGCATGACGCGCGGCATAACGCGCTGCCGTTCCCTCCAGAACCTCGCGAATCTCGTAAAGCTCGATCACTTCGCGATGATCCAGTTCCTTGACCACCGCACCCTGGCGCGGCACATGGATCAACAATCCGTCACTTTCCAGCCGCCGGATCGCATCGCGTACCGGAGTGCGGCTGATGTCAAATTTTTCGGCAACTTCCACTTCGCGAATACGGGTTCCGGGCTTGAGTTCCCCATGCTGGATCGCCGCCAAAAGCTTTCGGTAGGCAACCTCGCCACGGGGTTGCCGGTCGTCGGATTCAGAACTCATTCACAGAAACCTTGCGTGTTTTTAGTCGATTTGACCTTGACACATTCCGCACTTGGTTACAACCTTGCACACTCTTGTATACAATAGTATCCAATAAAATACCGGGAAGGTAATGTCCTCGTGAACACTCTTGATAGCCATTACGACATTCTTGTCGCAGGTGGCGGGCAGGCCGGGCTGATTGCCGCCATTGTCGCGGCGGAAAAAGGCGCCAGGGTCTGCCTGCTGGAAGGGGCCCCCAAAAGCCATCGTGGCGGCAATACGCGCCATACCCGCAATTTGCGCCCGCTGCATAACGGCCCCCTGTCGGTGCTGAGCGGCACCTATGACGAAGCCGAATATTGGGACGATTTGATGCGCGTCACCAAAGGCAAGACCAACGAACATCTTGCCCGCCTGACGCTGCGCCAGTCATCGGGCGCGGTTGAATGGCTGGAAGCACGCGGGGTGCAGTTTCAACCGCCGCTGGGCGGCACCCTGCATCTGGGGCGCACCAATGCGTTTTTCATGGGCGGCGGCAAGCAGCTTTTGAACGCGCTTTATCGTCACGCCGCAAAGCTCGACATCGACATTCATTACGATGCAATGGTTTCGGCCGTTGACATGGAAAACGGCCGCTTCAAAAGCCTGCAGGTCGGCGAACGTCGCTTTTATGCAAAGGCCTTTGTTGCTGCTGCGGGCGGGTTTGAAGCCAATATTGAATGGTTAAAGGAGGGCTGGGGCGACATTGCCGAAAATTTCCTGATCCGCGGCACCCCGTATAACCGGGGGGATCTGTTGCGCATTCTGCTGGATCAGGGCGCACAGCAAATTGGTGAAGCCAATCAGTGCCATGCGGTTGCCATTGATGGCCGCGCGCCCAAATTTGATGGCGGCATTTGCACCCGGGTTGATTGCGTGTCGCTGGGCATTGTCGTGAATGAAAATGCCCAGCGTTTTTATGACGAGGGCGAGGATTTCTGGCCCAAACGCTATGCCATCTGGGGCCGCCTGGTGGCCGACCAGCCCAACCAGGTCGCCCATGTCATTATTGACCAAAAGGCCAAAGGCGGCTTTATGCCCCCCGTTTTTCCCGCCACCACGGCCAACACTATTGCCGAACTGGCCGGTAAAATCGGGCTGGACGCGGAAACACTGCAAAAAACCGTGTCGGATTTCAATGAAGCCGTCAAACCGGGCAATTTTGACCATACCAGCCTGGATGGCCTGCATACCGATGGCCTGGATGTGAACAAAACCAACTGGGCCCGCCCGATCGACCAACCGCCCTATAGCGCCTATTCGCTGCGGCCGGGCATCACATTTACCTATTTGGGTGTCGAAGTAACCGACAAAGCCGCGATGAAAATGGCCGATGGCAGCACAAGCCCCAACATTTTTGCCGCTGGCGAAATCATGGCGGGCAATGTGCTGGGCCAGGGGTATCTGGCCGGGATCGGCATGACCATTGGCAATGTATTTGGACGAATTGCAGGAAACGAGGCCGCCGATTATGCGCTCAACCACTAAAACAGCCGAAGCCGCACGGGTGATGTCGATTTGTAACGCCTGTCGTTACTGCGAAGGCCATTGTGCCGTGTTTCAGGCCATGGAATTGCGGCTGGAATTTAATGCCGACACTGTCGATTACCTTGCCAATCTGTGCCACAATTGCGGGGCCTGTTATCATAATTGTCAATATGCCCCGCCCCATGAATTCAACCTGAATGTGCCTGCCGCAATGGCCGAGCTGCGCCAGGAAAATTACGGCGTTTATGCCTGGCCGGGCTTTATGGGCAAACTTTTTGCCCGGAACGGCCTGTGGGTCAGCCTGTTATCGATTGTTGTCATCACCCTGTTTACCGCCCTAACCGCCAGCCTGACGGGCGAAAATTTCTTTGCCCGCCATGACAACGGGTTTTACGGCGTCATTCCCCACAATGTTCTGGCTGGTCTTTTTGGCGCAGTCGGGCTTTTTGTCGCCCTGGCGCTTGTGCTGTCCTGTGTTAAATTCTGGCGCACCATGCAGCTTCCTGCCCCGCACCGGCTCAATTTCCGGCAGGTTTTTCAGGGCATAAAGGATGCCCTGTCGCTTAAATATCTTGATGGTGGCAATGGTCAGGGCTGTTCCTACCCGACTGAAACACCGTCAATGGCGCGGCGCTGGTTTCACCAATTCACATTTTGGGGCTTCATGCTGTGTTTTGCCGCCACCTCGTCGGGCACAATTCTGCATTACGGCTTTGATCTTCCCGCCCCTTACGGCTTTCTCAGCCTGCCCAAACTGTTTGGCATTACTGGCGGGCTGGGTCTGATCATTGGCCCGATTGGTTTGCTGGTCCTTAAGGCCAAGGCAGACCCGATGCCCAAGGGAAAAACCAACAAGGGCATGGATGTCGGTTTTCTGGTTTTGCTGCTTTTAAGTGCGATCACCGGCCTGGCCCTGATGCTTGTGCGCGACACGCCCTATGTCGGGTTTACGCTTTGCCTGCATCTTGGCGTCATCTTGACACTGTTCCTGTCCATGCCCTATGGCAAGTTTGTGCATGGTTTTTACCGGCTGATTGCCCTTGTGGTTTTTGCCGTTGAAAAGAACGACCACAAACCACTGGTGGGAAGCTGCAAAACCAAAAAGGTTTGACAGCCCTGGTTTTGCTTTGGCACGATAAGGCGGTTTCGCAATGTTTTTTCCCTGGCTCGTCCGGGTCAGGGAAAGGCAATGCGAACCCGCAATCCTGTGCCATCTGTCCCGTCTTCCAAGCTTAATTGGGCCTCGTGGGCATCGGCCACCTCCTTGACAATGGCAAGACCCAGCCCGCAACCCTGTTGATTATCGTTATCAAGGCGCACAAACCGGCCCAAAACCCGTTCCCGGTCCTCCGGGGCAATGCCCGGTCCGTTATCTTCCACCTCGATAATCGGGCCGGTGACAGCCCCGCTGCCAATCACGCGCACCGTGATCGCCGATCCCGGCGGGCAATAGATCATGGCATTGTCAATCAGGTTACACAGGGCTTCGTGCAACAACACTTCGTTACCGGTTTCAATCTCGCAATTCATGCCCTCGCTCTGGTCATCAAAACCCAAATCAACCTGATAATGCAAAGCGGCACGCACTTTTTCCGCCGTCACGCCCGATGCAAATTCCAGCAGATTGATCTTCACCAGCGACCCCGCCTTGCGCCCTTCGGGGGAGACACGGGCCAAATTCAAAAGCTGCGATGTCAACCTGGACGTTTCGCGCGTTTGCTGGACAATGCGTTCCAGAGCCTGGCGGTCTTCGTCGCTGTGAATGGTTCGCAGGGCCCATTCCGCCTCCGCCTGCACGGTTGCAAGGGGGGTTCGCAACTGATGCGAGGCATCGGCAATAAAGCGCTGGTTGGCGGTAATTGACCGCTCAAGACGCGCCAGAAGCGCGTTTAGCGAACTGACAACTTCGGTAACTTCCTTGGGCATAACATGACGGATGGGGCGCAGATCATCCGTCGAGCGACGACGAATGGCCTGCTGCAAACGCTGCAAGGGTGCCAGACCGCGCGATACCCCGATCCAGGCAAAAATGCCGCTTAGAAACATCAAAACCAGATAATCGGTCAGCGAGCCTGTAAGTTCGTCATAAATCAGGCTGTCGCGCTGACGGCGCGTCTGGTTGACATCAATCGTCACCCAGCCATGAATGTTCGAT
The DNA here is from genome assembly GCF_003326755.1 of Thalassospira profundimaris. Classification (GTDB taxonomy): domain Bacteria; phylum Pseudomonadota; class Alphaproteobacteria; order Rhodospirillales; family Thalassospiraceae; genus Thalassospira; species Thalassospira profundimaris_B. The sequence goes on along the minus strand of NZ_JPWH01000007.1, from coordinate 61,770 downwards.
GACGGGTCGGAAACCAGATATTTCATGGTCACGGCGCGCACATCTTCGTTGCGATAATGCGCATTGTAAAAATGCGGCACACCCGGCTGTAACACCAGATCTGTCGGCGCACGCGGTAAACCGGTATCCCCTGTCACAAAGGCGCCATCAGGCCCCTGCACCCGATAATAGGTATTTTCGCGGGTGAATTCCTCAAGCAGCAATTCAATATCGCGCGAGAGCAAATCCCCGCGCGATTTAATGGCATGTTCGGAAATTGTCACGGCCAGGGCGACCAACAGGCGATCCTGAATACGGTTTGCGACCTCGCTTACCGAAAGATAGTTCTTGGCCAGCAACCCGGTCCCCATAATCAGGCCCGGCAGCAAAAGCCACAATAACAGTCTGGCGCGCAGCGAAGTGGTTTTAGTGTTATCCGTCATTCGTCAATCATATAACCAAGCCCGCGAATTGTCCGCACGTCCACGCCACTATTGGCGATTTTTTTGCGCAGGCGGCTGATATAAAGCTCTATCGATTTCACACTGGCCTCGTCATCGAAACCAAACAAATGCAGGGCGATTTTTTCCTTGCTGATCACCTGGCTGATATTCAGCAGCAAAACCTCCAGCACGCCACGTTCACGCGGCGTCAAAGAAACCGGCTGGCCTGCCACCGTTACCGACCGGTCAATGGAATTGAAGACCAGTTTTCCCACCGCAATATCCGGGTTTCTAACCCCGACATTGCGCCGCAAAAGGGCGCGCGCACGGGCTTCCAGTTCCGAAAGCTCAAACGGCTTGACCATATAGTCATCCGCCCCGGCATCCAGGCCGGCCACCCGCTCATCCAGGTTGCCCCGGGCTGTCAGTATCAGCACGGGCAAATTGATTTTGCGGATCCGCACGGTTTTCAGAATATCCAGCCCGTCCATCCCTGGCAGGGACAGATCGAGAATCAACAGATCAAATGTTTCCTGAAGAACCAGACGCAAGGCATCTTCGCCGTCGTGAACCAGATCCACAGCGTGTTCCATCTGGCGCATGGCCGCGGCAATCTTGCCTGCCAGAACAAGGTTATCTTCAACGATCAATATACGCATATATGCCCAGTCGCATTGAAAAATGATCCGTAAACTACAAAATTTTAAATGCAGACAGCAAACTGACAGCTTTTATCGACTAAAGTGATCTTACAGGCGAACGGCACCCCGGCAATGACCGGAGCAAAAACAACAGCCGAATGCCTGTTCGGGAGGAAATCGTTTGTTGGTACATCATACAGATCTACATATGGCACGCGCATCCTTCCGATTGAGAGACAACAACATTATCGGAGGGAATACAAGATGTCGTGGGGACGCTCTTTTAAACACTCATTGACAGCCGTATGTGCAGCCGCCGCCCTGACCTGTGGTTTTGCGGCAAGTGCAAGCGCCCAGGAACCCGACTTTGCCGGAGAGCGAGTCGAACTGATTATTCCATTTAGCGAAGGTGGCGGGACAGATACGTGGGGACGTTTCTGGGCCCCTTATTTCAGCATTTTTCTGCCCGGCAAGCCGACCGTCGTTGTCAAAAACGTTCCCGGTGGGGGCTCGACATCGGGTGCCAACCAGTTTGAAGCCCGGGCAAAACCCGATGGGCTGACCGCGATTGGCACATCAGGTTCCACACAGTTCCCGTACCTGTTGCAGGACAAACGGGTTCAGTACGAAATGCGCGACTGGCGTGTCATTCTGGCGTCACCTACCGGTGGTGTGGTGTATGTCAATTCCGATCTTGGCGTTAAATCGGCAGCCGACCTCAATGCGCTCAAGGAAATCAACCTGCGCTATGGCAGCCAGGGTGCAACCTCGCTGGATCTGGTGCCGTTGCTGGCCTTTGAATTGCTGGGTCTGGATGTGGATGCCGTTTTTGGCATGAAAGGCCGTGGGGCCGGACGTCTGGCCTTTGAACGGGGCGAAGTCAATATCGACTATCAAACCTCGTCGGCCTATATCAATAACGTCACACCGCTGGTCAATATCGGCTCCGCTGTTCCGCTGTTTTCGTGGGGTGCGCTGGATGACGATGGCAATATCGTCCGCGATCCGTCCTTCCCCGATCTGCCCAGCTTCCCCGAAGCCTATGAAATGATGAAGGGCGAAAAGCCCTCCGGCCCGGCATGGGAAGCCTATAAGGCATTCTTTATTGCCGGTTTCCCGGCCCAGAAAATGGTCTTCCTGCCCAAGGATACGCCGGAAAACATTGTCGAGGCCTATCGCAAAGCGGCGATCTCGGCCACCGAAGAAGAAAGCTTCATTGCCGATCGTGAAGCCACCCTTGGTGCCTATAAACAGATTGTCGGCGAACCGGCAGAACGCATTTTCCGCCAGGCTGTGAATGTGCCCGAAGATGCCCGCACCTGGGTCCAAAAATGGCTGACCGAAAAATATTCGGTCCAGTTCTAAACCTTAAAACCTGAAGTCTCCCTTTTCCTGAATCGGGGTGGGCAATGTCCACCCCCTCTTTTTCTCTCCCTGCGACATTTGTGTCGCTTTCAGGGAACGGGTGAACTTTGCCTTTTGCCGGAGTTTTTAAATGCTAGATGCAATGATGACAGCTTTGTCTCATTTCACGCAGCCCCAGCATCTGATGTATCTGGTGCTCGGCGTGGGAATGGGAATGATTGTCGGTATTTTGCCGGGGCTTGGCGGCATCGTGGGACTGTCCCTGCTGTTGCCGTTCATCTATGGCATGGACCAGATTTCCGCCCTGGCAATGTTGATCGGCCTTGTCGCCGTGATCCCGACATCCGATACTTTTACCTCCGTCCTGATGGGCATTCCCGGATCAAGCGCCTCGCAGGCCACCGTGCTTGACGGCTTCCCGCTGGCTAAAAAAGGCCACGGCGCACGTGCGCTGGGGGCTGCCTTTTCGGCATCGCTCGTGGGTGGTCTGGTCGGCGCGGTTATTCTGACCGGCTTTGTCGTCATTGCCCGGCCGCTTATTCTGTCATTCGGGTCGGCCGAACTGTTCATGCTGGCGGTTCTTGGCCTGTCAATGGTGGGCGTTCTTGCCGGTAAAAGCCTGCCCAAGGGCATTATTGCCGCTGGTCTTGGCCTGCTGCTGGGCGCGCTGGGTGCGGCCCCTGCCACCGGCGAACTGCGCATGAGCTTTGATTCGGTTTATCTGATGGATGGCCTGCCGCTGGTCATTGTCGGCCTTGGCATGTTTGCCTTCCCCGAAATTATCGATCTGTGTCGCCAGAACCGTTCCATCGCCGATAACGGCACCCTTGGTTCGGGCTGGAAAGACGGTGTTCGCGACATGATCCGCCATAAATGGCTGTGTCTGCGCTGCGCGGGTCTTGGCAGCATCGTCGGTGCCCTGCCCGGTCTTGGCGGCAGTGTGGTGGACTGGATCGCCTATGGTCATGTCGTGCAGACGGCCAAGGACAAATCCCAGTTCGGCAAAGGTGACATTCGCGGCGTTCTGGCCCCCGAAAGTGCCAATAACGCCAAAGAAGGCGGCGGACTTGTTCCCACCCTTCTGTTTGGTATTCCCGGTTCGGGCAGCATGGCGGTTTTTCTGGGCGGCATGGTGCTGATCGGTCTTGAAGCCGGCCCGGCAATGGTGGGCCGTGATCTGGACATCACCTATACCATCATCTGGTCGCTGGCGATTGCCAATGTGGTGGGGGCTGGTGGCGCCCTTCTGCTCTCGCCTTTTGTATCAAAGCTGACCACGATCAAATACGGCTATCTTGCGCCGTTCATGATCACCATCATCTGTTTTGCCGCCTTCCAGGCAACGCGTTCGCTCTCGGACATGGTGGCCCTGCTGGCGCTGGGTGTTCTCGGCGTTTTGATGAAACGTTTTGGCTGGCCCCGCCCGGCCTTCCTGATTGGTTTTGTGTTGGCCGCCAACACCGAAACCTATCTGTATCAGGCGCTGCAATTCTATGACTGGGGCTTTCTGACCCGTCCGGGTGTCATGATCATCCTGGCGCTGACCATCATTTCCATTATCATGGGCATGCGCAAACAACCGGTCAATCCGGTGGAGGAAGAAGAAAGCAGCCATTCCCATTCGCCCAAGCGCGCGCCGCAAATTCTGTTTGCCGGTCTGATCCTTGCGATTTTTGCGCTTGGCATCTGGGATGCAACCCAGCACACCTTCCTTGGCAGTGTGTTCACCGGGGCGGTATCGGTGGTCATGTTTATTGTCACGGCCGTTCTGATCTGGCAACTGGTGGTCAGCCCGCCTTCGCACGGGGCCAATTTTGACCACGAATTTGACCTTGCCAACCACGAAGACAAACCCAATGCCGGCCTGTGGCATTACGTTCTGTGGGTTGGCGGGCTGGTTGCCGGTACCGCGCTGTTTGGCTTCCTGATCGCCATTACCGGCTTTTTCATTGCCTTTTTGCGCCTCAAAGCCCACGCGTCGTGGCTGCGGACTTTGCTTCTGACCGGCCTGGCAATGGGGGGCATGTGCATCCTCGCCTGGTCTTTGGTTCTGGATTTCCCGGGTGGTCTGCTTCAGGACCTGGTCGATCTTCCCTGGCCGTTGGGATAAGGGGGAACAAACATCATGAAAAATACCATCATATCCAATGACCAACATGCCGTGCCCTGTGTCATGATGCGGGGCGGCACCTCCAAGGGGCCGATTTTTCTGGCAAGCGACCTTCCCGAAGATGTCACCCTGCGGGACCGCATCCTGCTTGCGGCAATGGGGTCGCCTGACAAACGACAGATCGACGGCATTGGCGGGGCCGATACCCTGACCAGCAAAAGCTGCATTGTATCGCCCTCCGACCGGCCCGATGCCGATGTTGAATTTCTGTTTGCCCAGGTCGCCATTGACCGGGCAGAGGTCGATACCAACCCCAATTGCGGTAACATGACAGCGGCCGTCGCCCCCTTTGCCATCGAGGCGGGCCTGGTACCAATTACCGGTGATGAAACGCTGGTGCGCATTTATAACCGCAATGTTGGTGCCCTGGTCGATGCCGTGGTTCCGACACCCGGCGGAACCGTTACCTATAGCGGGGATGCGGCCATTGATGGTGTTCCCGGCACCGCCGCCCCGCTGATCCTGCGATTCAAGGAAATCATGGGCAGCAAAACCGGGCGGTTGCTGCCCACCGGCAAGCCCATCAATTATATTGATGGGCTGGAAGTGACCTGTATTGACGTTGCCGTGCCGATGGTGATGTTCCGCGCCCGCGATCTTGGCCTGACCGGCCATGAGACCAAGGCGGAGCTGGATGCCAACACCGCCCTTCTTGCCCGCATGGAAGCCGTTCGCCGCAAGGCGTCCGAACTGATGGGGCTGGGCGATTGCACCGGCAAGGTGGTGCCGAAAATGGCGATCCTTTCGGAACCGGCACAGGGCGGACACATTACATCGCGTTATTTTGTCCCGCATAATTGCCACGCAACTCATGCTGTTACCGGGGCCATTTGTGTTGCCAGTTGCGCCTCGCTTTCGGGCAGCATTGCCGACGGCATGATCGACCTTGCGGTCGTACCACAACAATGGATCAAAATCGAACATCCCAGCGGCAGCATTGATGTCGAACTGACCATCGAGGGATCCGGCCCCAACCTTTCAATCGTCTCGGGCGGTGTTATTCGTACGGCACGACGGTTGTTTGAAGGCCGGGTTCTGGTACCAAGCCAAATTCTGGGCGAAGGAACGGCATAATGGATGTTTTATTCTTACCCGGAGATGGCATCGGCCCTGAAATCACCGATGTCACCCGGTCGGTCCTTCGCGAGATTAATGACGCGTTTTCGCTCGGGCTGGAATTTTCCGAGGATGATGTCGGATATTCATCCCTTGAAAAACATGGCAAAACCATTACTCCGGAGCTGATTGATCGTGTTCGCAAAGCGGATATGACCATCCTTGGCCCGGTGGATACCGCCCATTATCCGCCTGCGGATCAGGGAGGGATCAATCCGTCGGCCGCGTTGCGCATTAACCTTGATCTTTATGCCAATGTTCGCCCGTCGCGGGCTATTGCCGGGTTATCAGCCCTGACACCGGCAATGGACCTGGTCATTGTGCGCGAAAATACCGAAGGCTTTTATGCCGACCGCACCATGTTTGCCGGGACCGGCGAAGTCATGCCCACCCCGGACCTGGCCCTTGCCATGCGCAAGATCACGCGCCAGGGCAGCTATCGCATCGCTGCATATGGTGCAAAACTGGCAGCACAGCGCCGAAAACATCTGACCATCGTGCACAAGGCAAATGTCCTTAAACTCAGTGACGGCCTGTTTCTGGGCGAGGCGCAAAAAGCCTGCGCCAACCAGGGCGGATTAACCGTTCGCGATGAACATGTCGACGCAATGGCGTCCCTTCTGGTCAGAACACCCGACGCCTTTGACGTGATCGTCACAACCAATATGTTTGGCGATATTCTGTCAAACCAGGCGGCTGAACTTTCCGGTGGGCTGGGTTTATCGGGCTCGATCAATGCAAGCGACGACATTGCCGTTGCCCAGGCTTCCCACGGGTCAGCCCCCGATATTGCCGGTAAAAACCAGGCCAATCCGGTCTCGCTGCTATTTTCAACCGCGCAGCTTCTGGACTGGAAAGGCACACAAACAGGGCGTCACGATTTACAAAATGCCGCGCGCAAACTCGATGACGTTATTGTCACCACCATTCAAAACCCCGAAACGCGCACCCGCGATCTCGGCGGCACCCTGTCATGCAGCGATTTTGGCCAGGCTCTGATCAAAAACATCCGGGCCCTTTAACAACTCCTGACAAAGGAAACCATGCGCCACAACCGGCAGTGAATATCTTTCCTCCCCGAAGACGGCTCCCTTCGTGCCCCCGGCCCTGATCATGGGTCGGGGGATTTTTTTTATCGGGATCGTTGACGGGATGTCATGACACAACACAACGCCAGACAAGACCCCCTGGGACCGGACTGTTCTTCTATCCACTTGCCCGCATATCAGGGTATGGGAGCATCCATTTTGCGAAGAATCGTTCTTCGCGTAAAAAAATGTTCATTCCCGCACAAGGTGATTTTCTTTGATGTCAAAGTATATTTTGGCACTATTTCCATGTGGCGAAATGCAATAATAACTGTTTATTTTCAATGTATTATATAGAAAAAAGGAATATCCTCCACCCCCTGGGTTGTCAGGATGCGCCCATCGTGCAACCATAATCCATCGTCATCAAACGATACGTAATTTTTTGCAGATGTGGCATGGGAACAATTATCCGCCAATGGCGTTCAGTGCCGTGCCGTAAGGAAGGGGCGTGCTGATTTCCATCACTGCCTTACCGCAAACACAAAACGATCGAACGGGTTATTCAGGGAGACTGACAGAAACACTGTTTTCACGGTTCGCGCCGTTCATTTCACGTCTGATGGAAAACAGGTGTGCTCAAAATAACACAACCAATATCCGACCAATTGGCCCTACAACCAACAAAAAAGGCCAATCTGACCGGTTCAATATATTTTAAAACTCAAAAAGGAAAATCGGGGATGACTGACCCAGTTAACAACGTGACCACCCGTGGCATGTCGCACGGCCTGAACCGCCGCGAATTTATTGCCAGCGCAATGGCCGCAGGTATGACACTGGTGGCTGCCAGCAGCCTGTATTCCAAAACCGCCAAAGCCGCCGAAGGTGAACCCAAACGCGGCGGGCATCTGAAACTTGGCCTGCAGGGGGGCTCGGCCACCGATATTCTGGACCCTGCCAAATCACAGTCACAATTCACCTTTGTGATGAACCGCAACTGGGGCGATACCCTGGTGGAAAGCCATCCCGAAAACGGCACCGCCATTCCCGCCCTTGCTGAATCTTGGGAATCCTCGGCAGATGCTGCGACCTGGACCTTTAAAATCCGCAAGGGTGTACAGTTTCACAATGGCAAGGAAGTGACCATCGATGACGTGGTCAAAACCCTGCATCGCCACACCGACGAAAAGTCTGAATCCGGTGCGCTTGGCATTCTGAAATCGATCACCGACATCAAGGACGAGGGGGGCGATCTGGTCATCTCGCTGACCGAAGGCAATGCCGACCTGCCCTTGCTGTTAACCGACTATCACCTTGTCATTCAGCCCGGCGGCGGGCTTGACAATCCGAATGCCGCCATCGGCACCGGGCCGTTCAAACTGAAAAGTTTTGATCCCGGTGTGCGCGCCACCTTCGAGAAAAACGAAAATGACTGGCGTTCGGACCGTGGCTATGTCGACAGCGTTGAAATGATCGTCATGAATGATGCCACCGCGCGGGTTGCCGCCCTGTCATCAGGCCAGGTTCATTTCATCAACCGGGTTGATCCCAAAACCGTCAATCTGCTGAAACGCGCGCCGATGGTTGAAATTCTGCAAACATCAGGTCGCGGACATTATGTGTTCATCATGCACTGCGACACGGCACCGTTTGACAATAACGACCTGCGCCTTGCCCTGAAATACGCGATGGACCGCGAAACGATGGTTCAGAAAATTCTGAACGGTTATGGCAAGGTTGGCAATGACTTCCCGATCAACGAAACCTACGCCCTGTTCCCCGAAGGCATTCCGCAGCGCACCTATGACCCCGACAAGGCCAAATTCCATTACAAAAAATCCGGCCATGACGGGTCCATTCTGTTGCGCACGTCCGATGTTGCCTTCCCCGGGGCCGTGGATGCCGCCGTGCTGTATCAGGAAACGGCGAAAAAAGCGGGCATCAATATTGAGATCAAGCGCGAACCAGGCGACGGATACTGGTCCAATGTCTGGAACGTCAAACCGTTCTGCACTTCCTACTGGGGCGGGCGCCCGACCCAGGACCAGATGTATTCAACGGCCTATCTTTCCACCGCCGACTGGAACGATACCCGCTTTAAACGCGAAGATTTCGACAAACTTCTGCTTGCCGCCCGTGCCGAGCTGGACCAGGAAAAGCGCAAGGAAATGTATCGTAAAATGGCACTGATGGTCCGCGATGAAGGCGGCCTGATCCTGCCCATGTTCAACGACTTCTTAAATGCGTCGAACAAAAAAATGAAAGGCTTTGTAAGCGACATCGGCAACGACATGTCCAACGGCTATGTTGCCAGCCGTGTCTGGATCGAGGGCTAATTCAATGTGCGGCGCAATTGCGGTTGCGCCGCACACCCATCCCGGAACGACCACCCTGTCTTGCATTTCCTGGCCGTTCCTTTGAACTGATTTCGTCTAATCGGAAATAACGTCTTTACTTGCCCCGGCAATCTGGCCGGTTGTGCCGGTTATATCGCACATCAGAATATTGCGCGCCATTGGATGTAGCTCTGTGCTGCCCGGCGATCAAAATTCTGCTGCACGATACGTCTTTTCCGGTTCAGGTATTCATCAAGGAGAAACCATCCCATGAATACTGTCATGGAAGACGGCAAACCCCGCCGTCGCCCGTTAAAACAACGGTATCCGCTTACGGTTTTGATCCTGCAACGCCTTGGGCTGAGTGCAGGGTTGCTGCTGGCGGTATCAATCCTGATTTTTGGCGGGGTTGAAGCCCTGCCGGGCGATTTCGCCCAAACCTATCTGGGCCAGTCGGCCACCCCGCAGGCCATCGCCAATATCCGTTCCCAGCTTGGCCTGGAACGCCCCGTCACCACCCGCTATTTTGAATGGCTGGGCAATGCCGTGCAGGGTGATTTCGGCAAAAGCTGGGCCAGCGGCAATTCCGTTTCCGAACAAATCGGCAAACGTTTGGGCAACTCGCTGTTTCTGGCCTTTTGTGCCGCCATTATTTCGGTGCCACTGGCCGTCGGCCTTGGCATGCTGGCAGTGCATTTTCGCAACCGGGTGCCCGACCGTATCATCAACATTATCTCGCTGGCCGCCATTTCCCTGCCGGAATTTTTCATTGGCTATCTTTTGATCCTGTTTTTTTCCGTCAAATTCGGCGTCGCCAGTTTTCCGGCCACGGTTTATGACGGCATGTCCTTTGCCGACCGGCTTTCGGCCATCGCCCTGCCAACGATCACCCTGGTTTTTGTCGTTCTCGCCCATATGATGCGCATGACACGGGCCGCCATTATCAGTGTCATGTCATCGGCCTATATGGAAACCGCCGAGCTTAAGGGCCTTGGTGCCTTTAAAACCATCATCCGGCACGCTGCCCCCAACGCCATTGCGCCCATTGTCAATGTTGTCGCGCTGAACCTGGCCTATCTTGTGGTCGGTGTTGTCGTGGTCGAGGTGGTTTTTGTCTATCCCGGCATGGGGCAATATATGGTCGACGCCGTGACCGTGCGCGACATGCCCGTTGTGCAGGCCTGTGGCCTTATCTTTGCTGCCGTTTATATCCTGCTAAACATGGTTGCCGATCTGATCGCCATTGTTGCCAACCCGAAACTGAGGCACCCGCGATGAGATTACGTGAAATTCCCATTACCGCCTGGATCGGTATTATTGGCATTCTCCTGGCGTTTGGCTGTGCCATTTTCGCCCCGCTTCTTGCGCCGTATGGCGAACGTGAAATTGTGGGGGATGTCTGGCTGGCCGCCGATGCCCATTTCCTTCTCGGGACCGATAATCTGGGCCGTGACCTGCTGTCGCGCCTGATTTATGGTGCCCGCACCACGCTGTTTGTCGCTCTTGCCGCATCGGTCCTGTCCTTTTCTATTGGCATTTTCCTCAGCTTCACCGCCGCGGTTTCGCGCGGCATCATTGATCAGGGCCTGTCGCGCTTTAACGATTTGATGATGTCGATACCGACCCTGATTTTTGCCCTCGTGGTGTTGGCGGTTCTGCCGCAGAACCTGTGGATTTTGATTGCCGTAATGGCAGTTCTGGATTCCACGCGTGTGTACCGGCTGGGCCGTGCGGTGGCACTTGATGTTGCCGTGATGGAATTTGTCGAAGCCGCCAAGCTGCGCGGCGAAGGCAAAATGTGGATCATTTTCCGCGAAATCCTGCCCAATACCCTAAGCCCGCTTTTGGCCGAATTTGGCCTGCGCTTTGCCTTTTCCATCCTGTTTCTCTCTACCCTGTCGTTTTTGGGCCTGGGTATTCAGCCGCCTGCGGCCGACTGGGGCGGCATGGTCAAGGATAACAAGGATGGCATCATCTTTGGTATTTCCGCCGCCCTTATTCCCGGTGGGGCCATTGCGACACTGGCGATTTGTGTGAACATGGTTGTTGACTGGCTGCTGAAACGAACATCCAGCCTGAAGGGAGGCCGCGGCGATGGCTAATATGTTATCTGTACGCAATTTGCGCATCGGTGCCACGGTGTACCCGCCCGGCGAAGCCCCCAAGGACATCGAAATTGTCCACGGCGTGTCATTTGACCTTGAACGGGGCAAAGTCCTTGGCTTGATCGGGGAATCAGGCGCGGGTAAATCCACCATCGGTCTTTCGGCCCTGGCTTATGGCCGGGGCGGGGTTCGCATTACCGGTGGCGAAGTGCTGCTGGATGGCGAGGATTTGTTGAAAGCCGACAAAAAAGGCATTCGCCAAATTCGCGGTGCCCGTGTTTGCTATGTCGCGCAATCCGCCGCTGCCGCGTTTAACCCGGCGCACAAGCTGGGCGATCAGGTGATCGAGGCCACCCTTGAACACGGCCTGATGACGCGTGAAGAGGCCCGCGCCCGTGCGCTTTATCTGTTTAACATTCTTGGCCTGCCCGACCCGGACAATTTTGGCGACCGTTACCCCCACCAGGTATCGGGCGGGCAGTTGCAGCGTGCCATGACGGCAATGGCGCTGTGTTCCAACCCCGAACTGATCGTTTTTGACGAACCGACCACCGCACTGGATGTCACCACCCAGATCGATGTGCTGGCCGCCATCAAAAACGCGATCGAGGAAACCGACACAGCGGCGCTGTATATCACCCACGATCTGGCGGTTGTGGCGCAAATTTCCGATGACATTATGGTGCTGCGCAACGGTGAAACCGTTGAATATGGCCCGGTGCAACAAATTATCGAGGCGCCGCAGGAAGACTATACCAAGGCCCTGATTTCCGTTCGCCAGACCAAACAGCGCGAAGCCCGGGACCAGTCCCAGGCGCTGTTATCGGTGAATAATGTTTCGGCATCCTATGGCAACGGGTTCAAGGTGCTGCACGATATTTCCCTGCATGTCCCGCGCGGGCAGACACTGGCTGTGGTGGGGGAATCAGGCTCTGGCAAATCAACCCTGGCACGGGTCATTACCGGGCTGCTGCCGCCAACGGACGGGTCGATTACCTTTGCCGATGAAGACCTGCCCGCACAGCACAAAAAACGAACCCGCGACCAGATGCGCCGCATCCAGCTGATTTATCAAATGGCCGATACGGCGATGAATCCGCGCCAGACGGTAGGCCAGATTATCGGTCGCTCGCTGACCTTTTATTTCGGTTTGCGGGGCCGCAAGAAAAAGGAACGGGTGCAGGAACTGCTTGATGAAATCGAAATGGGCTCCGGCTTTTACGACCGTTATCCCGCCGAACTGTCCGGCGGGCAGAAACAGCGTGTCGCCATTGCCCGGGCGCTGGCGGCCGAACCGGAACTGATCCTGTGTGACGAACCCACCTCGGCCCTGGACCCGCTGGTGGCCGAAGGCATCCTGGATTTGCTGATGCGGTTGCAGGCGGAAACAAAGGTTTCCTATCTGTTCATTACCCATGACATTGCCATTGTGCGCGCCATTGCCGATTCCGTTGCCGTGATGCTGCAAGGCAGGCTGGTGGATTTCGGCCCGCGTTCCAGTGTTCTGTCGCCCCCGTTTGATGATTACACCGACCTTCTGTTAAAATCGGTTCCCGAAATGGAACTGGGCTGGCTGGAAAAGGTTCTGGCCACGCGCCGTATGGAAAGTGCCGGTAACTGATCCCTGATACCCCAAACACCGCCCGGACCCTTTCGGGCGGTGTTTGCTGTAATTTAGCAATAGCTGACGCCACCAAAACTGGATACCAAATGTCCGATAGCCCCTATTCCGTTATTGAAAATGAATGGATCACCCTAAAGGACGGCACCCGCCTTGCCGCCCGCATCTGGATGCCCGATGGTGCCGATGCCACACCGGTTCCCGCCGTGCTGGAATTTCTGCCTTATCGCAAGCGCGATGGCACCAGCCCGCGCGATGAATCCACCTATCCGGTTTTTGCTGCCGCCGGTATTGCCGGGGTCCGGGTGGATATTCGCGGTTCGGGTGATTCCGATGGTGTCATTGACGGCGAATATACCCCGCTTGAACTTGCCAATGCCTGCGAGGTCATCGCCTGGATTGCCGATCAACCCTGGTCGAACGGCAGTGTCGGCATGATGGGTATTTCCTGGGGCGGGTTTAACTGCCTTCAGGTTGCCGCCCTTCAGCCCCCCGCACTCAAGGCCGCCATTTCGATTGCCTCCACGGTGGATCGCTATAATGACGACATTCATTATAAAAATGGCTGTCATCTCTCTGCACAGCTTTCCTGGGCGGGCACCATGCTGGCCTATCAGTCCCGCTCGCCCGACCCGGAACTGGTGGGGGATCGCTGGCGCGATATGTGGCTGGAACGCCTGGAAAACGAACCGTTTTTCCTTGAAGACTGGCTGGACCATCAAAAGCGCGATGATTTCTGGAAACATGCGTCGATCTGCGAGGATTTTGCGGCGGTTAAAATCCCGTCAATGGTTATGGCAGGCTGGGCCGATGGCTATCGCAACACACCCTTGCGGGCCATTGAAGGCATGCCGGACCGTGCCAAGGCCCTGATTGGTCCGTGGGTGCATAAATATCCGCATTTTGCCTGGCCCAAACCGCGGGCCGATTTTCACGGCGAAGCCATTCGCTGGTGGAACCGCTGGCTGCGCGATGAGGAAAACGCGGCCGAAGACCTGCCACAAATGCGGGCCTATATCCTTGATGCCGTCAAACCGGCCGCGCGCCGCGACCATGACAATGGTTTCTGGATAGCCAAGAAAAGCTGGCAAGCCCCGGAAATGCTGCATTATCATGTGCGCGATGACCGCCTGATGGATGCCAGGAATGCCGAGGCGATCATCCGTGCTGCCGACGGTGAAAACAGTGTTTTCCTGAAATCGCCACTGGATACCGGCACGGCAGCGGGCGAATATTTCACCCTGAAACCCGATGCCGAAATGGCAATTGACCAGCGTGGTGACGATGCCGGGTCGCTCTGTTTTGACAGCCAGGCACTTAAAAAAGATCTCGACCTTCTGGGCCGTTCCGAAATCACACTGGATGTGGCCTGCGATGCTGACTGGGCAAACTTATGTGTCCGGCTTGTTGATGTGCATCCCGACGGGACGGCAGCACGGATTGCCTTTGGTGTTCTGAACCTGGCACATCGCAACCCTGACGCCAATTACAACGACCCGCAACCCATGCCAAAGGGCGAAAAGGTAACGGTCAAAGTGGTGCTGGATGCCTGTGGCTATCGTATCCGCACCGGGCACAAACTGCGTGTTGCCATTTCGACGGCCTACTGGCCAATGATTTTGCCGGACCCGTTTAATGCCGGTGTTACCATCGATACCGCCTCGATTGATCTGGCCCTGCCCCTGCTGGGCGATCACGAGCTGATTGACATGCCAGCGCCGGAAAACCCGGACCCGCTGCCAAAATATATCGAACATCAACCGGCCAATACCCGCCGCGAAGTGCGCCGTAACATGACGGCCAACAAAACCGATTATTGCATTCTCGAAGATACCGGTCTGTTTGAACATCCCGGCACGGGGCTTTCAACCCGCCAGATCCGCGATGAAACCTGGACCATCTCACCTGATGATCCAACTTCGCTGCGCGGCCATGCCCTTTGGACCTGCGATATCGAACGCGAGGGCTGGTTTACCCGCACGGTCTGTTCGGCAACCCTGACATGCAGCAAAACCGACTGGCATATCGAAGCCAGCGTCATCGCGGTCGAAGATGACCGGGAAGTTCACCGGAAAACCTGGAACCGCACCATTCCGCGCGATTTCATGTAATTGTGACATATGCGCAAACCGGGCCGTGACACCCTGTCGTCACGGTCCGGCTTGGCAAAATCCCGCAACCGCCCGGCACAAATGATCAAAGCCAGCACGCGCGCCGTCACTCATATGGCGCGCACGCAGCCAGCCATGCACCATTTGCGGTTCCTCGCGGTAAATCACATTCACCCCGGCCTGCACCAGTTTTGCCGCATAATTGCGGCCATCATCACGCAAAGGGTCAAAAAAGGCGGCGGATATATAAGCTGGCGGCAGGTTTGAAACGTCATTTGCCTTTAACGGATGTGCAACCGCATCATTTTCCGGCGCTTGCAAAATATCACGATAATAGTGCACATCCTGCGTCGTTAAGCCCGGTGCCTGTGCCATTTCCACATAGGACCCGCATGTCATATCCCCACCCAGGGCAGGATACAACAACACCTGCCCGGCAATCCTGTCACACAGGCCATCGCGCTGCGCGCGCACCATCAAACCGGCGGTAATATTGGCGCCCGCACTATCACCCATCACCACCGCCCGGTGCCCGCGCCGCAATAAGGCGCACAGCACGGCATAACCATCGTCCGATGCGGCAGGCCAGATATGTTCGGGGGCCAAACGGTAATCCACCGCAATCAGCTCTGCCCCGCAAAATTCGGCTATTTCGGCGCAAATGGCATGGTGGCTGTCGCGCGAGCCAACAACAAAGCCGCCACCGTGAAAATAAAGCAGGCAACAGGCGGTTTTTTGCGCGGATGGATGGAAATAGCGCACCGGCACCCCGGCAATCTCGCCATCTTCAAAGGTTAGTCCTGCCGGGTCTGGCGGATTAAAGCTGGCGCACAACGCATCATACCATGCGCGTTGCTGCTCAATACCGGCATTCACAGCATCTGGCGGATAAAATGCTTCTGCCTGTTTATGAAAGGCCAGTATCCCTTCTTCCGTTGGCATGGGCCTTGGTCCGGCTGTCATTTGGCCTTTCTCCCGGGATCAATGATTTTGATATTGCTATATGTGAAATATAATTTCACATATTGAAAATTTACAGGACCATCGACCTTATAGTGTAACCGCCTCGATGGTGGTTTTTAACAGGCTGGCACTGCGATGCAGGGCTTCTTTTTCATCCTCGTCCAAAGTTGGCATCATATCGGCACAAATGCCCGCTGCCCCTACCACACGCGGGATCGACAGGGCCACATCGGCCACCCCTGCCACATTGCGGGTGACAACCGAAACGGATAAAACATCCTGCTGGTCCTGGGCGATGGATTTAACGATGCGCGCCAATCCGGCCCCGATCCCGTAATAGGTTGCGCCCTTGCCATTGATGATTTTATAGGCCGCATTGCGCACGCCATCATCAATTTCCGCCTTCACCGCATCACTGATCGGCGTGCCAAGCTGGGTGGCAAAGGATAATAGCGGCTCCGACCCCGCACGGGCATTGGACCAGGCCAGAACCTCGCTATCGCCATGTTCCCCCAGCACATAGGCATGCACCGATTGCGGCGAAATGCGCAAATGCCGCCCCAGAAGGCTGCGAAAGCGGGCGGTATCGAGGATCGTACCCGAGCCAATCACCCGCCCGGCTGGCAGGCCAGATAGCCGGGCGGTGATTTGCGTCATGATGTCCACGGGGTTCGAAGCAATCAGCAAAATGGCATCGGGCGTGACACGCAAAACCTCACCCACCACCTCGCGAAACACATTTGCATTGCGGCCTAAAAGTTCCAGCCGCGTTTCACCGGGTTTCTGGCTGACACCAGCGGCGAGAATAACCACCGATGCGCCTTTCAGGTCGGCATAGTCGCCTGCATGAACAACACAGGAAGACATGAACGGCACGGCATGGGAAATATCTTCGGCCTGGGCGCGGGCGAGATCCACATTGCGATCGACAAAAATCACCGAACTGGCAATCCCCGTCAGGGCAATGGCGTACCCCGCCGAACTGCCCACCATGCCCGCCCCGACAATACCAATTTTCATAACCCTGCCTCCGCCACCGATTTGTATCTTGACCCATCCTAGCGTAAAACGGGTTTGGTTGCATTGCGCCGATGAAAGATCGTTCATTTTTGCAGGGTTATCGCAGCGCGCCTTCCAAACCGGCCCATCGGGAAAAATGAATTTCAATCAGAAGGATATGCCATGACACCGAGTGAGCTTGCCCGTCTCTATCGCCAGTATATCGGCTGTCTGAACAATCAGGACTGGGATAATCTGGGGAAATTCGTACATGAAGATGCCGCCCATAATGGCCGCGCGCTGGGCATTGCCGGATACCGCGCCATGCTGGAAAACGATTATGCCCAAATCCCCGATTTGCGCTTTAACATTTATACCCTGACCTGTGAGGCCCCGATGGTTGCAAGTCGCCTGATGTTTGACTGCACTCCGAAAGGCGAATTTCTCGGCCTTTCCGTCAATGGTCGCAAAATCAGATTTGCCGAAAACGTCTTTTATGAATATCGCGACGGCAAAATCATCAATGTTCTTTCCGTCCTTGATAAAGTCGCGATTGAAGCGCAACTCTCTCGGACAAAGAACGTGATATGATCGCGATCAATGAAAAAGAAAAGACAACAGGATTACACCCCGGCCATCTGCACCTGAATCAGTCGCCCGCCCTCCTCGGCGGACAACAAAATTTGCAACCCTTCCTCAAGTTTCACAGGGTCCCCGATGGCAATGTCCTGACCGGTTGAAACATTTTTCATGCCCGGCATTGCTTCATTGACCAGGTACCAGTCACCCTCGTGCATCTGAAAATAGCCCACCCTTTTCTTTTGTGCGGCGGTAAGATGCTCGTTGGGGAAAATCGTGCGATTGACATGCCAGGGAAAAAGCGACTGCCCATCCCATACCATGACACGGTGATTATCGGCATGGAAGCTGCCCTTTGTCCGGCTTGAATACAGATTAAGCACCGGCAACTTACCCCGATAGGCCGTTCCGCAATGCGGACATACGGGGGCACGCGAATTATCAAACACGAACCAGCCCATGTCGCAGCCCGCCGAACAGGGCTGTATCATATCCATCGTGCGCACCAGCGCGCTTTCCCACTCGGCCGCAGAGGGGCGCTTTTCGGGCGCATGCAACCCCGCAATAAACGCGCGGTCAAACAGTTCGGTCAAAAGCGGACCCGCCATTGTATAGGGGCGTTGGGCCGGGTCCCCCCACGGCAGCGACTGGGGCCTTAGGTCCTCGGGGCGGACCCGGTTGCTGTCATCGGTAGGATGCTCGATGAACAAAGCGCGCTCTCCCATGCTCAGTTCCTCGTCACGCGTCGCATCCGGGTCGTGCACCTTGCGCCCGCGCAGGGGATGGCGAAAGAACAGATACATGTAAATCAAAACAGCAAGCGCATGACGATCCGTCGTGCGGGAGGGCAAAACCCGTGCCGGGTCTTCCCTGTCAAGATGTTGCGTTGCAATGACCTCGGGCGCGATGAAATCGGGCGTGCCAACAACATCGGGCGCAAACTTGCCCGGCACAACCAGCCCGTCAATGTCGATCAGGCAGGCTTTGCCTTTTGTCGGATCGACCAGAACATTTTTATAGCTTAAATCCGAATGCGCCAGGCCCGCCATGTGCAACCGCCGCACGGCACGCGAAATTGACAAACAGATTTGAAGATGTGTCAGCCAGTTGCCCTTTTCGCGCGGATCAAGGAACTTTTCCCGGTTGGAGGCCGAGGCAAACCATTTCCCTTCCTTGTCCTTGCCACGAATTTTAAGCATATCGTCTTTCACACTTCCGTACTGGAAGAAAAAATCCGACGCATAAAACGGCACGACAACCCCGATCCGGCCGTTATGTTCAACGGTATCTGTCGGCCAACAAAAATAATCCTTCCAGAAATCGCCGCTATCCTTGTCAAAAAGATTGCTGCGATACCGGGTGGTAATTTCGCGCAGACGTTCCTTCAGGGTCGCGTCCTGGGTATCGCGGAAAAAGCCGACCACATAGGTCTTGTCAGGGCTGACATAAATATCTTTCATAGCCCCGGAAGCAATCACTTCATCGACAAAAGAAACAGGCTTCCCGCCTTCCGATGTCAAATTTACAATACTCATGGCGCGTCTGCCCTATTACCGTCTGTCCCATCCTGTGCCGCAGAATTCGGGGACTGACCTTCCTGAGGTTCGGCAACGGCTTTCTTTGTCGCGAGCGTTTGTTCGTTCTGCTTTGGCACCATCAGGGCGATGGTTCTATCATCGTGGTTCCCGCGCGACCAGAAATCAAGCCAGGCCATCATTTGATCTTCAAGGGCGTCGTTATGCGCATCAAGGTCAACCTGCGCGCAAAGATCATTGGTCCAGAAATCCGCCCAAATTCCGGCATTGGCAAAGGCCGCATCGGTCGGGAATTTGGGATCGGTGATACCGTCGGTCATGGCGGCAAGAACCGTGAAACTGTCGCACAGATCAACAAACACGCGCCCCATAACAGCATGCGGGTCCCGGAACTCGGTTGATGCCAAAAACCGCGTTTGACCGGCAAATTCACCGCTATCTGCCCGGCACATCACAGTAACCCTGTCGGATTTGGCATCAAAAAGGGCGACACCGCCATCCCCGACGGTAAAACTGGCGCTAAACCACCGATCCGCCACCTTGCGGCAAATCGCAATGACAATGGTTGTCGAAAACGCCGATGGATCCTGTTTGATTTCGGCAGCTTTGTCCTCGATCGCGCGGGCGGCCCTCAGGGCGGCCTCCGGCAGGACGGGGTAAAGCAAATCACAGCGCACTTCGGTCGCCCAGGCATCCGGGTCGGCCGCATAACGCACCAAAGTTTCCTCCAGCCAGGGATCTACCTTTTCTGCCAAAAGTGCTGGCAAGGCTTCCATAACGGTTTCGCACGCGATCCTGCTGCCTTCACGGCTAAGATCGGCAGACCCCGCGCCATCCGCGACAATCAGAATATGCCAGCCAGTATCTGTGTCGGCCCGAATACGAAAATCGTCATCCCGATATTTGCCCTCCTGGGCATGGGAGCGCCCCCGCTTGCTTGCAGCAATGACAAGGCCCTCGCCGGTTTGACAATCGAAATCCTGGTCCGGCTTTGCCATCGGGGCATTCTGGTCCGACGCTATCGTCTTCCACAAATCGCGGGGATCCGGGATGATCGACAAACGCGCACGAATAACAACCGGCTCGCCCTGTTTGACGGCTTTCAAAAACAGGGTGTATTCACCTGCCTGAATGTCATGTCCCGACACGTTACCGTCTGGCGAAATCGACAAACCGGTGCCGCCATCATCGGTGATCTCGATACCGGAATAGCCCTGAATGACTGTTTCATAGGGCTGACGGGACCGGCCGTTCTTAAGATTAATGCGCTCCGGTTCCGAATAGGATTCCTCAAGACCCGTTTTCACGATGCCACCCGGCCCTTTGATCACGGTATTGTCCTCCGCAGGTAACGCGTTATGCGACTTCTGATGACAGGCGGCATCGCCATTCGCTTCGCCAGCTGGTGGCGCTGCACTCTCCACTGCTAAAGCGTTTAACGGTATCGAGGTGTCTGTTTCATCGTCCGAGGCCACGGCGGGTGTTTCCTCGCCATCAAGCGCATCGTTGCCCTCTATCGCCATGTTCTCTTCGGCGCTTGTCGCTGGCTGGTCAATTATTTCAGGCTCCGGCGTTACAGGATCGGCCACAGTTTTGTTCTGTTCGTCCTGTTCGTGCCGTTCGCGCTGTTCGTCCGGTTCCTCTTGTTCCATTTCTCCGAAGGATGAGTCTGCCACGGCAGGATCGTCGTCCTCCGGTTCCGGATCGGCAATGATGGAACGTTCCCGTGACACCTCCTGAAGATAGGCCAAAACCGTCAATTCTTCTTCGGTTAGGTTTTCCAGCCCGTCGGGAATACTGGACGGCACCCGACATCCATTGCAGCACAGCGTTGTGACAAAAAACCGAAAGGCAATATCCTCGTAAGTCTTTTGCTCCGGGCTTCGGTTCATCCCCGGCCCCGCTCGATCTCGAAGCCGCCATCCGACCCGTCTGAAACGCCATAATTGCCGGTCTTGCCACACCAGGGGCAGATTGCAGGGCCATCACCCTGTACGCAATGAATGCTGCCGCATCCACATAACGCCATACCAAAGGGCGCATGACAATGCGGGCAATCGGGCTGCCCGATAAGCTGAACGGAACTGACACTGGCCTCGGAACGCGAGCCGTCTGACAGCTCGAAATAATCCTCCTGCACCGGTACGGCTGCCTTCAAAAGGTAATCCCGCCTTTGGAAAAGCTCTGCCAGGCGCGGGTCCTGCGAACCGATCTGGTTTAAATGGCGTTCATATTTGACAACATAGGGTGCCCTGCTTTTGGCACAGCGCCCGACAAAAACAGCATAGCGGTCGTCCACGGCCTCGAACGGCAAACCGCCCGACGCCCCGCCAGAAACATCATCCCCCATCTTGGCAAGCGAGATCCCGCCCCCTGCCGTCACACTGCGGGTTGAGCTTTTGACCGAATTGGTGATCCACATGATGAATTTCTTAAACGCGCCCTCTGCCGTATCATCAAAGGGGATAATATCGTCGGTCAGTTGCGATAAAACCGCATGATCACCGCCACCGCCAATCGAAACCGCCACCAGCGAAACACGGTCCGCATAGCTTTGTTTCCAGCGGCGCACGGCCGGTTCGGCATCATCTGTCGGAACACCATCGGTCATTAAAAAAACCAGTGGTTTCCAGTCGCCTTTTTGCCCGGCGGTGTTTACCGATACATTCCGGTCGATTTCATCCATCAGATGCACCAGTGCCCCACCCAGGCCGGTCCCGCCCCCGATGGGAAGATGCGGCGGGACAAATTCCGGCAATTCGGTCAACGGGGTTAACGTTCTGGCGCGTCCGGCAAAAGCAATAACGGACAGCCACGCCGTTTCCAGCGCATAAGGGTCGGTCATCAGATCCGCCGTGATTTGGCGCATCCCGTTTTCAAGTTCGATCAATGCGTCACCGGCCATTGATTCCGAAACATCAATGACCAGAAAAATAGGGAACTTTCGCATCACAATACCACATTGATTTCCGGTGGCGGTGGCGGCAATTTTGCCGAAGCATTGCTGCCCAGGCTTTTATTGCCCGACGCAATCACCTCGGATACCCATTTGAAAAGCTGGGAAAAAGCACTGCCATCCATCGTATCAAGACGCAAAACATGATCGCATAACGGCCTGAGATCATCTTCACGTGCCTTGGGCCCCGCCGCACAGCCAATGATATTGGCAAAGCCCAGCTTGCGCATGGCAGCGCACTGTTCCTGATAAAGCTGCGTGTCCGACGGTTTGCCATCGGTCATCACAAACAAATAAGGGGCCCAGTCGCCCTTTGCTTCATCCGTGCTTTTGATAATGTCGGAACTGACCTGCCTGCCGAGTGTTTCCAGTGCCAGCCCCATATGTGTGGGGCCTGAACGCGGCGTGGTAATCTGGGGCAGAACCACATCTTCCAATGCTGTCAGCGGCAAAATGGTTTTTGCCTCGGCATCGAAGGTAATGATGGTCATATAAACCGTTTCAAGGGCGTAAGGGTCCTGTCGCAGCGCCCCGATCAGGGTTTCCATGCCAGAATTCACCGCTTCGATCGGCTCACCCTGCATACTGCCTGACGTGTCGAGCAAGATATAAACGGGAAGTCTTCTCATGTTCGTCCTTTCAAATCAGCCCCTTGAATTCCGGCCATATCAGAATCAGGATTTCGTTAAATTGACCCCCGCCGGTGTCGGTGGAAGTTCATCAACACCGTCAACATCATTTCTGTTCTGATCGATTTTGCGCGACGAGGTGGTAATCGATGCCGATACCCATTTGAAAAAGGAGGCAATCGTGGCGCTATCGGCGGTATCAAGCGTCACCACAATCTCGGAAATCGCCTCCAGAACTTTGGTATCGGCGCGCGGGCCCGCCGCACAACAGACAACCAGGCCCGGCTTTGCGGCCTTAAACGCGGCAAGGCCTTTCTCCCAGCTATCGGTCGGTGCGCCATCCGTCATCAGAAAAACCAGAGGCTTCCAGTCGCCCTTGGTATCCATATCCGACTTATGAACCTCGCGGTCGATACAATTTGCAACCAGCGACAGCGCCTCGCCCAGCGAGGTTGCCCCATTGGCGTCGATGTCGGGCGCCTGGAATTCGGTCAGTTCCGTTAAGGGCACAACCTGGCTTGCGGAGGTATCAAAGGTAATAACGGACAAATATGCCGTTTCCAGCGCATAAGGATCCTGACGCAAGGTGCTGACCAGCAGGTCCAGCCCGTCACGGACGGCATTGATCGCCTCGCCGCGCATGGATGTCGACGTATCAAGCAACAGGTATACGGGAAGTCTTCTCATGTACTTAACCTTTCTCTGATAAACATCGACAGACGGGCGCTATTTTCGGCCCGCACGCCATGCCAGTCCCCAGCCATAGGCCCGGTCAACCTGTTCGTGACCGTTAAAGAAACGGACCTCGCGACTGACGCGGATCTGGTTATTGTCATTTTCCAACAGGGCAACGGCGCACATCACGTCTTTTCTGCTGGTGCTAAGTTCGTTCATGCGCACTTCAATTTCCGGCTGGCCGGGCACCATCATCCGGATAACACCATCGGTTTCCTGCCAGTTGGCGACACCTTCGTAAATGAAAGCGACAATCAGAATCCGCCGAAAAGACGGCCACGCATCACCATTGATTTCCAGCCATTCACCATCGGTTGATGTGCCTGAGCGGTCATCGGCCATCAGTTTGGTAAATGGCATATTGTTCAAATCACCAAACGAATTGCCAAGCGCCTGGACAACACCTTTCTCACCAGTTTGGAATTCAATAAAAGCGCCCAGATCAAGGTCGATGCTCCGCTTGCCCATGCCAAAAAAGCCGCCCGGCTTTGGCTTTTGGTTCCAGTTCAGATTGACCCGGATACGGCCAAATTTGCCATCAGCCTTTTTCAGCGAAATCGTGCTTTCCTGTTTGGTCAGCGACACCTTGGAAAGGTTGACAGTCGATCGCGGCGTTTCGGGCACCGAGGCCGGTTTTGCGGCTGGTGCGGGGCTGGCCTGGGCAGCAGGTGCAGCGGCTGGTGCTGCAACCTCGACACCGAAATGTTCAGCCAGGGCCTGCAATCCGCCATTAAATCCCTGGCTGACATTGCGAATTTTCCACTGGTCATTGCGCCGGTAGATCTCGCACAGGATCAGGGCTGCTTCGGACCGGTCGGATGTATCGACCGGCATTTCGATGCCATCTGACGTGACAATTTTTAAATCGCGAACAGACGAAAAGGCACCATTGTCCAGCGTGGCATTGACAACAATTTTATCAACATCAGAACCGACCTTTGCCAGGTCAAAAGCAAAGCTTTGTTTGTCGGCACTGATCGACAGGGACACCGCGCCGCCGCCGATTGTTTTTTGATTAAAAAAGCACATGTCACCGTCGCCGCGCACTTTGCCATTGGCATAAAGCTGCAACGCCGTCACATCAATTCCCGCCCCCTGGGGCAACAGAACATCAAGCGCGAATGTCAGCGAAGGAAGCGGGGCATTTGCGCCCATTGCAAGGGTGGTCATTTTAAATCTCCTGACATGCGTCCTGGTGGTGCCGGGTGCCGGTTTCGAGAGGTGAAATAAAAAAGTGCGCCCGGACATTGATCCGCGCGCACTTTAAAACAGCTTAGCCCAAATTCACGCCATGCGAGGAAGCTAGCGGGCCAAGGCCCCCTTCAAAACCGGCGCCGATCGCCTTGAACTTCCACTCGTCATTGTGACGATAGACCTCGCCGAAAATCATTGCCGTTTCGACGGAATAGTCTTCCGACAGGTCATAACGGGCCAGTTCCTTGTCGCCATCCTGGTTGATGACACGCATGAAGGCATTGCCCACCTGGCCAAAATTCTGCTTGCGCGCCGCAGCTTCATGAATGGTTACGGCAAAAACCAGTTTTTTGACCTCTGCGGGAACTTTACCGAGGTCAACTTTAACCTGTTCGTCATCACCTTCACCCGCGCCGGTGCGATTGTCGCCGGTATGCTCGACCGAACCATCCGGGCTTTTGGTGTTGTTATAGAAAACAAAGTGACCATCAGAGAGCACCTTGCCATCTTCACCACAAATGAAAACCGACGCATCAAGGTCAAAATCGGTACCGTCGGTTGCGCGCGGATCCCAGCCAAGCCCAACGATGACTTTGCTCAGGCCCGGTGCTTCTTTGGTCAGGGAAACGTTGCCACCCTTTTGAAGTGATACAGCCATTGTCAGTTCCTTCCATTGTTTTTAAAAAACATGCCGCTGTCTGCACACCGACATTGTTTGTTGTGACGGGATTAGATGATTAACTGATATTCACGCCATACTGCTTGCTCAGCGCGGCAAGACCACCATTATAGCCCTGGCCGACAGCCCGGAATTTCCATTCACCGTTGTGGCGATACAGCTCGCCAAAAACCATTGCGGTTTCCGTCGAATAATCTTCGGTCAGGTCATAACGCACGACTTCGCTGCCTGTCGCATCATTGACAATGCGAATAAAGGCATTGGTGACCTGACCAAAAGACTGCTTGCGCGCTTCAAATTCGTGGATCGTTACGGTGATGGCGATCTTTTGCACATCGGCGGGAATCGTATCGAGATTCACCTTGATCGCTTCATCGTCCCCCTCGCCCGCACCGGAACGGTTGTCGCCGGTATGACTGACGGAACCACAGGACGAATTCATCTGGTTATAGAAAATGAAATCGGCGTCACTGCGAACCTTACCCGCTTCATTCAGCAAAAATGCCGAAGCGTCGAGGTCAAATTCGGCACCGTCCGTCTGGCGTTCATCCCATCCGAGCCCGACAAGGATTTTCGACAGTCCCGGGTCCGTTTTGGTGAGCGAGAGGTTTTGACCTTTGGAAAGTGTCAGGGCCATTTCTTATCCTTTCTAGTCAGAGAACGTTGAGAAAGATTGCTTTTCATCTTCCCGGAAAGTTTCTGCCATGCGTCAGTACTGATACTGGGCAAAGGTAAAGCCCAGATAGCCAACAGCCATCAGCGCACCGGCGACACGGCCTATCCTGCCGGCAAACAGCAGGAACGCCGCAAAAAGCAATGTCACGGCAACAACAATCGGCATGTCAAAGCTGGCAAACCGGCTGTCGATGACCAGCGGCTTTGCAACCGCCGAAACCGCCATCACAGACAATATATTGAAAATGTTGGAACCAACGATGCCGCCAATGATCATGTCGGAATGGTTCTTCCGTGCCGCAGCCACACAGGCGGTAAGTTCCGGCAACGAGGTTCCGAATGCAATGACGGTCATGCCGATCACCGCCTCGGGAACGCCCAGCGCCATGCCACCCGCTACGGCCCCCTGAACCAGAAGCTCGGAGCCAACAACCAGCGTCACAATGCCAACAATCATCATCACACCAGGATAGGAACTGTCAGCTTCGTGTTCCTCGACCTCTTCGACGTCGAGTTTCGCGGCCTTGTACTGATAGACAACATACAAAACGATTGCCACGACCAAGACAATACCGCCCCAGCGCGGCAACAGGCCATACATGATCGCTGCGACCATCGCAGCGGTGGCACCCAGCATCACCAGCGCATCCACCCGCACCTCGGCCCGACGAAACACAATCGGGGCGATTACGGCGGAAATGCCAATCACCATCAGTACATTTGCGATGTTTGAACCAACCACATTGCCAACCGAAATGCCCGGATAGCCGGACAAGTTGGCATTTACAGAGGTAAAAAGCTCTGGTGCGGAGGTTCCGAAGGCAACAATGGTTGCCGCAATAAAAAGTTTTGATAAACCGAATTTTTCGGCAATGACCACAGCATTGTCGATTGTCCAGTCGCCCCCCTTTACAAGCAGATAAATGCCAAAGGAAATCGCCCCCAGGGCGATAACAGCAAGCTGGTATGTGTCAAGTTCGTGCATATATATTTCCAGCAATCATAAAACGGGCAGGCACCCGGGCCTGCCCGAAAGCCCGTATGGCTCAAAGATCGAAATCGGCAGGATTAAGGCCAAGTTCGCGTGCAATCTCGGCAACCATTGCCTTTTCCTGCGGATCAAAATCGCCGTCGGCAGCACCAATCGCGCAAACAACCCGGACAAGCAGCCGTGCCTGTTCATCATTGCCTTTGATTTTGCTGATCGTTTTCAGGGCAGAGGCTTTGCCGATGCCGTGATCGAACTCGAAATCCGCGGCCGCTTTTTGGAAAACGTCGATAATCTGGCGCATGTCAAAGTGCTTGAGCTCGTCTGCACGTTCGATAAAGCCGGCCATCTTCTGCTTTTCAGAGGAATCAATGCTGCCATCGGCGGCGGCAACCAGGGCACAGCCATTTACAACGGCTTCCATAAAGGCCCTGTTTTTGAATTTCGAGGCTTCTGCCGTCAATTTGGAGCGCGCCTGCGCCGCGTTTTCTTTTAACCAGTTTAGCATGACATTTCTCCTTAAATCGCTGCCAATGCCGCACCGGCAAGGTCATGTGCGGTGCGGCCATTGGTGGGCGTACCATGTGCGGTCAACTGCCAGCCTGAATCCGTTTTTTCCATCGATGCCATCACAACACCGGTATGACGGCCCTTCTCGGCCAGGGTATAGCGGCAAATTTCGGCGTTTTTGCTGTGGTCAACAAGACGCGCAAAAGCGTTGTCGACTTCGTCAAATGTTTGCCCGCGAAAGCTGTTCACAGTGAAAACAAGGTATTTTGCCCGCGCATCCAGGGCCTTGAGATCGACATAGATCGTCTCGTCATCGCCATCCCCTTCGCCGGTCAGGTTGTCGCCGCTATGGGTGATGGCGTTGTCTTTTGATGTCAGTTGCTGAAACCACACCAGATCAATCGCGTTTTTGTTGGCATCAAAAACAATCACCGAGGCATCCAGGTCAATTTCATCTGCGCCCCCGCCGCCCAGCAGGCTGCTGAAAAAACCCTTTTTTTCCGGTTTTGCCGGGTCCCAGCCGCAGCCCATGAAAACTTTGGATAACCCCGTATCTTTCTCCAGAGACAAGGTCTGACCTTTGGAAAGGGAAATGCTCATTTAATTCTCCTTATTCTCCGAATCGTGAATTTTAACAATCGACGGAGTGTTTAACCTGCATCCTGATACAAACTGCGCGAAAGAGAAACCCGATAACAAAATTTTATTTTTTCGGTAACGCAACAGAACGCTGAATTTATTTTATTCCGTTTTAAACAACATCTTAAAACTTACAAGCCTGAGAGCTGTGAACTCGATCATCACTGGCAACACACCATTGACAACCAACCAGTAAAACCGCCGATAACGCTGACATAATGCGCATTTTGATGTCAAATCCCCGATCAGAAATATCAGGGATAATAACCCGTCACGAATATGGCCTTTTTTATGCCACAATTATACAATTGCACCGGCACTCAAAATATATATCCGCTTTCAGGCGCAACGCAAAAAAGCGTCATCAAGACATTTTTTCAATCAGCGTTATGGCGCGGTATGGACCCGTAAGATCTGCATTTTCAAGCAGTTCGACCTTGTCCAACCGGCACAGATGAATGAGTGCCGCAAGATCAGGGTCTTCCAGTGACCTGATTATGACTTTTTTGGGGCGCCTGCGTAAAACAGCCCGTGTTGCCTCGGCAATACCGGGTTTAATCCGGTTAATGTTATCAACATCAAACAATTCCGCGACACGATTAATACACGCTAACGCCCGCATCCGCAAACTGGCCAAATCCATTTCAGGTGCGGGCATTCCATATATGCCCCTGTATTTCGGCATAAGAGCTGTAATACGGTTCACAAAATCGAGAGATATATCTATATCCGCAAGATGATTAACCGGTATGGATCCGTGAAAATCGGTTGGGCCTATTACCTGGCGGTTCAGAATCGACCTGCTGATTAAACCTGAAACATTTGCGCCAAGAATACCCGAGGGAATAAGCCAGTCTTCATATGACCCGGCCATTGAGGCAAAACCGCTGGGGTCGGCCAAAACGGCAAGTTCAACCTTGGAACGCCCGGTCATTTCCTGCCACGATTTTGTTAATTCAGTCGAAATCGCCCCTTTTCCGGTCCAGCCATCGACAAAAACAACACCCTCAATCGGGCGTTTTGCCAAAATAAAATCAAGGGCATTTCCATCAAGTCCGCGGTCGCGAATGATAGACATGCCGAAATGCCGGCTATCCACGCCCAGAGCGGTCAATTCACGATGCAGCAAAACGCCATAGGGCACCCCGGCGCGCACAAGCGAACAGAGTGTCATTCGCCGATCCAGCTCATTGCGGCCAATCCGTGCGACAATATGCTGCGCAAGCCCTGAAATCTCGCGTGCAATCCGCTCTTCGCTTTGCTGACGGGCGGTTTCAAAGATTTGCAGATAGCGCGCATCCGGGCGACGTTCCTGCGAAATCATTTCCGAATAATGCACCGTTCCGCTTTGGATATTTTTTTCCTTGGTGGCAATATCCGTTGGCGCAATCTCGACCTGCTTTAGAAGAAATTTGACGTCTTCGGGGTCATAAGACCCTTTGATCAATTGGGAAGGCCGAGACATCAGCCGTCCTCCGGGTATAATTTTGTTTGGGCAATTTGGGATTTTTTCGGGATTACCAGCATGTCGCACGCTGCCATAAAGGGAAGGTCTGTCAAACTGTCCCCCATACCAAATACGGGTACAGATGATCCATCAAGCCCCAGCTTTTCCGCCAGATATTGAACGGCACCCCGCTTGGAAATACCTGCTGGGGTAAATGACAGGTTATTATCATTGCGATGACGCACCAGTGCCGCCCTGGCAACCTCGCAAAGTTCAGCGTCTATATCATCGAGCCTGCGGGCATCTTCGTTCGATTTGACACAAAAATAAAACCCCACCCCGAAATCCTCGACGATCCAGTAGCGGAACCGGCCCGCCGGGGTTTGCCGGGCCATGAAGGACATCAGGTTTTCAAGCCCGGAGGCCACCGCATCGGCTTCGTGCTTCATCCTGGCATGCCAGTCAGCATCGGGCATACCCTCGGGCGTCAGGATGACACCGCCATTCGTGCAGATCTGATAATCGGCAAAGGGCAATTTGCACCGCGCCAGGGCTTCTGACGAACGGGCCGTAACGGGAATGAACCGTGTCGAGGCCAGCAGCCATTTTATCATCATATCCTGCCCGGCCGTCATATAGGAATGACTGCCATTCAAGGCTTCTGCCGCCAGTCTTTCGGGAGGCGGCGGCGCATCCATTTTTCGTGCCGTTTGAAAAACCGTGTCATCCAGATCAGAGAAAAAAACAGGACGCACTACGGCTTTCCT
The DNA here is from genome assembly GCF_003326755.1 of Thalassospira profundimaris. Taxonomy (GTDB): domain Bacteria; phylum Pseudomonadota; class Alphaproteobacteria; order Rhodospirillales; family Thalassospiraceae; genus Thalassospira; species Thalassospira profundimaris_B. The sequence goes on along the minus strand of NZ_JPWH01000007.1, from coordinate 31,557 downwards.
TCCATCGGCTTCAAAACGGAGATGGCACCAATGCCATCAATGACATCGATTTGACCCAGTGCCGACAAAAGCGTGTCGCACAGCCCGTCCGCCCCGGTTTCGGTAAAAAACAGGATCCGGTCCCAATCCGAAGGCACAACATTGTGCATATACATCCAGAAACCCTGCCCGTAATGGTCCGGGAAGCTCAGTTTATGGCGAATGGTATCACCGGGAAGAATGGGGGAACGGGTTGTTGTGATAAAACGCGTGTAAAATCCGCGCTCTCTTAAGGCTTCTGCCGCCAGCATCGGCTGCCACACATGCTCGCCAGCCCCAACCACCAGAATGCGATCCCCGGTGGAAGGCCATTCAAGACCGTTCTGTTGAAGGCTTGACAGAATATCCTCGCCAGATTGCCGGTCTTCGCGGCTGGAAAGACCCAAACGCGGGGCGGCAAATTCCTGGGCGGCATCCGGCACCCACGCCGCAACAGAGGGATCACACGCCCCCGGAAGAGCACGCGGCGTTTTTGTCCGGTCAGGGCTCCAGGACCAGGTTCCGTTCTGGGCGGTCACACTGAATATATCGGCATCCTTAAATATCCCGCCAACGGCGTCGCCCGCCTTGCCATCCGACCAGTCCGTCAATGTCACAAGAACAAGACGCCCAAAACTCAGACCCTGCGCCTTCAGCCCGGCGGCAAGTTTGGCAAAGGTCGCGCCGGTTGTCGCCTCGTCATCCACAATCACCAGTGTCGCATCCGGCCCGTGATGAAGAACTCCCGGTGCTGGCTCAAAGATCAAATGATCAACCGCATGGGAATGGCTTTCCTCGATCCGGAACCATTCGCGCGCGCCAGCCGGAGCAAACCGCGTTGTTGTCAGATAGCCCATATCGCGATCAGGGTCCGCCATGCGCAGACAGTCAAAAACGCCCGCGCCAATGCCAACGGCGGTTTCGGCAAACCCCATCACAAATACCGGACCCGGCAAAAGATGGGTCAATACCCCATCGGCCAATTGCTGCAAAACAGCGCGGTGTTTAGCGGGGTCAACCGGGATATGACGCCCCAGAATTGTGGAAACAAAAAGAAATGCCCGTTTGGGATTTAAACGCTCTGCAATGCGAAACAGGTCAGGTCCGTCGCGAACAGGTGTGGTCAACGTTAAGACCCCGGCTTCAAGGTCATAGGTTTCCGTGTGCCTTAACATATCTCTTGATGCAGCCTTTAGTGTTAATTAATCCGTTTTGCGATCATCAGAGTTCAGAAAAGACTCAATATCGGCATCTTTATGGCGGGCTTCCTGCCGGGCACGATCGGCCGCTTCTTCGGCCTCGCGTGCTTCACGTTCTTCCTTTTCCTGGCGTTTTTGCGCCATGGCCTTTAACCGGCGCCTTACGCGCAAAAACACAAAGGCCGCCAACCCCAAAAGCCCAACAATGACAATTGTATTGAAAACGGGGATATGGCTGTAACCCGGCTCGACCGCCCATACCTTTACGGCATTGGGAAACATGGAAAACGCGGGAATGCGCCAGCCATAACGCCTTACCGCAACAAGCTGCTTGTCCGTCGCGAAAGACTGCACCTTGGCCTGAAGATCTGCCGAGTTGAATTTCAAATAAAGGAAATTGTCCTCGTTGCGATAAACTCTCGGTTTTCCGTCCTGGGTTTCTGTTTGCAAAAAATAGACATCGCGCGTGCGCTGCTGCCCCGTTTTGGAATCCTCGGTATCCATACGCTTGATTTCGACACCAACAGCTCTCACCACATCGACTTGTGGCAAGGCGTAATCAAGCACCAGAATTATGGCAAGCAAGGGAATCGCGACAATAATATTTCGGAAAGTCAGCACGTTCTTCATTGTAGCGACCTCGCACTTTCTTTCTGTTCTTACTTTTCAGATCTTCGACAATATTTAGCTACCGCAAAAAACGCGTCGCGAAAACCTCAAAACAAAAGCCCGGCGAATTTAACCGAAACTTTTTATTTCACCAGACCCGATATATCCCGCCCTGAAAGACTGCTTTTATACCCTGTTTACATCGTCGCGTAGTGGACAGCGAAACCAGCAAATATGCCGAAAAACCGCCTGTTTGAGGCCATGTGAGCCCGAAGAAGGGACCTTCAGGCCGTTTTGCCGAACACGGTATGCGTCACATTCCCGCCCACACATGGGCGTGTGAACCACATAACAGCGCAATCATGAACGAAAAGCACCATTCGGTATTCTCAAAACCAGGAGACCGGCAAGGATACACACACCATCATAAAGAACCCGGCCCCTGCCATCATTGGCAACCGGAGCCGGGCTTACGTAAAACAGCTATTCTGCGAACCACCAGACCCAAGAGGCGGGATCTAGCCTTTGTATTGTTCCACTGTCTGATCAATGGTGCCGAAAATGGACTGACCATCCGCATCACACATTTCAATTTTGACAGTGTCGCCAAAGCGCATGAAAGGCGTGGTCGGTTTGCCATCACGGATGGTTTCGATCATGCGGATTTCGGCAATGCAGGAATAGCCCGCCCCGCCATCGGCCACCGGCTTGCCCGGTTCGCCCTCCAGCTTGTTGGAAACCGTGCCCGAACCGACAATGCTGCCCGCACAAAGCGGGCGGGTTTTGGCCGCATGGGCAACAAGCTGACCAAAATCAAAGGTCATATCAATGCCCGCATTGGCCCGGCCAAAGGGCTTGCCGTTCAAATCCACATTCAGGGGCAAATGCACCTTGCCACCATCCCAGGCATCGCCCAGTTCATCGGGCGTTACGGCTACCGGCGAAAAGGCCGAGGACGGCTTGGACTGGAAAAAGCCAAAGCCCTTTGCCAGTTCCGCCGGGATCAACCCGCGCAGCGACACATCATTGACCAGCATGATCAGGCGGATGGCCTTGCGGGCTTCTTCGGGGCTCGCCCCCATTGCGACATCATCGGTCACAACGGCAACCTCGCCTTCCATATCAATGCCCCAGGCCTCATCACCCAGCACAATCGGGTCCTGCGGAGCGAGGAAGCTGTCTGACCCGCCCTGATACATCAACGGATCGGTCCAGAAACTTTCGGGGATTTCCGCCCCGCGTGCCTTGCGCACCAGTTCAACATGGTTAACATAAGCCGAACCATCCGCCCATTGAAAGGCACGCGGTAACGGTGAATGCGCCTTGGCCTGGTCAAACGCATCGCCAAAGGACGCATCAGATTCCAGCTTTGCGGCAATATCGGCCAGTTTGCCTTGCATCGATGCCCAGTTATCAAGGGCATATTGCAGGGTCGGCACCCCATCAATGGGGGCACAGCGGCCAAGATCGCGTGATACCGCGACCAGTTTTCCATCACGGCTGCCGTCTTTCAGGGTGGCGAGTTTCATGGGTCCTGTCTCCTTGCCGGGTATGTCCGGTCTTTATTTGAAATCATATTTCCAATAGTGAAATCTGGCTTAGTCCTGGCGCCCTTCCGGTGTGCCATCAAAGCGGCGTTCAAGGCCCTTCCAGCAATCCTGGTAATCATCCTGCAGGCCGGGCAGTTCGGCGGCAAAGCGGGTTAGTTGCTGGGGTAGGCGGGTTTCAAACATAAACGCCATCGTGCCATCAAGCTTGACCGGTTTAAGCTCGCTTTCCGATGCCTTGGTGAAACCTTCGGTATCGGGGCCATGCGCCAGCATCATGTTATGCAGGCTCATGCCGCCGGGCACAAAGCCCTGTTCCTTGGCATCATACTGGCCCTCGATCAGGCCCATAAACTCGCTCATGATGTTGCGATGATACCAGGGCGGCCGGAAGGTATTTTCCGCCACCATCCAGCGCGGCGGGAAAATGACAAAATCAATATTCGCCGTGCCGACCTCGCCCGACGGAGCCGTCAGCACCGTAAAAATCGACGGATCGGGATGATCAAACAGGATCGCCCCCACCGGCGAAAATGTGCGCAAATCATATTTGAACGGCGTGTAATTGCCGTGCCAGCCAACAACATCCAGCGGCGAATGGCCGATTTCGGTGGCGTGGAATTGCCCGCACCATTTAACCAATACCCGGCAGGGTGTTTCCTTGTCTTCATAGGCAGCAACGGGTGTTTTGAAATCGCGCGGATTGGCAAGGCAGTTTGCGCCAATCGGCCCGCGTTCGGGCAGGGTGAATTTGGCACCGTAATTTTCACAAACATACCCACGCGCACCGCCATCCGGCCCGGCCGAAATGATGGATACCTTAAACATCATGCCACGCGGAATCAGGGCAACTTCCAGCGGCGCAACTTCCATAATGCCCAATTCGGTAAAAATGCGCAGCGTGCCAATTTGTGGCACCACCAGCAATTCAGCATCGGCATTAAAGAAGTAATCATCCACCATGTCGGTGTTGCAGACATAAACATGGCTGGCCATGCCCGCCTGCCCCATCGCATCACCCGCCGTGGTGATGGTGCGCATTCCGGCAATAAAATCGGTCGCAGCCGATGGCATTTCAACCGGGTCCCAGCGCAACTGGCCCAGTGCCAGGCTGTGATCATCCAGGCAGGGGGCAGTTTTCCAATGAGGAAAATCGCGTTTTTCAAACCGGCCATTATGGCGCACGCTGGGGCGAATGCGATACAGCCAGGACCGTTCATTGGTGCCGCGCGGCGCGGTGAAGGGCGAGCCTGAAAGCTGTTCGGCATACAGGCCATAGCTGCATTTTTGTGGGCTGTTTTGCCCCTGTGGCAAAACGCCGGGCAGGCATTCGGTTTCAAAATCGTTGCCAAAGCCCGACATATACTGCAATGCGCCCGCCTTTTCGTCCGGGTTCTTTTTTGCAGAAACAATGTGATCGGCCATTGTCTTCTCCCTAACATTATTTGATATAGTTACAGACGTAACTATAATTTTTGTAACTATCAAACAGCGATCAAACGTGATGACAGAAAAATTTGACCTGCATGGTTTCCTGCCCTTTGTGCTGCATCACACCAGCGAAAAGGTCAGTTTCGGTTTTCGCGATATTTACCGCGACCGATACCGCATGACCCGATCGGAATGGCGGGTGCTGGCAACGCTGGGCCAGTATGGCCCGCAAACCGCAACCGACATTGGCACCCGCACCGGCCTGCATAAAACCAAGGTTTCACGCGCCGTCACCTCGATCGAAGCGCGCCGCTGGTTGAAACGCCAGCAGGACGAAACCGACCGCCGTATTGCCTTGATCACATTGACCAAACAGGGCGAAAGCGCCTTTGCATCCCTGACAGAAGCCGGCATTATCTATAACAAGAAGGTCCGTGCCCATCTTGGCGAGCGGGATTTTGATGCGCTGATTGACCTCCTTGCCAAGCTTGAAAACATGTGACGGTAAACGCCAACGAACAGTTATGACGTAGCGCGTTCGCGCCCGCCCCAATCATGGTTGAACCGGGCGATTTCGCGCAAAAATGCCTCGAATGGCGGGTGGCCCGGCTGGAAATAATCGGCCTTGGGGTTCATCAGGGTGACACAGCAGGCAACCGAACCATCAAGGTTGAAAACCGGCGCACTGATGGCTGAAAGACCCGGCACAATGTCACCTTCAATCACGGCGGCACCGCGGGCCTGGGTTTCGGTGATCAGCCCGGCGACCTTTTGATCATCCCAATGCAGGATTTCCTGTTCGGCGCGAATGACATGTTCAATCGCCGAACGCGGCATGGTCGCCAAAAAGGCTTGCCCGGTGGCCGAGCGCAACAGCGGCATCACCGTGCCCAGCCCCATGGTGGAAATAACCGGCGGCCCACCATGTTCGGTGCGGATAAGGACCGGGCCACGTTCGCCCCAAATGGCAAGATGCCCCGATGAACGCCATTCAAGCGCAAGTGCGCGCAAAAGCCGCCCCGCCCGCATCACCACATCATTGCGTTCAATCGCCGAAAGCCCCATGCGCAAAGCCATCGGCCCCAACCCATACAGCCCCGACTGGTCATCCTGATGGGCAAGACCAATGCGCGCCAGACTGGTGAGGTAACGGTGCACCTTGGCCGCGGGCATGCCAACGGCCGCCGCCAGATCCTTCAGCGGGACGGGATATTGAAAATCGCACAATGCCGAAATGATGCGCCCGCCCACCTCGATGGACTGAATGCCCTTGCGGGTATCGCCGGTTTCTTCGCCCGCCAGATCAATCACGGTGGGGTCATTGGGGGTGCTGGGCTGCGTTGTGGTCACGATGACAAAAAGCCTGTTAAAATTTCATATTGCGTAATTCATTATATATAGCATAATTCCAATCTGAAAGAGGAAATCGCGTATCGGGATGCAAGCTCACCAAATCCACCGCCTGCGCGGGTGGGGTTGCCAAATGTCGGAGATGCGATTTTTTCGTGCGGAGTGGGCGAAAAGCCAACGCAGCCAAGGCCACATTAAAAAAAGAGCCAGGGATGAAACTGAACGACCTAACCTTTTACGATTATTTCCGGTCATCGGCGTCGTATCGTGTGCGCATTGCCCTGAATTTAAAGGGGTTGCAGCCCGAAACCGTCACCACGATCGACCTTCGCACCGGCGAACAGGCCGCAAGCCCCTATAAGGCCGTCGAGCCATCGGGGCTGGTGCCGTCCTTTCAGTTTGGTGGTAAAACATTTGGCCAGTCCCTGGCACTGATTGAATGGCTGGACGTTAAATACCCCACCCCACGCCTGATCCCGCAGGATGCACTGGCTGCCCTTGCGGTACGTGAAATCGCCCATACCATTGCCTGCGATATTCACCCGTTAAATAACCTGCGCATTTTAAAATATATCACCGGCACGCTGGGCGCATCGGAAGATGAAAAGCTGGACTGGTATCATCACTGGATCAAAACCGGGTTTGATACCCTTGAGGCACTCATTGCACCGCATCGCGATGAAGGCCCGTTCTGCCTGGGCAAACAGGCAACGCTGGCCGATGTTTGCCTGGTGCCACAGGTTTACAACGCACGCCGGTTTGATGTGGACCTTGCCGCCTACCCGGCAATTTGCGCCGTCGATGCCCATTGCCAAAGCCTGCCTGCCTTTGGTGCCGCCGCACCGGAATAATCCAACATCAATTGCCCGTCATTTGGGGAGGTTGCGAAACGGGCCACATGGCCACGCCCGCAACCACACAGAAAATCAACAGGGAGAGAACAATGAAACGTCTGAGTTTGCGTAAAACCGTGATCGGCCTTTTGGCCGGTGCAACGGCGCTGGCGGGTGCCACCTGCGCCAATGCCGCCGACATTACCCTTAAAATCAGCCATTACCTGCCGCCCAGCCATGGCTTTCAGAAGGACTTTCTGGAACCCTGGGCAAAGCAGCTGGAAGAAAAAACCAATGGCAAAGTCGAAGTCAAAATTTATGACGCGACATCTGCCTTTGGTAAAATTGACCGCCAGGCCGACCAGGTCAAAGCCGGTGTTATCGACATGGCTGTTGGCCTGAACGGTATTCCGCGTGACCGTTACCCGGCCGCTTCCATCGTTGAAATGCCGTTTCTGGTGAAATATGCCGATTCAGGGTCGGAAACCCTGTGGAACCTTTATAAGGAAGGCATGCTGGGCAGCGATTATCAGGGTTTCAAGGTTCTGGCGCTGTTTACCCATGAAGGCGGGCTGATCCATACGCTGGATAAACCGGTGCGCGCACTTGACGATTTGAAGGGCCTGCGCCTGCGCACGCCAAGCCCGGCGGTTTCCGCGATGCTGGAATCCTATGGTGCATCGCCGGTTGGTTTGCCGCCATCGGCCATTTATGAAAACCTGCAAAAGGGCAATATCGATGGTCTGGTCACCACATGGGACCTGGTCAATGCGGTTAAAGCCAACGAACTTTTGAAATACCATACCGATGCCGGGGCCTATGTTGCCGGTTTTTACTTCCTGATGAACCAGAAGAAATTTGATTCCCTGCCCGCCGATGTACAAAAGGCAATTGATGAAATTTCCGGCGATCCGCTGGTCGCAAAATTTGGCGACTGGTGGGATAAATGGGAAGCCGCCGGCAAAGCCGACGCCGAAAAGCACGGCAATGAAATCATCCAGATTGATGATAAAACCCGTGCCGAATGGAAAGATGCCGTTCAGCCCATGATCAAGGATTATCTGGATGGTTTGGAATCCAAGGGGGTTAAAGACCCCGAAGCGATTTACAAACGCGCCCAGGAACTGGTCGCCGAATTTGACGCCAAATATCACGCGGATGGCAAATGAACCGGCCCCGCGACATACAGGATGAACCGCAGCTTCGTGCTGCGGTTCGCCGCCTTGATGGCGCGATGACGCGCATCACCGATATTTTTGCCTTTGCTGGCATGGCCGCCCTGATCGGGGCGATTGCCGTGGTGGTGATTGATATTGTCTGGCGCCGGATTGGCGGGCAATCCTTTATCGGTGCGGTCGATTTAACGCAGTTTTGCGTCATGGCTGCGGCATCCTGGGCGATCCCCCATGCCTTTAGCACCGGGGCCCATGTGACGGTTGACCTGTTTGGCAAAAAACATTTCCGTGCCTTTTTTACCGTTATTGATGCGTTGATCCCGCTTACAGGCGCGGCATTGATGGCGTTTCTTTTTTACCTTTCCTGGGAACGGGCGATGGAACAGCTCGCCTATGGTGATGTGTCGCAGAACCTTGCCATTCCGATGATTTTGTTCTGGGTGTTCCTGCTAAGTGGTCTGGCCCTGTCAGGGCTGGTTTGTTTTGTGAAATTTCTGAAATTTATCTTTACGGGCGAGACGATCTGATGGCGACGGAATGGGCCGGACTTATTGGTTTTGTAGCCGCCCTGGGCCTGGCATTGCTGCGGGTTCCTGTCGCGGTTGCAATGGCGCTGGTGGGCATTGGCGGCACCCTGCTGCTGATGGACTGGACATCGGCCAGCTATGTGATGGCAAGCCTGCCGTTTGAGGCGATTTTCCCCTATGGCCTTTCGGTCGTGCCCCTGTTTATTTTTATGGGGGTTTTTGCATCGCATTCGGGGTTATCGGGCAATCTGTTTCGCGGCATTACCGCCTTTGCCGGGCACCGGCGCGGGGGGCTTGCCGCGTCAAGCGTTGGGGCCAGTGCCATTTTTGGCGCCATTTGCGGGTCATCCCTTGCCACCTGTGCCACCATGGGCCGGGTCGCATTGCCCGAAATGCAAAGCCGGGGCTATGCCAAAAGCCTGGCCGGGGCATCGATTGCGGCGGGTGGCACATTGGGCGTTTTGATCCCGCCATCCATTTTGCTGGTGATTTATGCGCTGATGACCGAACAGTCGATTGGTGCATTATTTGCCGGTGCCATGATCCCGGGCATTCTGGCAACGCTGCTTTATATCGCATCGATCCGCCTGCAGGTGATGCGCAAGCCGGAACTGGCCCCGGTCAGTGACTATACCCCATGGTCGCAACGCTGGGGTGCGCTGTTGCGCATGTGGGATGCGATTGTTTTGATCCTGCTGGTGATTGGCGGCATTTATGCCGGCCTGTTTTCCCCGACCGAGGCGGCGGCCGTTGGTGCCGGTGGCGCACTGTTATTTGCCGGTCTGCGCCGGAAATTGACTTGGACGGTTTTGCGCAGCGGCATTCGTGAAACCGCAGGCATGACCGGCATGATCTTTTTGATCCTGATTGGCGCGGCCCTTTTCAATTTCTTTATTGAAACCAGCGGGCTAACACAAACACTGGTAAACTGGATCACCAGCCAGGGTTTTTCACCGCTTGCGGTTCTGGTCTCGCTTCTGGTGTTTTATGTGGTTCTGGGCTGCTTCATGGATAGCCTTTCCATGATTTTGCTAACCGTTGTCCCGGCCTATAGCGTGATTACCGGGGTTGGTTATGACCCGGTCTGGTTTGGTGTTGTGCTGGTTTCAGTCGTGGAAATCGGCCTGATCACCCCACCGATCGGCATGAACCTGTTTATCATTCAGGGTGTATCACCTGACATGAAAATCACAACCCTTTCGCGCGGCATTCTGCCATTTCTGGCAGCCGATTTTATCCGCGTGATCCTTATGATCGCCATTCCCGGACTGATCATGTGGCTACCCCATACCCTGGGACTGGGAAGCTGACACCCTGCATACCCATAAAACCCGGTTGATTTACCCGCGCCACCATAAGAAATTATGGTGGCGCAATTAACTGGAAACACCATGATCCGCCCTGCCCGCCCCGCCGATGAACCCGCCATTCGTGCCTGTGCAATTGCCGCCTATCAGCGTTACATCGCCGTGATTGGCCGCAAACCCGCCCCCATGACTGCCGATTTCGCCGCCCAAATTGCCGCCGGGCAGGTTTATGTCGCGCGTGACGACAATGACCAGCCGACAGGCTTCATCGTTTTTTACCCCGATGATGCCATCGCCATGATGCTGGAAAACATTGCCGTGGCACCGGACCATGCCGGGCGCGGCATTGGCAAACGCCTGATGGCCTTTTGCGAGGATACAGCCCGGCAACTGGGCTTTTCCCATGTGCGGCTTTATACCAATGAAAAGATGACCGAAAATTTGGCGATTTACCCGCATCTTGGATATGTCGAAACTGGCCGCCGAAACGAAGATGGCTTTAACCGCGTTTATTTTGAAAAAGCCCTGGCATGATAATCCCCGATACAATGCCGCATAACAAAAGCCCGGATCGGCGATGCGACCCGGGCTTTTTGCTGCACGTTTCACAAAATGGAATTTTTATTCGGCGGCATCGACCTTCAAAACACCACGGCGGATCTGGTCTTCTTCGATGCTTTCAAACAGGGCGCGGAAATTGCCTTCGCCAAAGCCCTCGTCACCTTTGCGCTGGATGAATTCAAAAAAAATCGGCCCGATCACGGTTTTCGAGAAAATTTGCAGCAGAATTTTCGTCATGCCGCCATTGATCACGCCTTCACCATCGATCAGGATGCCGTGCTTTTTCATGCGTTCAATCGGTTCCTCATGGCCGTTCACACGAGCATAGGATTGCTCGTAATAAACTTCCGGCGGGCCAGGCATGAATTTAAGGTCATTGGCGGCCAGCTTGTCGGTTGCTTCGTAAATGCCATCGGTGCCAACAGCGATATGCTGGATGCCTTCGCCTTTGTACTTTTTAAGGTATTCCTCGATCTGGCTTTTATCGTCGGTGGATTCATTAAGCGGAATACGGATTTTACCACAGGGCGAGGTAATGGCCCGGCTGACAAGGCCGGTCATTTTCCCGGCGATATCAAAGAAGTGGATCTGTTTGAAGTTGAACAGATTGCGGTAAAAATCCCACCATTTATCCATATTGCCGCGATAGACATTGTGGGTCAAATGGTCGAGGAAGTAAAAACCAACGCCTTCCGGTTTCGGGTCCCGTTCGTCGATCCAGTCAAATTCGGCGTCATAGGCCGAACCGGTTTCACCATATTGATCGATGAAATAAATCAGCGAACCGCCAATACCGACAATGGCTGGCACATCAAGGGTCTTATCATCGCCTTTATACGGCTCCGCCCCGTTGGCAACCGCATGATCAAAGGCATGTTTGGCATCGACCACACGCCAGGCCATTGCGGGCGCGCACGGACCATGCTTTTCCACAAACTTCATGCCGTGCGAACCGGGTTCGGCATTAACGATGTAGTTAATGTCCCCCTGCCGCCAGACAGTGATGTTTTTGCTTTTGTGTTTGGCAACCGGCACATAACCCATGCGGTCAAAAAGCACGGCGAGTTTTTCCGGGTCATCATGGGAAAATTCAACAAATTCAAAACCATCGGTGCCAGCGGGGTTTTCATCGCTGATGGTGGCGCGGGGGGCATCGTGCGGGAACGGACCCATAGGAAGTCTCCTGATTTTGTATTTGTCTAATTATCAACTGCCCACGATTTTGCGCCCAAAACCGTACAATGTGCTTGCATTCTTGGGTTGTTTTGCCAAAATTTTGCATGAAAAACGCACCAATTCACAAAATGGCGCACAAATGACGCATCTTGATAAAATGGATCTGAAATTGCTGGCTGAGCTACAAAAGGATGGCCGGCTGACCAATAATGAACTGTCTGAACGCATTGCGCTGTCACCCTCGCAATGTTCGCGCCGGCGCACCCGGCTGGAGGCCGAAGGGTATATTTCCGGCTATCACGCCGCGATTGACCGGCAGAAACTGGGGCTGGGCCTGATGGTGGTGATTTCGGTAACGCTGGCCACACACAACCGCGACAATGCCAAACGGTTTGGCGAATTGCTGGCCGATTTACCGGAAGTGCTAGAGGCCTATGCCCTTACCGGGGAAATGGATTACCACTTAAAAGTCGTCACCCGCGATTTGAACGACCTTTCGCGTTTTGTGAATGACGTGCTGCTGCCTCATGATTCCGTCCAACATGTAAAAACATCGATTGTGTTAAACGTGCTGAAGGATTTTGAAGGCTTGGCCGTGCAATGAATGTGCATGAAAACGCCAACGGGCGGCCATATTGACCGCCCGAAACAAAACATTCCCAAATTGATGATCAGTCAAAATCGGCAAGTTTCACACGCCGGTCTTCGCGGGCGGATGTTGCCACCGCGTGGATGACCTTTTCAAATTCAAAGGCATCGTTGAAATTGGGATAGGCATCCTCGCCTTTGGCAAGGGCAGACAGGAAGGTGGCGCATTCGATGACCTTCAGGTCATTAAAGCCAAGCTGATGGCCCGCCGCCGGGCAGAAATTGCCATAAGGCGCGTGATGCGGGCTGGTGAGGATGGTTTTAAAGCCCTGTTCGGCCGGATTGCCGGAATTTTGGTAAAGCTGCAATTCGTTCATGCGTTCCTGGTCATAGCAGATCATGCCTTCGGTTCCGTGCACTTCCCAGGCCAGGCGGCTTTTGCGGCCCCAGGCGGAACGCGATGTTGAAATACTGCCCTGCACGCCCGATGCAAACCGCACAAGCGCGGTGGCCGTATCCTCGTTTTCAACTGTGCCATCACCGGTACCATCCGCCAGCGGGCGGGTTTGATGAACGGTTTGCATATCGCCAACCAGATTATCAATCGGCCCCAACAACCCGTAAGCCATTGAAACAAGATGGCAGCCCATATCACCCAGGGCACCCAGCCCGGCATCGGCCAGGGTGCTGCGCCAGGTCCAGGCAAGGTTGGGGTCGGCCTGGTAATCCTCGTCCACCCAGCCCCGGAAATGAACAACACGGCCAATCGCACCAGATTTGATGAGGCGGCAGGCATGGGTAAAAGCGGGGTTATGGATGTAATTATAGCCCACCATCGTTTTCACCCCCGCCTTTGCGGCAGCGTCGCGCATATCGCGCGCCTGATCGAGGGTTAAGGCAAGCGGTTTTTCGCAATAAACATGTTTACCCGCCGCAATCGCCGCCATTGCCATTTCATGATGCAGCATGTTGGGCGTGGTGATGGAAATAACATCTATCGCCGGATCAGACAGCAAATCGCGCCAGTTATCGGTCGCGCGGGCAAAACCAAACTGGTTGGCAAATTTTTCGGCCTTGTCAAAGGGTTGCTCGCACAGCAGTTCCAGCCGCACATCCGGTACATCCCCCCCCATCACCGCCTTTGCCGACCGATAGGCCAAAGCATGGGCCTTGCCCATAAAGCCAGTTCCGATCAGGCCAATACCAATGCTGTTCATTTCCCTGGACTCCTCACCCAATTGAAAATAGAATTTTTGTTCTATAATCTGGATGAACATGGAACATGTCATCCGTCAAGATAAAAACAAAAAAGGCCCTGCATGAGCGATCAAACCGCCCCCGTATCTTTGGAAGAATTCAATCACCGCCTGCTGGAAATTTCCGAATCCATGCCCAAACGTCTACGCCAGTGCGCGGATTATGTGGCGCAAAATACCGACCGGATTGCCGTTTCAACCGTGGCGGAGCTTTCGGCAGCGGCAGGGGTGCAACCCTCGGCCTTCATGCGGTTTTGCCAGTTGATGGGCTTTTCCGGGTTTAGCGACATGCAAAAAATGTTTCGCGAAACCTATGCCCTGAAATGGCCCGACTACGCCACACGGCTTGAAAATTTAAAGGCGTCGGGGGCAGACAGCCCCAGTGCGCTGCTGGCCGAGTTTGTTGAGGCCGGGCGCATTTCGCTGGAAAATATGGCCGCATCAATTGACCCGGAAACGCTGGAACATGCGGTGGAGCTTTTGGCCCATGCGCCGATGATCCATATTATCGGCCTTCGGCGGGCCTTTCCGGTGGCATCCTACCTATCCTATGCGCTGGAAAAAATGGATATTCCCGCCGTTTTCCATGACGGGGTAGGCAAGCTGAACCACCGTCACGCCATTCGCAAAGACGATGTTTTAATCGCCATTACCTTTGCCCCCTATTCGCAGGAAACCGTGGAACTGGCGCAATATGCCCGCGGACTCGGCAATGAAGTGGTGGCGATTACCGATACACTGACCAGCCCGCTGCAAAAATTACAGGCCACCATCCTGCATGTCACCGAGGTGGATGTCGGGGCGTTTCGCGCCCTTTCGGCCACGCTTTCGCTGGCAATTGCCCTGGCGGTCGCGATTGGCGCACGCCGGGATGAAACAACAAAATAGAAAATTTTGTTGCATTTCATTTTTTATGGAATAAAAATTCCACGCACAACAGAATGGGAAAGTTTACGGCTTTCCCTTTTTGCCAAGCGGTCCGCTGCCATAAGAAACCGTCGCGCAAAGTGCCGATACAACGGCACGGAATGACCGAGATTAAGGAACCATCACACCGATCCTACAGCGGTGTTCCGAAAAAAGCCGAATAGGGAGGGTTAGACCAAGATGAAACTGAAAAAGACACTGACCGCCATTGCCACCGCAACGCTGGCATTTGCCGGGCTGGCAACCGCATCCACATCCGCCCAGGCGGAAGGCGAAAATTTTGTTTTGATCAGCCACGCACCGGATTCTGACAGCTGGTGGAACGTGATCAAGAACGCCATCAAGGTTGCGGGCGACCAGATGGATGTGAATGTTGAATATCGCAACCCGCCGACCGGCGACCTTGCCGACATGGCACGCATCGTCCAGCAAACCGCTGCCTCCAACCCCGATGGCATCATTGTCACCATCGCCGATTTTAACGTGCTGAAAGGCCCGATCGAAGATGCGGTTGCCAAGGGCATTCCCGTCATCACGATCAATTCCGGCACGGTTGAACAGTCCCACGAGCTGGGCGCATTGATGCACGTTGGTCAGCCGGAATATGATGCCGGTTTTGGCGCGGGCAAGCGCATGGCCGCCAAGGGTGTGAAATCCTTCCTGTGTGTCAACCACTACATCACCAACCCGGCATCGGTTGAACGCTGCCGTGGCTTTGCCGAGGCAATCGGCACCGATCTGGGCGACCAGATGATCGATACCGGCCTGGACCCGTCGGAAGTGAAAAACAAGGTTTCGGCATACCTTAATGCCCATCAGGATGTTGGCGCGATTTTGGCCCTTGGTCCGAACTCTGCCGAGCCGACCCTCGATGCCCTGCGTGAACTGGGCATGAATGGCGCCATTCCGTTTGGCACCTTTGACCTGTCGGCCAAAATTGCCGATGGCATCAAAAAAGGCGATATCGACTTTGCCATTGACCAGCAGCCTTACCTTCAGGGCTATCTGCCGGCCGTGATCCTGACCAATTATGTGCGCTATGGCGTTCTGCCGTCGGGCGACATCAATTCGGGCCCGGGTTTCATCACCAAGGACAATATCGGCCTGGTCGAGAAATATGCGGGTGAATACCGCTAATTCCTGAACCTTCTTCCTCCCGTCAGGGGGCCTGGCCTGTGCCGCCCCCTGGCAACTCTCCGTTCCCCAAAATACAAGAGTAATGCCATGACGGACGAGCGATTAAAGCAAGTCTCAAGCCTTCGTCGTGCCATGATCCGGCCCGAACTGGGCGCGATTTGCGGCGCAATTCTGGTTTTTGTTTTCTTTTTGATGATTGCGGGCGACAGCGGCATGTTCGCGCCCGAAGGCATAAAGAACTGGACCGTCGTTTCGGCACAATTCGCGATTATTGCCGTGGGTGCCTGCCTGTTGATGATTGCCGGTGAATTCGACCTTTCGGTCGGCTCCATGATCGGATTTTCCGGCGTTGTAATTGCCATTTTATCGGTTCATATGGGCTGGCCGGTGTGGGCAGCCATCATTGCCGCCTTTGTTGTTGCAATGGCAATCGGGGCCTTGAACGGGTTTCTGGTGATCAAAACCGGGCTGCCCAGTTTTATCGTCACCCTGGCGTTTTTATATATTCTGCGCGGTCTGACCATTTGGCTGTCCATCACCACCACCCGCCAGACCATTATTGGCGGTGTCAAAGAAGCCGCCAAGGGCGACCCGCTGGCCTTTTTATTTGGCGGCGTGATTTTCAAGGACCTGTTTCAGTGGTTTGGCGAAATGGGCTGGGTCGGTACCTTTACGCGCGGCACCCGTGCCGGTCAGCCGATTGTTGAAGGTGTGCCGATGCTGGTGGTCTGGGCGATTGTGCTGGTGATTTTCGGCCATTTTGTGCTGACGCGCACCCGTTTTGGCAACTGGATTTTCGCATCCGGCGGCGACGCCAAGGCCGCCCGTTATGTGGGTGTGCCCGTCGACCGGGTGAAAATTCTGATGTTCATGTTTACCGCCTTTTGCGCCACCGTCTTTGCCACCTGCCAGGTGATGGAGTTTGGATCCGCCGCGGCAGACCGTGGTTTGCTTAAGGAATTTGAGGCCATCATTTGCGTGGTGATTGGCGGGGCGCTTCTGACCGGCGGTTATGGCTCGGTTGTGGGTGCGGCCCTGGGGGCGCTGATTTTTGGGGTTGTGCAGCAGGGACTGTTTTTTGCCGGGGCGGAAAGTTCGCTGTTCCGTGTGTTCCTGGGTACGATCCTGATCCTTGCCGTGATCATGAACACCTATATCCGCCGCATGATTACAGGAGAACGGTAATGTCTACCCCCTTGATCGAGATGGACAATATCGAAAAGCATTTTGGTCCGGTGATTGCGCTGGGTGGTGTGTCCTTCGATGTTTATGCCGGTGAATGCCATTGCCTGCTGGGCGATAACGGTGCCGGGAAATCGACCTTCATTAAAACCATGTCGGGTGTGCACAAGCCAACCGGCGGGGTGATCCGGGTGAACGGGCAGGATACGGTTTTTAACAATCCGCGCGATGCCATGAATGCCGGTATCGCCACGGTGTATCAGGACCTGGCGATGATTCCGCTGATGTCTGTTACCCGCAATTTCTGGATGGGGCGCGAACCGCGCAAGGGATTTGGCCCGTTTAAATGGATTGATTTTAAAACCGCCAACCGCATCACATTCGAGGAAATGGAGCGCATGGGCATTAACCTGCGCGAGGCCGACCAGGCGGTCGGCACCCTGTCGGGTGGGGAACGACAAAGTGTTGCCATTGCCCGCGCGGTGCATTTCGGCGCCAAGGTCCTGATTTTGGATGAACCGACATCGGCCCTTGGCGTGCGGCAAACATCGAACGTGCTAGCCACCATCGCCCGCGTGCGCAAGGCCGGGATTGGCGTGGTGTTTATTACCCACAATGTGCGCCATGCCATGGCCGTGGGCGACCGTTTCACGGTGCTGAACCGCGGACAAACACACGGCACGGCCCTGCGCGGCGAAATTAAACCCGAGGAATTGCAGGACCTGATGGCGGGCGGGCAAGAGCTTGCCGAACTTGAAGGGTCGCTGGGAGGGACCATCTGATGACGCTCGATGTCATTACCATTGGACGGTCATCGGTTGACCTGTATGGCGCCCAGATTGGCGGTCGCCTGGAGGATATGGCATCCTTCAACAAATATATTGGCGGGTCGCCGACCAATATGGCGTGCGGCACCGCCAGGCTGGGCCTGAAATCGGCGCTGATCACGCGGGTTGGCGACGAACATATGGGCCGTTTCATTCGTGAACAGCTTGTTGCCGAAGGGGTTGATGTGCGCGGGGTCATTACCGACCCCGAACGCCTGACCGCCCTTGTCCTGCTGGGCATTCGCGACCAGGAACAGTTTCCGCTGATTTTTTACCGTGAAAACTGTGCAGATATGGCGCTGTGCGAAGATGATATCGACCCCGATTTCATCGCCCAAAGCCGCTGTGTTACCGTTACCGGAACACATCTTTCGCATCCGCGCACCCGTGCGGCTGTTTTGAAAGCCCTGAAACTGGCACGGGAAAACGGGGCGAAGACCGCGCTGGACATTGATTACCGCCCCAATCTGTGGGGCCTTTCCGGGCATGGCGATGGTGAAAACCGGTTTATCGCATCGGAAAAAGTCACGGCGGAATTGCAGGCTACCCTGCATTTATTTGACCTGATTGTTGGCACCGAGGAAGAATTCCATATTGCAGGGGGGACCACCGATACGCTGGCGGCCCTGCGCAATGTGCGCGCCATTTCAACCGCCACACTGGTATGCAAACGCGGGCCAATGGGGGCATCGGCCTTTGACGGCACCATTGGCGACAGCCTGGATGACGGCATTTCCGGCCCTGGTTTCCCGGTAGAGGTGTTTAATGTATTGGGGGCGGGTGACGGGTTTATGTCCGGCCTGCTGAAAGGCTGGCTAAGTGGCGAGGACTGGCAAACCAGCCTTAAATATGCCAATGCCTGCGGGGCCTTTGCGGTTTCACGACATGGCTGCACCCCGGCCTATCCCAGTTGGGAAGAATTACAGTTTTTCTTTAAACGCGGCATGAAGACCCCGGCGCTCCGCCATGATGCGGAACTGGAACAGGTTCATTGGGCCACCAACCGCACCGGTGACTGGCCGGAAATGCGCGTTTTTGCCTTTGATCACCGCATGCAGCTGGAAGATTTGGCCGATGAACTGGGCGTATCGCATGACAAAATTGGCCCGTTTAAGAAGCTTTGCCTGAATGCGGTGGAAAATGTCGCCAATGGCAAGCCGGGATATGGCCTGTTATGCGATGCCCGTTTGGGCCGCGATGCCCTTTATGCCGCCGCAGGCAAAGGCCTTTGGATTGGCCGCCCGGTGGAAAAACCCGGTTCGCGCCCGCTTGAACTTGAAATCGGCCCGGATTTGGGCAGCAAGCTGGCCGAATGGCCGGTGGAAAACGTGATCAAGGTTCTGTGTTTTTATCATCCCGATGATGACGCCGCGATGAAGGCGCAGCAGGAAGAAACCATCCTGCGGTTATTTGATGCCGGGCGGGCCAATCGGCTGGAATTTTTGCTTGAGATCATTCCCTCGAAGGTTGCGCCATGCGATGATGAAACCACGGCAAAAATCATTCAGCGGTTTTATGACATTGGCGTTTATCCCGACTGGTGGAAACTCGAACCGATGAAAAGCGACGCCGCATGGCGCCATGCCTGCGACACGATTGCACAGAATGATCCCTATTGCCGGGGTGTGGTGGTTTTGGGCCTTGAGGCCCCCAGCGAAGAACTGGCAGCCAGCTTTGCCGCGGCTGCCCGCCACAAACTGGTACGCGGGTTTGCCGTGGGCCGCACGATTTTTGCCGCAACAGCCCGTGAATGGCTGACCGGCGAGATTGACGATCAAACTGCCATTGCACAAATGGCCGATAAATACCGTGCCCTGTGCCATTCGTGGGACCAGGCACGTAAAAATAGTGGAGGAACGGCGTGAACACCATTCGTTTGACCGCCGCCCAGGCAATGGTGCGGTATTTAAGTGTGCAATATAACGCCGATAACGTGCCGTTTTTTGGCGGATGCTGGGCCATTTTCGGCCACGGCAATGTGGCGGGTATTGGCGAGGCCCTGCACGGCATTGGCGATGCCCTGCCCACCTGGCGTGCGCATAATGAACAGGGCATGGCGCATGCCGCCATTGCCTATGCCAAGGCATCGAACCGCAAACGGGCCATGGCGGTTACGACCTCCATCGGACCGGGTGCCACCAATATGGTCACGGCCGCCGCCCTGGCCCACGTTAACCGCCTGCCGGTTTTGCTTATCCCTGGTGATGTGTTTGCCAACCGCGCCCCGGACCCGGTTTTGCAGCAGATCGAGGATTTTGGCGACGCGACCATCAGCGTCAATGACTGCTTTAAGCCCGTCAGCCGTTATTTTGACCGCATTTCGCGGCCCGAACATTTGTTAACCGCCCTGCCGCGCGCGATGGCAACCCTGACCGACCCGGCCGATTGCGGCCCCGTCACCCTGGCCTTTTGCCAGGATGTACAGGCCGAGGCCTATGACTGGCCGGAAAGTTTTTTTGCCCCCAAAACCTGGAAACCGCGCCGCCCGCGCCCCGATCAGGACGAACTGGCCGCGGCGGTTGAGGCCATCAAACAGGCGAAAAACCCGGTGATTATCGCCGGGGGTGGCGTGCATTACGCCAATGCCTGCGCAACCCTGCGCGATTTTGCCCATAAGCATGGTATTGGGGTGGGCGAAACCCAGGCGGGCAAATCTGCCCTGCCGTGGGATGACGACCTTAATTTGGGGTCAATCGGTGTGACCGGGGCCAGCAGCGCCAACGCCATTGCCGAAAATGCCGATTTGATCATTGCCGTAGGCACACGGTTGCAGGATTTCACCACCGGTAGCTGGGCGCTGTTTAAACATCCCGACCGGCGCATTTTGGGCCTTAACATTGCCGCCTTTGATGGCAGCAAACACAATGCCCTGCCCCTGATTGGCGATGCCAAGGTGGTGTTACGGGAACTTTCCGAAGCCCTGGGGGATCATCGCTTTGAACAGCCTGATCCTGCCCTGAAACGCGACTGGATCGCCGCGGTTGATGCCGCAACCGCCACCCCGACCGGCAATACCCTGCCGACCGATGCGCAGGTGATTGGCGCGGTCCAACGCAGCCTGGATGAAGATAGTATTGTGGTTTGTGCCGCTGGCGGCCTGCCCGGCGAACTTCATAAACTTTGGAAAACCGCCAAGCCCAATGGCTACCATGTGGAATATGGCTATAGCTGCATGGGCTATGAAATTGCCGGGGGCCTGGGGGTTAAAATGGCGCGGCCGGAACAGGAGGTTGTCGTCATGGTTGGCGACGGGTCCTACATGATGATGAATTCCGAACTGGCAACCAGCGTGATGCTGGGTCACAAAATCATCACTGTTATTTTGGACAATCGTGGTTTTGGCTGCATCAACCGGCTGCAAATGGCAACAGGGGGTGAAAGTTTTAACAACCTGCTTGATACCGCCCGCCATGTCGAACCGGCCGCAATTGACTTTACCGCCCATGCCGCATCGATGGGGGCGATTGCCGAAAAGGTATCATCGATTGACGAACTGGAAGAGGCCATGACCCGTGCGCGTGCAGCAACCAAATCCTATGCCATCGTGATTGATACCGACCCCCTGCCCTCGACCGAGGCCGGTGGACACTGGTGGGACGTTGCCGTACCCGAAGTGTCGGTCCGTCCCAGTGTGAATGAAGCCCGCGAAAATTATCAAACCGCGCTGAAAAACCAGCGCCCCGGAGATTAAGCCACCATGATTCTATACGGCACCAACCCGATTGCGTGGTCCAATGATGACGACCAGACCCTTGGCGCGGATATTTCGCTTGAAACCTGCCTGAGCCAGGCAGGCGAGATCGGTTTTGACGGCATTGAAAAAGGCCACAAAATGCCGACCGACCCCGCCGCCCTGAAGGCCGCGCTGGAGCCAAACAGCCTTAAATTTGTTTCGGGCTGGCATTCGCTTAACCTGCTGGCCCATTCGGTCGAGGACGAGAAAAAAGCCATTCAGCCGCATCTGGACCTGCTCAAGGCGATGGGCTGCAAGGTGTGCATTGTGTGCGAAACATCCAATGCCATTCATGGCAATGACAATGTGGCGCTTGCCGACAGCCCGGTTTTACCGGCTGATCTTTGGGCGAAATTTGGTGCCGATGTTGAAGCCATCGCCCAATATTGTGCCGATCAGGGCATTACGCTGGTGTATCATCACCATATGGGCACCATTGTTGAAAGTGCCGAAGAGATTGACGCCCTGATGGCACATACCGGCCCGGCAACGCATTTGCTGCTTGATACCGGCCATGCCCTGTTTGGCGGTGCCAACCCCGAAGAAGTCGCGCGCAAATATATGGGCCGGGTTGGTCATATTCACTGCAAAAACGTGCGCCCTGCCATTCGCAATCAGGTTGAGGGCGAAAAGCTGAGCTTCCTGGAAGGGGTGCGGCGCGGCGTATTTACCGTTCCGGGTGATGCCGAAGGCGAAGTTGCCTTTGAACCGGTTTTGAAAATTGCCGCCGAACATGGTTATAGCGGCTGGCTGGTGATTGAAGCCGAACAGGACCCCGCCGTTCGCAACCCGCTTGAATATCAAACCCTTGGCCTGAAATCGCTTCGCGCGATGGCCAAAGCCACCGGACTGGACAAAGGAGACGCCTGATGGCCGACCTTCTACGCAAACCCAACGGAACGCATGGCAAAGTCCATGACATTACCGCCCAATCGGCCAATTGGGGCTATGTCGGATTTGGGCTTTATCACCTGGAACCCGGCGAAACCGCATCCGAAGCCACCGGCGACCGCGAGGTTATTCTGGTGCTGGTCGAAGGCAAGGCCGAGATTTCGGTTGATGACCAGAATTTCGGCGAACTGGGCGAGCGCATGAATGTGTTTGAACGCAAATCCCCCCATTGCGTTTATGCCCCCAATGAGGCCACCTGGACCGCACAGGCGACCACCAAATGCACCCTTGCGGTCTGCACCGCGCCTGGCAAGGGCAATTACCCGGCCCGCGTGATCAGGGATGTGCAAATGGTGGAACGTGGCAAAGGGGCCAATACCCGCTACATCCACCCGATTGCGATGGAAGAATCCGACATTGCCGACAGCCTGCTGGTGACAGAGGTTTTCACCCCGCAGGGCAACTGGTCATCCTATCCGCCGCACCGCCATGACGAAGATAATTACCCCGAGATGACCTATCTTGAGGAAACCTATTATCATCGTTTAAACCCGGAACAGGGTTTTGGTTTTCAGCGCGTCTTTACCGAAGATGGCGAGCTGGATGAAACAATGGCCGTGAATAGTGGCGATGTGGTGCTGGTGCCCAAGGGGCATCATCCCTGCGGATCGCCTTATGGCTATGAGATGTATTACCTCAATGTCATGGCGGGGCCGATGCGTAAATGGCGCTTCCAGAACCACCCGGACCATGAATGGATTTTTCAGCGCGACAGCAAATAAGCTGGCGCGGATGCCCGAAACCAAAGGATTTTACCCATGACCGAGATTGCCCATTACATCAATGGCGCACATGTTGCCGGCACCTCGGGCCGGTCGCAGGATGTTTTTAACCCCGCCACGGGCGAAACGGAAAAAACCGTTGCCCTGGCCTCCACTGCCGAAATTGACCAGGCCGTTGCCGTTGCCAAGGAAGCCTGGCGTGGCTGGTCCAAAACGCCGCCGCTGCGCCGTGCGCGTATTCTGGACCGGTTTAAAATGATCCTGTGGGATCGCGCCGACCAGATGGCCGAAGCGATTAGTGCCGAACATGGCAAAACCCACGACGATGCCCTGGGTGAAGTCACCCGTGGTTTGGAAGTCGTGGAATTTGCCACGGGTGCCCCGCACCTTTTGAAGGGTGAATTCACCGAAAATGTCGGCACTGGTGTAGACAGCCATTCGGTGCGTCAGTCGCTGGGTGTGGTGGCCGGGATTACGCCATTCAACTTCCCGGCGATGGTGCCGATGTGGATGTTCCCCGTTGCGCTGGCGTGTGGCAATACCTTCATCCTTAAACCCTCCGAACGGGACCCGTCCGCATCGCTTTTGATGGCGGAATGGCTGACCGAGGCAGGGCTGCCGGAAGGTGTTTTCAACGTGGTGCAGGGTGACAAGGAAGCGGTTGATGCGCTTTTGAACAACCCCGATGTCAAGGCCATCAGCTTTGTTGGCTCCACCCCGATTGCGAAATATATTTACACCACCGGCACGGCAAACGGCAAACGGGTCCAGGCCCTAGGCGGGGCAAAAAACCACATGGTGATTATGCCCGATGCCGACCTGGATATGGCGGTAAATGCCCTGATGGGCGCGGCATTTGGCTCGGCCGGTGAACGCTGCATGGCGATTTCGGTTGCCGTACCCGTTACCGACGCGGTTGCCGATGCGCTGGTGGAAAAGCTGGTACCGAAAATCCAGGCCCTGAAAATTGGCCCGGCATCGGACAAAACATCGGATATGGGGCCGCTTGTCACCAAACAGCACCTTGAAAAAGTGCGCGGCTATATCGATTCAGCCGAAGCGGACGGCGCCAAGATTGTGGTGGATGGCCGCAGCTTCCGCCAGGACAAGCAGGGCTATGAAAACGGCTATTATATTGGCGGCACCCTGTTTGACCACGTAACGCCCGATATGAAAATTTACCGCGAGGAAATTTTTGGTCCGGCCCTTTCGATGGTGCGCCGTCCCGATTACCAGTCGGCGGTGGACCTTATTCACAGCCACGAATATGCCAATGGTACGGCGGTTTTCACCCGCGATGGCGATGTTGCCCGTGCCTTTAGCCAGGATATCGAGGTGGGCATGGTTGGCATTAACGTGCCGATCCCCGTGCCCATGGCGTTCCATTCCTTTGGCGGGTGGAAGGCCTCCATTTTTGGCGACCACCACATGCACGGCATGGAAGGTGTACGCTTCTTTACCCGGCTTAAAACCACCACCACCCGTTGGCCCAGCGGCCAGCGCACCGACCCTGAATTCACCATGCCGACCCTTGGTTAAGGACCATAGCCATGCTTAATATCGGACTGCTGGGTGCCGGACGTATCGGCATCACCCATGCCAAAGCTGTTTTAGGTGTTCCCAATGCAAAAATCGCCGCGGTTTACGACCCGGTGGATGCCGCGGCACAGAATGCCATCGCCCTGACCGGCGCCAAACGCGCCACGGTCGAGGAAATTATGGCCGATGCCGCGATTGATGCGGTTATCATTGCCACCCCGACCGACCTTCATGCCGACCAGATCGAACTGGCAGCAAAGGCGGGCAAGGCGATTTTCTGTGAAAAGCCGGTGGACCTGTCGGCCGAACGGGTGCGTGCCTGCCTGAAGGTGGTTGAGGAAACCGGGGCCAAATTGATGGTTGGTTTCAACCGTCGTTTCGACCCCAGCTTTGCCCGTGTCCATGCCGAAATCCGCGCGGGCAATGTGGGCGATGTGGAACTGGTGCAAATCACATCGCGCGACCCGGGTGCGCCGCCGGTTGATTATATCAAACGTTCCGGCGGGCTGTTTCGCGACATGATGATCCATGATTTCGACATGGCACGTTTCCTTCTGGGCGAAGAAGTGACCGAGGTTTTTGCCACCGGTGCGGTTTTGACCGACCCGGCGATCAAGGAAACCGGCGATGTCGATACCGCCACGGCAACACTGCGCACCGCCAGCGGCAAAATGGCGGTGATTACCAATTCCCGCCGGGCGACCTATGGTTATGACCAGCGGGTCGAGGTGCATGGTTCCAAGGGTATGGTGCAGGCGGAAAACCACCGGGCAACGTCGGTGACGATTGCCAATGGCGATGGTTATACCACTGAACCGCTGCTGGATTTCTTCATGCAGCGTTATGCCGATGCCTACCGCTTTGAACTGACCACGTTTTGCAACATGCTGACGGGCGAAAATGTCGCTTGCCCCAGCGGGCAGGACGGGTTAAAGGCGCTTGAACTGGCCGATGCCGCCGTGAAATCGCTTGAAACCGGCGCGGCCGTCAAACCCGGCGCATAACGGCATATCCATTTCATGACACAAGGCCCGGCAGATCGCTCTGCCGGGCCTTTATGTTTTACGCCGTTACACCCATCAGAAATTCAGCCGCAGGCTCATCAGAAAGTTGGGCTTGCGGGCTTCCGCATTATTGGTGTGGAAATCAAGATCCTTGATAAAGGCCGCATCGAGCGACGCAATGCCGACAAAGTTATTCACCCGCACGCCAATACCGGTGCCATTGGTGAAATCCTCGCGACGGTAACGGTCATTTTGGGATCCATCGCGATAACGAAACGCCCCGGCATGGTCAAAAAACACATAAATACTGGCCTGGGTATTGACCGGTTTGTCTTTCCAGAACGCGGTCGGAAAATTGAAATTGTAATGCAGTTCGGTATTGATGAAATAGCCATCATCGCCCGAAAAGGCACCGGGTTCATAGGCCCGCATGGTGCCAACACCGCCAACCGAGAACTGCTCTGCCGGGGGCAGAACGCGGTCCTTGGTCATTTGCCCGCCAGCTGTGACCTGGGCGGTGAAGGGGCCGCCCAGTTGCTGGTAGGCAAAGGCATCGGCGGTGTATTTGCCGGTCACGCGCTCTTCGGTTGCAGCCTGGCGGATATGTGAAAAAATACGATGCCCGCGTAACCCGAAGGAATAAAAGCCGGTATCGCCCAGATAATCAAAATCAACCCCAATGGAATGCCGGTTGATCCAGGTTTCCGTCAGGGCCGCACCAAAGGTAGTATAGGACACATTGCCATTATAGCTGTAATCCACATTCATCAGCCAATGTGGCGACAGCACAAAGGGTTGCTTGAGGGTGGCAGAGATAAGCTGCGTATTGCCATACACATCCGGGTCGGCCGGATCATCGGCAAAGGGACCATCGATGATGTGAATACGTGTTTGGGTATAACCCAGTGACAGGCGGGTATCGTAGGTATTTAACGGCAATTCATAGGACGTAAAAACCGAACGCGAACCGCGTGATTCCGTCACCCCCACGGTAAACGGGTCATCAATGCCAAATACACTATTTACCCGGGCATAGCCGCCACTGCGCAAATGCCCGGTCGATAACGCCCCGTAATTGTCCATAAACAGGGAATAAGCCATGCGGTCGGGGACTTTGGCGGTGACGACAATGTCAGTCTGACCAAAATTCTCGCCCGGTTCCAACTTGGCCGTCAATTTGGTTTGGTGCAGGCGGTTAAACCGGCTTAATGCCTTTTCCAGCACGTCCAGACTGACCAGATCGCCCTGTTCGATATGCAGGCTGCTGGAGATGTAATCCGCCCGCATATATTCGTTCTGCTCAATCCGGACACGGCCAACGCGCCCTTCGACCAGAATGACGCGCACCTCACCACCCGCAATTTTTTGCGGCGGGATATAGGCGCGTGCCGTCACAAAGCCCTTTTGGCGATAAAGTTCGTTAAACGCGGCCAACATGTCATACAGGTCGGCCAAATAAAGCGGACGCCCGACATATTTTTGCAAAACATCGCGGATCGTCTGATCATCCAGGATTTCGGACCGGTTAATATCGAACCGCTGCACGGTAAATTTGGCACCGGTGCCCGCCTTGGGCGGTTTGAAATCCGGGCTGCCATCCACAATCTCGGGAAGCTCGAAGCCGTTAAAATCATTAATCTGCTTTTGGCGCTGCTCCTGACGGATCACATCTTCCAGCGGATTGTTTTGCTGCTCGCTCTGTACGCTGTTGGGGGCCTGCGTCGCGGCAAAGGCCGATGGTGCGTAAATCCCCAAACACGACAGGGCACCTGCCATCAGCGCCGCTTTCCTCACCCAAATAGCGGGACGCAAACGCCCCCTCCCGATCTGGCCGAATATTTCCGGCACGGTACGGTTATTACTCGCCAACTTGTCTTCCCCCAACTCCAGCATCCCGGCACTTTATACGTACGTATTTTGCTTTAGGGAAGGGGCGGCAGAACCGCCCCTTCATCCGCTTATTTTACTGGTCCTGTTCATCAGACCCGTTGTTATTGGTTCCATTACCGGTATCCCCGTTCACCCCGGTTTGGCCGGTTTCCGTAGCCGGACCGCTATTTGTCGCCGCGCCTGCCGGTGTGACCGGTGCATTTGTTGTCGGCGTCGGTGACGCACCTGTTGCGCTGGTACCCGTTGCTGAGGCTGGCGTTGCCGGGCCCGGATTACCCACCGAGAGGCTTGGCTGGAAGACGGTGTTCTCGAAACCGCCGCCATTGGCCGCAAAGCCGCCCTGCCCGGTAATCACACCATTGCCGCCAGTCCCCGTCGGCCGATCAAGCGTAACAACATTTGCCGCACCCAGCGTCACCGTGCCAGAACCGACCTGATTGGCAGGCGTCCCGGTGGCGCTGTTATTTGCGCTCTGGGGCTGTGGTGTCGGCGTATTGGTGCTCGGACGCGGCGTTTCCGTTGGCGTGGTGGCCGTGATGCGACCAATACGGTCTTCCGGGTCATCAATCACCAGCGGTCCGTGGAAGGTATTATCCTGCATTGTCACAATACGGGTATCTACCGGAAGGTTGAAGTCCGTCTTATCGAACCAGAGTTCATTGAACCAGGTGTCATTATCAAACAATTGCAACTGATACCCCAAACGGATCTTCTGGGTGACATTGTCCATCAGGGCTTTACCAAGCGGTAACTGCACAATCATATCCCCCGTGATCTGCCCCGTCACAATCGTGGTCTTGGTCGTGTTAATGTCAAAGACCGCCTTGTTGGTCCGCAACAGATCAAACTGGACCTTCTTGGGGGCCGTGATATTGGCGTTGACCGTTTGCGACAGGCTGCCATTCAGCCCCGTCACCTTCATCAGCAACTGGGCGCTATCCACATAGTTTTCCAGCCTGGTCAGGGAAATATGCTGGGCTTCCATCACCGTGCTGTCACCTAGGCTCCCCTTTTCAATATCAAGGCGGCCATCGCTGCCCTCGACATACAGGTCGGCATTGCGAGATTTCAGATTTTCAATCTGAATATCCTGGCCGCTGGCCCGCATGTCGATTTTTTCCGGGGCGGAAATCGTGCCGATGTCGCTGCTGCCATTGCGAATGGCAAGCACGATTCCGGCATTGTCATTGCTGCCCCCCTTGGCCGTTCCGGCAATCACGCGATCCACACTCAGATCGCCGCTGGTTTCTGCCATGTAAATGCCATCGCGGGCCTGAAGGGTCGTGTAACGACGTTTGGAGGCAAACTGGTCACGGGCAACCGCAATTTCGCTGCCATCCTGTGCCGTGGTCTGCACTTCAAAACGGTCGGATGAAGATGTGCCGATGGTCCCCCCCTCGGCAATCATGGCGACCGTGTCACCTTTCAGAACAGCGGTCGAAAGCTGAACCGATCCACTGCCATGATCAACAAAGGCATTCGATTCAACAATCGAGTTCCCGGCAACGATATCGATATGGTTGGTCGCGCTGATTTCACCCAGTGAGATCGTCCCCGACACCGAGCGCAGCGAAATGCCGATCATGCGGGTCACACCATCATAGGATGTACCGCTTGTCCCAGCACCGGTCCGCAAGGTGGCAATGCGCATATCCTGTGCGGAAGCCAGCGATACACGCCCATCCCCACCATCAATTTCCGATCCGTCCTTCTGCACAATTTTGCCGGTGGTCGCGGTAATATCAATGCTGCCCGAGGCTTCCGAAATCACATCGGATTCGGGATTATTCAGGGTAACATCCTTGTGCGCCAGCAGCGTAATCGACCCATCCTTGGTCCGAATGAAATCATTCGCCAGAATGGACCCTTGATCCGCGGTAACGGTAATGTTCGCGATATTGGTGCGAACCTGATCAAGCGTGATGTCATTCCCGGCTTTCAGAATGACATTGCCAGTCCCCGCATCAATGGTGCTTCCGTCTTCCTGATACAGATCCCCCGCCGTCGCGGTAATGGTCACATCCCCCGACCCGGTCGAAGTCACATCGGCCTCACCATTAAACAGCGTCACATTCTGCGCGGCTGTAATGCCGATATTGCCGTTGCTGGTCGTGATGAAGTCTTTCGCCGTTACCGAGCCATTCTGCGCAGTGATCGCGATATCCGCACCCGTGGTTTTGACCTGATCGAGTGTCAGGCTATCACCCGCCGTCAGCGTGACTTTGTCGCTACCACCGTCGATGGTCGAGCCATCCGCCTGGGTGATATCACCCTTGGTGGCAATGATCGTTACCGCACCGGTGCCCGACGACGTGACGTCAGACAGCAGGTTAGTAAAGGACACGTCATTATCGCCGGTAATCGCAATCGTGGCATCGGAGGTTTTGATGAAGTCGTTAGCAACAACATCCCCGCCTTGTGCCGTAATGGCGATGGCTGAAGTCGTCGTCTGGACCTGATCGAGCGTAACCTTATTGCCTGCCGTCAGGGTGACTTTCCCCGTGCCGCCGTCAATTGTGCTTTCATCTGCCTGAGAAAGATCACCCGCAGTTGCCGTGATCGTCACATCACCCGAACCGGTCGAGGTCACATCCGCTTCGCCATTAAACAGCGTCACGTTCTGCGCGGCTGTAATGCCGATATTGCCGCTGCTGGTGGTGATGAAGTCCTTCGCCGTTACCGAGCCATTCTGCGCGGTGATGGCGATATCCGCACCCGAAGTTGTTACCTGATCGAGTGTCAGGCTGTCACCCGCCGTCAGCGTGACCTTGTCACTGCCACCATCGATGGTTGAGCCATCCGCCTGGGTGATATTGCCGTTGGTGGCGATAATGGTAATTGCACCGGTATCAGTCGAGGTAACGTCCGACAGACCGTTGGTGAAGGACACATCATTGTCACCGGTGATCTCAATCGTTGCATCCGACGTTTTGATGAAGTCGTTGGCAACAATGTCACCTCCCTGTGCCGTAATGGCAATGGCCGAAGTCGACGTCTGAACCTGATCAAGCGTGACTTTCTTGCCAGCGGTCAGGGTCACTTTACCTGTGCCGCCATCAATCGTGCTGTCATTCTCCTGATAAAGATCACCCGCCGTGGCGGTGATGGTGACATCACCCGACCCGGTCGAGGTCACATCCGCTTCGCCATTAAACAGCGTCACGTTCTGGGCTGCCGTAATGCCGATATTGGCACCGCTCGTGGTGATAAAGTCCTTCGCGGTGACAGAACCGTTCTGCGCCGTGATGACGATATCGGCACCAGCGGTTTTAACCTGATCCAGCGTCTGGCCAGCACCCGCCGTCAGCGTGATTTTGTCGCTACCCCCGTCGATGGTCGAGCCATCAGCCTGGGTGATGTTACCTGCCGTGGCAATAACTTCGACTTCACCGCTGCCCGTCGAGACAACATCGGCTTCCTCATTATCAAAACCAACATTTTGGGCCGCTTTGATGCCGATCTTCGCACCGCTGGTGGTGATGAAGTCCTTCGCCGTTACCGAGCCATTCTGCGCAGTGATAGCGATATCTGCACCCGTGGTTTTCACCTGATCCAAGGTCTGGCTATCGCCAGCCGTCAGCGTCACCTTGTCGCTGCCACCGTCGATGGTTGAGCCATCCGCCTGGGTGATATTCCCGGCCGTCGCGATGATTTCAACTTCGCCAGAACCCGTTGAGGTGACATCCGCTTCATCATTGTCAAAGGCAACATTTTGAGCGGCTCTGATGCCGATCTTCGCGCCGCTGGTGGTAATGAAATCCTTCGCCGTTACCGAACCATTCTCGGCGGTGATGGCGATATCCGCACCACTGGTTTGAACCTGATCGAGCGTCAGGCCATTACCAGCGGTCAGTGTCACCTTATCGCTTCCGCCGTCGATGGTCGAGCCGTCAGCCTGGGTGATGTCGCCCTTCGTTGCGATGATGGTAACTGCACCCGTGCCCGACGACATGACATCCGACAGGCCATTCGTGAAGGACACATTATTGTCGCCGGTGATCTCAATTGTTGCATCCGACGTTTTGATAAAGTCATTGGCAACAACATCGCCACCCTGCGCCGTAATCT
>NZ_JPWH01000069.1 GCF_003326755.1 Thalassospira profundimaris | reverse complement strand
CATTTGCTCTACCAACTGAGCTATGCCGGATCAGTGTTTGGCGCTCCGTCCGAAGCGCGTGGCAGGGGTATAATAAAACGCGGAAACGGGCGCAAGACCTTTTTTGATAAAAAAGCGCGAAAAATTCAAATTTGGCAAATTTTACCCAGTTTCAAGGCTTTATCTAACGCTCAAAGTGAATTCGGGACCAGGCTGTTAAGTTGCTGGTCCCGCTGTTTTATCCTGGCATATTCCAAAATGGCTCGTGCTGTATGCGGGCAGGATGATTTGGGGGTTATCCGTGATTCATTTATCGATCAGATGGCAAACGGTTGATGTGTTGATGTCATGGCACCGGATGCCCCTGAGCGGCAACCAGGATGGTAAACCAGTCCTGCCGGTCCAGCTTGATTGAACATGCCGTGGTGGCATCTTTCAGGCGGTCGGGTTTCATGGTGCCCAAAACGGGGATTGGCTGACAGGGCAGGGCCAAAAGCCAGGCAATGGCGATTTCGGCAATACCTGGCGCGTTATATTTTACCCGCATGTCTTCAAGGACGGGTCTTAAATGTGCAGCGACGGCATCGTCTTTGTCACGAAACAGCCGGGAGCCGCCAAGCGGCGACCAGATCATGGGGCTGATACGTTTTTGCTGCATCAGATCAAATGTTCCATCGAAAATCGGTGCGAGCTGCAGGACCGAACATTCTACCTGATTTGTGACCAGCGGGGCTTCAAGGCGGCTTTGCAGCAGGTTGAACT
This sequence comes from Thalassospira profundimaris, assembly GCF_003326755.1. Lineage (GTDB taxonomy): Bacteria > Pseudomonadota > Alphaproteobacteria > Rhodospirillales > Thalassospiraceae > Thalassospira > Thalassospira profundimaris_B. Next base: position 719 of record NZ_JPWH01000069.1, on the reverse strand, counting down.
GCGACGGCGTGAAATTTGAAACACCAAAATAGCGCACCTTACCATCGCGTTTTAGCTGGTTGAAAGCATCGGCAACTTCATCAGCAATCATCAACGGGTCGGGTCGGTGTAAAAGCAAAGTATCGATATGATCGGTCCGAAGGTTGCGCAGCGAGGAGTCAACCGATTGCAGGATATGTTCTTTGCTGGTGTTGTAATGATTGATCCGGTTTTGTGGTTTGGCATCGCAGATCAGGGCGATGTCGCATTTGGTGACGATCTCCATTTTGTCACGCAGATGCGGTGCAGCGGCGATTGCGGTTCCGAAAAATTCCTCGCAGCCGTAATTCCCGTAAATATCGGCATGATCGATGGTGGTAATGCCAAGTTCAAGGGCGGCTTCTGTCAGGCGCAGCACATCCGTGCCATTGGCAATATCGTGGCTCTCGCGCAGGCGCCAGGCCCCCCAGGCCAGCGTTGAAAAGCTGAGGTCATCGGCAAGCTGGCGGCGTGATACGGCGTGGGGCATGATACGTTTTCCTATCCCTGCTTCCGTCATTCGACATTTGTGCATTTGTCCCGGACAAAAATGACGGATGTTTGTTGAAATTGTTTTTCCTGCTTTTTGGTATCAAGCGAGAAAGGAGAGGTAAACGATCTTTGCGGGTAAAGAAAAAGGGACCGAACCCGAGGTTCGATCCCTTTTCACATTGGCTCCGGCAGCAGGACTCGAACCTGCG
>NZ_JPWH01000068.1 GCF_003326755.1 Thalassospira profundimaris | reverse complement strand
CCGATACCGCCCGGTTGGCGACTTCGGTAAGCCGGTCAATCTGCGAGGATATTTCGCTGATGGACTGGGTCATTTCCTCGGACGCGGCGGACACGTGATTGGCCTGTTGGGCTGTGCTGTCGCCTTCGGTCCGAATTTTACCGGCCAGTTCGGATCCGGTTGACGCGCTTTCTGCAAGGTCATTTGACAATATATTGAGACTGTCCGCCGCTTCACGCACTTTTTCCGACAGGCTGACACAGGTGCGCCCCATTTTGACCTGAGCGGTAATGACTTCGCCGCTCAGAATAAAGCCGGTTGCGGTATCGTTTTCATCCAACAGTGGGGTGATCGTGATCATGAGTGTATCGCCCTCAATGCGCACCCGATGATAAAGCGGCATTTTTGCGACATTCTCGCCCAAATTCGAAAACTGTGCCCGGTCAAACGTTTTGTGCAACTGCTTTAAGGGGGTGCCGATGATTTGCGAAAAGTTCACATCGGTTTTTCCCAGCAGGATCCCGGCAAAGTCTTTGGAAATGAACCGAATATTTGCCGAAAGATCGCAGGTGATAATGTTGTAGGGGATCGAATTGATCAGGTCTTTGAAAAAAACATTTTGCCGTGCTGCCGCGAGTTCCATGCTGCTGGCATGTGCTCTTTCAGATCGTTCTTCCTTTTTCTTGCGTGATGATTTCAACATATTATTGCTAAGTCCTCGAGATGTTTTACGTGGTTCGTGCGAGGTGTTTTTCTACCTTTAGTATAGTTTTTCAGCCGATTGGATAGGCTGATTAAGAATATAACTAACGAAAGTGGGTGATGTTCCGAGAGAAATCATCAACCAGGGGTTAATCAGAGAGGTAAACAGCCGGTGGGCAGGAATGTGGCACCGAAGGTCTGGCATTTTGCGTGTTGATGATGGCCCAATATGATCAGCCCCGCATTTTAAGGTGGCTGATGGTGTAAAACGCCAGACATCTGCTGTTTTGGGCCATTTTTGCGGTAAATATGGGATGTGAAAGCGACACGGCACCGTTGGCCGGGAGGATTGCCTTCCAAAGATTGGACGGTCGTTGATAGACCGTCCGCACTGGCTTAAAGAGCTTCTTCGATGAAGCCTTTGACCTCGTCATACAGGCCTTCGGAATGCCCCGAAAGGTTTTCGGAATATTCCGACAGACGGGTACCTTGCTCGGCGGTTTTTTCGGCGAGGCCGTCAAGACGGGCAAGGTCGGTGGTGATGGTTTTGATGCCGTTGGCAACCGCAAGGATGTTATCGGCAATATCGCGTGAGGCGGCATGTTGCTGATCGACGACCGCCCCAAGGTTTTCGGCAATTTCCTCGTTGGTTTCGATGACTTTGCGCGTATCGGTCAGTTCTGTCACCACGCGCACGGTATTTTCGCGAATGGCGGCAATACGGTCGGTAATGTCTTTGGTTGATCTGGCGGTTTGTGTCGCCAGTGATTTGACTTCGCCCGCAACAACGGCAAACCCCTTGCCCGCTTCAC
>NZ_JPWH01000066.1 GCF_003326755.1 Thalassospira profundimaris | reverse complement strand
GAGCGAAAATTAATAGGTCCTGAGCCTAGAAATCACATTAGACATTTACATACCCCGGATAAATGGTGACAACAAAACGCAGTTTTCACCCTGCAAGGTTCACTTCTTCATTCCCGCCGACCATCGCGTTTACTACTTGCTCACCAGTAACATCTGCAGATTTCAGGCTAGCCACATTCATGCCGAGACGCATTACTTCTATACGATCAGTTGAATTAACAACAAAATGATGTATGTCATGACTCACTACGACAATACCAAGACCTTCATCAGCCAGAGACCTGATTAGTGACGCAACCTGTTCAGCTGCAGAATGACTGAGGGCTGCTGTTGGCTCGTCAAAAATAACCACCTCAGGTTTCCACAAAATTGAACGAGCAATAGCAATATTTTGCCGCTGTCCACCTGACATGGCACCAACGGGCCGAGATAACGACAGATTGCCCAACCGCATGCGAGTTAACACTTCACGTGCACGCACCTCACATTCTGCACGACGAACTCGCCTAGCAAAAATTCCCGGACCGATTAATTCTCTTCCAAGAAAAAGGTTTTGGACCGCATCAAGGTTATTACAAAGAGCCAAGTCCTGATAAACGGTTTGAATACCAGAAGCAGTTGCATCTGAAGGGCTACTTATGTTGGAAGGTTGGTTTTTAAAATAGTATTCGCCAGAATCAAAGCGATGCACTCCCGCCATGACCTTCACAAGCGTCGACTTTCCCGCACCGTTATCCCCGACCAAAGCGACAATTTCGCCAGCATGCACATCAATCGATGCTCCACGTAAAGCGTGAAGGGATCCAAACGATTTATGAATATTGCGCATCGATAGTAAAGGCGTGTCAGAAGCTTCCGCCAGCTTGTTGCAACTTGTTTCAACAGTCTCTGTTGTAGCCATGATTCCTCCTGAAGGAATTTATTGATGAGGAAGGGCAGCACCTTCGGCACGCCCCTCCCTTTGCGATCTAGTGTCGCTTACATATTATTCTTGCAGACTTCGGTTTCTTGGATGCCCTGGCAAATTTCCGCCCATGACCAAACACCGGCAGTAACCACATCCTGCAAGTTATCGATGGTAATATTCGAGACAGGCAAGAAGACTGCGGGGACATCCATGTATTGATTGTTTACGCTACCGTTAACCAGCTCCTGTGGAACTCCGTTTCCTTGAAGGATCGACACTACAACGTCTGCCGCGTAAGCCGCTTCAACCCTGAGATCCTTCAGGATCGAGTTATCTTGCCAACCTTGAGCTATATACCGCAAAGCCTCAACGGTAGCATCCTGCCCGCCGGTTACCAGTTTCTCACCCGGGCCGTAACCTTGGCCAATCAAGGCCGCTACAGCTCCACCGGTTGTACCGTCATTCATCCCCAAGAAGACATCGACATTTCCACCGGTTCTTGTAAGACAATCTTCGGCGAACATTTGAGCCACCAGGGGGTTCCAGTCTTGCGTGTATTGCTCACAAACAACCTCGACTTTCCCTGAGTCAATAAGTGGCTGCAGAAACTCGTTCTGACCCTTTTCGTATTGACCCGTGCCATACTCACCCTGATTACCTTTAATCCGAGCAACCCGAACCGGTGTCTTCTCCATTGCTTCGATAAGCTCAGCGGCACGCTTACCCTGCGCCCGCCCTACCGAGAGTGAATCAAAGACGACGTGTGCGTCGGCCCTACCTCCCACTGCATCATGGTCATAAAGCACGACAGGAACATTTGCCTCTTCTGCAGACCGGAGACTCCCAGCTGGACACCCGCAAAAACCTATCGTCA
>NZ_JPWH01000065.1 GCF_003326755.1 Thalassospira profundimaris | reverse complement strand
CAGTTAAAGGTTAATGAGTTCTGACCCTAGAGCATTCTTGGCAGATCTATCCATTGCATGAAGAGGTGGACCGATGGCTAAGAAATCAGAAGCAAGGGTAGCTGTAACACCCCCGGCTAACGACAATGATGGGATGGAAATTAAGCAGGACCAGCATGTTTGTGTTATCGCCCGTGCCGTCGGCCATCATTTAGCTCGAAAACATTATTTGGCTTGGGAGGAAAAGCAACGTCGGGCAGCCAACGACAATAGTCCTGCCACATTGGAAGAAGAGATAAAGGGGCAAGGCCCCAAAGGGTGAACCTTTTGTTTTGCGAGAAAGGAAAGCCTCATGATCCGTGCAGCGCTTTATGCCCGTTACTCCTCTGACAACCAAAGTGAAAACTCTATCGAAGATCAGCTCCGCATTTGCCGAGAGCAGGTAAAGCGGGAGAGGTGGCGAATTGTCGGTACCTACCATGATGCAGCAATCTCAGGTGCCAGCATTACCTTGCGGCCGGGTATTCAAAGCCTGTTGCAAGATGCGCAGGCGCAGAAGTTCGATGTGGTGCTGGCAGAAGCATTGGATCGCGTCAGCCGAGATCAGGCCGATGTCGCAACTTTGTTCAAACATCTGAAGTTCGCAGGAGTGCGTATCGTTACCTTGGCTGAAGGTGAAATCTCCGAACTGCATGTGGGCCTCAAGGGCACCATGAATGCGCTCTTTCTCAAGGACCTTGCCGATAAAACCCGTCGAGGTCTTCGTGGTCGTGTTGAGAACGGTAAATCCGGCGGCGGGATTTGCTACGGATATGATGTTGTAAAGCGTCTAAACAGTGATGGCGAACCGGTTACCGGTGAGCGCAGAATCAACGAAGCGGAAGCTGAAATTGTCCGCCGCATTTTCCGTGAATTTTCTGCGGGTAAAAGTCCGAAGGCGATCGCCGCCGATCTTAACCGGGAAGGTGTTCCTGGTCCGTATGGTCGGGTTTGGGGTGATACGACCATTCGTGGTCATGTTTCCCGAGGGACTGGCATCGTGAATAACGAGCTTTATATCGGCGTGATGGTCTGGAACCGGCTCCATTATGTCAAGAACCCGGCGACCGGAAAGCGGGTTTCACGACCTAACCCGAAAACCGAGTGGGTTCGGACTGAGGTGCCTGGGTTGCGTATCGTTGAAGATGATCTATGGCAGGCCACACGTCGTCGGCAGGAAGAAATCTCCAGGAAGTATGCAAATGTAACCAAGGGTGTTCGTGCATACCATGCTGCAAAGCTCAATACCCTACGCAGACCTGCTTTCCTGTTTTCCGGTCTTATCAAGTGCGGTTGCTGTGGTGGTAACTATGGCATCATCACCCGGGACCGCTATGGATGCTTAAATCGTTATCGTCGTGGAACCTGTGACAATGGTCGAACAATTGTTCGGGACAAGATTGAAGCCCGTGTTCTGGCCGGGCTTACCGAAAAACTGGTTTCTGCAGAGGCGGTGGCAGAAGCGGTTCAGGCCTATGCCGAAGGTCTGAACCAGATGAACCGGGAACGCCGTGCACAAGCTGTTCTTGATCGGCAGAAACTGGAAAAGGTCGAGCGCGGGATTGCGGGCATTATGTCGGCTATTGAAGATGGCATGTACCAGTCGGCGATGAAGTTCCGAATGGAAGAGCTTGAGCAGGAAAAACAAGAGATCATCGCGCGTATGGATGAGGTTCCTCAAGATGTTCCCGACATCCATCCAAATATTGCGGAGATTTACCGGAAGAAGGTGCAAAACCTGACCGCAGCTCTTGACGATCCACTGATGTATGCGGAGGCGGCAGACGCAATCAGGTCTGTAGTTGGAGAAATAATTGTCACGCCGGGAGATAAGCGCGGCGACTTTCAAATCAGCTTGCGGGGTGAGTTGATGGGCATTCTCGACATTGCGACCGAGCATAAAAACCAAAGTCCACCTGAAGTTATAACAATGGTGGCCTCGGGTCCCCGCAACCAACATTAAAATAGCCTGCCCT
>NZ_JPWH01000064.1 GCF_003326755.1 Thalassospira profundimaris | reverse complement strand
GGCGGTCGTCGTCCAGCTTCGAGACGGGGACGGCGCCTTTCGGGGAGAGCTCCTCCGAGCGCGCGACCCGCCTTTGCGCGGCGTCGAGCTCGGCCTTCCTCTGGGCTATGAGCGCCTCGGCGGCCTGCTTCTCGGCTTCGCGCTGGGTCACCCGGCTTTGCGCGGTCTCGATGCCGATGAGCGCCCGGCGCAGCTGCGCCTCGGCCTCCCGGAGCTGCGCCTCCATGACGACCGTGTCCATTTTCGCCAAGACCTGACCGGCACTGACGAAGTCGCCCTCGTTGACCAGGATCTCCCGGACCCGGCCCGCGGTCTTGGCCGCGATATCGATCTCGACCGCCTCGATCCGGCCGTTACCGGCGGCGAATCCATCGGGCAAGTCCTGCGGTTGAAAATGCCACCAAGCCCAAACGCCCAGTCCAATGACAATCGCAGCGGTGACGCCTCGAATACCTGCTTTAATGAACCTTTTCACGTCTTGGATTACTCCACATCAGTTGGTTCACTCATTCTTGACAAGAGGTTATCTCCAAGCCGTGTCCGTCTATCGGGCATCGCCATCTCGCAGATCAATCCATATTCCCTCATCAGCGGACATCACCGCGCACCCTATCCGCCATCGTGCCTCCCAGCTACCCAAGAAGCGTCTCAAGTTTCGCCAGAACATCGTCGACGATGACCGATGGTGCCGTGTCAGCTTGCGATGCCTTCCGCGCACGCCAATCGAGACTCCTGATCTGGTCGGCGAGCACCACGCCGGAAATCTTCAGGCCGTCCGCCAACGCTGTCTCAAACGGATATCCCTTCTCCTTGCTCGCGATCGGACACATCAGCGCCCACCCCGTATCTGATGATATGCCTTGGGGGAAAGCACCAAATCCAGCCGGTGGCCTGGCTGATCATAGCCGGCTTGGGGGTTAAAGTCCAGCCAAACGAGATCGCCTCGGTCAAGGAGCAGAAGCCCTTCGATTGCTCCACCGTGTCGATGAGCTGGCGCATGGACCGGGCGAGGCGGTCGAGCTTCCAAACGACAAGCGTGTCGCCGGGCCGCATGTAGTCGAGCGCGCGCTTAAGCTCGGGTCGGTCGCGCTGTGCGCCGGACGCGGTTTCCACGAAGATGCGTTCACATTCGACCGCCGAGAGGGCGTCCGTTTGAAGCGTCAGATTTTGTTCGGCTGTCGAAACTTGGGCGTAACCAATATTCACTCTCTCGAAATCCATAAATTTAACGCGGACAGTATATCAGATTTCGACGCACAGTTTTGAGAAATACGGAAGGGCGGAAACACGTTCCGCCCTTCTCAGAACATCGGCCCCGTCAATATCGGTCGTTTTTGCGAGGTAGTTCGATGGCCTCCACCCAGCCCCGTCGCCGTCTCATCGAAACCGCTGCGACGAGCCTCTTCAGCGAGATACCGGATACACTGCGCAACGTAGTACGCATCCTCGTGGCTCTCTGGGCAAGATTAAGGTTTCCATCGAGGGAATTAGGCTGCGCGCCGTTGACGCCCCCCGAAAGCAGCCAGACCTGCACACGAACGGACGGCAGCGCATGGCGATACGACCAGCGCGGTGCCGTGGCGCTGGCGGACAAAATCTACCGAAGCACGGTTTCATGCCTGGGTAATCGCCGGGGAAAGGGAAGGTAGGCAGGTTTCCCCTACGGTCGCCGCAGTCGCTTAAGGCAAGGCGCCGGCGTCCACCCAGTACCCCCACCGAGATAGGCACCGCTGGCCTGGCAGTACTGCGCCGCGTCATCGCTGTTGCCGCCGTATCGAACGCATAGCTCGTCGGTGCGCCCGACGGCGGCCACAGTGACCAGAGAAGCTCTCTACTCGTCAGATCGAGCAGGGTCATCTTGCTGGCATCGGGATGGTCGCCACCTGCGGTCATGTAGACGGCGAAGCGTCCGTCCGGCGACAGGCCGCTCTTAAGCGCATTTGCGCCGAATTCATGGGAGAGCAACTGACGGCCCTGGCTGTCAAAGGCATAGAAGGTGCTGCGCAGTTGGTCGCCGAAGCGCCAGTCGGAGAGGACGAACGTCCCGTTGTCAGCGACTTTTCCGTCGTTCGGCCGTTCCATCCGTCCGTCGGCGACAATGCGCCCGTCATGGACCAGGACATAATCGCCTTCGCCGCTCTCCCGGTATCCGCCGCGTCTGCCGTCCGGGTCTCTGATTGGTGAGGAGCACTTTATGAGC
>NZ_JPWH01000063.1 GCF_003326755.1 Thalassospira profundimaris | reverse complement strand
GTACTTCAGCGATTTTGTTAAGTTCCACCAGTCAGGTACGCTATGTGCCCGGCAATGATAATGGTGAAACGGCAACGCTGTCGTTCAAGGCATGGGATACTACCACCGGCACCGCTTCGACCAATACGGTTGCGAGTACGGCAGATACATCGACAACGGGCGGTACGTCGGCCTTTTCGACCGGTACCGCCTCGGCCAGTCTTGTGGTCAGCGATGTCAATGATGCGCCGACCGTTACCAATGGTGCCTCTGTGACGCTGACGGGCACCAATGAAGATACGACGTCTTCGGCAACGCTGGTTTCATCGATGCTGACCAGTGCCGGTTACAATGATGTGGATAGTGGCGCATCGTCGGGGATTGCGATTACCGGTCTCACCGGGAATGGTACATGGCAATATTCCACCGATGGCAATAACTGGGTGAATCTGACCTCGGCCTCTGGCACGGCTGCGGTTTTGCTCAGTTCATCAAGCCAGGTGCGCTATGTGCCCGATGGAAATAATGGCGAAACGGCCAGTCTGTCGTTCAAGGCATGGGACCAGACATCGGGCACGGCTTCGGGTAATTCCGGGCCTGGCACGGCAGATACCACCACATCGGGTGGAACTTCTGCCTTTTCCACCGGGAATGTCACGGCCAGTCTTGCTGTGAGCGATGTAAATGACGCGCCTGATGCACCGGCGTCTCTTGCCGGGACGACGGTTGAGAATGGCGGACCGTTGAATTATTCGGTTTCTGTTGCCGGGTTTAACGATGTTGATGGCGACAATCTGAGCTTTAAGGCGACTTTGGCAGATGGTTCGGCCCTGCCAGCGTGGTTGAGCTATCAGGTGAATGGGACAACAGTGACCTTTACCGGGACGGTGCCGGGCAGCTTTATTGGCAATTTGCCGATCCGGATTACCGCGACCGAGGATGCGTCTGCCCATCTGACGGCCAGCAGCGATTTGACCATTCGTGTTGAAGCGCGTCTGGTTGTCGTGACAACGCCGCCACCGTCTGCTCCCGAACCGGTTGCCCAGCCACAGATATTGTTGTCTGTACCTAGCTTCGACCTTGGTGATACGGGTGCTCCGGTAACGGCAGCACTTGACCAGGTTGGCGGCAGCAGTGGGGAGATTCCGCAAGCTGTGACGGGAAGACTGGGGAGCCAGAGCGCGATCGACAATAGCGGGACGCCCGTGAGTACGGGACTGCGTCAGTCCCGGGGCGCTGGTTTTGGTACGACTGGCGGAACTGATGCCGGTCGGGGCGGATTTGTTGGTGCTGGTTTGGGCGGTGGCTTTGGTGGCGGCGGTTTTGGGGGTGGTCTGGGTACGACTGGTTCTCCCTTTGGCACAACCGGTGCCGGGGCGCTTGGCGCGGGCGGCGATGCGGGGAATGCACCTTTGCCATCGGGCGATGGGGGGCCATCCGCGAATGAAACTTTGAACGGGAACCAAGGCCAGGGCGGGGCTGTTTCAGCGCCGCAACCCCAGGCCGCCCCGACACCTGCTCCGGAAGCCACCCCCGCGCCAGCGCCGAAAAATTCGGGTGAAACCGGTACCACACCGCCTGAGGATGGTCAGGGCAATGTCCAGGGCGTGTTGACGCCGCAAGAGGACGCATCTGTCGATATTGCGTTTACGGGATCGGGCAATATCGATTTTGCGGACCAGCTTGCCGGTGCGGGCGGGGCGGTTGATCGCCAGGCCAGTTTGCTGGCGAAGGCATTGTCAGCATTTGACGTATTCGCCGCGTAACGGGGACGTTGTAAAAACGCGTTTTGACGATTTGTTTTGGGGCCATTTGCCAGGTAGGGCGAGTGGAAAAAAAGGGAGATCGGAATTGTTAAACAGTTCTGTGGGAAGGAACGGGCGCGGTATGCGCAGGGGCATGGTTCCTGTTGCCGCGATGGGAATGTTGTTGTTGGCCGGGTGTGCCGTGCGGCCAGAACCCCTGACACAGGCGGAAAATGACAGCCGGGTTCAGACGGATTTAAACCGGCTGTTTGCCAATCAGGAGAAAATCGACGGGCCGTTGACGCTTGATGATGCGATTGCACGGGCGCTGAAATACAATCTCGACCATCGTTTGAAACTGATGGAAGAGGCGGTTTCGATGGGGCAGCTTGATGTTGCCAATGTCAATTTGCTGCCTGATGTGGTGGCGAAAACCGGCTGGACCACGCGCAACAATCGCGACAGCACCTAGGGTCCAGACTCATTCAAATCCAGTAG
>NZ_JPWH01000062.1 GCF_003326755.1 Thalassospira profundimaris | reverse complement strand
TTTACCTCAATTAATGAGTCCTGAGCCTAGTGAGTCCCAGAAGTTGACCAAGAAAAAACGAAAATTTGGGGAAATTCTGTCAAACGATTTGCGCGCTTTTCCAATAATAGTTGGTCTAGCCGTGTTAGGCGTATTTTTCAGTGCGCAGAGCGATGTATTCCTTACGTCGCGTAACTTGTCCAACCTTTTGCTGCAGAGTACGGTTGTCGGCATTATGGCACTCGGCATAATGTTTGTTCTGCTCGTCAAAGAAATTGATCTGTCTATTGCCGCAATCAACGGTGTTACGGCAGTGTTGATGGCCAAATTAATTGTGGAGTTCGGGTTTTCTCCTTGGGTGGCGATCCCCTTCGCGATTGCAGTCGGTGCTGTTATCGGCGGCATTTCGGCGAGATGGGTGACCTTTGTGGGCGTGCCGTCGTTTGTCGTCACTCTTGGCTTGGGACTTGCATTAAATGGTGTGCAATTACTTCTGTTGCCACAGACTTCTCGTTATGGCTTGATGGGGACAGGTGTTGAAAACATTGCGCAAATCAAACTGGCCGGATTTGCTGCATGGGGCATTTTCGCCCTGGGTTTGGCGTGCTTTGCGATACTTGTCTTTTCAAGTGTCGTTCGTCGGCAGCGTCATGGTCTTGAGACATCTATTGTAACCAGTCTGCTGCTGCCAATAAGCGGTGCCGCATTATTTGGTGCTATTGTCGTGTCCATTCTCAATGCGCATCAGGGTATTCCTCTGGTTGTTCTGATTTTCGCGGTGTTGTTAGCGATTGGTGGCTATGTTCTCAAAGAGACGCAGTTCGGATTGTACCTTTATGCCGTGGGTAATAACGACGAAGCTGCGCGCAGGGCTGGCATTAAAGTACATCACATAAAAATGGCTGCATTTGCTATAGCTGGCGGAGTTGCGGCCCTGGCTGGTGTAATTGCAGCATCTCGTACACTCGGCGTTGGTGTCTTTACAGGAGGCGGTGTCGGAGGCGGAACTCTTTTGCTTGAGTCTATAGCTGCTGCGGTGATCGGGGGTGTAAGTCTATTTGGTGGGAGAGGATCCATACACGCTGCGCTTCTTGGCTGCTTGGTCATAGGTACAGTCCAGAATGGCCTTAATCTGATGGGGGTTGAGAACGAGGTGCGATTGATTGTGACAGGACTGCTTTTAGTTTTGGCTGTATCTGTTGATAAATTGATCGAGAAAGCGACAGGTCAGCAGAGTTTCTGATAAATAAGAGTTTAAGCTTGAATGACTTACTTGGAATAATTCAGGTTAATGTTGGAACTTGTTTGCGCACATCTCTATCTCCTCTTGGCGGGTAAATAGGTTGAGCATGGGTGGCTGGTGCCATTGGCCCAGCTTCTTATTGTGCAAGGTTGGATTACGTGGTGGCCCCAATCACACGTTTGTCTTGTTAGATAGGCAAGTATATCTCTCAACTCTATTTTCAAAGCTCAAATATTTCGTGCAAGATCTGGAGCTCTCGCCAGTTGATAGAATGAGGGTACGCGAACAGGTCTTGTTGCAAGATTTTGCTAAAGCCGTTGCCCAGTTCAGCCGCAGTGAATTGAAAGTAGTAGGGAAATTATCACCTATTTTTCGTTGTTCAAATCAAACCGTCCAATGTAATAACACCCTTATTCAAAGGTGATCTACACTTACATCTGTGCTTTTGGGGACGCATCATATCCATCAGCGACGATGAGGTTTCTTCATCTTTTCAGCTTCAACATGTGAATGGCCTGTCCTACGACTTTTCGAGGATTGTCAATGATCTTAGGAGTGTGCTCAGCCAAATGCGGCGTTTGCACCAAAACTCTCAGCCGGTTAACTACCTGAATGTTCCTGCGTACTTGCTGTATCATTTTTCTTAATTCGACCCCGTTGTTAAGATGTTAAGTGTTGCTAAACACGAAAAATTTGCTTTGAGTTTTTCTCAATTAAATTATGCCGAACTGCTTAGTTTTTTCTTAGAATTGACCCTCTGAATTTGGAAGGGGTGGTTCCTGTTAGTTCGTAGAAAGCTGTAGTGAAATGGCTATGGCTTGAAAACTGAAGGTCAATAGCGATTTTGGTGATTGGTACGTCAATATCCATAAGCATTTCTTTTGCTAGGTTTAACCTTCGCTCGCGAATAAAACGCCATGGCGGAATTCCAAAGCTTTTCTTGAAGGCTCTTCCAAAGTAATTAGGGCTCAGATTGACGCTTGTTGCTAGGGTCCAGACTCATTCAAATCCAGTAGC
>NZ_JPWH01000061.1 GCF_003326755.1 Thalassospira profundimaris | reverse complement strand
CGATACGAGCGGATTTACCGGTACGACCACGTAGGTGGTTTATTATCGCCTATCATGTGTTTTTCCAGAGTGGAAATTTGTTTATGTAACTCCTTGAGTTCCGACATGGACGTAACCTCTTTGGAAAATTCGGATCCGTCGGAATAGCTTATTTCATAAACGAAGCTTTCGGCAGGGTTTCTCATTGATAAATCTGGGTCGTTTAGAAATAGGGCAACTTTTTGTGTGCTTTCAAATCGAATTGGTATTGATTGCTGTCTTAAAATAATTCTAATTTCTTGTGGTGAAGATGATAATCTTGCCCGTACTCGTGTTATATAATTTTCAATTTCGTTTTTCCCAACCAGATTAATAAGAGTTGTGGCGACTTCACTTCTTTTTTCTTTTGCGCTAAATCCCTCAATGAATGATCTTGCTATTTTATCCTTTTCATATTCTGTTGATTTGTCATCATAATCTATTGTGAGGCCGCAATAGTTGAAGCTTTCCACTATCTTCGCTTTTGGAATATAGAATAAATCAATTCCTCGTGACATGACGAGTTCGCGTGCCGGAGCAGTAAAATCTCCTGCTGCGATAATGCCTAGAAATCTTGCAGAAGGGTAGGTGTCCCTCATAGGCATAAGTTTACCGCTATCATCTCGAGCTTTGTCTTTTGAATGCCGACTTCCTCTTCGCCAAAAACATTCAATAAAGGCAACCGGGATACCTTTTTGGGCGTTGGTCCCGTTAATTTCAAGAACAGCGTCGTAATCAACTTCGTTGGAATCTAGGTATTCCCAGATAATTTTATGCCCACGGCATGCTCGACTGTTAAATCTAGAATCTGCATAAAGATTTAAAGATTCTGCAACCTCTTTCAACAAAGGGCACACAAAATATTCTTCAAACCAATCTCCCACTAGTTGGCCGAGTTTGTGGCCAGATGACGAGTTTACTTCTGCCATTATTTATCTTTCTCACTTTATAAGCCAAAGCCGACCCTCGTGAAGGGGAACGGTGTGTGTTCTATTTTTCCATTTTATATTGCGATCGCGAATCTTTTCAAACTGAAAACGTTTGAATCCAACTGAAAGTGCAAGTTCACCAAGCCATCGTTCAGCAGGTACATGAACGCCATATGGCGCAGAATCTCCTATAACAAAGCATGCACGGGCATCTTTCTCTAAGCTAGCGTAGACGTTTCTTATGATTTTTGCTAGATCGTAAAAATAAGCTGCTACCATTGTATGATATGTTTTTCGCCCGCCTTTCGTTAGTCGAATTGCTGCCAGCTCTTTCGTCGCTGGTTGCAATTCCGCTAATATCGGCGAAAGTTCTGGATTTGATAGAATCTCGTCTAGGTTTATTTTGTCTGAAGCCGAGTGCTGCGAGCAGGAACGCATAATACTTGGACGAACAGCATGTTTTAGGTCCCCCCATCCATTGATTTCACCCCAAAAGGTCATTTCAAGTCGAGTGGAATCTGCGTAGTCGTAGTTATTGGGATAAGGGGGGGACGTAATAGCCAAATTAAAATTTTTTTCCACAAAATTTTTTCTGGAATCATACTGGATGATATTTGCTGTTTTTCCCCATCCTTTTTTTTGAGATAACTTCATATCTGAAGCCATTAGATCCATCTTTGCTAAGAAAGCTTCGTATGGGTCAAGAACTCGCGATTTGTTTTTTTTGGGAAGAATATATTGCCATTGTGCAGTTCCGGCTGTACTGCAAGCTCTTAATATTGAGGTTATGTTCAGCCAGGATAGTTGCCAAATGGCTGATTCAGTTTTTAGATCCTCATAAGCTAGCCGCAGGGAAAATAGTCTTTGAAGAGATTCGGTTTCATAGCATTTTTCTAGAAGGCCTTTGTTATCCAAAATGATCTGTGATGGTTTTATATTTCTTGCTCTATCAACTATTTCTAGACAAGAATCTACGAATTCATCTGAGTTTAAGTGCCATAAATTCTTGGCTTGACCAATTCGCGCAACAAAAGGGTGGCCTTCAAGGCCAATGGATTTTCGTTGTAGCGCACATGCCGAAAGGCAAGCGGTTCCTGAGCCAACAAAAGGATCCAGTAATTTTGCTTTTTTTCCACTTTCTAGTTCAAAACGGATGATTTCGTCTTCAACCCATTGCGCCGAAAAACCAGCCGAGTATCGGAACCAACGGTGAACCGGCAATTTCATGTTGTCCAAAAACGTACCGGAGCGCGCATTAATTTTGTTCAAGAGCTATCCTCGATTCGAAAGTATATAATGAACTCAAGTTAACATTTGTGCGGTAAAGAACAATGCTCATGATGGCTATTGAAAATGGAAATTTTGATCATTCAGGTAAATCAGTTCCTGAATTAAAAACGGGCCCATCCGAAGACGAGCCCGTTT
>NZ_JPWH01000060.1 GCF_003326755.1 Thalassospira profundimaris | reverse complement strand
ATCTCGATGTGCCAGGGGCGTATGCGGATGCAACAGTTGGCGATGATTTTATCGTTGGGTCTGCTCTGGATGATGTACTTGTTGGTAACGCCGGGAATGATACTTTCTATGGTGGTTCTGGTAGTGACACCTTAACCGGTGGATCGGGAGCAGATACTTTCATGTTTGGACGGGGAGCGGATCACGACGTTATTGTTAATGCCGATCCAATAGATACTATCTCCTTGGGAACTGAACTGGCGGCTGAAGAAGTCTGGCTGTTCCAGCAAGGTGACGACTTGATGATTCAGCTCCTTGGATCCGATGATAGTTTGACGGTGGCTGATTGGTATGCCTCGAACGGTCAGCAGGTTGGAGCAATCGAAGTTGGTGGCAGTACGCTACAAGCTTCGAATGTGCAAAACCTTGTCGATGCAATGTCGGTTTTTGGTGTCAATGAAGTGTCGGTTGACAGTTTGGATCGTAACAGTACCGATTTTCAGAATACTCAGGCCGTAATTGCTGCAAACTGGCAAAGCAGTTAATGACGGTGTGACGGAGTGGGGCGCAGTAATGCGCCCTACTTTGGGAAATCTGTATTAGTGTTTTACATCTACCGTGATAGGTGGTCGTTAAGGTACTGTGAATTCATCAATCTATAATTGCAGTAGGCTTCTGTTTCGTTGTCTAAACGAAGTGACGTGCGCAGATAAGTGGGGTTTGTGCGGTGAAGATGGGGAAATCTATTGCAGGAAACAATCGAAAATAACCGATCGAATGCACAAGAATCGTAAGCGTCCCCTCACGGCTACCTTGCGGGAGAGAGCGAAAGACCGGATTTTATGAGCAAGAGGGAGCGGTGTCTCCGAACAGCTCGGGAAATCGGGATTTGGCCGACATATGTAGTTATGACATTGTCAACGGACGCAGTCTGACGACAGAGGAAAAGCAGCGTCTTGCTGCCGCGAGTTTTGGTTCCGGTTTGTCGGTTCGGGACTTTGCCGCCCGGAAAGGGATTGGTTACAGCACCCTGAATAAGTGGCGTCGACAGTATGGCAGGCCGACAGATGGCAGCCCGACTTTTGTGCCGGTCGCGCTGACCGACCGCCAGGATGTTGCGGATAATTCTTCTGATCGCCCGCAAGATATCTCTTTGTCTGAACCGGTTGATGAGGCCGAGATTGCCCGGATTGTCATCACCCTGTGCAATGGCCGTCGTGTTGAAGTGCGTGAAACGATCCCGCCCCGCACGTTGAAGCACCTCTTGTCTGTTCTGGAGGTCTCATGATCCAGGTCGCGGGTGGTGTGCGTGTTTATCTGGCGTTGGGCCGAACAGACATGCGCAAAGGCATGAACGGCCTGTCAATGCTGGTGCAGGAGGTTTTGGGCAAGGATGTTTTTACCGGTCATCTGTTTGTGTTTCGCAGGCGCCGGGGCGATCTGATCAAGATTTTGGCGTGGGATGGCCAGGGGTTCTGTCTGTTCGCCAAAAGACTGGAACGGGGCCGGTTCGTCTGGCCCTCGGCAAACGACGGGGTTGCTCATGTAACATCGGCGCAATTGAGCATGTTGCTGGAAGGGATTGACTGGCGGATGCCGCAGCGCACATGGCGTCCGGAGATGGCCGGATAAGACCGCAACCAAGCGGATATTTTTTGATCGGAACCGGCAGAAACGCTTGGGTTGAAGCGGCGTATTGGCTATAATTGGGCCATGCAAAACCCGCCCGCCGATCTCCCCGACAGCATTGAGGACCTTAAAGCCATCATCGCCCGTCAGGCCGATGCGTTTACGGTGCTTCAGCACTCTCTTGCCGATGAGTTGGCAGCTTCCCGCCAGGAGCTGGCGGCGGCCAAATCCGGTCTTCAGCTCAAAGCGCTGGAGATCGAGAAGCTGAAGCTCACCATCGCCCGGTTGCGTAAAGTGGCGTTTGGCAAATCGTCCGAGAAGATCCATCGGGAGATCGCCCAGCTGGAATTATCGCTGGAGGAACTCGAAAGCGAGGCTTCCGGGGACGATGATCCCGTTGCCCTTGACCACCCTGATGCGAGCGCTTCGATCACTGGCGAAACCTCCCTGCCAGAAAAGCGCAAACGCCGGGCATTGCCCGACCATCTGCCGCGTGAAGAGGTGCGTCATGAACCGCAGGGGGATTGCCCCCACTGTGGTGGCACACTGAAACAGGTTGGCGAAGATATCACCGAGATCCTCGATTATGTGCCCGGCCACTTCAGGGTGATCCGTCATGTCCGTCCGAGCCTGTCGTGCCGGTCTTGCGAGAGCATGGTACAACGGCCCATGCCATCCCTGCCGGTGGAACGCGGCATGCCCTCGGCCCATCTTCTCGCCCATGCGCTGGTCTCGAAATATGCCGATCATCTTCCCCTGTACCGCCAGAGTGGCATTTATGCCCGTGACGGCATGGAGCTGTCGCGTTCCTTGCTGGCTAACTGGGTTGGCAAATGCGCAAGCCTGATGCGGC
>NZ_JPWH01000006.1 GCF_003326755.1 Thalassospira profundimaris | reverse complement strand
TGCTTTCAGTGGGCCGTCCATACATGATGGTTTGGCCGTTTTTCTTTTGCGCATGCACAAAATGAATATCGGCAATGGTGTTGCCACCGGTGATGATGTTTTCAAAACGGATATCGGTTTTGACCAGCGTGTCACGCAGGATGGCGGCATGGCTTAGAAAACCATTTAAATCCAACCTCTTGCCATCCACAATTTGCACGTAATCCGGGGTAAAAAAGGCTGCGAGCTTTGTTGTCGGAACGCTTTGATCCATCAGGGTTTCAAACAGGGTCGTGAGCAGGTTTTGTGCGTTCTGCGGTGTCATGTTGCATTCTCCGTGCGGGCAAAGGCCCAATGTCTTTGCCGGTCACGGGAAAATAGCGGTATAAAACTGGCTTGTCTGACGGGCTCTTGCCAAAAAATACGGAATTAAGGCCATCATGGCAGATTATCTGATTGATCCATCCTTGCTGAATGATACGCAGGTGTCCCCCGCCATCCGTGTGGTGGTGCGGCGCAGTGCGCTTGTGCGCGAGACGGCACGTCACGCCCATGCTTACGGGCAATTGATTGGCACCCTGAGCGGATCAATCCGGGTGGAGACCGATGCCGGGGCGTGGCTGGTTCCGGCCTGTCATGCGGCCTGGGTGCCACCCCATCATGATCATGGCTTGCAATCAAACGGCCCGTTTCAGGGATGGAGTGTTTATATCCCGCCCGCCCTGTGCGCGACATTGCCGCAAAGTCCATTAACAGTAGAAAGCAATGCGTTGCTGGAAGCGGCAATTAACCGGGCGTCAGCTTGGGCAGATGGCCCGCAAAGCCCGGCTCAGCACAATCTGGCACGGGTTATTTTGGATGAAATTGCCTCGGCCCGGCCGGTCGGCCTGAACCTGCCCGCCCCGCAGGACCCGCGCTTGCAACGCATTACCCGCGCACTTGCCGCCGACTTGGCCGATACGCGCGGCATGGCACAATGGGCCAGTTGGGCCGGTATGGCACCGCGGAGCCTTAGCCGACGTTTCGTAGCCGAAACCGGCCTTGCCTTTCGCGACTGGCGGCAACGCGCCCGGATGCTGGCCGCGCTAGAGATGCTGGCATCGGGTAACGCGGTAACGACCATTGCCCTTGATTTGGGATATGAAAATATCAGTGCCTTTATTGGCGCCTTTAAAAAGACATTTGGCACCACGCCGGGGCAATATGTGGCGCAAATACCCGATGTCCCATCACGTTTAAAACAGGGATAATTGCCCATCCGGGCCGGGACGGATAAAGCCGCTGCAATCAAGATCCAGCGAACGGCCGGTCATGGCATGTTTGCGCCGGGCCAGA
The DNA here is from genome assembly GCF_003326755.1 of Thalassospira profundimaris. Classification (GTDB taxonomy): domain Bacteria; phylum Pseudomonadota; class Alphaproteobacteria; order Rhodospirillales; family Thalassospiraceae; genus Thalassospira; species Thalassospira profundimaris_B. Next base: position 242,311 of record NZ_JPWH01000006.1, on the reverse strand, counting down.
TCAAACCGCTTGGCAATTAAATCGGCAATCGGGCCGCTGCCGCGCATACGGGTGCCAAAGGTGGCGTCATACACCTTGCCATCGCGCATTTGCCGCACCAGCGACATGACTTTGTCGCGCCGGTCCGGGTAATGGTTTTCCAGCCATTCCTCAAACAAATCGGCAATTTCCAGCGGCAGGCGCAAGACAATATGCGAAACCGACTGTGCCCCGGCCTGTTTGCAGGCGGCAACCAGATTTTCAATTTCACTGTCATTCAGGCCGGGAATGATCGGCGCGCATAACACCGTGACCGGAATGCCCGCATCGGTCAGTTTACGAATGGCATCGAGCCTGCGATGCGGCGCACTGGCCCGCGGTTCAAGCAGGTTGGACAGCCGGTGATCCAGTGACGTGACCGACATGGCAACAGACGCCCGGTTGTGCCGGGCCATTGGCGCGATCAGGTCGATATCGCGGCTGACAAGGGCCGATTTGGTAATGATCGAAAAGGGATGCCGGCAATCGGCCAGCACCTGGACCAGTTGCCGCGTTAATTGTTTTTCGCGTTCCACCGGCTGGTATGGGTCGGTCGCAGTGCCAATCACAATGGGGGCGGGCATATAGGTTTTGGCGGCAAGCTGTTTGCGCAGCAGGGCCGGGGCATCGGGCTTCCAGAACAGTTTGGTTTCAAAATCCAGTCCTGGTGACAGGCCCAGATAGGCATGGGTTGGCCGGGCAAAACAGTAAATGCAGCCATGTTCGCAGCCGCGATAAGGGTTGATCGAGCGATCAAATGGTACATCCGGGCTTTGGTTGCGGGTAATCACACTGCGCGCGCCATCAATACCCAATGTGGTTTTCAGGCGCGGGGCCTCCGATATATTCCCAATCGCATCGTCACCGTTGGCAGGGGCATCGCCGGGTTGCGTCAGCCAGCCATCATCCCAGGCATGATGCGAAAATTTTTCAAACCGGCCATTGGCGTTGGAAACCGCGCCGCGCCCCTTGTGTGCACGGGCAGGCAGCAGGGCAGGGTCCTGTGCTGTGGTGTTGCGGGTATCGGTGCTTGGCAGGGGGCTGGTCCGCATGGCGGAACTCCGATGGTAAAGGGGTGTTTATGCGAGGTGTCAGAATAGAACAAAATAAGAACATTGCAATCGTAAAACCCTTTTTCTGCCTTGTGCGGGCCATGTTTGAATGGTCCCATCATATGCCCTGACAGGCCCGGTATTTTCAAAAAATGAGGATATTCATGCGTGTGATCGTCACTGGCGGTGCCGGTTTTATCGGATCGGCCCTGTGCCGTTATCTGGTCGGAGACTGCGGCTGGCAGGTTCTAAATATCGACAAGCTGACTTACGCGTCCGACCAACGCTCTCTGGCCGCGATCGACGGGGCACCGGGTTATCGTTTCATGCAGGCGGACATCGCCGATGGTGATAAAATCAGCCATATTCTGGAGGATTACCAACCCGATGCCATCCTGCATCTGGCTGCCGAAAGCCATGTCGATCGCTCCATCGACGGGCCGGGGGATTTTATCCAGACCAATATTGTCGGAACCTATTGCCTGCTGGATGCCGCACTTAAATACTGGCGCAATCTGCCTTCTGACCGGCAAAAAATCTTCCGGTTTCACCATGTTTCAACCGACGAGGTTTATGGATCGCTGGGTGCGGAAGGGCTGTTTAGTGAAACAACGGCCTATCAGCCCACCTCGCCCTATTCGGCCAGCAAGGCATCGTCGGACCATCTGGTGCGGGCCTGGCATCATACTTATGGTTTGCCGGTGGTGGTGTCGAACTGCTCCAACAATTATGGTCCGTTCCAGTTTCCCGAAAAATTCATTCCGTTAATGATTCTCAATGCAATGGCAGGGCGCAAATTGCCGGTTTATGGCGACGGGCAAAATATCCGCGACTGGCTGCATGTGACTGACCATGTTGCCGCGCTGCGCCTGATTTTGCAGCATGGCACTATTGGCGAAACCTATAATGTTGGTGGGCGAAACGAGGCGCGCAATATTGATATTGCCCGCCAGATCATTGCCCATGTGCGTGACCTTTCCCCGCATCGTACCCTGCCGCCCGACGATGAAATGATCGAATTTGTCACCGACCGCCCCGGTCATGACAGGCGCTATGCCATTGATGCGACCAAGCTGGAAAACCGCCTGGGCTGGCAGGCGCAATACAGCCTTGAAACCGGCCTGCGCGATACGGTCGCGTGGTATTTGAACCATCCGGGCTGGTGGCAACCGATTTTGGATCGCAAATATCGGGGGCAGCGCCTGGGGGTGGCATAAAGGCCATTGCCGGATCAATCGGCTGGATTGGCATATCGCAATAAGTGGGTATGTGCGGCCAAGCCTGTATCATATGTTGGATCCGTCGGCTAATCTGGTGCCTTTCTGGCAATATGCCGCACTTGGACAGAAGGGGACGATAGGTGCTTGATTGGTCGCAGATACTGACTTTTACGCTGGTCACATCGCTTTTGGTGATGTCACCCGGCCCCAATGGGGTATTGGTTGCCAAAACGGTGCCAACATCGGGCCGCGCGGCGGGCTTTGCCAATGTGGCCGGGTTTGTTTCGGCGTTTTACCTGCATGGTACGCTCTCGATCCTGGGTATTTCCGTTATTCTGGTGCAATCGGCACAGGCATTTTTCATCGTTAAAATGCTGGGTGCGGCCTATTTGTGCTGGATCGGGATCAAGGCGCTGCGCGATGCCTGGCGCGGGGTAAAAACCGTGGCTGAAACCGCGCCTGCGCAGCGCAAACGCACCCTTGCCAAGGCTTATGCCGAAGGGTTTTTGACCAATGCGCTTAATCCCAAGGTGTCGATTTTTTATCTGGCGGCTTTTCCGCAATTTGTGCCGGTCGGGGCGGGCTCGGTCACGGCGGCCTTTACGCTGGTTTGCCTTCATGCCCTGATCAATGCGGTGTGGTTTAGTGCAATGGTTCTACTGCTGGCGCGTTTGACCGGGGCGGTGCGCAATGGCCGTTTCCAGCGGGCGTTAAAGGCCGTAACCGGCACTGTCTTTGTTGCCTTTGGCATCAAGCTGGCAACATTCCGTCCCTAACGGGTTCCGGTTGTGTGGTGTAGTTGCGAAACCCTATAAAATGTTATCGACGTTTACATTGGGCTGATGGTTGTGGCGCATAATATTGCTATATTTGAAATTTGATTTCAGAAATAGCAATCTGATGCCTTGGGCGCGATCTGTTGGGGTGCCCTGCGTTTGATGGGTGGGATCAAACCCCTATTTGCGCAGGGCAATCAGCGCCATGACCAGCACAAACAGGGCAAATAAAATGTCCGCCAGTATCGCGTTATGGGCCATTGCCAGAAAGGATATGACGGGCAGAATCAGGGACGCCAGAACCAGAAAAACCGGATTAAACAGGAATTTTTTCATCTTACTGGCCCCCCAGAATCATTGTAACCAGCAAAATTCCCAGCGCCCATACACCGCTTAGCACCGTCAGGATCATCCCGGTTTTCAGCACGACCGATAGCACCGGTCCTTCCTTGCCCGACAGGCCGACGGTGGAGCATCCCACCATGATTTTGGACGGTGCCAGCATGCTGCCAAGCGACGCCCCCGTGGCCTGGGCGGCCAGAATAAGGGCGGTGGAAATGCCGGAAAGTTCGGCGGTGTGGCGCTGGAACATGCCAAAAACCACATTGGAATTATTGGTACTGCCGGTCATAAAGGCGCCCAGTGCGCCAATTAACGGCGCCACCAGTGGATAGGCAATGGCAAAGACCCCGGAAAACAGCTTGGATCCGCCTTCGGCCAGGGCAAAGGTCATGCCGGCATGGTCCATCATCAGGGCCAGGGCAATCACCGGCACCATGCCAATGCTGGTGGGAAGGCCGCTTTTGAGTGTACGCTGCATGATGCGTTTGCCAATGCCTGGGCCATATTGATGGCGCAGTTTGAAAAAGGCAAAGCTGACGGCGGCGGTATAAAGCAAAAGTGCGCCGGGATGACCAAAAAGGGCAATGCCCTTGGCATCCTCGGCGGCAATTTTCCAGCCCTGCAGGGTTTCCATTGCCGGGAAGGATAGGGTGATTTCAATGCCGTTCAGGAAGTGTTTGATCGGTGTGACAAAGGTTGCCAAACCGACAATCACCATGAACACCAGATAGGGGGTTAACCCTTCGATCAGGGGCATGTGGTGCGTGTCGTCGCCATTGGGTTCGGCAATGTCATCGGGGTGCGGTTTCCAGAACCGGGTGACGATTATGGAAACGGCCAGCCCGGCGATCCCGGCGGTTAGCCCGCCCAGCGTCCAGACGCCATAATTTGCCATCATATATTGGGCCACACCCATCACCCCGGCGATAATCACCAGCGGCACCATGCGGCGGCGAACAGTCCGAAACCCGCCATCAAGCCACAATACTGCCGCCCCGCAAGTAAAACCTGACAGGCCCAGCAAAATGGCGGAATAATGGGTTAGCTCACTGCCGGGAATGCCGGTTACGCCAATCAGCGCCTCGAACGAGGTTGCCATATTGCCAAACAGGACCGACCAGCTATGCCCGATCATGGGGGCGGCAACGGCAAGGACCGGTGAAAAACCCATACCCAGCAATAAGGGTGCGATCACCGCAATGGGCACGCCAAAACCGGCAACCCCTTGCAGGAAGGTGGCAAAGACATAGCCCAAAATCAGCAATTGCAACGGGCGGTCATCGGTCAGTTTGCGAATGGCCGCGCCAATGGTTTTGATGGCCCCGGCTTCCTCGGCGACAAAATACAGGATCAGCGCGGCCCACACGATATACAGAATATAAAGGGCCAGCATCACGCCCTTGGCCTGGGCGACAATCAATATATCCACCGGGGTGCCAAAGGCAAAAAAGGCGATGATCGCGGTGACAAACCAGGCTGCCGCCCCGGCACGGGCCGCGCCCCAGTTTGCCTTGATCATTAAAAACAGAATGGTGGCAATGGGCAGGGCGGCCAGAATAAATTTGATCATCGCGAACGCATCAACCTTTGCAAGCAAGACATTGCGGCAAAAGGAAAAATCGTTTTAACCGCGTCGGTATCATGTCCGAAGGCGTTACGATGTGCAAGCGAATGCAGAAGGCTTTTCACGATATGGAAGGGGCGGCATCCAAATGACCAGGGGGCTGGTTTGGTGGGGCCTTGTGAAAACCGCCGGACAAGCCCGTGCCCGGCGGTTTGTGAAATATGCCCTTTATCAGGGTTAAAAGGCAAAATGGCCTGATGGTTTTCAGGCGCAGGCGGTTTGTGCCTTTTCGGCCGCCAGTTCGTCACGAATGGCCGCACCAAGGGCAAAGGATTTAAGCCGTGCCTGATGGTCATAAATATTGGCTGTCAGGATCAGTTCATCCACGCGGGTTTCATAAAGAAATTCCCGCACCTTGGCCTTGACCGTGGCATGTGACCCCACGGCGGCATACCGCATGGCATGGTCGACACCGGCCTTTTCAATCGAATTCCAGATCGTGTCCATATCCTCAACGGGGACAGGCAACTGGCCCGGATTGCCCCGGCGCAAATTCAAAAATTGCTGCTGCATCGAGGTGGCAAGATACTGGCCTTCTTCGTCGCTATCGGCGGCAAAAAAGCCCATTGCGGCGGCAACGTAGGGTTTATCCAACTGATCGGACGGTTCAAATCGCGAACGATAAAGATCCAGAGCCTGCATCAGATAATCGGGCGCGAAGTGCGATGCAAAGGCAAAGGGCAGGCCCAACCGCGCGGCAAGGTCGGCGGAGAACAGGCTGGACCCCAAAAGCCACATTGGCACTTGCGACCCATAACCGGGTACGGCACGAATGGCGGGTTTGCCCTCCAGCGGGGCCAGGAATTGCTGAACCTGCAACACATCCTGGATAAAGCGTTCTTCGCTGCCGTGCATGTCGCGGCGCAGGGCGGCTGCCGTGCGCTGGTCCGTGCCCGGTGCGCGGCCAATGCCCAGGTCAATGCGGCCCGGATGCAGGGCATCGAGGGTGCCAAACTGTTCGGCAATCACCAAAGGCGCATGGTTGGGGAGCATAATGCCACCCGAGCCAACCCGAATGGTTTTGGTGCCCCCGGCAACATGGGCAATGACCACGGATGTGGCGGCACTGGCAATGCCGGGCATATTGTGATGTTCGGCCAGCCAGTAGCGATGATAACCCAGCTTTTCGCCGTGCTGGGCCAGTTCCAGGGTATTGCGCAGCGCATCGGATGGATGTTCGCCCGCATTTACCGGGCACAGGTCAAGGATGGAGAAACGTGTCATAACAATATATCCTGTTGGGCGCAGGGCGTTTTTTCAGCCGCGCCAATGGGCTCTGTTAAGACCTAATTTAGGGCAAAAATATCATAACGCCAGCGCGCGGTATCATTTCGCGCAAGAGAGACAAAACAGGATGAGGGCCGGGATATGCTGATTATTTTGGGCGGATTGCCCGGTTGCGGCAAAAGCACGCTGGCAGAAAAACTGGCCCGTGCCATGCCAGCCATGTGGCTGCGCATTGACAGCATCGAACAGGCCTTGCGCGATGCCGATGCGCAATATGGCACTGGCAACCGCGAAATGGGCCCGGAGGGCTATATGGTGGCCTACAGGGTGGCAGAGGATAATTTGCGGCTGGGGCAGTTTGTGATTGCCGATAGTGTTAATCCCATTGCCATCACCCGCGATGCCTGGCGTGAGGTTGCGGGCAGGGCGCAAACGCGGTTTTGCGAGATCGAACTGGTTTGTTCGGATGCGGCCCTGCATCGCCAGCGGATTGAAACCCGTATATCAACCGTTGAAAACCTGAAATTGCCGGACTGGCAGGCGGTGCTGGCCCGCGAATATGAACCCTGGCAAGGCACGCCATTGGTGCTCGATAGCGCCCTGAATGATGCCGATACGTTATTTCAGCAGGCACTGGAATATATTAAGGATGCAGTACGCGTGTGATGCAGCCTGATCGCTCAGGCATTTTTGACGATCCCGCCAATGAAATTGTCGGTCACAGAGGATCGTGCATCGCGCCGATAGGCCAGAGACAGCCAGGCCACCGGCGCACTGCCCGCAATGGGTCGATAAACAACACCGCGCGCCTGTAATTGCTGCATCGATGTGGGTACCAGCGACACGCCCAGTTCAGCCGCAACAAGATTGATGACAGAGCCAAATTGTGGTGCGGACTGGCCCAAACGTGCCGTAAACCCGGCCTGCTGGCAGGCGTTCATCACGGTGTCAAAATGGGTCGGCCCGACCTCGCGCGGGGTTAAAATGAAGGGATCATTGGCGAGTGCCGCCAAATTGATGGTTTCGGCGCTGGCGGCGGGGTGGCTCCCGGGGAGAACGGCCACCATCGGTTCGGACCCCAGGTCGTGCAGGGCAATATCAGAATGATCCACTGCGTTTTGGCGTAAAAAGGCGGCATCAAGCTGCCCGTCGATCAGGCTGGCAAGCAGGCGGGTGGAATTGGTTTCGGTCAGGGTCAGGTTGACCATCGGCCAGGCCCGGCGAAAGGTGCGAATGGCGGCAGGCACCACCGGGTTAAACGCGGCAGAGCCGGTAAAACCGACATGCAAATTGCCCACTTCGCCGCGTGCGGCACGCCGGGCGGCCTGCACCGCCTGTTGCGCCAGGGCAGGGAATTGACCGGCAATATCGCGAAAGGCACGCCCGGCATCGGTCAGTTCTGCGCCGTGGGGCAGGCGATGAAACAGCCTGGCGCCAATTTCAGTTTCCAGATCCTTGATCTGCTGGCTTAGCGGTGGCTGCCCAATGCCGATTTGCTGGGCGGCACGGGTGAAATTGCCTTCCTCGGCCACAGCGAGGAAATAACGGATATGTCGCAGTTCCAATTTTGGTATCTCTAAAACAGATGAAGAATGCCACTAACATATATTGGACGGATGGCCGGGAAGGTGCAACACTTTCAAAAAATCAAAAATGCCCTTTACGGCAATTCTTCAAGGACGAAAAATGAGTGACCAAACGGCAGACCACAACCTGCTATCCACCCCTGTGCCCCCAGCCAGCCCGCAAAGCTGGGTAGAACCCGGCACACCGGCCTATCGCCGGGTGGCGATGGCCCTGTTTTTGGCCGGTTTTGCCACCTTTACCCTGATTTATTGTGTGCAGCCCTTATTGCCGGCCTTTTCCACCGATTTTGGCGTGAGTCCGGCGGAAAGTTCGCTGGCCCTGTCGCTGACAACCGGGTTTCTGGCCTTTTCGATTTTGCTGGCCGGTGCCGCATCCGAGGCCTTTGGCCGCCGTCGGCTGATGTTTGTGTCGATGTGCGCGGCATCGGTTTTAAACATTGCCGAGGCCTTTATCCCCAACTGGCATGTTTTGCTGGTGATGCGTGCCCTGGAAGGTGTTGTTCTGGGTGGCGTGCCTGCCGTGGCGATGGGGTACCTGGCCGAGGAAATTCATCCGCGTGGTTTGGGGTTTGCAATGGGGCTTTATGTCGGCGGCACGGCCTTTGGCGGCATGACGGGCCGTGTGGGCGTGGGCTTGTTGACGGAATTTACATCCTGGGAAGTCGCCCTGGGGGTGTTGGGGGTGATTGACCTTCTGGCAGCGATTGGCTTTTTCATTTTGCTGCCGCCCTCGCGCAATTTCACCACCAGGCCGGGCTTTCAACTGGCCTATCACATCAATGCCTGGGCCAAACATGTGCGCCATCCGGCATTGCCGTTGCTGTTTGCCATTGGTGCGCTGGCGATGGGCTGTTTTGTCACGGTTTATAACTATGCCGGGTTCCGGCTGGTGGCGGCCCCTTATCATTTGGGGCAGGGGGCGATCAGCCTTATTTTTACGGTGTATCTGTTTGGCATTGCCGCATCATCCCTTGCCGGGGGCATGGCCGATAGACACGGGCGCGGCCCGGTTATGGCGATTGGTCTTCTGGTGGCCCTTGCCGGTGTGGCCCTGACGCTGGCCGGGCCGATTTATATGGTGATTGGTGGCATTATTGTTTTAACCAGCGGTTTTTTCATGGCCCATTCGGTCGCCAGTGGCTGGGTCGGGCGCATGGCAACGCAGTCCAAGGGGCATGCGGCATCGCTTTATCTGCTGTCTTATTATCTGGGTTCCAGTTTTATGGGGTCTATTGGCGGCTGGTTCTGGACGCATGGGGGCTGGTTGGCGGTGGCCGGTTTTGCCGGGGCGTTGCTGGTGGTGGCCTTGCTGGTTTCCGGCCATTTATGGCGTTATGCCCGCAGGGTGGAAACCTGCACGGCCTGACCGTTCTGATCGTTCTGACCGCCCAATAAAAAACGTCCCGGCAGTAATTGCGGGACGTTTTTGCGAGAAGGCTTGGCGTTTAAAGCCAGTCAGGTGTCGGAAGACCCTTTTCCTTAAGGAAGGCCGGGTTCCAAAGTTTGCTTTGATAGCGGGTACCAAGGTCACACAGGATGGTGACAATGGTGTGGCCCGGACCCAGTTCGCGGGCGAGCTTGACGGCACCGGCAATATTCACCCCGGTGGACCCGCCCATGCACAGGCCTTCTTCCTTTAGCAGGTCAAAGACGATGGGCAGCATTTCTTCGTCGCTGATCTGGAAAGGGTGATCAATATCAAGCCCTTCCAGATTGGCGGTAATGCGGCCCTGGCCGATCCCTTCAGAGATCGAGCTGCCTTCGGATTTCAGTTCGCCATGTTTGTAGTGGCTGAACAATGCCGCACCCATCGGGTCGGCCAGGCCGATCTGGATGTTTTTATTGCGTTCACGCAGTGCCATTGCCGTCCCGGCCAGGGTGCCGCCGGTACCCACAGCCGCGATAAATCCATCCACCTTGCCATCCGTCTGTTGCCAGATTTCCGGGCCGGTGGTTTCAAAATGGCCCTGGCGATTGGCAATATTGTCAAACTGGTTGGCCCAGATGGCACCATTGGCCTCGGTTTTTGCCAGTTCTTCGGCCAGGCGGCGCGATACATGCACATAATTGTTTTCATCGCGATAGGGCACAGCGGGAACTTCGCGCAGGTCAGCACCCAAAAGGCGCAACAGGTCCTTCTTTTCCTGGCTTTGCGTTTCGGGGATGACAATGACGGTGCGATAGCCCAGCGCATTACCCACCGTTGCCAGGCCAATGCCGGTATTACCTGCCGTGCCCTCAACAATCACGCCGCCCGGCTGTAGCAGGCCGCGTTTTTCGGCATCGCGAATAATCGCAAGGGCGGCACGGTCCTTCACCGATCCGCCGGGATTGGTGTATTCCGCCTTGCCCAAAATGGTGCAGCCCGTCAGTTCCGAGACCTTTTTCAGGCGGATGAGCGGGGTGCGGCCAATGGCCTCGATGGTGCCATTGCGAATGTCCATGACAGACTCCAGAATTATCTGATTGCAAACTGTATGGCTGTTGATTGATCCTTTTATACACAAAAGTCAAGACAGTTTTAAAAATACAACGTAAATTTTGTGTTATTATTCTGGTGTTGCGGCATCATCACGCAGGCGATCGCGGTTCAGCATCAGCCATTGCAGGGCCATGATGGTTGGCGCATTGTAAAATTCACCGGCCTTGAGCATGGCAAAACAGTCATCGGATGATTTTGTGAAAACGCGAATATCCTCGCCTTCTTCCTCCAGGCCATGCAACCCGCCAGCTTTGGCGGCATCCACCCGGCCATAAAAAATTTGCACCGTTTCGCTGGTGCAGCCGGGGGATGCGTAATAACGCGGAACGATCACCTCCAGCGGTCCGATAATGTCACAACCTGATTCCTCAAGGGTTTCACGCCGGGCCACATCCGCCAGGCTTTCGCCCGGTTCAACAATACCCGCCACCACTTCGACCAGCCAGGCGGGCATGTCGGGGTTGTTGCGATGAACGCTCAGGGTGGCGGGGCGGAACTGTTCGATCAGCACAACCTCGTCACGGAGCGGGTCATAGGGCAGGACGGCCACGGCATGGCCGCGTTCGAGCACTTCACGCCGGATGATCGGGCTTTGGCTGCCGTCAAACTGTTTGTGGCGCAATTCATAAACATCAAGTTTGAAATACCCATCCCAGCCGCGCTGGTGTTTCAGGATGTCAACGTCGCGATGATCCAATTTTTTTCTCCGGTTGTGGGGCTTGGGGCTGGTATTTTGTTTGGGTCGTAATCTGGCTGCCGGCAGGGGGCCGGTCAAGCAGAAGGCGGGACGGTGCCGGGAAATGTGTGTCGGGAACAAGTGCCTTTGCGGGTTGTTAAACGGCACAGACGGTAATCATAACAATTGGCAGGATCATGGCATTGAGATTTTTGTGATCCTGACGGGCTTGCCGATGCGGCCCTGCCCGACAAAATGATGTTTGTGCCCTGTTGTGTCTTTTTGTGATGTCGTGCCGTAACAGAATTTTTCTTGGAAAACGGAGAATTTTATGTCGGACGTTTTGAATGATGAAGAAACCGCAACCGATGATTTCCCGGCAATTGACCTGGAAAAACTGGCCTTTATCCTGCTCAAGGCGCGCGCCTTTGATGCCCAGGAAGACGTGATTGAACCGGATTATGGCTCAAACGCCTCGGATGACCAGTTTCGCGAAGTGCTTGAAGCCTATGGCGATGATGCGACCCACGGCGAACTGGTTGACGCGATTAATGACCTGAACTGGGACGAACAATGCCATCTGGTGGCATTGGTCTGGATTGGGCGTGGCAGCTTTGATGCCGACCAATGGCAGGAAGCGTTAAGCGAGGCGGAAGAAGGCCATACCAACCATACCGCCGAATATTTAACCGGGATCCCGATGCTGGGTGAATATATCGAGGAAGGTTTGTCGGCCTTTGATATTTCACTAAGTGATATTGAAGCGATGCATCTGTGATCGCTGACGTCTTCTTGATGATGTTTCCTGACGGGCCGGAACGCGGTTTTGGCCCGCAGTGATCCTGATTGCCAATTTTCCGTATAAGACAGTCAGTTTTCTATTTTTGATTGTTTGTCTGGGCTGTTCTCCTTGATCCTGATTGCGCATATTTAAAAAATCTGATGTTATTTGTGTTTTATCCGGTTTGTGGCCTGTCTGGAATCTGGATAATTCTGGCGTGTGCCGATAAAATGGCCTTTGCAAAGGAGTTTGCAGGTCTGACCGCTGCTTGTACCCGTCGTTTTTGAAATGTGATGTGCAATGTATCATGAGGTGGCGCTGTAGGTTGCAGTCAGTGTAACGGATATTGTCGGGAACGGCTTGTGGTCGGGGGACTGGATTGGCGCGTTTTGAGAAAAGAGAGATTGACCGTTTGTATGGGCAATCATCGGTTGGTGTTGTGATCCATCGGGATTTGGTGGCGTTGTATGTCAATGATGCCTATGCCCGCATGATGGGATGCCGCGATGCAGCCGATTTCATGACAGACCCGGAACTGTTGCCGTATATCCCGCCTGCTTTTCACCGCGAAGCCCTGCGGCTTTATCAGAAATTCATGAATGCCAGCGGTTTTCACGGCTGGAAGAAAGTTTACAATTTGCGTCGCGACGGTGTTCCCGTCTGGCTTGAAATCAGTGATGAAACCATCGACTGGGAAGACAGCCGTGCCCTGATGACCACAGCCCAGGTTATTGAAAATGGCAGCACGGCGATGCAGGTGGACCACATGCTGGGCCGGTCCTTCATTGGTGTTGCGGTGCATCGGGATATGTGCGCCCTTTATGTCAATGATGCCTATGCCCGCCTGATGGGCGCGGAAAATGCCAGCGATTTCATGAAAACACCCGACCTTTTGCGATTTGTCGAGGCGACGTCGCGCGATGTCACATCGGCAACCAGCGAGAAAATATTGCAGGGGGTTTTTGATGGCAGCCGTCGGCGTGAATGCAAGCATTTGGACGATGGCAGCGAAGTCTGGTGTGATCTGACCGACGAACGCATTTTATGGCATGATGGCAAACCCGCCATTTTGACAACGGCCCATGACGTGCGCGAAGAAGTGCGCATGAACAATATGTTGGTGCGCAGTCGCAACAGTTTGCAAAATGCGGTTGCCGAAGTTATTCGCATGGTGCCAACGGCGGTTGCCATGTTTGACGAAGATTTGCATGTTTTGCATTTCAACCGTGAATTTGCCCGCCTGTTTGCCCAAAATCCCGGTGTTTATCCGGCTGCGACCCCCGAATTTGATGTGTCCGGTTTGCGGCTTGTTTATCGCGAGATGGTGGCAACCGGTCATGACCATGCCGATCGGAACGGTGTTGTCTCCCCGTCCGGGCGATTGACCGACATTCGCATCAATCGCCTTGATGGCGGGGGGATGATGGTTTCGGCACTGGATGTGACCGATCACAAGGAAGTGGAAAAGCAGCTTGCCGTTCTGGCCTCGACCGACCCGCTGACCGAGGTTTTGAACCGGCGTGGATTTGAAGGTGCCGTCAACCGGCTGCGCGATATTCGCCGGTTGCGCAATAAAAAATGGCATTACGGGATCGCGACGCTCGATCTTGATTATTTCAAGCATATTAACGACCGCTTTGGTCATGCCTGTGGCGACCGGCTGTTGCAGGAGGTTGCGGCTGTATTGCGCGGGGCATTGCGCGATGATGATCTGGTTGTTCGGCTGGGGGGCGAAGAATTTGCCGTTTTGCTGCCATCGGCGACGGGGAAAATCACACAAACAATTGCAAAACGTCTTGCCGATATGATTGGCGATATCCGCCTGCAAGATGACGACGGGAATGCCGGTGCGGTGCGTATTACGGCCAGCGTCGGTGTGACTGTTGGGGGAGAAGTTGGCGATCAGAATGGCGAGGTGGATTTGTCAACGGCGCTGCTGGTGGCGGACCGCGCCCTGTATCAGGCAAAGCAGAATGGCCGTAACTGTATCGTCTATGCCGATCCGACGGTACCAGCCGCCGTTATCCTGCCTGAAGCAGCCAGCCCGGACGAGACCCAGGATAAAGATTGATTTGCTGGTATCTGGCAAATCCCGGGGCCAGCGGCCCGGGTATTTGCGCGATGTGGGCTTCTGCGCGAAAACCCTGATGTGACGGTGGAATTTCCGGCCAAAGTGCGATAATCAGAAGACAGGACGATTTCAGGGCTGCTTTGGGATGTGTTTTTGGGCTTCCCCGGCATGGATCATGGTGATGCCGGTTTCCTCTGGCAGGCGACATGATGTCATGATAACGGCGCAAAGGCCATTCCCGGAAGACCGGTTTTGAGATCATGTGTTAATCCAGACAGGAGAGCGCCACCGTGGGCAATATCAGCCATCTTGAACCAACGGCAATTTGGGCAAATTTTCAGAAATTGTGCGACATACCCCGGCCTTCGACCAAGGAAGAGGCCGTGTTGCAGATGATTGAAAAGCTGGCCGATGAACAGGGGTGCAGCCATTTTCGTGACAGCGGCAGCAACCTGGTGGTGACGGTGCCGGCAACGCCTGGTTATGAAGACCGTAAAATGACGGTTTTGCAGTCCCATGTTGATATGGTGACGCAGGCCAATAGCGGTTCGACCCACAATTTCGATACCGACCCCATTAATGCCTATGTCGACGGTGAATGGGTAACGGCCGATAACACCACGCTTGGGGCTGATAACGGCATTGGTGCGGCGGCCATGCTGGGGGTTATGTGCGATAAATCGGTTGAACATGGCCCGCTGGAATTGCTGTTCACGGTGGATGAAGAACGCGGCCTGACCGGTGCGATGAATCTGGAGCCGGGGCGCCTTCAGGGTGAAATCCTGCTGAACCTTGATACCGAAGATGAATATGAACTTTATGTCGGTTGTGCGGGCGGTGGCGATTTGGTGGCGCGCTGGCAATATCAGTCCGACGGGGTATCGGATGATATGGTGGCACGCAAGATTGCCCTGACCGGTCTTAAGGGCGGGCATTCCGGCATTGATATTATTCTGGGCCTGGGCAATGCCAACAAACTGATGGCGCGGTTGCTCCGCCCGTTATTGCGCGATCTGGAGGCCCGGATTGTGTCGATTGAGGCCGGGACGGCGCGCAATGCCATCCCGCGGGAATCTTTTGCCACCATCGTTTTGCCGGTGGCGCATATTGGTGCGTTTGATCAGGCCGTGGGCGAATTCCGCGATGCCATTATTGGCGAATATGCCGATCTGGAGCCGAATTTCGCCATTGCTGCCAGCGAAACCGAATTGCCGGAAACGGCGATGACCCCGGCTGACAGTGTGACCTTTAACAATGCCATTCTGGGCGCCCCCAATGGGGTGCAGGCCATGAGCACCAGTGTCCCCGGTGTGGTCGAAACGTCGATCAATCTGGCGATTGTTTCGGTGGCGGACGGGCAGGCGAAGGTAACACTTTCGGCCCGCAGTTCCATTTCCAGTGCGCGGGATGCCACCCGTGACATTGCAACGGCCGTATTTGAAAATATTGGCGCAACCGTCACCTGGGGCGATGCCTATCCGGGCTGGAAACCCAATATGGACAGCGAAGTTCTGGACATGATGCAGGCGGTGCATCGCGACCTGTTTGGCAAGGAGGCCGAAGTAAAGGTGATCCATGCCGGGCTGGAATGCGGTGTTCTGGGGTCGAAATATCCCAACTGGGACATGATTTCGTTTGGACCGACCATCAAACGGGCGCACAGCCCGGATGAATGCGCCCATATCCCCTCGGTCGCGCGTTTTTGGGATTATTTGCGCGCGGCTTTGAAGGCGATCCCGGCCAAATAAATCTGGTTAGGAATTAAGGGTTTTAAAAATGCGACTGGTCGTGACAGGTCAGTCGCATTTATTTGTTTTGCACCATTCATCACGCGCGGCACTGCCATCGCCGGGTGTCAGGGCGTCAGAATTGACATAGCCTTCTTCGCCCAGTTCGGTTTCAACGCGAATCCAGAAATTTTTATTTTCGCCGCGCAGAAAAACGGTTTCAAACCGTGACAACGGGCGCATGATGGGAAAATTGATCCCCGCCCCGGTACGAAGGTTCAAAAACGGCTGATCCACATAATAGGGGTCACTTTTCGGCGTGATCAGATCCTCGATTTTTTCGCGCACCGTGGCAATGCCGGTTTCAACCTGGCGGGGGAAATCGGTGGTGAAATAGCCGTGCGCCGGACCAAAAGCCAGCAGCAGGCAGAAAATAATCACAAATATCGGACTAAGATGCAAAAGCGCATCAAACATGGCGACATGTTTCCATTCGTCGCGCACCCGGCGGGCGGGTTCGCCGGTATCAAGCCTGCGCATATTGGCCCGGATCTGTTCGGCCAGGGCGGAGCGGTTATTGCCAATAAAATCCGATGCCTGAAGCAAGACCGCACGCGCAAGCGGCTTGTTGCCGCTGCGTTCAAAGGCGGTAGCCTGGTTAAACAGCAATTGCGCATTGGCTTCGGGTGGAAAGACACCGCCGCGCATATTGGAAATGATCGCCCGCCAGGCCGGAAGAATGCTGCGCCAGCCCCAAAAACCGCTTAGCCAGGTGCGCAAACTTGCCCGCAGGGCCATGCGCCGAGCACCCTTGGGCGAGAGAACCGCGCTGACGGTATCGCGGCGGATGGAGTTTAAAAAGCCGTGTATCACGGTAAATTCGATATGGCGGGGCTGGGCCGAAATGACATCGGTGACGGCACAGCGGGCATAGCCGTTAATATCGCCAGCGCGCTGGGACGACTTATGGTGCCGCCGTGCACCGGGATTGACCTTTGGGTCACGCTGGCCGGTTTTTTCCTGATGCTGCTGATAGGCCGAACTGGCCCGGGCGTAACGTTCCTCGCGGCTTTCCGGGCGCTGTTTGCGGCCCGCACCGGCAAAGCCCTGACGTCCGGCATTGCCGGTATTTTGTCCACCCGCATGTGCATTGCCGCTTTGGGCGTTGTTGCCGGGCCTGGCGGCGGTTTTCTCACTATTGGCAGAGCGGCCGGCAGGCCGTTTGCGAATCCCGGCCAGAATTTCATAGGCCTCGGTCACGTCCTTGAAGCGTTCTTCCGCATCCGGGTCCGCATTGCGGTCCGGGTGGTATTCAAAGGCCAGTTTTCGATAAGCCAGCTTGATTTCTTTTTCGCTGGCCCCCGGCTTGATCCCAAGCTGGCGATAATAGATGGATAGGGGGTCGTGACTCATGCGGTTTTTGGCATCTCTTTGGTCGGTCAGGCCAGCGGAATATCCCGCCATAAATTGGCCTGTCAGGCAACTTTGCCCGGTTGGCTGCCACATTGTGAAATATTAGGGCGGTTTGCGCCACATTTGTTTGTGATTTCCCGATACGCGCCGGTGGCAGATGCGTCATCGCCGTTATATATAAATGGAAAATGTTTCATTCTTTACCTTGTGGCAGGGATCGGGGATGATAACCGGCAGGTTTGCACGCCAACAGATAAACGCATATGGGCGGTTTCATTGAAGTTGAAGTTCTGGCAACGAAAATCATCGGATACCAATCCATATATGGAAGATCAGATGTCGCCTGATGGCACCCTTGCCGCCGAGGCGATTTCGGTGCCGTTTCGCAAACGGTTGCGCGCCCGCTGGGAGGGATATGACGATCCGGCGGAATATTATCTGTTTGAACAGCAATTAAACGATTATCGCCGCTGGCTTCAACGGATGCTGGTGCTGGCGTCGCGCCCGGTCCCCGAGGATGAGGGCGAACTGGACCTGGATGACGAGGCCGGTCGGTGGCCGCCAGAACGCCTGAAGCTGTATGGCAAGCTGTTTGATCGTGGCATCATGAAACCGGGCGGACATGAATATGCCCTGGAACTGGCAAAGCCCCTGGCCCTTGACGAGACCATGAGCTGCATTGAAATTGGCGCGCGTATCGGGGCAACGGCCCGTATTCTCGCCGATAAATTCGGGGTGTGGGTCACGGCAATGGAGCGTGACGGGGAACTGGCCCTGTTGGGCATGGAGCGTTCGGTTGCGGCCGGGGCGCAAAAAAAGGTGCCGGTTCAGCAATATGACCCGCTGGCACCGGATTTTCGCAAAAAATATTTCAACGTTGTCTATTCGTTTGGCGAGATGTTTACGGTCAACAAGAAGGATACCTTCCTGTTGAAGCTGACCGAATCGCTGCGTGAACAGGGGCAGTTGCTGATTACCGATTATGTGGTAACGGGAAAAGCCAGCGAATCCTCGGAAAATTATCGAAAATGGATGGCAACCGAAGAGGAAAAGCCCTATCCGTGGACGGCGGACCGCTATAAAGAGATTCTTGGCAAGCTGCGATTTGACATCCGAATTGCCAAAGACGAGACCGAATTGCATGTCCATCAAATCAAAACCGCCTGGATGACACTGGTCAGCGAGCTTCAAACCAGTGGTTTGGACCCCGATTTCATCGCTTTTCTCGAAGAAGACATGGAAATGTGGATGAACCGGGTAAAAATGCTTGAAAATGGTGAACTGGCCTATTATCGGTTCTACGCAACGCACGACTAACGCATTGACACCGCCTGGTTAACGCTAAAAGGTAAAATTATTGCGTTTTAAGTGTTGACAGGGACTGGGGCGACTTCTATTTTCCCGGCTCCCAATAGGGCCAAGTTTCTAAGGTTTACTGTTATGAAGATCCGGAACTCGTTGAAATCCGCGAAGCTGCGGGAAAAAGGCTGCCGTATCGTGCGCCGCCGTGGCCGCGTATATGTCATTAATAAAAAGAACCCCCGTTTCAAGGCACGTCAGGGTTAATTCCCTTTCGGACCTGAAACCAGGTTTTACAAAACGCCACTATCCTTGTGATGGTGGCGTTTTGTGTTTTGGGTGTGTTGGGGAGGCATCAGGCATCAGCCTGCCATTGTCGTACCAGTGACGGATGTGCGGTGCTTGTCAGTCAGGCGCGTTGGGAACGGTATAAACGGCGGTGGACTGGCTGCGACCGCGCAACAGGACATCCCCGGCGATGGTCACGCGGGCCGGGTTTGCCAGACTGTTGCGTGTGCTGTCGCTGAGCAGGATTTTGGTGCCAAAGTGCTTGTTTTCGGCTTCAAGCCGCGAGGCACTGTTGACCGCATCGCCGTGCACGGTAAAGGACAGCCGGTCGGTTGCACCAACATTGCCCGCAATCATGCGCCCGGTATTGATGCCGCAGCGGCACGATATTGTTTGCCCGTCAAACTGGCGGCTTTGAACAGCCTTCTGAATGTCGATGGCGGTATCAAGGGCGGCATCGGCGTGATGATTTAAATCATCAAAGGCATTGTAAACCGCCAATACCGCATCGCCCTGAAACTGGGTAATAATACCGCCATGCTGTTCGATGATGTCGGTAACGGTATCAAAATAGGCATTGAGCATGGCAACGATGCGGGCGGGGTCCAGTTGCTCGCACAGGGTGGTAAAGCCGACAATATCAACAAACAACACGGTTGCATCGCGTTGCTGGGGCGGCAATACACCGGAATCGGTGCCCGATGCCAGTAGTTCCCTGGCAATGGACGGCGGCAGGAATTTGCCAAACAGGCTGCTGATGCGTTCACGGTCGCGCAGGGCCATGATCATGTGGTTAAAGGACCGTGCGGCATCGTCATATTCGCGAATACGACTGCCCGCCAGGCTGGGGATCACATCGAGATGGCCCGATTCCAGGCTGCGCGCGGCGGTGGCAAAACGGCGGATCGGCCGGGTGAAATGGCGTGACACGACGACGGCGAGAATGATGGAGAGCAGCAGAACGACGCCACCCAGAATCGCCGTCAGAACCAGGCGGTCAAATTCGGCATCAAACAGGCTTTCTTCAAAATGAAGACCCATGATCAGGGGTGAAAAAGGCGTGTCATCAATTTGCCGGGTGACGATGACGGAGTATTTCCCGTTCAGATTTAACCCGGAAAGCTGGACATTGCTGGTGGTGGTGCCCTTGTTATAGGCAGGATAATCAAGCTTTTCCGATTGCCCGAGATTGGCCAGAACCGGATCACCAATATCAACCGTGCGGGGCAGGGGAATTGGGCTGCGCTGTATTTCGCGGCTGTCATGGACCAGTGCGTTGGCAACATGATTGCCCCAGCTTTGCAGCATGGGGTGGGCCAGAACCCGGTTCCCCGCCACGAGGATAAAGGGTACGCCCGGCGCATTTTCGCGCCCGCGCACCAGGCTGTGCGACAGGTTGGACAGGGACAGATATTGGACAAAAATGCCCAGATAATGGCCGTCGCGAAACAGGGGGATCCAGTCGGCAATGACGGGTTGTTTGAAAAACGGATCCCAGCGGGGAAAGCTGGTGCGGTTGTTGCTCGGGCCGCGCAATTGCGAAATTTCGGATATCATCATGTTGTCGGCAGAAAGGGTATGGCGGATTTCCGACATATCGGCCGGGTTGTATCCGATAAATTCCCGTTCGCCATTGATCAGGCCATAGGCCATCACATCCATCTGATCAGCAGCAAGGGCGCGCATCGTATTGTCCCAGCCCAGATTGAAATCGGGGTCCAGGCGACCTTGCGATACCTGTTGTGCAACCCAGTTGGCCCGTGCGCCCACATTGTCCATGCGTTCGCTCATGGCGCGCTGCAATGAAACCAGTTCATTGTCCGCCACCAGAACCCACAGATTGCGGGTATTTTCATAGGCTGCGCCCAGCCCCAAATACAGGGCAACACCAACACCGCCAATACTGGTTGTAAGAAAGCTGGCAAGCAGTACGGTGAGAACAGAATAGCGCCGTTTGGTTTTCAAGTCTGACTGGCCCTGGCAGATACGGGATGGGAATTGTTAGAGTAAGTCCAGTGACCTGGAAATTCTAGGAAAATGGTTGGGGGGACGGGCGGCGATCAAACTTTGTTGAAAGAATGATCGAGCTTGATGTGCGCTTGATTCCCGCCAGCGTACCGATACGGTCCAGAAGCGCGTCCAGTTCTTCGGGGGTGTCGGCGCAAATTTCGGCGATCAGGTCAAATTCCCCGGAAATCGCCAGGCAGCGGATGCAGCCGGTAATTTTTTGCAGGGCCGCCACCACACCGGCGGATTTTTGCGGTTCAACCTGGATCATGACCTCGGCCAACAGGCGCGGACTTGCCCCGTCGCCCAAAATAACCGAATAACCCCGGATAACCTGGCTTTTTTGCAATCTTTCGAGGCGCTCCTGCACGGCACTGCGCGACAGGCCCACATCACGGGCCAGGGCGGCGGTGGGCAGGC
Organism: Thalassospira profundimaris; assembly: GCF_003326755.1. Lineage (GTDB taxonomy): Bacteria > Pseudomonadota > Alphaproteobacteria > Rhodospirillales > Thalassospiraceae > Thalassospira > Thalassospira profundimaris_B. The sequence goes on along the minus strand of NZ_JPWH01000006.1, from coordinate 221,302 downwards.
GGGCATCCTGTTGCAGGCGGGCAATCAGGCGACGGTCAATGTCATCTAGCTGTCGTTTCAACGGAAATACCCATGAAAATGATGGTTAATTGTGACGTTTCCACAGTATTGCCGGGTTGTTTCCGGCAGTCCAGAGGCAGAGCATTGAAAGATTGAAATTATTCAAACCCACAATCCATGACCGCTGTATCAGGCGGCATATTTTATCGGGAGATGGCAATGAAAAAAGTACTTGTTCTGGGTGCGGGCAAAATTGGGCGTATTGTTTCGGTTATGCTCCGTGAAAGTGGTGATTATGCGGTGACACTGGCCGATTCCAACGGCAAGATGCTGGAAGTATGCGCACCGGACAATGCCGCCACCCTGGTGACGGTCGATGTGACCGACGAGGCCGCCCTGCGCGATGTGGCGCGCGGCCATGATGCCATTCTTTCCACTTGCCCGTTTTATTTGAATGTCGCGATTGCCCGTGTTGCACGCGATATAGGGGCCTCCTATTTTGACGTGACCGAGGATGTTGAAACCACCCGCGCCATTCGCGAAATCTCCAAGGGTGCCGATGGGGCCTTTGTGCCGCAATGTGGTTTGGCACCGGGCTTTATTTCCATTGCCGCGCATGACCTGTTTAAACGGTTTGACAAGGTGCGTAGCCTGCGCCTGCGGGTGGGTGCCCTGCCGCAAAACCCGACCAACCGTTTGAAATATAACCTGACCTGGTCAACCGATGGTTTGATCAATGAATATTTGAACCCGTGTGAAGCGATCCATAAGGGCAAACGCATTGAGGTGCTGCCGCTTGAAGGATATGAACGTTTCACCATTGATGGCACGGAATATGAAGCCTTCAATACATCGGGCGGCGTGGGTGCGCTGTGTGACATGCTGGAAGGCAAGGTAGACAGCCTGGATTATAAAACCGTGCGCTATCCCGGCCATCAGGAAATTCTGAAAATCCTGATCGAGGATTTGGCCCTGGGCCAGCGGCCTGAACTGATGAAGGATATTTTTGAAAAGTCACTGCCGGTCACCAGCCAGGACGTGATCGTGATTTTCGCCGATGCCGTGGGCGAGCGCGATGGTTATTTGTGTGAAGAAAACTTCATTCGCAAGGTGCACGGCACCCGCATCGGCCCGCGGGATTGGTCGGCGATTCAGGTCACCACGTCGGCTGGTCTGTGTGCGGTGATGGATATGGTTCTGACCGGCACCTTGCCGGGCAAGGGATATATTCAGCAGGAACAGGTTGCCCTGCAGGATTTTCTGGACAACCGGTTTGGCCGCTATTACCGGCATGAGTCCTGACGGTTCCTGATATTTCGTCCGGTATTTTCAAAACCGGGAACAGGGCATTTTTGGGAAATGGAAACGGGTCTGCCTGACGCAGGCTCGTTTTTGTAATTTTTCAGGCGGCGTTATTTTCCATCCCCTGCAAAAGTGCAGTATCGCATATACTAAATGAATAAATATAATTCTGATTCGGCCGTCAGGTTCAGGGGAGAGGAAATGCGGTGTTGCAGATGCTAAACACTGGCCGTGGTAAAATTCTTGCGGTTGCACTGGCGTTGCTTGTATGGGGCAGGGCCGATGATGCGCTGGCCGATGCCCCGCTGATTATGCCGGTGCGCGCGATTGATCTTGGTGATGTTCAGCAATGTTATCGTGATCCGCATCCAGGCGGATTTTGTGATGGCTGCAAAAGCCCCAATAATGGCAATAATTCACTGACCAATTATGTGATCTTGCGCGAGGCCCTGAAAGCGGGTGGCATGGATATCAGGGTTATCGGTATTGCATCGCCCAATTCCGCCCGCAGCAGGGTTATGGTCGAAACCGGTTTGGCGACGATAAAGGCCGACTGGGATTTCAACATGGATCATAATGACCGGGTTTTGAAAAGCGACGCCTTTATACGGTCTGGCGAACTGTTTAAGGGGATTTATGGGCGGGTGGATAATGCATTGCTGCGAAATGTTCGTAGTTTGGATGACCTTCGCAATTTAACGGCCACAACCAACCCCAATTGGCGACTGGACTGGTTGATATTGCAAAATATTAATCCGGCCTATGTCTTTTCGGCCAGTACAACAACACAGATGTATCATCTGATTGGTGAGGGCCGCGTCGATTTTACCCTGCTGGAATTTTCACCGCAGCCCGGCATGATGCGCGAACTGGACGGGCAAAAGCTGCTGCCTGTGCCGGGGGTAAAGATGGCCTTGCCTGCATCGCAGCGTTTTATGGTATCGACCAGGGATGCGCGGGCCAGTGAAATTATAGCGGCGGTGAATCGTGGTTTAAGGGTTTTGCGTGAAAACGGGGTGCTGGCGCAATGTTTGCGGCAGGGCGGGTTGATTAATCCCGCCACGGAAAACTGGAAAGTTTTAAACGCGGCTGAGGCTGGTATTTCACAAAACGGTATTCTTGAGCTGCGCAAAGATCATCGTTGATCTGCCCTGCAACCATCTGTTTGATTGTGCCTGCCTGATTTGCGTGGTTTGTTAACGCTTGGTCGTTATTGTTCGCGCATGAATATCGAAATACGTTCTGATCGCATGGTTGAAAATTCGTTGTCTGACCTGGGTGAGATGTTTTATTCGGCCCTTGATTTGTTCGAGGCCGGTCATTTCGCGGAGGCCGAGGATGCCTGCCGCATGTTGACGCTTGCCTATCCGCAGGCGGTTGAACCCATGCATCTGGCCGGTTTGGTGGCGTTAAAGCAGGGGCGGTTTGACATTGCCGCCGAACGCATGGGCCGTGCCGCAATTGCCGATGCCAGCAATGCCGAGATCCAGCATGACCATGCCCGCGCCCTGAAGGCTGCCGGGAAAAATCGCGATGCCATTGGCGCGTTCAAGCGGGCGATTCGCCTGTGCCCGGACTCGGCGGCCCTTTATTGTAACCTTGCCAATACCTATCGCGACCTTGGAGACCTTGACCATGCGCGGGAAAATTATGAAACCGCGTTGGCGCTTGCGCCCGACAGTGCCGATATCCACGCCAATTATGCTGCCTGCCTGCGCGATTGCGGCGATTTGACACAGGCGGAGGCCGAATGCCGCCACGCCCTGTCTTTGCGCGATGACATCGTGATGGCGCTGGTGTTGCTGGGGCAGATTTTGCTTGATCAGGGGCGCACGGTTGCGGCCAGTGATGCCCTGATGCGGGCCTTGCGCCTGTCGCCAGGCCATAAAAAGGCCCTGACCGCCTATGGCGAGGCACTGTTTCGCCTGGGGCAGTTTGCCGGGGCGCTGCATTGTTTGCGCCAGGTTCTGGCCCTGGACCCCGATGCCGAAATTGCCCGCCGTACTCTGGCCTTGCTGAATTTGCGTACCGGGCAGGGCACCGAAGCCATTGCCGCCCTTGAACCGCTAGTGCGCCGTTACCCCGAAGACCCGGAATTGTTGCTGATGATGGGCGAGGGATTAAGCCTTTCAGGCCGTCATAACGAGGCCGTTGAGCGGTTTGGTGCAGCCATTGGTGCCGGGGGCGGCGATGATGCGGTTTTCCGCCTGGCTGTTGAATTGTCCGAGCAGACCGATGCCGAAATGGCGCACGAGGTTTTGCAAAAGACCATTGATCGCAAAATTCGCAATGGTGAGGATGCAACCCTGTTTCGTACGGCGCGGCGGCTTCTATTTTCGCCAGTTCCGGTCGATATTAACGCCCAGAACGATGAAGTCGTTCGCGATATTGTCGAAGATGCCATTTTATCGGGCGATGAACATGGCGCGGTACCGGTTCCTGGCCGGATAGACCCGGTGACATTAACCCGGTTCCCGCCGGTGTGGCGGGCAGCCCTTCGCCCCCAGGGGGATGACCAGTTGCGCGCCGTTGGCCGCTATTGGGAGCAGCTTGCCGCCGATGCCGATGTGCCGTCGCTCGGGGATGTGACCTCGACCAAGGGGCGCAAGGTGCGGCTGGGCATTGTATCGGCCAATATGTGCAATAACGGCATTGGCCGCTGGATTGCCGGTTTTGTCGCTGCCCTGGACCGGGACCGGTTTGATATTACCGTGGTGCGCCCGCCTTTGGGCGAGGATGATATAACATCGCGCATCGATGCCAATGCCGATCTGGTGGTGCGCCTGCCGCTGGATCCGAAACATTCCGCGCGCGTGATTACCGGCCTTGAATTTGATGTGCTGCATTATGTCGATGCCCAGGCCGATGCCTATACCATGTTGCTGGCAAGCTGGCGGCTGGCCCCGTTGCAGGTGGCCGGGGGCGGGATTGCGGCGACAACCGGGCTTTCAAACATCGATTATCATTTTGTTGCCGATGACTGGGAAGCCGCAGGCGGGGAAAGCCGATATAGTGAAACACTGGTGCGCCTGCCGGGCCTGTTTGTGAATGGCGAAGCCCCCAATGTGCCCGAAAATACCACCCGCGATTTGCAACGCCAATGGCGCATCGATGAAGACCGCAACAGTTATTTGTGCCCGCAGCCGCTTGACGTGCTCAGTGCGGATTTTGACCCGCTGATTGCCGAAATTCTGCGTCTGGATGAAACGGCGGAACTGTTATTGATTGCTCCGGCGCGGGATGCCTGGGACGCGGCATGGGGGCGGCGATTTGCCATCAGTCATGGCGATGTTGCGGGGCGGATGCGGTTTGTCAATGTGCGCAACCGGGCAGAGATGCTGTCGCTTTTGGGCGCGGTGGATGTGGTGCTGGAAAGCCCTGCCTGGAATGATGCGATGCTGGGTTTTGACTGTTTGGGGCTGGGCGTACCGCTGGTGACATTGCCGGGCAAGGAGGCCCGCACCCGGCGCAGCCATACCTGTTATCGGCAAATCTCGGTTTTTGACTGTGTGGCCTATAATTCGGCCGATTATGTTGAAACCGCCCTGACACTGGCAACCGACAAACGCCGCCGTTCGGTAATTGCCCAGGCCATTCGCTCCCGGTCACATGTGCTGTTTGGGCAGCGGGAATCCTTTAATGCCTATATGGATTTTCTGGAACAGCAAACGGCCTGACTTTTGTCATCAGGCCGTTTTACAATACGCCGGATTGTCAGTCAGATCGAACAGTGGATCAGCTAAGGGCGTCTATATCGGCGTCCGACAGGGCCGCTGGCACGATGGTAAGCGGCAGGCGCAACTGGCCCACTACGTCGCTTTTGGTCAGGGCCGTAATTAAGGGGCCGGGGCCTTCGTTATTGGCACTGGCGGCCAGCACCAGAATGGAAATCTGTTCTTCTTCGAGTACCGACAGAAGTTCGTCCTTGATGCGGCCCTCGCGAATGAACAAAAGCGGCATGAAACCGGTTTGTTCATGAACATATCCGGCCAGTTCGTTAATCCGGTTTTCGGCGTTTTCGCGGGCTTCTTCCTGCATCAGGTCGCCAACTGCCATCCAGTGCTGGAATTCGGCGGGTTCGATCACACTGAGCAATGCAACCCGGCCCCCTGTATGTTGCGCACGGCGGCAGGCATAGCGCAGGGCCTTGGTCATTTCGTCGCTGTCATCGACGACCACCAGAAATGTTCGGTTGTTTGAACTCAGCAGTTCCCGGTCATCATTGTTGGTGTTCATGTGGTTCCTGCCCTGTAAAGATTGATACAGCCGTTATGCGGCACGGGTGCCCGTGCGAGCTGTCATGTGATGTGTGTTTTTTAAATTGTGCCGCATCTGACGGCCTATATCCAAGCCATTTTTGCACGCAATGCTGCATGGCGACCTGCAAAAATTGCGATTTACGCAATCATGACGGGTGTTTTGCAACCTGTGCTGCGCCCAACAATGTGTTAGTTCTTGCGGAAAATAACGCTGGCAAGCCAGCCGGCAAAACCGGCAATAATGACGGCAATAATGCCATACAGGGCCGAATAACGATGGGCAAAATCATACACTTCCGCGCTGACACCGGTTTTTGACACCACAAGCGGGGTGCTTTTGATGCTGACAATCCGGCCATCGCGGATCAGGTAAACATCGATCACATAGGTGCCGGTGGGTGTGTTGGCCGGGAAATGAATGTCGGTGCGAAAGAGCTGGTTTGACAGGAAGCTGATTTTCGAGGGTTTGTCATTATACAGCCCGACATATTCCATGTTGCGCAGCAGGGCATCGCGATACAGGCTGTCGTCGGTATCATCGCCTTCCATCGTGGTGACAAAATTCTGGTTTTCCAGCCCGATATGATAGGAGGCAAACAGCCTGTCATTGGCAATCAGTTCGATGGGGCGGCTTGCCGCCGTGGCATAATAGGTCGGCACATTGCGCAAATATGCACTTTGGCTGTTGACCCAAATGCCCAGTTTGCGTTCCTTGCGGCGCACCACCATGTCGCGTTCCGGCCCGCGGACCGTGATGACCACGTCTCCCTTGTTTTCAATCGCGCCAAACAACAGGACATCCGTACCGGTAAAACCGGTGCTGATTGCCACCAGATGATTTGACAGATCCACCACCAGCGGGTCGGCCTTGGCCGGTTTGACGTGCCATGCGACCCAGGCAAAGATCAGCAGGCAGGCCAGCAAAAAAGGCAGGCGGGCGGTATCGGGGATGGTTTCCCGGTTGGTCGCAATATTGAAAAACGACGAACCGGGCATTTGGCGGGTCTTCATCATTACAGGTTCCCCGGCGCGACAGAGAAAAGATCGTTGGGGGTAATGACAAGATCAAGGGCAAGTTTGATACACACGGCCAGCACCAGCGCCGCCAGCCCGGCGCGCAGATATTCTGCCTTGATGCGCGCGCCAAAACGCGCGCCAAATTGTGCGCCGACAACCGCCCCGGCCACCAGCAGCAAGGCCAGGGCAATATCCACCGTATGGGTCTGAATGGATTGCAGGATGGTGACGTTGGCCGAGACAAAAATGATTTGAAACAGCGAGGTGCCGATCACGACACTGGTGGGCATGCCGAGGATATAAATCATGGCCGGAACCATGACAAAACCGCCACCAACCCCCATCAATGCCGTCAGCAGACCGACAAAAAAACCAACCAGAAGCGGCAGAAGCGCACTGACATAAAGCCCGGAACGATAAAACCGGACTTTGAGGGGCAGGCGGTGAAAAAAGCCATGCTGGTGCTTTTTGGTGCGTCTTACCGCACCGCCCTTGCGCCGGGTACGAAAAATGGCGCGCGAGGCCTCGATCATCATCATGCCGCCGATGGTGCCGAGAAAAACGACATAACAGAGCGAAATGACCAGATCGATTTGCCCCAGAGAGCGCAGCCAGGCAAAAACGCCGACACCGGAGGACGAGCCAACAAGGCCGCCCACCAGCAGGACCAGCCCCATTTTGACATCCACATTGCCGCGTCGCCAATGCACAATCACCCCGGAAAGCGAGGAGGCGACGATCTGATTGGCAGCCGTTGCCACCGAAACCGCAGGCGGAATGCCAAAAAAGATCAAAAGTGGTGTGATTAAAAAACCACCCCCCACGCCGAACAGTCCGGACACAAATCCGACACCGCCGCCGAGACCCAGAATAAGCAGAACATTTACCGACATCTCGGCAATAGGCAGATAGATTTGCATTGCGGCAGCACAGGCGTGAGCGTTTGATTGATTATTTGTGGTCAGTCTAACATATTGTGCAAATGCAACAATCGCCAAATCATCGATGACGTCATTTGTCGTGATTGATGTGCAGATTATAAAGTTGAAGGAAAAGCCATGACATCTTCGGCCGGTGAACCTTTTGCGCTGGTTCTTGATGCGCGCGGGCTGATGTGCCCGATGCCGGTTTTAAAAACCAAAAAGGCGTTGCGCGATGTTCCGCAAGGGGGCGTCATCAAGGTTATGGCAACCGACCCGGGATCGGTTGCGGATATGAAGGCGTTTTGTGACATGACAGGTAACATTCTGCTGTCGTCGGTTGTCGAAGGGGATGTTTTTGTCTACCACATCGAACATCGCCAGAAATAACGGAACAGGACAAGAAACAATGAATTCACAGGATATTACCTGGTGGTGCGGGACGTTTGATGACATGTCGCTGCATCAGTTGCATGACCTTTTGATGCTGCGCCAGCAGATTTTTATCATCGAACAGAATTGTATATTCCCGGAAATTGATGGTCTGGACCCGCTCTCCGTACATGTGCTGGGCATGATAAATGACAAGGTGGTGGCGGCGACCCGTATTGTCCCCGCCGGGATTGACCCCCAGCACAGCCAGCAGGGGAATGACCCGGCCATTGGCCGTGTTGTTACATCGGCAGAATTGCGCGGGCAGGGGGTTGGCCGGGAGATTATGAAACAGTCGATCCTGGCCTGTGATGAACAGTTTGCCGGGCTTGGCATTTTTCTGAATGCCCAGCATCACCTGGAAAAGTTTTATGGATCTCTTGGTTTTGTCCAGGAAGGAGTACCGTTTGACGAGGACGGCATCCCCCATATTTCCATGCGGCGCCCGGCATCGAAAATTGCAGCCTGAAGATTTTCAGGGCCGGGCACGTGATTAACGGAGCCCGACGGTCGCCATGCCGGTGAAAAATTCAAGCTGCCAGAGCATGTCATCCTCGCTAAGGGGATAGCTATTGCCCGAACGCGGGTTAAGGGCCTGTCCCGGCGGGACATGGCCCAGCTTGACCTGTATTTTAACGGCAAGATCGGCAGGCAGCCCGGCCTTCCAGGCCAATGATACAACGCCTTTGGCCGAATGCGTATTAAGGACCTTTGTCACGGCTTCGGGCGGGATTCCGGCGCGAACGGCAAGGGCGGCACGGGCAAATTTGATGTCATTTTCCGTCATGGCGGTGGCAATGCGGGCGTCGGTCAGTTTGCCCTTGGCGTGCAGGTCGGTCGCCATTTGAAAGGCTTCGTCCTGGGTCATGCCAGACTGGTCTTCATCCGGTTCGGCACCCTTTTTGTCCGTTGCCTTTTTGCCCGTTGATTTTTCGTCTTTGGCGGGAGGTTCGGCAAAGTCACCGGCTTCGATCCGTCGTTCGACAACTTTGCGCACCAGGGCAAGCTGGTCTTCTTTCAGGTCTTTGCGCCGTTCCAGAACCGAAATCAGGTTTTGGGCGACAAAGCGTGCCAGTTTGCCCGCAGCGGACCCGCCAAGACCGGGTCTTTTGACCAGGGGTTCATGCCATTGTTCAATATCGGGTGCGCGATCAATAAGCTGATCAAGGGTTTCTTCGCGGATCTGCGCGGAACGGTTGCCCAGAAGATGGGAAATGGCGTCGTTATCGGTTGATGCGGCAATGGCATCGGACAGTCGCTCGCTCAGGTTGCGGCGCTGGGAAACAAAGCTCAGGGCGCCGGACGTATTATTGGTTTCGATAATTTCCAGCAGGTCCATTTCGTTCAGGACCGGGGAATATTGCAATACCGGCCCGCACACGACAGTTTCGGTGTCGCGGGCCAGTTTGGCGATAATCGGCTGGGGGGCGTGAACAAATTCTTTCAGGGTTTCGGCAATGACCTGACGGACCTGAATGGCCTGGTCGCGCGCCAGTTTTTCCAGCGCCTGATAGGTCATGCGCCGGAGTTTGTCGGTTTCGTTTTCTGTCAGGCCATCGGCAAGATTGGCAATTTTTTGTGCCAGTGTGCCGCGAACATCGTCATCCTTGTCATCGGTTAACAGCAGGTCGGCCTGAACCGGTGTGGCCTCGTTTTCGGCAACGTGGCGGCGTACCGATGCGTCGGCATCACTGGCCAGAAAATAAAGGATTTCGGGGCGCGTATCGTGGCGCTGGGCAAGGGTGCCGCGCACATTTGCTGCGGGGCTGGCGGCCATGTCCTTGGCTTCTTCATACGAAATTGGCGTTTCCTTGCGCCGCGTGAAAACACGCTGCAAAAAACCCTTCATCGGGTAGGCTCCCTAGTCTGTTCTTGCCGGCGCATGCTGGCCGACGGGTTCGGCAATGGCGTAGCTGCCCTTGCCGTGTTTTTTGACCTGATACATCGTGTCGTCGGCACGTTGCACCAGATCGTCAATGGCTTCGGTTTCATGGGTTTCATGGACGGCAATGCCCAGTGAAATGCCCAGGGGCCGGTCTTCGCGGCCTGAAAATTGCCGCAGGCTGCTGCTTGCTGCGATCAGGTCTTTGGCGCGGTTTTCGGCAGCGGAACGGTCGGTCCTATCCAGCCAGAGAACAAATTCGTCCCCGCCCAACCGTGCCACCAGATCACCGGGCCGGGTATTGTCCTGCAACATGCGGCTTAAAGTCAAAATGGCTTCGTCACCGCGCTGGTGCCCGTGAATATCGTTGACCAGCTTGAAATTGTCCATATCGACATACATCAGGGCCGCCGGGGCGGGCTGCTTTAACAGCCGGTCATACCGCCGTTTGAGTTCGTCAAAAAATGCCCGGCGGTTCAAAAGGCCGGTCATGCCGTCGGTCCGCGACAATGTAACGATACGGTCGTGATTATCGGCCTGTTCGATGGCGATGCCGATCTGGTCGGCCACGTCATCCATGATGGCGCGTTCGCCTTCGTTGGGCAGGGGGTCTCCGCGCTCAAACAAAAAGGCGACGGCACCGTTGATCCGGTGGTGATAGTGACACCGGCGAATCTTGATCCAGTAATCGCCCTGCACGGTTTCCTGATTATCGGTATCGGCCGGGAGCTGGCTCAGGATTTCGGCGGCAACCTTTTTGTGAATATCCTCACCAGTACTGGCGACATCTTTCATGTCGCCGTGTTCGGTATCGCAATCGGACCGGAAAATGATACAGGCCGTACAGGCAAGTGCCCGGGAGCTTGCGGTGGCGGCATTGCGCAATACCTCGGTCGGGTCGATTTCATCGCGCATGGCGCGCACGATATAGGTAATCAGCCGGTCACGGTTTCGCGCATTGGCAATTTCGGTTTCGTGCTGGCGCTGTTCGGTAATATCGTGGGCCAGGCCGCGTGCGCCGCACCATTGCCCTGCACGATTGATAATGGGGGTAGCCGATACCGACAGGCAGGCGCTGCTGCCGTTGGCCCGGTAAAACCATATCGGCACGTCGCGCACGGCCCGGGTGGTGCGAAACACCTGTTCGGCGTCCTGGTCGGTTTTTTCAATCATGAATTCGACCGGCAGGCGCCCCAACAGGGCCTTGGCCTGATAATCCATTGCCCCGCGCGGCGAGACAAAAACAAACTTTCCGCTTTCATCGGTTTCCCAGGCAAAAGCCGATGAAACCTCGACAATGTCGCGATAGCGCTGGCGCGAATCAATCAGGGCTTCACGCAGATTGCGATCCATCGAAACGTCGCGCGGCAACAGCAAAATCAGGTCATCGTGCATCGGCAGGGCGGTCAGTTCCAGTGTCGCCGTGCCGCGCTGCACCTCGAAGGTCAGAAGCTGGACAACGCCGCCTGGTGTTTCCAGCGCGTGGGCGATCAGCGTGTTAATTTCGGGAAACAGCCCTTCACGGATGCCATCGGCAAAGCCCATTGCGTTTTTATTGGCAAAAAGCGGGGTGCCATCGGCACGCATGACCATGACCGGGGCTTCGGCCTGGGCCATTGTTGTGGGGTTGAGCTCAAAGCGAAACGCGCTTTGGTCCACATCGCTGGCATCGGTATGATTGAGCGTGCCGCTAATCGCGGCCTCGCGGCGCTGACCAAGGTTGCTTTGACGGGTGTGCGGGTCATCGTCATCTTCTGCCATCGATGACAACGTGTTCTGGCTGTTATTGCCGTTTTGCACTGATGTGCCAGATGGGGTTGATTTTGCACCGGTCTCGGACGGGTTCTGCCCGATTGCGTGTGCGGCATCGGCCAGTTCGGCATCGATATTGGCTTTATCGCGGGTGACAGCGACCTTGTCGTTTGGTGACTTTTTGATGCGGTCAATCAGGCGCGAGATCATCGGCGGTCTCCTGCGGGCGAAGCGGCATGTATTGCGTCAGAACCAGCCTCAGTACCGTGTTTTTCGGGCATGGGGCCGATATTTTCCGGATAGCCGAAATGATACCCCTGTCCGAAATCGATTCCCAGTTCACGAAGGGTGGTGAAGGTATGCACGTCGTCGATCATTTCGGCAATGGTGCGGATTTTCAGATCCCGGCACAACAAAGCTGTTGCCTTTAAAAAAGCCCGGCCCTTGGGGGTGGCAAGGGCTGTTTGCATGGCGCGGCCATCAAATTTGATCACATCGACATCCAGCGCGCTAAGATATTCAAAATTCGCGGCCCCGGCTCCAAAATCATCCAAGCATACCATATGGCCCCGCAGCCGCAGTTTTTGAAGGGTCTGGTTCACCTGCGACAAATTGGTGATGCGGGCGGTTTCGGTGACTTCAAAATAAACCAGGGCGGGGGAGATGGCGAAATCGTCCAGAACCTGCAAAAGGGAAAGATCAAAACCGGCCTGTTCAAGAGAATGCCCTGACAGATTGATCGCAATTTGAATGCCGGTCGGGCAGGAACCCGATGACATGTATTCCAGAACCTTGCGGCACATCGCCAGGTCAAATTCGGTAATCAGTCCCGTCCCTTCGGCGAAATGGATGATTTGATCAATGGCCAGGGTATCTTCGGTGCCGGTAAAACGGGCAAGGGCCTCGTAATGATGAATTTTCTCATCGGCAAGGCCGACAATCGGCTGCAGCGCGATGCCAAAAGATCCGTTTTTGACGATTTCGCGAAAGGCACGTACCGATTTCATGGTTTCCTGGATCAGTCCGGGCAGGCTGGCAGACAGTTTTTCGGCACTGACATCGCCCGGATGATCCCGCCTGGAATGCAGCCTGTTAAGGGCATAGGCGACCGCACGGGTCAGATTGGTGGCAAAAATGTCGCCTGCGACGGTTTGCTGATGATGAACGGCCCGGGCGACTTCGTAATCGGGGCCTTCAAACACAGGGCTATCGGTGCCAATGCCGGGATTAAGGGCGCCAAAGGACGAAGAAAGGGCGGTATCGTCAAGTGTATCAAGGGCGTTTAGGGCGGCCAGTGTGTTTTCGTCAATCGGAAAGGTGTTTCGATCATATTCAGGTTCATCCTGACTGGCGTGTCGTGCGGTGAAGGCCGGATCGCCGACATTGCCGCGAAGCGCACTGGCATAGGCAACGATGCGACGTTCAAGTTCGATCATGGGTTCGTGGATGCCCGCCGGATTTTGCACGTCATTATGGGTATCACCCGTTCGCCGGCGTTGGCGGATCATGGCCGCCAGTTCGTTTGCCGCTCTGGTTTCGGCACGACTGCGCGCTGCGGCAAGGTTTTCAAGGACGATCATGGCGTGTTTGTGATGGCTGTCAGAATTGTCCGTATAACCGGGGTCGCCGGGTTTTGTCTGACGGGCCGTGGCCGAACGCGAAGCGATCGTTTCAGGTGAAATTTTTTCGTCACTATCGGGTTTGTTTGTTTTGCGCGAGGCACGGGTGCGCCCGGCAATACCCTGCTGCAATATCAGGCGGTCAATTCCCTGGCGGGCGCGCGGGCGTGACGGGCGATGGCGGATGGCCAGAAAATAGCGCGCAACAGGGTCCGAAATGAGATATCCGCTAAGGGATACCGGCAGGGTGCCCGGTATGGCGGGATCTGTATTTGCTGGCACCTTAAGGTTAATATCGAGCTCTTCGAGCCGTTTTACGCCGGTATCACCATGCAGGTAGGCGCGCAGTAGCGGACGTTCTGCCGGTGCGACAAGATGTTCCAGCGCTTCGCCCACCAGCCGTTCCGGGGTGCAGCCCAGCAGGCTTTTGATGGCACCGGCAGCAAAAATGACATGGCCGTTTTCGTCCACTTCCAGCAGCATGTCGGCCCAGCAAAACGCCATTGCAGCCAGAAGGTCGCGATCCGTTTCGCCAAATTCTGCCGAGAAATGATCTGTCATTCAGGAGTTGCCACGCTATTCTTGTGAGTGTTGCACAGGGGTACGCCGTGCGATGGAACATCGCCTATAGTATAAATAGCGCCTATTTCGACTTTAATGAAGAAAAAGCGGAAAAAATACCGGTTGTGCAGGGATTTTGTGGTTCTGTTTTAGCCGGTTTGGGGCAGGAAACCACCGGTGTTTGCGGGTTTTGAATTTCTGCGATGATGTTTTTCCCGATACATCTCAAGGTCGGCATGGTGCAAAAGCTCTTTCAGGCTGGCGTGTTCGCAGCCTTTTGCCATGCCAAAACTGGCCTGAATGTAAATGTGGGTCTGTTGCCACAAAACCGGGTTGTTGGTAAGCGACAAGCTGATTTTTTGTATGAAGTGTCCAGTGTCGTCCGGGCCGGATGACCATATGGCAATGGCAAATTCATCACCCCCCAGGCGGGCGGCGAATCCGGTTTGGGGCAGGTGTTTTTTGATCAGCCTGGCAAAATGGCACAAAACCGTGTCGCCCGCAGCGTGCCCGTATTGATCGTTGGTGTGTTTAAATCCGTCCAGATCTGCAATGACAAGACAAAGCCGTGCCAGGGGCAGAATATTGTGTTGGATGTTGTGGGTTAAGTGCCGGGTAAATCCGCGCCGGTTCAAAAGGCCGGTCAGTTCATCCGTTTCGGCAATGTTTTCAAGCTGGCGAACCCTGTTTTCGGATTGTTCCAACTGTTCTTTCAGGGAACGGATGTGGGTGACAAGCGTTACAAGCTCGTCAGCCAGCCCGGCATTGTCGGCAGAAACGGGCATCGGGCGCGTTTGTCCCGCTTTGATCAGCGATTGCAGAAGCGGAAGGTCCAAATCCTTCATGTTGATCCATCGCTCGTTTCTTGCAATGACACGGGGCGGCGAAACAGGTAGATAATGCGATCAGAAGTGATCAATATCAGGTTGCCGGTTACAAGAGTCTTAAGAAAATCTTTAATCGCGGCTTTTAGATGAAAAATACGTCAAGGAGACGTGCATATGAATTTCAGGTTGGGTCGTACATATACAAAAATTCTGGGTGCTTCGGCGCTGGTTCTTTTTTTGGCAGCGTGTGGCACCTTTGATCGCGAAACCATCACCACTTCTGGTGAAATCACCGATCAGGGCCAGGAATGTGTGACGTTCCGCGCGACTGACGGCACACTTTACGCACTTGCCAACAAGGCGACGTCATTTCGTCCGGGCGATCTGGTGCGTGTTACGGGGCATAGCGCCCTGATGACCACCTGCCGCGAGGCGACAACCCTGATTGTTGATAAAATTACTTTGCTGTCTCCGGCAAAACAGACACAGACGCAATGATGGAAACGGATGATACGCGATGGGGCGTATTATTTGGATAAACCAATACAATCAATGCCGTCGGCCTGAAGCTGGCGGCATTTTTCCTTGGCTGCCGCCAGGCTTGCAAAACCGCCCATGCGCAGGCGGTGAAGCTGTCCTTTGCCTGCAACATCCACTGTGCCCAGATAGTGATGATAGGTTTCTGCCAGTTGCGGATAGCGTATGGCAAAACTCGCCCAATAGGTTTCCGCCCCGATGGCCGACCGAAATGCCCCGAGCTGAACCGCATAATTTCCGTTAGCTGAAAGTGCCGGAGCACCGGCACCGGTACCTGCGGGGGACGGAGGCGGGACAATGGAGCGTTGTTGCGCGGCCTTCACAGGTGCAGGAGCAGGGGAGGGTTGTTGCTGTGTTTGTGTGGGAACAGGGGCAGGTGCGTCAGCCCCGGTTGTTTCTGCATCGGGCAGGGAATTTGTTGTTGCCCCGTTGGGGGCCGGTTTGGGCGCAGCAAATAGCGGGTTGCCGGTTCGGCGTATGCCAGGTGCAGGCGTTGTTGCCGGGGTGGCAAGGCTGCCCTGTGGTTTTGCTTGTGGCTGGCTTTGTACCGGTTGTGTTTTTGTCCAGGCCGGGCTGGTTTCCGAGGCTCCGGTTTCGGATGTCATAATCGAGGCTTGAATAACATCGGGGTTTGGCGCGACGCGTCTTGTGCCTGCTTTTCCCTGCCTGTTGCCCGCGCTGTGTCGATATTGGCTTGAAAGCGGAAAATCCTGTGCTTGCGAGTCCGGCATATCTGCGCGCGCCTGATAGGCTTGCCGGCGCTGTTTTGCCAGTTCCAGCAAATCCAGCGGCCCGGAAGGTGCGGCAGGTTGCCCGGTGATTGTGCGGGCACTGCCGGGTAGATCAGTCGGGATGGCATCTATGCCGCCAACCGTATCGGCATTGCTGTTCAGATCGGCATTTTGCGCCTTTGCCGTACCGGATGCCGCCAGCAGAACCGCCCCGAAGATGATTGCCACAGAGGCCAAAGATGGCACGCGCTTGCGGGGCTGCCCCTGATAATTGGAAGGATCAGGGGCAGGAACCGGTTTGAGGGCGGAGGTAATTGCAGCAGACATGACTATTCCGGGCTATTCCGACCAGCCGGGGTAAGCATGGCGTTCGCGCAACAATACATCGTTGCGGCGTAAACGTTCCAGTGCCAGCCCAAACACACTGTCCTTGGGGTACTCGCCATCGGCATGGTCGCCACAGGGTTTGCCGGTGAGGATTTCGATGGCATCGCTGATATTGTCGATGGTCCAGATATTGAATTTACCCTGGCGGATTGCCTGGACCACCTCGTCACGCAGAATGATATTTTCCGCATTGGCGGCAGGCACGATCACACCCTGGTCGCCGGTAAAACCCTGATCGGCGCAAATGCGGTAAAAGCCTTCGATTTTATGGGAAATTCCCCCCACAACCTGGGCTTCGCCAAACTGGTTCATGGAGCCGGTGACGCCGATATTCTGTTTGATCGGCACATGGGCGATGGCGGAAATGATGGCGCAGAGTTCGGCCAGAGAGGCCGAATCCCCCTCGATGCCGCCGTAATTTTGCTCGAAGGTGACAGAACAGGCAAAAGAAAGCGGGAATTCCTGGGCGAAACGCGATTTCAGAAAGCCCTCAATCGTCATCACCGATTTTTGCTGAAGCGGGCCGGAAAGATCCACCATGCGTTCGATATTGAGAACACCCAAATTGCCAACATAGCTGCGGGCCGTGACACGGGCAGGCAGACCAAAGGCATGGTCGCCATAATCCAGCACGGTCAGCGCATTGACCTGGCCAATCACGCTGCCAAAACTGTCAATCAGGACTTCGCGGCGCTGAACACGTTCGTGGGATCGGTCTTCCAGGCGGCTGTTGCGGTGGCGGCGTTCCTCGATCGCGCGTTTGACATCGGCAGCACGAATGGTTGTGCGTCCGGCTGTTTTGGCCAGTGCACCGGCTTCGATGGCGACATCTTCGACCCTTTCGATCTGGGCGGAAAGTTTGTCGCGTTCCCCGGCCCAGCGCGATGCCTGGCCCAAAAGCTGGCGAATGGCCCCCGTGTCAATGGAAATACCGACACGGTCCTGTACCGATTGGGTCAAAAGTCCGGTATAGGTTTTGACATTGGCGGCAACGGCGGGCATGTCCGGGTCAATATCGGCCTTGACGCGGAAATGGTTGCGGAAATCCACATCAAGCGAAAAGAAGGTGTAATAGTATTTGGGCGCCCCAACGATGACAATTTTGACATCCAGCGGAATGGCGCGGGGTTCTGGTGCACCTGCCGTGGGTGGGCCTGCCTTCTGGCGTTCTTCAATACGGATTTCCCCGTCGCGCAGGGCGGCCTTAAGGTAGCTCCAGCTTTCCTCATGTTCGACAAGCGATTCGGCGCGCAGCACCAGCACACCGCCATTGGCGCGGTGCAGGGCCCCCGGCGTGATCAGCGAGAAATGCGGGTGCATGCCACCGGCCATTGGCCGATACTGGATTTGCCCGAACAGATTGTCGTAATTGGGCGAGGGTTCAAGCACCACATCGGGATGTTTATCGCGGGCATGGTCAATCAGCAAATTGACGGCATAACGATCCTCGACCGTTTCGGGCATTTTGCCATCGCCCGGGTCAATTGATGGCTGGTCATCGGGTTCCTCAAAGGCATCGATATTATCGAGAATATCGGCTTCCAGGGCGTCGAACCATGCTTTCAGGCCCGGGGCGGTAAATTGTTCGCGCAGTTTTTCGATACGGGGTTTTAACACCACGCTGGCGGCAGACCGGCGCAAACCATCCAGGGTTTCGCCAATCTGGTCTTCGAGGTCGCGGGTTGCCATCAGGGTTTTACGGGCTTCCTCGGCGACTTCCTCGAATACGGCATCGGCGGTATCGCGTCGGTCCTTGGGCAGTTTATCCATCGCAACGGGTTCGCCCTCGTCATCGATGGCAACAATCATCACGCCTTTTTCGTTTTCCTGCACATCCAGGCCGCGTTCGCGGGCAAAATTGCGCAATGCCTCGAATTTGTCGCGCACTTGGTGGCGGGCATCTTCGGTTTGGGCCTGGGTTTCCGTTAGATGTGCCGGGGCGTTAAAGGCGGAGGCAAAGGCCTCGCGCAGATGCGAAATCAGGGTTTCCATCGCATCGGCCAGCTTGCGGCCCGTGCCGGGTTCCAGGCTGTAGGGGCGCGGGCGGTTGCTGCGCGAAAAATTGTTGAGATAAACCCAGTCGGGCGGGGCCGGGCGGTCCGCCATTGCCTTTTTCAGATAATCCAGTGTTGCGGTCATGCGACCGGCACGGTCCAGGCCCAGCACAAAGACGTTAAAGCCCGGTTCCGACATGGAGAGGCCAAATTTCAGGGCCTCTGCAGCGCGGAAATGTGACGTGAAATCAAATATTTCGGGTGTTGTGTCCTTTTGCGGACTGCGAATACGGAAATGCGGAAAACTGCAATCGTCGGCATCAAGGCGGGAAATCGGCATGTTCGCTCTTTTGTAAGGGCCCCGGAAACCCGCGCCGATCCGAATGAAAGAACGCAGGTGCAAAATGATTTTGGAAGCAAGCATGTGTGATGGTCAAGCATTGCCTGTGCGAATTTTGGTCACGACTGTTTTTCGCGTGAAAATCGACGATTTCATGATACGGATATTGTTGAAAAATGATAAACCCGTATCATGAAATCGGGCCATTTGGCGCGACGCGACCGGGGCAAACGACAGGGGCGCTTACAGGTTGGGTTTTATGCAAGATCATGTGAAGAACCGTAAATCAAACCCGGCATTTCAACAGTTTGAACATATACGATCCGCGCTGGATTTAAGCAGTCGTACGGTTGTTATCACCTTTTTGTGCGATGTTTTGCGCCCGCGGGGCGATTCCGTTTTGCTGGCCGATCTGATTGCGCTGTTATCACCCGTCGGAGTGAGTGAACGTGTCTTGCGGACCGCCGTTTTTCGCATGTCGCGTGATGGCTGGCTGGCACCCAGCAGGATCGGTCGCCAGGCGCTGTATCGCGTTACAGAAGAAGGCTGGCGGCTGATCGACCCTGGATGTCGGCAGTTTTATACCGCCCCGGTTGATCAATGGGATGGTAAATGGACGCAGATTGTTTTTGATAACCATGCCACCACGGCAGAGCAACGCCGCAATGTGGCCCGGTTGCTGGCCTGGCGGGGGTTTGGTGCGGTAGCGGGCAATGTGTTTGTCCATCCGGGGATCAATATTGACCTGACGCGACAAATCCTGACCGAAACCGGACTGGCGCCTTTCGCAATTTCGCTTCGGGCGGAAACCCAGGATATTGCAGAATCAGCATCCTTGCGTGATATGGTGGCTGTAACCTGGGACCTGGCCGGGCTGCAGCAGCAATACTTGCAAAAACTGGCCTTGTTCGAGCCGTTATTGTCACTGGATCTGGCGCGCCTGTGTTCGCCGGAACTTGCCTTTTCCTTGCGCATGGTGTTGATGCACGGTTTCAAACAGGTGGTGCTGCGTGATCCTGGCCTTCCGGCTGAATTATTGCCAGAGGATTGGGCCGGTCGCCATGCCAAGTCGGTCATAAGGCGGCTTTATTGGCAATTGGTGCCCCTGTCCGAGCCGTTTATGACCCGGATTTTTTCCCAAAGCGTTCATTCTTCGCCAGGATATGGCGAACCGGCATCCTGGTTTTTTGACCGGCTGGGCGGGCCGGAAACCGGCGCATAAATTTGAAAGCGGCATGTGTCATATGCCGCTTTCGCTGTATTTAACGGGTGATCAGATTGCCTTGGCCTGTGCCGTGTTGCGTTCGATATTGCGCAAATATTGCAAGACATAGGCAATTGCCATCAGAAAGGCCCATTGCACCAGGCCACCGACGGCAAACATCAGGCTGGGCAAATACATCATGACACCGTATTGCCCGCCCATCCCATAGGGCATGTGACGTGGCCAAACAGCAATCGTCATGACGAGGCATGCCAGAAGAAAAAGCGCGGCCAGCGCCTTTATCAGATTTTCCAGCCAATGGTTATCGGCGTCGTGTTGCGTTTTAGTTGTTGCTGTTGTCGGATAACCGGCAACCCTGTCTTCGCTGTTTGTTTGCATTTTATATGCCCCAATCATGATAGCTATGCTTGTTAACGCGCATATCTCTCCATCATTGAAAGGGGAAATGCAATATTTGCGGGTATTTTTTTAATTGTACACTTTTTAATTGATAAAAAGTGGTTGTGCGACGTGTATTACATCACATGGGCATCACTGAATTCGCTGGTTTGCAATAACCGCAAAATCGTATTCACACCGTGATGAATGCGTTCGGTCGAGCGTTCGGCGCCAAATGCCAGGCGCAATCCACGCGGCGGGACGCCAACGGCAAATTGTTGTGCCGCTGTCAGCATAACGCCGGAATTGGCGGCATTCATAACCAGTTCGCTGGTTTCGATATGGTCGGGCAAGGCAAGCCAGATGTGATAGTTGGTGGGGTGAAACCGCACGTCATAGCCTTTGAGGCTGCCAAGAATAATGCCCAGGCGGCGCGATGCCTCTTCGCGGTGCCAGTTTTCATATCGTTCGACCGTACCATCATTGATCAGGCGTGTCGCCAGTTCCAGGCCAATGCCTGGCGTCATCATGCAGGTGGTGCGAATGCCGCTGGCAAGTTTGGCAATATACTGGATCGGCGCGTGAATGAAGCCGATGCGCAGGCCGCCACCGACACTTTTTGAAATGCCGTTCAGGTATACCGCCCGTTCGGGCACAAAACACGATAGCGGTGGCGGGGCTGCGGTATCGAGGAAACCATAAATGCCATCTTCGATCAAAATCAGGTTATGTTTGCGCAGTATTTCGGCAATCGCGATGCGGCGTTCGTGGCTCATGGTGCTGCAAAGCGGGTTGTGCAAAGTCGGCATCAGGTAAATCACGCGGGGGGATTGTGTCCGGCACAAATTGTCCAGTACGTCGGGCAGAATGCCTTCTTCGTCCATTGCAATGCCGCGTAGGCGAAACTGCATCATGGCCGCCAGGCTGCGAAGGTTGGGGTAGGTCAGTTCCTCGCACAAAACAAGGTCGCCAGGACGGATAAATGTCATCAGGGCAACGGTCATGGCATGTTGCACGCCTGCGGTTGGCAATACACGGTCCGGGTTGTCATCCAGGCCAAAACGCCCGGCCATTGTCGCCAGGGCCTGGCGATGATGGGGCATGCCATATTCGGTTTTATAGGTGATCAGGCTTTCAATCGGGCCGCTTTGGGCAATATCGATCAAGACCTGGTTGATATGGCTTTCCCGGGGGGGAAGCGGGCAGTTCATGCGAAAATTGATCGGCCCGTCTTCGATCTGTTCCGGATAATAATGGCGGGGTTCACGCTGGCTGGTAAAGGAAACATACGCTGTGCCGAAATTGACCGGTGTGGTGTTTACCGCCGATGTCGCAGAACCATTTGTCATTTGCTGCCTGGGGATGCTGGCGATGTCGTTCGTTTCAGGCTGTTTTGTGTCTGCATCAAAGGTCACGGGATGGCCGGGCAGCAGAAGCGGCGTATTAATATCCATCGGTACGCTGACATAGGTTCCCCGCCCCACTTCCCCAATGGCAAGGCCGAGGCGCTCCGCCTCGCGATAGGCGCGCGTGACGGTGCCTACCGTCACACCCAGATGATAGGCCAGGTCTCGATGAGTCGGCAGGCGGTCCCCCGCCTGTAACTGCCCTTTTTCAACAGCATCGCCAATGGCGTGCGCGATACGGCGGTAAACCGGGCCGCTTCCGGATGAGATGTCGGGGATCCATATTGTCATGGTGACAATGTTTAGTTTGACATGGATACAATGTCAATGACAAAAGGAAATCGATACAATTTGGAAGCAGGAGGAAAACATGACGAATTGTAACGATACAATCCGGTTTCCTGCGACTCTCGCAAACGCTGATATGCAGCATGGCCAGAGCGCAGGGGATGCGAATGCAACCCGCCAGGGTTTTGTGCAGACAGCGGTTTTCCGTCTGTTTTCACTCCTGGTCTCCGCGCAGAAGAAATCGCGTGATCGCAACAGTATACGTCATCTTGATGACAGGTTGCTGCGCGATGTAGGCCTGCGCCGGGTTGATGTGGAGCATTATGTTTCCGCACCGGTAAATATGGATACGCCCCCGCGCGGTTTTTAACCGCGTTGCGACCGGGACACTCTGCTCTCTCGTGTTCCGGTCGCCCCCTATTAAGGGGACAATATTGTTTGTTTGCAGCGCGCCGTCCGGGACGGGTGCAGGGTTACATTATCACAGAAAGGGTACAATATGTTCACAGCACGCGAGCTTGGCGAAGCAGCCGATTTTGTGCATGAATATGTCGCACCCACCCCGACCATACGTTGGCCCCTGATCGAACGTGCCACCGGGCTTTCGATTTATGTAAAGCACGAAAACCACACCCGGCTTGGCGCCTTCAAGCTGCGGGGCGGATTAACCTTTTGTCGGTCCCTGTCCCGATCGATGCAGGTCGTTAATGGCATCATCAGTGCCACACGCGGCAATCACGGCCAAAGCCTGGCGTTTGCTGCCAGTGTTTTTGGGTTGCGGGCGACCATTATTGTGCCGCATGGCAATTCGCGCGAGAAAAACGCCGCGATGCGTGCGCTCGGGGCTGATGTTATCGAACAGGGCGACGATTTTCAGGATGCCGCCGATTTTGCCCGGCAACAGGCGGTTGAGGATGACCTGATTATGGTGCCGCCATTCCACCCGGAACTGGTGCGCGGTGTAGCGTCTTATGCGATGGAACTGTTTGGCGATGTCGATAATCTGGACCGTGTTTATGTGCCCGTTGGCATGGGGTCGGGCATTTGCAGCCTGATTACCGCGCGCGATGCCCTGGGCCTTAAAACCGAAATTATTGGTGTGGTGGCAAAAGGGGCCGATGCGCTGCAGCAGTCCTTTTTAAGGGGTGAAATACACGAAACCGCCACGGCCAAAACCTTTGCCGACGGCGTTGCCTGTCGCAAACCGGACCCGGCTTCGTTTGAGATCATCAAAAAGGGGGCGGCTGATATTATTGCCGTTAGCGATGATGACATCATGCAGGCGATGCGGCTTTATTTCAGTGCCACCCATAATGTGGCCGAAGGGGCAGGGGCCGCAGCCCTGGCCGGGGTGATTGCCGACCGTGCGCGCGCCATTGGCAGGAAAAATGCCGTTATTTTAAGCGGTGCCAATATAGACCGCGATATGTATGCCGAAATTCTGTTGGGAAGTAACCGTAATGAACCGGAAATTTGATGACCTTGATGAAATTGGTGACATCTTTGCCCTGACGGGGGATATCGCCCGCGATTATCTTCTGGCGGGTGACGATGCAATGGTTGTGTGCGCTGATACCAGCGCCTTTGATCCGGCAGCCCCACTGCCGGCGCGCGGTGATGGTGCCGTTGCGGCCCTTGATGCCCTGAAAACCGAGATCCTCCCCTTCGTTGCCACCTCGACAGGGCCGCGTTATCTGGGATTTGTTACCGGTGGTGCAACACCTGCTTCGATTGCGGGTGACTGGATCGCCAGTGCCATTGACCAGAACGCCACCGGGCCGGACGGTACCGTTGCCGCCGCAGTTGAACAACTGGTTCTGAACTGGATTTGCGATTTGGCCGGTATGCCGCGCGGCCGGTTTGATGGTGTTCTGACCACGGGTGCCACGGCATCAAACCTTCTTGGCGTTGTGGCCGCCCGGCAATGGTGCGGTGAACAGGTTGGTGTCGATGTTGATGCGGACGGGGCCATTGCCCTGCCATCGTTTGAAGTTTTTTCCGCAACCCCGCATGCCAGCATGATCAAGGATTTGTCGGTTGCCGGGGTTGGGCGCAATAACATTATCCGCGTTGCCACCGAACCGGGCACCGAGGCCATGCACGTTGGCGACCTCGCGGCTAAACTTGAAAGCAGCACCTCGAAGGCAAAAATGGTGATCGCCAGTGCCGGGACCGTGAATGCGACAGATTTTGATGACCTGGTGGCCATTGCCGATATATGTGCCGCCTATGGGGCGTGGTTGCATGTGGATGCGGCCTTTGGCCTGTTTGCCGCCCTTGATGAACGCCGGGCACATTTGCTGGCGGGGATCGAACGGGCGGATTCCATTACCTCGGATGGGCATAAATGGCTGAACGTTCCCTATGATTGCGGCATTTTCCTGACCCGGCAAATTTCCGTTCTGGAAAAGTGTTTCCGTGCCTTTGCGCCTTATCTTGAGACACAGGCTGAAGGAAACAGTTACATCAATCGCGGTGTCGAAAATTCCCGCAGGTTCCGCGCGCTGCCATTATGGATGGCGATCAAGGCTTATGGCCGGGCGGGTTTTGCCGATATTATCCGGCGCAACTGTGACCAGGCGCGTGATCTGGCCCATTGGGTGGCGGATCATGCCGGGCTGGTGTTGTTGCGCGATCCGCAACTGAATGTGGTGATGTTTTGTGGTCGCGGGAATGATGACGCCAATCGTGCGCTGTTGGACCGCATTAATGCCACTGGCAAAGTCTTTCTGACGCCGACCATTTATAATGGCCGTTTTGGTTTTCGTGCGGCATTCAGCAACTGGCGCACCCGGGATCATGACCTTGAGATTATCAAGGCTGCGATCGAGAGTGTTTTGTGATCCGTGTTTTGATAAAACCGGCGCGGAACAGATGTAAATTGCTTTGGCGGCCGGAAAAACAACCCATTTATTCGGGCTTAGAAAAATGTGAGGCGCAATATGACAACATTGCCAATTTATCAGCTTGATGCCTTTACCAGCCATTTGTTTGCCGGGAATCCGGCGGCGGTGGTGCCACTGGAACAATGGTTGCCAGATGAAACCATGCAATTGATTGCGCTGGAAAATAATTTGTCGGAAACGGCATTTTTTGTTCCGGTTGAAAATGGCGATGCCGATTTTCATATCCGCTGGTTCACGCCAACCGTCGAGGTGCCACTATGTGGTCATGCCACACTTGCCAGTGCCTTTACCATTTTTAACCAGCTTGGGTTTGCGGGGGATGAAATTCGCCTGCAAAGCAAAAGCGGCATTTTAACCGCGCGGCGTGATGGCGAGGCGATTGTGCTCAATTTTCCGGTGCAGCCCATTGTGCCTGGCACTGCCTCGGACGCAATCCTTGCCGCGTTGTCGCAGGAGAAACCGCAAGAGGTGTTCAAGGTTGTCAGTCGTGATACCGATTATGTGCTGGTTTACGAAAGCGACAAAACCGTGCGCGATATGAAACCCGATATGTCGGCGCTTGGCGCTTTGGCTGATCGCGGGGTGATTGTAACGGCCCCCTCGGACAGTGATGATTGCGACATGGTATCGCGGTATTTTTTACCGGCCCTTGGTATTAATGAAGACCCGGTAACAGGTTATATGCACTGTGTGGTGGCACCGTATTGGGCGGGTAAAACCGGGAAGGCAAGCCTTATAGGCTATCAGGCATCGGCGCGGGGCGGTTTTATTGAGTGCACGGTTGAGGGCGAACGCGTGCACCTGAAGGGCCGGGCGGTACTGTATATGAAAGGCGAGATTTATCTGCCGTAGTTATGTGGGTTTATGGCCTGTGGTCCTGTCGTGAATGTGTGTCAAACACCCCGTCAATATTTGCTATTGGCGGGGTGTTGTGTGTTATGCGGCATGACGGGCATGGGGGCTGTCAAAATTAAATGTGGTGCCGGTGATGAAATCGGCCTCCGGCCCGGCCAGAAAGGACAGGCCACGGGTAAGCTCGCCAATGAGCGTGCTATTCTCGAAAGAGGTCGCCAAATTGCGGCGATCCCGAAAGTTCGATTGCAGGCGGTTGACCGTCACATGCCGCGGATAAAGTGATTTTGCCCGATCGGTGATCAGGTCGTTCAGCGATAAGGATGTGTTGTCAGTGCTGACTGCCTTGGCAGGGTATATTTGATCGATATTGCCAATGGTGATGATGCGTCCGCCATTACGGATAACCGGGGAAATCGCGTCGATGGCGGCTTTGCTATAGAGGCGTTCGTCATCTTGCAAAACAAACGAGACCGTGTTGGTGACAAGAATGTCAACCTGGCCAAAATCCTTGATGACCTGTGCGACAAGGGCCTTGATACCCGAAATGTGGTCGCAATTGATGGCATAGGCCCGGGCATTGACCCCGCGGGCTTCCAGCCCGGTGACAATACCGGCGGCATTCCAGGCATTTGCCGGATGGCTGATAATCACGTTGGCCCCCTGATCGGCCAGGGTTTGGGCGCTTAATGCCCCGATTCCATAATGCCCGTCGGTGACAACAGCAATTTTGCCTGTCAGTGGTTTGTTATATATCGGGTTATTCATGACCGTTCTCCAGAAGCGGTTTTTATCATATGAATAAACCATAGAAACGTCCGGTGCGTCGGCATAGACCCCAATGTCACGACCAAGCGTTCATTAATTGGAACGATATTTGGGCTTTGGGCATTCTGATTTCAGGCGCTGTAGCCGCCATCCACATTCAGAACCGTACCCGTAATATAGGATGCCGCCGGGCTGGCGAGAAAGGCAATGGCGGCGGCGACCTCTTCGGGAAGGGCCGGGCGGCCCAGGGGCACGGCGGTTTTATAGGGGGTGGGGTATTTTGCCAGCGGGTCGAGCAATTCGTCATTAACAAAACCGGACTGCACGACATTGACCGTGATATTGCGCGGACCAAGGTCGCGCGCGGCCCCCTTGGTAAAGCCCACCATTGCGGCCTGGGTGGCGGTAAAATCGGCCAGGCCGCAGCTACCGGCAAGGGCACTGAGACAGGAGCCCAGCGTAATGATGCGCCCGCCATCGCGCATCAATGGTGCGGCGGTACGAATGGTCGAGGCGGTTGCGCAAAAATTGACAGCCTGCTGGCGTTTGAGGCCCTGCATGTCGGCATCGGGATTGTCCACCTGGCCGCAGACGGCAATGGAGGCGGCATTGACCAGAATGTCGAGTCTGCCAAAATGTGCCACGGCGGTTTGCACCATCGCATTGACCTGAAGGGTATCGGCCGGATCGGCCTCAAACGATTTCGCCTCGACCTTCAGGGCCTGGAGTTCCGCGATCATTTCCTTTGCGGCCTGTCGGTCGCAAACATAGCCAATCGCAATGTTTGCGCCCTGTTCGGCAAGCATGCGCGCGGTTGCGGCACCAATCCCGAAAGCACCCCCGGTGATCAGGGCGACTTTGCCGCTTAGAAGTTTCGTCATGGTGGCTCCGGCTGAATTTCAAAAAAGACCGACTTATCGATGGTGAAACGAAATTTAGATTTTGTAAGACGTGGACAGTAGTCCCTTTTTGTATCACTCTGCGTTCAGTATATGGAACAATGAGGTCAGTCATGCAGGACTTGAATGATCTGTTTTACTTTGCGCAGGTGGTGTCGCATGGCGGTTTTGCTCCGGCTGGCCGCGCGCTGAACCAGCCAAAGTCAAAATTGAGTCGGCGCGTAGCACAACTTGAAGACCGGCTGGGTGTCAAACTGATTGAGCGATCCAGCCGTCGTTTCCGGGTGACGGAACTGGGCCAGGCGTTTTATGATCGCTGTGCCAATATTTTAAGCGAAGCCGAAGAGGCCGAAGCCATTGTGGCCGAGGCCAAAGGGGTGGAGCAGGGGATTGTGCGCATCAGTGTGCCCCCGGCGATGCTGGAAACGGCACTGGCCGAAGTGCTGGCCGATTTTAGCGAAAAATATCCCAAGGTGCAGTTGCGGGTTATGGCGACCAACCGCCGGGTTGATTTGATCGAGGACCGCGTGGATGTGGCGTTTCGGGTGCGTGATTCGTTGGATACCGACGCGACATTGATTGTTAAAACCCTGGGGCTTGCCGACGCGGTGATGGTTGCCAGCCCGGCGCTGATAAAAAAGCTGGGACCCAATTTTACCGTGGACGACATCAACCGCTTTCCGACGCTGAGCATCAAGGGCGAGGATACAGACACTATTCGCTGGCAGCTTGTGGGCCCTAATGATGATACGCGCATGCTTGATGTTACGCCGCGTCTGGCGACCAGCGATATATCGATGATTCGCCAGTGCGCCCTGCGCGGGCAGGGCATTGCCCTGTTGCCGCGTTTCAGCACCCATCACGCCATTCAGGCGGGCCGTTTGGTGCAGGTTCTGCCCGAATGGCGGGCGGTTGGCGGTATTGTGCATATTCTGTTCAAGGCGCGGCGTGGCCTGCCACCAGCCGTGCGGGCCCTGATCGATCATTTAACCGAACGGGCGCGTGAACGCACCCTGTGGGAATGTGATGAAGCCCTGGAACGGTTGTGCCCGCATTATATTTGCGGAGAGGGGGCAGCGGAAAAGAGCGTGATCGCGGGTGCTTTTGCCGCCGAACCTGAACAACCGGTTAGTGCCTAACCCCTGAAATGGCAGGCAGACAAAACGCAAAATCCATGTAACCCTAAGCGTTCCATAAAGGGTGCGATAATGATTGCGGTCATTGTTGGGCCCTTTGTCGGCTGGCAAAGCAGGTGTGTTTTTTTGTCATTTGCCACATCATCGTCGCGCGATTTTTATTGACCGCATGGCGGTGCTTTCGGCTAAGTATGGGTGATTTAAGAAATGAGATTCCCCCGGCAAGACGGGGGACGGCCCGTGTTTCGGGTTGTAATAAGGCGATTTGCGACAGGGGAAATTCAACGTGCTAGACAATGTCGTCGCCAGTAGTGCGACACCGTTGCAGATGTGGGTTGTGCTTGCGCTGGTCGCGGGTTCACTCGTGCTTTACGGCTGGGAACGCATCTCGCTTGAAATGACGTCAATGGCGATCATTGCCGTTCTGCTGCTGTTTTTTAATATTTTCCCGCTTAATAATGCCGATGGCGATAATATTTTGGGGCCCGACACCATCATGTCGGGCTTTGCCAACCCGGCGCTGCTGACCGTTCTTTCGCTGCTGGTGGTGGGGCAGGCGCTGGTTCTGACCGGCGGGGTCAGTTACATCGCCGGGCTGATTACGGAACATGGGGGCAAAAATGCCTCGCTGGCGATATTTGTTGGCCTGTTTGTCGTCATGCTGCTGTCGGCATTTCTGAACAATACGCCGGTGGTGGTGATCTTTATTCCCATCATTCAGGCGCTGGCGGATCGTATTCAACGTTCACCCAGTTCCCTGATGATTCCGCTGTCCTTTGCCGCAATTCTGGGCGGCATGACAACGCTGATCGGGTCGTCTACCAACCTTTTGGTGTCCAGTTCGCTGATCGAACTGGGGATGGAGCCACTGGAATTTTTTGAATTTACGGTGGTGGGCGGTGTGCTGGCATTGTCCGGTTTCGTCTATGTGCTGCTGGTTGCGCCGCGTTTGTTGCCGGCCCTGGCCTCCATGAGCAGCCGTTTGACCAAACCTGACGGCAGTGGCAAACAGTTTATTGCCCAAATCACGGTTGGCCCGGCATCGAAAATGATCGGGACCAAGCCGGTTGCGGGTTTTTTTAAAAACCTGCCCAATGTCACAATCCAGATGATCGTGCGGCGTGAACATGCCGATTTGCCGCCGTTTGATGAACAGATGGAAATACAGCCCGGTGACGTGCTGGTGGTTGCCGCCACCCGCAAGGCCCTGACCGAGGCGCTGCAAAAGGACCCGGGGCTGCTTCATGCCGAGGCGGCGGCCGTTCATGAAGAACCGGGCAATGGCAATACGGAAACCAAGTCCAGCCAGCTTCTGGCCGAGGTGATGCTGCCGCCCGGGTCACGCCTGATTGGCTTTAACCTGGAACAGATCGGTTTTCGCTATCAATACAAGTGTCTTGTGCTGGGCATTCAGCGCCGCTCGCGCATGATTCGCACACAGATGACGGAAATCCGGCTGGAAGCCGGTGATGTGCTGCTGGTTCAGGGCCGGTCCGAGGATGTGGAGGCGCTGCGGACCATTCGCGATGTTGTGTTGCTGGAATGGTCCACCCGTGCGTTGCCGCGTCCGTTTCATGCCCGTCGGGCGGCCTTTATCTTTTTGGGCGTCATTGCGCTTGCCGCGACCGGTGTCGTACCGATCATGATTTCCAGTTTCATCGGAGCGGGGCTCATGATTGCCTCGGGCGCGCTGAATATGCGCCAGGCAGCCCGCGCGATTGACCGGAAAATCGTTTTGCTGGTGGCCGCCGCCCTGGCACTGGGAACCGCGTTGCAGGCCACGGGGGGGGCATCCTATGTTGCGGAAGTCCTGCTTTCCGCGCTGCATGGGGCACCGGCACCGGTTATTTTGTCGGTGTTTTTCCTGATGGTCGCGGGCTTTACCAATGTGTTGTCGAACAATGCCTGTGCGGTGCTGTTTACGCCCATTGGAATTGGCATGGCCCAGCAGCTTGGTGTGCCGCCGCATGTTTTTGCCGTTGCGGTGGTAATGGCGGCAAACTGTTCTTTTGCGTCCCCGGTCGGGTATCAGACCAACCTTCTGGTGATGGGGCCCGGGCATTACCGCTTTGTCGACTTTCTTAAATCGGGCACGCCGCTGATCCTGTTGTTATGGATCGTGTTCAGCCTGTTTGCACCCTGGTATTACGGCCTGTCTTTCTGATTTGTTTTTCATGAAAGCCAAAGTAAAAGCCGGTTTGCGATGTTGCGACCGGCTTTTTCGTTGTGTCGGGGCGGGCATACCCAAATCGGCAATAACCCTTGCGCCGAACGCGTTTGACTTTTAGCGCCAAGGCAATAGGATCGCGCTTTGCTTATCCATGTGCCGCAAATATGTGCCGGATTTCTCGCGGTTCTGCGGTGTTTTTCTGTCTGATCAGGAACAGCCTTATGGTCGATATTGCCGATTTTCCAAAACCTGCCAACCGTCCTGCAAGTGCCAATTTTTCGTCGGGCCCGTGTAAAAAACGCCCGGGTTGGTCCGCAGATAAACTGGAGACCGCGGTTTTGGGGCGTTCGCATCGATCTCCGCTGGGCAAGGCCCGGCTGGCAGAGGCAATTGATCGCACACATGATCTTTTAAACCTGCCGGACGGATATTTGGTCGGTGTGGTTCCCGCATCCGATACCGGCGCGGTTGAAATGGCGCTGTGGTCGATGCTGGGCGCGCGCGGTGTGGATATGCTGGCCTGGGAAACCTTTGGCTCGACCTGGGTAACGGATGTCCTCAAGCAATTGAAGCTGGATGATGTGCGTGTATTTGAAGCCGATTACGGCAAATTGCCGGACCTGAGCCAGGTTGATTGTGACCGCGATGTGGTCTTTACCTGGAATGGCACGACGTCGGGTGTGCGGGTTCCCAATGGTGACTGGATCGCCGATGACCGCAAGGGCCTTACCTTTTGCGATGCGACCTCGGCCATTTTCGCGATGGAACTGCCGTGGCACAAGCTTGATGTCATTACCTATAGCTGGCAAAAAGTGCTGGGCGGCGAGGGCGGCCACGGCGTCATTATCCTGAGCCCGCGTGCTGTTGAACGCCTTGAAAGCCATGTTCCGGCCTGGCCGTTGCCAAAAATTTTCCGCATGACGAAAGGCGGCAAGCTGATTGATGGTATTTTTCGGGGGGAAACCATCAATACGCCGTCGATGCTGGTGGTCGAAGATGCAATTGATGCCCTGAAATGGGCCGAAGAAATCGGTGGTCTTGCCGGTTTGCTCTCCCGTACTCGCGAAAATCGCCGTTTGCTTGATGAATGGCTTGCCAAAAGCACATGGGCGGCAGATTTGGCCGAAAAGCGGGAAACGGCATCGAATACCTCGATGTGCATTAAAATTGTTGATCCGTGGGCGCTGGCACAGGATGAAAAAGTGCAGGTTGCCTTGCCAAAACGTATTTCCAAACTGCTGGAAAGCGAAAACGTGGCTTATGATATTAACGGCTACCGCGATGCCCCTCCCGGTTTGCGGATTTGGGGCGGTGCAACCGTAGAATCTAGCGATATCAGTGCCTTGCTGCCGTGGCTTGATTGGGCCTACGGGGTTGCCAAGGCCGAAATAACCGAAGGCTGACTTTGGGGATTGCGATAATATTTGCGTTTTTCGGTTTTTCCGTTGCCCTGTGCGCCACAACGCGGTAGTAACCGCTACCGGATGCACAGGGCAGGACGCATGCGAACCTTAAACCTTGCCCGAATTTGCACGCACAGTCCGGAAAGTCTGAACATATGACCGAACTCGCCAGGAAAGCCCTTCTCCCCGCCGGTTTGCAGGATGTCCTGCCGGTGGTTGCTGCACAGGAAGCGGAAATCCGCGAAAAGCTGATGGCGAGTTTCGCCCTGGCTGGCTATGACCGCGTAAAAACGCCGCTGGTTGAATTTGAAGAAAGCCTGCTTGAAGGGGCATCCCCCGAACTTGCCAAACAAACCTTTCGTTTGATGGACCCGGTGTCCCGTCGCATGATGGGGGTGCGTTCGGATATGACCCCGCAGGTGGGGCGTATTGCGGCGACCCGCCTGAAGGATGATCCGCGCCCGTTGCGTCTGGCTTATTCCGGCGATGTGTTGCGCATTCAGGGCACACAATTGCGCCCCGAACGCCAGTTTGCCCAGGTTGGTGCGGAACTGATTGGTGTTTCCAGTGCGGCGGCGGATACTGAAATTGTTTTGCTGGCCCTTGAGGCGCTGGATAATGTGGGCTTGCCCGATGTGTCGGTTGATTTGAACCTGCCAACATTGCCATCGCGCCTGTTTGAAGCCTTTTCCGTTGCCCCGGATGACCGCGAAAAACTGACCGAGGCGCTGGAGCGCCGTGATGTGGCCGCGATCAAGGCGGCAGACGGCCCGGTAACGGATGTGCTTGTGACTCTGCTGGAGGCCGCCGGCCCGGCAGCGACCGCTTTGCCGCGCCTTAAACGGCTGGAGCTGCCACTGGGGGCATCGGAGGATTTGCATCGCCTGGTCGAGGTGGCCGAACGTATTTTGGCATCCGATCTGGATGCCGCCTTAACGGTGGACCCGGTGGAAATGTCGGGTTTCCGGTATCAGACGGGTGTCAGCTTTACCATTTTTGGCAAGCATGTGCGCGGTGAACTGGGCCGTGGTGGCCGTTATCGGGCCGGAGGGGCCGGTGGCGAAGTTGCCACGGGCATGTCATTGTTTATGGATACGGTGTTGCGGGGGCTTGAAAGCCCGGCGGCAACGCCGCGGGTTTACCTGCCGCTGGGGGTGGCCCAGCACGAGGCGCGCAAATTGCGCCGCGAAGGCCATGTGACCATTGCCGCCCTGGAAGGGGCGGCCGAAGCCAAAACAGCCGATGCCGCCCGCAAGGAAGCGGCACGGATGGGCTGTGATTTTATTTATCTGGATGGGCGGGTCGAACCGCTGGACGCGTAGGCTTTTTCGCAAGAAAAGGCCGTGTTTTATCGCTCAAGGAGTTTTGCGATGACCAATGTTGCCGTGATCGGTTCCCAGTGGGGGGACGAAGGTAAAGGCAAGATCGTTGACTGGCTTTCGGAACGTGCCGATGTTGTCGTTCGCTTTCAGGGTGGTCACAATGCCGGTCATACGCTGGTCATTGATGGCAAGGTTTATAAACTGAGCCTGTTGCCATCGGGTATTGTGCGCGACAGGAAATTGTCAGTCATTGGCAATGGCGTTGTGGTTGACCCGTGGGCATTGCTGGCCGAAATTTCGCGCCTGCAGGAACAGGGTGTGACCATCACGCCGGAAAACCTGCGTATTGCTGAAAATGCCTGCCTGATCCTGCCTTTGCATGGCAATCTGGACAAGGCGCGCGAGGCTGCTGCAACCGGCAATAACAAAATCGGCACCACCGGCCGGGGTATTGGCCCGGCTTATGAGGACCGTGTGGGGCGCCGGGCCATTCGTGTTGGTGATCTGGCGGATGAAGAATTGCTGGCCGCCAAGGTGGAAAACCTTTTGACGCATCATAATGCGCTTTTGCGTGGGCTGGGCCAGCCGGAAGTGGACGGGGCAGAATTGCTGGAACAGCTTAAGGAAATCGCGCCCAAGATTCTGCCGTTTTCCGATACCGTCTGGAAATCGCTTAACCAGATCAAGGAAGCGGGCAAGCGTATCCTGTTTGAAGGTGCGCAGGGCACCATGCTTGATATTGACCACGGCACGTACCCGTTTGTCACTTCGTCGAACACCATTTCGGGGTCGGCTGCCGGTGGTTCGGGTATTGGCCCGTCGGGCGTTGGTTATGTTCTGGGCATTACCAAGGCATACACCACCCGCGTTGGCGAAGGACCGTTTCCGTCAGAGCTGTTTGATGCCGATGGCGAACGCCTGGGCGAACGCGGCCATGAATTTGGCGTGGTGACGGGGCGCAAACGGCGTTGTGGCTGGTTTGATGCCGCCCTTGTCCGCCAGTCGGTCAAGGTCAATGGCATTCACGGCATTGCGCTGACCAAGCTTGATGTGCTGGACGGTTTTGATGAAATCAAAATCTGCACCGGTTATGACATTGACGGCGAAATTTACGATTACCTGCCCGCCAATCAGCGCCTGCAAGCAAAGGCCAAACCGGTTTATGAAACCATTCCCGGCTGGTCGGAAACCACGATGGGCGCGCGTAGCTGGGCCGATTTACCTGCCAGTGCGATCAAATATGTCCGCCGGATCGAAGAGTTGATCGAGGCCCCGGTGGCGTTGTTGTCCACCAGCCCGGAACGCGATGATACCATTTTGGTTCACGACCCGTTCAGTGCCTGAGTCGTCATCGGATATTGATGCGAAAACCGCCCGCATTGCCGGGCGGTTTTTGTATGGGGCTGGTTCTTCGCGTTCGGCGATAACGTCTTGCCCGCAACGGTTAAGGGAAGTATCGTTTAAAGTGTTCAAGAACTTTTAAATTGCGGGTCCGATGGCTGATAACGCAAAGATGCAGCCCGACGATACGTCATCCGGGGCGGATATGGACCTGGAAGATGATGAAGCGGGACGTGGTCAGGCAGACCAGAAAGCACCGTCGTCAGATGCGCCGCCGCCCAGAACCGGCGGTGGCAGGCATGTTGATGTTGGCAATTTTCGGGTTTTTCCCGATCTGAGGCTGCCTGAATTTGATAGTGGTCCGTCACAGGCCTTTGTTGCCGAAGGCATCAAGCGGGATGACGGCGCCATTTTTGCACTTGTCGCTGATCCGACATTGCCTACCCGATCGGAACTGTTGCGCGTGCTTTCGGGGATTCGTATCGGTGGGCAATTGGACCTGCTGGATTACGATATTGTTTATTGGCCGCCACTTGATCGCAGCACGATTGTCTGTTTTTACGCCAAGCCGGGTGGCAGCAAGGTTTTTACCGATGGGGGCAAAAAAGCCGTTATTGACGAGCATGATCTGCCATCGACGGTGATTGTGCCGCTGATCAATATTTTAACGGTTTTATCAGACAAAAATCTCGCCCATCGCAATATCCGGGCGGATAATCTTTTCTTCGCTGATGAAAAACGCGCCAGCGTTATTGCCGGGGACTGTGCGTCCTGTCCGGCGGGGTTTGCCCAGCCCATTGTTTATGAACCGATTGACCGGATGCTTGCCGAACCTGCCGGGCGCGGGGCAGGGGCGCTGTCGGATGACATGTATGCCCTGGGCATTACCATTGCCGCCCTGGGGATTGGTCATACGCCGCTATCAAAGTTTTCCGACAAGGAAATTGTCGATATGAAACTGGCGCGGGGCTCGTTTCAGACACTTGCCGCGCAGGAAAAACTTCCCCTGACCCTGATCGAACCCATCCGGGGCATGTTATGTGATGATTACGAGGAACGCTGGGGCCTGACAGAGCTGAATAACTGGCTCGATGGCCGCCGGGTCAAGCCGGTGCAGGGCAATACCGAACGCCGGGCCGCCCGGGCGCAAAATATTGGCGGGCGCGATTATTATACCGCGCGCGGCCTTGCCAACGGTATTTTTAATAATTGGGCGGCATCGCTTGCCCCCCTGCGCGATGGTGTGGTCGAGGTGTGGTTGCGCCGTGGCATGAATGATGCCGACCGGTCCAAGGCCATGTCCGAGGCCATGCGACAAATGGCGTGGTCGGGCAGCGATAAACGGACCGCCGAAGACGTGCTGGTATCGCGGGGTATTGCCATTCTGGATCCCAACGGGCCGGTACGGCACAAGGGCTTTTCGGCGATGCTCGACGGATTGGGGCCGATGCTGTCTTATGATGTGCAGCATGGCAAGGGGGCACAGGCCTTTTCCGAAGTCGTGGTGCGTGATTTGCCGACCTTCTGGTTCTCGCGCATTAGCGGCTTTCGCCCTGAAATCCAGTCCCAGCAGCAGGTTTACAAAGGTCTGCGCTATTACATGCAGCAGCAAAGCATGGGATATGGTTATGAACGCTGCCTGTATGCGCTGGTCAAAAACCAGCATTGCCTCAGCCCGCTTGTCGAAAATGAATATGTCATTCACATCGCCCAGCTTTTGCCGGCCCTGGAAAAGGTGGCATCTGTCACCCCGCACAGCAGTTGGCCGGTTGACCGGCATATCGCCGCCTTTATTGCCGTGCGCTTGCAGGATGATACCGAACCGCAATTAACCGCGCTGCAAAATCCGGGGGATGAGGTGGAATTCAGCCGGTCGATCATCAGCCTTTTGGCCCTGGTGCAATGGCGTCACGGACCTGACAGCCTGCCCCATCTTGGCCTGTGGGTGGCGCGTTTGATGGAACCGGCGACAAAGGTTTTTCATAGCCGCGAACGGCGTGAAAAGGTGGAACGGGAAATTCCCAAGCTGGCAAAACGCGGCAATCTGGTTGAGCTTTATAATCTGATCAATGATGAAAAGGAACGGCGCAAGGATCAGGACGAATTCATTTCCGCTGTCGAAGAATATTCTGCCGCCGATAGCGAGGTCTTTGATCTGGAAACATCGGGCCCGGCCCGCATGATCCTGGCCGAGCAGATCGGTCGCCAGGTGGCATCATTTGCCTCGACGATGATTGCGCTTCTGACGGTATCGGCCCTGTTTATGATGACGGTGTGGTAAGGGGCAGGTAATGGCAAAAAACAAGGACAAGGCAGCAAAAGGCGCGAAATCGAAAAAGTCTGGCGGACTATCGTTCTTTGCCATTCTGGTGATGGGCGTTTTGCTGTTTATGGTTGCTTTGCCAACCTTCATTACACTGGTGGTTGGTTTGCTTCCGTCCGTGCTGGCCTTTTTCTTTGATCGCCATCAGGGGCGCTATCTTGCGCGGTGTGTTTTCGGGCTGAATTTTTCCGGGGTGGCCCCCTATGTGATGGAGCTTTGGCATGAGGGCGGGCAAAGTGTGTCGATTGCCACCCAGCAACTGCTTGATCCGATGACGATGGTGATCATGTATGGTGCGGCCGGGCTGGGATGGCTGATGTACCTGGCGATGCCGCCTATTGTGGCCAATGTACTAAATCTGACAGCCCAGCGGCGAACAGTGGAGCTTCGCGAACAACAGCGCGAACTGGTCAAGATCTGGGGCGAAAACCTGATTTCCGAAATTGAAAAAGGTCATCGCTAAACCGTGATGTTTTGCAAAGGGCAGGTGCCGTTTGCAGCAGGTCGCATATAAACAGCAAGAACGGCCAATGGCCGTTCTTCCGCGCGGGCAAAACTGCAGGGTTCTTTCTGCCCGCCATGCTGGAATGCTGTTACCCCTGCATCTTCTGGCAGATTTTTTCAAAGGCGCGAACTTCGATTTGGCGGATCCGTTCGCGCGAAATGCCGTAAGTCATGCTCAGGTTTTCAAGTGTCACCGGCGTTTCGTACAGGCGACGCTGTGTCAGGATGTCACGTTCACGGTCATTCAAGCCCGACATCGCGGATTTGAGCATCGACATGCGCTGAACAAATTCCTGGCGGCGTCCCATCCGGGTTTCCTGGTCTTCTTCGTCGCTTTCAAGCCAGTCCAGCCATTCGCCTTCGCCGTCTACCCGGACTGCCGCATTCAGCGAGTGATCCGGGCCGGAGAGGCGGCGGTTCATCATGACAACATCGTCTTCCGACACGTTCAGTTTCTCGGCAATGGCCTCGACCTGTTCGCGGGTCATGTCGCCTTCTTCAATGGCCTGCATCTGGTTTTTCAGTTTGCGCAGGTTAAAGAACAGCTTTTTCTGTGAGGCCGTCGTGCCGATTTTTACCAGCGACCAGGAATGCAGGATATATTCCTGAATGGCGGCACGGATCCACCACATGGCATAAGTTGCCAGGCGAAAGCCCTTGTCCGGGTCAAAGCGTTTGACAGCCTGGAGAAGGCCGATATTGCCTTCGGAAATCAGTTCGTTGATCGGGAGGCCATAACCACGATACGACATCGCGATTTTTGCAACCAGACGCAGATGACTGGTGATCAGTTTTTCTGCCGCCTTATCGTCCTCGTGATCCCGGTAGCGTTCCGCAAGGGCGGTTTCGATCTCTGGTGCCAACATCGGGTAGCGACGGATACGCTGTAAGTAGCCCGTCAAACCATCCGGCGAGATCGACAATTCTGCTGCATTACCTTGTTTCATTGGTGCCTCCCAATGCGATCATTAAATCGTGCGTGAACCCCAAGCACTGATGACAAGGTATACAGAGGTATTAGGAGGCGTCAATATAAATTTAAGAGAAAAGTATACGTCATATGAAACTTAAGGATAGGTTTAGTGCCATATATATAGCTATGAGATCGTCTGGAAGGGGGGCCTTGAAACTGATGAATTCCCCTGTCCTGGGGTGAGCAAAACCAAGGGTTTGCGCATGTAACGCCTGTTTCCCGAAATTGGCGAGAACGGCCTGGGAGGACGGGGAGAGGTGCCTAACCGGACGAGATTTACTGTAAACTGGATCACATACAAGTGAGTGCCCGATATGGGCCATGTGTACCCGTATTTGGTGTGTACGCCCCGTTGCAAGCCTGCATTTGACGACAGATGCCAAGGAGTCGGGCCGATTCTCTATCACCTTATAGTAGGTAAGGGCTGGTTTTCCCCCGGTGGTGAGAACGGCCATTTTCTTGCGGTTTCGCGGGCTGCGACCGATATTTCCCGCGATTTTGCCCTCGGCCGGAGAGGGAACGCCCCACACAATCGCAACATAGGTGCGCTCGATATTTTCCTTGTCCTCGGCAAATAGCCGGGAAAGGGCGCGGTGTGCCATATCGTTTTTGGCAACCACCATTGCCCCGCTGGTGTCCTTGTCCAGGCGATGGACAATGCCGGGGCGCTTAACCCCGCCAATACCCGAAAGACTGTCACCGCAATGGGCCAAAAGGGCGTTTACCAGCGTGCCGCTTTCATTGCCGGCTGCCGGGTGCACCACCATGCCCGCCGGTTTGTTGATCACCAGCAGGTCGTCATCTTCATATAAAACATCAAGCGCAATGGTTTCGGCTTCGGGGATCGCCGGTTCGGCGGGCGGGATTTCCAGAAGCATGGTTTGCCCGGCCCGCACCTTGACCGACACACTGTCTTTGACGGTACCGTCAATTGTCAGATGTCCGTCGGTGATCAGGGCTTTTAACCGCGAGCGTGATTCCTGCGGCCATGCGCGGGCCAGGACCCGGTCCAGACGTTCCCCGGCATCTTCGGACCGGGTGACATAAACCAGATTGTCTTCATCAAGGGTCGCATCGGACATGGCAGAACAATTTCATCACTAAGGGTCGGGAGGCGTGGCAGAACCACAAGCGCAATATGTTAGCAGCTTGCAACAGGCTTGCCAGTCGAGCTGGCGCAACATAGCGAAAAAACAGTTATTTGCAATTGCCCAACATTGCGGGGTGATATGTGTTTATTCAGGACATCATACGGGGAATGCCTTGGTTGAAGAACAGTCTTTCTGTATGGTGCAGGTTGTTGCTTTGCTTTGGGGTGCAGGACGAATATGCGCGTTATAAAAATACTTGTGGCCGTCATGGCGGTGTTGATTCTGATTGGCATTGTGCTGGTGGTTTATGGTTTGCAGCGTGACAAGGCCACCCGACAGGCAGGCAATTCAACAACCCAGACCGTCAGTCTGGAACCACAGGCCCCGATTTCGGATGGCGCGGGCAACACCGATACCGCCCCGGCAAACGACAATAATGATGAAATTGAAGATCCGCTTGATGCGCCTTTTGGCACCATTAATGTCGATCTGGCGGCGGATGAAACGCTGCTGTCCTTCCGGATTGATGGTGATCGGGCCTTTTTGCATCTTACCGGGCCAAAGGGCGCGCGCATCGTGGTTGTTTCCATGATCGACAAAAGTGTACTGGGCCAGATTTTGCTGATGAAGCCAAACTGAGCACAGCGGCTTTTCGTATAAAACCGTGAAGTGATTTGGCAGGGTGTGGTGATCGTGATGATGGTGGATCGGGTCGTCATTTCACAACAGGTGCTTGATGAAATCCTGGATCATGCGGCGCAAAGCTGGCCGATGGAATGCTGCGGATTGTTGATTGGCCGCACAAACGCGCCAGATGGCGGCCTGGACAGCGATGAAACAGTCTGTGAAATGAATATTTCGCGGATTGTTGTTTCGGGTAATGTCGCCGATGACCCGGCCATGACATTTGAAATTGATCCAGGGTTGCTGTTGCGTACCCACCGCGCAGTGCGGGATCGCGGCGAGGAGATTATCGGCTGTTATCATTCGCATCCCAACGGCAACATCCTGCCATCGCGCACCGACCTTGAACGGGCAGAGCAGGCCGGGTTTTTATGGCTGATTGCCGGAAGTACGCCCGAAGGGGTAAAGGACTGGGCCCTGTATCGGCGTATCCCCCTGCATGATCGCGATGCAGGGCCGCGTGGTTTCCGGCCCTGTCAGTGCAGGGTTGTGTGAGGCAGAGACAACTCCTGCTAACCTGCCGCCAGGCGTTCCAGTGCGCCGGTCTGGCGGGCAAGGCAGTGCCCCAACTCGTATCGTTTGGCTACCATATGCCGGGCGGCCTGGCGCAAGGCAACATAACGCTGCGGATGATCCAGAACATCGCCTATCTGGTGGGCCAGGGCATCGCTGTCCCAAAAATCGGTCAGCAGGCCGTTTTTGCCATGATAAATGACTTCCTCCACCGGGCCGGTGCGCGAGCCAATCACAAGTGCGCCGCACGCCATTGCTTCCAATACCGACCAGGACAGAACAAAGGGAAATGTCAGATAGACATGCGCCCGGCTGATTTGAAACAGGGCAACCAGTTGTTCATGCGGGATTTGCCCGAGAAACACAATGCGTGACGGGTCGATGCCGGTTTCCTCCATCATGATTTCGCGCCACGGGCGGCCATCGGGGGCGGGCACGCCATAGCTGACCCCGTCACCGCCAGCCACCAGAAACAGGGCATCGGGATGGGACCGGGCCACTTTGGCCGCCGCTCGCATGAATTGGGGAAACCCGCGATAAGGTTCGAGGTCGCGCGCCACATAGGTGATGACCGGGGTGTTGCGGTCAATCACGCGCCCATCGGGCAGGGCGAATTTCACATTTGCATCGGGTTTGCATCGCTGCATGTCGATACCATCGTGGCATACGCCAATTTTGCCGCGCAACAATTTGGGATAGGCGGATTTTTGCCACTGTGTCGGGCTGATGCCAGCATCGATTTGTTCCAGCGTCAAAAGCTGGCTGCTATTGCGCAGGCGCAGCAGTTTACGCTGGTTGAGCGAGACCCGTTCCTGCGGGTCAAAGCCGACATCGCGACCAGTTGCATGATAAAAATGTTCGCAATAGCCCAAAAGTGGCCTGTCGGGCAGAACATCGCGGGCAAACATCATGCTGCCCCAGCCAATATGGCCAAAGACGATGTCGGGTTTGCCTTCTTTGGCGATCAGGGTTGCCAGTGTATCGGCTGCCTGATGGCCGATTTCGGTGTGCAAATCCGGTGGGCTTGCCGGCCTGGCATGGGCGGGCAGGGCATCGGGCGAACGGTGTGTAAGGACACGAATGCCCGGCAACCTGACATTCATGCCTTCACACAGAAACGATACCTGCCACCCG
This sequence comes from Thalassospira profundimaris, assembly GCF_003326755.1. Classification (GTDB taxonomy): domain Bacteria; phylum Pseudomonadota; class Alphaproteobacteria; order Rhodospirillales; family Thalassospiraceae; genus Thalassospira; species Thalassospira profundimaris_B. The sequence continues at coordinate 179,426 of NZ_JPWH01000006.1, read as the reverse complement.
GCATTGGCCAGGTGACAGGCAAGATGTACAAATTGTCCCGGCCCACGACGATGGACAAAGACAATTTTCATCGGCGATTGCGTGCCTCGTTGCCCATCATCGGTGCGGATGCGGGAACACCCCCATATCGCAGGGTTTGCGTCCAGAATTCCTCCAGACGACGCAGGGTGTGCAGGGCATTTTCAAGTTCTGCCTCGCCGTCGCGTCCATTGGCAAGGGCTTCGTGATATTCCTCGTGGAACTCACGCAACGCATCGCACAGGGCATGGCCTTTTTCGGTCAGTTTTATGCGGGCCGAACGTCGGTCCCGGGCCATAACCTGACGTTCAATATAGCCCGATTCCACAAGCTGCTTGAGGTTATAGGACGCATTCGAGCCCATATAGTGCCCCCGATCGAGCAAATCACGAACCGAGAGTTCGTCATCGCCGATATTAAACAGTAATGCCACCTGGGCCGGACTGATGTCATCATTGCCCAGCCGGATCAGATCGACGCGCAAAAGGTCGGCAAATCGCCGATAGATTCGTTCAACAGTGTTTGCAAGTTCAAGGTGAGTGACGGTCATGGCATTCGATCCGTTATCTGGTCCCAAGATTTAGTGGCCGTTATGCAGCTTGCACCGATAGCGACCAGAGAATTAAGGAAGATAACAGGACGTTGTTTTGTAACTATTTTCAATCTGTCCAATCCTTCCTGTAGTTTGCTCAGAATTTTGAAGTAATTTCCAAGTTCCTTTACTCGGTATACTTCTTTTATTTGTGTTTTTACATTGTCCCATCATGAACATTAGATCGACATATTTCGATTTATTTTATTGCATCATGATTTCGCAACTATGTGAGCAGATTGCGGAAAAACTATGACTTTTTGCAAATTGGATGAGATTGGATGCAATTTCGGTCAAAAAGTGCGAAAAGCACGATGACGGCGCGGCGGGAAACACGGCCCGCTCTTGATGCGCCCACATTGATCCGCGAAGCCCGTTTTACGTTCGTCCGTGGCCTGACCTGGGCCGGGATCGTCAGCGGGTTTATCAATGTCCTGCAACTGACCGTGCCGCTGTTTATGTTGCAGGTCCATGACCGGGTGATCAACAGTCAAAGTATCGATACCCTGAAGCTTTTGCTGATCATCGCGGTGGGGGCCATTATTTTATATGGCATTCTGGATTTCATTCGCGCCATGACTTTTCAGGAAATGGCAAAGTCATTGTTGCGGCGTCTTAACTTGCCTGCGATTGCCGCAGCCATGAGTGTTTCGATGGAGAAAGGATCGACGCCGGGAACCCAGGTTTTGCGCGATCTGGCCGATCTTCGGACCTTTATCAATGGCAATACCATTGGTGCGCCGCTAGAAGCCCTGTGGTCGCCGATTTTCCTGGGTGTGATGTTTGCCCTGCATCCGTTTTATGGCCTTGCGGGGGTGATTGGCGTGATCATGCTCATTGGCCTGAGTTTGCTGGGCGATCTTTTATCGCGCCGGATTACCAAGGAAGCCAGTGATGCCAATTTGCGCAATATCGCCGATATTGGCTCGGCCATTCCCCATGCCGAAGCGATTGAAGGCATGGGCATGATGCCCGCCCTTGCCATGCGCTGGCGTGCAGCCCAGCATCACACCACCGAATTGCTTGATATTTCCAATGCACGCGGCAAGGGCATGTATTCCCTTACCCGGTCGCTGCGTTATGGTTTGCAGGTTGGCGTGCTGGCAATGGGGGCGGCCCTGGTGATCAAGGGTGAAACATCGCCCGGGGCCATGATTGGCGGTACCGTGATTATGGGGCGCTTGCTGTTGCCGTTTGACAATGTCACCCGCGACTGGCGGGGTTGGGTTAATGCCCTGTCGGCGTGGCGGCGTATTCGTGACATTCTTGAACAGCGCCAGTCCGAACGCGAGGTGGCGCCAACGCCGCGTTGCGAAGGCCCGCTTGTGGTCGATAACCTTGTTTATGCGGTTTCCGGTAATAATGTGCCGGTTCTCAAGGGCATTTCCTTTGACATCAATCCTGGTGAAATTCTGGGTATTATTGGCCCGTCGGCGGCCGGGAAATCCACGCTGTCGCGTGTTCTGATCGGGGCGGCCAAACCCACGGCAGGCGGGGTTTATCTGGATGGGCACAGCACCTATTTGTGGGAACGCGGGTCGTTTGGCGACATGGTGGGGTATTTGCCCCAGTCGGTGTCGCTGTTAAATGGCACCATTCGTGAAAATATTGGCCGTATGCGCGATGCCGACCCGCGCAAGGTGATTGATGCCGCCCGTGCGGCGGGTGTCCATGAAATGATCGGTCGTTTGCCGCTGGGTTATGACACGCCCATTGGCTCGGGCCGTTATACGCTGTCGGGCGGGCAAAAACAGCGCATTGCGCTGGCCCGTGCCCTGTATGGCTGGCCGCGTTTGCTGGTTCTTGACGAACCCAATGCCAACCTGGATGCCGAAGGTGAAGCCTCCCTGATCCGGGCCATTCGGGCGGCATCGGAAAACGGGGCCATGGTGGTGCTGATTGCGCATCGCCAGTCCATCATGCGCTATGCCCATAAATTGCTGGTGCTGCAGGAAGGTCGGGTCAAACAGTTTGGCGAACGGACCGACGTGGTCCAGGCCCTGAGCGACCCGGGCACAGATGTGAAATCCCTGCCGGATTCTAATCGCAAATATGTCGCCAATGGCGGCAAGCTGGAAAATGGAGGTGCGGCATGAACCGTGTCATCAATCTGGACGAGCGCGGAGATGTGATTAATCCCGACGCCCCGCAACCAGTGTGGCATGAAGTCCTGGCCGAGGAACGGGCGGCCTCCAAGCAAAGCCTGCGCAAGCCAATCATGACGGGTGCCCTGGTTATCCTGGTGGGATTTGGCGGCTTTTTGCTGTGGGGTTTTAATGCCCGGCTGGATAGTGCGGCGGTGGCATCGGGGTCGGTGATTGTCGATTCGCGCAAGAAAACGGTTAATCATCTTGAAGGCGGTATTCTAAAAAAGCTGCTGGTCGATGAAGGTGAACATGTGCGTGCAGGTCAGCCCCTGGCCTTGCTGGATGGTACGCGCACCCAGTCGGAGCTGGAGCAATTGCGCGGTGAAAAATATGGCTTGCAAGCCAAGCTGGCCCGCCTGCGGGCCGAGCAGAAGGGCGATAAGGTGATTACCTTTCCCGATACCCTGTTGTCGTCAAAGGAAGCCTATGTTGCCGACATTCTGAACGATGAAAAACGCCTGTTTGACAAGCGCCACGAGGTTTACACCGCCAAGCGGGACGCCCAGGAAAAGCAGATCAGGCAGTTTTCCGCCGAGGCGGATGCGCTTGATTCCCAGATCAAGGCCCGTGACCACCAGCAAAAACTGGTGAAAGAGCAGCTTGATGGCGTGCGTGAATTGGCCTCCAAGGGGTATGCGACGCGAACCCAGCTTGTGGAAATTGAAAATAACTGGAGCGATCTGGTTGGGGATGCGGGCGAGTTCAAGGCCCAGCGCGCCGCCGCCGAACAGCAAAAGGCCGGGGCCGAAATTGAACTGGCATCCATTGAAATGGAATGGCAAAGCGACATTGCCAAATCCATTCAGGAAACCCAGTTGGCGTTAAATGATGTCAATCAGCGTATTACGGCAAAAAATGACGTGTTGAACCGCCTGGAAATTCGATCCCCCCAGGATGGTATTGTCAGTAATATCCAGATCAGAACGCCCGGTGGCGTCATTAGCCCGGCCCAGCCGATTATGGACGTGGTGCCGGACCAGGAGCCGCTTGAAATTGAGGCGATGATTAACCGTCGCGACATTGATGCGGTGCATATGGGGGCCGATGCCCAAGTACGGTTGACGGCCTATAACCAGCGCCGTCTGGCTCCGATCAAGGCCAAGATCAGTTATATCGATGCCGATCAGACCGTCGATGAGAAACGTGATTCATCCTATTATGTTGTACGGGCCAAAATTGACCCCAATGAACTGGCCAAACATCCCGATGTCAAATTGCGGGCCGGGATGCCCGCCGACATTCTGGTGCTCAATACACCGCGTACCGCGATCGATTATCTGCTCGATCCGATTGTTGAAAGTATGGATCGCGCTTTCCGCGAGGATTGATCAAGGCTGTCAAAGTGCAGGTTAGGGCAGGGGCGAATTCCTGCCAAATGTCCTCAACTAACTGTAATAACGCGATTTTTTGGCTGTTGAGCCAACAAAGAAGACCGGCCCTTCAAAGGCTGGTCTTTTTTTGTTTGGCAATGGTTTAAATTTTAAATCAAATATAGATCAAATATAACGTAATAATAAAAACAAGAATATAAGTAAAAATATGTAAAAATTTACTCTCTACATAATGTCGCCACAATAATACCTTGATAATAACTTCCTATAAGAAAGCAAAAGAATATAGGGTTTGTGTGTGGCCGGTTTCCGGGCGTGCATAAGCCTGAGGGAACGGCCAGCCTCTAGTCACACCGAAACCCGAAATGGGACAACAAGGAGGATATGATGGCAACTCTCGAAGGCGGTGCATATGATGATACGCTTCTCGGGTCACGCTTTAGCGATGTGATTTTTGGTCGCGGCGGTGACGATACCCTGTTCGGACACGGGCAGAATGATGTTCTGTTTGGCGAAGAAGGCGATGATCACCTGTTTGGCGGGTCGGGCGACGATGTGTTGCTTGGCGGTGCCGGCCGCGATCTTTTGTTTGGCGGGTCGGGCGATGATCAATTGCTGGGCGATAGCGGCAATGACATGCTGTTTGGCGGACATGGCGATGACCAGCTTTTCGGTGGTGCTGGCGACGACCTGCTGACAGGTGGTCAGGGCAATGACCTGCTTGATGGTGGCGATGGCAACGATCTGATGCAGGGCGGTTCTGGCAGTGACATTATGTATGGCGGTGCCGGTGACGACATCATGCTGGGTGGTTCTGGCGATGACCTGATGCAGGGGGGTGACGGTAATGACGTCATGCTCGGCGGGTCCGGCGATGATGTGATGAATGGCGGTGCCGGTAACGACCTGATGATGGGCGGTTCCGGTAACGATGTCATCGACGGTGGTGCTGGCGACGATGTTCTTGTCGGCGGTGCCGGTCAGGATAACTTTGTCTTCTCTGGCGGGGGTGGCAATGATGTTGTCCTCGACTTCCAGGTGGGTGAAGACATGCTCTCGATTTCCAAGGGCATTAACGACACCGATATTTCCTCGGCCGATGATGTTGCCGCGCGGGCAACCCAGGATGGTGCCAACACGGTTATTGACCTTGGTAATGGTGATTCCATCACCCTTAACAATGTTGATGCACAGGATGTCCAGGATCACCCGGACCACTTCTTCAACGTTCAGTAACGAGACCGGGATGTTCGCAGCCCCTGCTGCGGGCATCCCATTTCCTTCGTTTCATTTGTAAGGGTACAGGCCCCAAATGCTTGAACTTGCCACGTCTGATGACAGTCCGTTATCCGGCGATATGCCGGAGGTCTGCCGACTGACCCCCGATACGCTGATTCTGGTCTGGAACCTGCCGACCCGTTTGTGGACTGTTCCCAAACTCGAAGCACGTGACGGGCAGAAAATTTCGCCGCAGGCAACCTTGCGTTTGCCGCTGGGGGGCGGTGGAACCCGGCTTTTACGCGTCATTCCCCAACCCAAAGATACCCCGCTTACCCTGGTGGCCGAGACCGGCACACTGGGCCGGCAGGAAGAAATTACCATTGACCCCGACGGGCAGTTTGACCCCATTGATGCCTATGTGCTGCTGGATGATGTGACGCCAGCGGGGCGCTTGTCCCTGCTTTCAGCCATGCTTGGTGCCTGGGCCAGCATGTTTCGCATGCGGCGCAGCCGCAGCTATAATCAGGTTTTGAACCGCTTGGTGGCGCGGATTGTCGAAGACCCGCAGCGTGCCCAGCCGGTTGCCCGTTTAAGCGAACAGCAAATGCTGATCGCAACCACACTGCCCATCGCCTTTGGCGGGATTGAAGCCACCTATGTGGTGTCGCCAACCGGGTTTTGGCGTTTGCCGCAAACGGCCCATCATGGCCGCGAAACCCCGAACGGGGCGAAACAGACATTTTTTATCGCCGATCGCAATGGTCTGGACGCCGGGGCCTATCTGGTGATTACCGGCAGCCGTGCGCTTGCCATTCGTCATCTTGAAGGCAAGGCAAATTTGCCTTCCTTGTCGCGCTGGTGGCTGGCACAGGGCAAAGCCGACGCCGATTTGCGCGAATATGCCATTGATGCCCTGGCGCGCGGTGATGCCACATCGCGCAAGGCCGCCCTTGAATTTCAGTTGCGCTGTCCGCTTTCCGCACAGCGCGTAACCGGTGGTGGTGGCCTGCCATCGGGCGAGGTTGACCTTGCCGTGACCACGGCACGCGGCACCCTGATTGGGGGCTGGTACCGTGACCCGGTTGAAATGGTGGGCGGGGTGGATGTGCTGGACCATACCGGCACTGAACATGCCTTTGAAAACCATTTTTACCGTTATGCCGGATCGGTGGTGGAGGAAGAAAAAACCGTGCCTGCCACCGGGTTTGTCGGCTTTCATCCCGAAATTAAAAGCCAGGTGCCGATTTTGCAGCCGCGCAGCATTTTGCGCCTGACATCGGGCAGTCGCCATTTGATGGTGCCAACCGCTCAACCCGCCGACCCGGCAGAGGCCCGTGCGCGTATCCTGCGTGCCGTACCGCCCCAGCACCTGAATGACGAGATCATGGAAAACTGCCTGGCCCCGGTCATAGGGGATGTGCAGCAAAAACTGATGGGCAGTATTGGGAGCCCGACTGTGATGGACATTGGCGAGCAGCGCAATGATCCGTCGGTATCGATTGTCGTGCCGTTATACCGGGTATTGGATTTTTTGCGGGCGCAAGTGGGTGCCTTTGCCTGCGATCCCTGGATTTCGCAGCATTGCGAACTGATTTATGTGCTTGATAGCCCCGAACAGGCCGAGCAAACCGAACATCTTTTGCGTGGTCTTTATCAGCTTTATGGCGTGCCGTTGCGTTTGGTGATTATGGCGCGCAATGGCGGGTATGCCCGGGCGTGCAACAGCGGTGCTGCCGTTGCCCGGGCTGATTTGCTGGCGATGCTGAATTCCGACATTATCCCGCATCGCACCGGCTGGCTGGGCACGATGGCAACCCGCATGGGGGGCGAACAGGATGTGGCCGCCGTTGGACCCAAATTGTTGTTCGAGGATGGGTCGCTTCAACATGCCGGGATGTATTTTGCCCGCAATGAACGCGGCCAGTGGTTAAATCATCACTATTACAAGGGCATGCCCGGCGGGTATCGCGATGCCTGCGTGGAACGGTCGGTTCCGGCCATAACCGGGGCCTGTATGCTTCTGCATCGTGGCGTGTTCGAGGATGTCGACGGCTTTAGCGAGGATTACGTCATCGGCGATTACGAAGACAGTGATCTGTGCCTGAAAATCCGCGCCCAGGGTTTTGACATTCGCTATGTCCCCGATGCCGAACTTTATCATTTTGAACGTAAATCCATCTCGACCCACGCCGATTATATGCGCGGTGTTGCGACGCAATATAACGCCTGGCTTCATGCCTGCCGCTGGAATGATCAGATGTCCGACCTTTCCACTTACGGTGTTGCGCCACAAGCTGGCGACGTTTTGACGGGGGAACGCCTATTATGAACAGTATTCTTGCCATTCCGGGGCATCGCCCGCAAAAAACCGAGGCCGATGCCGGTGCCGAGACAAAAACGTCGGAATATCCATCAATACGCATCATGCGGGATCCGGCGGAAAAGCGCATGAATGCCAAAGACAGCTCTGGGGATAGCGGGGATACCTCCGGGCTTGGTTCCGCGCCACAAGATCGCGCGGCCGCGGCGGCGGCGCAAATGTCCGATGTTGCCCCTATCGGGCCGCCCGCCGCCAAGGAGGGCGCTGCTGCAAGCGATGCCGATAGTGGCCTGCTGATCCCCGATACATCCCTGGGTGAAACGGTGGATGGCGACGATGATACCCCAACCGATAAAACCGCCAGAGGCCGGGCCGGGCGCAAAACATCGTCCTTTGCCAATTTAACGCCGCGCCAGGAAGTGTATCTGGGAGCCATTTGCCGCCAGATCGCCCAAAATCGTTTTTTGCCAAGCCCGGCAAAGGACGAGGTTTTTGTCGGTGATGGCGATTACCTTGCCATCGGGGCTGAATTTTTGGGCCATTTTGTCCGGCTGGGTGGTTTGAAGCCGACCGAAAGTGTTTTGGATATTGGCTGCGGCATTGGCCGCATGGCGGTGCCCCTGACGCAATATCTGGTGCCGGGCAAAACCCGCTATCTGGGCATTGATCCGGTTGCGGACGGGGTGAAATGGTGCCAGCAAACCATTAGCCCGGTTTACAGGGATTTTTGTTTTCAAACTGTGGATCTTGCCAACGCGCTTTATAACCCGGACGGCAAGGTGGCCGGCGAAAACTGGAAATTGCCCGCCCAGAACGGGGAATTTGATTTTGCCGCAATGGTATCGGTGGCAACCCATCTTCCCCCGGCCGAGGTTGAACGGTATTGCCAGGAAGTTTTTCGGGTTTTACGCCCCGGTGGCCGCTTGTTTATCACTGCCTTTATCATTCGCAATGCCAAGGAACTGGCAGCCCCCAAATGCGACCCGCGCTTAAGCGGCCTTGTGCGCGAAAAGGACAAGCCCTGCTGGCATTTGCGCGGCGAAAATCCGATGGCTGCTGTTGGTTTTGACGAAGGCTATTTGGAAAAGCTGCTGGCCAAGGCCGGATTTGCCTTGCTGCGCAAAAGTTTCGGCGCCTGGCATGGCGATAAATCCCCGCATTATCAGGATATTCTGGTTGCCCAGAAACCCCGCAGGAGCAAAGTATGAACCCGCGCATTCTGGTATTAGCCCATAATCACCCCGACCTGCATCCTGGCGGGACGGAGATTTTCGCCCACGATCTGTTTAATGCCTATAAACGGGCCGGGTGCGAGGCCCTGTTTGTGGGCGCAACCAATGACGTGCATCGCACGCGCCGCCCCGGCACCAGTTTTCAGGCGGTCAATGACAGCGACGATGAATTGCTGTTTTGGGCCGGTCATTTTGACCGTTTCAACATGTCGCAGACCGACCTTTATGCCGTTGTGCCCGCTATAACCGAACTTCTGGAAAATTTCCGGCCAGATGTGGTTCATATTCATCATTTGGTGCTGTTTGGTATCGAATTGCCGATGTTGATCCGCCGGGTTTTGCCGGACTGCAAAATTGTCATGACCCTGCATGATTATTACCAGATCTGCCCGCATGACGGTTTGATGATCCATCGTGAAACCCGGAAACGGTATCAGTCGCTTGATGTGTCAGGCGATAAATGCGGGCTGACCGGCATCTCCCCGGATCAGTTTGCGATGCGATCTGTCAATATTCGCAATCATTTGCGTGCTATTGACCTGTTTTTATCGCCCAGCCGTTTTTTGCGGGAACGTTATATTGAATGGGGCCTTGATCCCCATAAAATCGAGGTGATCCATAATGGCCGCCCGGCGGTGCGTTCCGTGCGCCGTCGTGATCATGGCACCGGCGGTATGCCCAATGTGTTTGGCTATTTCGGCAATCTGAACCCCTGGAAGGGGGCGGATGTGTTGCTGGAAGCCGCCCGCAGGCTGATTGCGGAGGATGTTGATTTTGAATTGCGCATTCATGGTGGTGCGCCGTTCCAGACAGCAGCCTTTAACGACAAGATTGACCGTCTGTTTGAACAGACCAGCAGCCATGTGGTGCGCCTTGGTGCTTATGACCGTGATGATATTCCCGAACTGATGGCCGCCGTGGACTGGGTGGTGGCCCCGTCGATTTGGTGGGAAAACGCACCGTTGGTCATTCAGGAGGCCTTTCAGCATAACCGCCCGGTGATTACCAGCAATATTGGCGGCATGGCCGAAATGGTGCGTGACGGCATGGATGGCGTGCATGTGCGCCCAGATGACCCCGCCGCCCTTGCCCGCACAATGGCCGATTGCGCCACCAACCCGAAACTGTGGAAGAAACTTTCGGGCAATGTGCGCGCCCCGGCCAATATCGACGATGTCGCCCAAACCCATCTTTCGCGTTTTCGTAACCTGATCCGGCCCGACTTTGTTGCGGCCTGACAAAGGAGATTTTCATGGCAGTTGCACAGGAAAAGACCAAGGATACGACCGATACATCCCCGCCTGCCAATCCGTCGGCGCAGGGACAAAAGGCGACCCCGGCGCAAACCAGCCCGGTTCCAACGGGTAACGCGCAAAATGCCAAGCCCGCCCAACAGGCCGAAGGCCCGCTGGTTTTGGAAGGCAATGTCGATGCGATTGACCGTGAACGCCTGTTTGGCTGGGTGTGGTGCCCGCAACGACCCGATGCGCAAATTGATGTGATTGTGCGCATGAACGGCCATACCCTGTTAAAGGTCAAGGCGGACTGCGAACGGATTGATTTGCGCCGCAATGGCATTGGCAATGGCAAACATGCCTTTGAAATTGAACTGCCCGAAGCCGCCCTTGCCGCTGCCGACAGCCTGAGTGTTGTGGCCATTACGCCGGAAACCGGGGCCGAAACCGCCTTGCGCATTCCCTCGCAAACCGAACAGGCCGCCCATTCGGCGATGAATGCACCGCTGGGTAAAATTCTGGATCGTCTCGACCGTCTTCTTGCTGCGCAGCATATTTTGCAAAACGGCCAGCGCGAAGCCGCCAAGCGCCTGATTGATTCCTCCAAACGCATGGACGAACTGGCATCGGCCGATGATGGTATCGAGGCCGGTGTGCGCCTGGTGCGCAACGGGCAGGAAGAACTGGCCAGCCGGGTGGAACAGCTTGAAGTGTTTTTGGTGCGGTTTGACAAATCGCTGGGTGGTTTTGATGAACGCCTTGCCGTTTTAAATGACAAGCACCGCAATGATTTGCGAACCCCGCTTTTGTTGCTGGCGGTGTTGGTGGGGCTGGTCGGTGGTTTGTCGCTTGGCGCAATTGTGTGGTGAGGCGGGCACAATGACAATCAACCCGTTAAACGCCATGTTTGACCTGCCGGTTCGCCAATATGTGCTGTTGTTGGGCGCGGGCGGCCAATTGGGGCAGGAATGCGCCGCGCAGTTGGCAAAGCAGGGCATTTCCCTGTTTGCACCGCCCCGTCATGATCTTGATCTGGTCGAACTGTCGCCAATGTTACACGCGATAAAGGCACATCCCCCAGCGGTATTGGTGAATGCGGCAGCATTTACCGATGTTGACGGGGCGGAAACCCTTCGGACAGAGGCACGCCAGATCAATGCGGAAGTGCCGGGCCTTTTGGCCGAAGTCGCGGCTGACATGGGTGTGCGCCTGATCCATGTATCGACCGATTTTGTTTTTTCGGGTGAGGGTTCCAGCCCTTATTTTGAAAGCGACAGGACCGGACCAGTCAATTGGTATGGTGCGACAAAACGGGCAGGGGAACGTGCCGTGCGCATGTCGGCCCCTGAGACAGTGATTTTGCGAACTGCTTGGTTGCATGGCCGTCATCGTCGGTGTTTTGTGCAGGCAATGGCCGAAAAACTGGCGCGCGGCGAACAGATTTCCGCTGTGAATGACCGGTTTGGTTCGCCCACCTCGGCGGTGATGCTGGCCTCTCATATTACTCGACTGTGCCAGCGCATTATTGCGGGTGACGCCATTGAAGCCGGGATATTCCATTGTGCCGGGATTGGCGGAGCCAGCCCCTATGACATCGCATTGGAAATTGCCGATCATGTGGGGGCGGATCAAAGCCTGGTTGCGCCGGTATTAAGCGCAAACCGCAATGAAATTGCCGCCCGTCCCACATTTGCCGTGCTCGATTGCAGCAAAATCGCCCGTCATTTGCAGTTACCCTGCCAGCCCTGGCAACAGGGTTTGCGCCAAACATTGATGCAATCGGGCATTCCAGAGGGGAAAATCGCATGAAGGGCATCATTCTGGCCGGGGGCACCGGCAGCAGGCTGTGGCCGATTACCCATGCCACCAACAAGCAATTGTTGCCCGTTTGGGACAAACCCATGATTTTTTACCCCCTAAGCACCCTGATGCTGGCGGGTATTCGCGATATTTTGATCATCACCGCAACCGGCCAGAGCGGCGCTTTCAGCTCGCTTTTGGGTGATGGCAGCCAGTTTGGCGTGCAGCTTTCCTATGCCGAACAGGATAAACCCAACGGCATTGCCGAGGCGTTGCTGATTGGCAGGGACTTTCTGGATGGGGATTCCTGCGCGCTGATTTTGGGCGATAACCTGTTTCATGGCGATAATTTGGGCGCGCGCTTGCAGGCTGCTGCACGCCGCCATGACGGGGCGACGGTATTTGTTCATGCCGTGCGCGACCCGGAACGTTATGGCGTGATGGCCTTTGATGGTGATGGCAAGCCATTGGATATTATCGAAAAACCATCCCATCCGCCGTCCAACCTGGCGGTGACGGGGCTGTATTTTTTTGATGCAACCGCGCCGGAACGCGCCAGTACCCTTCAACCATCGCACCGGGGCGAGCTGGAAATTACCGACCTTAACCGTGCCTATCTTGAGGATGGCATGCTTAATGTTGAAATGCTGGGAAGGGGGTGTGCGTGGCTTGATACCGGCACTCCCGCCAGCCTGTTGCAGGCCGCCCAGTTTGTGTGTTCGGTCGAGGAACGCCAGGGCCTGAAAATTGGCAGCCCCGAAGAAACCGCCTGGCGGCTGGGCTGGATTGCGCGTGACGAAATGACGCGCAGCGCGGGCTTTAACGCCAACAGCGAATATGGCCGCTACCTTGCGGATATGGCGCATGTCAGTGAGCGCAACGCCATTGGCCTTGAGGTCGAAGGTCTGGGCGAGTTCGGTTTTGTCAGCGCATCTGAAAAATCGTCATTTTACAGTTCATCACATAACAGGAGAGCAGGGCATGAGTGAGCCTTCAGGCCTGCCATTGGACGGGGCAACCGTGATGGCGACACTGGTGGACGAAGGATTGGCCCTCATGGCCGGGGTGGGCAGTGCCATGCCCGCCACGATAGATGTTTACCTTAATGGATCGCCGGACGCCAAGGTTCAGGCATCCATGATCAGTTGGCGTCGCAATGACAGTTCGGCTGAGTCCGCCTTTGGTTTTATCGCCTTGTTGCCACTGGTCAATGTGAGCGGGGGCCGCCTTAAAAAGGTAGTGTTTCGTCGCCCCGGCCAACCGGCGGAATATGCGATTGAAAGCCGGGGTCAGGGCCTGGAGGCGATATTGTCTGCCGTGGCGGAACAGTCCGGTGCCTCGTTTGCCGGGGTGATGGATGGCGTGATCGAGGCGCTGTTGGCCGGTAAAACCAACAAAAAACGGTTGCGCACCGTGGCGGCCCTGGTCCGCATCGCGGCGAGCAGCAACGGCTTTGTCGAAGTTCTTGGCGGGCTTGAGGATAGCGAACTTTATATTCAGGGCTGGTCCAGCAACTTTCCGCATGGCCGCACCCGCGTGATCGCGATTGAAGATGGCCCGGTACTGGCCGAATTGACCAGTGCGGAATTCCAGCGTGATGACCTTGGCGAAGACGCTGCCGGGGTGATTGGCTTGCTGGAGACCGAACGGGTGGTCAAACCGGAAAAATTGCAGCGCATTTATTTCCGGGGCAAGGATGGCTGGTATGGGATCGAGGTTTATCAGCAGCGTGTGCTGGTGGCCCCGCGTGATGTTCCTGCTCATATCCGCTCTGTCTTGGGTCGGGTCAAGGCATCGGATCATATCCTGGAGCAAATGCAGCTTGCCGCTCATCGCTTTGATGGTCGTGATACGGTCTCCGACCTTGATCGTCCCATTCGTGTGGGCATTGATTTTGCGCTGGTGATTGAAGGCAGTGGTATTCTGGTTTCCGGCTGGATGCTGGACCCGGATCGCGGGGTCAATGAAATCAACCTGCGTGTGGGACAGGACAGCATTCGCATTGACGATAGCTGGACCCGCCAAACCCGCCCGGACGTGACCGAAGCCTTCATCAATGATCCGATGTTTACCGGCATGAATTCGGCGCGCAACAGCCACGGTTTTTTGGTGTTTTGCCCGCTGGCCGATACCCCGGCATCTGATCAGGCGATTTATCTGGAATTCAACATTACCGACAGTTTTCCGGCCTATTGCCCGCTTAATCCGACCCGCGCATCGGCGCGTCAGGCGCTGTCACGGGTGTTACCGTCGCTGGATCCGCGCTCTGTTACGGCATCAAGCAGCATTGAACGCCAGTTTGGCCCGATGCTGCAAAATATGACGGCGCAAAGCCCGTTTGCCATTGATGTGCATGACATTGGCAATTTCGATGAAAATGCCCCCGTTACCCTGATTGTCGGTGCCGATGATACGATTGGCGATATGGGTGTCACCATTGCGCTTTTGGGCCTGGACCCGGAAACGCGCAAATTGCCCATCGTTATTGCCGGTCCGGCGGAAAGTTTTGACCAGGTTGGCAGCGACATGCTGCGTCTGGCGGCCTTTTACAAGCTGAATGTGCGTTTCGTGTTTGCCGAAGGTGTCGAGGATTATTGCGATGCGCTGGAAGTGGGGGTGAAAGCCACCAAATCCGATGCCGTTTGCCTGATGTCGGTGCATGTATTGCCGCGCGAAAAGGGCTGGTTTGGTCCGCTTTTGGCGGCCTATCGCAAACGCGGCAGCAAGGGCGCTGTTTGCCCGACCATCCTGTTTGAAGATGATTCCGTGCGCTGGGCGGGGACCTGGATCGAGGAAGGACCGGAAGGCAAATATCTGGCGGATCGTTATGTGGGCTATCCGCGTGCGGTGTTAACCGATGCCGAACCCTGCGAGGTCAGTGCCGGAACGGTGGAATGCTGCATTTTGCCGCGTGCGGCCTTTCTGGATGTCAAGGGTTTTACCCGTGGATATATCGGCCCGTCGGAAAAGGGCCTGGATATTGCGCTGAAATTGCGCATGGCCGGAACGCCATCCTACTGGCTGCCGGAAGTTGAATTATTGGGCAGTGAACAATCGATAACGTCCACGCCCGCCTGGGAGGAACTTTCGCATCGTTTGGACCGCTGGGCGTTTGATCGCCGCTGGTCTTTGGTCGTTTCAAATTTGCGGAGCCACAATCATGCCGTCGACTGATTTGCGTGTGCTGGTCATCTCCCACGGTCATCCCAGCCTGTCGCTGGGCGGGGCCGAAGTCGGGTCTTATAACCTGCATAAGGGACTGAACGAACTCGACGGTGTCGAGAGCTTTTATCTGGCAAGGGTGGGGCACCCGGTGCCGCGTCACGGGGCATCCGCCCTGATGAGTTTGCGCCAGAAAGACAATGAAATTCTTTATCACGCGGAAAATTATGACCATTTCCTGCTGTCAAACCGCAGCACCGGCGAAATTGACCGCGACCTTTTGCGGTTTGTGAAGGATTACAACCCCGATGTGGTGCATTTTCACCATGTGTTGGGGCTGGGTATGGAAACCATCTATGCGGTGCGTGAAGCCCTGCCGGATGCCGCCATTTTCTTTACCTTCCACGAATTTCTGACCATGTGCCACAATCACGGTCAGATGGTCAAAAGCGGCGGGCACAAATTGTGTCACCGGGCCAGCCCGATTGATTGCAATGGCTGTTTTGCCAATATTTCCCCGGCATCCTTCCTGCGGCGTGAACGCTTTATCAAATCCATGCTGGACCTGGCTGATCATTATGTGTCGCCCAGCCAGTTCCTGGCGGACCGTTTCATTGATTGGGGCCTGGATGCCGATAAAATGTCGGTTATTGAAAATGGCCTGGATATTGACAAACAGGCCGCCCTTCGCCCGTTGACCAAGGCGCAACCACGTCGCTCGCGTTTTGCCTATTTTGGTCAGTTAACCATGTTCAAAGGGGCCGATGTGCTTCTGGATGCGGTGGGGCGTGTGCCGGAATCCATTTGGGGCGATGATGCCCGTTTGATGATCTTTGGTGGCAACCTTGATCGCCAACCCCTTGATTATCAGGAAAAAGTCAAAGACCTGATCGAAAAGGCGGGCGAGCGGGTGCGGTTTTATGGGGCCTATCAGAACACCGAAATGCCACGCCTGATGGAAATGGCCGACTGGACCATCATCCCGTCCATCTGGTGGGAAAATTCGCCAATTGTTATTCAGGAAGCCTTCTTTCACGGGCGCCCCATGATCGCCAGTAACATTGGTGGCATGGCCGAAAAAATCGAAGACGGGGTGAATGGCCTGCATTTCCGTGTTGGCAGTGCCGAAGACCTGGCCGACCGTTTGATCGAATGTCTGACAGACCAGACTTTGTGGGACCGGATGCACAACGGGATCCGTCGTGCGCCGACCTATATTGAATGCGCAGAACAACATCTTGCGCAATATCGGGGGGTTCTCGAAAACCGCCCGTCCGCTGTCGCACCCGCTGCGACACCACACCAATCCGTGGTCGGGGCGTGACGGCTTTGCCTGTCACATCTTGAAGCGACCGGAACGTTAACCACGCCATAGCGCGAAAGAGTGTTGGCGAAGGGAAGAAACAGCCCTCACTCATCAACTGCAAGGAGAAAGAACATGGCGCGCGTCCTCGTAATGATTCCCTCGGGCGAAGTCTACGACCATGATTGTGTCCGCTGGTACAATTATCGCGATGTCCAGAAAAGCATTAACCACTATCACAATATTGGTGATGCCTTCGTGTTTGATTCATCACTCAAGCTGATGAATTTTGACAAGCTGGGTGTATTACCCATTGCTGATCCGAAAATGGAAGATATTGATCGCCTGCGCGAAGAGTATGATTACGTCTTTCTGCGCGGTTCAAATTATATCCATTCCCATATGGATTGGCGCAATACGGTGGCGGTTCTTAAACGTCTGAAGCTGCCGGTTCTGGGTTTTGGCATTGGGGCACAGGCCCCGGTCAAGGGCAAGCTGGAGCTTTCCGAACAGACCAAAACCGTTTTGCATATGATGGCGGATTCAACAACCTCCATCGGGGTGCGCGGGGCCTATACCGCCCAGGTATTGTGGGACCTTGGCATTACCAATGTGCGTATCGTCGGCTGCCCGACGGCGTTCCGTGCCAATAACCCGAATATGCGCATCAAGCTGCCCTCCCTGGAGGACGTTAAAAATGTCGGCGTGACCCTCCGACGTGAAGTATCGCCCGCCTATGCCCAGGATATTAAACGATATCTGACCTTCCATCGGGACCTGGTCAAGGAACTGGCAAACCGGTTTGACGTCACCCTGATGGCCCAGGGCGAACCGGAAGAAAAGAAACTGGTTTTCGGCACGGACGTTCAGAAACAGGAAGCCATGCAGGCCCTGAAGGACAATGACTGGGTCAAGAACTGGTACCTTGATGACACGATGGAAAAGCTTTATCGCGAAAAGCTGTTCTATTCCGACGTGGTGTCGGATTACGAGGATCTGGTGCGCACCAAGGATTGCGTGCTGGGCTACCGCCTGCACGGCAACCTTATGGCATTGTCCAACGGTGTGCCGTCGGTTTACTTCACCTATGACAGCCGCACCGTTGAATTTGCCGAAACCTACCAAATCCCCAGCTATGACGTTTTCTCGCAAAAGGATTTCGTGCTGGAAGATTACTGGGACCAGTCCCTGTTTGACAAATTCAACCGCGCCTGGTTCCAGACCTATCGCGAAATGCAAACCTTCCTGAGCGAAAACAACATCGATCACAAGATGACCGATGTGATGGCATCGCAAAACCAGCCGCAGCGTAAAGTGGCCTGACGTTCAAAACCTCTGCATTGCCGCCTGCAAACAGGCGGGCGGCAATGCCCCTTATTTGCGGTTCACGAACAAAATTTCCCCGACCCCGACATGAACCGCCCTTGCAAGGAGGCAATAAAATGACAGTACTTGTTACCGGTGGCGCAGGTTATATTGGCAGTCACGCCGCACTGGCCCTGATGGATGCAGGGCGCAAGGTTGTAATCCTGGACAATCTCAGTCAGGGCCATCGCTGGGCCGTGCCCGCCGGGGCCGCCTTTGTCGAAGGTGATTGCGGCGATCTTGATCTGGTCTCGCGCATTATTCGCGAACATGATGTTACCGCCATCATGCACTTTGCCGGTTCCATCATCGTGCCGGAATCCGTGGTTTATCCGCTGGATTATTATTACAACAATACGGTTAATTCCCGGGCCCTGGCCCAGGCGGCGGTGGATAATAATGTCCGTCATTTTATCTTTTCCTCGACAGCGGGTGTATACGGCGAACCGGCCAAAACCCCGATCCTGGAAGATTTCCCCTCCAAGCCGATTTCGCCCTATGGCACGTCAAAGATGATGACGGAAAAAATGCTGCAGGATGCGGCGGTCGCTTATGATTTACGCTTTGTGGCTCTGCGTTATTTCAACGTTGCCGGGGCCGACCCGCAAGGCCGGGCCGGGCAAACCTCGCGCAAGGCCACCCATTTGATCAAAATCGCCAGCCAGGCCGCCAGCGGTGTGCGCAGCCATCTGGATGTTTATGGTGATGATTATCCGACCGAGGATGGCACCTGTGTGCGCGATTACATCCATGTCAGCGATCTAGCCAACGCCCATGTGCTGGCCCTGGAATATCTGGAAAAGGGTGGTGAAAGCGATGTCATGAATTGCGGCTATGGCCGTGGTTTCTCGGTCTATGAAGTGATTGATGCGGTCAAGCGTGTATCGGGCAATGACTTCACGGTGAACCTTGCCGAACGCCGTGCGGGCGACCCGGCCGCATTGATTGCCGGGGCAGACCGCATTCGCGAGAAGCTTGGCTGGGAACCCAAATATGATGACCTTGATACCATCGTGACCCATGCCCTTGCCTGGGAAGAAAGCCTGAAACAGCGCCAGGCCAACGCCGCCTGACGTTAAAAAAAACGGGGTGAAAACACCCAGATAAACCGCAAAAAAACAAACGAGCAAATTGCCGAAATATGCGCCGTAACGGGCATATTTCGGCCCCGAGCAGGAGTTTCCAGATGGTTGAAAATATCACACCGGGCCGAAAGCCCCGGATTGGCGTGCTGATGCCTGCAGGCAAGGTGGTTGAAGGCAAGGGGGTTGTGACCCACACCTTTGGCGCACCGCAGCGCGCAACCGAACTGTTTACCAATATTGGCGACTGTTTTGTTTATGACAGTTCGCTGCGCATCCTTGATTATGCCGAACTTTACCCGATTTACGGCCAAAGCAGCGGCGGATTGAGCCAGGAGCAGATCGAAAAGATCAATACCCTTGACTACATCTTTTTACGCGGCTCGAACTACATCAACACCAACGGGCAGTGGGATGAAATCACCAATGTTTTGGAAAAAACCAAGGTGCCGGTCATGGCCTTTGGTATTGGTGTCCAGGTGCCGGATAATTCCGATCATTACGTCAATGAATCGACCAAGCGTTTTTTGCAACTGGTGGCGGACCGGTCCAAAACCATTGGCGTGCGCGGGGCCCTGTCGCGCAAGGCGCTTAATTCGATTGGCATAAAAAATGTGCGTATTTTCGGCTGCCCGACGGCGTTTCGTCATTGCAAACCCGAACTAAGCCTGCCGCGCCTTAAGGCCAGCGAGATTAAAAATCTTGGCTTCACCCTGCGCCGTAAAACGCATGGTTTTGCCATGTTGCAGCGTTACATGCTGCGCACTTTGGCGGAAAATTACCGCACCGAGATTTTGTGTGCGGGCGAGCTGGAAGAAAAAGCCATTTTCTATGCCCGCAGTAACCTTGTGAACAATCCCAAGCAGGTGATGGAAAAGGCCGTTGCCAGCCTGATCAAGGAAAAATGGCTTTATGGCGAGAATGATCCGTTGCTGGATTTGTATCGTTCGTCGCTTAGCGTTTTTGAAACCGTGAGTGATTTTGAAGATGCCGAATGTCGCCAGGATGCCGTTACCGGTTTTCGCCTGCATGGCAATTTGCTGGCCCTGGCCAACGAGGTTCCGGCCCTTTACATCACCTACGACACCCGGACCCGTGAATTTGTGAAAACGCTGGGCATTCCGCATGTTGACGGGCGCTATATCGACCGTTTCTCGTTCGAGGAAGCCTGGGACAATGCCGATTTTGACCTGTTTGAAAAAACCTATGCCGAACGGTTCAGGGATTTGACCAAATTCCTTGATGAAAACGGCATGGCGCATCGCCTGGGGAAACACCCGACCCCAAATCTGAGCCAGGCGGCGTGACCATGACGACGGAATGTGCGGGGATCCTCCACGCCCCGCACATTCCGGCCCTTTTTTGGCGACAATAGCGCGGATATGAAAAGTGCATAGAAACGCGATTATCGGATTTCTGGGAAGTGCCATTCTGGCGGTAACGGCTGCCTGGTTTATTCAGTCGCCCAGGGCGCAGGCGCTGGATGTGCGGCTTGCCGGGCGCGATAGCGTTTTGTTTGATACAGCGATCAATGCCTGTGATGATTCCCATTTGCCTGATGCCCCGGCGCGCGCCTTTCGCGATGGGGAAGGGCGCATGGTGCTGTTTGCGCCTAATTTTCGCAACCGTGCCTTTGTCGGACAGAACCTTGAAAACCTGCATAAGGATTGTAACAGCCGGTTTAAGGCCGCAGGCAAGGCCGACCCCGGCCTGCTCGATGACCGCACCTGGCTGCATGCCATTTACACGAATGACGGTGAAACGGTTTATGCGCTGGGCAGTGCCAGTTTCATGCCCTATCGCCATGATATGCCGTGCAAGGGGGCAACACAACGCACCGATTGCTGGATCAACGGTCTTGTTACGCTTAAATCCACCGATGGCGGCCGGCATTTCACCTATCAGGCGCAACCGCCGCATCACGCCCCGTTTCCGCCGCCAATGGCCTATCGTGATGATCGCAAACATGCGCCAAGTTATGTGACGGCCACCAATATCGTGCGCTGGAAGGATTATCTTTATACCATCCTGTGGCGGCGCGGGGTGGATTTCAAATCATCGCGCAATTGTCTGGCCCGGGCCCACGTCGATGACCCGCGAAGCTGGCAATTGTGGAATGGCAAAAAATTCGTCGATGCCGCGCGCCTGACACCCCATAACGGCTGGGAAGTGTATCAAACCGATTGCGCCCGTGTCGGCCCCTATGGCCTGACATCGATCAGGGGCATTGTGCGCCATGAAGCCAGCAACAGTTTTATCGCAGTTTACAAACACCGCCGTAAACACAAGGACGGCAGTTTTGAGCACGGCATTTATTATTCAACGTCAAAGGACATGATCACCTGGTCCATGCCCCGGCTTTTGCTTTCGGCGGATCTTAAGCCCGATGCCGGGCCGGGTGATAGTTATGTGGCTTATCCATCCATCATTGACGAAGACAGCAAGGACCGCATTTTTGGCACGGTGGATGACCAGGCCAGCCTGCTTTACGTCAAATTCGTGCCGGTAAAGCGTAACGGCAAATGGGGCATGACCCGCCAGCTTATGCGCCAGCCCATTCGCTTTATCAATGATGCGAAACAGGGTGCAAACCCGTAACCTCAGCCAAGGAACCGTTAAAATGCAGTTTGACCGATTTGACATAGAAGGACCGCTGCTTTTTGTTCCCAATCAGCACCGTGATCCGCGCGGCATTTTTGCCGAAACCTTCCGCGAGGACGAATTTGCCGCCGCGATTGGCGATACCACACTGGTGCAGGAAAACCAGTCCGTCAGCGGGCCGGTAAACACCATTCGCGGCCTGCATTTTCAGGTTAATCCGCACGCTCAGGGCAAATTGGTGCGGGTCACACACGGGGCCATTCTTGATGTGGCCGTCGATATCCGGCCCGACAGCCCGACCTTTGGCAAACATATCCGTATCGAGCTTTCCGATCAAAACTGGTATCAGCTTTGGGTGCCGCCGGGATTTGCGCATGGATTTCGCACCCTGGTGCCTGACACGACGGTGGTTTACAAGGTCAGCGATTATTACAGCCCGGAACATGACCGTGGCATCGCCTGGGATGACCCGGAACTGAATATTGACTGGCAATTGGGCCGCATGGTGCCGGTGATTTCGGAAAAGGATGAATGTCACCCTTCCTTTGCCGACTGGAAAATGTGCCATGAAAGCCGGGGTTTTTTAATGGATGAAGTCGCCATTCCGCAGCATCCTGCGCTACCGGCGGATCTGTGGGACTATCAGCCCATGCAGGCATCCTGACCCGCTTTGCAATGGGAGTTTATGCGTCAATCAGGCGGCAAGCGCGGCAATCACCTGATCCTTGCTAAGCGTGCCAATGCGTTGCTGCTTGTGGTTGACCACATTGATGCCCGCCGGGCAGGCGATGGCGATGGGCAAAATATCTTCAAGGCGCATATCAGCCGCAATTTCCGGCCAGTCGCCGGATCCGGCCTGTTGCGTGTTATCATCAATCGGCATCATCAGGGTTTTGGCGCGTAGCACCCGCGAACGGTTGATGTCGCGGGTAAAGGCGCGCACATAATCATCGGCGGGTTTCATCACAATTTCTTCTGGCCGCCCCACCTGGATCATGGCACCGTCTTTCAAAATTGCAATCCGGTCGCCCAGCTTCAGGGCCTCGTCCAGATCATGGGTGATGAAAACAATGGTTTTATGAAGCTCGCTTTGCAGCTTCATCAATTCGTCCTGCATATCACTGCGGATCAGCGGGTCAAGGGCGGAAAAGGCTTCGTCCATCAGCAAGACTTCGGGGTTGGTCGTTAAGGCACGGGCAAGCCCCACGCGCTGCTGCATCCCGCCCGAAAGTTCATCGGGAAAACTGTCTTCATATCCGGCAAGACCAACCCGCTCGATCCATTTGCGTGCGGCATCCTGGCGTTTTTGCCGGTCGGTTTTTTGAATTTTCAGGCCATAGGCGACGTTATCCAGCACGGTGCAATGGGGCAGCAGGCCAAATCGCTGAAATACCATGCCCAGCTTTGCCCGGCGAAAGGCATTCAGCCGTGCTGTTGTCATATTCAGGATATTTTCACCGCCAAACAGGATTTCACCTGCCGTCGGGTCAATCAGACGGTTCAAATGCCGGATCAGGGTTGATTTGCCCGAGCCCGAAAGCCCCATCACCACAAATGTCTCGCCCTGCTCAATCGACAGCGACACATTGCTTAGTCCCACCGTATGGCCGGTTTGGGTCAGGATATCGTTCTTGTTTTCGCCTTTTTGCGCCAGTGTCAGCGCCTTTTGAGGGTTCGGGCCGAATATTTTGTAAATATTGCGAATGTCGATATAGCTCATGCCCCGTCTCCTGCCTTGGCGCTATGGCGGGATTTTTTGCCATAGGATTGCCCGATGCGGTCAAACACCACGGCCAGCAACACAATGGCAATGCCGGCCTCCACACCTTGCCCCACATCCAGGCGCTGAATACCGGTTAAAACCTGTTCGCCCAAACCGCGTGCGCCAATCATGGAGGCAATCACCACCATTGAAATCGACATCATCGTGGTCTGGTTAATGCCTGCCATAATGTTGGGCAGGGCCAGGGGCAGTTGCACCCCCCACAATATCTGCCCGCGACTGGCCCCAAAGGAGCGTGATGCCTCCAGCACTTCCTTGTCCACCAGGCGAATGCCCAGATCCGTGAGGCGGATGACGGGCGGGGAGGCATAAATCACCGTTGCAATAATGGCCGGAACCTTGCCCAGCCCAAACAGCATCAGGGCCGGGATCAGATAAACAAAGCTGGGCATGGTTTGCATCATGTCGAGCAGCGGGATCATCACGGCGCGCAGTTTATTCGACATGGCCATGCCAATCCCCACCGGAATGCCGATAATGACCGAAAGCCCGGTGGCAATGATCATCAGCGCCAGGGTTTGCATCGCCTTGTCCCACAGGCCCAGCGTACCAATCGCCACCATCGCCAGCGCCAGGCCCAGGGTGGTTTTCCAACTGCGGCTGGCGTGATAGGCGATGGCGGCGATAATCGCAATGACCAGCCACCACGGGGCGGCGCGCAACAAATGTTCCAGCCAAACCAATACGGTTAACAGGGCATCGGCAAAGGCCTCAAAGGCATCGCCGTAATTGACAACCAGCCAGTCCACCAGCGCGTTGACCGATTTGCCAAGGGGAATATTCAGCTTGTCAGGAAACATGAACCTGTTTTCCGTTTTTTAAGGGCAGGGCGTTTTCCTGAAGCCTAACAATGACAGAGGGATAACACACCTCTTAATCGCGTTAGCCATGCGCAGCATTGTCAGGAGAACGCTTTTAAACGCAAACGGATCACCAAATGTTCCCGCATATAAGATTGCGGGCAAAAGTGTTGTTCGTGCATCGTTTCAGCAGTGGCGGGCAAAGAAGCGGTCAAGTTCGCGCTGTTCTGGCGGTTGGCCGGTGAAAATCTCGACATATTCGGGGATGCGTTGCAGGCGGTCTGCTAGGGATTCCTGTGTTTGCATCGAAATATAACCAATTTGAACGAGATAGATCGTTCGTGCGCGCACATCTGCCAGGTGTTCATTCTGGCCGAAACGCAGAAACATCTGTTTGAGTGCTTCAAGGCGTTGCTGATCGGCGGTTTGAATTTCGGTTAAAACGTCGGGCGATTGCACCGCCCAGCTTCGGATGGCGAATTCAAAGCGGGCGTCAAACAGGTCCGGTTTTAACCAGCAATCAAACACATTTAACATCGCCTCGGTCACGGTTTCGGCGTAGCTTTCGGTTTGGGTAATCAGGTTGCCGGTATTTTTTTGCCGCCAGCGCGCCACAAGCGCATCGAGAAGTTCCTGCCGGTCTTTGAAAAACCAGTAAAAACTGGTTCTTGATAAATCGAGCCGTTTGGCGAGCGGTTGAATTTTTACACCATCTACACCGCTTTCAAGCAGCGCGTCATAGGCCGCGTTCAGCCATATGTCCGCTGATCCGCGCCAGCCGCCATTTTGTGTTTGTTGTTCCATGCTCTGTCCTTAGCAAACTGGTCCCGGCGGGACAAGTAGTATGTACAGTTATGTTTTCAATATGTACATCTATGATCTTAAAATTGACAGTTATGTACATTTTCCGGTACCGTTTTTCAATCACCTGATCAGGAGTCCCGCAAATGTCCAATGACCCGCTGCTGCAACCCTATCAACTGAAACATCTTACCCTGCGTAATCGCATCATGATGACCTCGCACGAACCGGCTTACCCCGAAGACGGGATGCCGAAGGATCGCTATCGGGCCTATCATGTTGAACGTGCCAAGGGCGGGGTGGCCCTGACCATGACGGCAGGGTCGGCAGCGGTGTCAAAGGACAGTCCGCCGGTTTTCAACAACCTTCTGGTTTATAAAGACGAAGTTGTGCCGTGGATGAAGGATTTGACCGATGCGGTGCATGAACAGGGCGCGGCGGTCATGATCCAGTTAACCCATCTTGGCCGTCGTACACGCTGGGACAAGGCATTCTGGCTGCCGGTGGTATCGCCCTCGCACAAAAGGGAACCCGCCCATCGTGCCTTTCCCAAGAAAATGGAAGACTGGGATATTGAAAGGATCATCACCGATTATGCCGATGCGGCCGAGCGTATGAAAGCCGCCGGAATGGACGGGATTGAATTGCAGGCCTATGGGCATCTGATGGACCAGTTCTGGTCGCCGCTGACCAACGAGCTGGATGGTCCTTATGGGGGCAGTATAGACAACCGCCTGAAATTTACCTTTGATGTGTTGCTCGAAATTCGCAAAAGGGTTGGCGATGATTTTATTGTCGGCGTGCGATATACGGGCGACGAGCAACTGGACGGCGGATTAACCCGGCAGGACGGACTGACCATTTCGCATCGCTTGAAAGAAAGCGGCATGGTGGATTTTTTGAATGTCATTCGCGGGCATATCGATACCGACGCGGGCCTGACCGATGTGATCCCCATTCAGGGCATGGCCAATTCACCACATCTGGATTTTGCCGGTGAAATCCGTGCTGCAACTGATTTTCCGACATTCCATGCGGCCAAAATTCCCGATGTGGCGACGGCGCGTCATGCCATTGCATCGGGCAAGGTCGATATGGTGGGCATGACTCGTGCCCATATGACCGACCCGCATATCGTGCGCAAAATTATCGAGAAACGCGAAGATGATATTCGCCCCTGTGTTGGTGCAAATTATTGCCTGGACCGGATTTATCAGGGCGGGGCGGCCTACTGCATTCATAATGCAGCAACCGGGCGTGAACTTTCGATGCCGCAAATCATTGAAAAGGCCGCCCAACGCAAGAAGGTGATGATTATTGGTGCCGGGCCTGCCGGGATGGAGGCCGCGCGCGTTGCGGCGGAGCGGGGACACGAGGTTATTGTCCATGAGGCGGCGGCGCGAGCCGGGGGACAAATTTTGCTGACAGCGCAAAATGAACGCCGACGGGAAATGATGAGCATCATTGACTGGCGGGCCGATCAATGCGCGAAACTTGGGGTGAAATTTCATTTCAACAGCTGGGCGGAGGCGGACATGATTATCGCTGAAAACCCGGATGTTGTCATTATCGCGACCGGTGGCCTGCCGCACACCGAGATATTGTCACAGGGGAATGACCTGGTGGTATCGTCCTGGGACATTATATCGGGCGATGTCAAGCCGGGGGCCAACGTGCTTGTCTATGATGATGCCGGGGATCATGCCGGTCTTCAGGCGGCCGAGGTGATTGCACGTTCCGGGGCAAAGGTGGAAATCATGACGCCGGACCGGGCCTTTGCCCCGGAGGTGATGGGGATGAACCTGGTGCCCTATATGCGTTCTTTACAAAAGCTGGATGTGACATTCACGGTGACATTCCGCCTTGATGCCGTGGTGCGTCACGGGAATGAACTTATGGCGCATATCGGTAGTGATTACGGCGGGGTTGCAAAACAGCGCCTTGTTGATCAGGTGGTTGTCAATCATGGCACGATTCCGCTCGATGACATCTATTTTGACCTTAAGCCATTGTCGTCAAATCATGGTGAAATGTCGCATGACCAGCTTATCTCGGGGCAGGCGCAATCTGTTATTCGCAATCGTGACGGCATGTTTCAGTTGTTCCGTATTGGAGATGCGGTTTCGGCACGGAATACCCATGCCGCGATTTATGATGCTCTTCGATTGCTGAAGGATATTTAACCGGGGCTATTTTGTTCATGTCTTTCTGAACGGCTGACTGAACGGTCGAAAGAACAAAACAGCCCGCAGATGCGAACCTGCGGGCTGTTTTTTAATATCTTGGGTCAGAGGATGATCTGACGGAACGTTGCGGAATTATTCGGCCGCAGCGCGGGCTTCTTTCAGCCAGCCGTCAAATTTGCTCTGGTTGGCCTTGATCCAGGCGTCGGCGTGACGCGAGATATCCTCGGCCGATTTCTGACCATCGCGCATCAGCAGGTTTTCCGCACTGATGTCATTGGCCGAAATCTGCATGATCGAAAACAGTTTGGCGGCTGCCGGGTTGGCTTCGGCCCATTTTTTGTTGGCAATGATCTGCTGGTTGTTCACCTGGAAGCCATAGTTGCTGCCATCGGGCAGGGCGGTATCGGCATCCTTGTTTTCACCCGGAAGGGAGGAGAACGGAACCTGGAGCCAGACGGTGTCTTTACCCGGAACCAGAACGCCGGAAACCCAGTACGGGGTCCAGGTGTAATACAGGATCGGTTCACCCTGTTTGTAACGGGTGATGGTATCGGCGATGATGGCAGAATAGGAGCCCTGGTTATGCTCGACCGTGTCGCGCAGACCATAAGCATCGAGGTGATGTTCGATCACCTTTTCACAGCCCCAGCCCGGGTTACACCCGGCCAGGTCCGCCTTGCCATCATCATTGATGTCAAACAGCTTGGCGATTTTCGGGTCTTTAAGCTGTTCGATATTGGTGATGTTGTATTTTTCGGCGGTTTTCTTGTCGATCAGGTAGCCCTGAAGCGCGCCGGGGGAATACACACCCTCGCGATAGATTTTCGCATCGCCACCGGCATTTTTGTAAAAGTCGGCATGCAGCGGGTTCCAGAAATCGGCCATGAAGGTACCGTCGCCATTGGCAATGGCAACAATGCCGGTGGCATATTCGATTTCCTGAATCGGCTTGACGTTATAGCCCAGCTTTTCAAGCGCCTTCATCACGATCTGGGTCTGGAAGGTTTCTTCGGCGATCGAGCTTTTCAGCGGCTGAACGTCAACACCTTCGCCCGGTTTCATGTTGTCGGCAAAGGCGGTGCCTGCCAGCAACATGCTGCTGGTGACAGCAATCGCTGCACCGGCGGAAATCTTTTTCAGGATGGTCATTGGCTTCTCCTTGTTATGTGGTTTGGGCCGTTGATTCAGCCTTTATTTGTTGCAACCGCAGTGCGGTTATTTCTTGCCCATAAGGGAACGAACGAGGCCGACCGGACCGGTTTGATACCAGTGACGGGAGCCTTTGCTGCGCTGATCCTGGCCAAGGGCCTGGGTCATACGGTCCAGAACGATGGCGAGTAACACAATGCCGATGCCGCCCACGGTGGCGAGGCCCATATCAAGGCGACCAATGCCACGCAGAACCATCTGCCCCAGACCACCAACCGCAATCATGGACGCAATCACCACCATCGACAGGGCCAGCATCAGGGTCTGGTTGACACCGGCCATGATGGTTGGCATGGCAAGGGGCAACTGCACACGGAACAGAAGCTGTTTCGGGCTGGCACCAAACGAACGTGCGGCTTCCACCAGATCGCCCGGAACCTGGCGAATGCCCAGAATGGTCAGGCGGATCAATGGTGGCAGGGCGAAAATGATGGTCACAACCACGCCCGGGACGTTGCCGATACCAAACAGCATCACAATCGGCACCAGATACACGAAGGCCGGGGTCGTTTGCATGGCATCCAGAACGGGGCGGACGATGTTGGAAGCCCGTTCATTGCGTGCCAGCCAGATACCCGTTGGCAGGCCGATAATGACACAGAACAGGACCGAGGTAATCACCAGCGCCAGCGTGACCATCGCCTGGGACCAAGCACCGATAACCCCGATTACAATCATGGAAATAAAGGTACCGATCGCCAGTTTGCGACCCGAAACCTGCCACGCGATCAGCGCAAGAACAACAATGACAAGCAGCGCCGGGGTGGCCTGCAAACCGGTTTGAACCCCGGTCAGAACCGCATCAATCGGCCAGCGGACAGCCTGGAAAAAGCTGCGGAAATGGTTAACCACCCAGTCCAGGCCATTGTTAACCCAGACATCAACCGGGAAAAGGGCATCGTGAAAGGGTTGCAGGATGTTGAAATGATGTTCCGGGGCCGGGGCGGTATTGGCTAGCCAGTCACCTGCGGTATCTGAAACACCGCTGCCCGCCGACGGGTCCGGCGTGCCCCAGGGGTTTGATGCGGCCGAGGACGCGGCATCTCCGCCGCCTGACGTTGCGGCATCGGCACCCGATTGTCCACCACTTGCCCACGGATTGCTGTTATCAGCCATTGGTCAAATCTCCTTCCGGGTCAAGCGTTGCAAGCAATTTCGCTTTTCTGATCACACCGGTATAGTGCCCGCTATCGGTCACAACAGGGACCCCGCATGGGGCATGGGCGACCTTGCCGATCAGCTCGGAAAGTTGCGTATCTTCGGTAACAGGCTCAATATCCGGCAGGAACGCCGCCGACAGCTTTTCAGCCCCTGATTTGATGGCGCGTTCAACGCTTTCCTGCGAAATGACACCGTGAAATTCCATGTCTTTGCCAACGATATAGGCAAAATCGCGGTTTTCGGTTTCAAGGCGGCGCTGGGCGGTCTTAAGGCCAACACCCTCGCGCTCTATCACCGTGGTTTCACGTTTGGAAACAATGTCTTTTGCCGACAGGATGGTAGAAACATCAACACCCCGGAAGAAGGATTTAACGTAATCGTTCGCCGGGTTATTGAGGATTTCCTCGGGGGTGCCGACCTGCACCACAATCCCGCCTTCCATGATGGCGATGCGGTCGCCAATGCGCATGGCTTCATCAAGGTCGTGCGAAATAAAGATGATGGTCCGTTTATGTTCGCGCTGCAAAATCAGCAATTCATCCTGCATTTCAGCACGAATAAGCGGGTCAAGGGCGGAAAAGGCTTCGTCCATCAGCATCACGGCGGGGTCGTTGGCCAGGGCCCGGGCGAGGCCCACACGCTGCTGCATCCCGCCGGAAAGCTCGTCGGGGTAGGAATCCGCCTGGGCGCGCAGACCGACCTGCTCAAGCGCATCAAGGGCGCGCTTCTGGCGTTCTTCAACCGGAACACCGGCCAGTTCAAGACCAAAGGCGGCGTTGTCGACAACCGACAGATGCGGCATCAGGGCAAAGGACTGAAAGACCATCGACATATCGCGACGGCGCAAATTCATCAGTTCCTGTGCATTCATTGCCGCAATATCGACCCCGTCATACAGCACCTGGCCGGCAGTGGGTTCGATCAAACGGTTGAGCAAACGGACAAGTGTGGATTTACCAGAGCCCGAAAGCCCCATGACCACGAATATCTCACCTTGGCGAACGGTGAAATTCGCCCCGCAGACGCCAACTGTCTGGCCCGTTTTTTCAAAGATTTCTGCTTTGTCGATGCCCTCGTGAACCATTTTCATGGCCTGATCAGGGTGGTCGCCAAAGACTTTGTACAGGTCTTTTACAACAATTTTATCTGTCATGGTCCCCTGTCGGTTTTTGGAACGAGCCCGTTGTCCCGCCGGTTTATTCCGAAGGGGCAAGATCGTTCGTTTTGTGTTTGGCCGGTCTGCCTGGTCGTGGCCAGTGCGATCACTTCCCCGAGCACCGTCACATTCAATACAAAGATGGTTACAATTCAAAACATTTGATGTCAAATTATATTTGAGATAGGTTGACGGTGTTTTGGGAATTTTGAAAGTGTTTTGATGACGTCAGAACAGCAAAAACGGCGCGATTCACTTGATGTACTGGTTGCCCTGCGCCAGATCATCCGTGCATCCGATTTGCATTCAAAACATGTAATGAAGGTTTGCGGTCTAACCGTGCCGCAACTTGTGGTTTTGCTTGCGATTCAGGAATTGGGAAACGTGACCGTAAAGGAAATCTCGCGTCACGTATCGTTGAGCCAGGCAACGGTGACAACCATTCTGAATCGCCTGGAAGAACGCAACTTTGTCCGCCGCGTTCGCAATACAACCGACAAGCGTGTCGTCAATAGCTGCCTGACGGAAAAAGGGGCAGAGATGATCCGCAATACGCCGCCTTTGCTTGACGATGACTTTATGGACCGTTTTGAAGGCTTAAAAGATAACGAGCGTGGACGTATTGTTACATCACTAAAGAAAATTGCCATGTTGATGGAAGGTGATGACGTGAACTTGCGTCCGCCGACCAAATCGCGTCAAAGAGAGGACAGTTTTTCGTCCGATGCCTGACCGGATATGAGGTCGAGATTTTTTTAACAACGCCTGATACAGGGCTTTGTTGCATATAAATAAAAAATCAGGGGCAGCCCATGACTGCCCCCCAGGGTGGTTTCACGATCTGGATTTCGTTAGGCGCAAACAGTGTTTTCTGCCTGACATATCTTTTTCCGATATTTTTAAAGGCTGTCTTTGACCCGCTGGGCGACATCTGCCGGGACCCATTTGGTCCAGACATCCTGTTTGTTCTTCAGGAAATATTCGGCGGCTCCTTCGGGCTGTTCACCTTCATCCTGCATATAGGCCAGCATTTCCGAAACCAGTGCGCTGCTGGTATGATAGTTCGACAGGAATTTTGTCAGGGTTGGTGCGGCTTTCATGAAGCCGGTATTGACACCGACCGTTACCGTGCTTTGCGGATAGGCGGTTGCCTGGCTGACATCGCTGCCATCTTTCAGCTTGTCGAAAATTTCCTTGTTATAGGCCGGTTCTTCCAGCTTTACGCTGTCATAAAGGCCCATCACCCAGGTCGGTCCCCAGTAATAATACAGGATTGGCTCGCCCCGCTTGTTGGCCGAGGCAATGGCGGCAGACAGGGCGGCACCGGTGCCGGGACGGAAATTGGTGTAGCTGTCTTCGAGGCCATAGGCCTTAAGCTTGTTGCTGTTGATCTTTTCACAGACCCAGCCCGACGGGCAGTTGTAAAAACGGCCTTTGCCCGGTTCTTCGGGGTCTTCAAACAGGTCGGTATATTTTGGCAGGTCGGAAACCGATTTAAGGTCGGGGGCCAGTGGTTTGATGCCGCGCTTTTCGTCACCCTTAACGACAAAAGCGGGCACGAACCAGCCTTCAACCGCATCGTCAAAATTAACGCCAATCTGTTTGACGGTTCCGGCGGCTTCGGCCTTTTTCCAGGCATCGGCGACATTGTCGCGCCAGATTTCCATCACAACATCAATGTCGCCTTTGCCAGCCCCCGTGAGCAGCGGAATGGTTTCACCGGGCAGGGCATCGGTCTGGCAGCCATAGCCTTTTTCGATGATATAACGCGCCACCGCATTGTGAAACAGGGCGCTGTCATAATTTAGCCCGGCAAACATCACCGGGCGGTCAATCTCACAAGAGGCATCGGCAGCGCGGGCCGGTATTGCCTTAAATTGAAAGGAAAGGCCGATGCCAATGGCGATCAGCGTTGTGGCTCCGGCGGACAGGAATTTCATTTTCAGGGTCCCTTGATATTTTTGACAGTCCGGAAGCGCATCATGTGCCAGCCGGTCGGTATGAGATTATGATACGAACCAGAAAGGGTATGGTTCCCTCATGTCTGCTGCTGGCAGTCCGATACAGTCTGGCGAAAAGTGTACCTGTCGGCTTTCGGGTTACGCAACCTCTGATCCCGATGAAATTGACAGGCTGTGTCAGCAGGTTGTGGTTTTGGCATGTCGATCTGCCAGAAGATGTCAGCAAACACGGGCCTAGAAATGATCAACCCTGTCATTGGCCGGTTTATCGGGTATATGGTGTGGATGATTTCCGCCGCCCACTTTCATGATAACCGGACCGCCCCATGCACGACAGTTTGTTTGTTTTTGATATTGAAACGGTGCCCGATACCGATGTTTTGCCCAATCTGACCGGCGAAACCGCACCAGACCCGGAAACCGGGCGCAAAATGCTGGAGCAATATCACCTTGATATTACCGACGGGCGCAACGGTTTTCCCCGTCAACCCTTTCACAAGGTGGTTGCGATCAGTTTTCTGCGTGCCACCATTCAGCGCGATGGCAATCTTGAAACCTACGAGATCGAGGAACTTCGATCCGGCGGGGATTTGACCAGCGAGGAAAAAGATCTTGTGGCGGGCTTTTTTGCCTATTGCGGCAAGCTCTATCCCCGTTTGGTCAGCTTTAACGGCCGGGGTTTTGATTTGCCGGTGTTGAAATATCGGGCAATGAAGCACGGGGTTTCGGCGCGCTGGCTGCATCAGGCCGCCAATAAATGGGAAAATTACACCTCGCGCTATGCGCCAAACTGGCATTGTGACCTGGCCGAGGTTCTGTCTGATTACGGTGCTTCGGCACGCACAAAAATGAACGAGGTGTGTGCCGCCCTGGACCTTCCTGGCAAAACCGGCGTGGATGGCAGCAAGGTTGCCGACATGTTTGATCAGGGAGAACTGGACGGTATTCGGCGTTATTGCGAAACCGATGTTTTAAACACCTATCTTTTGTATTTGCGCTATGTTTTGCATACCGGCCTGACGGACCATGATGGTTACAACCACGCTATTAATTTGACCGTCTCCTGGTTGGAGGAACGGGCAGGGGATATTCCCGCATATGCCGAATTTCTCGACGCATGGCGGGTTTCCAGCAAGGGCAGTTTCAACATTTTGTGATCCCGTTTGCGGGCGGTCTTCAGGGCTGCGTGAAGTGTTTCACAGCGGTAGCGGATATTGGTGCATTCGGTTTGGCGTGCGAGCGATTTGCAGGTAACGTCCTTGCGGCTGAAAACCATTCGCAATTTCATTTGCGGTGTTACCACGTAAATCTGGAAAGGAGCGCCCCGTTGAAGATCAAGAAAGTAATGACTGGTTGTGTATTTGGTGCATTGACGCTTGGGGCCGTAACGCTCCCTGCATCGGCGCAGGAGGTCAATGTCTATTCGCTCCGTCAGGCATTTTTGGTTGAACCGCTGTTTGCGAAATTTACCGAACAGACCGGCGTTAAGGTGAATGTGATTTTTGCCGAAAAGGGGCTGGTCGAACGGATCAAACAGGAAGGGGTTAACAGCCCGGCGGACGTGTTGATGACGGTTGATATCAGCCGTATTTCCGATGCCGTGGCAGCCGGTGTAACCGAAAGTGTTAACAGTGATGTTTTGCAAAACAGCATTCCTGCCCATTTGCGTGATGAAAACGGGCACTGGTTTGCCTTAACCCAGCGTGGCCGCGCCATTTATGCCTCCAAAGAGCGGGTTGCAGAAGGCGAAATCACCCGCTACGAAGACTTGGCCGATCCGAAATGGGAAGGGCGGGTTTGCACCCGGTCTGGCACGCATGATTATAATATTGCCCTGTTTGCATCCATGATTGCCCATCACGGGACCGAGGATGCCAAGGCCTGGCTGGAAGGTTTGAAATCAAACCTGGCCCGCAAGCCGCAGGGCAATGACCGCGGGCAGGTCAAGGCGATCAAGGAAGGCGAATGTGATATCGCCATTGGCAATACTTATTATTTCGGGAAAATGATGGATAACCCGGACCAGCGCAGCTGGGCCGAAGCGGTTAATATCGTGTTCCCCAATCAGGCGGATCGGGGCATGTCGATGAATATTTCCGGTATGACGCTGATCAAGGGCGCACCGCATAAGGAAAATGCCATTAAGCTGATGGAATTTCTGGTCAGTGATGAAGCCCAGAAAATCTATGCCGAAGTGAACTATGAATATCCTGTCAAACCGGGCGTTGAATGGGCTGAAAACGTAAAGTCCTGGGGGACTTTCAAGGCCGATGATTTGCCATTGGCCGAAATCGCCCGCCTGCGTGCCGATGCGGTGCGAATGGTTGATCAGGTTGGCTATAACGAATAGGTCGATGTCGCCAAGGTCAGGCTGATTGTCGCATGGGTCTGGGGTAAGGTTTTCCCCAGGCCCTTTTTAATATGCGCCAGAAATTTTTCTGACTTGAAATATTTTTAAAACAATGTGGTACGGCATGATTTTAAGAATGAATTTTATGGTGGTTTGAGGTCAGTTTGACATATGAAACTGTTTGAATAGGCAAGATTGCAGTGATCGTTGTGATTGAGCCTTGCCAACTTGGTTCTTGAAACGTTAATTTCGCGTCCTGCGAATGTTTTTCATTCCCATTGTCATTATTGGAACGATCAGGAGAGCCTTCATGTACCTGCGAAAAATCATTCTCGGACTGGCGATAGCAACTGTTTCATGCTCTGTCGCTCAGGCCGCGCAGGAAGTGAATGTCTATTCGTTGCGTCAGCCGTTCCTGATCAAGCCGATGTTTAAAAAATTTACCGAGGAAACCGGCATTCGTGTCAATACCCTGTTTTCGCAAAGCGGGTTGGTGGAACGTGTAAAGCATGAAGGGCGCAATAGCCCGGCGGATTTGCTGTTAACCGTTGATATTGGCCGTATTCAGGATGCGGTGGATGCCGGTGTGACCCAAACCCTGACCAGTGATGTGATCGAAAAAAACATCCCCGCGCAATACCGTGACAAGGACGGGCAGTGGGTTGGCCTGACCACGCGGGCACGGGTGATTTATACCTCCCTGGACCGGGTTGAACCCGATGCGATCAAGACTTACGAAGACCTTGCCGATCCCAAATGGAAGGGGCGCGTTTGCATTCGTTCGGGGATGCACGTTTACAATATCGCGCTTGTGGCCTCGATGATTGCCCATCATGGCCCGGAAAAGGCCAAAGAATGGCTGACGGGTTTAAAGGATAATCTGGCCCGCAAACCCCAGGGGGCCGATATTGACCAGATCGAGGCCGTATCCCAGGGAGTATGCGATGTCGCGATTGGCAATTCCTATTATTACGGCAAGATGATGGATGACCCGAACAAGGCCGATGCCGCCAAACAGGTGCGTATCGTATTCCCCAATCAGGAGGGTCGCGGTACACATGTGAATATTTCCGGTGTGGCGCTGATGAAAAATGCGCCAAATCGCGAAAATGCCATCAAGCTGGTGGAATTTCTGTCGGGTGATGAAGCGCAGCATATGTATGCCGAAGTCAATTTTGAATATCCCGTAAAGCCTGGTGTTGAATGGTCGGAAATGGTTGAATCCTGGGGCCGGTTTGATGCCGATACCCTGCCATTGAATGAGGTGGCGGATTTGCGTGGCGATGCCATCCGCATGATCGACGAAGTCGGCTTTAACGAATAAAAATATCGGTGCATTTTGGCAACTCATCCGGATTATCGCACGTCTGCCGCCAGCGAGACCTTTGACCCGCTTAAAAGCCGCCCGCTGGTGCGTTCCATGCGCTGGTGGCCGCAGGGGCAGTCTTCGTGGTGGCTGGGTGGGGCAATGGTGATTGCCCTTTTGGTGGCAGCGCCGATTGTTGCCGTTGTTTATCTGGCTTTGTTTCCGACCGAAAATATCTGGCCGCATCTGGCCTCCACCATGTTGCCGCGCTATTTGTCCAACACCTTCATCCTGATGATCGGGGTGGGGATTGGCGTGACCCTGATGGGGGTTTCGTCGGCCTGGGTGGTGACAATGTGCCGCCTGCCGGGCAAGCGGTTTTTTGAATGGGCGATGCTGCTGCCAATGGCCGTTCCGGCCTATATCGTGGCCTATGTTTATACCGACCTTCTGGAATATGCCGGGCCGGTGCAGGGCGCTATTCGCGCCTGGTTTGGGTTTCAAAATGCGCGGGATTACTGGTTTCCCGATATCCGTACCAAGGGCGGCGCGATTATCGTTCTAAGCCTGACACTTTATCCCTATGTTTACATGCTGGCCCGGGCGGCTTTTCTGTCGCAATCGGTATGTGTGCTTGAAGCCGCACGGGTTTTGGGCCGTGGCCCCTGGAATGCCTTTGTCACCGTGGCCCTGCCATTGGCGCGCCCGGCGATTGTGGTGGGTGTGATCATTGCGCTGATGGAAACGCTGAACGATTTTGGCACCATCGATTTCTTTGCCGTGCATACCCTGACTGCCGGTATTTTTAATGTGTGGCTGGGCATGGGCAATGCCGGCGGGGCGGCGCAAATCGCGCTGACCATGCTGGTGGTTGTGGTGGTGCTGATTGTCGCAGAGCGTTATTCCCGCCGCCGTCAGCGGTTTCACGATACGACATCGCGTTTTCAGGAATTGCCGGGGTATGAGTTGGGCCTGGGGGCCAAAACGGCGGCTTTGCTGGTATGTATCTTGCCGATTGTGCTGGGTTTTGTCATTCCGGCATCGGTTTTGATTTACTATTCAATTGGCTATTTTGACCAGTCCTGGACCAGCGATTTTTTTGAATTTGCCAGGAACAGCCTTTTGGTTTCGGGTCTTGCCACCCTAATGGCGGTAAGCGCGGCACTGTTTTTGGCCTATGCCCTGCGCCTGTTTCCCAAACCGGCCCTGCGGGCCTGCATTCGTTTGGCATCGGTGGGGTATGCGGTGCCCGGTGCGGTGCTGGCAATTGGTGTTCTGGTACCCTTTGCCGGGCTGGATAATGCCGTTGATGCCTTTATGCGCGATCATTTTGGCATATCAACCGGCTTGTTATTAAGCGGTACCATTTTTGCCATCGTTTTTGCCTATAGTGTGCGGTTTATGGCGGTGTCCTATGGCTCGATCGAGGCGGCACTGGGCAAGGTCCGCCCCAGCATGGATGATGCGGCCCGTACCCTGGGCGAAACCCCGTTTGGCACCTTGAAACGCATTCACTTCCCGCTGGTGCGGGGCGGTATTCTGGCGGCCTGTGTGCTGGTTTTTGTCGATTCAATGAAGGAACTGCCTGCAACGCTTATTTTGCGGCCATTCAATTTCGATACCCTGGCAACCCATGTGTACCAATATGCCAAGGATGAAATGATCGAACAGGCCGCGCTTGGGGCCTTAACCATTGTGCTGGTCGGGG
This sequence comes from Thalassospira profundimaris, assembly GCF_003326755.1. GTDB lineage: Bacteria > Pseudomonadota > Alphaproteobacteria > Rhodospirillales > Thalassospiraceae > Thalassospira > Thalassospira profundimaris_B. The sequence continues at coordinate 141,596 of NZ_JPWH01000006.1, read as the reverse complement.
TTATTCCCGTGGTAATGTTGAGCCGTGCTATTTCGCGCTCCCGGCCTGGTCATCGTAATTAACTGGTTTTACAGGAATATTTCGCCGGTTTTCTTGTTTTGTCTGGCATTATCGAGCTATTAGAGAGCCAGGTTTTGTTTTTCCAGGAGGGTATGGCGATATGGCAGACAATTCAGTGACGTCCGGTTCTGGCAGCCAGCCGGGCTTGACCCCGCTTGATGTCGCCTTGCGTCTGGCCTGTGAACAGGTACCCGTTTCCGACCTGATTGAAACCCGCGAGCTTACGGAGTGTCATGGCGCGATCCTGCGCGAGGATGTTATTGCCGCGATCAATGTGCCATCGGTTGATAATTCGGCGATGGATGGGTATGCCCTTCGCATGGCGGATTTGGCCCTGCTGCCGCAAACCGGCGCTCTGACTTTGCCGGTTGCCGGTGTTGCGCTGGCCGGGCATCCATTTATTGATGAAATTCCGACGGGCCGCGTGGTTCGCATTGCCACCGGGGCGGCCATCCCGCATGGGGCGGATGCGGTGATTATTCAGGAAAATGTTGCCGCCAGCGCGGATGAAAGCGAAATCCGCATAGAACGGGCGGTAATTGAGCGGGTGCGCCAGGGCGATAATATCCGTCGTGCGGGCGAGGATGTTAAACAGGGAACCGTCCTTTTACCCGCGGGCAAACGGCTGCGTCCGCAGGATGTTGCCGTGGCGGCGGGGCAGGGACGTGCGCATCTGGTTGTTGCACGCCCGTTGCGGGTGGCTGTTTTTTCCACGGGGGATGAACTTGCCGCACCGGGTGGTGAATTGCCACCTGGCGGTATTTATGACAGCAACCGGTTTGCCATGATTGGCATGATGCGTGCCATTGGCTGCGATGTGACCGATCTTGGCCTGTTGCGCGATGATTTTGCCGTTTTACAAGCCGCCTTAAGCGAGGCTGCCGACAATCATGATGTGATTTTGACATCGGGCGGGGTTTCGGTTGGCAAGGCGGACCTGTTAAAGCCGGTTGTTGATTCGCTTGGCAGTATCGAGGCCTGGAAACTCGCCATCAAGCCGGGCAAACCCCTTATGCGCGGGCGAATTGGTGATTGTCTGGTGCTGGGATTGCCGGGCAACCCGGTTTCGGTGATGGTATCGGGGTTGTTATATGCCGTGCCATTGCTGCTGCATATGATGGGAGCCCGTATTGAAGACCGCGCCATTGTGCGTTTTCCGATGCCTGCCGGGTTTAACCTTAAGCGTCGAACAGGCCGGCGTGAATGGTTGCGTGCGCGCCTGCATCGCAATGGCAATGGTCAAATGGTGGCGTTGCCGTTTCATTCCAGCAGTTCCGGGGTTCTGTCATCGATGGTGTGGGCCGAAGGACTGATTGAACTGGCCGAAGACCGTGCCGGCGTGCAGCAGGGCGAGATCGTGGACTATATTCCGTTTGCCGGGCTGCAGGCATTTTAGAGCGATGAATTATCGGGTGTTTTTCGCCAATAATTTTTGCGACTGATCCATATCATGGAGCCATTCTCCTTGCGCGCCCATTGTAGATGCAGGCGGGCGATACGGGGAGGCTTCGATGACACTTTCGGTAACATTTTGTGGTGCGGCAGGTGGTGTGACCGGGTCCTGCTATCTGTTGCGCACACCAGTTGGCAATTTTCTGATCGATTGCGGCATGTTCCAGGGCAACAAAACGGTCAAGGAACTGAACTATGGTCCGTTTCCCTTTGATGCCAGCGACATTCGCGCAGTATTGCTGACCCACGCCCATATCGATCATTCCGGGCTGATCCCCAAACTGGTCAAGGCCGGGTTTATCGGGGTTGTTTTTGCCACCCAGCCGACCTGTGATCTACTGACTTATATGCTGCCCGATTCCGGCTATATTCAGGAAACGGAAGTTGACCGCCTTAATCGCCGCAATGCCCGCCGTGGTTTGCCAGCCGTTGATCCTATTTATACCCGCGAGGATGCCGAAAAGGCCCTGAAACGTTTACGCCCGGTTGAGTATCATGAATGGGGTGAAATTGTTCCCGGTTTCGAGGTGCGCTATTGGGATGCCGGGCATATTTTGGGATCGGCCTCTATCGAGATTAAAATAGACGGCGAAGCAGGCCAAAAACCCCGGCATTTGCTGTTTTCCGGCGATATTGGGACGGGCGAGGCGGTGTTTAACGAGGCCCCAGAAGGCCCGGCCGATGTGGATTACCTGTTTGTGGAAACCACGTATGGAGACCGGGAAAGGGTGGATATTTCCGCCAGCGAACGCCGTACCCTTTTGGCCGATGAAATTCGTGCGGCCCTGGAGGCGGGCGGAAATTTGGTGATTCCCAGCTTTGCCGTGGCCCGTACCCAGGAATTGCTGGTTGACCTGGCAGCTTTGTTTAACAGTGGGGCGCTGCCCAAGGCCGATGTGTTTATCGACAGTCCGCTGGCCCAACGCGCAACCGGTGTTTTCGCCCGGTATTTATCGCCCGAAGATGCCCATGCCCTGACACATCCCAATTTCCATATGGTGCCCGATGTCGAAGCCAGCATTCAGCTTGCCCGCATCAAAAAGGGGGCGATCATATTATCGGCCAGTGGCATGTGCGATGCCGGGCGTGTACGTTATCATTTGAAAAACAATTTATGGCGCGCGGAATGCACCGTGCTGCTGGTCGGGTTTCAGGCCGCCGGGTCATTGGGGCGCATTTTGCTGTCCGGGGCAAAATCGGTTCGTATTCATGGTGATGAAATCCAGGTGCGGGCGCGTATCCGTAACCTCGATATTTATTCCGGCCACGCTGACCAAAAAACGCTGCTTGACTGGGTTAAGGGGCGTTTGCCGGTTCATAAAAAGATTTTCCTGACCCACGGTGAAAATGCCGCGCGGGCGACGTTCCGGGATTTGCTGCTGGCTCATGATATTGCGCCCAGGCTTTTGTCCTGTCCCACACTCGATGAAACTGTTCTGTTGCAACGGGGTCAGGAAGTGCAGGCCCCGATTGCCAAACGCGGCGGGGCAGAGGCCATGTCGCGCGAAGACTGGCACAATGATTATGCCCGTACCCTTACTGCACTGTCGGAAAAACTGGCAGGTCTTGGCACCAACCGCGAACGGGAAAAATTGCTGGCAAAACTGGTGAGTGTGATTAATCGCGCGTGACAGGATGACAGGCTTCCAGTCCCGTTGTTGGATTTGAAAACCAGAAAGCAGTTGCAATGCAATTCTTTTGGGTTGCCGTGTTCCGGTTTTAATCAACTAATGATCATTATGTTGTAATTTTATTGCAACTGCGAAAACGGCGTTGTTGCTGCCCTTTGGCCGATTTTGTGTTTTTTCGGTATTTGTCCGGGCGTTTCTGATGGTTGCATCTTGCTGAAATCTGCTAACTATTGGAGCAGATTTTCTTGTCATTATCCAAATTCCTGTCACCTTTATAAAAAAGGCGATAGGGAGGTTCAATGAGACATGGACGACGGAATGGCGGCAATGTATTTGCTGATGAAGCAACCATGTCTTTAGGGACACCCGAATTGCGGACGGTATTATGTCTTTAAAGGGCGCACGCGGCTATCGTGTTTTGATTTATAGTCACGATACATTCGGCCTGGGCCATTTGCGGCGGTGTCGCACCATTGCGCATGCCCTGGTTGACAACAGGGATGATGTGTCGGTGTTAATCCTGTCGGGATCACCCATCATTGGCAGCTTTGAATTTCGATCCCGTGTTGATTTTGTCCGCATTCCCGGCGTGATCAAACTTTCCAATGGCGAATATACGTCGCTGAACCTGGATATTGATGTCGAGCAAATGCTGGCAATGCGGGAATCGATTATCCAGCATACGGCCGATGTCTTTGACCCCGATCTGTTTATTGTCGACAAGGAACCGCTCGGCCTGCGCGGCGAGGTGGAACCGACCCTGAAAATGCTCAAGGACCGTCATACGCGCCTGGTTCTTGGCCTGCGCGATGTGATGGACGACCCGGACACCCTGCGCGAAGAATGGCTGCGCAAAAACTGCGCGCCCGCCCTTGCCAATTATTATGACGATATCTGGGTTTATGGCCTGCGCGAGATTTGCAATCCGTTGCAGGGCATTGACCTTTTGCCCGGTGTCGCAGAGAAAATGACTTATACGGGCTATTTGCCGCGTACCGCCACCCGCAAGCCCGCCCCCGAACACGGATCACTTGGACTTGATGATCCCTATTTTCTTGTGACCACTGGCGGTGGGGGGGATGGCGTTAATCTGGTGGATTGGGTGATTAGTGCCTATGAGGCCGATCCTGGCATCCCCCTGCCGTCGCTGGTGGTTCTGGGGCCGTTCATGGCCCCTGCAGAGCAGCAGAAATTCATGGAACGGGCTGAAAATATCGACAAGCTTTCGGTCATCACCTTTGATGCCAATGTCGAAATGCTAATGGCGAAATCGGCCGGTGTGATTGCGATGGGCGGGTATAATACCTTCTGTGAAATTCTGTCATTCGATAAACCCTCTATCATTGTGCCGCGTACCGTGCCCCGGTTGGAGCAATATGTGCGTGCTTCGCAAGCGGAAAAACTGGGCCTTGTCCGGATGTTGACCGAAGAGGGCGGGCGTCCGCCGCTTGAAATGGCACAGGCCCTGCGCGGTCTTGCTGCCCAACCGGCCCCGTCCAGTGTGACAGTGCCGGGCCTTATGGGCGGGCTGGAAACGGTATCGGCGATGGTGGAGCAGTGGCTGCCGCGCGAGGGGGGGGTTTCCCAACCCGAGTATGCGACGGCATGATGTCCGCCCCAATGGAAGATGTTGACCATATTGCCATTGTGGTAAAGGGCTATCCGCGCCTGTCTGAAACCTTTATTGCCCAGGAAATATTGGGTATTCAGCAGGCGGGGATTCCGTATCGAATCGTGTCGCTGCGTCATCCGACCGATAAAAAACGCCACCCCATTCATCATCGTATTACCGGTTCGGTCGATTATTTGCCGGAATATCTGCATGATGAACCCTTGCGCGTATTGGCCGGCTGGTGGAAGGCACGCCGTATGCCGGGCTATCGGGCGGCCATGTGGGCCTGGTGGCGCGATTTTAAGCGCGATACCACCCGCAACCGCATTCGTCGCATGGGCCAGGCTATGGTGATGGCCGCGGAATTGCCTGCTGACATTACCCGCATTTATGCCCATTTCCTGCATACCCCGGCATCCGTTGCGCGCTATGGCGCGATGATGCGGCAATTGCCGTGGTCCTGTTCGGCCCATGCCAAGGATATTTACACCAGCCCCGATTGGGAAATGCGCGAAAAACTGGCCGATATGGACTGGCTTGTCACATGTACCTGCGCCAATGTGGATCATTTAAAGGCGCTGGCAGATGATCCCGCCAAGGTGAATTTGCTCTATCACGGGCTAGATTTCTCCCGTTTTCCCGAAGAACTGCCTGATCGCCCCTTGCGCGATGGCCGCAACGAAAACGACCCGGTGGTCATTCTATCGGTCGGGCGGCTGGTCGGTAAAAAGGGCTATGACGACCTGTTGCGTGCCCTGACAAAACTGCCATCCGGCCTGCATTGGCGCTTTGTTCATATTGGCGGCGGCAAGGGTGAAAAATACCAGGCTTTGGCGCAGGAACTGGGCATTGCCGATAAATGCGACTGGCAAGGCCCGCGAGACCAGGCCGAAGTGATAGCCGCCTGCCAAAAGGCTGATCTGTTTGTTCTTGCCAGCCGGATCGAACAAGACGGGGACCGCGATGGCCTGCCCAATGTGCTGATGGAAGCGCAGCTTTGTGGGCTTGCCGCTGTTTCTACCCGAATTTCCGCCATTCCGGAATTGATCCGCGACGGGGAAAATGGCCTTCTGGTGCCGCAGCGTGATGAAACTGCGCTGGCGATTGCCTTGCAGGACATGATTGCTGATCCGGCAAAGCGTATTCGTATGGGGCAGGCGGGCAATGATATTGTGCGTCGGGATTTTTCCTTTCATGCCGGAATGCGCGAATTGGGGCGCAGATTTGGCATTGCGCCTGACGAAAAGCCGGAAATTGCGGGCACAGACGACGCACTTGCCACCATGCGGGAGTAACCGCCATGCGAATTGCGTTTTACGCCCCGTTAAAGCCGCTTGATCATCCGGTGCCATCGGGTGACCGTTTGATGGCGCGGTTGCTGGTGACGGCGTTAAAACGCGCCGGGCATGATGTGGATATTGCGGCACGTTTGCGCAGCCGGGTGGCGGATGGCAATAGTTTGCGACAAATGCAATTGGCCGAACTGGGTGGTAAATTGGCGCGCCGCTTGTTGCGCCGTTATGAAACCGGTTTTTTGCCCCGGCCCGATATCTGGTTTACCTATCATCTTTATTACAAGGCACCGGACTGGATCGGTCCGCTGGTCGCCGCCGAATTGGGTATTCCCTATATCCTGTGCGAGGCATCCCATGCCCCCAAACGCGCAACAGGCCCCTGGGCGGCGAGCCATCGTGCGGTTGAACAGGCGTTGCAACAGGCCCGTGCAGTTTTGTGCCCCAACCGGGCCGATATGGCATGCCTGGCACCTATTACCGGGGCGCAGAAACTTCATTTTTTACCGCCTTTTACCGATATCGGTGCCTGGCAGAGGGCGGGCGAGCGGCCCGCATTGCAACAAGATGCGACTACAAGTTCGGACCCGGTGGAACTGATCACCGTTGCCATGATGCGGCCGGGTGACAAATTTCAATCCTTTGTTCTGCTGGCCGAAGCACTGGGTGCTTTGCCAGCGGATGTGGCACAAAACTGGCGGCTGACAATCGTGGGTGATGGCCCGGCGCGAGACGATGTTGCGGGGCTGTTTGCCCGGTTTGATGCGGGGCGGGTGGTTTTTGTCGGGCAGTGCGATGCCACCACCACGCGGGATCATCTGGCCCGGGCCGATCTATGCGTTTGGCCCGCTATTAACGAGGCCTATGGCATGGCCCTGCTGGAGGCACAGGCGGCAGGTTTGCCGGTAGTGGCCGGTGATTATGGTGGTGTTGGCGGCATTGTGCGAAATGGGGAAACAGGCTGGCTGGTTCCTGCGGGCGACCCGGCGGCATTTGCCCGCCAGTTGGCATACTGCCTTGCCAATCGTGCGGTATTAAAATCCATTGGGCAAAGGGCCGCACAAAATGCGCTGGCCCATCACGATATTTCATCGGCAGCAAGGGTGCTGGACCACGTGATTGCGGATGTACTTGATCAGCAGGATATCCCATGATGCAGGCTGATTTTTCATTTGCCGTTTTGCGACATGGTGCCACATCCTGGAACCGCGACGGCCGTATTCAGGGGCATAGCGATATTGGCCTGTTGCCCGAAACCCGCGATCAGTTGCACCGGTTGCGTCTCCCCGGCGAATGGGCTGATCAGCCCTGGTATACAAGTCCGCTAAAACGTACGGGCGAAACGATGTCAGCACTGGGTATTGACGTGGTTGGTGCATTGCCTGCTTTCATTGAAATGAATTGGGGGCAGTGGGAAGGCCGAAAATTGGCAGACATTCGCGCCGCGCAGGGCGATGCCATGCAACAAAACGAGGATCGCGGCTGGGATTTCCGCCCCGAGGGGGGCGAAAGCCCGCGTGATGTTTTGCAGCGGGTGCTGGCGTTCTTGCGGCAATGGCCGAATGGTGATTTTGGCGTGACAACCCACAAAGGCGTCATTCGCGCCCTGTATGCCCATGCACGGGGCTGGAATATGCTGGGCAAAAGCCCCGATAAACTGCGCTGGGATGCCTTGCACGTTTTTCGCTGGTCGGCGGCGAAGGGTTTGTCCGTCTCGCAATTGAACGTGCCCTTGATCCCGATTAAAGGACATCTCCCATGACCGATGTGATGATTTATGTGCAGCATTTGTTGGGAATTGGTCATGTGCGTCGTACTGCCTTGCTGGTGGCGGAAATGCGTAAACAGGGCCTCACCGTGGGTGTTGTTAGCGGCGGCATCCCCGATGAGGCGATTGATTTTGGGGCTGATTGCGTCATTCAGTTGCCCGCGTGCCGCAGTGCCGATCATGGTTTTTCCGGTCTGGTTGATCAGGATGGAAAACCGGTAGATGATGCCTGGAAGGACGGACGTAAGAACGCCCTGTTTGCCGCCTATCAGGAGCTGTCGCCGCGCCTTTTGCTGGTGGAAATGTTCCCCTTTGGCCGCCGGGCCTTTCGGTTTGAATTATTGCCATTATTGGAGCGGGCCGGGGAGGATGGTGTAAAACGGGTTTGCTCGGTACGTGATTTGCTGGTGCGCAAAAAGGACATCCAAAAGGAACGCTGGATGCGGGACGTGGCGCGATCGCATTTTGACCGGGTTCTGGTGCATGGCGACCCTGCTGTTTTCGGCTTTGATCGCAGCTTTCCCTTTGCCGCTGATTTGTGCGATATGCTGGACTATACCGGCTATGTCGCTGCCGATGTGAAACGCGATAGCAGCGTATCCCGTGCAGGCGTGGTGGTATCGGCCGGTGGGGGTGCAGTCGGTGCCGACTTAATCGCGGCCGCGATTGCCGCGCGCCCGTTATCGGCCCAATATGCAAAGGCGCATTGGGATATTATTACCGGCCCGCATTTCCCGGCTGATGCCTTTGCCGGGCTTTCTGCCAATCTGCCCGACGGGATAAGGCTGCATCGCTTTTTACCCGATTTTCGCGACAGGCTGGTGCGGGCCGACATTTCGGTGTCACAGGCAGGTTATAATACCCTGATGGATGTGCTGGCGGCAGGGGTGCCCTCGGTGATGGTTCCGTTTGCCGAAGGCGGAGAGAGCGAACAGCGCGAACGGGCAGAGATTTTTGCCGATAAAGGCATTATTTCGCTGCTGCCTGCCTGTCAGTTGCAGCCGGAAACGCTGGCACGGGCAATGGATAATGCAGATTTTCCCAAAGAATTTGAATTATTGCTGGACGGGGCGCGTATAGGTGCGGCTAAAATCAGGGCAATAATAATGGGGAAAGATCATGGGCACCTGGGATGACCTTCGCACCGAGCTTGATTGCTGGGCGCAGGAAGGCGCACAAGCGACATTATGGTGGCGGGACGACGATGCCGTTGCCGTAACCCCGCAGCTCGAGGAAATCCTGTCCTGCGAGCGCAGTTATCGCGTGCCTTTGGCCCTGGCCGTTATTCCCGGCAAGCTGCAAAATGACCTGGTTGAACGCCTTGTTGAAACGGTCGATACCCGTATTTTGCAGCATGGCTGGCGCCATCAAAGTCATACACCGGCGGACCGTAAAAAGCAGGAACTTGATGATGTTCGCCCTGTCGAATCCGTCCTGGAAGAGCTTCAATCGGGCTTTGATATTTTAACCTCGCGCTTTGCCAGTCGTTTTTTGCCCGTGATGGTGCCGCCCTGGAACAGGATTGCGCCTGCCGTGATGCAGGGCCTGCCGCACATCGGAATCCGGGCCTTTTCAACCTTTGGCGCGCGCAAATCCAGCTACCCGATTGGCGGGTTATTACAGGTTAATACCCATATTGACGTGATAGACTGGCGGGGAACCCGCGGATTTGCGGGTGAAAGTCATTGTCTGGCGGCGATGGTTGACCATTTGCAGGGGCGGCGTACCGGCACGTATGACGCAGAAGAGACGACCGGTCTTTTAACCCATCATTTGGTGCATGATGCGCCGACAACCGCCTTTTTGCATGATCTGTTTTCGTTTGAACATCCCGCCCTGCACTGGCAGGCGATACCCGGGGTATTCCCGTGGCAATAGGGATGGACCAATCTTTAAAAGACAACCCGGTGATAACGGGTGGATTAGGTGAGATAAAAGTGAATACCAGTGAAACAGACCTTGATAACAGCCCCGTGGTCCCGGAAGGCCAGGACAGCCGTAACACCGATATTATGGTGATGCAGTATCCGCGTCGTGTGATGATGCCCGATCTGGTCCGTTCGGTGCTGGGGATTGTGCTGTGTGCCGGTATCGCATTTACCCCCGATGTGATCGAGCTTCTGCGCTGGATCGCCGGGGCGCTGATTTTGCTGTTTCTGGTTTATCTGTTGCGCACCCTTTTGCGCCTGGCGGCCCGGATTCACGTATCGGATTATGGTGTTCGGCAAAGCGGGGTGATGTCGGGGTCGGCTTTTGGCTGGTCGGAACTAACCGGCTTTCGCCTGCGTTATTTCAGTACCCGTCGCGATGGCAAAAAGGGCTGGTTTGAAATCACCCTGCATGCGGCAGGGACCAAACTGGTTGCGGAATCAACCCTGAACGGGTTTGACCGGCTGCTTGAACTGGCACGTGAGGCGGCGAACGACAACCAGATTATGATTGATGATGTGACACGTACCAATCTGTTGCGTCTTGATGAGGCGGATAATCTTGTCAAGGCGCAGATCAGCGGGCGTGGCGGGGCACTGGGCGAGGGGCAATGACCGATATTCTGCGCATCCGTGATCTTGAGGTTGAATTCGTTACACCGCATATGCGGACGAAGGCGGTTGACAAAGTCAGCTTTCGGATCGGGGCGCAGCAGACGGTTGCTTTGGTCGGGGAATCCGGCTCTGGCAAAACCACCATTTCCCAGGCGATTATGGGCATTTTGCCTCGGGCCGCGCAAATTACGGGGGGCAGTATTGTTTTTGCCGACCCCAAAAAGCCCGGAACGCGGGTTGATATTGCCATGTTATCGGCAAATAGCCCGGAAATGCGTGCCATTCGCGGGGGCAGCATTTCCATGATTTTTCAGGAACCCATGAGTTCCCTTTCCCCCATTCATACCGTTGGTGACCAGATAACCGAGGCCGTGCGCCTGCACCAAAATGTGGAGGCAAGCGAGGCGCGCGATCTTGCGCGCGAGATGCTCGAACTGGTGGGATTTCCCAATGCCAAATCCGCCTTGCGGACCTATCCGTTTGAACTTTCCGGCGGATTGCGCCAGCGTGCCATGATTGCGATGGCACTGGTTTGCCGTCCGGCGCTGCTGGTGGCCGACGAGCCAACTACGGCCCTGGATGTCACTATTCAGGCGCAAACCTTGCGTTTAATCAAGGATTTGCAGAAAAGTCTTAAGATGTCTGTTCTGTTGATCACCCATGATTTGGGCGTTGTGGCGAACATGGCGGATCATACCGTGGTGGTTTATAATGGCCGGGTCGTTGAACGCGGGCGCACCGATGATATTTTCATTAATCCCGGTCATGCCTATACCCGGTCGCTGTTACAGGCAGTACCGCATTTTGATATGGGGCCGGATGAAAGGTTAAAGCCCCTGCGCGAAATTAAACCGCGTACGGATGGTTTGTTGACCCTGACCGACAAGTTCGATCGTAAAATGGCCCGCCTGACGGACCACGCCACCTATGGTAACGGACGGGGTGAACAGAATAACGAAGCGTCCGCCAGCCGCGAGAAGGGCGAGGATGGCATAAAATCCACCGAAGAAACACTGGGTAGCTCTGGCGATAGCGCAGCGGACACAAGCGGGCGGACACATCCTCGTTGGTCGGGGGGCGCCAAAGGCGAGGCGGTGTTGTCGGTTACGCATCTGAACAAAAGTTTTCCGGTGCGCAAAAGCGGGTGGTTTGGCGTTGATGAACGGCGTATTCAAGCCGTAAGTGATGTGTCGTTAACAGTGGGGCGCGGGGAATGTGTCGGGCTGGTTGGCGAAAGCGGGTGTGGCAAAACGACCCTGTCCAAGTTGATCATGCGCGCAATGGCACCTGACAGTGGCAGCATCCTGTTTCGGGGTGAAAGCGGCCAGATGACCGAACTGGTTGGATTGGATGAAGAGCGACTGAAACCCTATCGCAAGCGTATTCAGTTTGTATTTCAGGACCCGTTTTCGTCGCTTAACCCGCGTATGACGGTGCAGGACCTGATTAGCGAACCCATGTTGATTCACGGGGTGGGGACATCGGCATACCGGCGCAAAATGGTGCTGGAACTGATGGAGGTTGTCGGCCTTGATCCGCGCTTTTTAAATCGCTATCCGCACAGTTTTTCGGGCGGGCAGCGCCAGCGTATTGGCATTGCAAGGGCGCTGTGCCTCAGGCCGGATCTATTGATCCTTGATGAGCCAACTTCGGCCCTTGATGTGTCGGTTCAGGCACAAATTCTTAATCTTTTAAAGGATTTGCAACGCGATCTTAACCTGACGTATCTGTTTATTTCGCATAATCTTGCCGTGATTGACTATATGGCGGATCGTATTGCGGTAATGTGCGCCGGGCGCATTGTGGAATCTGCGCCGCGTTCCAGTCTGTTTAGAAATCCGGCCCATCCTTATACCAGGGCGCTGTTAAATGCCGTGCCTTATGCCGACCTGGACCATCCGCTTGATTTTTCGAAAATCATGGATGGAAAATGTTCGGACCCGTCCGCCTGGCCTGCCCCCTTTACCGTTGATCGCCAGTCAAACCCGCCAATGGTGCAACTGGCCGAAGACCATTTCGTGCGAATGAGTCGCGCCGATTATCAGGAGATTGCCGTTTGATGTTTTCTTTTGCCAGTTTTCCCTCCGTGCCGTGTGCACAAAAACGCAAGACGGCATTCGCATCGGGCACGATGGCATTTCTGTTGGGCTGTACCCTGGTTGCAGGCAGTGCGTGGGCCGAAGTGCCCTATTTTGCCGATAAGGTAAAATCTGGTGCGTTGCCACCAATGGAACAGCGTTTGCCCGAACATCCCCTGAAGTTCGATTTTGCGGCCGAGGGCAAACAGATTGGCAAATATGGCGGCGATATGGTCACAATCATGGGGCGGTCCAAGGACATCCGCATGGCGGTTGTGTATGGCTATACCCACCTGATCGGTTATGACCAGAATTTGGACCTGAAGCCCGATATTCTCGAAAGCCTGGATGTCAACGAGGATGGCAGCGTTTTTACCCTGCATCTGCGCAAAGGGCATAAATGGTCGGACGGGGCACCGTTTACCGCCGAGGATTTCCGTTTTTACTGGGAAGATGTCGTTAATAACGAGGATCTGTTCCCGGTTGGGCCGCCGCGCTTTTTGCTGGTCGATGGTCAGCCGCCGAAATTCGAGGTGCTTGATAAATATACCGTGCGTTATAGCTGGCCGGAGCCTAACCCGTTTTTCCTGCCGGAACTGGCTGCCACGCGCCCGCCCTTTATTTACCGCCCCGCGCATTATTTAAAACAGTTTCACGAAAAATATCAGGACTCGCAAAAGCTCGCGGCGATGGTCAAGGAACGGGGCCTGCGCAACTGGGCGGTTCTGGAAACCGATATGGATCGGCCCTACAAGCTGGAAAATATTGATCTGCCAACATTGCAGCCCTGGGTTATCCGCACCCAGGAACCTTCGGACCGGTTTATCTTTGAACGCAATCCGTATTTTCACCGGGTTGATCCGGATGGCAACCAGCTGCCCTATATTGACCGGATGATTTTCAATATCTCGAATGCCAAGCTGGTACCGGCCAAGGTCGGTGCGGGCGAGGTGGATATTCAAAGCCGTATTCTGACACTCAAGGATTATACATTTCTGAAGCAGGCGGAAAAGGAAAAGGCCTATCATGTGCGGTTGTGGGATGTCGGATATGGCAACTATGCCACCCTTTATCCGAACCTGACGGTATCGGACCCGGTTTGGCGCAGATTGCTGCGTGATTTGCGGTTCCGCAAGGCGCTGTCGCTGGCGATTAACCGGACTGAATTAAACCGGGTGATGTTTTTTGGCCTTGCTACGCCGCGCAATAATACGGTTTTGCCCAAAAGTCCGTTATTCAAAAAGGAATACGCGACCGAAAATATCGGATTTGACCTGGATAAAGCCAATGCGCTGCTTGATGAGATGGGCCTTACCAAACGCAATGGTGATGGTATTCGCCTGATGCCCGATGGCAGGCCGCTGGAAATTATTGTCGAAACGGCGGGCGAGAACCCGGAATATGATGATATTCTCGCCTTGATTGGCGATAGCTGGCAAAAGGCGGGAATCAAGCTTTATGTCAAGGCGTTGCAGCGTGAAGTGATGCGCACCCGTGCCTATAGTGGTGATACGGTGATGTCGCTTTTTACCGGCATTGACAATGGCCTTGCTGTTCCATCCACGGTGCCGTCCGAATTTGTGCCGGTAAACCAGGACAGCCTGCAATGGCCGAAATGGGGGCAGTATTACCAAACCGGGGGCGAAGCGGGCGAAAAACCCGATATGCCCGCCGCCCAGGAATTGATGAAACTGTATGGCGAATGGCGCTCTGGCGGGCCAGGGCAGCAAAAAGCGGCATGGGAACATATCCTTGATATCAATGCCGATAATCTGTTTTCTATTGGGCTGGTCGGAAATGTGCCGCAGCCGGTCGTGGTGGCGGACGGGTTGATGAATGTACCGGAAAAAGGCATTCATAGCTGGGAGCCGGGCGGGTTCTTTGGCATGTATCATCCCGACACATTCTGGTGGAACCGCTGATAAAAAAAATACCTGGCGCGCTGTTGGGGAATGGCGCGTTAAGGCCTGTGAACGGGGCACATATCTTGGGGAAAGAGCGCTTATGCTGACATATATGGCGAGAAGGCTGTTGGTCATGATACCGACACTGTTTATGATCAGTGTGCTGGTATTCATTGTCATTCAGCTTCCTCCGGGTGATTTCCTGACCACCTATATGAACGAGCTGAAAGCGCAGGGCGAAGCGGTTGATCCTTCCAAGATTGCTTTCCTGCGGGCGCAGTATGGCCTTGATGACCCCCTTTATATTCAATATTTTCATTGGGCGTGGGGGCTTTTGCACGGCAATCTTGGTTTCAGTTTTGAATATAATTTGCCCGTAACCGAGGTGGTTGGCGACCGTTTGTGGCTTTCGATGGTGCTTAATTTCAGTACCATCCTGTTCATTTACGTGGTCAGTTTCCCCATCGGCATTTATTCCGCCACACGGCAATATAGCTGGGGCGATTATGGCATTACGCTTTTGGGCTTTCTGGGCCTTGCCATGCCCAACTTCCTGTTTGCGCTGATACTGCTTTATTATGCCAATGTGGTGTTCGGGACCTCGATTGGCGGGTTGATGGACCCGCAATTTATCAATGCCGGATGGTCTTTGCCCAAGGTGGTGTCGATTATTGAACATTTATGGGCACCGGTTTTGGTCATTGGCACATCGGGCACGGCGGCGATGATCCGCCGGTTGCGCGCCAACCTGCTTGATGAATTGGGCAAGCAATATGTGGTGACAGCCCGTGCCAAGGGCCTGTCGCCGATGAAGGTGCTGTTCAAATATCCGCTGCGTATGTCTTTGAACCCGTTTATTTCCGATATTGGCAATATCCTGCCGCAGGTGGTGTCGGGCTCGGTTCTGGTATCCGTGGTGATGTCGCTGCCAACCACGGGGCCAATGCTGCTTTCTGCCCTGCAAAGCCAGGATATGTATCTTGCAGGGTCGTTTTTGATGTTTCTGGCGTTGCTGACGGTGGTGGGCATGTTCGTTTCGGATTTGCTGCTGGCGTGGCTTGATCCGCGTATTCGCCTGCAGGGGAGCATTTCCCAATGAGCCGCCATACCAACGATCGCGCCGATGAACATTTTGTCGATACCCAGCCCTTTGATCCGTGGGACAAGGAAGAGCTTTCGCCCGAACAGGAACGCTATTTCCTGGCGTCACAATGGAAGCTGATCTGGTGGCGGTTAAAACAGCACCGGCTGGCCTTTGTGTCGCTGATCATTCTGGCGGTGATGTATCTGGCGATTTTCATTGTCGAATTTTTGGCCCCTTATGCCCAGGAAACGCGTGACAGCCAGAATATCCATCATCCGCCGCAGGGGATTCATCTGTTTGCCGATGGCGCGTTTGTTGGTCCGTTTACCTATGGCACCGACTTTTCCGTCGATATGGAAACCTTAAAACCGGTCTATACGCCCAACCCGGCAAAAATAAACAAATTGCGGTTTTTCTGTTCGGGCGATCCATATGAATTCTGGGGCCTGTTTAAGGCGGATTTGCATCTGGTGTGCCCGGCCAAGGATGGCACGCTGTTTTTGCTGGGAACCGACCGGTTGGGCCGCGACATGTTTTCGCGCATTATTTATGGTGCGCGCATTTCACTGACCATTGGTCTGGTCGGTATTGCCGTTAGCTTTGTGCTGGGTGTTCTGATTGGCGGGGTGGCCGGGTATTTTGGCGGCTGGGTGGATAGCTGTGTGCAGCGCGTGATCGAGGTGATCCGCTCCCTGCCGGAAATTCCGCTCTGGATGGCGCTTTCGGCGGCCTTGCCCGTCACCTGGAGCCCGGTTTTAATTTATTTTGGCATTACCATTATTTTGGGCCTGATTGACTGGACGGGGCTTGCCCGGGCGGTGCGGTCCAAATTCCTGGCCCTGCGCGAGGAAGATTACGCCCTGGCGGCCCGTCTGACCGGGGCAACCCCAAAACGCATCATTGCCCGCCATTTGCTGCCCAATTTTGCCAGCCACCTGATTGCATCGGTAACGTTGTCGATCCCCAATATGATTTTGGGCGAAACCGCGCTTAGTTTCCTGGGCCTTGGCCTGCGTCCGCCGGTGACAAGCTGGGGGGTGTTGCTTAATGAAGCACAGAACATCAATGCCGTGGCGGTTTATCCGTGGCTGATGTTGCCGGTGGTGCCGGTGATTATTGTTGTGCTGGCCTTCAACTTTTTGGGCGATGGCCTGCGTGACGCGGCGGACCCCTATAAAAACTGATTGGGCAGGCGGCGCAACGGTTGGTTATTTCTTGCGCAGCCACAGGCTGGTTTCGATGCTGCCTTCAACCAGGGGCAGGTCATTGGCGATGGAGGCTGTCACCGTGTCCTTCATGAAGCTGTTGGCATAGGCCGATGACCACATGATGTCGAACCCGTTGCCGGCCAGAAGGGCGGCCACGCCCTGCTGTTCATTATATCCCCGCCATTGCCAGGCCGAGGGATAATCTTTTGGCAGGCAAATATCGTGGATGTGGATGATGACCCCGGATGGCAGCACAGGCAGTATGTTTGAAAACAGCATATCGACATCGGTACCGGGCATCAGGATGTGGCTGCTGTCTATGGACAGAATATCGCCATTACACAGATCGGCAAAAACCGAAACAGGCACCTGTTGCACGATTTTTTGGTGGATGGTGATTGGAAGCAGGGCGATGTCGGCGCGTGGGGCCGGGTCGATGGCGGAAATGAGGGTATCAAGCCGTTCATCCAGCACGGCACGGTAGAAAAAACGGGTGCTATGCCCGGACCCCACCTCGACAATACGCTGCGGACGCAATTCGCGCGTGATGACATAGGCCATCATGCCATCCATGCCAGGAAACCAGCCCTGTTCCCAGCGTGGATCTGGCGGGGTTGCCTGTTTAAATCCCATCAGCGCGTCACGATACAGTTCCGCCTTCAATAGCCACGATTTAATGTCTTCGCGGTGATCGGCAAACTGTTGTTCCAGGGCCGTATAATGCGGGCGGCCAACGGATTGTGCCGTTTGTGCCGCATAGCGATAGGGGATGAAATACCCGGCTGGTTCCTTCCCGAACAGGGTTTTGAGGCCCAGTTTCCAGCGGCGCATTTTTTTGGCAAAGGGAAGGTTGGTCATTATCATCCTTTATATCGGCCGGGCCGGGCAATATTCTCGGGTTCCTGCCCCTTGTCTATCCGGTTTTGGCCGGGAAGGTAAGGGGCATAACGCACTGATATGCTGTGTGTTAGGGAATGGCGTTAAATGTTTCAGACATGATTGCCGTTAAATGGGGAGGGTGTTTCCTTCCTGCCAGCGTCGGCGGAGCCACAGGGAAAAGCAAAGCGAGATTGCGGCAAAGACGACCATCAGGAAATAGGTTTGTGAGCCAAAATGTTCAAAAAGCGGGCCTGAAAGCCAGATTGACCCACCGAGAAACAGTCCCATCGAGAGTGTTGCCATCAAGCTTTGGGCCGATGTTGCGATTTGGGCCGGTACCGCGCGCGCAATAAAGCCGATGGCCCCCAAATGCGCAATACCAAAGGTCAGGGCATGAAGGGGCTGGACCAGCAGGATCAGCCAGAAATTATCGGTCAGGCCCAAAACCGTCCAGCGGACGATGCCGCCAATCGCCCCAACGGCAAAGAGCAGACCCGGATGGTAGGACCGCATATATTTCCCGGCCAGCGCAAACAGCACGATTTCGGCCATGACGCCGGTTGACCAGAAAAGACCGATCTGATCATGGGAAAAACCCACATTTTCCCAATGGACCGAGGCAAAACCGTAATAGGTGCCGTGGCTGGCCTGGGAAAAGCAGATGCAGCCAAGATAGTTCAGGAAAACCGGCGATTTAATCAGATACAGGATCGACGAACCGCTGCGCAGCGGCCGGTCGGTCTGCGGGTTGGGCATTTGCGTGATGATGGCAAAATTGACAATGCCAGCCGCGCAGATCATCCAGATGATCGCATCATTGCCGGTGGCATCAAGCACCCAGCCCGCGCCATAGGAGGCGGCAATAAAGGCCAGCGAGCCCCACAGACGAATACGGCCATAATCCAGGTCGCGCTGTTTGCATTCATGCACCGTAATAGTGGTGCCCAGCGGCAGAAGCGGCGCATAGGTAAAGCCGATAATGGCCGAAAGCCCCAACAGGAACCAGAACTGGTCGGCAAAGGAAAAGGCGATGATGGTCAGGATATAAATCCCGGCCAGAATGATCATCGGCGTTTTGCGATTGCCGGAGCGATCCGCTTGCTGGGCGATCAGCGGGTCGGCAAAGATGCGGATCCAGTTGGGCAGAGACAGCAAAATGCCAATTTCACCACCGGAAAGCCCGTGCCCCTTAAGCCATACCGGCCAATAAGGCAAAAACACGCCCTGGATCAAAAACAGGCCGACAAAAAACAGTGCCAGAATGATGGCCGTCTGGCGGCGGGTGGCATCGGCGGGGCGTGTCATGGGTGGCGTCTCATGGGGTGATTTCTCTGGGGGCGATTTCTCTTGGGGCAATAAGTCCGCGTTTGATGGCGCGAACAATATAACGTGCCGGATGCACGGCTTCCCGTACAGGATCAGCCAGGGGCGCACGCTGGCCGGTGATGTGGCTGGCAATGAGTTCGGCGGCAAGCGGCGCGCCAATCATGCCGCGCGCGCCAAAGCCGGTACAGACATACACGTCTTTGTGGTAGGGCGCACGGCAATATCGCGCATAATGCCGCCCTTTATCAAGGTCGGGATAAGCTTCCAGATAAGCCCGATAATCCGGTGCCGGGCCAATCAGGGGCAGGTGGTCTGGCGTGGTGGTGCGCAGGCCCGCCCGGCCTGTCAGCTTTGCAGGGGACAGACGTTTTGCCAGGTCGGGCAGGGCAAGTGCCAGCTGGGCGATATTGGCGTCGTGGTCGCTATCAAACATATCGGTGTGGTTGGCGTGGCGGTCAAATGTTGCGCCAAATACGTGCTGGCCGTTGCGCTCCGGTGTTAGGTAGCCCTTGTGGCTTAGAACACAATTTACCTTCAAATCACCCAATATGGCTTTGGAAAAGCAGGATATTTGCCCGCGCAAAGCAATAAGATAATCCTGCATCCACGTAGTTTGGGCAAAGGCGGATGTTTCCATTGCCCCGGCAATGATGACAGCGGCAAAATCGCCCAAAATGGCTCCGTCTTCTCCGTGCAATTGTACACCACCCGTGGAGTGCGAGGTGATTTGCGTAACCTTTTGCCCGGTGTGCCGAACGGATTTTTCGGCCAGAACATTGCAAACTGAAGGCGGATTGACCCAGCCTGCATCGCGGTAAAACAGTCCACCTCCGGGAACCGGCATACCCAGAACCTTGCTGGCGTCGACAGCAGAGAAATAGTTCACCGACAGGGCGTTATCGTTGGATGTGGTGGTTGCCTGTTTTTCCAAAATGGCGCGTTGGCGGGTTTCATCGCGCGGCGTGGCGGGCAGGGACAGCACACCACAAAACGCCGCCTCGATGGCCGCCCCCTCGTTTAGCTTTTGCCGCACAAGGGCGCTGCTATGGCGAAAGCCCGCCTCGTAATAGCGCCCAGCCAGGCTGTTATCGGCGGTGATATAGGGTTCCAACATGCCAATCGGGTTGCCCGAAGCCTCGGTTGCCAGGCGGGCATGGCGTTCAAATAAAGTGGTGCCAATTCCCAGCTTGTTTAAGGCATGGCAGCAGGAAGCCCCGGCAATGCCGCCGCCAATCACGGCAACATCATTGGTGTGGCGGGGGCTGCGTATAAAGGGCGCTGCCGGGGCAAACCAAGGCTTGTCGGCCAGTTTGTAACCGGCTTTGCTACCGGCACCGGCCCTGTCATCGCCTGCCGGGTTGGTCATGCGCTCAGGGCTTCGTCGGATTGTTCGGCCAACAGGGCCAGGGCCTCGCGCACCACGTTGGCATCGGCACCTTTGCGATGGGCATTTTCACTGATGTAGCGGCGCCATTGTTTGGCCCCGCGCAGGCCCTGAAACAGGCCCAGCATATGCCGCGTCACATGGCCCAGCATGGTGTGGGGTTCCTCAAGATGTGTCTCGATATAGGGCAGCATCGCCTCTACTACCTGATGGCGGGTGCGCGGGGGGGCGTCATCTCCATAAAAACGCGCATCAACACCGGCCAGAATATAGGGGTTCTGATAGGCTTCCCGCCCGATCATGACACCATCGACCTGCGCCAGGTGGGTTTCGGTTTCATCAAGCGTCTTGATGCCGCCATTAATGATGATCTCAAGTTCCGGCAATTCCTGCTTTAATTGATAAACCAGATCATATTTCAGCGGGGGAACTTCGCGGTTTTCCTTGGGGCTAAGGCCGTTTAGCCACGCCTTGCGGGCATGGACGATAAAGGTTTTGCACCCGGCATCGGCCACGGTTTCAACAAAGCGTTTTAGCGACGGGTAATCTTCCTGGTCATCAATGCCAATGCGGTTTTTTACCGTCACGGGGGCATCGGATGCCGCAATCATGGAACGTACACAATTGGCGACAATATCGGGCGTTGCCATTAGACAGGCGCCAAAGGCCCCGTTTTGCACCCGGTCGGATGGGCAACCGCAATTGAGGTTGATTTCATCATAGCCATAGCCATTGGCAATGTCGCAGGCGCGCGCCAGATCATCGGGGTTGCTGCCGCCAAGCTGCAGGGCAACGGGATGTTCAGCATTATTATAGCGCAAATGCCGATGGGCATCGCCGTAAATGAGGGCACCGGTTGTTACCATTTCGGTGTAAAGCAGGGCATGCTGGCTGATCAGCCGAAGAAAATAGCGATCATGCCGGTCTGTCCAGTCCATCATCGGGGCAATAGAAATACGCCGGTTGACAGTCATGCCATCCTGTTCCTGAAATGGGGTTCATCCTTGGGGTTGCCGTATCGTTGGCGCGGTCTTTATATAGTGTCTTGGATTTTGGTGCAAATGCCTGCAACCCGATGGTTGGCATGGCTGCTTTGCGCGTGTCTGGCAAACAGGATGTATGTATGATTACGGTTTACGGTATCAAGAATTGCGACACAGTGCGCAAATCGTTGAAATGGTTTGCGGCACAGGGTGTCGAAACCAAGTTCCACGATTTTCGTGTTGACGGGCTGGAAGCCGCGCAGGTTGAAAAATGGCTGGGTGACGTGGGTGGCAAAGTGCTGGTCAATAAACGCGGGCCAAGCTATCGCAATCTGTCAGATGGGGACAAGGCAGCACTTGAGCAGGATGATGCAGCGGCGGCACAGGTGTTGGCGGCCAATCCGACCGTGATCAAGCGCCCGGTGGTGGATTTTGGAAGCGTGCGCACGGTTGGCTATGATGAAGCCCGATGGAACGATCTGGTGACGGCATAATGGATCAGGTTGTCGTAAAACCGAAAATTGGTGCCGTGCTGTTTGATTGTGACGGGGTGCTGGTTGATACCGAAAATCTGGGTAATGCCGTTTTGGTCAAGCTGTTGAACGAATATGGCTGCCCTGTGACCGAAGACATGACGCATCGGTTGTTTGTCGGCGGGACGCTGGCGATGATCGGCCCGAAAATGACGGAAATGTATGGCGTAACGCTGCCCGATAACTGGACCGATGAATGTTATGCCCGTACTTTCGAGGCGCTGCGCAATGACATGGAACCGTTTGAGTATGTTGAAGACATTCTTGACCTGTTAGACGGAGCCAACATCCCCTTTGCCATTGGCAGCAACGGCCCGCACGACAAAATGGGTATTTCGCTGGGCAAGGTGAATATCTTAAACCGCTTTACCGGACGCATTTGTTCGGCGCGTGATGTGCCCCATGCCAAACCTGCACCGGATGTTTATCATCTTGCCGCCAGCCGGGTGGGTGTTGATATTGATGATTGCATTGTCATTGACGACAGCGTGAGCGGTGTACGTGCCGGTGTTGCCAGCGGGGCCACGACGATCGGTTTGGTTGGCGCGACACCGGGCAACCTGTTGCTGGAAAATGGGGCGCATTACCTTGCCAATGACCATCGCGAGCTTTACGAGATGCTAAAGGGCTGGTTGTCCTGAGACGATATATCCGAACCAAAAAAACGGGCCCGCTGAGGCCCGTTTTTCGTATCCGGTTTATGTTTGGGTGATGGGTTATTCGCCAATCACAATGCCTTCGCGGCGCGGGTCTGCGCCGCCGGTCAGGCCATCCGGGCCAATCTTGATGATATGCAGGCCGGAATTAAGGTCGCGGATATCGGTTTTAAATCCGGCAGCTGCGAGGGCGGGTGCCAGTTCTGTGGCCTTGGTACCCGCCTCGATATCAAAGGTGCCAAAACGGTTGACCAGGTGCGGCATGGCGGCGGCCTGTTGCGGGTCCATGTCCCAATCGATCATCGCGATGAGCGATTGCGCGACATAGCCAATGATACGGCTGCCACCGGGCGAGCCTGCGGCGATGACGGGTTTGTTACCCTGCATGACAATGGTGGGCGACATGGAGGAACGCGGGCGTTTGCCTGGTTCAACGCGGTTGGCAACCGGGTTGCCATTGGCATCGGTCGGTTTAAAGGAAAAATCGGTTAGCTCGTTATTCAGCAAAAAGCCGTTTGTCATCAAACGCGAGCCAAAGCCGTTTTCAATCGTGGTGGTCATGGAAACAACATTGCCCCACGAATCCACAATTGAAAAATGGCTGGTGCAGGGGAATTCGATGGCATTGTCATCCCCCCAGTTTGACGCATGAATTTGCGGCGGATTACCCGGTTTTACAGCATCGGCTGGCAGGGCCAAACCCCGATCCAGCAGGCGGGAGCGTTCCGCCAGATAGCCTTCGTCAAGCAGGCCCTTGGTGTTTATCGGTACAAAATCGCTATCGGCCATATAGCGCCCGCGATCGGCAAAGGCCAAACGTGACGCATCACCAATCAGCCGCCAGCTTGTGGCGGAATAGGGGCCGTATTTGCCAATGTCATAGGGTTCGATCATGCCCAGGATTTGCCCGACCGTGAGCCCACCGGACGACGGCGGGCCCATGCCGCAGACATCATAGCTGCGATAAAAGGCACAAACCGGGTCGCGTTCCTTGACATCATAGGCGGACAGGTCTTCCTGCGACAGAAGGCCGGGGTTCCAGCTTGCCCCGCGGACTTTGCTGACAATCGCATCGGCAATCGGCCCGTGATAAAAGGCATCCGCACCGCCCTGGGCCAGGGTGCGCAGGGTATTGGCATAGGCCGGGTTTTTCAGCAGTTTGCCTGCAGGCAGTGGCTCGCCCTTGGCATCAAGGAAATAGGCTGCGGCTTCGGGGTCCTTTTTCAGGCGTCCGCCATCTTCCTTTAGCAGTTCCGCCAAACGCGGGCTGACTAGAAAACCCTTGTCGGCGCGGTCAATCGCCATTTCAAACAGGCTGGGCCAGGGCATTTGTCCCCATTTTTGATGCGCCTTTTCCAACAGCATCGGGGTGCCCGGCGTGCCGACAGACCGCCCGCCAACAACCGCATCATAAAATTTAAGCGGTTGGCCATCCTTGCCCATGAACAGGTTTTCATCCGCCGCCATTGGCGCGGTTTCGCGACCGTCCATTGTCGTCAGTTTCTGATGGGCGGCATCGTAATAAACCAAAAAGGCGCCGCCGCCCAGACCCGACGATTGCGGTTCGACAAGGCCCAGCATGGTTTGCACGGCCACCATTGCATCAATCGCGTTGCCACCCCGGCGCAGCACATCGGCTCCGGCCTGAACGGCCAGCGGATTGGCGGCACTGATCATCCAGTTGTGCGATTTAACTGCCTCTCGCGTCTGGTTGGTGGCCGACCCACTTTCGGGGGCAACGGCATCGGTGACTTGTTGGGCGTTGGCATGGGGAATGCTTGCTATGCCCAGGCTTGCCACGAATGCTGCCAGGGCAAGACAGGGCAGGGTTTGATGATGGCGCGCGGGCGCATCCGCTTTGGACCAAACAGAAAGAATGCGGGTGCGAACGGCGTTTAGCGGCGCTGAATTACCGGCCGCCGAAAAGAATTTTCCTGTCATGGCTTCCTGTCTTTTGTTGTGATGTTTTGACGCTGGAAAGGAATGGTTTCAGAAAAATGCACCATTGAAAAGCAAACAATCCCGTTTGGCGCGTATTGCCATTGGTGGAGTTCAGCTTTGGCGGGGCAGGGGTTAAAAACCGATGCCCCGTTTTTTACCTGAAATCAGGCGGCACTTTTGTTTTTGGCGCTGTCGTCTTCGCGCGTCAGGTTTTTTTTCATCCAGTCCAGGACATTATCGGCGGCATCCTGCCAATGGGTATCGAGCATCATGGCATGTGCAATATGATCCAGCAGAATATAATCCGCGTCATAGCGTACAGCAGTATGATGAACCATTTCGCTTGGAACAATTTCATCGCGTTTCGCGCCGATAACCAGCATCGGGGGCAAATCGGTTGGTGATAAAAACACCGGGTTTGTTCCGGCCATGTCCATCAGCGCCCGGTGGCTTTCGGTTTCAAGGCGGCCAAAATAAATCATGCCGTCATCCGATGCGACGTCGTTTGAGAGCATGGCCCGCCCCAGCCGGTCGCGCAGCAGGGTGTGTGGTCCAATTGCCTGAAGCCAGAACATTTGTAAAAACAGGTCGGGCTGGGACACGGCCATCATCGCATTGTTTGCCAGCAAGCCTTCGGGTGGAACCGATGCCATCAGAACAACGGCACGCGCCGGATGTTTTTCCAGATATTTCTGAACGATATAGCCGCCCATTGAATGACCAATCAGGATCGGGATTTGGCCCAGTGTGTCGATGACGGTTTCAAGGTCCTCGACATAATCATCAATCGAGGCGAGGCTGCGCACGTTCCGCCCGCCAGAACCGCCATGCCCGCGCAGGGAAAATGAAATCGTTTCGTATCCGTGATCTGCAAAATAGGTCAGAAAATGTTCGTTCCAGCACCATGCGCCGGTAAAGGCCCCGTGAACCAGAACCACGGGATTGGAACACAGGCGGGGGCCGGTTGGCTTGCGACGAAAAATTTCCAGTTCAGGACTCATCAAAGCCTCCTTACGCAGTTGTTTCGGGCGGGTAACAGTTCGGGGTGCCAGGCATATGGCAGCAATGTTTGGTTCTATGAAGGCACGTTCAAAAATCTGCCCAGGGCAGATTTAAGAATGTCAGAAATTCAAGGTCCGGACTGGCAGGGTGAAAACGGCTATCCGGGACATATGTTGAATGCGTGGCAACCGGAAAATATCAATAAAACGTATGTTAGCACATCATCATGAAAATGGCACGTTCCTATCCCTTACAGATAGGATTGCGGTCATCATGTGCATTACTTATGATAAGGATGACGACGTGTAATTGACAGGCAGTTCCCGGTAGGCAGGGAGAGACTACCGGATATGGATTGCAGGTCTGAAAAGGCCGGGGGCAATGGTAAAACTGGATGTCGTTGGAATATTGTCCGATTTGGACGATACGGCACTGGCAGATGTTGAAAAACATGTCAGGCGGCGTGTTTTTCAACCGGGCGCGGAAATCATAGAGTCCGAGGGGGACAGCAGTGATGTTTTTCTGATCCTGTCCGGGGCCGTGCGCGTGGTGAATTATTCCCTATCGGGTCGTGAAGTGACATTGGAAGAAATTGGAGCCGGGGGCTGTGTTGGCCATCTGGCCGCGATTGACGGCGAACCGCGATCAGCCTCTGTGCTGGCGGTGGGTGTTACCGAAGTTGCCATGATGAATCCGACCAGTTTTGAAACCGTGATCAAGAACCATCCCACTGTGGCCTGGCGGGTGATTTGCGAATTGGCCCGGATTGTTCGGGCGTCAACGCGGCGTATTGTCGATGTCAGTACATTGGGGGCCAATGCGCGCGTTATTGCCGAAATATTTCGCATGGCACAACCAATGACCCAGGAAGACGGGTCTGCCGTGATAAAACCGGTTCCGGTCCATTCGGATCTGGCAAGCAAGGTCAGTACCTCGCGCGAGACGGTGGCCCGTGTTTTTGGCAGTCTGGCCCGTCAGGGAATTGTTCTCAAGCAGGGTGACAGCCTTTTTGTCCCCGATATTTTACGTCTTGAGGCCTTGTTAACGCAATCAGAGTGACTTTTCTGGCCGATGGACGGTGCAGGAGAGTTTGTCTGTATTTTGGAAACTATAAAAAAAGACAGGGCTTGTGATGGTTGTCACAGCATAAGAGGCCGGGCGGGCTTAGAGTTTTAACGTCCGATCTGATGATCGTGGCAAATCTCCCCCAAGAGATAAATTTACTGGCCGCACCTTCGGGCGCGGCCATTTTTTTTGGTGTGCCAGCGGCATTTATTCTACTATCCGCAGCAGTGTGACGGAATGGTGAGAAGAAAATGCGACTATCGATTGGACTGGCGGGATTAAGTGGCATGAGTGCCGTGGCATTGGGCGCCTTTGCCGCGCACGGTATGGCGGGTGAGGAAATGGCTTATGCCCGCGACTTGGTGGAAAAGGGCGCACATTATCAGCTTGTTCATGCCGTTGCGATTGTCGTGGTTGCGGTGTTTGCGCTTTTACGTCCCAACATGCGCTTGCTGGCTTACGCCAATGTCGCTTTTTTACTCGGCAGCCTGCTGTTTTGCGGGTCGCTTTATGCGATTGCCTTTAGCGGTGTACGTGCCTTTGGCATGGTTGCGCCTGTTGGCGGGATCAGTTTTATGGCGGGCTGGCTGATGCTGGCGATTGCCGGTTTCCGGGCGGTGCCTGTCCGGTTGGAGGGCGAAGATGTCAACTGATATGATGATCAGGATCGTTCTGTCAGACAGGACTTGAACAAAGATGAAAAAAGGCGTGATCCGATGCCGGGTCACGCCTTTTAAATTCGGGTAATCCAGTTGCCCTGACGGGCAAGCTGATTACTTCATTTTCGCTTCTTTGAACTCGACATGCTTGCGCACGACCGGGTCATATTTGCGAAACGAGAATTTCTCGGTGGTATTCCGCGGGTTCTTCTTCACAACGTAGAAGTAACCGGTGTCTGCGGTGCTTACCAACTTAACGAGGATCGAAGCGGGCTTCGCCATGTCTCTGCATCCTGTATTCAGGTGTGTCCTAGGCGGCGGAACATAAAGATTATGGCCGCAGTGTCAACACATATTGGCGCATTGATCTGTTTTTTTAGTTTATTGTTGGTTTTATCGCGATTTCCCCGCTGCTTTGCTGGCGAAAATAGCTATATGCGACCGGATCTTTCAGAATATTCAGTGCCACATCGATATCGTATTTGTCAGTGCTGTAACTGGGCGGGCATTTTTTGCGCAGGGCGGCGCGTTCCGATTCATTTTTAAAATCAACCGTTCGCCATGCCTGAAGGATGTCTGCCAGTTCGCCTTTCTGGCGCATGACATGGTCAATCAGCTCTGCCGGGGACTGGTCGGCAATGCCCGATGTACAGATTGCCGGATGCAAACCGATTCGATCAAATGTGTAACCCGAGGGGGCAACCAGGCGCGACCATGTAAAGGTGATGGTTCCCTGGTTTTTAAGGTCGTTGATCGCCTGGACAGAGCCCTTGCCAAAGCTGGTTGACCCTACCAGGACACCCCGGCCGCGATCCTGAAGGGAGGCTGCCACAAGCTCTGCCGAGGAGGCCGTGCGCCCGTTGATCAGCACCACAAGCGGCAGACCATTGGTAAAATCGCGCGCATCGGCGGTAAAAATATGTTTGGCTGCCGGTACGCGGGTGGTTGTGGTGCCAATCGGACCATTGCTTAAAAACGCATCGGCGACCGATACGCCCTGATTTAGGATACCGCCACGATTGCCCCGTAAATCAAGGATCACCCCGACCAGCGGGCTGGACGACCATATTTTGGCGTCCGCAATGGCCTGTTCTATTTCGTCGGCAGTATCGTTATTGAAACTGCGGACTTCAATGATCAGAACATGATTGCGGATTTCGGCAAAGACGGTGCGGGCAATAATTCGTTCACGTGGCACGTCAAGCTTGCGAACCAGGCTTGATCCGGTGGGGTTGATTTCAAGCACCGCAATGCTGCCCGGTGCCCCTTTAAGACGGTCGATCACATCAAGCCGGCTGTGATTATAAAGGTCCGTGCCGTCCACACTGATGATCTGGTCGCCCGCATGTATGCCATATTTCAGGGCCGGGGCATTTTCGACGATTGTTTTGACCACCGGATAACCGTTTCCGGCAATCAGATCGACGCCAATGCCAATATATCCTTCGCGCCGGTCGCGGGATGTTTCCGCACGGTTGGGTGTTTCGTAACGGCTGTAGGGGTCAAGGCCATCAATAGCCCCGGAAATAAGCCGTGACTGGATTTCAAGTGCGCTGGCCTGGCGCAGGGCCGGTGAATAAACCCGATAGGTCCGCACACTCTCCATGATCAGCTTGCCCCACACATCGGCATGGATATGGTCGCTGGTTTCGTCATCTTCCATATCGGGCAGGGGCAATGTTGCTACCTGTTTGCGGCCATAGCGCGCCAAAAGGTCGTCCGGTGTGATGGAAACCGAAATCTCGGGATCGATCCTCTCCAGCCCGTCGATGGCCTTTACGGTTAATTGTTCGGGACCAAGCGGGTCGATATAGCGGTTGCCAAGCAAATTTAACGCCTGGGTGACAACAGCACGGGTGTCATCATCGCTGGTGTCTGTCAGGGTAAGGGAAGGGCGTGGAGTGCAGGATGACAATAAAAACAGGGCAAGCCCCAAAGGGGGAATGACGGATTTGACAAAACCGATCCCTTTTGCCCTTGATCGGTGGCGGTACCCTTCAGTCATCTTAATCCGATATCCTGTATGCCGTGCAATTCCGTGAATGTTGGGGTGTATCGCCAGATCGCACCTGTCACATATCATATGCGTAAAAAACCGTCTAGCGCATGGATATTTCAAAGTTTTTTGGCTCGTAAAGCGGCAAGGCAAAAAAGGTGGCTGATACCCGGTCCGTCAACCCCGGATGCCCATTGCCCATTGCACCCCCAAAACACCGCCTTTGACAAAGGGCAGCAGGCCAAGTGTCAGGGCCAGTGTAACCGGAATCCAGATGCCCAGTTGCAAGGCCAGAGACGGTGTGCCCGATTGCTCGACGGCCAAAGCGCCAGGCACCACCAGGTGTCCGACAATTAAAATGGTGAAATAGGGTGGGGCATCGTCGCAGCGATATTCACCCAGTTTATGACCACAGAAGTCGCAGGTTTCACGAATTTTCAGATACCCGCTAAAGGCGAGGCCATGCCCGCAATTCGGGCATTTGCGCCGGAAACCACGGCGCAGGCCGGTAAAAAACCGTGAAGCACCGGATTCCGGGGGATATTCGTGGGAGGTCTCATGCGGGTCGGGGGTCATCATTTACAGGGTCCCTGACGATGGTAACGGGTATCCATATGGAACTAATCATTTTTCTGCGATCAAACGTGTAAATTTAATGCACGCAAATGACGGTACGTATATGTATGTTTGAAACAGGACCATCATCGGAGCGATCGTTGCGATCGGCAAGTATTTTTACGTGTTCTCGCCACGCGACAGAAAGACTCAGGAGCCTTTTTTATCATGGACAATGCTGACGACATCATTTCGCGGCTCAAGCAGGACTTCATTGAAGATACGATTGACCGTGTTGACCGGATAGAAACCACGATTGACCGGGTTGCTGGCGGTATGGATGACGCATCGGCCGGTATTGCCGAATTGCGCCGCGAGGCGCACACCGTCAAAGGGTTGGCAGGATCTTTTGGATTTCCGCTGGTTGGTGCGATTGCGCACCGGCTGGAGGATTACATTGCCGATTTAACCAAAATTGATGATCAACAAGCCGCATCGCTGGTGGATTTTACCACCTGGATACGCGAAATCGTTGAAAGCGGCACCAATCCGGCTGCCGAAGAAGAAATTCGCATTTTGCGTTCGCTGCCATCGCGCACCGCTTCGTCAGGCGGTGCCGCCGATACGCGACAAGGGGCGACTTCTGCGCATGGTAATCAGATGGAAGTTCTGATTGTGACGGCAACCGCCGTACAGGCGCATTTTTTACAGCGCGAGTTGCGCGAACGCGGCTATCGTACCATTGCCGCGCGTTCTGCCGTCGAAGCCTTTCAGACCGTGGTGCAATCGCGCCCCGACGCCATTATTTCGGCTGCTGTACTGGACGGTCTTAGCGGGATTGAACTTATTCGTGCCCTGTCGGCGATGAAAACGCTGCAAGGCAAGCCGCTGGGCCTTTTGACGAGTTTTGATGCCAGCCACCCGGACCTTGAAGGCCTGCCTGAAAATGTCACCGTGATTACCAATCGCGGGCGCGAAACAACTAAACATCTGGTGAAATTTATTGAAACGCTGGGGTGAAACCGGCGCTTTCACAAAGACTTTTTGATCGCTCAAAAAACAACACCCCGCATTTTGTGCGGGGTGTTGCCGTTATGGCGAGGGTCAAGATTTGGGCTTGTTGGCCGCCCGATTGGCGGCGCGTAATTTACGCTGCTTTTTGGGCATCGTTTTTTTGCCATCGGCTTTTTTTCCTGCCGTCTTTTTGGCGCTGGCGCGAAAGCCGGGTTTTGCGCCGTGACGGTCATTGCGATCACCAGGGCTGCGTTTGCCGCGCGGCGGGCCGCTGCGCCGCCCGCGCGGGCGTTCAACCAGGTCTCGTGCGGTGATGTCGGCATGGTCCGCCAGACGCAGCGACAATGATCCGGTCGCGGCATCGGCATCGGCCACGCGTACCACGACGGTGTCGCCAAGGCGGAAGGTCTTGCCGCGATTTTCACCGACCAGGCAATGATTGATTGCGTCATGGACGTAATAATCATCGGGCAGGGTGCTGATCGGCACCAGCCCGTCGGCCCCGGTTTCCTGCAGGGTGATAAACAGACCAAAATGCGTGACGCTGGAAATTTTACCCGGCAGTTCCGCCCCGACGCGATCGGCCATATAGGCCGCCACGTAACGGTCAACGGAATCCCGTTCCGCCATGGCCGCGCGGCGTTCGGTTGCCGAAATATCCTCGCCAAGCTGTTCAAACCGTTCGCCATCCTGCGGGCGCAAGGCACCTTCGCCCAAATGCAGCCCGGCAATCAGCGCGCGGTGCACCAGAAGGTCGGCATAGCGGCGAATGGGCGATGTGAAATGGGCATAACGGTTCAGCGCCAGGCCAAAATGGCCGATATTATCGGGGCTGTACATGGCCTGGGACTGGCTGCGCAACACCACCGTATTAATCAGTTCTGCTTCGGGCGTGTCCTTTGCCATTTGCAAAATCTGGTTGAAATCGCGGGGTTTTAAAACCGACCCCGGACGCAAATTATAACCCGCCCCTTCCAGAAATTCGCGCAGGGCCTCCAGCTTTTCCTCGCTGGGGGCATCGTGGATACGGTACATACAGGGCTGTTTCAGGCGTTCAAGTTCTTCAGCGGCACACACATTGGCCGCGATCATGAATTCCTCGATCAGCTTGTGGCTGTCAAATCGGGCGCGCGCGGCGACAGCAACGATTTCACCCTTGTCATTCAGCTCGATTTTGCGTTCCGGTACATCGAGTTCCAGAACACCGCGTTTCTCACGGGCAGTAAGGAACGCATGATAAGCCCCATAAAGCGGCCGGATTACCGTATCAAGCAACGGGGCGGTTGTTTCATCAGGTGTACCGTCCATTGCGCGCTGCACCTGGTTATAGGTCAGGCGCGCGGCCGAATTCATCATGCCCCGGCAAAATTTGTGCCGCAGTTTCTGGCCCTTGGCATTCAGCCACATTTCCACGGCCATACAGCCGCGGTCTTCGTGCGGGACCAGCGAACACCAGCCGTTTGACAGCTCGAACGGCAGCATGGGCACAACGCGATCGGGGAAATAGCAGCTATTGCCGCGTTTCACCGCTTCACGGTCAAGGGCATCGTCGGGGCGCACATACCAGGACACATCGGCAATCGCGACCATGACATGCCAGCCACCGGGATTTTCAGGGTCGGGATCGGCCTCGGCCCAGACGGCATCGTCAAAATCGCGCGCATCTTCGCCGTCAATGGTGACAAGCGGGATCTGCCGCAAATCAGTGCGGTTATCCATTGGGGTTGCTTTGGATTCCCGTGCCTGAAGTTCGACTTCGGGCGGAAATTCAAACGGGATGCCGCGTGCGTGAATGGCAACCAGGCTGATGGATTTGGGTTCGTTGATATTGCCCAGAACCTCGATAATCCGGCCTTTGCGCAGGCCAAAATGTTTGCCGGGCAACAATTCCGTCAGCACGAGGGCTCCGGCTTCAAGGCCGGGATGGTCATCTAACGGCACGGCGATCTCGCCGCTATCCTTGCGGTCGGTCGGCACCACACGGCCTTCGCGCTGATTGGGGCGGAAAATACCCAAAATGCGCTGTGGGCCGCTGCCCAACAGGCGCATGACGCTGGCATCATAGGTGCTTTTGCCGGTATAGCGCAGCTTGGCGAGGATTTTATCGCCAATGCCGGGCGCGCTGGGGCCGTTGCTGCCACGCCGCGATGATTTCACGTAAATGACAGGCGGATCATAGGGTTCTTTCCAGACATTGGGACGGGCCAGCACCTCGCCATGTTCGTCCAGTCCGGTAATTTCAAGCACTTCGACCGGGGGCAGGCGACCGGGTTTGTTAAACCGTTTGCGCCCGGCCACGACGTCCCCGCCAAATTTCAGATCCTTGAGCATTTTTTTAAGCTCGATCTTGGCCGCGCCACGGATATTGAAAGCGCGGGCAATTTCGCGCTTGCCAACCGGCGTCGGGCTCATCTCGACAAATTCGAGAATCTGCTCTTTGGTCGGGAAGGGAATGTTATCTTCTTTATTGTTCGCCAAGTTTGTGGCGTCCTTTCAAAATTCTTGTGCGGGCCGGATGGCTGTACACTCAACTCCGGCCCGGAAAGACAGGGCTGCTTTCTATTTGGCAGCCGCCTTTTTTGTGGTTGTCTTTTTTGCTGCCGGTTTTTTGGCAGGTGTTTTCTTTGCAGCCGTCTTTTTGGCGGGAGCCTTTTTCGCCGGTTCTTTTTTCTCGGCGGTTTTCTTGGCACCCGAAGCAGCTGTTTTGCCGGTTTTGGCACCGGCCTTGGCTTCTTTTTCCTTTAAGGCGGCAATCGCCATTTCCAGGGTGACATCTTCCTTTTTTGTGTCACGCGGCAGGTTGGCGTTGGTTTTCTTGTGTTTGACGAACGGCCCCCAGCGGCCTTCGGCCAGCAAAATGGGTTCGTTATCGTCAGGATGTTTGCCAATTTCCTTGCCGGCTTTTTCGCGTTTGTCGGCAATCAGGGTAATGGCGCGGTTTTCGCCAACTGTCAGAACATCGTCATCGGCCTTAAGGGAGGCAAAAATGCTGCCTGCCTGGACATAAGGCCCAAAACGCCCGATATTGGCTTTGATGGTTTCGCCCGTTTCCGGAAATACGCCCACATCGCGTGGCAATGTCAGCAATTCTTCCGCCTTGGTCAAATCAACGACCGAGGGTTCCAGACCCTTGGGCAGCGAGGTGCGTTTGGGTTTAACCTTCTTGGGCTTGCCATTTTTGCCCTCGACGGTTTCTTCCTCGCCAAGCTGCACATACACCCCATAAGGGCCCTTGCGCAAGGTAATTTCCTTGCCGGTGGCGGAATCAACGCCCAAAACCTTGGGGCCGCCATCAAGTTCGGCGGTGTCGCCGGCATTGTCGTTGGCCACCATCGGTCGGGTGTAATTGCAGTCCGGGTAATTGGAGCATCCCAGAAACGCGCCGAATTTACCCAGCTTCAGGCTTAATGTGCCTTCTTCGCATTTCGGGCATTTATGCGGATCCGATCCATCCTCGCGCGGCGGGAACAGATAATTTTCCAGCATCACCTGCAGGGCATCAAGAACATCGCTGATCTTGAGTTCCTTGGCCTCATCGACATTGCCTTTGAACGATGTCCAGAAATCGGTCAGGACATCGCGCCATTTACGTTCGCCATTGGCAACATCGTCAAGCTGGTTTTCCAGCTCCGCGGTGAAATTGTACTGAACATAACGTTCAAAGAATTTCGACAAAAATGCCGTCACCAGGCGCCCGCGATCCTGGGCGATGAAACGGCGTTTTTCCAGGGTAACGTAGTTACGGTCCTGCAATACCGAAATGATCGAGGCATAGGTTGACGGACGGCCAATGCCCAGCTCTTCCAGCCGTTTGACCAGGCTTGCCTCGGTATAGCGGGGCGGGGGCTGGGTGAAGTGCTGGTCAACCGAGACCTTTTCAAGGCCGGGTTTCTGCCCTTCTTTTAACGGCGGCAGGCGACGGTCATTATCGTCATCGTCGGAATCATCCTTGCCTTCCTGATACAGTTTAAGGAAACCATCAAATTTCACCACCGACCCATTGGCGCGTAACACGACATGATTGTCATTCGAGGCCAGATCAACCGCCACCTGGTCAAATTTCGCGTCTTCCATCTGGCAGGCGACGGTGCGCTTCCAGATCAGGGTGTACAGGGCCAACTGGTCCTTATCAAGGTGGCGCGCCACCTGCTCGGGACGGCGGAAAACATCGGTCGGGCGGATGGCTTCGTGGGCTTCCTGCGCGTTTTTGGACTTGTTGGCAAAGCTGCGCGGATTTTCCGGCAGGTAATCCTTGCCATAATCCTTGTCGATCAGGCGGCGTGCCCCGGCCAGGGCTTCGGAGGACAGCACAACGGCGTCGGTACGCATATAGGTGATCAAACCAACGGTTTCACCGCCAATATCAACGCCTTCATACAGGCGCTGGGCCAGTTGCATGGTGCGTTTGGTGCCAAAACCCAGTTTGCGCGAGGCTTCCTGCTGCAGGGTGGAGGTGGTGAAAGGCGGCTGCGGACGGCGTTTGACGTCCTTGCGCTCCACCTTGGAAACCGTATAGCTGCGCGATTCCACCTTTTCCTTGGCAATTTTGGCATCGCTTTCGCTGCCAATTGCCAGCTTGTCGAGCTTTTTGCCATCCAGATGGGTCAGGCGCGCGGAAAATTTGCCTTCGGGCACACCAAAATTGGCTTCCAGCGACCAGTATTCTTCAGGGCGGAAGGCCTCGATCTCGATTTCGCGTTCGCAAATCAGGCGCAGCGCGACCGACTGCACACGTCCTGCAGAGCGTGAACCGGGCAGTTTGCGCCATAACACCGGTGACAGGTTAAAACCCACCAGATAATCCAGTGCGCGGCGCGCCAGATAGGCATCGACCAGTTCCTGGTTTAAGGTGCGCGGGTGGGCAATTGCCTCGGTTACGGCACGTTTGGTGATTTCATGAAACACAACGCGATGCACATCGCGGCCCTGCAGCAGCTTTTTCTGTTCCAGAACTTCAAGGATATGCCAGGAAATGGCTTCACCTTCGCGATCCGGGTCAGTCGCGAGATATATGGTATCAGAGTCGCGTGCAGCAGCAGCAATGTCGCGGATCTGTTTTTCCGACCGGCTGTCGGTTTCCCAGATCATGGCGAAATCGTTATCTGTATCAACCGAACCATCCTTGGATGGCAAATCGCGGATATGACCAAAAGAAGCCAACACCTTGTAATCATCACCGAGATATTTGTTTATCGTCTTGGCTTTGGCTGGCGATTCGACGATGACAAGATTCATTACTGCTTACGTGTCCGGTTTTTGCGCCTGGTGGCGGAAAAGGTATGCTGCAAAGCATATGTATCGCAAGTCCCTTCATATCATGACGGAAAATGCGCTCGGATTGTGTCTTGAAACGCTGTTGACGATTGATATTGGGTTTATTTCAACGACGGCAAGACTCAATTAGGGATACGCGATACCCTATTTCCGGGGTGACGTTCAACCCTTCCTGCAAGTTCAAGCTCGATCAACAGGGTGGAAACAGCCCCCGCAGAAAGATTTGATGCCCTGATCAGGCTATCAATTGCCATTGGGGCACT
Source organism: Thalassospira profundimaris (assembly GCF_003326755.1). GTDB lineage: Bacteria > Pseudomonadota > Alphaproteobacteria > Rhodospirillales > Thalassospiraceae > Thalassospira > Thalassospira profundimaris_B. The sequence goes on along the minus strand of NZ_JPWH01000006.1, from coordinate 105,434 downwards.
TGACAGCAATTCATATATTTTTTCGGTGTCAAAGCCCTGTTCGCTTTGGGACGGTTGGGGCTTTGGGGCGGTTGCTTTTGCCGGGCTTTGTGCGGTTTTTTCTGTTTTGGGGGTTTCTTCGTCATCGGGCATTGTTGCCCGGTCCTGCTCCATACCTGCCAGAATTGCCGCAATGTCGATCACGCCACTTTGGGCCGGGGCCGGGCGATTGTCGCTATTAAAGGCCGATACAGGGGCATTAAATTGCCGAAGACCCTGTGCCGGACCAACAACATCGAGAATGGCATCAATGGAGTCGCACAATATTGCCCCGTCGCGGATCAGGCTGTTGGGGCCGGCGGCACGCGGGTCGGTGGGGGATCCGGGAACAGCAAAAACATCGCGCCCCTGTTCGGCAGCCATGCGCGCCGTAATCAGGGAGCCGGAATTGCGCCCGGCCTCGATCACGACAATCCCCTGTGACAGGCCGGAAATGATGCGGTTGCGACGCGGAAAATGCCGCGCCTGCGGCTTGAGGCCCGGTGCCATTTCGGAAATGACACAGCCATTTTCACAAATACGCCGGTAAAGATCGGCATGTTCACGCGGATAAATGACATCCACGCCGCCAGCCACCACAGCAATTGTCACCCCCGCATTGCTGCTGCCTGACGAGGAATTGCCGGTTTGTTTTCTTAAGGCGTTAATCGCCCCTTCATGGGCAGCACCATCAATACCGCGCGCCAAACCCGATGCCACATTGTAACCGGCCAGGGCGAGTTCGCGTCCCAGTTTCCCTGCAAACTGACAGCCGCCCAGCGACGCATTCCGTGCCCCGACAATGCCGATTGTGGATTGGTTCAGAAATGCCGGATCGCCCAGAACATAAAAGTAAGGCGGGGCATCCTCGATCGCGGCCAGTGCGGTCGGATATTCCGGGTCGCCCCAAATGATGGGCCGGGCCGAGATGGCCAGAGCCATTTCGATTTCGGCAATCGTGTCATCGCGCGTGGCGATTTGCATCGGGCGTTTGGCCCGGCTTTTGGCAATAATGTCGGGCAGGGCCTCCAGCGCCATTCGTGCCGCGCCAAATTGTTCAAGCAAGCGGCGAAAAGTCACCGGTCCGATCTGGCCGCTACGCGCAAGACGCATACGGGCCAGTCGTTCGGATTGGGGAAGCCGCTCGGGTTGTGATGTTTTTGAATTCATAGCGCGCGAATTGTGGCTATTCCGACGTTAAAACGTCAAGCATTTCTATCGTGACATCAGCACGATAGGGGCCACTACAGGTAATATTTGTCACATTTTTGCCAGTTTTGGTTGTCATGTTATTGTCATCGTTTGTTTACGAATGAAAACAAACGTATTGACTTTTGTTGACGGTGAAATACTTTGATTGTCTATTCATCGAAATATTCACCTATGGGTTATTAAAAGACAGGCGGGAGAGCGGTTTTGCCGGGTAAATCAGTTCCATTCAGTGTTCGGCTGCCAGCGGAAGATGCTGACTTTATTGCGTCTTTGGAAGTTTCCGGTGCTGTTACACCCAGCGACAAAATAAGGCAGATTATTTCCGATGCACGTCTTCGGAAGCAGACAGGCCAGGATTTCAATGACGTTCTTAAAGCGATGCAGGAGGATTTGCGGCCATCCGTTGACAATTTGCGCAATCTTGAACGCGAAGCGGGTGTCGACTCTGAATTGATGCACTATGTCGCCGACTGGCTGTGTGAAACGCTGGCCGAGTTTATGTGCAGTCCTGAAAATACCGATGATCTTGTCCGGTACGAGGCCCGGCTGGCGCAAAGGGCGGTGAAACTGACTGAATATATCCTGCGTCTCGCCATTACCGAGGATGCACCCTGCTTTGATCCCGGATTGATGACCAACACGACCAAACGTATTGTTGAATTGGCGCACGTTATTGACGCGCAAAATCAAAAGGAGAAGGCCAATGTCTGAAGGATTGTCAAGCCGCGTGGGCCGTATCATCAGTGGCGGTCTGAATGCCATTTTGGATGCGGTTGAAGATGCTGCACCCGAAGCCATCATGGAACAATCCGTGCGTGAAATTGACGACGCGATTACCGAGGTGCGCGATGAACTGGGCAAGGTTCTTGCTGCCAAGCATCTGGCAAACAAAAAGCTTTCCGATAAAAATTCCGAACATGAAGACCTGTCGGACAAAATCGAGATTGCGATTGGCGAAGGGCGCGATGATCTGGCTGAAACCGCAGTTTCCCATCAGCTTGATATAGAAGCGCAAATTCCCGTTTTGGAACAAAGCATTGCCGACGCCGCCGAGAGAGAACGCGAACTTGAAGGATATGTTGCCGCCCTTCAGGCGCGCAAACGCGAAATGAAAGCAGAATTGCAGCGTTTTCGCGAGGCGCGTGAGGCCACCAGAATAAATGCGTCGGGCCAGACGGCAGAGGCTTCTTTGGGGCAGGGCGCCTCCAGGGCAACCCAGGCGTTTGAACGTGTGATGGACCGTCAGGGCGTTGCTGGCTCTGGTGGCATGACAGCGCCGAAAACCGCAGTCCAGCTTCAGGAACTTGAAACGCTGGCACGCAAAAACCGGGTGAACGAGCGCCTGGCGGCGATCAAGACTCGCCTCAATAAATAAGTGGTTTGGTGATGTTCCTGTCCTATCTGAACGAAACGTCGAATTTCCCGTTTTCGGTTTCTCTGGTTATCGTGGCGATTTTGGCGTTAATCGAGGGCATTGGCCTGATTATTGGTGCGGGAATATTCGGGTTTCTCGATGGTTTGTTGCCCGATATTGATCTCGATATTGATGTCCCGGATATGACAGCACCGTCCATTGGCGGCCAGTTTCTGACCTGGCTGCAAATTGGCCGCATCCCTGCGATTTTTTCGCTGATCGTTTTTCTGGTCGCATTTGGCCTGATCGGTTTGTTTCTGCAGGGAATGGTCGCTGCCGTTTTGGGGGCGCCTTTGCCTGCCCTTTTGGCCTGTATTCCGGCTTTGGTGCTGTCCATGCCGGTGTTAAGCGTTGGCAACAGGGCACTTGCGGCGATTATCCCCCGTGATGAAACATCGGCTGTTTCCCACGACAGCCTGATCGGCAAGCCAGCGGTGATTACCGGCGGAGAAGCCCGAAAGGATTACCCCGCCCAGGGCAAGCTCAAAGATCAGTATCGGCAGACGCATTACATCCTGATCGAACCTGACAATGACCAGGACATTTTCGCCCAGGGACAAAAGGTGCTGTTGGTGCGCAGGCACAAATCCATTTATTTCGCCATCCCGATTGAATCGGATGGTTTGATTGACTGAATTTTATCCAATGACGGCTGCTGGAGTATTCTGAATGTATGACAACAATACGGGTATGTTTGACGGGCTGATCGGTGTCGGCTCGGCAGCGATTATCATTGTTGTGGCACTTTTGACGATCGGGTTTATCCTGATGCGGCTTTATGTGCGCGCGTCCAAAGAAATTTCTTTTGTCCGTACCGGTTTTGGCGGGCAAAAAATCATTATGAATGGCGGGGCGCTGGTTTTTCCGATCCTTCATGAAACCATTCCCGTTAATATGAATACGTTGCGCCTTGAAGTGCGCCGCGATGATAATCAGGCACTGATCACGCGGGATCGCATGCGCGTTGATGTGGTTGCCGAATTTTATGTGCGGGCCCAGCCCACCGAAGAGTCTATTGCCGCGGCCGCCCAGACGCTGGGTAAGCGGACGATGCAGCCGTTGGAATTGAAAGAACTGGTTGAAGGCAAGTTTGTTGATGCCTTGCGCTCTGTTGCCGCCGAAATGACGATGGAAGAGCTGCATGAAAAAAGAACCGATTTTGTTCAGAAGGTGCAGCAGGCCGTTACCGAGGATCTTTTGAAAAACGGTCTGGAGCTTGAATCGGTTTCCCTGACGGGGCTTGACCAGACCGGGATGGAATTTTTCAACCCGAATAACGCGTTCGATGCCGAAGGTTTGACGCGGTTGACCGAAGAAATTGAACGCCGCAAGAAAATTCGCAACGATATAGAGCAGGAAACACAGGTTCAGATTAAAACCAAGAACCTGGAGAGTGAAAAACTGCATTTGGCACTTCTGCGCGACGAAGAATATGCCCGTCTTGAACAGCAGCGCGAAATTGAGGTTCGCAAGTCCACCCAGTCTGCCGAAATTGCCCGCCATCGGGCAGAGCAGGAGCAGGCGGCACAACAGGCTGAAATTACATCCGTTCAGAATGTCGAAAAGTCCAAAATTACTGCAGATAAAGGGATTGCCGAAGAGCGGATTGAAATGGAACGGTTGATCCGCGAACGCGAAATTGAAAAGCAGAAGGTTATTGAACTGGCCGAGCAGGGCCGTGCCATTGCCATTGCCGAAAAATCCAAAGAACAATCCGAAGCCCAGTCGAATGCCGATGAGGCCCGTGCCAAGGCTGTACAGGCCGAAGAACGTGTTGCAACGGCCCGTGAACGCGAAATTGCCGAACGTCAGAAGGCGATTGAGCTGATTGAAGCGGCCAAAGAGGCCGAACGTCAGGCGATTAGTGTCAAGGTTGCGGCCGAAGCCGAGAAAATGGCGGCTGCCGACCGTGCCGAAGCCTTGCGCGAAGAAGCCGAAGGTGACGCCGCAGCGGAAAAACTGCGTGCTGAAGCCGCCGAAGTTCGCTACCGCGTTGATGCGGCGGGGACACGCGCGCTTAATGAAGCGCAAAATGTGCTGTCAGCCGAACAGATTGCCATGCAGATCAAGATCAAGCTGATTGAAAATCTTGATCAGATCATTCGCGAAAGTGTCAAGCCGATGGAGAATATCGACGGTATCAAAATCATTCAGGTTGATGGTTTGACCGGTGGTTCGTCTGGCGGTGCTGGCGGCAGTGATGCCAATGGCGGCGGAAGCCTGGCGGACAATGTTGTGAATAGTGCGTTGCGTTATCGCGCCCAGGCACCGCTTTTGGATTCTTTGTTAAAAGAGGTTGGGATCAATGGTGCCGATATTAACAGCATGGCTTCGATTTTGCCGGGTCTGACAGATACCGTATCGCAGTCAAAATCTGACACCGCATTGGACCCGCAATCTCACGCCAGCGGCAATGCCAAGGCCGACGATGATACGGAAATTGATGCCTCATTGGCGTCCAAAGAAATGTCGGCCGATAAGGTCACTCGCCCGCAAGAACCGAAAATCTGATCTATTCTATAGCTAAGCAAAAAGCCCATCCAGATGCCGCTGGATGGGCTTTTTCATAGCGAGGCGGGTTATTTCGCTGTGGAATCCTCGGTATTCTTTTTCTTGTCACCAATTTTGGGCTCGGTGCCATTTAACAGGCGACGGATATTGGTGTGATGGGCTGCCCAGACGATAATGGCCAAAAACAGGGCAAGCCAGCCTGCGCCGACATCATGTGCGACGAAAAATGCTGCCAGCGGGGCCACGGCAAGGGCCATCAGGGCCGAAAGCGAGGAGATACGGAAAATCAGCGCCATGACCAGCCAGGCCAGGCAGGCAATAACACCCATTATCCAGTTGACGGCCAAGAGCGTGCCCAGCGTGGTGGCAACACCCTTGCCCCCCTTAAAACGCAGCCAGAGCGGGAACATATGCCCTACCACGGCGGCCGCCCCGGCAAAAATGCCCTGTTCCGGCCCGTAAAAATAGGCAAATAGCAGGGCGGCGGCTGCCCCCTTGCCACTATCGCCAATCAGAGTTAGCAGGGCGAGAAACTTGTTGCCGGTGCGCAGCACATTGGTGGCACCAATATTGCCCGAGCCAATGGTGCGGATATCGCCCAGGCCCGCCAGGCGGGTCAAGACCAGACCAAAGGGAATGGAGCCGAGAAGGTATCCGCACACAACAGCAATTTGCAGGGACATTAATGTTGCCTTGTAGGTGGCATCGAGTTCCATGATCAGGACCCTTCAATACAGCTGGGGTGTGTAAAAACTTCGCGTCCATCGATCAGGGTGCGTAAAACAATACCCTGGATCAAACGGCCGTCAAAAGGCGAGTTCTTTGATTTCGACTGGAACTTGTAAGGATCGATCTTTGCCGGGCGGCCCGGGTCGAAAACCACAATATCCGCTGCACTGCCTGCTGCCAGCGTGCCATGATTTTCGAGTTTCATCAGCTTTGCCGGGGCATGGGTGATTTTGCCAATTGCATCAAGCAGTGACATATGCCCGTTGTGATAAAGCTCCAGCGTGATCGGCAGCAGGGTTTCAAGACCCACTCCACCAGCCGCTGCCTGGGCAAAGGGCAGACGTTTGCTGTCCTGGTCCTGCGGATTATGGTCCGATGCGATCGCATCAATCGTGCCATCGGCAAGGCCCATGACAATTGCCTGGCGGTCATCCTCGGCGCGCAGGGGCGGGGACAGCTTGGCGAAGGTGCGATAGTCGCTAACGGCATTTTCGTTTAAGGCAAAATAAAACGGGGCCGTGTCGCAAGTGATTTTAAGGCCGCGCTTTTTCGCCCTGCGAATAACCTCGACGGATTCACCGGTCGAAATATGGGCGAAATGCAAACGGCCTCCGGTCATTTCCGCCAGGCGAATATCACGTTCGATCTGAATGACTTCTGCCAGCGGCGACACACCGGAAAGACCCAGCCGGGTGGCAAGTTCGCCACTATTCATATGGCCGCCGCGCGAAAGCTCCGGTTCTTCGGGATGCTGAACAATCATGCCATCGAAAAAGGTGGTATAGGACAGGGCCTGGCGTAATAAACGCGCACTGGCAATGGTTTGCACACCGTCGCAAAAGGCAACCGCCCCGGCCTGATGCAGCAAGCCCATTTCAGTGATTTCATGGCCTTCAATGCCCTTGGACACCGCGCCATAGACAAACACCTTGGCAAGGCCGACCTTGCGCGCCCGGCGGGCGACAAATTCCACCCCGGCCACATCATCAATCACCGGGTCGGTATTGGGCAGGGCGATCATGGTGGTAACACCGCCCACAGAAGCCGATTTACCCGCCGTTTCGATGGTTTCCTGATGCTCGAACCCCGGTTCGCGCACCTGAACGCGCATATCCACCAGGCCCGGTGCCAGGCATAGCCCCTGACCATCAATAACCCGGCAGTCCGATGGCAGTTTATCGCGGGTAATGGACGGGCCGACTTCGGCAATGACGCCATCCTGAATCAATAGCCCGCCGGTTTGATCCAGGCCGGTGGCGGGGTCCAGCAGGCGCACATTGACAAAGGCGGTCTTGCCGCTGGCTTTGGCGCGAATGGCAGGCATCATGAATGGCCCCCTGCAAGGTTTCGGTGATTTTGAACCAGCATTTCCAGGGCGGCCATGCGTACGGCAACGCCCATTTCAACCTGTTCGCGGATGACGGAGCGTTCCACATCGTCGGCGACTTCGCTGTCAATCTCGACACCCCGGTTCATTGGGCCGGGGTGCATGATCAGCGCATCGGGCTTGGCATTGGCCAGTTTGGCGCGATCAAGACCGTGGAAATGGAAATATTCGCGCACGGACGGGATAAAACTGCCTTCCATGCGTTCCAGTTGCAGGCGCAACATCATGACGATGTCACAATCCTTCAGGCCTTCTTCCATATCGTGGAAAATCTCCACGCCCATGCGATCAATTTTGGAAGGGATCAGCGTAGGCGGGGCAATCAGACGCACCCGCGACCCCATCGTGTTAAGCAGCAGAATATTGGAACGTGCGACACGGGAATGGGCGATGTCGCCACATATTGCCACTGTCAGGCGATGCAGGCGCCCCTTGTGGCGGCGGATCGTCAGCGCATCCAGCAGGGCCTGGGTGGGGTGCTCATGGCGGCCATCACCGGCATTCAAAACCGCACAATTCACCTTTTCGCTGAGCAATTTGACGGCACCGCTATCGGCATGGCGCACAACGAGGGCGTCGGGATTCATGGCATTCAGGGTCATGGCCGTATCAATCAGGGTTTCCCCCTTTTTGACCGAACTGGTCCCCACCGTCATATTGATAACATCCGCCCCCAGCCGTTTGGCAGCCAGTTCAAAGGATGTCAGTGTTCGGGTAGAGTTTTCATAAAACAGGTTAACGACCGTGCTGCCTGCAAGGATATTGCTGGTTTTATCGGCAGTGCGGTTTTTTTCCGCATAATGCTGGGCACGATCCAGAATGAGGGTGATTTCCCCGGGGGTCAAACCTTCGATCCCCAGAAGATGTGGATGCGGATAGTGATCCGCCGCTGGTCCCATGACACTCATGGCGTTGCACTTGTTCCCTGGCTGCATACTGATTGGAAAATTGCGTGCGGAGCATAGCGAATTGCACCTGTTACGGAAAGGTGAAATATCAAATTTCACCCTGTCCGCCTGGTCAGCATTTGAAGCGTTAAAATGTTGTGCTGTCGGGGCTTAGGCTGCGTGAAGCAAAATAGCCAAAACCGGCATGGTGCCAATGGCAACCAGGGTTTGCACGGTGATGATGCTGGCCATCATTTTGGCGTCGCCCCCCATCAGGCGTGCAAGAACATAGGCACTGGCCGAACAGGGCAGACCTGCATAAAGGGCAAGGGCTGCCATATCTGCCGATGACATGGCAAATGTCATTGCAAGGCCGATGGCGATGGCCGGGCTGAGAACCAGTTTCCCAATCGTCGATGCCGCCACTGGCCCACCGGCGCGCCGGGCGGCTTGCAAATCGATCCCGGCCCCCACGGCAAGCAGGCCGATGGGCAGGGCGGCACGGCCCAAAACCTCCAGGAAGGGGCCTAAAATGGGGGGCAGTCCCAGCCCCGATATATTTGCGAAAATGCCAAAGACACAGGCCATTAACAAGGGGTTGCGGCAGACATCGCGCAGAACGGATAAAAAACCGGTTTTGCGGTTATTATCCCCCCACCAGGAACAGGCCATGACCGAGAGAACATTGACCGTTGGTACAACAAGCGCGACACATAGTGCCGTAACTGTCAGCCCGCGTTCGCCCAGCAAAGCTGCCGCCACGGCAAGACCAATATAGGTATTGGGGCGAATGGCCCCCTGAAAGATCGATGAAAAGGCGGCATTGGATACCCGTAAGGCCGGTTTGGTCATAATGACCAGGGCGGATTTGATAAAGACGGTACCTAAAATGACGATGGCAATACCCGTCACAGGCAGGCTGCCAAGGTCGGCCTTGGCTGTGTTGGAAAACAGCAGGGCCGGAAAGGTGATAAAATAGGTCAGTTTTTCCGCCCCGGGCCAGAAGGCATCAGGCAAAAAGCGCGACTGGCGCAGGGTGAAACCCGCCAGTATCAGGCCAAAAGTCGGAATCAGGGCAGAAAGAATGGCGAGCATGGTTTCGATCTATCGCAAAAGGAAGGATAACTCGATAGGGCAGTTTGCGAGCTTGTGCAATGTTTTGCAGTCCGTCGGGGCACATGCAAGCGCAATATCGCGCGGCAAAGTTGCGTTGAATGCAATTTTTCTATGCCTTTTTGGTGGAAAGCCGCTTATGACTATAATGCTTGCAAAAACCAGTTTCGGTTGTGGATTTCGGCTGATAATCGTGCCATTTGGGGCGTTTATAGAGTAAAAAAACAGCGACAGGCTTGCGTCGTGGGATGCGATAAACCCCCAATTGTGTCGATAAAAGGGGGAATCTATAAGGAGATGACAGATATGGTCAGGGCGATTGATCATCTGGTGTTATGTGTGCAGGACTTGGATGCTGCCTGTGACCGGTACCGTAAACTGGGTTTCCGGGTGACACCAAAGGCCGTTCATCCGTTTGGCACCGGAAATGCGCTGGTGCAGCTTGACGGGATGTATCTGGAATTATTAGCGGTGCTGGATCCGGAAATGATCGGCCCGGACGAGCTTGACCAGCCTTTTTCATTTGCCGTTTATAACCGCAATTTTTTACGCTTGCGGGAAGGCATGTCGATGCTGGCATTGCAATCGCAGGATGCACACGCTGACCGGGCGGCCTTTTTGCAGGCGGGTGCGGCTGTGCCTGACGTGTTTGACTTTGCCCGCAAGGGTGAAACACCGGATGGAAAACAGGTTGATCTGGCGTTTTCGCTGTCTTTTGCCAGCCATCCATTGTTGCGGCATGGTGTGTGTTTTTCCTGCCAGCATCATCACCCGACGGAGAATTTTTATTTCCCCGAATATCAGGATCATCCCAATAGTGCCTTTGGCATTGATCAGGTTTTTCTGACCCACTGGGCGGCGGAAGCCGTGGAAGAATTTTTTTCTTCTATGGCCTTGAACCATATTGTTGATGTGAGCCATCAGGATGAATTGTTGGCGCGTTACCCGGTGGGGGATAGCATTTTGCCCGATGATGGCTTTGCCGGTTTCCGGTTGCTGGTGAAGGATATGGAGGCGATCCGTCCGGCGGCGTTTTCATTGGGCGCGGTGGAATGTGGTGACATGCTGGTGCTGCCACCCACGCACATGTTTGGCGTGACGATGGTGATTGCCCAGCAAGAAGCCGCCTGAACGATTGTTCGGCGGCTTTTGATGGCAAATCGATTATGAGAGCGCGGGGGCAGAATTATTCTTCTTCCCCGTCGTCATCTAAATCTTCATCATCGTCATCGACAAGGCCCGGGTCGGTATGAAGATTGAGATTATCAAGCGCACCTTGCAGGATGTAACCTGCTGCGGCTTTATCAACCACATCGGCACGGCGTTTGCGCGTCATGTCGGCTTCACCGATCAGGATGCGTTCAACGGCCGAGGTTGACAGGCGTTCGTCCCACAGCAGAACTGGCAGATCGATATGCTTGTCCATTTCATCGACAAAGGCATAAACGCGATGGCAGGCCGTGCCAATCGTGCCATCCAGCTCGCGCGGGAAACCGATGACAATGGCACCGACATTCTGCTTTTCGATGATCGAGGCCAGCTCGACAATGTCGCGGGTGAATTTCTTGCGCTTGATCAGGCTGTAGGGCGTTGCGATTTGCAGCCCGACATCCGAAAGCGCAACACCAATGGTTTTGGTGCCCAGGTCCAGGCCCAAAATCCGCGCTGCTGGTGAAAGGTACCGCAGCAATTCCTGAGTATCATTACATATCATGGCGACCTTATAGGGCTGGTTCGGGAAAATTGCCAGTGCAAAGCATGATGAAACTGGCAATTCAGTCATGCCGTTTTGGCAGGATCGGGCTGGGATTTTCAACAAATTTCATTTTGAAGCAAAAACGCGCGTGAAAGTAGGGTGCACGGCCCTTGCCGCCAGGCGTTCCGGGTGCTAGGTTCCGCGCTGTATTTTCAGTTTCTGGCGGACGGCCGTTCGCCGGGTGTTTTGTCATTCCTTAAGAGAGACTTTCATCCATGTCGTCTTTGGATAAGGAAACAGTACGCAAGATCGCCTTTCTGTCACGTATCAACGTGTCCGAGGAAGGCCTGAGCGAACTGGCGGGAGATTTGACCCGTATCCTCGATTTTGTTGAGGAACTGCAAGAAGTTGATGTCGAGGGCTGTGACCCGCTGACATCGGTTGCCGATCTGACCCTGCCGTTGCGCAAGGACGAAGTCACCGATGGCAATATCCAGCAAAAGGTGCTTGCAAATGCACCCATGACCGATGCTGGCTGTTTTGTTGTGCCGAAGGTGGTTGAATAATGACGGATCTGACAAAATTAACGCTTGCCGATGCCCGTGACGGGCTGGCAAAGGGCGATTTTACATCGGTTGAACTGACCGAGGCCCATATCAAGTCGATGGATGCCCATCGCAACCTGAATGCCTATATCACCGAAACGCCGGAAAAGGCCGTTGAAATGGCGAAGGCATCCGATGCCAAGCGCGCCAAAGGTGACGCGGGCAAGATGGAAGGTCTGCCGATTGCGATCAAGGACCTGTTCTGTACCGAAGGTGTGCAAACCACGGCTGCGTCGCATATTCTGGAAGGTTTCAAGCCGGAATATGAATCCACCGTGACAACCAACCTGTTTAATAACGGGGCGGTCATGCTGGGCAAGGCAAACCTTGACGAGTTTGCAATGGGGTCGTCCAACACCTCGTCCTATTACGGCAACGTGATCAATCCGTGGAAAACGGCGGATGGCAAGGATCTGGTGCCGGGCGGGTCATCGGGCGGGTCGGCTGCGGCTGTTGCGGCGGGCATGGCCCTTGCGGCAACCGGTACCGACACCGGTGGTTCGATCCGTCAACCGGCATCCTATTGCGGTATTGTGGGCCTGAAGCCGACTTATGGCCGGTGCTCGCGCTGGGGGATTGTCGCCTTTGCAAGCTCGCTGGATCAAGCTGGCCCGATGACCAAAACCGTGCGCGATGCAGCCATCATGCTGGGCGCGATGGCCGGGCATGATGCCAAGGACAGCACGTCGGCCCCGGTGGCGGTGCCTGATTTTGAAGCTGCCCTGACCGGTGACATTCGCGGCATGAAAATCGGTATTCCCAAAGAATACCGGGTTGATGGCATGCCCGAAGAAATCAACAAGCTGTGGGAAAACGGCATTGCCATGCTGCGCGATGCCGGTGCCGAAGTTGTTGATGTTTCCCTGCCGCATACGAAATATGCACTGGGCACCTATTATATTGTCGCCCCGGCAGAGGCATCGTCAAACCTGGCACGCTATGATGGCCTGCGCTATGGCCAGCGTGTGATGGAAGACGGTGACAGCCTGGACGATATGTATATGAAGTCGCGTGCTGCGGGCTTTGGCAAGGAAGTCCAGCGTCGTATCATGATCGGGACATATGTGCTGTCGGCGGGTTATTACGATGCCTATTACAACAAGGCATTGAAGGTGCGTCGTCGCATTTATCAGGATTTCGAGAACGCATTTGGCACCGTTGACGCCATATTGACGCCGACGGCCCCGTCGGCGGCCTTTGCGATTGGCGAGAACGAGGATGATCCCGTCAAGATGTACCTTAATGACGTGTTCACCGTTCCGGCCAGCCTTGCCGGGCTTCCGGGGCTGTCCGTGCCAACCGGTCTGTCATCGGGCGGGTTGCCGCTGGGTTTGCAGTTGATTGGCAAACCGTTTGACGAAGAAACTGTCCTGCGTGTCGGCGGCGTGCTGGAAAATGCCGCAGCCTTCAATGCAAAACCGTTCGGGCAGGAGGGCTGATCCATGACCTATATTCTTGAAGGTTCAACAGGTCCTTGGGAAATTGTTGTTGGTCTGGAAGTTCACTGCCAGGTCATTTCCAAATCCAAGCTGTTTTCGGGGGCGTCGGCCTCTTTCGGGAGTGATCCGAACACCAATGTCAGCCTGGTTGATGCAGCCATGCCCGGCATGTTGCCGGTGATCAATGCCGAATGTGTGCGCCAGGCGGTGAAAACCGGTTTGGGCCTGAAGGCAAAGATCAACAAGGAAAGCGTGTTTTCGCGTAAAAACTATTTTTACGCCGATCTGCCGCAGGGTTATCAGATTTCGCAGTTTGACAAGCCGATTGTCGGTGAAGGCACGATCATTCTGGATATGCCTGATGGTTCGACCAAGGCCGTTGGCATTGAACGCCTGCATCTGGAACAGGATGCCGGGAAGTCGATGCACGACCAGGACCCGAAATATTCGCATATCGACCTGAACCGGTCGGGTGTGGCGTTGATGGAAATCGTTTCCAAGCCCGACATCCGTTCGCCGGAAGAAGCTGGTGCCTATCTGACCAAGCTGCGCGCGATTGTGCGGTATCTTGGCACCTGTGATGGCAACATGAATGAAGGGTCGATGCGTTGCGATGCCAACGTTTCGGTCCGCAAGCCCGGTGCCGAATTTGGGACACGCTGCGAAATCAAGAACGTCAACTCCATCCGTTTTGTGATGCAGGCGATCGAGATCGAAGCCATGCGCCAGATCGAGGTGATCGAAGGTGGCGGCGAGATTTTGCAGGAAACCCGCCTGTTTGACCCGAAACTCGGTGAAACGCGCTCCATGCGGTCCAAGGAAATGGCCCATGATTATCGCTATTTTCCCGACCCGGATCTGCTGCCGCTGGTTTTTGATGATGCGTTTATCGCGGAAATCGAAAAAACGCTGCCGGAGCTGCCTGACGAAAAGAAAGCCCGTTTCATGCGTGAATATGGCCTGTCGGCCTATGATGCGGGTGTTCTGGTCGCCGAACAGGAAAAGGCCGAATATTACGAAAAGGTCGCCAAGGGCCGTGATGGCAAGATGGCGGCAAACTGGGTGATCACCAATCTGTTTGGCGCGCTGAACAAGCTGGGCGTTGATGTTTCGGAAAGCCCGGTTTCGGCGGAGAACCTTGGTAAACTGATTGGCCTGATTGGCGATGACACCATTTCCGGCCGGATCGCCAAGGACGTGTTCGAGATCATGATCGAGACCGGTGACGATCCCGAAAAGATTGTTGAGGAAAAAGGTCTGAAGCAGATCACCGATACCGGCGCGATTGAAGCGGCCATTGACGAAGTCATTGCCGCCAACCCGGACAAGGTTGAAGAAATCCGTGGCGGTAAGGACCGTATGCTGGGCTGGTTTGTTGGCCAGGTCATGAAATCCACGGGCGGCAAAGCCAACCCGGGCATGGTCAACAAGATGCTGCGCGACAAGATCATGGGCTGATTGCCAGATCTGTTCGATATTTGCTGCAAAAGCCGTTCTTCATCATTGAAGGGCGGCTTTTGTGCGTTCAGGCGGCATTTCCGTCCTGTTTTTGCGCGATGGCGGCGGCCAGCATGGTTAAGGCCTGTTGCAATGGGTGCCGGGTAGTTTCATCGGCCAGGATATCGTCTGTTGCATAGTTTTTGCCATTCAGGGCGATTGTTACGCAGGCATCATGCAGGATGATCGCATCCATCGTGCCGATGGTGTCAATCAATGCCGCCTGGGCGATGGTGGCGCGCCCCGATGCGTTTAAGGCGACAACCGGCATCGACATGAATTCTCCGCTCGCAACCGTCCAGTCCAGCGCATTTTTGATTGCGCCTGTGACGCCGTGGGCATATTCCGGGCTGGCGACCAGCACGCCATCTGCGCGCTTTAGCTGGTTTTTGAAATCCAGCACGTTTTGCGGTTCACGGCCTTCATCATCGGGGTTGAAGATGGGCAGGGTGCCCAATCCTTCAAACAGTGTAATGGCAAGGCCGGTTTCCGGGGCCAGTTTTTGGGCGGCTTGCAGAAGTGTCCGATTGATGGAGGCTTGACGCAGGCTGCCGCAAATGGCCAGCACGTTGGCATGTGATGCAGGCATTTCATTCCTGTTTATTGGCTGTTTGATGCTTAATGGATGTCGAACAACAATTTAGCAGTCTCGCAGCGCCATCACCAATGATGTTATTGGTCACTATCACGGACGATAATCGCGCGGTGATGCCCCCAATATCCGTTTGAACATGCTGGTAAAGGCCGCAGGATTGTCATAGCCAAGGTCAAGCGCAATGGTGGTAACGGCATCACCCGCCGCCAGCCGGGGCAGGGCGGCCAGTGTGCAGGCCTGTTGGCGCCATTCGATAAAACTAAGCCCGGTTTCACTGCGAAACAGGCGGGTGAAGCTGCGGCGGCTCATACCCAGATCATGGCACCAGTGATCAATTGTGTCATGCGCGCTTGGTGCACGCATAAAAATCTGACAGCGCCGGGACAAGGCCGGATGGTCCGGCAAGGGCAGCGAAAGCGGCACCCCGGGCATGGTGCGAATTTCATGGTCGATCAATGTCATTAACGCACCGTCGCGCCCGTCGGGATCATAGTCGGCCGGAATGCAGACAGCCTCTGACAGCAGGCTGCGCATTAATGGCGAAATGCTGACAACCTGGCACTGCATGGGCATATTGCGGGCCGGGTCAGGGCTAAGATACAGGGTGCGCACCGCAACTTTGCCGATCATGCGGACTTCATGCACGGTGCCCGCCGGGATCCACATGCCACGTTGGGGCGGCATCATCCAGACACCCTGGCTGGTGGACACAATCACCAACCCCGTCATGCCATATAAAAGCTGGTCGCGGTCATGATGGTGCGGGGCGATGACATCGCCATCCGCATAATTAACGCCAAGGCCAATGACAGGCCGGTCAACATCCGGGTATGACGACATTCCAGATCCTGTGCATTTGGCCCAGTTGCATAAGTGATTGACCCTATCGTGGTGGTGGGCCGGTGTCGAGGCATTTAGAATGATGTCAGATATACCGGCACTTTCGCCAAACAACAGGCACATACAGGGTCACTACATGAATAATGCTGCCATTGCCCAACGACGAACCAGCAAGGCGGTTTTCCCGGTTTTGGGGGCCGCCAGTTTTTGTCATTTGCTCAATGACATGATCCAGTCGCTTTTTACGGCGGCGTATCCGATTTTCAAGGGCGGGTTTGACCTTGGTTATGCGCAGCTTGGTTTCCTGACGCTTACCTATCAGGTCACGGCATCTGTTTTGCAACCGCTGGTCGGCAGCTATACGGACCGCAATCCTAAACCCTATTCCCTGTCATTTGGCATGGGGGTGTCGCTGTTGGGGCTTCTGGTTTTGGCCTATGCCAGCAATTTTGTCATGCTGTTATGTGGCAGTGCGCTTTTGGGTATGGGGTCGTCGATTTTTCATCCGGAATCCTCGCGCTTGGCGCGTCTGGCGTCCGGCGGGGCGCATGGTCTGGCGCAGTCGATTTTTCAGGTGGGCGGCAATGTCGGCTCGGCGATTGGGCCATTATTGGTGGCGTTTGTTGTTTTGCCTCACGGGCAAAAAAGCCTGGCCTGGTTTGCCGTGGTTGCCCTGGGCGGCATGGTGATTTTGGCCGGGTTGGGCAACTGGTACAAGTTGCAGGGACATGCCAAACCGTCCGCCCGCAAGGCCCCCGTGGCGCATTCCCATTTAAACCGGTCACAGGTATCACGCGCGCTAACGGTGCTGTTTTGCCTGATGCTTTCAAAATGGTTCTATCTGGCAAGTTTTACCAGTTATTATGTGTTTTACCTGATGGACCGTTTTACCCTGACAGAAGGACAATCGCAGATTTACCTGTTTGTCTTTTTGGCGGCCGTTGCGGCGGGAACCCTGATTGGCGGGCCGATTCGCGACCGGATTGGCCGTAAAAAGGTGATTTGGGTTTCCATTGCCGGCACATTGCCCTTTGCGCTGTTTTTGCCTTATGTCGGGATTGGCATAACCATCATTCTAAGCGTGATTATCGGCTTTGTTATTTCATCGGCCTTTTCTGCCATTGTTGTCTATGCCCAGGAACTGGTGCCAGGCCGGATTGGCATGATTTCCGGGCTGTTTTTTGGTCTGGCATTTGGCATGGGCGGGATTGCCGCAGCATTGCTGGGCGTGCTGGCCGATGCAACCAGCATCTATTTTGTCTATCAGCTTTGTGCCTTTTTCCCGGCAATCGGCTTTTTGGCGGCGTTGCTGCCGGATATTGAGCGTGAAACTGCGTAATTTGACGAGGGATATGAAAAAGGCCGCCTGACATTTGCCTGGCGGCCTTTGTGTCCGGATTGCGGTGCTGATTTAGCCAACCTGTTGGGCGGGGTAGCCTGCTTCATCCAGGGCGGCAATAACAGCCGCACTATCGGGATGACCCGAAACCGTAACCAGACCACCAGCCAGGTCAACCTCAACCTTTTCAACGTCATTGACGCTGCTGGCGGCTTCGGTGACAGCTTTGACACAGTGGCCGCAGCTCATTTCTTCGACTTTAAGTTTCAGCATGGCATTTCTCCATCCGTTTGTCTGGCAGCAGTTTGAACCCTCCAGTAGATGGAAGGTCAAGCCATTTTCAGGAGGCCAGCAATTTCATGGTGGCATTTGCCGCAAGTTCGCTTGAGGCCGGGTTTTGTCCGGTGACAAGTTTGCCATCGGTTACGGCAAACGGAGCCCAGTTGGCGCCTTTTTTATAGCTGCTGCCAGCTTTTTTGAATTCCTGCTCGATCGAAAGTGGCACAACCGCTTCCAGCCCGACGGCCTTTTCCTCTTCATCGGTAAAACCGGTTACTTCCCGGCCTTTGACCAGCGGATCCCCATTGGCGGCTTTGGCATTGACCAAGGCTGCCGGACCATGACACACGGCACCGACCGGTTTGTCCTGGGCGACGAAGGCTTCGATCAGGGCAATGGAATCAGCGTCAGTTGCCAGGTCCCATAGCGGGCCATGACCACCGGGGAAGAAAAGGGCATCAAAATCGTCGGCTTTCAGGCCCTGAAGTTTAACCGTCGAGGCAAAGGCCTGTTGCGCGGCTGTGTCCCCTTCAAAGCGTTTGGTGGCATCCGTCAGGGCATCGTCAGCCTGGCTGTTGGGGTCAATTGGCGGTTGTCCACCCTTGGGGGATGCCAGTGTGACGGTCGCACCACCATCGATAAAGCGATAATAGGGGGCGGCGAATTCTTCCAGCCAGATGCCGGTCTTGTGGCCGGTGTCCCCCATTTGATCGTGCGATGTCATGACCATTAAAATACGCATAGTCTGTAAACTCCTTGGCATAATTTGTCGCCGATACATAAGGAGGATGTTTGCGATACGCCAGTGCAGACAATGCCGGAAAGTTCACAGTAATGATGTGAACGTTTTTATGACAGCAAAAAGCGAATTTCGGGTGCCAACAGGTGCCAGGCCACCATCCACATTACGCCTGCGGTCACGATATCAATAATTTTCCAGGTGATGGGTCGGGCGATATAAGGGGCCAGCCAGGCAGCGCCAAGGGCAATGGTAAAAAACCAGATGAAACTTGCGCTGATTGCGCCAAGGGCAAAGGCGAAGCGTTCGCTTGAGGGAAATTGCCCGCCAATGCCGCCCAGAACAACGACAGTATCGATATAGACATGTGGGTTTAACAGCGTTATTGCCAGTGTTGCCGTCAGAATGGCGCGCCAGCCTTTGGTTGAATTGGCGTTTTCTGTCAGTTTTTCATCCTGGAAAACCCGGATAAAGGCAGAACATCCATACCAGATCAGAAAGGCACCGCCGCCCCAGGCCGCAACTTTTGTTAGTGGCGGGTAGGTGGCAACAAGGGTGCCAAGACCAGCGACACCGGCGGTAATCAGTAAGGCATCGCATAGCGCGCAGACCAGCGCGATCATGACCGGGTAATTGCGCCGCAATCCTTGCGACAATACAAAGGCATTTTGCGCGCCAATTGCGATAATGGCGCTGGCACCAAGTCCCAGGCCGGTTGCATAGGGCAGAAGCATTTTCAAAATCCAGTATGTTCATGTCATCGTTGTTTGCACCGGTGATAACAAGTTTGGAAAATAAGAAAATCGAATTATACTGATGCTTCATTAGAAAAAATGATGCTGATAGATGATCGATTACAAATTGCTGCAGGCCTGTGCCGAGGTGATCCGGCACGGCAGTTTTGAAAAGGCGGCAAGGGCGCTGGGGTTGACACAGTCGGCCGTGTCGCAACGCGTCAAGCTGCTGGAAGACCGGATCGGCCAGCCGCTGATCATGCGGACCAAACCCATTTCGCCAACACAGCCGGGCGAACGCCTGTTGCAACATTATCAGCGTGTGCATTTGCTTGAACAGGAATTGCGCGATGATGTGCCCGATGTGGTGGAAGGGGGCGGATATGGGCATATTGCCCTCGCGGTAAATGCCGACAGTTTGGCAACCTGGTTTCAGGACGTGCCCAAAAAACTGTTTGATGAATTGAGCTTGCTGTCGGATTTAAAAGTACAAGATGAAGTCTTGACCCATAATTTATTACAAACCGGTCGGGTTTTGGGCGCGGTTGGCACACGCGATATTCCGGTGCAGGGCTGCAAGCTGCGCGCGCTTGGGTCCATGCGCTATATCATGGTTGTGTCACCGGGTTTTGCCGCACGTTTTTTCCCAAACGGGGTTACGGCAGATGCGTTGCGTGCCTGTCCGGCAGTTAATTTTTCCGAACATGACGAATTGCAAAACCTGTTTTTCTATCGTTTCTTCGGTCTTGAACCCGGCGAGTTTCCAGCCCATACCATGCCCAGTTCGCAAGGGTTTGTTGCAATGGCAGAACAGGGCATCGCCTATGCCGTGGTCGAGGAACATCAGGCCGAGGCCGGGCTTGCGGCAGGGCGTTTGGTGCAGCCGTGCCCGCATGTCATTGAAAGGCCATTATTTTGGCATCACTGGAATATGGAAAGCAGGCTTTTGTCGCGTGTGACCGATATTGTGTGCGACGAGGCCCGCCGTTTTTTACGCCAGCCGTCAACAAAGCGGCATCTTGCTGAAAAATATCAGTAAATATATTTCCCAGTCGGGAATAAGATGCTATGCACATCGTTTGACATAAAGGAAATTTTACTTCTTACTTCCTGATTGTCGTTGATAATGACAATTCGCGTCTGTCACAGCAGAGAGAATTTCATAAATGTCGCACCGGCTGATTGCCTGTGATCATTGTGACTATCTTCACGTAGAAGAAGAAATTCCCACCGGACATGTCGCACGGTGCGCACGGTGTGGTTCTCCGCTGTATCAAAGCCAGAATAACAGTATTGAACGGTCGTTGGCCTTTGCCTTTGCCGCCTTGGTATTGTTCGTTCTGGCCAATTCATTTCCGATTTTGCAGTTCAGCATGGAAGGCCGGAGCGAGACCAATACGCTGTCATCAGGGATGATCACGTTTTGGAATGAAGGCTTCGCCTTTCTGGCTTTCATGGTGGGGTTAACCTCGATAGCAGCGCCTTTGCTGCTGATTCTGGCCTATATTTATGTGTTGTTGCCTTTGCGTTTCGGCTTCAGTTTTCCGGCCATTCGCAAGGTATGGCGTGTTTTGGCAGTGGTTCGGCCCTGGTCGATGCTTGATGTTTTTTTGATCGGTCTGCTGGTGGCATTAACCAAGCTGAGCGACTTTGCCGATGTGATTGCCGGGCCCGCCTTTTATGCGGTGTGCATCCTTATTCCCACAACCCTGCTGATGAGTGCGCAGCTTGACCCGCGCGAGGTGTGGCGCAAACTGGCTCCCAAGGGGCTGAAATACCCGACCACCGACGATATTGCCGCCGAACAGGATGAACCACGTTGGGCCACCTGCGAGGTTTGTGCCTATGTTCTAACCGGCGATGCCGCACATCAACCACATGCCAAATGCCCGTGTTGCGGGTCGGTTGTGCATCATCGAAAACCGCGCAGCCTTTCGCATGCCTGGGCCTTTTTGATCAGTGCGGCGGTTTTTTATATTCCGGCCAATGTTTTCCCGATCATGAGCGTCACCATGCTGGGCAGTACCGAGGCCGATACCATCCTTTCAGGGGTAAGTGCACTGATCGATGCCGGGGAATGGCCGATTGCGATGGTGGTATTTTGCGCCAGTATTGTGGTGCCGGTTTTTAAACTGGTGGTCCTGGCCTGGGTTTATACTGCGGCAGGTATGGGCGTTGCCGGGCCCTTGCGCCAGCGCACGCGGATTTATCGCATTACCGAACTGATTGGCCGCTGGTCGATGATTGACGTGTTCATGGTGTCGATTTTGGCAGCCTTGGTAAAACTGGGGAATATTGCTACCGTTGTGCCGGGGTTCGGGGCAGTGGCATTTTGTGCCGTGGTTATTTTAACGATGCTTTCCGCGATGGCGTTTGATCCACGCCTGATCTGGGATCGCGCGATACTGAAAATGCAACAAGGGACGCCATCATGAGCGATGACAACCAGAACCGGGGGCAATCAGAGCCGCAAAAACCCGAAATCCGGCGCGGATTGCAAAACCTGTCACTTATCTGGCTGGTGCCGCTGGTGGCGGTTGTTATTGGTGGCTGGCTTTTATGGCGCGAGGTGGCATCGAAGGGACCTGAAATTACGGTGACATTCCAGTCGGCCGAAGGATTGACCGCAGGCAAGACGGCGGTGCGCTATCGTGATGTCGATGTTGGCCTGGTCAAGGAGATCAATCTGTCGGATGATTTCAGCAATGTTGTGCTGGTCCTGCAGATGAATGCAACGGTTGAAGATTACCTGACCGATAAAACCAGGTTCTGGGTGGTGCGTCCACGGGTTTCCTCGCGCGGGATTTCCGGTCTCGAAACGATTGTAACCGGGGCCTATATCGAAATTGTGCCAAGCAAAGAGGGCAAACCGGCCAAAGAATTTGTGGGATCGGAAGAACCACAACTTATTGCCGATGGCAGCGATGGGACCCGATTTGTCCTGACAGCCAATGAACTGGGGTCGATCAGTTCGGGCGCGCCTATTTTGCTGCATGGGGTGTCTGTGGGCGAGGTTCTTGATACATCGCTTGATGCTGCCGCCCAGAAGGTCTCGATCCCGATTTTCATCAAGGCGCCTTACGACAAACTGGTGACGAATGATAGCCGGTTTTGGGATTCAAGCGGTGTCAGTGTGGATTTGAATGCCCAAGGGGTATCGATACATGCGCAATCGATCCGGTCGGTTATCCAGGGCGGGATTAATTTTATGACCCCACCGGGCAATGAAACAGCGGCACCTGCGAAGTCCAATACGGTGTTTACGCTCTATCAAAACCGCAAACAGGCCGAAAGCCTGGTTCAGGGCTATACTCAAAAGTTCATTTTATATTTTGAAGGGTCGGTTCGTGGTCTTTCGGCGGATGCACCGGTCGAGTTTCGCGGTATTCGCGTTGGAACCGTTGATAGTGTCAATCTTGAATATCTCAGCGATAAAGGCATCTTTCGCGCACCCGTTGAAATAACGGTGGAGCCGGAGCGTATTCAGACAGTGGGTGCCAAACCTAAAAGTGCCGCTGAATACAAGGCCGTTCTGGATCAACTGATCGAACATGGCCTACGGGCGCGTCTTAAAACCAGCAGCTTTCTGACTGGTCAGCTGTATGTGGATATGGACATGTATCCGCTGGCGCCAGCACGATATCTGGGTGATGACACTGGCGGTAACGGTCTCCAGGAACTGCCGACACTCCCCAATCAGATTGATGAGATTACGGACTCCCTCCAGTCCCTGCTGGCCAAGGTTGAAACGGTGCCGATCGAACAAATCGGGATGCGGGTTCTGGGCACGGTGGAGGGGATGGAAAATCTTGTGACCTCGCCAGAGCTTAAACAAAGCATCAAGAGCATCCAGCAGGCCAGCGACGGTATTAACCAACTTGTATCGCACCTAGATGCCAGTGTTTTGCCAGCAACTGAACAGGCATTGGATGAAGCCCGCAAGACTTTGACGGATTTGCGCGATATGACGGCCCCGAATTCGCCGGTCAGATATAATCTTGAGGAATCGCTCAAGGAAATTTCGACGGCTGCCCGTTCGGTGCGCACGCTGGCAGATTATCTGGAACAAAATCCCAACGCCCTGATCCTGGGCAAATCCGGCAATCAGGAGGAATAAGATGGCTTTTGTATCTGGTAAACGCAAAGTGAGCCATATTCTGAAGAGACAGGTTGCTGGTCGTTCCGGTGCTGGACTGAAACGGATCTGCCAGGTTGGTGCCGTTGCGGGAATGGCGGCTTTGCTGGCGGCGTGCAGTACCCCGGAAGCCGGGCGCTATTTTGTTTTGTCGTCGGTTGCGCCAACGCAGTCCATGCCTTCAGGCGTGGTGAATGCGGTATTGGGGGTGGGGCCGATCTCGCTGCCCTCGCATTTGGATCGCGCCCAGCTTGTTTTGCGGACCGGCCCCAACGAGCTTTATTTGCGCGAAAATGATAAATGGGCCGAGCCGCTTGATGAAACAACCCGGCGGATATTGACCCAGGATTTGCAAACACGCTTGACCCCGAAACGGATCGAGACCTTTCCCTGGAACAGCCGGGATGGTGTGAACTGGCAAATTGCGGTTGATGTGGATAATTTTGAAGCCCAGCCTGACCGGACTGTTCGATTGAATGCACAATGGAAGATTATTGATTTTTCCAGCGGGCAAATTGTGCTTTCCCACCGGTTTGATCAAAGAATTAAACCGGCCTCTGCCAGTAGCGCGGATATTGTTGCCGCCATGAGCCAATTGTTGGGAAAGTTGGCTGACGAGATTTCACTTTCTTTTGTGTCATCCTGACAAATAATTCTGCGATTAAAACGTAAAGAGAAGACAACTTTTCTGCGAAATGACAGTTTCACAGAACAGTCATCCGTCTTTTCAAAAGATAATGCTATCCCGTGCGTCATCAATACTTTGATGGGGCTTGGGGGAAATGAAAAAATTCAATTTGTTAAATTGTGTTGCCATCGGCGGGATCTTGAGCATTGCCTCGCCTGTTTTGGCGATTGCTGCGGACGTTAATATTCCGGCAAATACGACCGATACGTCTCAAAAAATCGTGTCGGGAACTGATCAGGTCAAGATTGGTACAGGTGCCGTTTTATCTACAGCTGGTAAAGACAACGAAGCGATCCTGTTTGATGAAGACAGTGATGCAACCGGGGTTAAAATTGACAACTCCGGAACCATTCAATCTGCTGACGAACGTGCTATTCTTGCCAAAAGTGCGAAAAAACAGGTGCGCATCATTGAACTGATCAATCGGGCAGGTGCCACGATCAAGTCAGACAAGGAAGACGCGGTCAAGTTTGACAAGAATAAAAGTAACAGCACCATTACGATTGATAATTCTGGCACGATCAAATCTGACGGCGGACAGGGGCTGGATCTGGCAGATAGTTATGGTGTTACCCTGACGAACCGTGCCGGCGCCATAATATCGGCAACAGATTCGGATGCTGTCAAAACCGGCATTGCTTCCCGCGTGGATAATTACGGCACTATAATTTCGGAAACGACGGGCGACGGACACGGGATTGATACAGGTAAAAAAGACAATACCAATTCCGTGATCGTCAACCATACCGGCGGGTTGATCAGCGGTGGCAAGCACGGTATTTCCGGGGGCGACAGTAAAGATAACCTTTCAGACATTAGTACATTAGGAAATCATACGGTCACCGTCACCAACGAAAAAGGGGCCACCATTATTGGCCGGGCCGGGTCTGGTGTTGGGATGGATGATAACGGCAAGGTTATCAATTATGGCACCATCACCGGAGCCTGGGATGGTAGCTATATGGGGGATCCGGATGATAAGGATGATCCCGATAATTACGGCGTTGATGGTGATGGGGTGGATATCGACCAGAATGCCGATATTGAAAATTATGGTCTGATCCAGGGAACCGGGGCGACAGGCAAAAAAGGTGGCCAGGACAATCATTCCGAAGGTATTGCCGCAGGCGGCGGGACCATAATCAACCATGAAGGCGGGGTTATTCGTGGGTTTCATTCCGGCATCCAGATTGACAATGGTGACGACGGCACGGCGATAGCAAGTACGACAATCAATAACGCCGGAACGATCGAGGGGCAGAAACTTTATGCCCTCAAACTGGTCGGGGTTTTCTCAGACACATTGGTCAATAGTGGTGTGATCAAGGCCGGGACCGGTTCAACCTTTGCCGTTGATATGGGGGCGGGTGATGATTCCGTGACCATCAATGGCGGGACGATTTCCGGTGGCGACATTCTGGGCGGTGAAGGTACTGACAGCATTGATTTTTTCAAAACCGGATCGGGTCAGTTCACCTTCGATGATAATATTTCCGGTTTCGAGACATCGCACATCTATGGCGGATCGGTTGTTCTTCGTGGCACTTTTGAGGCGAGCACGTCGGTTATTGTTGATTCCGGGGCATCCTTGCAGGCCGACAAAGGTTTTACCACGACGACGCTGACCAATAATGGCACCCTGAAAGCCGCCGAGAATGGTGCCGTCCGAAATATCATCGTCTCGGGCGATTATAGCCAGGGTTCTGAGTCTGTGCTGGAAATCGGAGTTAATGGTACCGCGCAAAAATTCGATCAGCTACAGGTGGCGGGAACGGCCTCGCTGGCTGATGGCGCGACTTTTCGTCCCAAATCCCAAGGGTATATCAAGGATGGTGCCACATATAAGGTTGTAACGTCCTCAAGTCTTGTGGCGAATACTGATGCGTTAAAGCTCGATCAATCGTCTCCGCTGGTTGACTGGAGCCTTGGTCAGGACGGCAATGATCTGGTGTTAACCGCCTCTCTTAAGTCCATTGCCGATGTTGCCGGTCCTATGGCTGGCAGCAGGGTTCTGCAAAGTCTGATGTCTTCGGCCAATGGCGATATGGCCTCTGTGGTTGGCGCCTTGCAGAGCTTGTCCTCCAAAGAGAAAATTCGCGCGGCGATTAAAGAAATAACACCGGCACCGTCGAGTGGAACCTTTCAGGCGACAACCGCAACACTGGGGGCCGTGTCCTCGACCATTGAGGGGCGCATGGCCGCCGTGCGGGGCGGGCTGAAAGGCGGGGATGGCGGTGCCGTCGCAACGTTGGCAATGAACGAAACCGCCGCCAACCCGGCGATAATAAGTGACGCTCAGCCTGCGCTTGGCATCATGAGCAGCGGCGCGTCTGCCAAAAGCGGTATCTGGATGCAGGGTTTTGGCACCAATGGCCAGCAGGATGCGCGAGATGGCAGTGCCGGGTCGCGCAGTCATGGGGCCGGTTTTGCCATTGGTGGCGACATGATGGTGGGTGAAAAAACGGTTGCCGGTGTTGCCGCCACATTTTCGCGCAGTTTTGTGCGGGGACGTGACACGCAAACATCTGATCGCAGCGACATTAGCAGCTATCAGCTTTCGACCTATGGCAGTCACAGTTTTGAAGACGTTTTTGTCGAAGGGGTGGTTGGTTTTGCCCGGAATAATTATGACAGTTCGCGCGAACTTCCGTCTTTGAACCGCACGGCAAACGCCGATTATTCCGGCTGGCAGGGATTTGGCAAAATCCTGATTGGCAAGGCGCTGTCCTTTGATGCCGGAACATTAACGCCGGTAGCATCCCTGCAATATGCCCATACCAATATTGAAAGTTATACCGAAACCGGGGCAGGGGCTGTTTCGCGTTCTGTTGCCAGTCAGGACTATGACACATTGACGCCGGGGATCGGGGCGCGTTTTGCGCTGCCGTTTCAGCCACTTCAAACAGGGCGTTTGTCGGTGCAGTTGTCGCAGATGTTTTCATATGACGTGGTGGCGGACCAGCAGCATTTGAAATCGTCTCTGGTGGGGGGCGGGGCCGCGTTCGAGACCGACGGTATTGAACCCGACCGCTTTTCGTCTGCGACTGGCATTGGTGTGGGGTATCAAACCGGCAGCTTTACCATTGATGCCGGATATGAAGTGGAATTGCGCAAATCCTATACCGGGCACGCGGCTTTGCTGCGGTTACGCTACGATATGTGAGGCAGGATAATTCGGGGCGGGACACTGCCCCGAATAATTCATTTTGCGTAAGGTGCAGCCAATATGTTGTGAAATAACATTTTATGCGCTGCACGTGTTTTATCCACGTTAGAAGGCAATCATCCAAACGTATGACTGGTTGTTTTTCTTCTAAACTTCGCTTACTCTAATCTTAAGAGGGAACATACCCTTAATTTGGGACATGCAACTGCAGCTTTCCACGGTTTTTCGCCGATACAGGTAGTTTTGGGGAGCCAGTCAGCATTATGCCGGTAAAGACAGCCTATACGTACGAAGTGCGTGTCAGGCGGGATGATCGATGGATCATTCATGCCACTTACAATTCCGAGAAAGAAGCCATCAGCGATGCGGAGAGTTTGCTGAAGGGTAAAGTCTCGGCCGTGCGCGTTATCCGCGATTGGGAACGCGACGATGGTCGGCACATCGAAAAGGTTCTTCTGGAAAAAGAAGGACAGGGCGGTGGCGAGGATGACCCCATTCGGGTCACAGCCATCGAAGATGCGCATTTGTGCGAAACCGACGAGGATTTGCTGGGGGTAGAAAGCCGTTCCACCATTAACCGGCTTTTGCGCAAATATTTCGAGCAGGAAGTCCTGACCCCGACCGAGGTCATGTACAATTTCAAGAACATGCGCAAGCTGATGTATCACGATACATTGCTGCCAAGCGCGGTTGACCGTGTAGCGACCATTCATTCGCGCACCACGGATGGTAATCATATTGAGGCTTCCAATAAACTGCATCGTGCGATCGACACGCTCGCGGCCCGGGCACGCCAGGTGGAAAAGTACGACTTGCCGCAGTTTGAAGACGCCACCATTGCCGAGATACGCCGCGAAATCAAAAGTTTGCGCCTGGCGGAAGATACCGACTTTCTGACGATGGTGGCGCTAACGCGTGAATTGTCCTCGTCGCGCAGCTGGATTGCCAAGCTGGATTTCGCCCTGAAGGTCAAGGGCGACCCCGAAGATGACCATGCACGGGCGATGGTCGATGACGTGGTGGCCGATATTTTGGGCTCACCGGTCGCCTTGAAAGATTTGCTGGGGCCATCGCGCAGTTTTGGCGATGCAGTGCTGTTGCATATTGATCTTGCGCTCGGCAAGGCAAAAGGCAATCGGGGGGCGGCCCAGGATGTGCTGGACCTTTTAAATCCGTTATTTGCGGCCGGTCTGTTGCCCAAATCGCAGTTTGTGATGTTTGACTATGTTGCCCGCGAACTCAAAAGTGCCAATTCTCTTTCGCGCCATGACGGCGATGCCGACCAGCTTGTGCAGATTTTGGATCGGCTGTTAAACGCGGACGGTGTTGTTTTTGGGCAGCCGATGGTGGAAGCCCTGATCGAGCGCGGGGCCCGTATCCGCAATGTTGGCGGCAGTCGTGCCTTTGGCGAGGGGGTCGAGGAAATTGCCGGGTGTCTCGCCCCGGGCTGGCGCCGGTTGGCCTTTTTGTCCGAGGTGACACAAAGCGAACGGGCCGCCCATATCCAGGATGAATTGGCGGAGCTGACACGAAAAACAGTTGCCGATATGCGCGGCCTTCGCGCGTTTTGTGGCCCTAAGGCAAAGCCGCGCGAGAAAATGGCGCTGGTGACGCAAATGTATCAAAAGGTATCTCGTGCCAATTTTGTCGAGGACCTGAAGCGTGATTTGGGTGAAAAACTTGATAATGGTCTGGCCGACTATCTGATGCGCGAAAAGGTTATTGAACGCATTGACAACCCGACACTGCATTTGCGCCAGCGCGCCTATATGCTGGTGAAATTCTGTTCCAGCGGAGTCTTGATCGAGGGAAAATCAGCGACAATGGCGCGCAAAAGGGTGGTTGGTTATTTACGACAACCCAATTTCACCGACCGTTTGGTGGATGATTTGACCGAAACACAGGAAAAAGAAGGCATCTTGCGCGATTTTTACGCCCTGTTGCAACGAAGTGGTTTTTAGCGTTTTTTATGCGTCCATAAGGTAGGATTGCCCCCAAACGCCCCGGTTTTGCCGTGGGCGTTTTTCTTTATTTGCCGGGGCTTTTGGGGTGGTTTTAATCTTTGGCAAGATTGGTGGGGTATTTGTCATTGTTGCCAGAAGTATCTGGCGGCACAATGGCGGTAATTGCACAGGAGCCCCCAATGACCCGCTTAACCCGACAGGAATCGCCAACAAGAAGGATCGCCTGCTATGCCTTTGATCAGGTGATGAGCCTGGATGTAACCGGGCCTTTGCAGGTGTTTGCCTCGGCCAATGCCGAACTGGCGCGCCAGGGCAACCCGCCGCTTTATGACCTTGTTGTCTTTGCCGAAAAGGCAGGACCGGTGATGACATCGGCGGGCATCAAGCTGTATGCCGACCTGACAAGGGCCGATATTGACCCCGCCGGGATGGATACCATCCTTGTGCCTGGGGGCGATGGCATTGATGCGGTTTGCGATCAGCGCGATGTTGTGTCCTGGTTTCGGATGGCGGCGCAGTCATGTGACAGGGTTGGGTCGGTATGTTCGGGGGCTCTGTTATTGGCGGCAGCCGGGTTGCTTGATGGGCGACTGGCGACGACACACTGGTCGCGGTGTGACCAGATGCGCATGAGCTATCCGGCGATTGGTCTGGTGGAAAATCGCCTGCATACTTATGATCCCAACGGGCTGGACGGGGATGGTCATATCTTTACCTCGGCCGGTGTGACTGCCGGGATCGACCTGGCCCTGGCCTTGCTGGAACATGATTGCGGGCGGGCAATGGCGCTGGCGGTGGCACGCCGTTTGGTGATGTTCCTGAAGCGGCCTGGTGGACAGGCGCAGTTTAGCGCCTATCTCACCCCGGCCATAGGAGGTTCGGCGCAATTGGCAGAGTTGCTGGACTGGTTGCCAGGTAATCTTCAGGCTGACCTGTCGTTGGATGCACTGGCGACACGCGCCCGAATGTCGCCTCGTACATTTTCCCGGGTTTTTACCCGGGACCTTGGCATGACCCCGGCCCGTTATGTGGAGCGACTGCGCGTGGAAGCGGCGCGCGGGCTTTTGATGGGCGGGGATATTTCCATCAGCCGGGTTGCCTGCTTATGTGGCTTTGGCCATCCCGAAACCATGCGACGGGCGTTTCACCGGCAGCTTTCGATCAGCCCGCAGGATTATGCGGACCGTTTCGGGGCCGGTTTGCTGGCGGATGGACCTGTTTACGCCGACTGACGGCACTTATTCACGTAAATCACCGGATATAAAATGAAAGTTGGCAACATGCTGTTACTGACAAATGGACAGGTGCGTCTGCTGTTTATCGCCCAGGCGCTCTATTGGGTATGTTCGATGGTGGGCATTACCCTGACGTCGCTTGTAGGCGTGCAATTGGCCCCTTATGCCGGTCTGGCGACCCTGCCGTTGGGATTGCTCGTTTTGGGCAATCTTGGCGGTGTGCAACCGATCTCGATTTACATGCAACGGCACGGGCGCCGGGCGGGTTTGATGATCGGCGCATTTTGCGGTGTGATCGGCGCACTTGTCGCCTCGCTCGGGGTATGGTGGGGCAGCTTTACCGTGTTTTGCATTGGTGCGGTGCCGATTGGCATTTATCAGGCATCGGCGCGCTATTATCGCTATGTCGCGCTTGAAGCGGTTGAAAACCAGCATAAGGGGCGGGCGGCGGCCTATGTCACCGGCGGCGGTGTGCTTGCCGCATTGATCGCGCCAGAGTTGGCGGTTTGGGCGCGCGATGCGCTGGTGATCCCGTTTCTGGGTGCTTATCTGGTGATGGTGGTGATGGCGGTACTGGCGATTATTTTGCTGGCTGCGGTTCAGCCGGGCGAAATACCGGCCCGGATTCCCAATGGGGCGGCGGTGATGCGCGACTTGTTATTGCGGCCCAAAATTTTCTCCGCGGTTGCCATTGCCGCCATCGGGCAGGGTGTCATGGTCCTGATCATGACGGCAACACCGCTTGCAATGAAGTTTTGCGGGTTTGATGTTGCTCAGTCCTCCGAGGTGATCCGCTGGCATTTCATTGGTATGTTTCTGCCCGCCTTTGTTGCAGGTCCGTTGATTGACACACTGGGGGCGAAAAAGGTCGCGGCATTTGGCTCTGTCATTTTAATGATCAGCGCCGTTGTTGCCCTTGCCGGGCTTGATCAATCCCATTTCCTGATCAGTTCGCTGTTATTGGGAACGGGCTGGAACCTGATGTTGCTGGCAGGCACAACCCTGCTGGGCGAGGGGCACAGCCCCGCGGAACGCGGACATGCCCAGGCGGTAATGGAGCTTGCGAATGGCGTTTTGGGGGCAGTGGCGTCCTTTGCCGCCGGGATGCTGATTGTGAATGCCGGTTGGGAATCGGTGAATATCGGGCTGGTGCCCGTGGTGCTGGTCGGACTTGGCATTATGGTTTTCTGCACCCGGCCGGCACGCCAGACATCCAGTTAGGGCGATCACACCAGCCGATAAAAACAAAAAGCCCGCCGGGGGATAGTCCGGCGGGTCAGTTTTGTGGGGTATTTGCAGGATTATGAAAATACCCCGGCGCGATTCTCGATAAATGCCAACCACAAAAGGGGCTGTGGCGTGTAACAGGCCAAATAATAAAAAAGCCAGCAATTATGCTGGCTGCAGGGTCGATTCCGGGGTGTTTGATGCGACGAAGTCCTTGATTTTCTGAAGGACAAAATCGCGGGAGGCGCTTTCGCGGGTTTGAAACAGAACTTCGCGTTCCCGTATCACCAGGCCCAGATAAACCGGGTCGGTGCGGTCTTCATGCTGAAGTTTCAGGGTGCGCAAAACATGGCCGTAGTCATCAGTGCTTTGATAGACGGTCCGCATCGGGTGCTCCTGCGTGTCTCTTCTTCACATCAGCGGGTGGCTCTCCCGCACGCCAACTTTATGGCAGAAATTCTTTTCGGCGCCGTGACAGCTCTGTGATTGTTTAAAGACAGTCGTCAAAAACGGTTCGTTGTTATGGCTTTTTCCCTAATTTCCAGCCATGCGGATTCGGAAACACCAATATTGTGACGGATGTTGTGTGATAGCCGGGAAAAAGCCCGGCAGTCCGGTCGTGTTCCATTCTGCGCGACAGCCCCAAAGGCTGCCTGCTGCCTTTCAATGAAACATCGTTTATCCGATGATTGCGCCTGCATCATTTTGCGGTTGAACAATCACGTCGTAATGACAGGAAAAGGCCGGGATTTTTCAAAAAATCACTACCAAATGCACAATCATAAAAAGAAATCCGTCCATACCCGGTTTTGAGGCATTGACAGTCCCGGATCGGATGTTTAAGAAAGGCGGCGTTCCACACGGAACACCACTCAAAACGGGCAAGTGGCCGAGTGGCTGAAGGCGCTCCCCTGCTAAGGGAGTATGGGGTCAAAAGCCCCATCGAGGGTTCGAATCCCTCCTTGCCCGCCAGTGAAAAAGGCTCCCTTAAAGGGGGCCTTTTTGCGTTTTGGTTTGTCAAATCAAAACGTTATGAGTTTCCTGTCTGTTTTGATTGACGGGTGCTTTCGGTTTCAAATACGGTTGTTCCTTAATTTTGGTACACAAGGTCATGACAGAGGACCTTAGTCGCAGCATCATTCGTCGTGGTCGCAAATATATAGTTATCGGTGGTCGTGTATCCGCTACCTATCAAAAGATTCAAGCGTTCAGCTTGAAAAACAGCGGATAGCCAAGGCTCGATTCACTTTTGCGCTGAAGTAATGAATTTTTCTAACGCATCGTCATCCGCAGGTACATCGTTCCATGCCTCGGAATGGCTCCCTACGCGATACGCATGCTTATCATCACGATTCATATTTCCCCCGAATACACCCTACACGCCCTGAGGCTCGATCACCTTGAAAGGTGCTTTTCAAGGGCAGCATTAGTTGCCTTGAATAGGCGCTCGAACCGGCCTTCACTTGCGGCGGGCAAAACCGATGACGGGTTGCTGGCCATTTTTTGTAGGAACAGCCGCGTTGGCCGTGTTTTGTGAAACGCAATAGTAAGTGCATCAAATGCCGCCTCGAAGCGGCGGGCTATGCGGGGAATGCGGGCATTCAATTCCAACGTTTTGCCCTTCAGTTCCTTGGCATAAGCTTCGCGTACAAGTGCTTCGTAAACAGCCGGGTCCAATATATCTTCAATGTCGGCTTCGGTGGGTGGCGCTTCGAATGCTTCGCTTACGAAAACGACGTTATCCGACCGGATAAGCTTGCCTTTCACCAAATCATCGCGCGTTGCCTTGGCGTCCTTTTCGTCATCGAATAGGACAAGCACGTTCAGTTGTTCAGACGTCAGAAGCGCTACCATGTAGTGGACTTTTTGCGCGCCGCCGGCTGGCGTTATGGTCAACCGGTCATCGAGGCCAACTTTGCCTTGCTCATTCAGATATGCTGAAACCGCCGAAAGAATCCAAAAGTCGGTGACGCCTTCAACTACCAAGTTGTTTGGTCCGATGAACAGGCTTTGGGCAAGATCGTATCCAAGCGCGGCTTGCAACGGAAACAGGGTGCGGGCGTCACCGTTCGGGTCATTGGAAACGGTCGTGCCTTCTTCTTCGGCAATATTGACCGTTCGTACCCAATCCAATTGGTGCGTTGGAATCATGAACGGTGAATGTGTCGTATAGACGATTTGGTTGGTGAAATCGTCTTCGAGGTGTCGAAGCAAATCACCTTGCGACCGCGCGTGGAGATAGAGACCCGGTTCGTCCAATAGCAAAATCGCGCCATCGGCTTCGCCGTCTTCTGTATCCGCCGCGAACACGACATAGAATGCGAAAAACCATTGGAAGCCACGGCTTCTTTCATCAAGGTTCACTTCGACGTCATACGTGCTGTTAGGATCGGAAATTAGCGTGTCGAAATGGTGTGCGTCGAGGTTGAAGCGTACCTTCAGTTCGCGGTCCTTCCACCGCTTGCGAATGGCGGTCGTGACGACGGCACCAGCGCGGTTAGCCAATTGCCCACGTGTTTCTTGGTCATCGCTTTGCGATAGTTCGTTGAGCTTTTCAGGGCTAAGCCCGGCAACCTTACAAAGCTTTTCGAAGTTTACGTCGGCGGGTGTCTGCTGCCCTTCATTTTTGCGCTTGAGGAAGCGATCAATATCTTGATGACCTTGTATTTCGGGATAGTCTTCAAGATACATGAACTTTGGCACGCGTTCGATAATCCAACCGCGAGCCTTCGAGTGTGCTTCCTCGCTTCCCGGGATGGCTTCGGCCATTTCTTCCAACGACACAATTTTTTGGTCTTGGGCGTCTGTAAGTTCAATGTCCGCTGCTGCAAGCGCCTGCCGAAGCGCGGCAAGCGCCGAGGTTGCCGTTGCAGCCCATTTCGCAGCAGTCACTCCGGCACCGATGGCAACGACGAATGCGTCTGAAGCCCGCTCCAACTCGGCCTTTGCTTCGCCCGTCAACTTTGAGGCTTTTGCCTTGACTGCCGCGTCAATCTTACGCGCTTCGGCTTTAATCACAGCGAGGTCGAAAGGGGTTTCCGGGGCGTCGATGCCAACATACCGTTTGTCGCCATATTGACGGCCAACAGTTACCTCAGACACACCTTCAGCGGCCGGCCAAATCTCAGCCAGGCGGTGCTGTTCGTACTCGCTCAATTGCCATGTGGATTCGACAACCGGGGTGTGGTCGTTGCATTCTGAAAGCTTACGATGTCTCGGAAAATCCTTGATGGGATTGAGCGCCTTGAAGCCGTCTGCTGGGTTTAGACTATGAAGCGCCCGCAAGACGTTCGACTTGCCGCTTTCGTTTCGACCTAGTAACGCCGTAATACGTGAAACATCGACTTCACCGCTATCGTTTATAGATCGAAAATTCCTTACGCGAAAAGACTTGAGCTGCATTCGACACCCCCTCTTTTTTTAAAGAATAGTCGGTTCGCGAGCCTCTCTCAATACAATATGTAGCATCATGACTAGCAACGAAGCTGCTGGAACTGGCCCGCCTCCATCGGACGGGTGGTGGTATAGTGTCCTTGCACTGAATTACGTTGGGGCGTTCCTCAGCTATCAGCCAAAGCCATAAACGATCGTCAAGTAAGTTGGTCGAAAGTGAAGAGAAGTACATAAGGGTGCGGATCAAAATTAGCCAAAGTCTCATGCCTTATTTTGGAGAGCTATGGCGTAGGTGTAGTTCTCGGTTTCGTCGGCTCCGGCCCGCTGTGCCGTCCTAAAATAAGTTGACGGTTTTTCGACAAGCCAGCGGATGATCATCCGCTGGCTTTTTGATGCACGGTTTCTGGTGTTTGCATAGCCAGTGCGCTGTGCGGTCGCATGGTATTGTAGGTATTTATCGCCTCTCTGACCAGTTGACGAAGATCCTCGAAGGTCTTGCACCGGTGCAGAAGGAACTCCTGCTTGAGAATGCCGTTAATACGCTCGGCCAGGGCATTCTGGTAGCAATCATAGCCATCCGTCATTGAGGGCGTGATGTGATGTTTCTTCAAGACATCCTGATAACAGCCCGAGCAATATTGCAGCCCCCGGTCCGAGTGATGGATCAGCGGTGCTCTGGTCATGCGATTGTCGATTGCCTGCTTCAAGGCCCTGACCACTTCGGATGCCGCCATGCTGTGGCTGAGTAGATGCCCCATGATCTTGCGCGAGAAGGCATCCGTGACCAGCGACAGATAATGCACGCCTTCATCGCTTTCGACATAGGTGATGTCGCTGACAAACACCTGTTCGGGACGCCAGGGCTTGCAACCCGCCAGCAGGTTCGGATGCTTCCTCATCCAGTGTTTGCTGTGTGTGGTCTTGGTATAATTCCTGCGCGGCCGGATTAGGAGGCGATGCTCCCTGAGCCAGTCAAACAGCCGGTCTCGTCCGATCTTGATCCCGAGGCGACGTAAATCATCCTGCAGCAAATAATACAGTTGGCGTGTGCCAAGCCGCGGCATGTGCCGACGCAGCCGCATGACGCAATCATATAGCGGCTCAAGCTCTGCCTGTCGCTGCCTGCGGCGTTGCAGAATCTGATAAACCGACTGCCGTGAGAAGCCAAAGCAGCGACAGCTGCGGCTCAGACTGACTTGCCTTTGCGCCTGTAAAGCTCTCGCAGTTCGGATAAATACTTTTTTCGCAGGCCCGCTCCATACTCTTGGTCCATGATGGTCACCATGCCATCCAGAACCAGATTACGAACCCGTTCATCTTCAAGCTCCCGTTCAAGGCGCTTGATCTTTTGTTCCGGCGTCTCTTGCGATTTGGACATGGAATGCTGCCTCGTTGTCGACCAGTCAAGCTTACCATGCTTGCGCAGCCACGTCAGAACAGTGCTGCGCCCCTGAATGCCATAATGCCGTTGCGCTTGCTTGTAGGTCATTTCGCCTTTTTCGACCTGGTCTACAACGGCCAGTTTAAAGCCCATATTATAATCGCGCTGCGTCCGTCTGCGACGCTTCTTGCCTGCGTTACACATTGTCTGCTCCTCTGAGTGACAACGTATTTCAGGACGTGACACGCCAGTGAAAAAGGCTTCCTTAGCGGGGGCCTTTTTGCGTTTTGATATGATCCATTATAAGACGGATTTGTTACGGTGGACCAAGATGGGTCAGAACGTTTCTTATTTGACCCGCTGTGCGTCCCATTCCCGTTTTAACAGGGCGTATTGCAGGGTGTTTTCATAAATAGGGTTGCCGTTTGCATCGTTTTTGAATGATACAAATTCGATGAAATGGCCTTCTTTGCGCATGCCCAGTTTTTTACAGAGATTTTCCGAGGAAAGGTTTGTGTCCTCGACATAGGCATAAAGGTGGCGGGCGTTTTTTTCGGTGAACAGATGGTCGAACAGGGCGCTGGCGGCTTCGTGGGCAAAGCCCTTGCCCTGAAAACTCGGATTGAAATTCCAGCCGACGGCAAAGACGTCCTTTTCGTGTTTTTCCGCGACGCCAAATACATCCCCGATGACCTGGCCGGAGCTTTTGTCACAAACGGCGATATAGTCGTCGCTTTTGCTGCGTTTTTCGGCTTCTTGCGCCGCTTTCTCGATATTTTCAAGGGCGAGGCAGAGAAAGCAGCTTATGGTTGGGACGTTTAAATACGCAAAAAGGTCTTCGGCATCGTTCTTTGTGAAATTCCGCAGAATCAAACGATCCGTTGCAAGCGTTTTCATGCGACCTCTCTGGCAGCCCGTCGCCTTTGGCGCCGGGGATCGCTTAGGTAAAAGCGTTAAAGGTGATGATGGTCTGGGTGTCCTTGATATTGGGCAGGGCATGAATTTTTTCATTCACATAGCGGCCAATATCCTGACCATCTTCGATATAGACTTTGACCAGCAGTTCAAACGGGCCGGAAATCGAATAAACCTCGGATACACCCTCGACTTCCTCTACCAGTGCGGCAGCAACGTCGTAGGCTTTGCCAAGTTCGCATTTCACGAAAATGAAGAATGGGTGCATGATGTGAGGTCTCCAGAGACGATTGAACAGGACGCCAAGCTAGCTTGGCGTGCATCACGTTTCAATAAATTGTCTGCCGGTATTTGCAAACAGGTGATTTGAAAAGATTGCCAGGCGATCGGCGATTAACTGCTGCCAGGCGGTTGCCGTCTAAGCCGTTCCAGATGTTCAATACGGTCGCGTACACGGTCCGGGGTGCGGCGGCCAACGCCTTCGAGCAGCGTTTCCAGAAGCGCCATGCTGGCGG
Organism: Thalassospira profundimaris; assembly: GCF_003326755.1. Taxonomy (GTDB): domain Bacteria; phylum Pseudomonadota; class Alphaproteobacteria; order Rhodospirillales; family Thalassospiraceae; genus Thalassospira; species Thalassospira profundimaris_B. Next base: position 67,781 of record NZ_JPWH01000006.1, on the reverse strand, counting down.
CTGCACTGTCCCATGTCGTCCCGGTTTCGATTCTGACCGGGAAAACATGGCGAGCAAAGCGGGCAATGGGACTAAGCCATTGATCGGTAATCAAAATTATTCGAGCACCCTGATTGGCCGCTGTCTCGGCAAAGGCAATGACATCGGCCTGATAGCGCCGGACATCAAAGACGAGTAAAACATCACGTTTGCCAATATCGAGAAGATCTTCGGTCCATTTGGTGTTTTGCCCGGCAACCCGGCGCACATTGGGCCGCATGGATCGCAGATGTTCATAGGCATAAACCGCAAGGGCCGAGGAAAAGCGCCCGCCCAGGACATAAACACCGCGTTTTTGATCTGCCAACAGGCTAACCGCGCCGTCAAGTTCCGTGGGAGCAATGTTGGAGAGCGACAACCGGATATTGGATGTAATTGCGTCGGTCATATCATGAAGCAATTCGCCCATTGGATGCGCACTGGCCGCAATCGCCGCCCGGGGCAGGGCGCTACGTGCCAAAGGGGATTGCAGGCGCGCTTCCAGTTCCCCGCGCAGGCGTGACTGCATTTCCGGATAGCTTTCAAAGCCCAGTTTTCCGGCAAAACGCAGAACCGTCGGCGCCGAAACGCCACATCTTTCGGCAAAGTTTGCCACCGTTTCCAGGCCCGCCATCGGGTAATGCCCCAGCAGAGCCTGGGCAAGCTTGCGTTCGGACGCCGTTAAATCATCGGCCTTTTGTGTAATCAGTTCCGCAACGGTCAGCGGGGTGGTTTTGTCTGTGGCGTCCAAATCGATTGTTCCTGTGCGGTAAATCTGGAAAGGGCGTGCCGTGCAGAAATCTGTCGGCTAACGGATGCGCACTATTGTCGATCCGGCCGGGTTTGTCACATCACATGCAAATTTATTGTAATGAATTTTACATCGATTAACAATCTTGTCATTTCAACCGGCGTCATGTAACGTCTATTACATAGAGACGGAATGTCCTGTGCCACCAAAGATGGTGCAACTTTAAAAAGGCTGCCTGAACCGGCAGTTTTTCGCCAGGGAGGCGACATAAACGTAACGTCCATTGTTTCGGCAATGCAGGGGTTATCGTCATATGGAAATTTGCCAGCAATGTGATGTGCTTTTGGCCATCAGGGGTTTTACCGGGGATCGGGCAGGCTGAGTTCGATCGCGGGGTATTTGTGGCTGTTTTTATTTGATCGGATGCTTTTGCACTGCGCTGCTTTGCGGTTTTGCCGGAGACTGAAAAGACCGGAATATCGGGGGATGGGATAATAAAAATGCCTGACGTGATCAAAGCCTATATTCGGTGGGTTGACCGGATAAACCGGATCATAGGCCGGTTTGCGATGTATATGATTTTCGCGATACTGGCGGTTCTTTTATATTCGTCTTTTACCAAAACTTTTATGTATCCGGCGTTATGGACGCTTGAAACCGCACAATTTTTGATGGTGGCCTATTTTCTGCTGGGCGGTGGCTATTCCATGCAGCTTGACAGTCATGTGCGCATGGATCTGTTTTATGGCTCCTGGAAGCCCAAAACCCAGGCCATTGTGGATGCTTTCACGATTTTACTGCTGATTTTTTATCTCGCCTTTTTGTTATATGGCGGCATTTCCTCGACCACATATGCGCTGGAATATAACGAAACCAGCTATTCAAGCTGGTCGCCGCCCATGGCACCGATCAAGATCGTCATGACATTTGGCGTGTTTATGATGCTGCTTCAGGCGATCGCTACCTTCTTTCGGGATCTTGCCCGTATTCGCGGGGAGGACCTGTAATGAGTTATGAAATGATCGCGTTGTTGATGTTCGCATCAATGATGCTGCTGTTGCTGACCGGAAAGCGCGTATTTGGTGCTATCGGATTTATTGCCGTGGTCTTTTCGCTGGCCCTGTGGGGCGATGGCGGGTCTGAAATGGCCTTTAGCGCGGCCATGAAGCTGATGAAATGGTACCCGCTGCTGACCCTGCCTTTGTTTATTTATATGGGCTATATGCTTTCCGAATCCGGCATCGCTGATGATTTGTATCGCATGTTCCATGTCTGGATGGGGCCGGTGCGTGGCGGGCTTGCCATTGGCACCATTGTGCTGATGGTGGCGATTTCGGCGATGAATGGCCTCAGTGTCGCCGGGATGGCGATTGGTGCGAGCATTGCCATGCCCGAATTGCTGCGTCGCGGTTATGACAAGATCATGGTCACAGGGGTGATCCAGGCGGGCAGTTCGCTGGGCATTCTGGTGCCGCCCAGTGTGGTTTTGGTGCTGTATGGCATGATCGCGCGCCAGCCTGTCGGGCAGCTTTGGCTGGCCGGGGTGTTTCCTGGCTTGATGATGGCGGGCCTGTTTGTGCTGTATATTGCGGTGCGCTGCTGGTTAAAGCCCGATATGGGTCCGGCCCTGAGTCGTGAAGAACGCGCCGCCGTCACCTGGTCGGAAAAGGTCAGTCTGCTCAAGGCCGGTTTGATCCCGCTTTTCATTTTCTTTTCCATGACCGGCCTGTTTTTGATGGGCTATACCTCGCTGGTCGAAAGTTCGGCTGTGGGGGCATTGGCGGCAACGCTGGCTGCGATTTTCAAGCGTCGCCTGACATCTCATGTCATGGAAGAAACCCTGCGCAAAACCCTGTCCATTACCTGCATGTTCATGTGGATCATTCTGGCCGCCTTGTGTTTTGGCGCGGTGTTTGACGGGCTGGGGGCTGTCCGCGCGATCGAGAATTTCTTTGTCGATCAAATGGGGTGGGGGCCGTGGCAGATTCTGATCCTGATGCAGGTTTCGTTTATTGTCATGGGTATGTTCCTGGATGATACGGCGATGCTGGTGATTGTCGCGCCGCTTTATGTGCCGCTGGTCGGGCATCTGGGGTTTGATCTGGTGTGGTACGGCGTTCTTTATACCATCACCTGCCAGATTGCGTATATGACGCCGCCCTTTGGGTATAACCTGTTTTTAATGCGGGCAATGGCCCCGCCCGAAGTCACGCTGAAAGATATTTATCAGTCGATTACGCCGTTTGTGCTGATCATGGTGTTGGCCCTGGTCCTGGTAATGGCGTTTCCGCAAATTGCCCTTTGGCTGCCCGATGTTCAATACGGGCGCTAGGCGGGCATGACGTGCCAATGACCTGCCCTGGGCGAGAATGCGTCTTAAGGCAGGTCCAATAACCAGAAACCATTCAGGGATTCGATTTTCGAGAAATGGAGAGGGGAGGTTTCGCTGTTTTGGCGAACCGGAAATAGCGGGAAGGTCCCGCCAGTTTACTGATCAGGGAGATAAAAATGACTTCGAGACGCGAATTTTTTCGTAAAGCAGGTCTGGCAACGGCGGCGGCAGGAACAACCGCCTTTGCCGCCCCCTATGTCAAAGCGGCAAATGCCAAAATCACCTGGCGTTTGCAAACCTATGCCGGGCCGGCACTGGCTGAACATGTGATTAAACCGTCGATTGACCGGTTCAATAAAATTGCCAATGGCGAAATGGAAATCGAGCTTTATCACGCCGATCAGCTGGTCCCGACCGGGGAGCTGTTCCGCGCCATGCAGCGTGGCACGATTGATGCCGTGCAGTCCGATGATGATTCGATTGCCGCCCCGGTTGATGTGTCGGTTTTTGGCGGTTATTTCCCCTTTGCCTCGCGCTATAGCCTGGATGTGCCAACCCTGTTCTATGAATATGGCCTCGATAAAATCTGGGAGGAGGCTTATGGCGAAGTCGAAGGGGTAAAGTGGCTTTCTGCAGGCTCCTGGGACCCGTGCAACTTTGCCACCGTGGACCCGATCAAAAGCCTGGCCGATTTGAAAGGCAAACGCATTTTCACGTTTCCGACGGCGGGTAAATTCCTGTCGCGTTTTGGCGTGGTGCCGGTCACATTGCCGTGGGAAGATGTGGAAGTTGCCGTGCAGACTGGCGAGTTGGACGGCATTGCCTGGTCGGGCATTACCGAGGATTACACGGTGGGCTGGGCCGATGTGACCAACTATTTCCTGACCAACAATATCTCTGGTGCGTGGTGCGGGTCTTATTTCGCCAATGAAGAACGCTGGAACGAATTGCCCGACCATTTAAAAGAGCTGTTCCGCGCCTGTATGGACAGTTCCCATTATCATCGCCTGTATTGGTACTGGGCCGGGGAAGCCAAATTGCGCACCCAGGGCACCAAAATGAAGCTGACCTCGATCCCCGATGCCGAATGGAAACAGGTTGAGGCCGAGGCACACAAATTCTGGGATGAAATTGCCCAGACCAGCCCGCGCTGCGCCAAGGTAGTCGAGATCCTCAAGCAATATTCCGACACGATGGAAAAGGCAGGCCCGCCCTACCGTTATAGCTGATTGTTACATGACCAGTGGGGCAGGCATTACGATGCTGTGAGTGTGATGCCTGCCTGTTTCTTGCGTGATCGTGCTTAGCGATACCGACTTTATGACAATATCGATGCTACCGTTCGGCGATGGATAAACACCGAACGAACCCAATACGAAAAAGCGTTCTTTAAAAAAGACGATCAAACAGGAGGCCGCCGATGGAGGCGAAGCAGGTTAAAACGGCAGAAGATGCTCGCAAGCTGATTGAAGAACGCCAGATCCGCTATGTGAAGGTTGGCGTCTTTGATGTTGATGGCATCATGCGCGGCAAATACATGCACAAAGACAAGTTTTTGTCGGCCCTTAAGGGCGGCTTTGGCTTTTGTGACGTGGTGCTGGGCTGGGATTCCAATGACCAGCTTTATGACAGCGCCAAATTCACCGGCTGGCATACGGCCTATCCTGATGCGCCGGTGCGCCTGCTGCCCGATACCTGCCGCGAATTGCCAATGGAGGAAGATAGTATCCTGTTTTTGGGTGAGTTCGAGGGGGAGGCGGAAAATGTATGCCCGCGCGCGGTTTTGCGACGGGTGCTCGATAAGGCGGCAGGCATGGGCTACCGCGCCACGGCAGCCTGCGAATTCGAGTTTTTCCTGTTCGAGGAAACGCCGCATTCAGTGCGCGAAAAAGGTTATCGCGACCTGAAAAACATCACGCCGGGCTTTTATGGGTATTCGATGCTCCGCAGTTCGGTCCATGCCGAATTTTATCGTGATTTGTTGGATTTGGGCGAGGCGATGGACTTCCCGATTGAGGGCCTGCACACCGAAACCGGCCCTGGTGTGCTTGAAGCCGCCATCGCCCATGACGATGCCCTGCGTGCCGCAGACAAGGCCGCCCTTTTTAAAACCTTTACCAAGGTCTTGGCGCAACGCTCCGACTGGATGGCGACATTCATGGCAAAATGGTCGCCCGACTGGCCGGGGCAGTCCGGGCATATGCACACATCCTTGTTTGACATCGAAACCGGCAAGTCGGTGTTTTATGACGAAGGCAAGCCCCATAACATGTCCGATCAAATGCGCTGGTTTGTGGGCGGGCAGCAAAAACTGATGCCGGAATTGCTGTCGATGGTGGCCTGCACGGTGAACAGCTATTCGCGCTTGATCCCCGGTTTTTGGGCGCCCACCAATGCCACATGGGGTGTTGAAAACCGCACCACGGCTTTGCGTGTTATTCCCGGCAGCAGCAAAAGCCAGCGGGTCGAATATCGCATCGCGGCGGCGGATATTAACCCTTATATTGCATTGGCAGCCTGCATCGGCTCAGGCCTGTGGGGCATTGAAAACAAAATTGAACCCACAGCACCCGTCACGGGCAATGCTTACGAGCAGGAATTCCCTGACGAACTCACAATTCCGGCAACGCTTTACGAGGCAGCGGGGCGGTTGCGAAAATCTGATGCGGCCAATGCTCTGTTTGGGGAAAAATTTGTCGAGCATTATGCCCAGTCCCGCGAATGGGAAGAACGCGAATTTCGTAAGGCGATTACCGATTGGGAAATGCAGAGATATTTTGAAATCATTTAAATTTATTTTGAAGATACAGAATGTTGGGGGCGTATTTGAATGTTGTCATGCAAATAACGTCCCCAGTGAATGCCACTCTTGTTATCCTGTGAGGAAGCATGTCAGAGACTTTAAGAACCATCTCGCCTGTTGATGGATCTGTTTATGTGGAACGGCCATTGGCATCGGCGGCAGAAATTGACACCGCCCTTGATAAGGCCCGTGATGCCCAAAAGGCTTGGCGCGCCGTACCGATTGCAGAGCGCCAGGAAATTTTGCGCAAGGCGGTTTCGGCCTTTGTTGCCAAAAAGGACGAGATCGCCACAGAAATAAGCTGGCAAATGGGCCGACCGATTGCGCAGGCCGGTGGCGAGGTTGGCGGCTTTGAGGAACGCGCAACCTATATGATTGATGTCGCACCCGAAGCCCTGGGGGATTTTAACCCTGGTGAGAAGGTCGGTTTTAACCGCTTTATCCGCCGCGAGGCATTGGGGGTTGTCGCCATTATCGCGCCGTGGAATTTCCCCTATCTGACGGCAGTTAATGGTGTGATCCCGGCCCTGATGGCGGGTAATGCGGTTGTTTTGAAACATTCCCATCAAACCCCGCTATGTGCCGAACGCTTTGCCGAGGCCTTTGTGGCTGCTGGCCTGCCAGCGGGCGTGTTTCAGCATTTGCATCTAAGCCATGCCGATGCGGAAAAACTGATGGGCGACCGGCGGGTGGATTTTGTCAATTTCACCGGCTCGGTCCCGGGCGGCCATGCGGTGCAGCGTGCGGTGGCGGGCAAATTCATTGCCACCGGGCTGGAACTGGGTGGTAAAGACCCGGCCTATATCCGTGCGGATGTAAACCTGGCCCATGCTGTTGAAAACGTTATTGACGGTGCATTTTTCAACAGTGGTCAGTCCTGCTGCGGCATTGAACGCATTTATGTGCATGAAGGCCAGTATGACGCCTTTGTCGAGCAGGCGGCAGCCCTGGTCGGTCAATATCGCCTTGGCAGCCCGATAGACCCTGAAACCAATTTGGGGCCGATGGTGCGTGCCAGTTCCGCCGAATTTGTGCGCGGGCAAATTGCCGATGCCATTGCCAGCGGGGCCAGGGCGCTGATTGACCCGGCCAAATTTGCCGCCAATGCCGAAGGCACGCCGTACCTTGCGCCACAAATATTGATCAATGTTGATCATTCGATGCGAGTGATGAGCGAGGAAAGCTTTGGCCCGGTTGTGGGCATTATGAAGGTGTCATCGGATGATGAAGCCATCCGCCTGATGAATGACAGTGAATTTGGCCTGACGGCATCGATCTGGACGACTGATGAAGATGCGGCCCTTGCCATTGGTGATCAGCTTGAAACCGGCACGGTTTTCATGAACAGGGCGGACTATTTGGACCCGGCCCTGGCCTGGGTCGGGGTTAAAAATTCCGGTCGGGGCTGTACGCTCTCGAAAATCGGTTATGAAAGCCTGACCCGGCCGAAAAGTTTTCATTTGCGGACAAAAATTTAACCAACGGTGCTGTGCATCAAAGGAAATGATGATGAGCAAAACAATTACCGGAAACTGGAATTATCCAACTCCCGTGCGCTTTGGCCCGGGGCGCATTGTCGAACTGGCCGATGCCTGTAAGGCATTGGGTATGACCCGGCCCTTGCTGATTACCGATGAAGGCTTAAAAGACCTGCCAATGGTACGTGATGCCATTGCCGCCAACGCGGAGGCAGGTTTGCCAACCGGCCTTTTTGCCGGGGTAAAGGGCAACCCGGTGGGCAAAAATGTTGATGATGGCCTGGCCGTGTATCGCGAAGGCGGGCATGACGGGGTTATTGCCTTTGGCGGGGGCTCCGGCCTGGATGCGGCCAAGGCCGTTGCCCTGATGGCCGGGCAAACCCGCCCGATGTGGGATTTTGAAGATGTGGGCGATAACTGGACCCGCGCCGACCCCAACGGGATTGCCCCGATTGTTGCCGTGCCCACAACATCGGGTACGGGCTCCGAGGTGGGTCGCGCCAGCGTCATTACCAACGAGGAAACCCACGAAAAGAAAATCATCTTTCATCCCAAGATGTTGCCAGGAATTGTTATTTCAGACCCTGAACTGACTGTCGGCCTGCCAGCCCATGTGACGGCGGCGACAGGTGTGGATGCGTTTGTGCATTGTTTCGAGGCATTCTGTGCCCCGGGTTATCATCCGATGGCCGAAGGGATTGCGCTGGAAGGGATGCGTTTGATCGCTGATGCCCTGCCACGCGCCTATGACGATGGCAGCGATATTGAGGCCCGGGCCGATATGCTGGCGGCGGCCTCGATGGGGGCGACAGCCTTTCAAAAGGGGCTGGGGGGTGTGCATGCGCTGGCCCATCCGATTGGTGCCATTTTTGATACCCATCACGGGCTGACCAACGCCATTTTGCTGCCCTATGTGATGCGGGCCAACCGCAAGGCGATTGATGAAAAAATGGAAACTCTGGGACGGGTGTTAAATATCTCGGCCCCGGGTTTTGAAAGCATGTTTGACTGGGTGTTGGGGTTCCGCTCCCGGTTGGATATTGCCAATACGCTGGCCGATATTGGTGTGGATGCCGACCGTGCGGACGAGGTGGCAACCAAGGCAAAGGCCGACCCGTCTGACGGGGGTAATCCGATTGATCTTTCCGTTTCGGATTATGCGGCAATTTATCGCCGTGCATGTGCCGGTGAACTGGGCTGATCACTGCTGGATAATATCATTTCGGGATCGGGGAAGACGGGCAATGGCATTAAAAATTCTGGTCGTTGATGGCAATCTTGCCAGTGTAAACCAGCTTAACCAGTCGTTGGGCGGTTCGCCGTCCGGCGAAGGGTATGTCGCGGCCCTGAAATTCCTGGATCCCGAGATTGATGCCACCATCATCCGCCCCGCTGATGACGGGCCTGATTGCCTGCCTGTTGGATATGCGCTAACGGATTTTGACGGTATTGCCTGGACGGGGTCGGCATTAAATGCCTATGCCGATGAACCCGCCGTGACCAACCAGATCCCGCTTGCCAGGGCCTGTGTTGAATCCGGTGTACCGATATTTGGCAGTTGTTGGGGGATGCAAATTGTCGCTCAGGCAATGGGGGGTACTGTAAAGGCCTGCGACAAGGGCCGGGAAATTGGCATTGGCCGCGAGATTTTAATCAATGACGCGGGCAGGGCACACCCGTTATTTAGGGGGCGCGGGTCGTGTTTTAGCGCCATGACCGTGCACATGGATGAAGTTGCCAGCGTGCCGGAAGGGGCGGTGATTTTGGCCGGCAATCGCCATTCGGCCATTCAGGCCTTTGTTCTGGAAACTGACGGCTACCGTTTTTGGGGGGTGCAATATCACCCGGAATATTCCCTGGCGGAACTGGCAGCAATTTTTCGCCGCTATGGACAACGTTTGATTGATGTCGGTTTGTTTCATGACCAGCAGGCCCTTGAGGCGATGGCCGATGACTGGTTCACCCTGCATCATGACACCACCCGCCATGACCTTGCCTGGAAATATGGCATCGGCGAGGATGTGTTAAACGCATCCTCCCGCCTGACAGATCTTTCAAATTGGCTTGCCGATCAGGTGCGGCCTTTTGCGGTTGCAAGAAGCTAGAACTTGTGGCGCATCAGCGATGGTTAAATGGTCTGTTTTACCGCCTGTTTTGCCCGGTCTTTCACGGTTTGCACATTTAAATCCCACACGGTTGTGCCGTGGGTTTCTGCCGTCAGGCTTGCCAGGGCCAGCCCTTGTGCAATGGCGGCATCAAAATCGCCGGGATGAGCCGCCGAGGCGGCACTAAAACCGGCAAAAAAGGCATCGCCTGCGCCATTGGCATCCACAAGACGGGTAGGGACAGGCGGCCAGAAGGCGGCTTCACCGTGATGAAGGCTTAAGACCCCCTGTGCGCCCAGCGTGATGATGACAGACGGGGTTCCTTTGGCATGCAGGGCGCGGGCAGCCTGAAGTGCATCTTCCTTCGAGGAAACCTGTAATCCGGTTAAGACTTCGCTTTCGATCCGGTTGGTAATGAGCAAATCGACATCGCCGATACTGTCTTTCCAGCGTTCCGCCTTGGAGGGGGAAACGGTGGCCGCACAAAGTGGCGTTGATCCCTTGTTGCGGCTTAACCAGCGCAGGGTGTCGGCGGGCAGGTTGGCATCGGCAATCCACCAGTTCCATTTTTGAAGCTGTTCGAGGCGCGACTGGAAATGTTCTATCGTCAGGCAATCATAGGTTTGCGCATCCATCAGGCCAAGGGCCAGGTCGCCATCGGTATTAAGGATGGCGGTATAACCCGGCGTGTGCTGGCCCGGCAAACGGTCAAGCAGGCGGGTATCAATGCCCATTTCCGACAGGGCCTGGACAATTTGCGCACCGTCGCCATCCTGGCCCACTGCCGTTGCCATTCCCACATGGCAGCCCAGAAGACGCAAATGCACGGCAATATTGCGCCCGACGCCCCCGGGTTTGCGATGCAGGGTTTTAACGGGGTTTGATGCAGCGGGCACAAACGGGTTCAGGCATTGCATGGTGCGGTCAAAATGCGCGGCACCCAGGCACAGGATATTGGCAGGCAAAGACATGAAAAATAACTTTTAACCGGGTTGCAAATATATGGACAGGAAGTGTTTTCCATCCTGTGTGATTGATAGTCCCCGGATGATGTGCAGGCAAGGAAAAGCGAGAATGATGTTGTTGCGTGGATGAAAAACGGGGTGGCCGGACATTGACCACCCCGTGAAGGGCCGTTTGGACGGTTTGAATAGTACCTGAATTTTACTTCAGATTGATACGATTGCTGGTTGCCGGTTTCATCGGGGAATGCGCCTCGATATATTCGGCAACAGCCTGTTCAAGGTTGGGGCCATAGTCGTAGGCGTCGACAGCATTGTCGCGGAACAGAACGTAGCCATCGCCGCCGCGCCGCATGAAATCGTTCGAGACAACGCCATAGAGCTTGTCGTTCTGAATGGGGGTGTAAGCACCCTTTTCCATAACCATGACATTCGATACCCGTGAACCGGGTTCTGCGGCCAGATCAAGATCGAACTTTAAACCGGCGACCTGCGGAAACTGGCCTTTGCCATCGGCGACGGCGGAAACACCGTGTTCGAGCGATGCGATAATATCCTTGCCCGAAAGTTTGAAGGTTGCCAGCGTGTTCTGGAAGGGAAGAACGGTCATGACTTCGCCCATATCAACCTTGCCGGCATCAATGCTGGCACGGACGCCACCACCGTTCTGAATCGCGATCTGATAGCCATCACCGGCTTTGGCCAGCATGGCATCGGCCACCAGGTCGCCCATCGAACATTCCTGTGCCCGGCAAATCTCGCGCGCACCGTCTGCCGGGGCGGTAAATTCGCCAACCAGTTGATTGCGAATGGCATCAACCGGGCCGCGCTTGGCATCAATTGCCGCCAGAATATCCGGGTCCTGCTTGACGCTGCTATCAAGTGCGATGGGATCACCCTGCCATTTCACCGGCACGCCATCATCGTTGAAGGTGACATCCAAATCACCAAGATAGCGGCTATAGGCATAGGCCTGCACAATCAGGACCGGGTCGCCATTCGGGGTGTGTTCAACAACCGGGTAAGGGTAGGCGGCATTTTTCGCACTGTTGGAAAACAGCAAATGGTCATGCCCGCCGACAATAACGTCAATCCCGTCAACACGTTTGGCAATTTCAAAATCGCGATAGGATCCGTCATGTCCCAGCACAATGATTTTGTTGATCCCGTCAAGCCGAAGCTTGGCAACGGCAATGCGCAGGGCCTCTTCTGATTTCATGAAGGTCAGGTCGGGGCCAACGGAGCTGACATCCGGGGTTTCTTCGGTGGTCAGGCCAATAACGCCGATCTTTTCGCCGCCAACATCCAGAACGGTATAGGGCTTTATTTTGTCGTGCAGGGGCGATGCCGGGCCTGCGACAATGTTGCTGGAAACGACCGGCATTTTACTGTTTTCGATAAAACGTGCCAGGTTTTCCGGGCCATCATCAAATTCGTGATTGCCAATGGTCATGACGTCATAGCCAACCATGCCCATCAGTTCTGCTGTCAAATCGCCTTTATAGGTGGTGTAAAACAGTGAGCCCTGAAACTGGTCGCCCGCATCAAGCACCACGACATTGCCGCCTTGTGCGCGGGCGTCGCGAATGGCGGTTGCCAATCGGGCATATCCGCCAAAGCATTTGCCTTCGGCCTCACCCTTGGCATCGCAGCTATTGTTGTATTTCGTAACCGATTCGACGCGGTCGTGAACGTCATTGGTATGTAAGATGCGCAATTGATAATCAGCAAAAGCGGGTGCGCCCCCAAGGGCCAGCATCGAGCAGGCAGCCAGCAGACCCAACGTCATCCGTTTCATGTTGTTTGCTCCGGTGATAGTGCCAAAAAGCGTTTCAAATGAAGTCCCGTTTAAAAAGGGTATGGTAAACAACACCTGTCGGATGTCGACTGAAACTATCATGACGTTGATACGTGGAGGTCCCTTCGCCGAAAAACGATGCCGCGACCTGTTCATGGCGATGCCGTCAGATCGTAAAGACAATATTTTCAGTATGGACGGACCACAGAATCGGATTGGAAAAAGGTGATTTCATCTCCGATCATTGTGCGAAAGAATGCACATGTAAGGTGCGAAAGTGTTTTTCCATCGGGTCATTGTCTTGAAATTTACCTGGGGCGTGGGTAAACAGGCGAATGTAAGGGAAATCACTGATAGTACAGGGCAAACCAGGTGCTGCCTGGCGGTGTTTTTGACCAAATGGACAGCTTTTACACCCGATAATGTTCCTCGACTATTTACACAGGCCCATATTTTGTAGTTACCATATGGTGTCCGTATCCGGTTTAAATGGGGAAAGGCGCACACAGTCCCGGACAAACCAACAAGGAACGGGTATTGTTTTTCGATGAGGGAGTTCCGCCGTCTCGGGCATTGGCGGGATATAAAACAAAATAAGAGAATCAAGCAACAGAAGGGCATCGGAATGAAAAAGCTTCTGACCACAATGGTCGCGGCTGTCGCGTGCTATGCTACGGTGGCGTCGGCTGCCGAAATCAAGCCGGCAGTTGTCTATGATCTGGGCGGCAAATTTGACCGTTCCTTTAATCAGAGTGCCCATACGGGTGCTGAAAAATACAAAGAAGATACCGGTACCGCGTATCGCGACTTTGAAATCCAGAATGATTCCCAGCGCGAACAGGCGATGCGCAACTTTGCACGCCGCGGCATGAACCCGATTGTCGTGATCGGTTTCTCGCAGGCCAGTGCCCTGGAAAAGGTTGCTGCCGAATTTCCTGATACCGATTTTGCTATTGTTGACTCGGTTGTCGACCTTCCGAATGTCCAGTCCATTCTGTTCAAGGAACAGGAAGGCTCGTTCCTGGTTGGCATCCTGGCGGCGATGGCCTCGAAAACCCACAAGGTCGGTTTTATTGGCGGTATGGATATTCCGCTGATTCACAAATTTTCGTGCGGTTATACCCAGGGTGTCAAACATTCTGATCCCAACACCGAAGTTCTGGTGAACATGACAGGCACCACGGGGGCCGCATGGAACGATCCGGTAAAGGGCGGCGAACTGGCGAAATCGCAGTTCGATCGTGGTGTTGATGTTGTTTATCATGCAGCAGGCGGCACCGGTGTCGGTGTCTTGCAGGCAGCTGCCGATGCCGGCAAGCTGGGTATTGGTGTGGATTCCAACCAGAATGCGCTGCATCCGGGGTCGGTTTTGACTTCGATGCTCAAACGTGTGGACGTTGCCGTCTATCAGGCCTTTGAAGATGCCGCCAATGGCAAATGGCATTCCGGCACGACGGTTCTTGGCCTGAAGGAAGGCGGTGTTGATTGGGCTCTCGACAAGAATAACGAGAAGCTGATCACCGACGATATGAAAGCTGCCGTTGCCAAGGCAAAAGAAGAAATCATCGATGGCTCGCTGAAGGTTCATGATTACATGACTGACAGCGCCTGCCCGATGTAAGCGATCTGACAATCGGGGATTAGACGTGTCAGATACGATGCACGCAGCGCACGGTACCGGGGCAACCGGTACCGTGCCGCCCGCCATTGAACTGCGCGGTATTGATAAGCGGTTCGGGGCGGTTCACGCCAATAATTCAATTGATCTGAAAGTAGAAAAAGGCACGATTCACGGCATTGTCGGTGAAAACGGTGCCGGTAAATCAACATTGATGAGCATCCTTTACGGCTTTTATCAGGCCGATGCGGGAACCATTCATGTTGACGGGAAGCTTTGCGACATTAAGGGATCGGAAGACGCCATTGCCGTTGGCATCGGTATGGTGCACCAGCATTTCATGCTGGTTGAAACCTTTAGTGTTCTGGAAAACGTGATTTTGGGTGTTGAGGGCGGCGCTGTTCTGCGTGAAGGCGTGGACAAAGCCCGCGAGGAATTGCGCCGGCTTGAACGCGAATACTCCCTGGATATCGATCCTGACGCCGTTGTCGGTGAATTGTCGGTCGGGTTGCAGCAACGCGTTGAAATTCTCAAGGCCCTGTATCGTGGCGCGGAAATTCTGATTCTCGACGAACCAACCGGTGTGTTGACACCACAGGAAGCCGACCATCTGTTTCGCATTCTTGAAACCCTGAAGCAGCAGGGCAAAACGGTGGTTTTGATCACGCATAAGCTGCGTGAAATCATGGCGGCAACCGATAATGTTTCGGTGATGCGCCAGGGCGAAATGGTCGCACATCGCCACACCGCCGAGACCAGCCCGCAGGAACTTTCTGAATTAATGGTGGGGCGTAAGGTTTTGTTGCGCCTGGAAAAAGGCGAAGCCAACCCGCGCGATACCATTTTGCAGGTTGAAAATCTGTGTGTTGAGACCACTACCGGCGTGCGCAAGGTCAAAAATGCCAGCTTTTATGTCCGTGCCGGTGAAATTGTCGGTATTGCCGGGGTTTCGGGTAACGGGCAAAGTGAATTGCTGGAGGCATTGGGCGGTATTCGTTCGGTCAGCGAAGGCCGGGTGATTTTGAACGGCCAGGACGTGACACCAGGGCGCGGGGTTGGCCCGGCCGAACTGCGCCAGCGTGGTGTTGCCCATGTCCCCGAAGATCGCCATCGTATGGCGATGGTGACGGCCTTTTCCGCCGAGGAAGCAGCCATCCTGGGATATCAGGATGACAAGGCCTATCAGAAGGGCTCGTTGCTTGACTGGGGCAAAATTGCCGATGCCACCCGGCATATGATGGACGAGTTTGATGTTCGCCCGGCAGACCCGCATTTGAAGGCTGCCAATTTTTCCGGCGGGAACCAGCAAAAACTGGTTCTGGCACGCGAAATCATGCGTGATCCCGATTTGTTACTGGTGGGGCAGCCAACCCGTGGTGTCGATATTGGCGCGATTGAATTTATTCACAAACGCATTGTCGCCATGCGTGATGCGGGCAAGGCGGTTTTGCTGGTGTCTGTCGAGCTTGACGAGATCATGTCGCTGTCCGACCGGATTTTGGTGATGTGCGATGGCTATATTATTGGCGAGGTCAATGCCGCCGATGCAAATGAACGGGTATTGGGCCTGATGATGGCTGGTGTTGATCCGAAACAGGCCGAAGCGGAGGCCGGGAAATGAGTGATACCATCCAACTTCCGCGCTGGATTGATGTTGGCGTTTTGCCGCTGATGAATCTGATGCTGGCCTTTCTGATTTCCGGCCTGGTGGTTATGGCGATTGGTGAAGACCCCAGCGAGGTTGTCCGCATCATGCTTTATGGTGCGTTCGGCTATGAAGAGGCGGTGGGCTATACGCTGTATTACACCACCAACTTCATCTTTACCGGCCTTGCCTTTGCGGTGGCCTTTCATGCCGGGCTGTTCAATATCGGTGTCGAAGGTCAGGCCTATATCGGCGGGCTGGGCGTGACGCTGGCGGCCCTTTATCTGAACTGGTTGCCTTTTCCGGTGATGCTGGTGGTCAGCATTCTGGCTGCCGCCATTTTCGGCGCGGCCTGGGCCTATATTCCGGCTTATTTGCAGGCACGGCGCGGGTCGCATGTGGTAATTACCACCATCATGTTTAACTTTATTGCCTCGTCGCTGATGGTTTATCTGCTGGTCAATGTGTTGCGGCCGCAAGGATCGATGACGCCGGAAAGTGCCGCAATTGATGAAAATCTGACCCTGCCTTACATTCATAATATGGCCGCCTGGTTTGGCATTGATATGGCCAGCAGCCCGTTGAATTTTTCCTTTGTCTATGCGATTGCCTGCTGCGTGCTGGTGTGGCTGTTTATCTGGCATACACGCTGGGGCTATGCCATTCGCACGGTGGGGGCGAATGCGGCTGCCGCGACCTTTGCCGGGATTGAACCGGGCCGGTACATTATTCTCGCCATGATGATTTCGGGCGGACTTGCCGGTTTCATGGCACTTAACGAAGTTATGGGGGTTCAGCACCGTTTATTGATCGACTTTACCGCGGGTTACGGCTTTGTCGGTATTGCCGTGGCGTTAATGGGGCGCAATCACCCGTTTGGCATTTTCCTTTCGGCCCTGT
Organism: Thalassospira profundimaris; assembly: GCF_003326755.1. Taxonomy (GTDB): domain Bacteria; phylum Pseudomonadota; class Alphaproteobacteria; order Rhodospirillales; family Thalassospiraceae; genus Thalassospira; species Thalassospira profundimaris_B. The sequence continues at coordinate 51,371 of NZ_JPWH01000006.1, read as the reverse complement.
TGTTTGGCATGCTCTATCAGGGCGGGGCGGAGCTTTCGTTTGAAATTCCAACCATTACCAATGACATGGTTGTGGTTATTCAGGGTCTGGTCATTTTGTGCACTGGTGCGCTTGAACATATGTTCCGCCCGCGCGTGACACAAATGTATACAGCCTGGCGTCTTCGCCAGCGTGCGCAGGAGGCTGCATAATGGATAATTTCCAAATGGTCGTCCTGTTGCTTGATGCAACGATGCGGACATCCACCCCGCTGATCCTGGCCGCCCTTGCTGGTATGTTTTCCGAACGGGCAGGGACGATTAATCTGGCCCTGGAAGGCATGATGCTGGGCGGGGCCTTTTCAGCCGCCTGTGTGGCCTATTACACCGACAGTCACTGGCTGGGGCTTGGTGCCGCGGTCCTGACAACAATCGCCTTGTCTTTGTTGCATGGTTTCGCCTGTATCACCCATAAGGGCAATCAGGTTGTTTCGGGCATGGCGATCAATATTCTGATGTCGGGCCTTACCGCTCTTGTCGGGATTGCGCTGTTTTCCCAAGGCGGTAAAACCCCCGCACTGGACCATGAAGCACGGTTTCAGCCCATTACCCTGCCAGGGGCCGATGCGGTTGCCAATGTCCCGGTATTGGGGTCTTTGTATTCCGAACTGTTAAGCGGCCATAATATCCTTGTTTATGTGGCATTTTTGGCCGTACCGGCATCCTGGTGGGTGCTGTATCGCACGCGGTTTGGTTTGCGCCTGCGCGCTGTGGGTGAAAATCCGGGAGCTGTCGATACGGCAGGCATCAGTGTTGTGGCGATGCGGTATCGTTCGGTTCTGTGCAGCGGTTTTCTGGTGGGCATTTCCGGGGCGTATTTGTCAACCGCGCAAGGGGCATCGTTTTTGTCCGATATGACAGCGGGCAAGGGTTATATTGCGCTGGCCGCAATGGTCTTTGGCAAGTGGCGCCCGTTTCCAGCCATGTTTGCCTGTATTCTGTTCGGGTTTCTGGATGCGGCGGCAACGCGGTTGCAAGGGGTTTCCGTGCCCGGCATTGGCGAAGTTCCGGTGCAGCTTGTGCAGGCCTTGCCTTACATTCTGACGGTTATTCTGCTGGCTGGCTTTATTGGTCGCGCTGTTGCCCCCAAATCCTTGGGCCGTCCCTATGTCAAGGAACGCTGATTTTTGATTTTGTCGGGTTAAGCCCTGTCTGGATGTTCTATGACTGATAGTAATTCTGCTTCATTGGCTGTTGGTTCTGTAAAATCTGTAGCCCCCTCCGATCTGGTGGCGGCAGCACAGGCGGCACGTAAAAATGCCTATGCCCCTTATTCCAACTTTTTGGTCGGGGCGGCCTTGCGCACTGAAAACGGGGCCATTATTGCGGGCTGCAATGTTGAAAATGCCGCCTATCCTGAAGGCGTTTGTGCCGAAGGCGGTGCGATTTCGGCAATGGTTTTGGCAGGTGAACGTAAAATTACGGAAATTGTGGTGGTAGGCAGCGGCGATGTTGCCTGTACCCCGTGCGGCGGATGCCGTCAGAAAATCCGCGAATTTAGTGGGCCAGATGCCAAAATTTACATCATCAGCGAAGAAGGCAAAACCCTTCTGACCCTGAGCCGGGAAGAGCTGATCCCGCATTCTTTTGGACCGGAGAATTTGTCATGAGCAATGTTAAAGCTGCCCTTGCCGTGATTAAACAAATGGCACCCGCCTTTAACGCGGATGTTGCCCTGGTTCTGGGAAGTGGTATGGGCGGCGTTGTTGATGCAATCAGCGAAGCCATTCACATCAACTATGCCGATTTGCCCGGCTTTCCCAGGCCAACGGTTGAAGGACATGGTGGCAAGCTGGTTTTGGGCCGCATTGGCGCGGTTTCGGTTGCTGTCATGCAGGGGCGTGCCCATTACTACGAACATGGCCGTTCAGATTTGATGGCGGAACCGCTTGAGGTGCTGCGTGAACTGGGGGCGGGTCAGCTTATTCTGACCAATGCCGCTGGTTCGCTCCTGGCCGAGGCAACACCAGGCAATTTGATGCTGATTACCGACCATATCAGCCTGTTTGGCCCCAACCCGTTGATTGGGTATCACGGCGCAGATCGTTTCGTGGATATGAATGTGCCTTATGACCCTGAAATTGGTGCCGGGCTGCATCATACGGCAGCAGAGCTTGGCGTTCCCCTGTTTGAGGGGACTTACGCCTGGTGTACCGGCCCCAGCTTTGAAACACCGGCGGAAATCCGGGCGTTGCGGGTGATGGGGGCCGATGCGGTTGGCATGTCTACGGTACCGGAAAATATTCTTGCCCGTCGTCTTGGTTTCCGGGTTGCGGCGATTTCAAACATCACCAACCTTGCTGCCGGGATGAGCAAAACCGCCCTGAGCCATGAACAGACCCTGGAAATGGCCAAAGAGGGATCGGCAAACCTGATACGTATTTTGCTGCGTTATTTCGCCCAGGCAAGATAACGCGATTACCCAATTCATCTATGATCGGGCGGGCTGTATGGACATGTCCGCCCGGATTTTTAACCATCTGCCGAGCAGGGGAACAATATGCTGCCGCAGGAAATTATTCGCCGCAAACGTGAAGGCGAAGTTTTAAGCGAAGAAGAAATTGCCTTTTTTGTCAAAGGGATTGCTGATCTTTCTGTGACGGAGGGACAGGTTGCCGCCTTCGCAATGGCGGTGTTTTTCCAGGGCATGAGCATGGATGAACGCGCCGCACTGACCCGCAATATGCGCGATTCCGGCACGGTGCTGGACTGGAAAAAGCTGGGACTGGAAAACGGCCCGGTGGTGGACAAGCATTCTACCGGCGGTGTGGGGGACAAGGTTAGCCTGATGCTGGGGCCGATTGTGGCAGCGTGTGGGGCCTTTGTGCCGATGATTTCGGGGCGTGGCCTGGGCCATACCGGCGGGACGCTCGACAAATTTGATTCCATTCCCGGGTATCGTACCGCACCCGACCTTGCCGAATTTGCCAAAGTCACCCGCGAGGTTGGCTGCGCCATTATTGGTCAGACAGCCGATTTGGCACCGGCAGATAAACGTTTTTACGGCATTCGCGACATTACGGCGACGGTTGAATCCATTCCGCTGATTACCGCTTCGATCCTGTCGAAAAAGCTGGCAGCGGGGCTGGATGCGCTGGTGATGGATGTCAAATTTGGCTCTGGCGCGTTTATGAATGAATATGACCGTGCCCGTGAACTGGCGCAAAGCATTGCCGAGGTCGCAACCCGCAATGGGGTGCCCACCACGGCCCTGTTGACCGATATGGACCAGGTTTTGGGCGAAACTGTTGGCAATGCCCTGGAAATGAAAGAGGCGGTCGATTTTCTGACCGGCAAAAACCAGGAACAGCGGGTTTATGATGTGACCCTGGCGCTGGCCGCCGAAATGCTGGCATTGACCGACATTGCCGATGACGTGGCCGACGGGTTGCAAAAGGCATCGGCAGCATTGACGTCAGGGCGCGCAGCCGAGGTCTTTTCACGCATGGTATCGGGCCTTGGTGGACCTGCCGATTTTGTTGAAAATATCGACAAATATCAGGAGGCAGCGCCCAAGGTTGCAGAGATTGGGGCCGGTAAAACCGGTCGGGTTCTCTCGATGGATGCCCGCAAGGTTGGTCTGGCGCTGGTGGCCCTTAAGGGGGGGAGAACCCGTGCGGATCAGGAAATTGATCATGCGGTTGGCTTTACTGATTTTGTCCATGTGGGGCAGACGGTTTCGGCAGCGTCGCCGCTTTGTGTTGCCCATGTGCGTGATGACGCCCAATTGCAGCTTGCCGAAAAAATGTTGCATGATGCCATTGTCATTGGCGATGGCGATATTGCGCAAACCGGTACCGATGCCGCTGTGCGTGAACGTATCGTCGCACGTCGCAATGGCGACTGACGCTTTGTTGTTGCCGCTTTAAAGACCAAGACCCGGACCAGTCACAGTCCGGGTCTTTCTGTTTGTCTGATAAAGTTTTGTCCCTCAGGCGGCATCGGCCTTGATCAGTTCGGCGGCCTTTTCCGCAATCATGATGGTTGGGGAATTTGTATTGCCCGAAACAATAGTCGGCATGATCGAGGCATCGGCAATGCGAAGCCCGGCAATGCCATTAAATTTCAGGGCAGGAGAGACTACGGCATCCGGGTCGGTCCCCATACGGCAGGTGCCCACCGGGTGGAAAATGGTGGTGCCAATGTCGCCGGCGGCCTTTGCCAGGTCATCATCGGTTTCATAAGATGGTCCCGGTTTGAATTCCTGCGGGTTATAGGGTTGCAGCGCCTTTTGCGCCACAATTTGTCGCGTTTGGCGAATGGCATCAATCGCAACCTGGCGGTCGCTTTCGGCCGACAGGTAATTTGGCGCAATGGCGGGCTGGGTTTTGTAATCCGGGTTGGTTAGATGGATTGATCCCCGGCTGTCAGGACGCAGGTTACAGACACTGGCCGTAAAGGCCGGGAAGGGATGTACGGAATCGCCAAATTTTTCCAGCGACAAGGGTTGCACATGATATTGCAGATTGGGCATGTCGTAGGCGGGCGATGATTTGGTGAACATACCAAGCTGGCTGGGGGCCATCGACATGGGGCCGGACTGGTTAAACAGATATTCCAGCGCAATCGCCGCCTTGCCAAACAGGGAATTGGCCTGTTCGTTCAGGGTTTTGATGTTCGAGACCTTAAAGGCGCAACGCAATTGCAAATGGTCCTGCAGGTTTTCCCCGACCGCGCGGTTTTCATGCACCACATCAATCCCGGCCTTTTGCAAAACATCGCCCCGGCCAATGCCGGAAAGTTCCAGAATATGTGGTGAACCAACCGACCCCGCTGATAAAATCACTTCGCGGCGGGCGCGCACCGTGCGAATGCTGCCGTGATGATCAAATTCCACCCCAACGGCCCGGCCATTTTCAAGGATCAGGCGGCGGACCTGGGCATGGGTTTGGGTTTTCAGGTTGTTGCGGTTTTGTGCCGGGCGCAGAAACGCCTTGGAAGTATTCCAGCGAATACCCCGACGCTGATTGACCTTGAAATAACTGGAGCCTTCGTTGTTGCCCCGGTTGAAATCGTCAATCTTGGGGAAACCCGCCTGTTCGGCGGCATTTTGGAAGGCATCGAGAATATCCCAATGCAGGCGGGCTTCTTCAACGCGCCATTCACCGCCTGAACCGTGAAGTTCATCTGCCCCTTTGTAATAATCCTCGGACTTTTTAAACAGTGGCAGTACGTCATCCCAGCCCCAGCCGGTGCAACCCGACTGACGCCACTGGTCATAATCGGTGGATTGGCCGCGCATATAGATCATGCCATTGATGGAGGAACAGCCGCCCAGAACCTTGCCACGGGGATAGGAGAGGGAGCGCCCGTTCAACCTGGGTTCGTTAATGGTTTTAAAGCACCAGTCAACCCGGGGATTGCCAATGCAATAAAGGTAGCCCACCGGGATATGGATCCAGGGGTAACGGTCCTTGCCGCCGGCTTCAAGCAGGAGGGTGGTGGCATTTTCAATTTCGGAGAGGCGGTTGGCGAGCGTACAGCCCGCCGATCCTGCACCAACAATGATGTAGTCAAACGTTTCGTCAGTCATGAAAAGGGGCCTTATTGCTTGGTTCGCAGACCCAGACGGGCCCCAAGACGCGACGCATTGAATTCACCAATGATGCCGCGACGGAAAACCAGAACGCAGATCATAAAGATCAGACCGGTCAGAACCGTTACCGGGAAAGAGGAAGCCGCCAGATAGTTTTGCAACGTAACAACAAAACCGGCACCAAAAATGGGACCAAAGATGGTGCCAATACCACCCAGAAGCGTCATGAGAATGACTTCCCCCGACATTTGCCAGGCAACGTCGGTCAGGGTGGCAAACTGGAACACCAGCGTTTTGGTCCCACCTGCCAGCCCGGCCAATGCCGCAGACATGACAAAGGCACCCAGTTTGTAGCGATTGACCGAATAACCCAGCGAGATGGCACGGTCTTCGTTTTCACGGATGGATTTCAGGATCATGCCAAAGGGGGAATGGACAATGCGCCAGATGGCAAAAATACCGATAACAAAAACACCCAGCACGAAGAAATACATGTTGAGCGGTTCGTTCAAATCGATAAAGCCAAACAAATGACCGCGCGGAACGCCCTGAAGACCATCTTCACCATGTGTAAATTCGGCCTGCAGGCAGAAAAAATAGAACATTTGTGCCAGGGCGAGTGTGACCATCGCAAAATAAATGCCCTGGCGGCGAATGGCGAAAAAGCCCATCACCAGGCCCAGCAGGGCAGCACCGGCAACCCCGACCAGAATGCCCAGTTCCGGTGGAAATCCCAGTTCCTTGACTACATAACCGGTAAAGTAGGACGCACCGCCAAAAAAAGCGGCATGGCCAAAGGACAGCAAACCCGTGTAGCCCAGCAGCAGGTTAAAGGCGCAGGCGAACAGGGCAAAGCACAGTACTTTCATCAGAAAGATCGGATAAAAGACAAAGGGTGCGACCAGCAGGGCGATAAAGGCGACAGCCAGCAAGGCAAGCTGAATGCGGGTGCCGGTATTGTTCGTGTCCGTTGATGTTATGGTGGATGTATTCATTTCACGCTTCCCGACCAAACAGACCGGCAGGCCGGACCAGAAGAACCAGTGCCATAATGACAAAGATCACGATGTTCGAGGCTTCGGGGTAGAAAACCTTGGTCAGGCCTTCGAGGATGCCCAAGGCATAACCGGTAATGATGGCCCCCAGGATCGATCCCATGCCGCCAACGACGACAATGGCAAAAACCACAATAATCAGGTTGGAGCCCATAAGCGGGCTGACCTGGTAGATGGGGGCAGCCATGATCCCGGCCAGTGCGGCCAAACCTGCTCCAAGGCCATAAGTCAGGGTTAACAGCAGCGGCACATTAATGCCAAAAGACTGGACCAGGATCGGGTTTTCCGTTGCCGCACGCAGATAGGCACCAAGACGGGTTTTTTCGATAAGAACCCAGGTTCCGATACATACGATCAGCGAGGCAACAACAACCCAGCCCCGATAGATCGGCAAATACATAAAGCCCAGATTAACCCCGCCGCTGAGGATTTCGGGGGTGGCGTAGGGCTGCCCGGAAGAGCCGTAAAAATACCGGAAGGTACCCTCAACCACCAGTGCCAGCCCAAAGGTAAAGAGCAGACCATAAAGATGGTCCAGATTGTAAAGGCGACGCAGCGCAAAGCGTTCCACGACGATACCGGTAAGTCCGACAATGACGGGGGCAAAGATCAGGGCAAACCAGTAATTAACGCCCAGCCAGGTGAGCAAGAGCATCCCGGCAAAGGCCCCCATCATATATTGCGCACCGTGGGCAAAGTTAATTACGCGCAGCATGCCGAAAATAATCGCCAGGCCAAGGCTGAGCATTGCATAGAAAGACCCGTTGATCAGGCCGATCAGCAATTGTCCCAGAAACGCCTGAATGGGAATTCCAAAAATCATAATCACGGCGTTTAAACTCCTAGAACCTCGTGCAGCATATCCATACGCGCTGGCAGTTCGTCCGCATCAAAGCCTGCGGAAACAAGACCATGTTCCATCAGGTAAAAACGGTCGGCGATCTTGCTGGCGAAGCGGAAATTCTGCTCGATCAGCAAAATGGTCATGCCGCGCTGTTTCAGGGTTTGTAAAACCTCGCCAATGCGCTGGACAATGACCGGGGCCAGGCCCTCTGTCGGTTCGTCCAGCAACAGCATATCCACACCTATGCGCAGCATCCGGGCCATTGCCAGCATCTGCTGTTCGCCACCCGAAAGCTTGGTGCCGGAACTGGTTTTACGTTCATAAAGGTTGGGAAACAGATCGTAGATTTCCTCGATGCTCATGCCGCTATCGGAAATTTTCGGCGGCAGCATCAGGTTTTCTTCAACACTGAGGCTGGCGAAAATACCCCGTTCCTCGGGCACAAAGCCAAGGCCGGTTTTGGCGGTTTTATGCAGGGGCAGGCGCATCAGGTCATGGCCGTTAAATTCGATTTCGCCGGTGCGTTTGCGCAATATACCCACGATGGAACGCAAAGTGGTGGTTTTGCCAACGCCGTTACGTCCCAGAATGGTCACGGTTTCGCCCCGGCGAACATTTAAATTAACCCCGTGCAAAACGTGGCTTTCGTCATACCAGGCATTCAAATCCCTGACGGACAGAAGGATTTCCCTATCACTCATCGTCTGTCCCCATATAGGCAACTCTTACGCGTTCATCGTTGCTGACGGTGTCATAATTGCCTTCGGCCAGAATTTCGCCGCGTTGAAGCACGGTGATGTGGTCACACAAATCGGCAACAACCTTCAGGTTATGTTCCACCATCAAAACAGCACGGCTACGCGCCACTTCACGAATGATCTCTGCCACACGCCCCACATCTTCCTGGCCCATGCCAGCCATTGGCTCGTCCAGCAGCAGGACCTTTGGGTCCAGTGACAGGGTGGTGGCGATTTCCAGCACGCGTTTGCGACCATAGGAAAGGTCGGCAGCGTAGCTATCAATATCCTTTTCCAGCCCGACAGAGGTTAAAAGCGCCATCGCGCGATCATTCAGGCGATCAAGCGTATCCATCGATCGCCAGAACTGGATGGCAAGATGGTTGGGGCGTTGCAGGGCGACACGGACATTTTCCAGAACCGTCAAATGCGGAAAAACAGCCGAAATCTGGAAGGAGCGAACCAGGCCCATGCGCGCTACATTGGCGGGGGGCGTTTTGGTAATGTCCTGGCCCAGCAGAGTAATCTTGCCACTTGTCGGTTGAAGAAACTTTGTTAACAGGTTGAAAACAGTGGTTTTGCCTGCGCCATTCGGACCGATCAGCGCATGCACCCTGGCGTGTTCAACATCAAGGTTGACATTGTTGACCGCGGTAAAGCCACCAAAATCGCGGCGGAGGTCACGGGCGGAAAGAACCACCCGTGCCTCGTTCGCGTTTTGCGACATACCGGGATTTAGACGTTCTCCGGTTGCCATCATGTCTTATTGCGCCAGTGCGCAGCCGCTTTCGGACGGTTTGATGAAGGCCTTGTCACCGGGCACGGTATCAAGAACCTTGTAATAGTCCCAGTCGCCCTTCATTTCGGACGGCTTTTTGACTTCCATCAGATACATGTCATAGATCATGCGACCATTGGCACCGACTTTGCCGTTGGGGGCAAAGACGTCATGAACCGGCATTTCATGCAGCGCCTTGGAGACGGCCTCGGTTTCATCCGTGCCGACTTCCTTGATGGCCTTGAGATACTGAAGAACAGCCGAATAGGTGCCTGCCTGGATCATGTTGGGCATACGGCCGGTACGATCATGGAAACGCTTGCCAAATTCGCGCGATTCATCGTTGCGGTCCCAATAGAAACCTTCGGTCAGGGACAGGCCCTGTGCGGCCTGGGCCCCCAGGCCATGCACTTCGGCCAGGGTAAACAGCAGGGCAGCAAGGCGCTGACCGCCCTGAACGATCCCAAATTCCGATGCCTGTTTGATGGCATTGGCGGTATCAAGCCCGGCATCGGCCAGGCCAATGACCTTGGCACCCGATGCCTGTGCCTGAAGCAGGAAGGACGAAAAGTCGGTGCTTGACAGTGGATGACGGACCGAGCCCAAAACCTTGCCACCATTGTCGGTGACGAATTTAGCGGTTTGCTCTTCCAGCGAATAGCCAAAGGCGTAGTCTGCGGTCAGGAAAAACCAGGTATCACCGCCGTTTTTAACCAGTGCGCCACCGGTGCCAACCGCAAGCGCATGGGTGTCATAAGCCCAGTGAAAACCATAGGGGGAGCATTGTTTGCCGGTCAGTTCCGTTGTGGCGGCACCGGTTACAATGTCGATTTTTTTCTTTTCTTTGGAAATGCCCTGAACAGCCAGTGCCACTGACGAGGTGGTCAGCTCCATGATCGCATCAACCTTGTCCTCGTCATACCATTGACGGGCAATGTTGGCGGCGACATCAGGCTTGTTCTGGTGGTCTGCGGTAATAACGTCGATTTTTTTGCCCAAAACGGTGCCGCCAAAATCCTCGACGGCCATTTTTGCGGCTTCATAAGACCATTTGCCGCCAAAATCGGCATAAACACCAGATTGGTCATTGAGAATACCGATTTTAACAATATCATCGGAAACACCGGCGGCATAAGCCGGAAGCGCAGTCGCGGCCACCATGACGGCAATGGATGCCATCGCGAGTTTCTTCATCTGGGGTTCCTCCCTAACTGAACCATGTTGTTACCGCCATTCACATAAATGGCGGGGACGTTCCTGTTTTTCCGACCACTGTTTTGACCGCAGGTCAATTGACAGCGGCGGAAGACAGGCAATGGATAGGCGTACACTGTGCCGTGTACTTGTTTATTTTTGTTACGCACCGGAAGGTTGTTTCGATGCCCTGATAGTCTCCGCCTGCGATTGTTTTCAGGCAAGCGGGTTATTGTTTTGTTGTTCGATGTGAACGCTAACATTGACCAAAAGGTCAACAAATATATAATTTTGGACAATATCTGTACAAAAATGAACAGAACGGTCGGATGAACAATTTTTCCTGGGATGATTTGCAGTATTTTCTGGCGGTTGCGCGTGACGGACAGTTATCGGCAGCCGCAAGGCGATTAAGGACAAGCCATGTTACGGTGGCACGGCGTATTGACCGGCTTGAACAGCGATTGGGGGCAAAACTGTTCGAGCGAAATCCGCGCGGATATGTATTGACGCCGCTTGGCGCGCGCCTGATGTCGCCAGCCGAGACAATGGCCCAGGAGGCCGATAAACTGCTTGGTGAGGTGGGGACGGGGGCCTTTGCGCTCAGTGGTGTTGTGCGGTTTAGTGTTCCGGAAGGATTTGGCAATTTTTTCATTGGGGAAAAGCTGCCTTTCTTTGCCAAACGCCATCCGAGCCTGTCGATTGAAATGGTCAATATTCAGCAGATCGTTTCGCTTTCACGACGCGAAGCCGATATTTCCGTGGCCCTAAACACGCCCAAAACAGGGTCCTATCACCGCGAGAAAATATCGAGCTACGCGCTTTATGTGTATGCGTCACGCCAGTATCTGGCAGAGCACGGGCCGGTTACAGACCGGTCGCAATTGGCGCTGCATCCGTTTATTGGCTATATCGAGGATATGATTTTTACCCAGGAGCTGAACTATCTGGGGGAATTATTGCCCGGACTGCGCGCCAGCTATCAAAGTTCCAGTGTTTTTGCCCAGTTAAAGGCGACACGGGCCGGATTTGGATTGTGCATTTTGCCCTATTTCATGGCGGTTGCCTTTGATGACCTGGTGCCGGTTTTACCTGAAAGCGTAAGGATTATGCGCGATTACTGGATGGTTTGTCATAGCGACATGATCAATGTTGCCCGGATTCGCCTGTTGGCAGACTTCATTCGCGAACAAACCCATGCCGCCCGCGGTTTGCTGACAGCGCAAGCCATGCCTGCCATCACCGGAACCTAACAGAGCAAGCATTGTTCATATGGCCTGCTTGCTGGGGCAATGCCCGGGATTGTCAAACAAGGTGGTGCTGTGACGAAATGTTGTACGACAGGAGATTTCGGGTTTTCGAGGCAGCACGGTCTTGCATCTTTTGTGCGATCCCCGCATGTTAGAGGGTGCAAATATAATCATGACAGGTCATTTTTAGCATCATGTTTATTGGTTTGCAGCGAAATGAAAACAAATACAGATAACGTCACATCGCCGCATCGGAGAGAAAATGGGTAAATTGGACAGGCGCCGCCGCGAAATTCTGGAAAAGGTTGCTGTTAGCGGTTTTATGACCATCGATGCACTGGCGACACATTTTGACGTTACCCCGCAAACCATCCGCCGCGATATTAACGAAATGGCCGAAGAAGGGCTGATTGCGCGTTATCATGGCGGGGCGGCGAGCCTGTCAACAACAGAAAATACAGCCTATACGGATCGTCAGGTGCTTAATCTGGAGGCGAAACGCAAGATTGCCCATCTGGTGGCCCGGCATATTCCCGAGGGTGCATCGCTTTTCATTAATATCGGGACGACGACCGAAGAAGTGGCGCGCGCCCTCTCGGAGCACAAGAATCTTAAAATCATCACCAACAACCTGCATGTTGCCGAGATTTGTGCGGCCAATCCCGGTTTTGAGGTGATTATTGCGGGGGGTGTTGTGCGTCAGCGTGACTTTGGCATTATCGGTGAAGCGACAATCGATTTTATCAGCCAGTTCAAGGTTGATTACGCCATTATCGGTATTTCGGGTGTCGATGAAGATGGCAGCCTGATGGATTTTGACTATCGCGAAGTGCGTGTCGCGCGCGCCATCATTTCCAATTCCCGCCAGACATTCCTGTGTACCGATATTTCCAAATTTGGCCGACGGGCAATGGTTCGGTTGGGCCATCTGTCAGAGGTGGACGCCCTGTTTACCGATATTGCCCCCGGAAAATCGTGGGAAAGTATTCTGGAGCAGGCGGATTTGTCGGTTTACTGCGCGGACTGATTGCAGCCGCGCATCAGGCGGCGGATTTTCAGGCAACCAGATGCTGGCCGCGATTGCGGGTCCGCATGGAAATAGGACCTTGCGCGGAGCCTTTGAGCATTTGTGCCAGGTGGTCGTTTTGCGCAGCAGAGATTTCGTCCCGTTTGCCGTGCCAGTAGACCTTTCCTTCGTGCATCATGGTCAGAAAATCGTAGCGTTTTTGGGCGATTTCCATGTCGTTGGTCACGGTAATGACGGTGGTGTTCTGCTTTCGGGCGATGGTGTCGATCATGTTTTCAATATGATTGGACAGTACCGGGTCCAGACCTGCCGTCGGGTTATCAAGCAACAAAATTTCCGGGCTGTTGGCAATGGCACGGGCAATGCCAACACGTTTTTGCATCCCGCCAGACAGGTCGGACGGGTGCAATAACGCACTGTCGGCATCCAGTCCGACCAGGCCAAGCAATTCGACAGCACGATCTTTGGCCTGCTTACGGCCGAGAGTGCCATTCTCGATAAGTTGAAAACACACATTTTGCCATATCGGCAAGCTGTCAAACAGGGCATTTTGCTGAAACAGCATGCCAATGCGATCCGCCCAGTTTTCCTGGTTGTTATCACTGCTTTTTGCAATATTGACACCGTCGATCAGAACATTGCCGCTATCGGCGCGATAAACGCCCGCCAGACATTTTAGCAGAACACTTTTGCCTGCAGCCGACGGCCCGATGACCGCCATTTTTTGTCCGCGATCCAGCGACAGGCTGACATGATCCAGTGCGATAGTGTCGCCAAATTTCTTGACCAGATCCTTGATCTTCAAAAAAGGCGAGGTCGCGTTTGCCGGGCTTTGGGCTGTATCGTTGGGCAATGTCATGATGCAATCAGTGTTATTCATAAAATGATGGCGCGATAGTCGCTGCTTGGCGGGCAGGGCGCAAGGACGAAATGTGCAAAAAGAAAAACGGCCCCGAATTCACCGGGGCCGTTTGACTGTTTAAAGCCGGATTTGTGTCTAGTGAGACAGAATTTGGCTTAAGAACAGTTTTGTGCGTTCGCTTTTCGGATTGGCGAAGAATTCACGGGGTTCGCCCATTTCAACAATCTCGCCGGCATCCATGAAAACAACGCGGTCGGCAACTTCCTTGGCAAAGCCCATTTCGTGCGTCACGCACAGCATGGTCATGCCTTCTTTTGCCAGTTCAACCATCACATCAAGCACTTCCTTGACCATTTCCGGGTCAAGGGCCGAGGTTGGCTCGTCAAACAGCATGATTTTCGGCTGCATGCACAGGGACCGTGCAATGGCCACACGCTGTTGCTGCCCGCCTGAAAGCTGGCCCGGATATTTATGGGCCTGTTCGCCAATGCGCACACGTTCCAGGTAGTGCATGGCAAGTTCAACGGCTTCCTTTTTCGAGGTTTTGCGAACCCAGATTGGCGCCAGAGTCAGGTTTTCCAGCACGGTCATATGCGGGAAAAGGTTGAAGTGCTGGAACACCATGCAGACTTCGCGGCGCACGGCTTCGATGTTTTTGATATCGTCCCCCAACAGGATGCCATCAACCGTGATTTCACCGGTTTGATAGGCTTCCAGACGGTTCAGGCAGCGAATAAGGGTTGATTTCCCCGAGCCGGAAGGGCCGCAAATGACAATACGTTCGCCACGGCGGACCGTAAGATCAACATCCTTGAGAACGTGAAAGTTGCCATACCATTTATTGGCCTTGTTAATGGTAATCACGTCTTCGTCGGACGGCGGCGGAGCAACATTTTTGTTGAGTTCAGTAGCATTCATTTTGTTTTCCTCTCTCCTCACCGGCGTTCGCCCTTGCGCAATTCTTTTTCAAGATATGCGGAATAGCGGGCCATCGAGTAACAGATCAGGAAGAAAATCGCCGCAGCGAAAAGATAACCTTCGACATAGTATTTCGTCCAGGCAGGGTCACTGCGCAGGGCCAGTTTTACCCCTCCCAGAAGGTCGAACAGACCAATGATCACGACCAGGGTTGTATCCTTGAACATCGAGATAAAGCTGTTAACCGTGGGCGGAATAACCAGACGCAGCGCCTGCGGCAGAATGATAAGGCGCATGGACTGCCAGTAAGACAGGCCAAGGCTGTCACCAGCTTCAAACTGGCCGCGCGGTACTGCCTGCAGACCACCACGGAATACTTCGGCCAGATAGGCCGCCGTAAACAGGATGATCCCGATCTGGGCACGCAGAAGTTTGTCGATGGATACGCCCTCGGGCAAAAACAGCGGGAACATGACAGATGCCATGAACAACACTGTAATCAGCGGCACACCACGAATAACTTCGATATAAACCACCGAAATGGTTTTGATGGCCGGCATGTGTGACTGACGGCCAAGGGCGAGCAGCAGTCCAAGCGGGAATGCGAAAACGACGCCGATTGTCGAGAGGATCAGGGTGAGTGGCAGCCCCCCCCATGAACTGTTCTGAACATAGGTGAGGCCTAAAATACCCCCCCACATCAGGATGGCGATGGCAGGGATGCCAAGCCCCCACATTGGCAAGACAAGCTTTTGCAGGCGCGGGTATTTGACACTTGCCAGACTGGCAATGATAATGCCGAGCAAAATGACCATCGCCAGCAACGGACGCCACTGTTCATCATAGGGATATACCCCAAAAATGATCAGGCGCAAATTGGCGTTGACAAATCCCCAGCACGCACCGGAAACGGCGCGGCAGGCCTCGATGGAAGGGGTGAGTGTGGCTTTGACAAAGGCCCATTCAAAAATCGGCGGGACAATCCAGACGACAAAGGCAATGGCGAGAATTGTCAAGACGGAATTGAACCAGCTGTTAAACAGGTTCTTGCGCACCCAGCCAATTGCACGCTGGCTCGATGTGCCACTTGGGCCGGGTGGAAGTTGGGTACTTGTTGCCATGTTACCTCTCCACCAATGCCATTTTATTGTTGAACCAGTTCATGAACAGCGAGGTGATCAGGCTGAGACCAAGATAGACAGCCATATAGATCGAGATTGCCTCGATGGCCTGACCGGTTTGGTTCATGGTGGTGTTGGAGACCGAAACCAGATCCGGATAACCGACTGCAACAGCAAGCGAGCTGTTTTTGGTCAGGTTCAGATACTGATTGGTCAGCGGAGGGATGGCGACGCGCATCGATTGCGGCAAAATGATTTTCCGCAGGGATACCGAGCGTTTAAGTCCCAGGCTGTCGGCGGCTTCCCACTGGCCGCTTGGAACGGCCTCGATGCCCGAGCGAACAACTTCGGCAACATAGGTTGATGTATAGACCGTCAGCCCAATGAGAACGGCCAGGAATTCCGGCGAGATATTGTAGCCACCGCGAATATTGAAGCCCTTGAGTTCCGGAATGTCCATTGCGGTTGGGGCGCCACCGGCAAGATAGGCGACCAGAACGAGACCAGCAAAAATACCGACGCTGGCCCAGACAATGGGGAAAGGTTGCCCGGTGGCATCAAGGCGTTTATCGGCCCATTTCTTGACGAAATAGATGATAATCAACGCCAGGATGGCGGCAATGCCCATAAATTCATAGGCATTGTCGGCGACAGGCACCGGAATATAAATGCCACGATTGGTCATCAGGACATCGGGGATGGGTTCCAGTGCATTTCGCGCTGCCGGAAACGCGCCGGGGATGATGGCGTACCAGAAGAAAAGCTGAAGCAGAACCGGAATATTCCGGAATGTCTCGACATAAATCGCCGCCAGTTTGCGGACGATCCAGTTCGATGAAAGGCGTGCAATACCAAAGATTGTGCCAATAATGGTACACAGAACAATGCCGAGAAACGCGACCTTGACGGTGTTAAGCAGGCCGACCAGAAGCGCCGTGGCATATGTGCTTTTCGGCGTATAGTCGATCATGCTTTCGCTGATCCCGAACGATGCTTCCAGGTCAAGGAAGCCAAAACCGGTTGAGATGTTTTGTCGTTCCAGGTTGTCCAGGGTATTGGAAACCAGATACCAGCCAGCCAATATGACAAGTCCGATCGCGATGATCTGATAAATGACAGCGCGAACATTTTCGTCATTAAGGTAATCGGCGAGGCCTTTGGAACGGACACCCCCCGGGGCCTGTTGAGTCTTACTCATCTGTGCCTCAGGTGTAGATTGTATCCAATATTCAGAAGCTATAACGAAAAGCTCCGCCCCGGCAGACATACCAGCGGGCGGAGCTCATTTCGTTTGTGAAGGCCAGGTCGATTAACGGACCGGCAAAGCGTACTGAAGACCACCGTCGGTCCACAAAGCGTTCAGGCCACGTTCCAGGCCCAGCTTTGCGGTTACGTTGGCTTTGTAGCTTTCGCCATAGTTGCCAACCTGTTTGACGATGCGGTATGCCCATTCTTCGTCAACGCCAAGAGCTTCGCCCATCCCCGGCGAGACGCCCAGCAGACGCTGGATGCTCGGGTTTTCGCTCTTCTTCATGTCGTCAACGTTTTCACTGGTAACGCCGAGTTCTTCAGCTTCAATCATTGCCATCAGGGACCAGCGAACCAGGTCTGCCCACTGATCGTCACCCTGTGCGACAGCCGGACCAAGCGGTTCTTTGGAAATGATTTCCGGCAGGATCACATAGTCATCCGGGTTCGGTGCCATTGTCTGGCGAACAGATGCCAGACCGGAAGCATCGGTGGTGTAAACATCACAACGACCAGCAAAGAATGCTGCTGTGGTTTCGTTGATGTTTTCAATCACAACCGGCTCGAAGCTCATGCCCTTGGCGCGGAAATAGTCGGCCAGGTTCAGTTCGGTGGTTGTGCCCGGTTCCACACAGACGGTTGCCCCGTCCAGTTCGGTTGCATGCGAAACACCAAGAGCTTTCGGGACCAGGAAGCCCTGGCCGTCATAGTAGTTAACGCCACCAAAGGTCAGGCCCAGTTTTGCATCACGGGTCAGAGTCCAGGTGGTGTTACGCGACAGGATGTCGATTTCGCCAGATTGCAGCGCAGTGAAACGCTGTGCTGCCGTCATCGGCGTGTATTGTACCTTTTCAGCATCGCCCAGAAGTGCTGCGGCAACGGCACGGCAAACATCAACGTCAAGGCCTTCCCATTTGCCTTCCGAATTTGCAGCCGAGAATCCCGGAAGACCGGTATTCACGCCGCACTGAACGAAACCTTTGGCCTTGATGCCGTCAATCACAGCGCCCGCATGGGCGTTGTTTGCGGCAATGGCAGCAACAGACATTGCGCCAGCGGCCAGGATCGTTTTCATTTTCATTTATGAGCTCCCTCATTAGCAAAGCATCTTTAACGGCTTTGGTAACTTCTATGCCACCCCAGACATGCCAAATTGGCATATCTGTCCTGTCCTTTTGTAAGGACAGCCAAATTAAGGAATTTTAGGACCATATGTGTCAAGAGTGAAAAATGGGTGCGTCGATTTCGCGTTGGTAACATTTGGCTCAAATCGGCATTTCATTGGGTAATCAAATTAGCCCAGGAACAGGATGTGGAATTAGTCAATCAATTTTATTAATTTAATATCAGTGGCTTAGGTTCCTGACTCTTTGGTCAGGTTTGTTGGGTAGTCTGGAGCCAAATTTTTTTCAGCATGTCGCTATATGCGCGAAAAAAATGCAAAAATTTCATTTGTCTAAATTTTGATCTTTTCTGCAACGCGGAATCGAAATGATTTGCCCCTGGGTATTCTATGGTTTCGTGAAGGACAGGTTTTTCGACATTTCGGATAAAAAAAGAGGCCCCCTCGATGAGGGGACCACATGCGATTTCGACGAATCATTGCAGTGCAATGTCTAATCCCGAAGAATTTCCAGGTCGGCGTATAGATCCAGTGCTTCCGGGTTTGCCAGTGCTTCCTGATTCTTTACCTTGCGTCCATGTACAACATCCCGCACTGCCAGTTCGGTTATTTTGCCCGATTTTGTGCGGGGAATGTCATCAACCGCGACGATTTTTGCCGGGACATGGCGCGGTGTACAATTGTTTCTGATCTGCTTTTTGATCCGGTCTCTCAGGGCATCGTCCAGAATCAAATTGGGGCTTAGAACAACGAACAGAACGACGCGCACATCATTGTCCCATTCCTGGCCTATAACGATGGATTCCTGAATTTCCGGCAGTTTTTCAACCTGGCGATAAATTTCGGCAGTGCCAATACGCACACCGCCCGGGTTGAGGGTTGCATCAGAACGACCATAAATGACCATGCCGCCCTGATCATCGAGTTCGACATAGTCGCCGTGGCACCAGACATTGGGGAAGCGGTCAAAATAGGCGTCGTGATAACGTTGACCATCCGGGTCATTCCAGAATCCCACAGGCATGGACGGGAAGGGGGCCGTACAAACCAGTTCGCCCTTTTGATTGAGCACGGGTTTGGCGTCGTCATCATAGACATTCACCGCAAGCCCCAGGGCGCGGGTTTGGATAACGCCGCGCCGCACGGGCAGCACCGGACTGGCAAGCACAAAACAGCCCAGAATATCGGTCCCACCCGAGATGGAGGCCAAATGGATGTCTTCTTTTATATCGCGATAGACATAGTCGAAACTTTCCGGTGCCAGCGGAGAACCGGTTGATGTCATGGCCCGCACTGAAGAGAGATCATGCGTCTCGCGAGGTTTGAGTTCGGCTTTGGCAAGGGCATCAATATATTTGGCCGATGTGCCAAACAGGGTCATGCCTTCGGCATCGGCATAATCAAACAAAATGTTGCCGCTGGGATAAAAAGGAGAGCCATCATAGAGCATGAGGGTTGCCTCGGCGGCAAGCCCGCCCATCAGCCAGTTCCACATCATCCAGCCACAGGTCGTAAAGTAAAAAACCCGATCACCCGATGCAACGTCGCAGTGCATCAGATGTTCGGAAACCTGCTTTAACAGCGTGCCACCGGTACCGTGTATAATACATTTCGGTTTGCCGGTGGTGCCAGAGGAGAACATCACATAAAGCGGGTGATTGAACGCCACCTGTTCAAATTCGATTTTTTTTGCCTCAAAGTGGCCGGTGTAATCGGCATAGGAAATTGCGTTGCGAATGTTGGTACTGTTTGTGCCATCAAAGGCATAGGGGACGATAACAACCGTTTCGATGCTGGGAATGCGATCAACGATGTCTTTGGTTTTTTCGCGGATGTCATGGCTTTTGCCGTTATAATAATAGCCATCCACCGTGATCATGACTTTTGGTTCGATTTGGCCAAAGCGATCCTCGACACCCTGAACGCCAAAATCAGGCGACGCGGAAGACCAGGTTGCGCCAATCGCGGCTGTGGCAAGCATCGCAACCACCGTTTCGGGCATGTTGGGCATATAGCCGCAAACACGGTCGCCTTTGGCAACACCCTGGGCTCGCAGCGCCTGGGAGAATTTGGATACCGCGATATTCAGATCACACCACGACATACGGGTTTTAACCTTGTCTTCCCCCCAGAAAACCAGGGCATCATTTTGATCGTCCCGTCGCAGCAGATTTTCGGCAAAATTCAGACGCGCCTCGGGGAAAAATTTGGCCCCGGGCATTTGATGCGGATTTTCCAGCACCGTTTCGCCCCAGGTTTCAGCTTTAAGCCCGGCATATTCGATCAATGCCGGCCAGAAAGCCTGCATCTCGCGCACTGACCAGTCATAAAGTTCGATGAAATTTTCCAGCCGCAGATTGTGGCGACTGTTCAGCCATTCACGAAAACGCGTCACATTGGCGTTTTGAATGCGTTCCGGGCCTGGTTGCCAAAGAATGTCCGTCATCGTCGATACCTCTGTTTCCTGCGTTGATATTGTTATCTGTTGTCGGGAGCCACGGTGCTGTTGTCTTTGCTAATTCGGTATAACCCTGCCACTTTTTTACGTCGAAATATGCTGCGCGGCAAGAATAGTGCTGGTGCAATGCCAAATAACGTTCTGGAAAGTGTCCTAATTCATCCGGCACGTGGTGAAAATATTTGGTTATGTGACTGAATTTATTTTTTTTTAATTTTCGATGAAAACTGGTTTCAGGAATCAGTTAGAGCTCGATGGGGGTGTTCGCAACGGGGAGCGGATATTTGAGCCGAAAACCGTTAAACAAAAGCCTTGCGCGTATGAACCGTTTTTACTGTTGTGGCATGAATGGCTTGCACTCGGGGGATGGAGCGCTAAGCTGCAGGCAAATATTGTTTGCGGAGTTTCGAGATGCCAGGAAAAATAGATACTTCCCTGCCGTTCAAGCCGGTAAATATTGCATTGCTGACAGTGAGCGATACGCGCAGTTTTGCGACAGACAGTTCGGGCGATATTTTGGTGCAACGTGCCGAGAAAGCCGGCCATGTAATTATCGAGCGTAAAATACTGCCCGATGATTTTGAGCAGTTGGTGGTGCAATTACGGGCCTGGTCGCTGGCGCCGAATGTGGATGTGGTCATTTCCACCGGTGGTACGGGTGTAACCGGACGGGATGTGACGACCGAAGCCCATCAAGCGGTTTATGACAAGGAAATACCGGGATTTGGTGAATTGTTCCGCTGGTTGTCTTATGCAAAGATCGGTACGTCAACTGTTCAGTCCCGTGCTGTGGCCGGCGTTGCGAACGGGACTTATATGTTTGCATTGCCCGGTTCTAACGGGGCATGTAAGGATGCGTGGGACGGCATTCTCGTCTATCAGCTCGATTTCCGTCATCGGCCCTGCAATTTTGTTGAGCTGATGCCGCGCCTGCTTGAAAAATAACCCTTTATTTTCGTTGCCTTGGCAAATGTCCAAAGGTCTGGTTGCTGCCTTTTCGGCGCGACATGTGGGTCTTTGGGCTTTGGGGCAGGGGGATATAAGGGAATGACGTACTGGAAGAATAATGGAAATAATCAGCGATCCATTTTTTTATATGGTGGCGATTCCGGCTGTTTTAATTGCTGGCGTTTCCAAAAGCGGTTTTGGCGGTGGCCTGGGGGTGGTTTCGGTACCCCTTATTGCCCTGGCTGTTTCGCCACAGGTGGCAGCGGCCATTATGTTGCCGATTTTGTGTTTGATGGATCTGGCCAATGTTTGGGCCTATCGCAAAAATTGGGATCGCCGCAATATGATGATCCTGATCCCCGCCGCCCTGATCGGGATTTTGGTGGGGTCCCTGTCCTTTAGCTATCTGAGCGAAGAAGCCGTCAAGATACTGATTGCATTGATCGCGATTGGTTTCACCCTTGATCACTGGCTGCGGCGCAAGTCATCTGGCAATAAGCCGCGTTCCGCAACCTGGCTTAAGGGGACTTTTTGGGGCACCATTTCTGGCTTTACCAGTTTTGTGGCCCATGCGGGCGGGCCACCTTTGTCGGTATTTTTGTTTCCCCAGCGGCTGGATAAAACGGTCTTTGTTGGCACGACGGTGATGTTTTTTATTGTCGTGAATTACGTAAAACTGATCCCTTACTGGTTTTTGGGGCAGTTCAACGGGGCCAATCTCGAAACGGCAGCGGTTTTGGCACCTGTGGCGATTTTGGGCACCTGGCTTGGTCTGTGGGCACATGACAAGGTAAACCAGCAACTGTTTTACCGTGTTTGTTATGTGTTGCTGCTGATCACCGGGTTAAAGCTGTTGTGGGATGGTCTTAGTCATTTTGGCATCCTGTAAAGCCGGTTTGCCAAGATCGTGCGACAAATTATTCAATGCGTTCAAGTAGGGCATGGCACCATCCGGTGTTGTGCCTTTTTTTGAATTTGATGCGACAAAACTTCAGAAATGTGAATTTTATTGTGATTTATGGTCGAAAAATACCATTTCGACTCTGTTTCTTGCGTCATATCCAGGGGGCGAACAGCATGATCAAGGTGCTGTGCGGGGAATTTCTTCCTCTTCATAGGTATATGTGAAGGGTGTTGTGGCGTGATATTTTTGCTCTTTTTGTATTACGTATTTTTCGCCTTTGAGTTGTGACAGTTTGGAATAGATATTTGTATGAATTGGAAATTAATGACAAGTATTTGAAATAATTTAGAAATAATTCTACTGATGTTTTATGTGTTTCAAAAATATGACGTGTACGACAAGGAAGTCGAGAGCAGCCTTTTCCCATCAGTAACTTAAAAAAAA
Source organism: Thalassospira profundimaris (assembly GCF_003326755.1). Taxonomy (GTDB): domain Bacteria; phylum Pseudomonadota; class Alphaproteobacteria; order Rhodospirillales; family Thalassospiraceae; genus Thalassospira; species Thalassospira profundimaris_B. The sequence continues at coordinate 28,886 of NZ_JPWH01000006.1, read as the reverse complement.
ACTGGGGGATAACATGCCTGAGAGAATTTTGAATGCTGCGACAAAGATGTCGGAACTGACCACAGCCAAAGTCAACGAAATACAGAACGTCACCAAGGCCGCAAAAATACTGGCGCTGAATGCACTGATAGAGGCATCCCGTGCGGGCGAAGCGGGACGCGGGTTCGCTGTAGTGGCCAACGAAGTGAACAGTATTTCCCAACAGGTCACATCAATAGCAACCGAGCTTCAGAATTTGTTTGCAACGGAAGCCCGCGATTTGCGCGGGACGGCACAAATGGTGCGTGGTGCGCGACTGTCTGATTTGGCACTGTATGTCATCGAACTGATTGACCGGAATTTATATGAACGGTCGTGCGATGTGCGCTGGTGGGCGACAGATAGCGCCGTGGTTGATGGATGTGCTGATCCGGACAATCAACAGGCGGCGCAGTGGGCGTCAAAACGCCTTGGCGTGATTTTGGATTCCTACACGGTTTATCTTGATTTATGGGTTGCGGACCGTCATGGCCGCGTTATCGCCAATGGCAGGCCGGACCTTTATCGGGTCAAGGGGCTGGATGTCAGTAATGAAAGCTGGTTTCGCCAGGCGATGGCAACCCGTGACGGTACGGAATATGCCGTGGCCGACATCGAACGCAGTCAGCATTTTGGCGGGCGCTCAACGGCAACCTATGCAACTGCGGTTCGGGCAGAGGGAGAGGCTGATGGCGAAATCATCGGAGCGATGGGCATCTTCTTTGATTGGGAAACCCAGGCAGATTCAGTGGTGAACTCGGTCAGCTTTGCCGAGGAAGAGGCTCCCAGAACCCGGGTGATGATTGTGGATCGTAATTTCAATGTTATTGCAACATCCGACGGGATGAGCCGTCGCGAAGAACGATTTATCCTTCAGCTTGGAAAGAATGACAAGGATTCCTATCTTCTGGAGGATGGCACCATTGTCGCCTTTGCCTTGACGCCTGGATATGAAACTTACGAAGGTATGGGATGGCGTGGTGTCATCGTCCAGAAACCGCGTAATGCGCTGCGTGCAGCTCCAAACCACGTTTCAGTGTCTCATTCAGTAGGCAGGAAGCGGCAGCTTGAGAGTATTGACGCCTGATTGTCGCAAGTGTTGCAAGCTTCTAAAGGACTGAAAGAAAATGTTCGGTGCTTCATGGCAGAGGCAGATGGTGAACCTGCCATGATCCCGGACGACAACCCTGCTGTCAGTTTCTGTCAGCAGGTCCCGATTTCGAGGATGGTTTTCAAAAACAGGAGGTGGTAGGAACATAAAAGGAACAAAAACCGGGAAGTTGTGATGGGAACACCGTTCAAAGACCTGTTTTCAAGTGCGTTGATTGCCGATATGGCGGCGCATATTTTACGTGTTTATCCCGAGTTTGATGATGCGGGTTTTATGCGCGATGCGTCAGAAAATCTTGCGGTACTGGAATTAAAGCAGCGCAGCAATCAGGTGCTCGACGCACTAAGTACGCATTTACCAACAGATTTTGCACGGGCAGTTGCAGTGATTAATCAAAGTCTGGCACCAGCTCCTGATGGCGATTTCAACGATATTACAGATCCAAAATCAGAAGTTTCGGGCGAGGGTGTTCGGGGTTGGGCGATCATGCCAATGGCTGACTATGTTGCCCGTCACGGTCAGGATAATATCGAATTATCAATGGATAGTTTGTATCAGTTAACGCAACGCTTCAGTGCCGAGTTTGCCATTCGCCCGTTCCTGGCAAATCACACGGGCCAAACATTGGCGATTTTATCTGGTTGGGTGGATGATCCGAATGCCCATGTGCGCCGCCTTGTTTCGGAAGGTACGCGAACGCGATTACCGTGGGGAATACGTTTGCCGGTTTTTATTGAAAATCCGGCCCCTGTCATTGCATTGTTAACGCGCCTGCGTGATGACCGGGCCGAATATGTCCGGCGTTCTGTTGCCAATAACCTGAATGATATTGCCAAGGACCATCCTGATCTTGTTGCAGAGATTGCGACGGATTGGTTGCATAATGCTCCCAAAAGCCGGCAGCGTCTGGTGCATCACGCCTGTCGCAGCCTGGTGAAGCAGGGGCATGAGGGGACGTTACGTGCATTGGGTTTGGGCCCGGTCCGGGTGGTGGCATCGTCGGTACGCTTAAAGAATGCTGCAATTGCAATGGGCCAGGAAATCGCCTTTTCGATTGATCTGAAGAATGATGAAAAGAAAACGCGGGACTTGGTGATTGATTATGCCATTCATCATCGCAAGGCCAATGGCAGCTTGTCGCCTAAAGTATTCAAGTGGAAAAAACTGCGCCTTAAAGCGGGTGAAAGTGTGAGTTTGACGCGCAGCCATCGGATATACGAAATTACGACCCGAAAATATTATCCGGGACAGCATTTGATCGAAGTGCTGGTAAACGGCAATTCCGTGGCAATGGCGCATTTTGACTTGCAGATGCAATAGCATACCGGCACGGGCCTTACTTATGCTCTGGCAAAAATATCAACGCCATTGCCGCGTTAAGGCTTGGCAAATGGTGTTGTCCGGAAGGGTTTTCATATTCCACTGGCATAATTTTGATAATATTGCGACAATTCGATAACGTTTTGTATTTTCATGCTGCGTTACGGGTTTTTCATGTCGCTGTTCATTGCCAAACTGGCGGTTTCGATCTTTGTGGTACTTGGGCTGTCGCTCCTTGCCGAGCGTGCCGGGCCGCGGGTTGCGGGTGTGCTATCAGGTTATCCGTTGGGAACGGCGATATTGCTGTTTTTTATTGCGATAGAGCAGGGCGTGCCATTTGCCCGGGAAAGCGCGGTTTATGCCTTGCCCGGACTGATTGCGACACTGGCTTTTTTATATGCCTATTATTTGGCATCGCGTGCCGTTGAACATCATGCGCTATGGGTGCAGATGCCTGTGGCATCATTGGCATCCTTTGTCGCATTTGTGTTTGTTTCCTGGCTGGGGCAGCTTGTTACCTTCACTTTGTTTGAAGCAGCCGGGGCCCTGTTGATTGCAATGTGTGTATCGATTTTTCTGTTCCGGGCCATTGAAAATGTCAGCATTGCCCAACGTGTACGCATAACCCGCAGCATTGTTGCCATTCGTGCCGCTATTGCCGCGCTGATCGTGGTTGCGATCAGCGGCGCTGCGGCCATTATCGGACCGCGATGGGCGGGGCTGTTTGCCGGTTTTCCGGTCACATTGTATCCCATGATCCTGATTTTGCATTTTTCCTATGGCATTGCACCGGTCCATACCGTGATCCGCAATTTTCCGCGCGGGATGGGGGCGTTGCTGATTTACATCGTTTCCGTCTGCTTTACTTATCCGCAATTTGGTGCCGGTGTTGGAACGCTTCTCGCTTTTGGTGCAGCAACACTCTATCTTGTGGGCTATTCCAGCGTCGTTTGGTGGCGCAGTCGGGCGCTTGTGCAAAACGGTCACTGATTGCCGGTATTCGGCATCTTGCCTGCACACCATTCCAAGAACGTATTTTGTGGGGAGGAAAAGCCGAATGCAGCAGGTTCAATCGCTGGTGCGTGCCCTTGGCATATTAAATACCCTGGCAGATAGCGACGATGGCATGACCCTGACTGAGATTTCGCAACGGGTGAAATTGCCGCCTTCTACGGTGCATCGTCTGTTAACCACAATGCAGCACGAGCGTTATGTTACCTTTGATGGCGAACGGACCTTATGGTCAATTGGGGTGCAGGCCTTTAGTGTTGGAAATGCCTTTACCAAAAACCGCAATCTCAGCCAGATAGCGCGTCCCTATATGCGGGCCTTGATGGAGGAAAGTGGCGAGACTGTTAATTTGGCGGTGGCCGACGGCGGAGAAGTCATTTTTCTCTCTCAGGTGGAGTGCCGGAAGATGATGCGTGCCCTGGTCACGCCGGGACGGCGTGCGCTCATGCACTGTTCGGGGGTTGGCAAGGCTTTGCTGGCTTTTTTGCCCGACAGGGAAGTGGATGTTATCATCAATCAGCACGGCCTGCCCAAAATGACGGAACACACCCGCACCATGCCACACGGCCTGAAGCAGGATCTGGAAATGGCCCGCAAACAGGGATGGGCCGTTGACGACGAGGAGCACGCTGTCGGTTTGCGCTGTGTTGCCGGTGTTGTGCGCGATGAAACCGGCCAGCCGATTGCAGCCCTTTCACTTTCCGGGCCTGCTGCGCGTATTTCCGAGGAACGCCTTGCTGTTTTTGGCGCACTCGTTCGCCGTGTGTGTGGTGATCTTAGTCGCGAATATGGTGGCATCCCGGTGTGAAGCACAAGGTTGGCTGTCGTTAAAATAAAACGGCCCGTCTTGTTTGACGGGCCGGATCGATAATCTGGTTGCCTGCAATCAGCTTCCGGGGCAGGAAACACCCGTTCCGCCAAGTCCACAATATCCGTCGGGATTCTTGAACAGATATTGCTGATGGAAATCTTCAGCATAATAAAAGGTTGGTGCCGGTTCGATTTCGGTGGTGATTTCATCCATACCGGCATTTTTTAATGCGGCAAGGTAATTATCGCGCGAGGCCAGGGCGGCGTCGCGCTGTTCTTCGGTTGCCGGATAAATGACCGACCGGTATTGCGTGCCGATATCGTTGCCCTGGCGCATGCCCTGGGTCGGGTTGTGGTTTTCCCAAAAGATTTTCAACAGATCCCGATAGGAAATAATCGCCGGATCAAAAACCACCAGAACAACTTCGGCATGTCCGGTCTGGCCAGAGCAAACCTCACGGTAGGTCGGGTTTTGGGTAAAACCGCCAGCATAGCCAACTGCAGTGCTATAAACACCTTCCTGTTGCCAGAAAAGACGTTCAGCCCCCCAAAAACATCCCATGCCAAAAATGGCCGTTTCCAGATGGGCAGGAAAGGGGCCTTTTATCGGATTGCCGTTCACGACATGGGCTTCGGCAACAGGCAGGGCTTCGGCCCGGCCCGGCAATGCTTCGGAGGGCGAGGGCATCCGTGATTTTTCGGACGGAATGGTCTTAAACATGATCACCTGACAGATATGAGAAACGTATTTTGCAAAATGTAACCGGGTTTTGAGCTGTTGCAATGATCGATCTGACAAATTGTCTTGATTGTTTCTTTTTTGTTCGGCTCCGGAGCCCGGCATAATGCCCTGTGAAGATTGTTTGCTGTCAGTGAATGACGCGATGGAATGCCATAATTTTCCTTGCAGGACGTGAATGTAATGCGTTTGGTGCGGTCCTTCGGGCTTGTCGGTGGTGGTTTGGTGCTGTTGCTTGTCGGGCTGGCCTTCCTGCCACTGCCGCCGCCCTTTTTTGGCATGGTCCTGATTGCGTTTGCCTTACCGATGCTGGCCAGTGGATCCAAACGGGCGCGCCGATTAATCCAGTTTGCACGCTGGAAAATTGCCCAGCGTAATGGCTTTTTGGAAAAGGCCCTGTATCAGGCACCGCGCTGGATTGGCGTCTATTTGCGCAAAACCGACCCGGGGCCTGTTACACGGCGACGTCGACAAAAGGACCGGCATCAGCGGCTTTTGACGTAAATTGCCGGCTTTCTTTTCATGATCCGGGCGTATTTCAGGGCTCAACATAGCGGATAATACAGTCGAGTTTGTTGTCCTTGAGGCCCTGGCAAACGCGCTCTGCCGTTGCTTTGTCGATGAAATGCCCCGTCATCAGGCGAAAATAAAGCCCTTTGTTTTTTTTGGCATAGGTTCGGACTTCATGGTCAATACCTGTTAGCAAACCACCCGATTTCTTCTGCAATTTCAACCAACTGGATTCGGCCATTTCCCGGCTGCGATAAGCGGCAAGCTGCAACGCATAGTATGGCTTGCCGACTTGGTCCGATGGGGCCTGTTTGGTCATGGCCGGGGCTGGCGATGTTGGAATCGGCGGACCTTGCCGTTCCGGGGTGGTTGTCATTTCTGGCGCAGTTGGCGTGGACTGGGCTGCCATCCGGGATGGTTTTGGGGTGTTTGCGCCGGGCACCAGATCATCAGGTAACGGTGTCGGGGCAGAATTATCCTGGCGTGGAGCGGCGGGCATCGATTGCAGATTGCCATCTTCCTGCGGTGTACTGTTGGGCTGCAGGCCTGCATTTTTCACACTTGGTGCACCGGTCCCGCCGGTCAGTTCCAGAATTTCGGATGCAGGTGATTCTTCGGGTGGTTTGACGGTGGTGAGATTGCCAATGCCAACGGCTTTGTCATTTTCCAGACTGACCGGCTCTTTTGGGGGGGTAACCCGGGCAAGGGTTTCGGTATTGGGGCTGACTTCAATGGCAAAAGGCGGTGCGGGCGGATTATCATCTTCCGGCATTACATCAACCGGGCCTGCCGTAAGATAAAAGTCGGTGTTGCGTTTTACTTTAGGCGGATTTGGCAGATCCGGTCCTGGAGCAACCTTTGCCATTTGTACTTTTTCGTCAATTTCGTCCGACTTGGCCAGTTGCGGATTGGAATTGTCCAATACAGCCAGACGTTGCTGTGCCAGCCGGACAATCCTGCTGGAAAGATTGACGCCATTGCCACAGGGCATGGTGAAGGTACTTTCCGGATTGGCTGCTGTCAGCCAGAGATAAAGCTTTCGCGCCTCGGCGGGATGCCCACTCAATTCCAGCTCTATTGCCTGCTTTAGATCATTTTCCGGATCAGAACTGATGGTAATATCCCGTTCCTTTGTATCGGTCGGGGTTTTTGTTTTGCTCTCTGGTGACAGGTAAATTCCGCGGGCTGAGGGGCTTTGAAGAAAAAGCGAACAGGCTGCCAATTGCTGGGCAATGCCGAAATTCTCAAAGGTTTGATCAGGCGAAATAATATCGGCGGCAATAGTTGGATGTTCCGCCATGTTTTTAGCCCGGTCCGCTGCACATCCTGAAAGCAGGAGAGCAGCAGGCCCCGCAGCCATTAGCAGGCATCTCGCCTGGCGAAAGTTAAGATTCCTGACTGGAAAGCGGAATTTCGCCATCGTTCCCCACTAATACCCGGCTGTTTATGCAATCACTTTATGGCACTTATCATGTCGCAGCATCAGGAACTGTCAAGGCGGAGTTTTGTAATTTTAAGCCGTTTGATGGCTATTGGTTGAGAAGCCGGAATATGATTCCACCCAATAAAATCAAAACTGTAAGTGCCAGCGAGATATTGATGATGGATTTTGTCATGCGGGACATGACTTCCGGGGCGAGTGCGTTTGATCCTGTACCCGCCCGCATCGAACCTGCAGTTGAACTTGCGACATTGTCCCGGTTCAGGATTTTGACAACCTGCTTTTTTTCCTTGCGGGTTGCATCATCATATTTGTTCTCGACAATGCGTGCTTCGGTATTGTTGGTATTGTCGAGTGCCTTTTTCGCGCTTTCCATTGCGGCACCGTATTCCTGCACCGTTTCCAGTTCCATCTGGTTGCCGGTGGTTCGTGTAACCATGACGGTATAGGTTTTGCGAAGAGGATTTCCTGACATTGAGACCCGATTTAAGTAGTTGGTTTAGCGACAAAATGTCCTGTTCTTGCGGGAATGTACATATATACATTCGGCTAAATTTTAAGCACCGAATAAGCGGACGCCCTTAAATCCGAAACCTGAAAGTTTGTTGCGCGATCATGTTGCTATTGCGTGTTTGCACGATCAGGTATCGGTTGTCTTTCCATATTGTTTAACGGAGCCGTGAAACAAGATCAGACGGTTCAAAAAATGATTGCGTGAATATTTAACCAGCAGGATGGATGCAGCCAAGGGCAGGGTACCCGCGCAGATAAAAACCCTTCCCGGTCTCAAACCTGGAAGGGTTTCGCATGGGACGATTGGGGGAGGACGATTTTACCAGTTCGATTTTTTGCCGTTCAGCGCGTCGTTAAGGTCTTTATATTGTTCGCAGTCGGTGCCGCAAACGTCTTTCAGGCGGGCAAGATTTTGTTTTGCCATATCGACACGCCCGGTCTGAATGTAAAGTTCGCCCTGATACTCCAGGGCACCGCGATGATCAGGGTTGATTTCAAGGGCCTTTTCATAATTGGCTTCGGCCGACTTCATATCGCCTGTTTTGCGCTGGCTGTATGCGAGATAGTTTAACACATCGGCGTTTTTCGGATCCGCCTTGGTCATTTTTTTCAGGCTGTCGATGGCATCGGAATATTTTCCGGCATCAATCATTTTTACAACAGCGGGAAGGTCTGTTGCACTGTCATCGCTTGAGCTGCTGAAAAACCCCGCTGCAAAACCGGCAGAGCTATAAAGGCTGACGGCACCTGCGATCGCGGCGATACGGACAAATTTGACAACGTTTTGTTTGTTCATTTGAAGCTCGTGCTTTCAATCGGATATGGCATAAAGGCGGAGATTACGTCCGGCCTTGTCGGGCGCATTATAGCTGCATTGCGAATGCCAGTATCTCACAGCTCATAGAATTGTCGTAACGAATGTGTGAGGCCCTTGTGAAGGCCCGGCAAAAAAAAGGCCCGCCGATAACGTGACCGGCGGGCCTTTGACAGACGTGTCAATGTGATGGCGCGATTTAGAAATCGGCTTCGATCACGCGGTCCTGAATTTCACGAACCATATCTTCTGCCAGATCGGCGATTGCCACGGTCTTCTGGTGTTTGAAGCCAAGGCGACGAACCGATGCGGTTTTTTCTTCGGCTTCGCGTTTACCCAGTGCCAGGATCAGCGGGATCTTGGCATGGCTGTGTTCACGCACTTTGTAGCTGATCTTTTCATTGCGCAGATCAAGTTCAACATTCAAGCCTTTGGCCGCCAGTGCTTCCTTCACTTCACGGGCGTAATCGTCGGCCTCGTTGGTGATGGTGCAAATAACGGCATGAACCGGCGACAGCCACAAGGGCAAGCGGCCCGCATAGTTTTCGATCAGAATGCCGATAAAGCGTTCAAGCGACCCCAGAATGGCGCGGTGAAGCATGACCGGGCGATATTTTTCGCCGTCTTCCCCCATATAGGTCGCGTCAAGACGCTCGGGCAGAACAAAGTCAGCCTGAAGCGTGCCACACTGCCAGTCACGGCCGATGGCATCGCGCAGAACGAATTCCAGCTTCGGACCGTAAAACGCCCCTTCACCGGGATTGATTTCCAGTTTCAGGCCGGCCGCCTCGGATGCTTCACGCAGGGCATTTTCGGCCTTGTCCCAAATTTCATCCGAACCGGCACGCACTTCCGGGCGGTCCGAGAACTTGACGACGATATCGGTAAAGCCGAAATCCTTGTAAACCGATTTCAGAAGGTCGCAGAAAATCTTGGTTTCCGAAACAATCTGGTCTTCGGTGCAGAAGATATGCGCGTCATCCTGGATGAACTGGCGTACCCGCATGATGCCATGCAAACCGCCGGACGGTTCATTACGATGGCAACAGCCAAATTCAGCCATACGCAACGGCAGGTCACGATAGGACTTGCTGCCCATCCGGAAAATCTGCACATGGCACGGGCAGTTCATCGGCTTAAGGGCAAGGACCTTTTCGTCACTGTCGGGCGCCGTCGTGAACATGTTTTCACGGAACTTTTCCCAGTGACCGGATTTTTCCCACAAAACGCGGTCAACAAGCTGCGGCGTGCGCACTTCCTGATAGCCCGCATTGCTCAGGCGATCACGGATATAGTTCTCCACCTTGCGATACAGCTTCCAGCCCTTGTCATGCCAGAAAACCGATCCCTGGGCCTCTTCCTGCATATGGAACAGGTCCATCTCGCGGCCAAGGCGGCGATGGTCACGCTTTTCGGCTTCTTCGAGCATGTGCAGATAGGCATCAAGCTGTTCCTGCGTTTCCCAGCAGGTGCCATAAATACGCTGCAGCATTTCGTTGTCGGAATTCCCGCGCCAATAGGCACCGGCAACCTTCATCAGTTTGAAAGCCTTGCCGATTTTCCCCGTTGACGGGGAATGCGGCCCACGACACAGGTCGATGAAGGCACCCTGGCGGTAACACGTAATCGTTTCCGTTTCCGGAAGATCGCGAATGATCTCGGCCTTGTAGTCTTCGCCCTTATCCAGGAAGAATTTGATGGCTTCGTTACGATCCCATACTTCGCGTTCGATTTTTTCGTTGCGATTGATGATCTCGTGCATCTTCTTTTCGATCTTAACCAGATCGTCCGGCGTGAAAGGCGTTTTACGGGCAAAGTCGTAATAAAAGCCGTTTTCGATGGACGGGCCGATCGTGACCTGCGTGTCAGGATATAGTTCCTGCACGGCTTCTGCCATGACATGGGCGCAATCATGGCGGATCAGCGGCAATACTTCTTCATGCCCCTTGGTTACGATCTCGATGGTTGCATCAGTCTCGATCTCGCGGCCAAGATCGCGGACTTCACCGTTAACGATAATGGCAAAGGACTTCTTTGCCAGTGAACTGCTGATGCTTTTGGCAACATCGAAACCCGATACGGGACCGTCAAATTCACGTACGGCGCCGTCCGGAAGCGTAAGGGCAATCATGTTCTGCTCAACTCTGCTTTTATGCGGGCGAAATAATCAAGGCGCACACCTTATACCCGTTGTTATAACGGGAAGTCTGCACAAGAAAACAAATTTTGGGATGGGGTCAAGTTCGCACTTTGGAAAAGGCGACTTTCTGGGCAGCAAAAAACGCCGCACAGCCATTTTGGCGTGCAGTGAATTCTGTTTTCATCAATTTTTTGTCGGCCATGCCGTGCATTGATGCTTTCCCGTTTGTTGCGGGTCAAATATAACAGGCTATAACCTGTGAGCAAGTCGTAACTGACCGATATTTGCCCATTTTATCATAATAATAACGCAGCAGGCGCCACCACGCCGATCAGGAAGGTCTCGATGTCCAGCCCCGAAGTAAGACGTAATGTTATTGTTCTTAGTCTTTGTGTCGCATTGTCGGCGAGTGCGATGTCGCTGTTATTTACCGTGGCCGCGGTAATTGGCTATTCGCTGGCCCCGGATAAATCCTTATCGACCTTGCCGGTGTCGGCAACCATGATTGCGATGATGCTCACCACCGCGCCGTCGGCCTTCATGATGAAACGGTTTGGCCGCAAGGTTGGTTTTTCCGTGGGTTGCCTGATTGGTATGTGCGGGGCCTTTTCGGGGATGGGGGCGGTTTATTGGGGGAATTTCTGGCTGATCTGTGCTGCCGGTGCCTGTATCGGCTCTGCCAATGCCATTGCCATGCAGTACCGTTTCGCCGCGGCCGAGGCCGCCCCGGCAGAATTCCGCTCGCGCGCCATTTCACTGACCATGCTTGGCGGTGTCCTCGCGGCATTTATCGGCCCCAATCTTGCCAGTCATGCCCGCAACTGGGTTGATACCATTCCGTTTTTGGGAACGTTCGTTGCGCTTTTTGGATTGCAGCTATTGCTGATGCTGGCCATTGCCCAGTTGCGCCTGCCTGAAACCCACAAAAAAATACATGATGAACCCGCCCGTCCATTGGGCGAAATTTTCCGTATGCCCGGCGTATTGGTCGCCATTGTGGGGGCAGCACTGGGATATGCGGTTATGAGCTTTGTGATGACGGCAACGCCACTTGCCATTCTTGATTGCAATTATGTCTTTGGCGATGCCGCCTTTATTATCCAGTGGCACGTGGTGGGTATGTATGCGCCGGGCTTTTTTACCGGCAATCTGATTCGCCGGTTCGGATCGCTGGTTATCATTCAGGCAGGAGCGGTTTGCACGCTGGTTTGTCTGCTATTTGGATTAACCGGGATTGACTTGATGACGCATTTTTGGCCGGCACTTGTATTACTGGGCATTGGCTGGAATTTCATGTTTGTCGGTGCGACGACGTTGCTGACGGAAAATTACCGTCCGTCGGAACAGGCCCGCGTGCAGGCGATCAACGAATTCGCGGTGTTTGGCACGGTTGCGGTCGCATCGCTTTCGGCCGGGTCAATTTATGCCGGGGCAGGGTGGTCGGTTTTGTTAATGTCGGCTGCTTTGCCTGTTGGGTTGGTGATGCTGATTGTCGCGATCTATGCGCTTTATAAACGCCGGTTAAAAGCAACCGCAGTATAAAGCAAGGCCGTAAAAGCGCCAATCCGCCCTTTTTGCAAGGGCGGATTGGTGAAATTTGTGGTGTGTTTACTGGCGAATAGAACGCAGGAATTCGCCAACCTGGTCGCGCAATTTGTCACCATTTTTTGCCAGTTCCGATGTTTCACTCTGAACATGGCTGGCAGCTTTGCCGGTGTCGTTGGCCGCCTCGGTCACAGATCGAACATTGGCCTGGGCAGATTCTGTGCTTTGCACGGCCTGATAGACACTGCTTGAAATTTCGCGGGTTGCAGCACCCTGTTGTTCAACGGCCGAGGCAATGGCGGTTGAAATCGCATCGACCTCATTAATGGTGCGCGAAATGTTCTGAATGGCCTGCACCGCGTTTTGGGTTTCCTCCTGAATTGCCCTGATCTGATTGGCAATTTCCTCGGTTGCGCGTGCTGTTTGAGTGGCGAGGGTTTTGACCTCCGAGGCGACCACGGCAAACCCTTTACCGGCGTCCCCGGCCCGGGCGGCTTCGATGGTGGCATTCAGGGCCAAAAGGTTGGTTTGTCCGGCAATGTCGTTAATCAGTTTGACAACGTCACCAATTTTCTGCGCCGCAGTTGCCAGCGCTTCAATTTTGTTGTTGGTTTCCACGGCTTCTGAAACGGCGGTATTGATAATTTGGGACGACTGGTTGACGCGTTTGCTGATGTCATCAATCGAGGCCGACAATTCCTCCGTGGCCGAAGCAACAGACTGGACATTTTCGTTTGTTTCGTGAGAAGCGGAGGCCACAATGTCACACAGACTTGCGGTTTGTGTTGCCGTTGATGTCATTGAATGTGCCGCTTTGTCGAGCGTTTTGGCGGATTCTGAGACCGCCTCCACAAGTCTCCCCACAGAGGCCTCAAAGGCGTCAGCCAGTTTCTGGCGCATTTCGTCCCGTTCTGCTTCGGCAACTTTGCTGTCATGAACGTCAACAAGTGATCCACACGCGCGTCGAGGGATACCTTTTGAATCCTTTACCGTGCCGCCGGTTGCCCGAAACCAGCGATAGGAACCGTCTTTGACCTTCAGGCGGTAAAGAACGTCATAGGTTTTGCCCGTCTCCAAAGCATTCCCGAAGGCGGCAAATGTGGGATCGACATCGTCCGGATGCAGACGGTCTGACCAGGAGTGCACAACGTTGGGAAATTCCTTTTCATTATCAAAACCGCACAGGCGACGAAATTCTGGTGTCCAGGTCCATTTGGACTTCGGGTGCATGGCATCGCCATTATGAAGAATCGCATCCCACAAACCGACCCCGGAATGACGCGACAGAATTTCCAGCCATTCGATTTTCTCGGCTGTTTCGGGTGATGGTTTTAAAAACGCCATTTGATATGCTTTCCGAAGTTTTGAACATTTTCTCCCTACCACGACCCGTACTATACAAAGGAAGTGGTGATTATACTTTCGTTATATGGAGAATGATCAAAACCGGTTCAAGGTCTTTGTGTTTTGCCATCATTTTTTCGGGGGTGTCGTTCGGCGTTACCGGTTTAGCGTCCTGTCATGATGTGCAGGGCATGGGACCTAAATTCGCGATTATAGAGAATGACGATGACCCATGAGGAACCGATCATAAATGCAATCGGGTGGTAAAACCAGGCAAGGGCGGAAAGGGCAAAAAAGTAGGCGCGGATGCCGCGATTGAAGTTATGCGCCGACATCATGCTCATGCGGGCGGCCTGTGCGGCAATATTGGGGCCTTTTTCATCGCTGGTTTCGGGAGTTGCGCCAATCAGGATGGAACAATAGTTCGACAGCCGGAATGCCCATGTGAATTTGAAAAAGGCATAAATAAAGATCAACATCAGGAAGACAACCTTGCCATTCCACAATAAGGGCGTGGACGCGGCGGCATAGGGTAGGGTGGCTACCAGCTCGATCCCTTCTTTGCTGTAACCAAGAAGGGCACCTAAACCAACCAGAACCAGAATCGTTGTTGATGAGAAAAAACTGATCCCGGTAATCAGGTTGCTGGCAATGGATGTATCAATCATCCGCAAATTGCGTTTGCGCATCTGTTCCATCCAGCGATGGCGGTTATGCGCCATTACAGCAGAAATGCTTTTGCGTCGTCTTGTGCTGCTGTCGGCGTAAAACGTATAGCCTGCCCACCAGCACAGTGCCCAGCAAAGGGCCAATACATCATGTAGTGCTGTTATAACCATGTATGTTTTTCTTCCCCTGTTTCTGGTTGCGGAGCATATCATCGAATGATGCCAATGGCTTTGGCATTTCTTCTCGCTGATGAAACCAGGGCGGGTTATGTTTGTCGCTATGGATGACAGATGACGAATTGCTGAAAATCATCTTCGGCGGGTTGTTTTCTGCCCCGGGAAAGAGTATCAGCGGCGCAAATTTAACGGAGTAAATATCCCATGAGCGACCTTGATAACGACCTTGGCGAAGAAGATGTTGAACTGGCCGAATTTGAAGCACATACCGAAGCGCTGATCGAAGAAGGTCGCAGCAAGGACGATGTGTTTGAATTTGTCGGCTATATGAACATCAACGAAGTCGGCACCCACATGATTGCTGCCGAAATGGTGCTGGACGAAGACGACATCGATCAGATGAGCAAGACACTGCGACAGTTGGAAGTCGATTTGAAGCCACTGGGCGAATTGACCGGCGGGCTTAAGGGCGGCGAAGATGTTAAACGTGCCCTGGCTGCCCTGTTCCTTGAACTGGTTGAGCTGTGCGAACTTGACGACGATGATGAAGATGCCGGCGAGTTGAGCGAAGAAGCCCTGTTGCTGTTGAACTTCATTAAACGGTTCAATCCGCAAATGCGCCGTCTGACAGTTGCGTTGACCGATACCGATGATGATGACGTATCGTGCGAATATGAAGTCGCCAACTGGTAACGGGTTAAAGGGCGGGTAACGCAGTTGCTTGCCACTGGCCAATAAATTCGATACCCCAAAAAGGCAGCATGGATAATTGTGCTGCCTTTTTTCTTTTACGGAGCATCACGGTGAGCCAGGAACGCCCGGTTTCAATGAATATGAATGATGAATTGGTCCGGGGCGAGGAACGCCTTGCAACCTGTTTGGCGCGCTATGCTCAGGGCGAGGCACCGTTCCCCGAAGGACAGAAACTGCTAAGCTGGATTGGCGACAACCAGGATCAATTTGCCTCGGTTTTATCGTTTGATCTGAAAACATGTCGCAAGATCGTTTATGATTTTAGCTGCAATGGTGATGTCGTAATCGGCGGCACCAGTGATCCGGCCCGGCAGACGGAACTGATGTTTGCACAAATGGCAGCACAGAATGCGCCGGTTGGTGTTGGTCGCTATCGCGAGGACCGGATCTGTTATCAGTCACCCCAATTCAAAGTCGGCGGAGAAGCCCGCTCACAACATTTGGGGATCGATCTTTTCCTGCCTGCCGGAACACCGGTTTTTATGCCGCTTGATGGTGTGGTGCACAGTTTTGCCGATAATGACCTGCCGCTGGATTATGGGCCCACCATTATCATGGAGCATAATCCCGAACCGGGCATTACCTTCTGGACCTTGTATGGGCATCTGAGCCGGGAATCGCTTGTGGGGCTATACGAGGGCAAGCCCTTTGCCAAGGGTGAAGAGCTGTGCCAGTTTGGTGATTATCCGATTAACGGTGACTGGATACCGCACCTGCACTTTCAGATCATTTTTGATTTGCTGGGCAAACGCGGAGATTATTTTGGCGCGGCAAAACCGTCGCAATGGGATGTTTGGGAGGCCATTTGTCCCAATGCAAACCTGATTTTGCAAATGCCCGAAAATGTAACGGCCAGTCGGCAAGGTGTGTGACATGACCCAGCCCCGTTTAAAAGCCGGTATCTGGGTGCGTGGCCAGATCGGGATTTGCCAGGCCAATGGGATTACGGCAATGGTTGTGCATAAAGGGAACGAGGATGCCGGGGCGGTTTTGTTGAAACTAAACCGTTTTGACAAAGGCTGTTTTGTATATTCGCGGGTGACCACGATGGAGGGTGAACTGGGATGGATGCAGGTCGCCGGTGGTGAAAACGGCGACCGCGAGTGCGAAATGCAGTGCGATGATTATTGCCGACGGCAGGTTTCTTTTGACCGTGATGTTTGGGTATTAGAGGTCGAAGATCACAAGTCGCAATATGAGCTTGATGCGCCAATTATTGAGTTTTGACATAAAAAAAGACCCGCAACTCATTGCGAGTCTTTAATTTTAGCGCAGCGTTAAATCAGGCAGTACGCTGCAGGATGTGATAACCGAAATCGGTTTCAACCACGTCGGATACGGTGCCGACTTCCATGTTGAACGCGGCCTGGTCGAATTCCGGCACCATCATGCCACGGCCAAAAAAGCCAAGGTCGCCACCCTGACGGCCCGACGGACAATCGGAATTCGCCTGGGCGATTTCAGCGAAATCAGCGCCATTATCGACCTGGGTTTTCAGGTCTTTAATCAGGGTCAGGGCTTCGTCCTTGCTGCGCGAAGCGGTGGAGCGTGCGGAACCGGCATACATCAGCAGGATGTGGGACGCGCGAACTTGTTCACTCATGACTTTTTCCTTTCAAACCGGCATTCCACTGTTGCGAAGTGCCGGAAATCTGCAAAATTTCAAAATTATGGGAATTGCCATAGCGGGGACTTTCCCATAAGCCTTGTGGCTTGTTACGACAAAATGATCCGCGATGAAAGAGAAGAGGCACATAAATGCTTGCTGTTGTTTCCCCGGCAAAGAAACTGGACTTTGAAACACCGGCACCTAAAATGCCGGTTAATCAGCCGGTATTTCTGGATGATGCCGTCGAACTGGTTGAGGTGGCGCAAAAAAAGACCCGCCGTGATTTGATGAATTTGATGGGCATCAGCGAGGATTTGGCCGAATTGAATGTGCAGCGATTTGCCCATTTCAAAACGCCATTTACCCCGGAAAATGCCAAACCGGCGGTTTATGCCTTTCGCGGAGATACCTATGTCGGACTCGATGCCGATAATCTGAGCCAGGAAGATCTGGACTGGGCGGAGGATCATTTTCGGATGCTTTCGGGGCTCTATGGGGTGTTGCGTCCGCGCGATTTGATGCAGGCCTATCGCCTGGAAATGGGCACAAAGCTGGAAAATCCGCGCGGCAAGAACCTGTATGAGTTCTGGGGCGAGAAAATTGCCCATCACATAAATGATCTTACCCGCGATCATAAAGATCGCACCCTGGTGAACCTGGCCTCGAACGAATATTTCAAGGCCGTGAAAACCAAATTGATCGAAGGCCCGGTGATTACGCCGGTTTTTAAGGAAATAAAAGGTAACACGGCCAAAGTCATTGGCTTTTCAGCCAAGCGTGCCCGTGGCATGATGGCGCGATATATGATCCGGAACCGGTTGGAAAAGCCTGAAGACCTGAAATCGTTTGACATGGACGGTTACGTTTATCGCGATGACCTGACGGACGGGAATGACTGGGTCTTTACGCGCACCCACGAATAATGTAGTGGCCGTGATCTTAATTTTTTCACCATTAAAGTGAGCGATCAGATGAGCGACGATCATCTCGAGCAGCCCGACGATGAAAATCATTTGCCAGAAGCACATCCTTTTTCGGGGTATTTGCGGCAGTTTTTTCGCGGGCCAGGCCGGTCGCGCAGCCTGACACGGGAAGAGGCCTTTACGGCCTTTTCCATGATTCTGCGTGATGAAGTCGATCCGATTCAGCTTGGCGCTTACCTGCTGATGTTGCGTTATCGCGGGGAAACCCCCGAAGAACTTGCCGGCATGATCGAGGCCGTGCGTGAAATCGCCCGCCTGGAACCCGATGAAAGTGATATTCCCGAGGCCAGCCATCCGATGATTGATTGGCCATCCTATGCCGCCGGGCGTACACGTGGGTTGCCGTGGTTTGTGCTGTCAGCCCTGCTTTTGGCACAAAACAAAATACCGGTTTTGATGCACGGCTATAATTCGCATCTGGTCAAAGGTATTGGCACCGAAGCGGCCTTTAAGGCCCTGAAATTGCCAACGGCCATGTCCGCCGAAGAGGCGAGGGCCGATATTGCCTCACATGGCATTGCGTATTTGCCGCTGCGTCATATTCATCCCAAATTGCAGGAATTGATTGGTCTGCGGCCGTTGTTGGGATTGCGCAGTCCGGTAAACACATTGCTGCGTTTGCTAAACCCCTTACAGGCGAAGGCGGCGTTTTTGGGCGTGTTTCATCCGGCATTTCTTGATGTGCACCGCGAAACGGGAAAATTGCTGCATTTGCCGCGCATTGGCGTGATCAAGGGCGGTGGCGGCGAGGCAGAACGCACGCCTTACAAGCATGTTGATTTGCGACTGCTGGATAACGGTATTCTAAGTGATCTGCGCTGGCCTGCCAGCCTGGCACGAACGGAAAAGCCCGAAGAGGATGCCACACCGGCAAAGATGGATCATTTCCTTGGTGTGTGGCGTGGCGAGATCGAAGACGCCGATGCCATTGCCAAGATCAAGGGCAGTGCCGCAATGGCGGCCTATCTTGTCGGACGGGCGGATTATATTGACGAAGCCGAAAGCCTTGTAGAAGGCTGGTGGGATAACCGTCAGATCAAGCGGTAATCACCCGAGGCGGCTTAAGGAAGCAAAGACAGGGCAGGGGCGATGAAACCCCTGCCTTTTTGTTAGAATGACGAGCCTGGCTGTTTCAGGAAATCCAGTTCTTCCGCGCTTGAGGTCCGCCCCAGAATTTCATTGCGATGCGGGTAACGGCCAAAACGGTCAATGATCTGTTTGTGTCGTTTTTCGTAATCCAGGTTTTCTTCAAGGCCCGGTTGATCAAACAGGGTCAGGGCTACCTCGTGAATGATGTCGGATTCAGAATGCATATAGGGCATATATAAAAACAGTCTGTGCTGCATATTTGACAGGGCCTGGTCGGCCTTGGTTCGCACCGCTTCCTGTGCCAGTACAAGCGCCATTGCATCGCTGGCAAAGGATTGTGGCTGGTCGCGGTACATATTGCGCGAAAACTGATCGAGGATGATAATTTCGGCAAGGCGGCCCTTGGCGGTTTTGCGCCAGTCAAACAGTTCGCCCCTGGTGGCGGCGGCATGATAATCGGCAAAACGTTCGCTTATATGCCGGTCGAGTGCCGTATCCTTTTCAAACCATTGTTTTTTCGTCAGTTCCTTAAACCAGAAATGCAATATCTCGTCCGGGTTCATCGTGGTGCGTCCTGTCGGGATTTATGTTTATTGCGGCGTATCAGAAACAAGTTTGCCATTTTGCAGCCGGATCTGGCGTGTCGCAACCTGCTTTAGGAACGCATGATCATGCGAAATGATCACCATTGCCTGGGGCAGGTTTTGCAGGATTTTTATCAGCCGGATCTCTACATCCTGGTCAAGGCCGGTGGTTGGTTCATCAAGCAACAGGATTTCAGGCTGCATCGCCAAAACGGTCGCGAGCGCCACCAGGCGCTTTTCCCCGCCAGAAAGATGATGCGTGATGCGGTTTTCAAACCCCGATAAACCAAGATCGTGCAGAGTCTTGCGCGAAATTTCCAGGGCATCGGCATCACTCGCCCCAAGGTTAAGCGGGCCAAAGGCAACATCTTCCATCACGGTCGGGCAAAAAAGCTGGTCATCGGAATCCTGGAACAATAACCCGGTTCGGCCGCGAATGGCGGCGAAATCCTGCTCGCTTGCGCAGGTATTTTGCAGGATGCGGACCGTGCCGCGATCTGCTTTGCGCAACCCCATGATGATGTGAAACAGGGTTGTTTTACCTGCACCATTGGGCCCGGTCAGCGCCACCCGTTCACCACGACGCAAATCGAAATCGGCATGATCCAGTATTGACCTGGTATTGTTGAAAGAAAAGCAGATATCACGCAATTCAATCAAATCATCGGCGGGCATAGAACCTCCAGCGTGATAAGGGCGGCCCAAACCGCCAGCATTGCCAGACCAAACAGAAAATCGCGTCGCGAAAGCCGGGGCAGGCGGGCAAAATGATAATGTCCGTGAAAACCCCGGCATTTCATTGCCCATATAATGCGTTCGGAGCGTTCATGCGCCCGCACCAGCAACATACCCACCAGATAGCCAATCATTTTCCAGCTATGACGGCTGGTTTTCAGGCGAAAGGCACGGGCGCGCATGGACTGGCGAAGACGCAAATATTCATGATGCAGTACATCAATGTAGCGAACGGTGAACATCATCAGGGTTGTCAGCTTGATTGGCAGATAAAGGCCCGTCATGCCACGTCCAAGCTCCGTGCTGCTCATATTGCCTAAAAAGGCGATGATACCGCACATCACGGCATTGGCCTTTAACGCGATCATGACGGCGCGATAAAGGCCCTGCCAGGAGGCATCAAAGCCCCATAGCGTGAACATCACATCGCCCGGATAGGTAAAGGGCAGCAATATCAATGTTGCCACAATAAAGCCATCCATCGCCAGGATGCGATGCAGTGATTTTCGCCAGTCCGGTTCGGAAAATGCCATCATGAATAGGGCCAAGATGATGGTCGCCGTCACGGCCTGCCAACTGGCAAATGAAACAACGGTGATCGCCAGAATGATCGTTGCAGTGATTCTGACACGGGGATCGAGTTTGTCGGTGCGATTACCGGCTGTTAACTTGCCTGCCGGTGTCAGAATGGAATTTTTAGTCATTCTGGCGGGGTCGATACGCGCTTTCGGGCCTGCCACCAGGCAATTGCCCCGAATATGCCGATAATAATGCCAAGGCCGCCAATGATATCGGAAAAACGCACCTTGTTTTCATAGGCGACAATCTGTTCGCGCAGCGGATTAACCTGCTTTGCCACGGCATGGCTGACAAGGGTGGATAATTGTTCTGCCGTGATGGATATGCGCTGGTTTTCCGGTGCTATCATGTTGCCGGTCGGGGCCGGGCTGGCATTTGGCGACAGATCAATATCAGTGTTTGGTGCGTCTTCTGTGGCATTCAGGGCGACAACCGATGCCGGGCTGGTGGCGGTTGCCTTGGGCAGGTCATCGGCAAGTTCGCTGGATTTCACGATATAGGACGCCGCATGTCCGTCACCGGTATTGGCGCGAATGGTGTAATCGTCAAGGTGATCAACCCGAAGCCGGAATTCGCCATTGTCATTGGTTTGTCCTGTGAGCAGGACCTTGCCATCGCTGCCTTCGATGGAAAGGTCAGCATGGTGGGGCCGGGCCCCGCCGCCAAAATAGGCATAGCCTTCAATAATATCGCCATCCCCAAGGGCAAAAACATGAAAGCTGTGTGCATGGGCACGATCGGGGGCAAGGGCCAGTAAAACAGCAGCCAGCGCAATGATAATGGCCGTGCCCTTTATGACTGGTGTCTTAAAGCCGGCCACACAGTGATCGATGATCGTGCGAAATGGCATGGATATGATCTCAGGCAGTGGCACGGGAGGATGCGCCCGAAAGCAACAGGGCCGGGCGCACCTTTTTGATCAGGGAGAAGGCCGCCGCTGTCAGGAAGCCTTCGACCACCATGATGGGAATATTATTGATGAAAACCAGCTTTGCGGTCGCCAGAAATTCCTGGCCGCTCAGGGCAAGGGACAGGCCGACCATGACCGCACTCAACATGATGGAGGAAGCCCCGGCAGCAAAGGCGGCAACAGCCATGATACGGCCATCTACCCGGGCAAGAAACGGGCTGAATATCAAACCGACCAGAACCGCAGGCAGCGCCATATTGACGGTATTCACCCCCAATACAGTAATGCCGCCAAAGCCGAAAAATACCGCCTGAAGCAAAAGAGCAATGAACACCGCCGGAAAAGCCGCCCAGCCCAAGATTAAACCCAACAGACCATTCATGATCAGGTGAATGCTGGTTGGTCCAATGGGAACATGAATAAGGGACGCCACAAAGAACACCGCACTGAGCAAGGCAGTGCGCGGCATATTTTCAATGGTGATGCCGCGCAGACCATAAGCAATGCCGCCCACTGCAATGACGGCACCGGTCACAACCACGTCCGTTGACAAAACACCATCAACAATGTGCATTTGATCGTCCTTAATAGTGGCTTGGTTGTTGTTCCAACCGGCACGGGGGGCAAAGAAACCGGATTGCAGGAGGTTTATACGCAAAAAATCCGTATGCGATGACCGGTTTCAAATTTTCTGAATAAAAATCAGCGTAGCGACGGAAACTGTTGAAAGTCAAGAGTCACAACGCTGATTTTCATATTTTTCCTGGAAACTTATGATAGTGATATTTTTGGCAAGTATTTGTTTATATGATGTTTTTCTATCGTTGATACCTTCTGAAATATATGTGCCGCAAAGCGAAAAAGGGCCGGTCTAATTTGCCGTTTTGACCGGGTTTTCGGTTTTGACCCACAAGACGCCACCGCGTTCAACCGGCACATTTTCTTTGCCGTCGGGTGTTGGTAAAGTGCCATCTTCAATCAGTGCGGCAAAAACCCACCATCCAGCCCACGGGGCGGTATAGGTGAAGGTGCCGTTGGCATCAGCCTTGATGATTTGGGTGGAAAAGCTGCCATTTGGCAACGTTATGCTGCCGTCATTTTTGAATTCAACTTCAATTTCGGCAAAGGGCACGGCTTTCCCATTATGCTTTACCACGCCGGAAAAGCTGTTGCCGGCCCAAAGGCCATAAGGGCGCGTCAATGGTTCGATTTCAACGGGAAATCCCACCATCTGGTCCCAGTTGCTGCCGTCACCAAAGGCATCAATGACCGTTTTGGTATATTGGACGATATATTTGCCCTCGGCAGGTTCATAATAGGGCTGTGGTTCCAGGTAAAACACATATCCCGCCGGACGGGGCAGGGTGACATCGGCCTGATAGGCTTCTTTACTGTCAACGTCGTGGCGCATCAATTGATCGGACAGGTCGGTTTTTTTGCCATCCACCTGCATTCCGAATTGCACCGGACGTTTCATTTCCATTGTCGGTCCCATGTCGGTCGGATGGGTAAAAATCATGTCAAAATGAACATTTTTGCCGGTGGTCTGATCGACGACATTGGTCGAGGGAATCAGTTCCTGGAAATGGGCCTGTGCGGTCCCCGAAAGCATTGACGAAACCGCAATTCCGGCAAAGATCGCCGCAAGAGTACGTGGTTTTATGGCATGCATGAACTTGACCTTCTTTGATGGACGCGAGCATTGGGAACGAACGCTAGATTTGTGAAGAACAATCGTCAAGCTATTGAATTCATTTTATCATAAAAAATGTTAAAATGTATGATTGTGGGGTGGTTCATATGATCTGCGTCGCACTGGAAACTTTGCGCAGATGTATATGACACTCCTTAAAAGTGTTATTTTATAAGTAATACGGTTTATCCGAGTGTAGATGATGGTATGATTCGCATAAGTTCAACCAGATTGGGCATTTAGGGAAAAAGGGGGATGGCCGTGCTACGGATGGTCTATGTTACGCCAGATGGCGGGCGACACTGGGTGGATAGTGAATGGCGCGATACCATGACATTGCGCGATGCCATTGCCGATAGTGTTGCGGGCGATTTGATCCGCCTTTTACCCGGAAGTTATTTTTTGCCCGAGGCAATTGACCTGCCGTGTGATGGAACGCCGGAAGAACCCATTATCATTCGCGGTGAACATGGGGCGGTTATTGACGGGCGTCGTCCGCCTGACCCCGAGGTTTCTGCCACCAGCCCGGGGCCGGTGCGTTATGCGGCCTTTCGGTTGATCAATCGCCGCCATATCCGGCTGGACAATATTCGCATCGAACGTTGCTGGCCCAGTGCGGTTTACATGCAAAACAGCCACCATGTTACCCTCAAGGAAATGCAGATCATTGGTGGAACCTATGCCTTTTACGCGGATGGTTCCGGTTGCCATCATATTTCGGTGGTGCGCTGTAGCTGGGTGCAGGATGACAGTCTGTGGCGTTACATTAATTGGGCGATGGTCCATGATGGCGAGCTGGTACCGGGCGAAAAAGCACCATATCGTTATTTAAATGGCGCGTTTTTTGGCAGCAATAATATCCGGGGGGATATTGTTATTCGTGAGAATGACATTCGCCATTGTTACAACGCGATTCGGCTGGATATTTCCGATCAAAATGAAGATGCGCCCTTGGGCCAGTTCAATTGCAATGTTGTGATTACCCGTAACCGTTTTTCATTTGTGCGCGATAACCCGGTAGAGCCCGAAACGGTCGCGGTGAACTGGTGGGTGAGCTATAACCAGCTTTATAACTGCCATAAATGGTTTTCCCAGGACGGCGTGAAAGGCGGTTTTTGGTATTATTTTGGTAATCTTGGCTGGTTTGATTCTCGCCCTGGGCCCGAAGGGGATGAAAATAATGGCGGGGCGGTTTTCAAATTTGGCAAAGATCCGGAAGCCTTGCCAAGCCTGCCGTTCGAGACCTTTCACAACAGTTTTTATCTGCGCCAGCAATATGTGAAAAAAGGAACTACCAGCCAGTGGTGCCATCGCCGCAATGCAATTGGGTATGCCGATAGTGCCGAATTGCCGCCGGGATTGATGACACCCGGACAGCCGTTTTTGGGCGAGGATCTTGAACTTTCGGCACAGGAAAACGTCTCGTTTGACGGGGATTTGTGTAATCACCCGACTTTTCCCGCGGTATTTGATCGGTATCCCGGTGTTTATCTGGGGGGCTTGCCGGTTGAGGGCTCCATTTTTCGTGCCGGGATCTGTGGCGATTTGGCCCTGTTGCCAGGCAAGGCAGAGCCTTATGACCAGCCATTGGCGGTACCCATGCCCGATGGGACCGTTTGGCGTTCGGAAAATGGTTTGATGCCCGGCGCGCTGGATGGTAATCGCCTGTTTGCCGGGCCGCGCTATCGCCCGATTGACCCGGCTTATTTGCAGCAATGTTTGCAGGGCGGGGATTAGGCATTTATCAGGGGCAACAGGCTGCACCCGCGTAAAGCGGCTACAGCCCCACATAATGCTGACGTTAGCGTAAATTTATTGACTTTGACGTAGATAAGGGGCGATGGTGTAGCGACAGTCCCGAGCATAAGAAAAACAGATGAACGACAAGCTTTATAGCATTACGGAACTTGCCGAAGAATTCGATATTACGCCACGCGCCATTCGTTTTTATGAAACCAAGGGCCTGTTATCGCCCCAGCGCGCCGGCGCAACACGTGTTTACAATTACCGCGACCGTGCACGACTGGTGCTGGTGTTACGTGGCAAGCGTCTGGGTTTTACGCTTGAGGATATCAAGGAATATATCGATCTTTATGATGCGGAGCGCAGCCATTCAGACCAGCTTGCACATTTGATGCTGGTAGGGCGCAAACGCATTGGCGAGTTGGAGCAGCAGCTTGAAGATGTGCAAACGACACTGGGGGAGTTGCGCAAAATTGAAGCTGAAGCGCGTGACGCATTAAAGGCTCGTGGCCTTGACCCCGAAGAAGCGGTGCAAAATCTCGGTCGTAAATTACCGGCAAAGGCCGGGGTGTGAAGTTGCATTAACCTATTGAAATATCAGAATTATAAATGTTTATCATATAAAGTACCCCGTCCGCGATATAAACGGACGGGGTGTTTTTTGGTTTGTCTGACAAAGTGATGTTTAGTGCTGGTTTAGCGGCAGTTTGACTTCAAAGACTTCTTCATCCTCAAGATATTTGCGCGTAAAGCCCAATTTCTCACACAGTGTCAACATCCGGCGGTTGGAAGGCAGGACCTGTCCGATGAAGGTGCCGACACCCTTGGCGCGGCAAAATTCGATCATTTTTTCCATCAGAATGCGGCCAAGGCCGCGCCCCTTGATGTCTGAGCGGACCATGATGGCGTATTCGGCATATTCATTGTTGGGGTCAATGGCAACCTGGACAATGCCATGAATGTCGCCCTGGGCAGTCCCGTCGGGCACGGTCGCGACAAAGGCCATTGCCCGGTCGTAATCAAGCTGGGTTTGCCGGGCCATTTCCGAATGCGGCAATTCGCGCACCGATCCAAAGAACCGGAAATGAATATCCTCCGGCGTCAGTTTGGACATGAAGGCGTAATGTGCGGGTTCGTCTTCGGGTTTGATCGGGCGCAGCATATATTCCGTGCCGTCTTCCAGGACGATTTCCTGCTTTAAGTGACGTGGATAGGGGTGGATCGCCAGTCGTTTGTCTTCGCTTTCCACCTTGGGCGTTACCTTGATGCGGGCATCAAGGGCAATAACCCCTTTCTGGTCAATCAAAAGCGGGTTCATATCAAGTTCGACGACTTCACCCAAATGAACCACCAACTGCGACAGGCGCACCAGCGTCATGAACAGTTCTTCAAGATTGACCGGCGGCACATCGCGATAGCCCTTCAGCAGGTTGTAAATGCGTGTGCCTTCCACCAGTTCGCGGGCCAGTTTCATATTCAGCGGCGGCAGGGCCATTGCCCGGTCGCGGACTACTTCGACCTCGACACCACCATGACCAAACAGGATGACGGGGCCAAAAATGGGGTCTGTGGTCATGCCGACAATCAGTTCGCGGGCGTTACGCCGTGTCACCATTTGCTGGACGGTAAAGCCGCGCAGGCGGGCATTGGGGAATTGCTCGCCGATGTTTTTCAACATCTTTTCGCCAGCATGTTCAACTTCTTCCGCGGTTTCGAGGTTCAAAACCACACCGCCGACATCGGACTTGTGGCTGATGTCGTTTGACAGGATTTTAAGGGCAACCGGAAAGCCGATTTGCTTGGCCGTACTGACTGCTTCGGCAACATTTTCAACGGAAATGGTTTTGACCGTATTGATGCCGTAGCATTCCAGCACCTGCTTTGCCTCGGGTTCGGTCAGCATGTTGCGGCCCGAATGAATGGCGGCATGAATGATCTGGCGGGCCTTGTCGGTTTCAGGGGTGAAATCCTGTGGCACCGAAGGCGGCGTTTCCATCAACAGGTCTTGCAGTTTGCGGTAATTGACCATGTGCTGAAAGGCCGTCACGGCGTTTTCTGGCGTGCGATATGTCGGTATACCTGCGGCATAAAACAGCTTGCGCGCTTCGGTGACGGTGGCTTCGCCAACCCAGTTGGTCAAAATGTTTTTGCGGGTGTCTTTGATGGCATCAATCACCCCGCGTGCCACTTCCACCGGGTCGGTAATGGCGGTTGGGGCGTGCATGACCAGCAGACTGTCGATATTCGGATCGTTCAAAACCTGCTTAATGGCACCGGCATACCGTTCGCCCGGTGCATCGCCAATGATGTCAATCGGGTTGGCGTGGGACCAAGTATCGGGCAAAACCTTGTTCAAGGCATCAATGGTGCCGTCTTCAAGGTGGGCCAATTGGCCGTGCTGTTCGATCAGGGAATCGACGGCCAGGACACCAATACCGCCGCCATTTGTAATAATGCCCAGCTTGTCCCCCTTGAAGGGGCGCATGCGGGATAGGGTTTCTGCCGCCGAAAACATTTCCGAAACGGTATAAACGCGCAAAACGCCAGCGCGCTTGATGGCGGCGTCAAACACGTCATCCGCCCCGGCAAGCGCACCCGTATGCGATGCGGCAGCGGCGGCCCCCTCGGCAAAGCGGCCAGATTTGATGCACAGGATCGGTTTGTTGCGCGAAGCGGCCCGTGCTGCCGAAATGAAGCTGCGGCGTTCGTGAATGGATTCGATATAGAGCATGATCGCCCGGGTTTCCGGGTCTGAACCCAGATAATCAATGACGTCGCCAAAATCGACATCATCGCATTCGCCTAGCGAAATAAAGTGCGAAAACCCGACACCGCGAGCGGCGGCCCAGTCCAATACTGCGGTGCACAATGCGCCCGATTGCGAGACAAAGGCGATTTTGCCTTTTTCAATGCTTTGATGGCTGAAGCTGGCATTAAGACCAATGCCGGGAACCATCAGGCCAAGGCAGTTGGGGCCAAGCAACCGCATTTTGTTGCGTGCGGCCGTTTCCAGCATGGCCTGTTTAACCGTGCGGGTTTCGTCATGCGGGGTAGAGCCCAAACCCGCTGTCAGCACGATAGCAGCCTTGCAGCCTTTTTGATCCAGGCATTCCATTACCGGAATAATGGCCTTGGGTGGCACGCAAATAACGGCAAGTTCCGGGACAACCGGCAGGCTTTCAACATCCGGATAGGCCAGCACGCCCCCAATGGACTGGCTGCGTGGATTAACCGGCATGATCGGCCCGTCAAAGCCACCTGCCAGCAGATTGCGCATGATGACCTGCCCGACAGAATGCGGGCGATTGGATGCGCCAATAACGGCGACCGAGGACGGTTTGAAGAGATGTTCGAGATTGACTGTGCTCATAACCGAATTCCCGCTTTGCTGTCGGAATGGACTTTGTGCAAATGCACATACTGCGTTATGTAACCCGTTTTCGGTTCAAAATGATCCGATTAGAATAACTGTTTTTCGCAGGTGCGGAAATTATGTTGTTTGGCGTTTATTCGCCTTGTTCTGAATCAAAAACGGTGCAGACTTCATATTTCTGGCACAAAACATGTTGGGGCAGGGTGAAGTAACGAAGCCTGGAATGCAAACAGCTTTAATGAAGGTGTTCGCTGTGGTCATGATCCAGGTCGTGGCGTTCGGAGTCTTCAATCCATTGTTCCACTTCTGCCGCACTGCTCATGGCAAGGGCGATGGCAACATCATTGTGAACATGTTCGAGACTATCAAACATCGGGCACCAGCCAAAGGCCTGAATGCGCTCGTCCGTGGTTGAGGCGATGGTATAAAGCTCGCCATCAATCGGATGCACGGTGCCGTGAATGACATCGTTTTCCCCCATGATCAGCCAGCCGTCGGTTGATCCGGCCAGCGTGCCCAGTTGAACCTTGCGCAATTCGATATTTGCAATTTTCATTGGTCAATTCCTTTTGGCCTGTGGTGAAAAACGGTTAACGCCGATCAAACGAAAAAGGGACCGAACAAAATGTTCGGCCCCTTTTTAATTGGCTCCGGCAGCAGGACTCGAACCTGCG
>NZ_JPWH01000059.1 GCF_003326755.1 Thalassospira profundimaris | reverse complement strand
TGACGCGATAGGTTTTTGCGGGTGTCCAGCTGCCAAGTTTGCGTCTGCAGAGGTGAACAGAAGTAGATCCGCCCCCTGCGCGATCGCGTTTTCGACTTGCCGCTGTTGCTCAGCAGGATCACCTTGAGCATTGACGAGAGTTAACTCGACATCCGGTGCCTTTTCGAGCATCGCTTCAATGAAGAATGGAGCATCCCGGTTTTCAAAGCGGGTGGTAGTAGAGTTTGGCAGCAAAAAGAAAACTTTCTCTTTTTCTGCTGAAAATGCAGCTTGCGGCAACGCAACGGTGCACAAGACAACTGCACCTGTCAGAAATGTAAAGAGTCGACCCATAGCATTCCTCCCTAAGGAATTTCGTTTTACGACTTGCACGATCAGTGTTGCGCAAATGGGGTAGAAATTTATTATGCAACAATTATTGCAACATTGACCTATTTTGAATTATGAGTTGCTAAATTGATTGAGTCAATGGTTGCGCGTTAAAAATTGCATTTTTCTGGATTTGCAATTTTTATTGAATATCCATCTGACGATCAATGGGGACTCAGGCAAATATGAAGGCTCAAGAATCACCCGACTGAAAATCACCTGCTTCTTCTATTTTATGTGGGCAACCTGTGAGCAAAAAAGAACCCTGCCGATAAAATCGCGCAGGGTTTAGTTTCTCCGGCAAGGGAACTCTCAAACGTGGTATTTACTCTTGAAAGTCTCCATCATCTTTGAAAGTGAATCTGACGCTGTAGTATACGAAAGTAACTGGTATCTATGTTTCCGCCTTCACGAAACGTCACCTTCTCGTACAGAATATTGGCTATTCAGCGTTACCTGTGCCGCAGCCAGCCGGGCAATCGGCACGCGATAGGGCGAGCAGGACACGTAATCCAGTCCCTGCGCCTCGCAGAAGGCGATGGATGCCGGATCGCCGCCATGTTCACCGCAGATGCCAAGCTTGATGTCAGAACGCGTTTTACGGCCACGTTCCGCGGCGATGCTGACCAGTTCGCCCACCCCTTCCTGATCGAGCGATACGAACGGATCACCGGCAAAGATATCCTTGGAAATATAGG
The DNA here is from genome assembly GCF_003326755.1 of Thalassospira profundimaris. Classification (GTDB taxonomy): domain Bacteria; phylum Pseudomonadota; class Alphaproteobacteria; order Rhodospirillales; family Thalassospiraceae; genus Thalassospira; species Thalassospira profundimaris_B. Next base: position 1,409 of record NZ_JPWH01000059.1, on the reverse strand, counting down.
TATCCAGGAACCGGGACGCGTCATCACGCGAAAGACCAAAGGTCGTCTGGGTCAGATCGTTGGTCCCGAAGCTGAAGAACTCGGCTTCTTCGGCGATTTCACCAGCCTTGAGTGCGGCGCGCGGCAATTCGATCATCGTGCCGACAAGGAATTCGAGCTTTGCCGATTTATCGGCCTCGACCTCGGACGCCACTTTGATGATCGCGGCTTTCAGGATTTCGAGTTCCTTTTTGCCAACAATCAGCGGGATCATGATTTCCGGGATCACCGGATCGCCGCCATCCTTTGAGACCTCAATCGCGGCTTCAAAGATCGCACGCGCCTGCATTTCATAGATTTCAGGATAACTGATGCCAAGACGGCAACCACGGTGGCCCAGCATCGGGTTGGCCTCAGCCAGATCAAGCAACCGACGGCGCACAATCGCCTCGGACACCCCCGCCGCATTGGCAACCTCGGCGATTTCCCCGTCCCCATGCGGCAGGAATTCATGCAATGGCGGATCAAGCAACCGGATGGTCACCGGAAGCCCCTTCATGATGCGGAACAGGTCAATAAAGTCCTGACGCTGATAGGGCAAAAGCTTATCAAGGGCGGCACGGCGCCCCTGTTCGGTCTCTGCCAAAATCATTTCACGCATGGAAATGATACGTGCCGGGTCAAAGAACATATGCTCAGTCCGGCAAAGGCCAATGCCCTCGGCGCCAAAACCACGCGCGGTTTGCGCATCATCAGGCGTTTCGGCATTCGTGCGCACCTTAAGGCGGCGCACCCCATCGGCCCATTCCATCAATTTGGAAAAATCACCCGAAAGATCGGGTTTAAGCGTTGCCACCTCACCCAGCATTACCTCGCCGGTCGCCCCGTCAAGGGTGATGACATCCCCTTCTTTCAGGGTCACACCGCCCGACGTCAAGGTCTTGCTGGCATAGTCAATCTTGACCTGACCGGCGCCGCAAACACATGGCGTCCCCATGCCGCGCGCCACCACGGCGGCGTGGCTGGTCATGCCACCGCGCGATGTCAGAATGCCTTCGGCGGCGTGCATGCCGGCAATGTCTTCGGGGCTGGTTTCGATACGCACCAAAATGACCTTCTGACCGCGATTGTGCACCCAGTCCTCGGCGACCTCGGCGGAAAAGACAATCTGCCCGGATGCCGCACCGGGCGATGCCGGAAGCCCCATGCCGATCACCTTGCGGTCCGCATCGGGATCAAGGGTCGGATGCAGCAACTGGTCAAGCTGTGCCGGGTCAACACGGCGAAGGGCGTCTTCGCGCGTGATCACATTGGCCTGGCACATTTCAACCGCGATGCGAAGGGCGGCCTTGGCGGTGCGTTTGCCCGCACGGGTCTGGAGCATGTAAAGTTTGCCGGACTCGACGGTGAATTCCATGTCCTGCATGTCG
>NZ_JPWH01000058.1 GCF_003326755.1 Thalassospira profundimaris | reverse complement strand
AAAGGCCACCGATGAAATTGCCGGGCAGATTACCGGCATTCAGAAATCGACTGGCGAATCCGTCTCGGCCATCGAAGCCATCGGCAGCATCATTGAAAACATCAATGAAATTGCCACCACAATCTCGGCCGCGATCGAACAGCAGGGCTCGGCGACCAATGAAATCACCCGCAACGTCCGCGGCGCGGCAGACCGGACCCGGGCGGTTTCAAAATCCATCAATGATGTCGCCAGCGAAACGTCAAAAACCGGCGAACTGTCGGGTCAGGTGCTCGAAACCGCCCAAACCGCCGCGCAAAAGGTGGAAAACCTGCGGGAACGTATTGGCACGATCCTCGAAGACCTGCGCAAACAGGCCCACGATCGTGCAGCATCCTGACGATAGCTGCATAAACAGCGCCGGATGATTTCCGGCCCTGTGACTGAACACATCGAAAACACTTTACCCCGTCTTTCCAGGCGGGGTTTTTTATTGCCCAAACACTTTATTTTCAAATGAATTTTCAAATGATGCGCAACTTTAGGTCATATCATCATTTACAGAGGAATAAGAAAGACAGTTATTGGCATAATTTAACCATACGCCTGTATATAAAACAAACCAATTACTTGAACTTTGGTAGTATGTTATACATAAATCAATCAATTCGGGGACAGGCCAGTTGGGGACAATCAACATTCTGGCCAAAAGAAATACCTGAAACATTTTTAATATTCGAGCAGTCGCAGATCTGCGTCTGCCCGGTACGGTATTGTGAAAACGGCATGGTCCTGACTGAAATTCCCGTAAATGGGCCAGGGTTTTCATAAACCAGCCGCAGAACACGGGGTTAAGACTTTATGCAACAGAATACGGGAAGCCGGAACCAGCGAAAATCCGTGCAAAAAAGTGGCATGGGAGTTCGAGGCAAACTGCTCGTTTCCTTTGCACTGGTTGGCCTGATGGCTGTCATCGCCGCGGCGGTCGGCGCACTGGCTTTCGGGCAATTTGGCTCGCAGCTTGACAACATTACCGAACAAAAACTGCCACCCATGTTCAGCGCCCAGCAACTTGCGACCGAAAGTGCTGAAATCGTGGCAATTGCCCCGCGTATTGTTGCCGCATCGACCCCAAAGGAAGAGGAAAGCGTCAAAGCCGACCTTGACCGGCGCATTATCTCGTTGAAAAAACAGATCGCGGGATTACGCCAGTCGGGCATCCAGTCTGCAACGCTCGACGAAATTGAAAGCAACAGCGCGAATTTGCAGGAAACGCTGTCAAAACTGCACGAACTGACGCAGAAACGTTTCAAGATCGGCGAAGAAAAAGCTGAAAAGCTCAAAGACTTTCAAAATATGTCTGAACGCTTTGTCAGCACGCTCAAACCGCTGATGACGGTGACATCAAACCAGTTGGGCCAGATTTCGGAAATGGTGCAGGACCTGCGTCAAAGTCCGGTTGCCCAGACCCGTCAACCGCGCGAAGACCTGATTTCCTCGCTGTTCAAATATCATGACAGCGTTTCCAAACGCGCCCCGCTCGTCGCCCTGACCAATATTGGCAACCAGGTTTCCAATATTATTATTGGTGCCGCCTCCGAACGGGATATGACACGCCTGTCCATTGTCGGTGTCCGGGCCCGCGGCAGCTACAGCGATGCCAAAAACATGCTCAAGGATCTGGGCAACCCCAAACTGATCAAGTTTTATGAAGACCTGATCGGCAAGATGGAAAAGCTTTCGGTCGGGCCGGACAGTATCCCCGATTTGCAAAGCCGCGAATTACAGGCAGCAATTGATTCCCAGAAACTTGTCACCCAGGCCGCTGAAGTCGCCCGTGCGATGGGGGCAAGCGTGGATCAGGTCGTCGAGGCATTGCAGGAAGGTGTAGACAGTGCTGCCTCTGACGCCCGCGAATTGCAAAAGCAAAGCTCGCTTATTCTGTATATTGTTGCGGCAATCGCCGTCTTGCTGTCCCTGGCCATTTACGTGATTTATGTGCGTGGAAACCTGCTGCGTCGTCTTGGCGGCTTGCAGCAAACCATGATCCAGCTTGCAGATGGCAATCTTGACGTTACCGTCCCCGCCAGGGGCAATGACGAAATTTCGGCGATGGGCCGTGCTGTCGAAGTCTTTAAGGACAATGCCCTGAAAGTTCGCGAAATGCAGGCCGAAGCCGAACGCCTGAACCGCGAACGCAACGAGGCCCTGCGTGATGAATTGCTGGGCCTGGCCGACACCCTGCAAGGGGAAGTGGAAAGTGCTGTTGGCGAAATCGCTGCCCTGGCCGAACAGCTTCAGGGTGTGTCCGGCCAGATGACGAACAGCGCCGGAAAGGTTTCGGACCAGAGTGAAGATGTTGCAAACTCGGCCCGCGAAGCCACCAACAATGTTGAAACCGTGGCTGCCGCAACCGAGCAACTGGCGGCATCGAATGCGGAAATCAACCGCCAGATGGCGGAATCAACCCGCATTTCCAATGAAGCTGCCCAAAAAGCACGTGAAACCAACGACCTGGTTAACAGCCTGTCGCAGTCGGCCAATCGCATTGGCGAGGTGATCGCCCTGATCACCGATATTGCCGAGCAAACCAACCTTCTGGCCCTTAACGCCACCATCGAGGCGGCACGTGCTGGCGATGCCGGCAAGGGCTTTGCCGTGGTTG
>NZ_JPWH01000057.1:0-2500 GCF_003326755.1 Thalassospira profundimaris | reverse complement strand
GTGAGAGTTATTTCCTGGACCTTCCAGGCGGCACCTCCAATCCAGTAAGGAGGTACAACTTTCGAAGGCCGTCACTTCTCACGGGTACAGGAATATTAACCTGTTTCCCATCGACTACGCGTTTCCGCCTCGTCTTAGGGGCCGACTCACCCTGCGCGGATTGGCCTTGCGCAGGAACCCTTGGGCTTTCGGCGAGGGAGGTTCTCACTCCCTTTGTCGCTACTCATGTCAGCATTCTCGCTTCCGATACCTCCAGCATACCTTACGGTACACCTTCACAGGCTTACGGAACGCTCCGCTACCACTTGTTCCATAAGGAACAAATCCGCAGTTTCGGTGTGTGGCTTGAGCCCCGGTACATCTTCGGCGCGGGACAGCTTGTTTAGACCAGTGAGCTGTTACGCTTTCTTTAAACGATGGCTGCTTCTAAGCCAACGTCCTGGTTGTCTTGGCCGTCCTACATCCTTTCCCACTTAGCCACAACTTTGGGACCTTAACTGGCGGTCTGGGCTGTTTCCCTCTCGACCACGGACCTTAGCACCCGTAGTCTGTCTGCCAGATACTACTCTTCGGTATTCGGAGTTTGATTAGGTTTGGTAAGCCGGTAAGGCCCCCTAGCCCATTCAGTGCTCTACCCCCGAAGGTATTCGTCTGACGCTCTACCTAAATAGATTTCGCGGAGAACCAGCTATCTCCAGGTTTGATTGGCCTTTCACCCCTAACCACAAGTCATCCCCGTCTTTTTCAACAGACGTGGGTTCGGTCCTCCAGTGACTGTTACATCACCTTCAACCTGCTCATGGCTAGATCACCTGGTTTCGGGTCTAATCCCACAAACTCAATCGCCCTATTCAGACTCGCTTTCGCTGCGCCTACACCTATCGGCTTAAGCTCGCTTGTAAGACTAACTCGCTGACCCATTATGCAAGAGGTACGCTGTCACCCCATAAAGAGGCTCCAACTGCTTGTAGGCATCCGGTTTCAGGAACTATTTCACTCCCCTTATCGGGGTGCTTTTCACCTTTCCCTCACGGTACTGGTACACTATCGGTCGTCAAGGAGTACTTAGGCTTGGAGGGTGGTCCCCCCATGTTCAGACAGGATTTCACGTGTCCCGCCCTACTCGAGGACCTATGATCTTTCTACCCGTACGGGGCTGTCACCCACTATGGCCGACCTTTCCAGATCGTTCCGGTTCTTGATCATAGGCCACTGGCCTGGTCCGCGTTCGCTCGCCACTACTTGCGGAGTCTCGGTTGATGTCCTTTCCTCCGGGTACTGAGATGTTTCAGTTCTCCGGGTTCGCCTCATATGGCTATGTATTCACCATATGATCACCCTATTGGGTGGGGTTTCCCCATTCAGAAATCTACGGGTCAAAGCCTGCTCTCGGCTCACCGTAGCTTATCGCAGAGTGCCACGTCTTTCATCGCCTCTTGACGCCAAGGCATCCACCAGATGCCCTTCTTATGCTTGAGAGATCCCTCAGCTAACTGTGCTGCGTCTTGCGCAGGGGTAAAACCCTGCCAGACACATACAGATAGTTATCGCGATCACGTTCTTTCGGTGCGAAAAATCACAACGGAAAGATCCGTTCTCATGTATTCCCTATTCACAATGTCAAATATCTTTTCTCCAGCTCATGCTGGAAACTCGTCATGTATTCCCTATTCACAATGTCAAATATCTCTTCTCCAGCTAATGCTGGAAACCGTATATTCACAATGTCAAATATCTTTTCTCCAGCTAATGCTGGAAACTCGTAGCTTCCAAACCTCTTTTTAGCTGCCTGAATGTCTCCGACATTCAGCGCGCGCCGCCGCCGGCCAACCCGGCGCGAATATGCTTTCAGCTCCCAAACCTCTTATTGGCTGCCTGAATGTCTCCGACATTCAGTGCGCAACGATCTCGACTACGGCATCACCAATCGGCGTCTCGTTCCCACCATTTAGTATCGCTCCCGCGTTCCGACTGGAACGCCGCGCCGTGTGGCGCGAGCCAGGCACACGGAGTGTGCTGCGGCGATTGAGCATAATATAACCTGAATGCTTCCAGCATTCAGTGCACGCCGCCGCCGGCCAACCCGGCGTGCAGTGTCCTAAACAACTGCGCTGCCTTGTGGCAAACCTGACTACCTGTATCGTCTCGACCATTCCCACCATTTTGTCGCTCGCCTGCGCGGTCATTCTGACCGGCGCTAGCGCGCTTTCAAAAACTGGTGGAGGTGAACGGGATCGAACCGATGACCTCCTGCTTGCAAAGCAGGCGCTCTCCCAACTGAGCTACACCCCCGGTAATGTTTGCTGAATGCCTCCGGCATTCAGGGCGCGCCGCCGCCGGCCAACCCGGCGCGCAATGTCTTTAACAACATGCTTGCGCCAAATCGCAACGACAAACCCGCCACATAACCGGCTTCAGTCATATCCGCTAGAACGCTCAACACTGTATGGAGCGTTGCACCATTTAATAATGGTGGGCCTGAGAAGAGTTGAACTTCTGA
>NZ_JPWH01000056.1 GCF_003326755.1 Thalassospira profundimaris | reverse complement strand
CTGTCGGGCTCACCAATAAACCCCTGAAACCGCATGGTTTCGGGGGTTTATTTTTGCCTGTTCGTGCCCAGCGATAAAGCTGGTTTCCGGCGAATTTATCACAAGCCTAAAATACCCGGCATTCCTGATATGCGATTAATCCCCAGACCCGCCATTGGGCATCGTTTTGGGCCGGGACGGGCAACAAAAACGGCTATCCCGTTCAGAATGACAATAGTTAAGATTGCATCGCAGAATCAATTGCAGTAAAAAGTGCAAATCATTTTCAATAGCGTAAGCGCAATGCAGCTATTGCAGGTTTTGATCAGGATTGGAAGTCCCATGCCAGACAATATCGTTCCCGCCGCTACAGATAGTGCGCAATCTGCCACGACCCATGTTGCCGGAACCACGGATGCACTTGCCCAGGCCGCTTCTACCGTAGACCCGGGCGCACCCGGGGAAGCGACCCAGGGTGTTGCCGATGGCATGTCCGGTGCGGGCCACATGGTGGATGGTGCGATGCAAACAGGTACAACCGTTGCCCATTCGGGGTGGGTGCCAGACGCCATTGCGACTTTGCCGGTTTTCGATCTGGTGGATCGTGCCGGGGCGGTCGGCTGGATTTTGGCGGCAATGGCTGTGATTGGCCTGGTTCTGTTCTTTTATAAAATGGTGGGTTTTATTCGCCGGGGCCTGTTTGCCGATGGTTTCGTGCCTGAACTGGAACAACACCTTGTTGCCGGTGATGACGAGCAGGCGCTCAACCTGCTGAAACGTCGCCGCCATCCGGCTGCCGGAATTGGTTGCCTGGGCATGTCTTTGCCGGTAGGCGATGCCGATAGTCGTGAATCGGCATCGGATTTGATTGCCTCACGCGCACACAAGGAAATTGACAGCCTGAATGGTGGTTTGCGCCTGATGTCGGCCATTGCTGTTCTAAGTCCGCTTCTGGGGCTGCTGGGGACAGTCATGGGCATGATCAATGCTTTCCAGCAAATGGAGGGGGCCGGCAGCCGTATTGATCCGTCGGTTCTGTCTGGCGGGATCTGGCTGGCCTTGCTGACAACCGCCATCGGGCTGGTGGTTGCCATTCCTGCGACGGCCCTTCACATGTGGATGCAGGGCCTGGTAAATCGTGCGGCCGCCGTGACAGAGGAAGTCTGCACCCTGATTGTCAATCGTGGCGAGCTTTCCGGTCGGGATACTTATACAACGGCGAATATCACCCGTCTGCGTCAGGCAGCGGAATAAAGCCGATGCAGCTTCGTTCCCGCTATCGCAATGCGTCGCCGGTCATTGGGCTGACGCCACTGATTGATGTGGTGTTTATCCTGCTGGTGTTTTTCATGCTGGCATCTAGCTTTTTGGATTGGCGTGGCTATGAAATGTCTGTCACCGTCCAGGACAAAACATCCTCCCGGACATCCGACACCCGCCCGGCCACTGTCCGTATTAACGGCAATGGCGCGATAACGCTGAATGGCGAGGGTATTCCGCTCGACAAACTGGCTGCCCGTCTTATCCGTGACCATGCTGGTGCCCCTGTGCATTTGCAGCCGGTAAACGGTGCCAAATTGCAAAGCCTGGTTCATGTGATGGATGTTCTGGGGCGCGATGGCATCAAGAATGTGGATTTGATCGAAGAATGAAACGTCGCATTCAAATCACCGATGATACGATGGCCCAGGAGCCGATGTTGCCCCTGATCAATATCGTTTTCCTGCTGCTGATTTTTTTCATGATTGCGGGCAGTTTGCAAAAGCTGGGGCCGTTTGATGTTGATCCGCCCTCAAGTGCGGATGCCATGCAGCGGGACGATGAAACGGTTGTTCTGTGGGTCGATAAATCCGGAAAAATGGGCGTTGATGACAGGCAGGGCGCATTAAATGATATTGCCGGTTTGCTGCCCGAAGGATTTGCACAACATCCGATCGAAATTCGTGCCGATCGGAATGTGGATGGCCAGATGATTGTGGCATTGCTGAAACGCTTGCAGGAACTGCATGTGGATAAGGTGCAACTGATGACCGCCGTCGAAGCACAGAATTAACGGAATTCAGATGTCGAAGCGAACGGACTTTCTTATTGCCACAGCACTGACTGGTGCGGTCCTGGCAGGGGGTGTTGTCCTGGCAACCCCGGCACCACAACCATCAGGCTGGGGGGGCATGGGCGCTGTGCAAAGTGTCAGTATTTCGCTGGGCGCAGGGCAGGCCACCAGTGGTGAAGAGAGCGAACCCGAAGAAAGTGCCAGTTCTGACGTTGATAGTCGTCAGGGCGTGGAACAAGCTGAACCGGAACCTGAAACACGCGAGCCCGAAATTGAACCGGAACCCGAGCCCGAGCCCGAGCCGGAACTTGTACCGGAACCTGAAGCAGAGCCCGAACCGGTTATAGAGCCCGAGCCTGAGCCCGAGGTTATTCCCGAGCCGGAACCGGAACCAGAACCGCTTGCCGATGTAAAGCCGGAACCGCAGCCAGAACCTGAACCTGTCAAGAAGCCGGAAGTAAAGCCAGAGCCAAAACCTGAGCCAAAACCGGCACTGGCCGAGATTGTTCCGCCCAAGGTAAAACCAAAGCCGCCAGCTAAACCAAAGCCGAAGCCAGAACCAAAAGCCAAGCCTGCCCCGGTCGAACCGAAGGCAGCGGCCAAGCCGGTTGAGAGGCCCCGTCCGACAGAAGGAAGCACTTTTAACGCGCAAAAGTCCAATGGGACGACGGGCACCAAAACCCGTAGCCAGGCCGCCAGTGCCGCGTCAGGCAGCGGGGGCGGGCCGGCCCTGAGCCAGGCAAAGTTCATTGATTATCAGTCGTCCGTTGTGCAGACGATCATGCGATATCAGGAATATCCGGCTGCCGCGCGCAGGCGCGGGATCGAAGGGCGCAATACCGTGATGCTGGTGATTGAACGTGATGGCACGGTTTCGACCATCAAACTGGTGGAGGGAAGTGGAAACCGTCTGCTGGATCGGGCTACCGAGAAACTGATTGAACGGATTAAGCGGTTTCCGCCATTCCCCGATGATATGGATACGCCGCGTGTATCTTTTCAGGTGCCGCTGATTTACGATTTGCGCTAGAGGCTTTATGCGGGTCATGCCACACCAAAAAGCCCATACAGATGAACTGTATGGGCTGATAGGGGAAGACCAATGTATATCCGTCGGGATTAGAAAGGGTTTAGCCCGCAGAAAGCCGTTTCAGGAAACTGTCAACATCCTGTTGCAGGGCGTCAGCATGGCTTTGCAGCGCCCGGGAGACGGACAGAACCTCTCCGGCGACAGATCCTGTATGATCCGCTGTCGTGCCAACATTGCCCAGGCTGGTATTGACGTTTTTATTGGCGCTTGAAACCGTATAGATGTTTTTGCTGATTTCACCGGTGGCAGCAGCCTGCTGCTCGACGGCGGCGGCGATGGCGGCAACCGCTTCGACAATTTTGGCGATCTGCCCGGTCACACCCTGAATGGCATCAACCGCGCGATGGGTTGTTTCCTGCACCGCGTTGATCTGGGCAGTAATATCGCCGGTTGCCTTTGCGGTTTGGTTGGCAAGGTTTTTAACCTCGCTTGCAACCACGGCAAAGCCCTTGCCGGCATCGCCTGCGCGGGCAGCCTCGATCGTGGCGTTGAGTGCCAGAAGGTTGGTCTGGCTGGCGATTTTGTCGATCAGGTCAACAACCGTGCCAATTTCCTGTGCGGTCGCATCAAGAATGCCAATGGTGTCGGATGTGGATTTGACAGCACCTTCAACATCCTGGGAGATGTTCGATGCCCGGCTGACCTGGGATGAAATTTCGCGGATGGACCCGTCAAGTTCTTCGGCCGCACCGGCCACCGTTGATGCGTTTTCTGCCGACGTTTTGGCAGCCCCCTGGGCTTCACTGGTTTGATTGCGGGTTTTTTCCACGCTGTCAACCAGGGCTTCTGCCGCATTTGACATGTCGTTGGCACTACCGGCCAGCGCGGTAACAACCTTGGAAATCGTGGTCTGGAAATCGTCCGACATTGTTGTAAGACGGCGATTATAGGTGTTGCGCGTTTCCTCGTAATAGATGGTGATGGCAAGTTCCATATCGATGATGACAGCCGTAGACGCCGCCGCAATCATTTCGCCAACTTCGCGGCGTTTGCGAAAGGTCTGGTGCAGGATTGATGTCATCATGCCCAGAATATAGTTGTAGCCCGAAACATAGGCTTCTGGTGTCAGGCCGATTTTTTCGTGCGCCATGCCGATGCGACGCACTTCTTCATAATATTGATCGTCAAAATGGCCTTTGAACAGGGTTTTCCAGTGATTGGTCTGTGCCCGTTTCAGTCCCTCGATACGACCGGGATCGCCAATAATTTTGGCAAGATCTGAACGGCTCATAACCTTTTTATAAAAATCATCAAGCATATCTGGCAGGTTCTTTTCGATAACCGGCCAAATTTCCCGCAGAAAACTGCGCTTTTTATCGTTGAAATCAACGAAAGCAATACGACGATCTAGGCTCAGGACCTATTAATTTTCGCTCC
>NZ_JPWH01000055.1 GCF_003326755.1 Thalassospira profundimaris | reverse complement strand
GAGCGAAAATTAATAGGTCCTGAGCCTAGTTGAAGCACAATTGATAAAGTTGCCCTTTCGCGTTTGGCGGCGTGATAATCGGAGAAACAAGGGCGGCCCGGATTTGTCCCAGTTCGGGGTTTTCCAGGGCATAGCTTCCGTCGCCATTCAGAAGTGCGTCCCTGGTTTGACCTTCAAAAATCAGGCTGAAAGCCTCGCGTCTTGCGCCCGGTGGTGTTCCCTTTGGGTGTACATCACAGGAAACAAGCTTCAGCTTGACGCTGACATTTTCGGTTTTGGCTGTGAACAGCGTCCCGATCAGGTCATCAAAGTGCTGATGTTCCAACAGGGCGGTGTCGATAAAGCCGTCTTCGGTCTTTTTTGGGGTCGTCTTTGGCATTGCAATCCTCAATAGCCATAGTTTCAGGCGTTCTTGACCTGTGTCGGGCAATCAGGTGTCTCTTGCCATCGCTTGCCGGGACGTGAAAAATCCCAAACGAATACATCTGTCTGATAGACACCATGTTTTGGCGCAGGCACCAGAATTGCTGCTGACTTGCGGACAAGTTTTCGGTCAGATTGAAATTTTTCGGGCTTGTGAGAAAGTATGCACCCTGGAAAAGCACCCTGTTGCGGGCGTAACAATCTGTACCTGCCAAAGACGCGCATCGAGAATGCTTGTGATACATTTTCTGTATCAACGTTCGAAAATTTCGGCTGATTATTGAGTGAATCTAGGGGAAGACAACTCTTGATCATCTTTGATGATGAGCTTTTGTGAGATTAAAAACTGACAGATTCTGACATATGGGTGGGAAAAACGGCAGGAAACTCGGTTTCTATACATCCATTGGATAACTTTTAATTGATAAAGGATTGCCACACGCTATCCAATGTGACTATTTTACACGGATAGATTGTCGTGACCGGGGGGCTTGCAATGGCATATTCAAAATATTGGGCACGTGGTCATAAACTCCACAGCCTTTCGTCTATTGTGCCGCTGGCCCTGGAGCCACGTTACATGTTCGATGCGGCAGGTGCCGCAACAGGTGCAGAAGCCGCGCATCAGGCGCAGGCGGAAGCCGAGGCGGACAACGCGCATGGCAATAATCAGCAGGCTGGTGAAACGAACGGTACGGAAACCACTTCGCCGCAGGGCGATAATGCGTCCTCAGGGCAGGGTGATGTGCCAGCTACTGATAACGCAGCCCAGCTTTCCGATGACGTGTCGGACCATGTTGTTCCGGCCAGTCGCAAGGAAGTCGTCATTGTCGATCCGACTGTTGCCGATTATCAGAAAATCATTGATGGATTTTCCCCCGATATTGATGTGATTCTTCTCGATCAGGGGGCGACCCTGCAATCGGTTGCAGATGCACTTGCCGGTCGCAGTGATATTGATGCACTGCATATCATCAGTCATGGTGCAGAGGGTATTTTGCAGTTTGGCGGGCAATCCATCACCACAAGCGGTCTTGACGCCAGCGCCGATACCCTTGCGGCAATTGGTGCGACCCTGTCAAATGATGGCGATATTTTGCTTTATGGCTGTGACATTGGCGCGGATGCCGCTGGTCAGGCCTTTGTTGACCGGTTTGCCGAATTGACATCGGCGGATGTGGCGGCCTCAAGTGATGATACAGGTGCAGCCGATCTTGGCGGGGACTGGGTTCTTGAAACCACCCGCGGCCAGATTGAAACCGCAATCGGTATTTCCGGTCAGGTTCGGGAAGCCTATGCCCATACGCTGGCCTCGACCTATGACTTTGAAAACGCCAGTGGCGGCAGCGGTAGTCCCGTTACTTCTACAGTTAATGGTGTGACACTTACTTATTCAAGTAATGTAAATAGTAACAACAATATTGGTCTTACTAGTTTAAGTGGTGCCGGATTGGATGGAAAGGTTCTGTATAATGGCGCAAGCTCATGGACGAAGGACACTTTCAGTTTTGATGGTGCTGTTGATCTGACATCATTTTATATTACCCAGCAGCCAGGATCAACACTTCCCATGACGGTGACTTTTAAAGTCACTAACGGTAGCGGCGCTGATATTCAGGTGACAATTGCCAAAACAGCTGGGACGTCGATGGCCGCAGTTGGCAAGACTGTTGATCTTTCCGGTTGGACAAACGTGACGGAGTTTGTGATAGAGCGTGAAAATCCCCAGGTTAATGGTTCCTACACCAATGGTAGCGGCGCCGTTTATGACACCATTGTTTTTACTCCTGCCGCCTCCAATAGTGCCCCATCGGCCTCTAACCTGACCCAGACCAAATCTTACACCGAAGATGCCAGCAGCGTTGCCCTGGATGATATTGTTGTTAACGATGCGGACTCCGGGGACACAATCACCGCGACACTGACCCTGAGCAACAAAGATGCCGGGACTTTGACGACGGGAACTTTCGGCAGCGCGACCTCCAGTTTTAATGCCGCGACGGGTGTCTGGTCTGTGACAGGGTCGCAGACCGATGTCAATTCCGCCCTCGCAGCTGTCGCTTTTAGCCCCACAGCAAACTGGGATCAGAATATTACCATTACCAGTCACATACAGGACGCGCAGGGAGCTGGCCCGACCGATGGTACCATCAGCCTGAATGTCACGGCGGTGAATGACGCGCCTGTTCTGACGGCTGCTTCGCCGACATTAACCGAGATTACCGAAGACGCAACCAGCAATGGCGGCCAGACGGTGGCCGACATTCTTGGCACATCTGTGGCGGATGCCGATAGCGGGGCGCTGGAAGGGATCGCGCTTTATGGTCTGACCAGTGGCAATGGCAAATGGCAATATTCGCTGAATGATGGCGGAAGCTGGACCGATGTGGGCGATGTCTCGCAAAGCGGGGCCCTGTTGCTGCGCGCAAATGACAAAGTACGCTTTGTCCCCAACGGGGAAAATGGTACCTCGGCCTCGATCAGCTATCATGCCTGGGATCAAAGCAGCGACAGCGCGGGCGACAAGGTTTCGGTGGCGACCACGGGCAATGCAACGGCCTTTTCAACTGCAACCGACACCGCATCAATCACGGTGACTGACGTTGATGACGAACCAACGGCGACGGTGCCAAGTGACGTGAGCGTCTATACCGATATTGAAAGCAATCTTGATCTGTCCGGGCTCGACTTCGCCGATATTGACAGCACAACCCTGACCGTAACGCTCACTCTTTCTGCCGGAACGTTTTCAACTCCTGCCAATGGGGCATCCATTGGCAATGGTGTTACGGCAACCAAAGTCAGCGATACCGAAATTACGCTTTCCGGTGATATTGCCGACATTAACACCTATCTTGGGACGGCCTCGAATATCAAATATACGACGGCAAGTGGTATCTCGGGGAACGACATTGCCACCATCACCGTCAAGGCCGCCGATAACACAACCGAAGTCACGGTCGGCACGATCAATATTGATGCCATTCAAAATAACGCGCCAACCCTTACTGATGGCGCAACGGTTACGGTGAATGGCACAAGCGAGGATTCCCGTACCGGCTCTGCTTTTGTGACAGATATTCTGGCATCGGCCGGTTATGGCGATACCGATGGTACATCCCAAAACGGGATCGCCATTGTCGGCCTGACGGGGAATGGTCACTGGCAATATTCCACCGATCAAGTCACCTGGGTCACGATCACATCGGCCAGCCCGGAATCAGCGATTTTGCTGGCCAGCGGCACCGCACTCCGGTTTGAGGGCGATGGTAAAAATGGCGAAACGCCAACATTGTCGATCAAGGCCTGGGACAAAACCTCTGGCATCGCCTCGACCAATAGCGACACTTCCACGGCGGATGCCAGCCAGTCCGGCGGGGCGAGCGCATTTTCATCCGGCACGGCAACCGTTAGTGCGACCATTACCTCGAACAATGATGCCCCGGTTCTGACGCCAGCCACGCCGACCTTAACGGACATTAGCGAAGACGCAACGACGGATGGCGGTCAAACCGTTGCCAGCATCCTTGGCGCGTCGGTGGACGATGTTGATAGCGGGGCCCTGGAAGGGATTGCGCTGTATGATCTGTCGAGTGGCAATGGCAAGTGGCAATATTCGCTGAATGACGGCACAAGCTGGACGGATGTCGGAACCGTTTCGCAAAGTCAGGCCTTGTTGTTGCGCGCGAATGACAAAGTGCGCTTTGTCCCCAACGGGGACAATGGCACCTCGGCCTCGATCAGCTATTATGCCTGGGATCAGACCGGTAGCGACAGTGCGGGAGACAAGGTTTCCGTGGCGACACGCGGCGGGGCAAATGCGTTTTCTTCTGCCGCCGATACCGCTTCTATTACGGTCAGCGATGTCAATGATGCACCTGTCCTGACGGCAGCTTCTCCCACCCTGACGAGCATTGGCGAGGACGCCACGACGAATGGCGGCCAGACGGTGGCCGACATCCTTGACAGTTCTGTGACGGATATCGATAGCGGGGCGCTGCAAGGGATCGCGCTGTATGGTCTGACCAGTGGCAATGGCAAATGGCAATATTCGCTGAATGGCGGCACGGACTGGACCGATGTGGGCGAAGTTTCGCAAAGCCAGGCATTGCTGTTGCGGGCAACGGACAAAGTGCGCTTTGTGCCCAATGGTGAAAATGCCACCACGGCCTCGATCAGCTATCACGCCTGGGATCAGACCGGCAGCGATAGCGCGGGCGACAAGGTTTCGGTGGCAACGACCGGCAATGCGACGGCCTTTTCTACTGCAACGGATACGGCTTCCATTACGGTAGACCCGGCCAATGATGCACCGACGGTGACGAATGGCGCGACGGTGACGCTGA
>NZ_JPWH01000054.1 GCF_003326755.1 Thalassospira profundimaris | reverse complement strand
TTCTCATCTTCCAGGGCCTTCAAACGCCGGGTATCCGAAACATCCATACCGCCATATTTGGCTTTGTATTTATAAAATGTCGCTTCCGATATCCCGTGACGACGGCAAACATCCGCTGTTTTCTGACCGCTTTCCTGCTCCCGGATCATCCCGATGATCTGTTCTTCCGTAAACCGTGATCGCTTCATGTCGTCTGTCTCCTTCTTCCTGACAGACTCTACTCATTTTTGGACGACTTTTAAGGGCTCAGGTCATGAGCTCAAAGATGACCGGTTCAGTTAGCGAAAGCGGTCATCTTTTTTGTCTGACTGTCGTAGAGGCAGCCGAATGTACCTAAAGGTTTCTTCAGTTGAGGTTGGAAAAACGATCAAGAATGTCATGCACTTCTTCTGGCTTAAATGCGACATCCCAAGTCCATTGTCCAAATCCACCAGCAGTATTGATGGCCTTGACCCACTCGTTCAGTGCGCCCCGTTTGGCCTTGTTCTGCGGGCTGTCTGTTCCCTTGATCTCTAGAGCCAAGGTAAGTCCGTTTTCCAAACGAACAATGAAGTCTGGAATGTATCGGCGCCGTGAACCCGCCCACATGTAATAGACTTGAAAGCCAAGATGGTCATTTTTGGCGTAGGCAACAACATCATCGCGTTTCTCGAACACATTTACTGCGTAACCTTCCCATGCTGAGTCCCCAACCATGTGGCTAATGTGCGACTTGGTTGTTGGAAAGCATGGCTTTGTCGTGTACCAAGTTCGCATCTGTCCAGTTGACCCAATCGGGTTTTCTTCGTCGTAAACAGGAGTCAGACGTTCGGCGCTCTGTTCGCTGATTTTCTCCACAAGATGGCGGACTACAAGATCGACATTAAGGGCAATCAGGATACGTCGTCGTAGAGGATCAGTATGGAAAAGTGAGGGAATTTCCAGAAGGTTGGACTTTAGAAATTCCTCGACGATCCTAACGAGCTGTGCCGCAAGATATTCATTGTTTCCAGAAAATCCATGCCTCAGTTCTGCAAAGGCTTTCCGGGCAGCTTGGAAGACGAGCCGTTGAAGCCGGAAGCCGTCAGGAAGCTTTTCCAAGTCGAATTCAGTGACTTTGCCTAAATCCGTCACACCACCAAGTGCAGGGGCAAGTTCTGCACTAATGGGCGTGTTTGAAGGGTCAATTGTAAGAGGTTCAACTTGAGCCCAGTCTATTGTCAACTGAGGCTTGATGACGGTCTCGACGCGAAGCACGTTTGGCCAACGAATTTCCAAACTAGAGCGCTCAGGTATGACTTCAATCTGCGTTGTTGGCTTGGGTGGAGGTGGGGCCACGCCCGTGTCACCAGCTTCTGAGATGGTAAGAGGAACACCGAAAACGTTCACATATTCTGGCAAGAACAGTCCGTCCTCATCCCTGTCATAAGAAACTCGCCTTAAGCCTCGACCAACGACTTGCTCGCAGAGCAGCTGAGATGTAAAGGCGCGCAACCCCATGATGTGGGTGACATTTTTCGCATCCCAACCTTCGGAGAGCATCGCGACTGAAATCACATTCTGAAGGTCTTGCCCGGCTTGCCCACGCTTACCAACGTTGTCGACGATCTCTCGCAGCAGTTCCTCTTTTTTCAAAGTTCTCAGGTACTGCTTACGTGTTTCAGAGATGCTTGTGGCCTCGATGATCTCTTGGAGCCGTTTATCATATTCCTTGTTCGACGTTGCGGCTTCTCCAACCTCCGCTTTATCGAGCACTTTGGAGTCTACGCGCAATGTCCTCTTGGGGGCCTGTAATTCTGGCCAATGAGCATCGCCTTGATTAAAGTAATGTTCGATACGTGCAGCAGTTTCAGTTCGATTACAAACGGTCAGCATGACTGGTGGTGAATGATGCCCGGACTGAGCCCAAGCCTTGACTGCTTCCCGCCAATCGGCGCCGAGTAACGTATAAGCATCCCGAACCAGCTTCGGTAATGCTTCATGCGGCTCTGCTCTGCGATTGAGGTCTTCAGAGACGGATGGGTCCCGATAAATATGATAGAGCTTCGATTGAAGTGTCTTTGAATCTGGCAGTGCATCATCACGGACAACCACGCGCGGCGTTTTTACCAGCCCCGCCTCAATTGCGTCGTTCAAACCAAAGTCCGATATAATCCAATCAAACAGCGCTGTATCGGTACTTTTCTTGCCAGTTGGTGCAAACGGAGTGGCTGATAGGTCAAAGCAACGTTGAATACGTCGAGTTTTGTGGATTCGGTCTAACCCTTCGATCCAACGAGTGGCTTCATCGAGGTCAATTCCATGCTCCTCCGCTTGCTTTTTGGAAATCTTTACTTCCGATGGCTTGCGATAAGCGTGGTGTGCCTCGTCGTTGATGATGATGATATCCTTATATGTTGCCAACTTTCCAAGAGCGCGACGGGTGAAGGCTTCATCAGATTCCTTCCCCTTTTTGACCACGGAACGATCTTGTTCCTTCAATGGCATGAGCGTATGCCAGTTTTCGATAAGGATCTCTGCTTGATTCAGTTTTTGGCGCATAGACTCGGACGGGCACAGGTTGAACTCGTCGTAGTAGCTGCCTTCACTCGGCATCAATACTTGTAGGCGACCCTTGACGGTCAAACCCGGCGCGACAATGAACACCGCACGGCTGAAATCTTTGTTTCGTTTTGGATAGGTTTGCGCGTTGAGTACCTGCCAAGTGATGATCATTGCCATCACAGTAGTTTTGCCCGCACCGGTTGCCATCTTGTTGCACAACCGTTCCCAAGGTCCACCATCACCGGGGACATATATGCCTTGTTTATACGCTTCTGCGCCCTCGACCCACCAGATTAAGGTTTCGATTGCTTCTAGCTGACAAAAATAGAACGGGTGTTGGCGTGCAGTCTCGTCATGCCAGTGTTCTAAAAGCTTGCGGGTAACGATCGTTACACCGGGATAGCTGTCTTCTCGCCATTGATCCACTCGGGAGCGGATCGTGTTGACCATGTCTAACTTTTCGGTGCGCTTGGTGTTATTGCGAGCATCGAATACATCATAGCTCGCAGGTCGTCGCTCCAGCTTGATTTCAAGCTTCCCACCCTTGCTCTCGACCCAGTGCTTTGCAGGGCGTTCCCATGGTCGATTTATGATCAGGGACATGGATCAGCTCTCCAGTGAGATAATTTTGAGTGACTCGATTCCTCGGTCATCAACAATCTTCACCGCTACGCGACGGTTGTCACCGGCCTCAAATGGAAGAGACACTGTACCATGGAACTGTTCCAGGAGATCTTCGTCTAGTTCAGCCCGTATTGTTCGTTTTAGCCGGTTCCATCCACCATTGGTATCAGCCATCGGGAAAAAGATCTGATGGGGCATTAACGAACGCTGGTCATAGTCTTGATCCAGCGACCACATTGCTATTTGTTTTGTGCCGCCACTCTCAATCTCCCCTGTTCTCGGGTTGAAATAATCAAACCCATGTACTTCAACCTCCCACATACCATCGGTGCGTTTGCGTACCTCGATCTCTGGTTGGCCCATCAGCCAAAACGATTGGTTGCTCGAGCGATTTCTTCGTAGGTCTTCAGTCAGTAAGTCAGTGTTCATTTGCACTTTGAGGAAAGTCATGCCCGGCACATTCAATTCATCAATATCTTTTGCTGCTTCTGGATCAAAGGTGAAGGCACAAAAGAGGATGAATTTTGGCTTTGGCATCAGATGATAAGCCTCGTTCATGGCTTCTTCGACTTGGCGTTGCTCCAGTGCTGCATGTTCTGGGCCGAAACTGACAACCACCCGCTCTCCGGTTTCGGTGACAGAGCCACTTGCATGCAGATATTTGGTGCCAGGCAACGTTTCGAATTCGGCAAATGTCATCATGTTTCCGCCCTTGCCGCGTACACCGGTTTTCAACAATTCATCCCGCCATAACGATTGACGTGAGGTCTCACCGGAGCGGGCGACAGCACTATCTGCCTCTTCCGCCGGAAGTGTCTCGTCAAGGGAGAGGACAGTGGGCGCGGGCACTGCCTCAACACTAAATGGGCCAGTGATACGCAGTTTGGTTTTGTCGATGAGTGGCTTGTCATAGAGCGTTTCCTGATCTGCGTGAGTAGCAATAGACTCGTCTATGCTCGTCTGCATTTTTTGCCGGAGTTTGTGGAAAGCATCAAAAGGCTCCTTCAGGGTGTCTGACCAGTCTTGCGGCATACTGAAAGGTACTTCCCACTCTTCCAGTGTATCTCCCGAGCTAAACGACACAATCTCTTCTTTGCGTGCTCCTTGTTTGGGTTTTATCGGCTTCGGTGGAGATGAATTAAGAGCGTCATTTAGTGCGCTGAGTGCTGCGGAAACCCTCGGGTAATGATCGTCATAGATCGCATCTATATCAGGATTGTTTGCTATGCTTTTAAGCGTGATATGGGGAACAGTCTCATAGTCGAAACCACCTTTCAGCCCCTCATGTGGATAGCGAAGTGCGTAATAGTCGAAAGAGGCAGTCATTAGCCGTTGTTTTGCCAATGTGATTGCCACGCGTGAGGTATCGCATGTAATCCAGCGCCTTCCCCATTTTTCGGCGACGAAGGCTGTAGTGCCCGAGCCGCAAGTCGGATCAAGTACTAGATCGCCGGGATCAGTGGTCATCAAAAGGCAACGCTCAATAACCTTTGTCGAAGTTTCGACCACGTATTGCTTATCAGAAGCGAAACCCGCAATGGTGGTGTCGTCCCAGTTGTCAGTTACCGGAAATACGGGGAAGTCTTCAATGAATCGCACGTAATAGAGGTTTTCTCCTGAGCTTTGAGCACGTTTAGATTTCAAAACTCTGGGCATAAAAGCCTGATCAGTTTTCCAGTAACCCTTGGGATAAAAGCGCTCACCCTCATATTCGACATCGTATCTAGTCCCCGGACTTTGACTGGTAAGGTTATCGACGCGATAGATGGACACCCGCAAAAACCTATCGTCAGA
>NZ_JPWH01000053.1 GCF_003326755.1 Thalassospira profundimaris | reverse complement strand
ATTATCACGTCTTTTTTGATGCGCCCGATGAGATAAGTTTTATTGTGTCTAAAAATATTATGGTGTTTGAATATAGTGCAATAATAATACTGAAATTCAATAATGGAATTTTTCGTGAGTCGGATGTAACGGCATTGGGGGTAAAGTAGGAAGATTGCCGTTTTCCGGTTCAAATAGAGAACTGCGGAGCGATGTTGCGCTGTGAGGCACATGCTGGTTTGCAGGCGTGTGGTGGCTTTTTTGATCAGTCGAGTGTTGACAGGACAACATCAACAAAGTCGCGCATCGTGGCGTCGTCGGCGGCGCGCCGGGCCATGAGTTGCAGGCCCTGGGCCGAACCGGCCAGAAACCGGGACAGGGCGCGAATGTTTTTGCCGTCGCTGATGGTTTTTTGTGCCTGGGCACGGACCAGGGCATCGACAAATAACAGTTCAATGCGCTTGAAGGATTGTCTGGCGATGGCGGCGGTTTCCGGGTCATGCGGGGCCAGTTCCATGCCGGAATTGACCATCAGACACCCCTTGTTGCGGCCATCAGTCAGGCCAACGCGCATGATATCTTCAAAGGTTTCGCAGATCGCCCGTCGTCCATCCGCCATCTCAAGCAGCTTGGCAAAGCGAACGGTGGAGATTTTCAGGGTGTAATGATCAAGGACCTTTAAAAACAGGGCTTTTTTGTCGCCAAAACTGGCATACATGCTGGCCCGGTTCAGGCCGGTTTCATTGACCAGATCCTGGACCGAGGTTGCTTCAAACCCCTTGTGCCAGAACACGTTCATCGCGTTATCAAGAACGCTTTCTTCGTCAAAGGCGCGGGGACGGGCCATGTCGCACTGCTCACATTCGCGGGTTATTGTGACCGGGAACACACCTTAGAGAGCCGCAGGATAGGGATCAAGGTTTCAGAACCCGTTCACCGGGGTGATCACGCGATTTTGTCCAAGGTGACGAAGCTGAAATCCGGACCGTTTTCGGCATTTTGATGATTTTCACGGCGCATTTCCTGCCATTCGGCTGCGGGCAGGGGCGGTAAAAATGTATCGGCCTCGAAGGTGGCGTGGATTTCGGTGATTTCGTAGCGTGTGGTATAGGGCAGGGCGAGGCGATATATCTGTGCGCCCCCGGCAATGATAACGTCGTTCACACCGTCGCGCCGGGCAATATCGTCGGCCACGCTGATAGCACTTTCGATATCGTGACATACAATGACGCGTTCATGATCAAACGACCAGTTTTTGTCCCGTGTCACCACAATCGAGGTGCGACCGGGCAGCGGCTTGCCAATTGATTCAAAGGTGACGCGTCCCATGATCATGGGTTTGCCGGATGTCAGCGCCTTAAACCGTTTCAAATCCTCGGGAATGTCCCACGGCATCCAGCCATCGCGGCCAATGGCGTGGTTTTGCGAAACGGCGACAACAGCGGTGCGGGTCATATCCGGGGTGGTCATCAGACGGCAACCTTGGCGGCAATATGCGGGTGCGGGTCATAGCCCGTTAAGGTGAAATCGTCATAGGTGAAATCAAAGATCGATTTTACTGCCGGGTTGATCTGCATATGCGGCAGCGGGCGCGGATCGCGCGCAAGCTGTGTTTCCACCTGGTCAAGGTGGTTGGTGTAAAGATGCGCATCGCCCAGCGTATGAACAAAATCGCCCGGTTTCAGGTCGCACACCTGCGCAACCATCAGGGTTAACAAGGCATAGGATGCAATATTGAACGGCACCCCCAGGAAAATATCGGCACTGCGCTGGTAAAGCTGGCAGGACAGTTTGCCATCGGCGACATAAAACTGGAACAGGCAGTGGCAGGGCGGCAGGGCCATGTGGGGCACATCGGCCACATTCCACGCCGATACCATCAGGCGGCGGGAATCGGGTGTGGTTTTGATCTGGTCAATAACGGTGCTGATCTGGTCGATGGTTTCGCCATTCGCCCCGCGCCAGGACCGCCACTGCCCGCCATAAACCGGGCCAAGGTCGCCATTTTCATCGGCCCATTCGTTCCAGATACGGACACCATTGTCCTGCAAATATTTGACATTGGTATCGCCCGCCAGAAACCACAGCAATTCGTGAATGATGGATTTCAGGTGCAGTTTCTTGGTTGTGACCATCGGAAACCCTTCGGCCAGATCAAAACGCATCTGATGGCCAAAAATCGAAATCGTGCCGGTGCCGGTCCGGTCTTCCTTGCGGGTGCCGGTGTCACGCACCAGGCGCATCAGATCAAGATATTGCTGCATGGGGTTTCTGTCCTGGGGTCTGACCTTGGGGAATCCGTTTGGCCGCAGGATAGACAGGTGCGGTGTGACACGCAACGACTGATCGGGACGTGCCTTATGCCGAATTGTTCCGTTATGTTGCAAAAAGATTTCACCTAAACCCCCTTGTGAAACAGGGGGCAATTCGCCTATATAGGGGCTGTCGGGGCAACCCGACTACGGCACTAAACTGCGTGGCAGAATAGGCTTTACGGACCCGGGGGCGGTACCCGGCGGCTCCACCATAACCACACATCGTTTGACTCGGACGATGATCGTGGGGCCGAAACAGGATCGACGTGAGTAGTAAAAGCCAATGTGGGTGCTCGGCATGGTACCACCGATATCGGGCCAATGTTTGTAAACGCAAACGACAACAATGCTCCGGTTGCTGTTGCCGCCTAAGCGGTACTAGCACCAAAGCGAAATTCCGGTTGCCGGGAGCGGTAATCGGTGGGGGGTGAGGCACCTAGCAACAGAACGCCTCATTATTCCCCGTTAAAATCCGGTTACAGAATGCGACGAAGTGATGGTCGCGCTCTTGTAATTCTCTCACGCTTGTTTATGAATAGAGACTGACAAATGCGCCATTGGGGATAGTGGCGTATAGAAGTGACGGGCCTTGCCCGCCAGAAACAGGATTATCGATGCACGAACCGGAAGAATTCCGATACGATCTGATGGTCGATCAGGCGCTGCGCGGCGTGGTAAAGCAGATTTTGACTCGCGTGGCCAATGAGGGCCTTTTCGGCGAGCATCATTACTATGTCACCTTTCAGACCAACCATCCCGGTGTTGAGCTGCCTGACGCACAGCGCAAGGCGCACCCCGACAATATCACGGTTGTGATCCAGCATCGCTTCTGGGATATGACGGTGACGGACGAATATTTCTCGGTCGGCATCAGCTTTGACAATATGCCGACAACGGTTGTTGTCCCGTTTGATGCCATGCTGGCCTTTGTCGATCCGTCGGCCAATTTCATGCTGACCTTCAGTGTGGAAGAAGAAATGGATGACGACGATTTCGAGGATGATGACGCAGAACCGGCACAACTGACAGCGGACCCCGCGTCGCGCGCCAAACCGGCTGCCGAGTCTGGCGAAGGCGGTGAAGTGATTGCGCTTGATGCGTTTCGGAAAAAATGAATTTGCGCCGGGTTGACCCGGTGCAGCGCCGTCAGGCCCGGCATATTTGCCGGGCCTTTTTGGTTTCAGACGGGGGCTGCAGAGGCGGCTTCCGGGTCAGAATTTGACATTGTAGGTCGCGGTAAAGGTCCGTCCGCGGCCTGTTGCGTCAAAAACCGATGCCGGGCCGTAGGTCGGGGAATAAAATTTTACCGCCCGCTGGCCCCAGATTGTCTGGTAATCATTATCAAACAGGTTGTTGATGCCAAACATCAACATGCCGCGCGGCAGAATGTAGGATCCTTTCAGATCAAACAGGGTAAACCCGTCCATGTCATCGCCGGTGCTGTCAGTATAGTCATAAACGTTGCTCATTTGCAGTTTGAGGCCAAGATCATCGCCCTGCCAGCCCACATATGCCGTGGTTTTGGGCAGGCTGGCCGCTGTGGCTAGTTCCTTGTTCCAGCTGCCATCTTCCTGTTCGACCATTTTGCGCACATAATGGCCCGATACCCCCACACGCCAATGTTCCGGGAAGGCATAATTAAAGGCGGCCTCGATGCCGTAGGTGCGGGTTTTAAGGTTGTTTACGTCAATCAGAAGGGTTGTGCTATCGACTTCGATCGAGTTGTCGGACTGCGCATAATAGGTGACAATCTGGCTGTCCCAGTTTGACGCATCGTGACGCCAGCCAATTTCATAGCTGTCGGTTTTGATGCCCTGAAGGTTTGATCCGTCAACCGCAACATAGTTGCCCAAAACATAGCGCGAGCCAACCAGGGTATAGCTGCCGCGCCCGTAATATTTGGACGGATCGGGTAACTCGAACCCCTGCGAGAAATTGAACCAGACCTGATTATCCAGATCGAGGTCATATTTGATGCCGGCATTGAACAGATTGACATCATAGCTGACCTCGCCACCGGGAATGGCATCGGCCGAGGTGGCAAGACCACGGGCGATGTTGATTTGCTGGGTGGAACCGACAAAGGAGTCCACTTTGGTGGTGATATGTTCGCGCCGGGCCCCGCCCTGCAGGGTCACATTGTCACCAATCGGGTAGCTTGCCTGGGCAAAACCGGCGGTGGTGATGACCTCGAACCCCGGATAGCGTTCCATTTCGGCCACGCGGCGGAGGGTTTGGCCGCCGGTTGAAAGGGCGGTTGCGGTATCAAACAGGGTATTTGTGGAATCAAAAGTTTCATAGCTGAAATCAATACCGTATGTGATTTCAACATCCCTGATTTCGCTGGTGATCGCGGATTTGGCCCCCGTTACCGACACATCATGCCCCGATGCGGTGACATAGCTTAAGGTGCCGGAGCTTTGGCGCGGGAAGGGATAGAAACTGAGGGTTTCATCGCGGTAGTAAAGCTGGGTTTGCAGCGCCTGCCCGAGAAAATCGCTATTATCGTAGTTGAATGTTACCTGATTGCGTTTGGTTTCCGGTTCGACATCAAAGTTCGGGCCGGTGGCAACCGTGATTTGCGACGGGTCGGACAGACCGGCATAGTTGGTGCCGTAATTCAGGTAATAATCGTTTTCCTGTTTGCTTTGGTAATGCTGCAACGTCATGGCCACACGCTGGCTTTCCGTCAGTGTTGCGTCAATCGTGCCAAACAGATCAAGCGTTCCGGTATCCTGAATGCTGGTCTGGGTGGTATCGGGCGGGACCAGATCGCCGCCGCCATCATAGAAATTGCCATTTTGGGTATAGGCCAGCGACAGGCGGCCGCGAATATCCTCTGTCCCCCCTGAAACCGCCTGGGCGATTTGATAATCCAGATCGTCACTGGCATTGAAACCCGATGTTGCCGAAAGCTGTGTTTCAAATTCGGTTTCGCTGCTGCGGGCATGTTTGGTGATGATATTGATGATACCGCCGGTCGCATTGCCACCATGCAGGGCCGATGCCCCGGAAAGAACTTCGATCCGTTCAATATTGAAGGGATCGATGGAATCAAGCTGGCGGCTGATGGCGCGCGATCCATTGAGCGATACCCCGTCAATCATCACCAGGGCCGCACGGCCGCGCATATACATGCCGTAATTGGTACGCGACCCGACACTGCCAAAATCCAGGCTGGGAATAAGGGTAGGCAGGGCTTCCTTCAGGCTAGTGCCTGTTTTTGTCTGTTCCTGGATTTCCTCTTCGCTGATGATTTGCACCGCATTGGCCAGATCGGTTGGCAATTTGGCGCTTCGGTTTGTTGAAATGACCAGGGCATCAAGCGAAATGCTTTTGGATCCGGTTTCTCCGGTTGTGTTTTCGGTTTTTGCAGGTGCTGTCTCGCGCATGGATTCCTGGCCTGCCACAGGTGCAGCAAAGGCAGCACATCCCATCATTGTCGAGGTTAGAAAAATCCAGGAAAGAGATGCTTTGTTACCTGTTTCCCCCATCTCGTCACTGCTCATGTCTATCCCTTCAGGTGCGTGATTGAAAGGAGCGTTGATAGTGATTTCGAGAATTATTTGCAACATGATCGGGTAATAAAAATTTACTTTCCGATCATTTTTTCTGTTTCGGTTGTGAAAGGGGGCAGGTCGCGGCACTGTTTGGCGGACAGAAAAAGAACGGACGGTAGGGAAAATACCGTCCGTAACACCCTTCTTGCGGGGTTTTGGGTTAGAGGGCTTCTTCGATAAAGCCTTTGACCTCGTCATACAGGCCTTCGGAATGCCCCGAAAGGTTTTCGGAATATTCCGACAGACGGGTGCCTTGTTCAGCGGTTTTGTCAGACAGCTCGTCAAGACGGGCAAGGTCGCTTGAGATGGTGTTGATACCATTGGCAACCGCCAGGATATTGTCGGCAATATCGCGCGAGGCGGCATGTTGCTGTTCCACAACGGCGCCAAGGTTTTCGGCAATTTCCTCGTTGGTTTCGATGACTTTGCGCGTATCGGTCAGTTCTGTCACCACGCGATCCGTACTTTCGCGGATTGCCCCGATCCGGTTTGTAATGTCTTTGGTGGATTTCGCGGTTTGTGTCGCCAGTGATTTGACTTCACCGGCAACAACGGCAAACCCCTTGCCCGCTTCAC
>NZ_JPWH01000052.1 GCF_003326755.1 Thalassospira profundimaris | reverse complement strand
CTTTAAGTTCGGCAATGTTGTCCGGGAGATCGGCGGGTGGGTTCTGCATGACCTTATTATAATCGGAACTCACCTTGAACCCAAGTGTTTCTGCGGTTTTTCAGTTAAAAATATCTGTTTTATTCCGGCCTTATCCTACCCTCTCCGGACGCCATGTCCGCTGCGGCATCCGCCAGTCGATCCCTTCAAGCAGCATGCTCAATTGCGCCGCTGTCACATGGGCAACACCCTCGTTTGCCGAAGGCCAGACGAACCTTCCCCGTTCCAGCCGTTTGGTAAAAAGACAGAATCCCTGGCCATCCCACGCCAAAATCTTGATCAGGTCGCCCCGACGTCCCCGGAACACAAACAGATGACCGGTAAAAACATCCTTGCCCAGAACTTCCTGTACCAGCATCGACAGGCCCGGCATACCCTTGCGCATGTCCGTTCGACCCAATGCCAGATAAACACGAGCCCCGCCGGCCACCTGGATCATGAGACCTCCAGAACCGACAGGAGCTGTTTCAACGTCCGGGGCGGGATCGTTTCGCGCACTTCAAGACGACGACCATTGGACAGGCTGATGATAATCTGCGGCGGCTCTTCTTCCCGAACCGGGACCGAAGGGGAAGCCTCTTCCCGATGTTCCGCCTGATCCGGCACCTCTTGGCTATCCATCACTGCGACCGGAACAAAACCCGGACCAGTATCCGTCAGCTTACCATACCGCCGACGCCATTTGTTCAGCGTGCTGTAACCGATCCCTTCCTGAGCGGCAAAGTCCCGCACCGACAAGCCGGAGGCAAAACTCGCCGCAACAAGGCGCTGCTTTTCCTCTGCCGTAAAACCGCGTCCGTTAATAATGTCATAACTACATACGTTGGCCAAATCCGGATTCCCCGAGCTGTTCGGAGCAACGCTCCCTCTTCGCTCTCTAAATCCGCTCTTCTGCTCTCATCCGCAAGGTAGCCGTGAAAGGACGCTTACTCAGAGACACCACTTTCTACCAAAAAGGTGGAGCGAAAATTAATAGGTCCTGAGCCTAGACTGGCACGATGAACCGCCTCTTGCTGCTCGCCATCACCCTGCTGATCATCGCCGGGACGCTGCTGTTGGGCTGTCCGACAGGTGGATCAAGCAGCGGCTGGAGCGGTCCGGGCGCACTGCGAACACTTTCGCGGCCAAGGGTCAAAACCGTAATGAGAGGCTGAAGGCCCCGAAATCGCTGGCCTCGTCCTGGGTCTCGAACTCCCGCGTGCGCAGCACGTGCGTGTAGCTCAGGCGCACGTTGCGCCAGGTCATTGCGATACCAAACTGGAGGTCGCCGACCAGCGGCTCCTTGTCCACGCTGCGGCTGTCGCGGAAGGTGTTGCCGTCGAGGAAGATGTTGCGCGCAACCGCCCGCCCCTCCACACCGGCGAACAGATACCAGCCAAAGCCCTCCTGCGGCACGAAGAACCCCGAGCCCGGCAGGCTGGGCTGGATGCGCGGCGGCCCATAGTCGAGCGGCAGGCGCTGGCCCAAGCGCAGCATCATCCCGGCGTTGGCGTAGGTAAAGACGTTGCCGAGGGCGCCGCCGGCATGCGGCGTCACGTCGAAACCGAAGCCGGAGACCGATTCCGAGACGAAGCCGCGCCAACTGCGCTGGTAAGTCAGGACGACCCCCGGCTCGTTCTTAAGCTGGGTATCCCATCCGCGCGGCTCCTGAGAACCTGTAATTTCGTGAACAATCTTCTGGGTCTGTTCAGCGAGCGAAGCCGGTCCGACCACGCCCAGCGTCAGCTCGATCTGGTCCAGCCGGCGGCCGGTCTCGGCGATCAGCCCGACCGAGCCATAGAGCCAGCCGGCATAAGGGCGGTCGTCGAGGGGCGGATCGCGCAGCGCGATGTCCTCCGGCGTGTACATGTTCTGGCCCATCGCATAGCTCGTCCGCACGGTGCCGCCGTCCGGGAACAAGGGGAACCAGCGGGCCGCGCGGAGCGCCCAGTCGGGCGTCCCGTCCGGGTTGGACAGCCAGGAGGCGCGCACACCGTTCGTGTAGTTACGGTCCGTGTCGTAGAAGAGATCGTTCTCGAAGACCAGGCTCAGGGTGCCGGTTTCCGTCTCGTCGGCCGAAACAGCAGGAAGAGACACTCCAGAACCTGCGGCAGCCACCACCAAGGTGGTCAACCATCTTCTCAATGGCGAGGATGTCCTGACCTTCTGTCCCCATCTCATTTGCATGCTCAAGCCATGGTGCTGATGGTGCGACGGAAGCGGATCAGGGCGAGGCTGAACAGGGCAGCTCCGATCGCGGCGATGGCGAGGAACTGCGGCCAGACCGCGGTGAAGCCCGCGCCGCGATAGAGGATCGCCTGGGCGAGCATGACGAAGTGGGTGTTGGGCGCGGCGAGCATGAGGTACTGCACGGCCTCCGGCATGCTCTCGCGCGGCGTCGAGCCGCCGGAGAGCATCTGCAAGGGCAGCAGCACCAGCATGAGCAGCAGGGCGAACTGCGGCATGGAACGGGCGACGGTGCCGAGAAAGATGCCCATCGAGGTGGTCGCGAACAGATGCAGCGCCGCGCCGGCCAGGAACAGCGCGAGCGAGCCTTGGATCGGCACGGACAGCCAGCCCTGCACGACGGCGGTGAGCGCGAAGGCGGTGGCGGCAAGGACGACCAGTGCCATCGCCCATACCTTGCTCGTCATGATCTCGAAAGGCGTGACCGGCATGACCAGCAGATGCTCGACGGTGCCGTGCTCGCGTTCGCGGATCAGCGCCGCGCCGGTGAGGACGATGGAGAGCATGGTCACGTTGTTGATGACCTGCATGATCGCGCCGAACCACGACTTGTCGAGCTGGGGATTGAAGCGCACCCGCAGCGCCAGATCGACCGGCAACTCCGGAACCTCGCGATAACGCTGCGCGAAGGCGCGCACCTCGTCGGTGACGATAGTCTGGATATAGCCGCTGCCGGTGAAGGCCTGGCTCATGCGCGTGGCATCGACGTTGAGCTGGATCGTGGGCCGCCGCCCCGCCAGCAGGTCGCGCTGGAAGTTAGGCGGGATGTCGAGGGCGAAGGTGTCGACGCCGGCATCCATGCGGGCGTCCATCTCGGCCTGGTCGATCACCTCGGGGAGAACAAAGTACGGCGGGTAAAAGGCGCTGACGATGCGCCAGGACAGCGGCGAGCGATCCTCGTTCACCACCGCGACCGGCGCCTTGTTGAGGGTCTCCGGCATGGCCGTGGCCGCCGTGTAGACCGACAGGGTGAAGGCGTAGACGATCAGCACAAGCATGATCGGGTCGCGGACGAGGCTGCGCAGCTCCTTGACACCGAGATGGAGAATATTGGCCGGGCGCATGGACTACCGCTCCTGCTTCTTGAGCAGCGCCGCGGACAGCCCGATCAGGACCGGCACCGCCAGCGCCAGCGGGAGAAAGGCAGCATGCAGGTCGGAGAAGTCGAGGGCCTTCGAGAAGGTGCCGCGCGCGATCGTCAGGAAATGCGTGGTCGGGTAGATCTCGCCGATCAGCCGGCCCACCCCTTCGAGGGACGAGACCGGGTCGATCATGCCCGAGAAGTTCGTCGCCGGCAGGATGGTGAGCACCGCCGTGCCGAAGATCGCCGCGATCTGGCTGCGCATGAAGGTTGAGATGAGCAGCCCCACGGCCGTCGCGGCGCCGACATAGAGCAGCGCGCCCGCCGCCAACGTCAGGAAGCTGCCCTTCAGCGGCACGCCGAAGACGGTCACCGCGAGCAGCGTGAGCAGCAGGAAGCTCAGGAAAGACAGCACGATATAGGGCAACTGCTTGCCGAGCAGGAATTCGAGCCGCGTGGTCGGCGTGACGTAGAAGTTGGTAATCGAGCCGAGCTCCTTCTCGCGCACCACGCTGAGCGCCGCGAGCATGGCCGGGATCAGCATGAGCAGCAGCGGGATCACCGCCGGCACCATCGCCACCAGGCTCTTGACGTCCGGGTTATAGCGAAACCGGGTCTCGATATTGACGAGCCCCGCCAAAGCCTCGCCATGGCCGGCCTCACGCGCCTTGGTCGCCAGCCAGTGGGCATGAATCCCCTGCACATAGCCGCGGACGGTCTCTGCCCGTGTCGGCATGGCGCCGTCGATCCAGGCGCCGATTTCGACGCGTCGGCCCCGGGCGATGTCACGCGCGAAGCCCGGCGGGATCTCGATCGCCAGACTGAGGTCGCCTTCGCGCATTCGCCGGTCGAGATCGGCATAACCGGTAATCGGCGCCCGCTCGACGAAGTACCGGGAGCCGGCGAGATTGAGCGTATAGTCGCGGCTGACGGTGGTCTGGTCGCGATCCAGCACCGCGAAGGTGAGATCCTCGACATCGAGGTTGATCCCATAGCCCATCACGAACATCAGGATGACGCTGCCGAGCAGCGCCAGCGTCAGCCGGATGGGATCGCGGCGCAGCTCCAACCCTTCGCGCCGGGCGTAGCTCGCCATGCGGCGGGGATCGAACAGGCGCCGCCAGCCCTGGGGTTCGACATGGCCTGCCGACGCGTCAACCGTATCGAGCGAAGCTGTTTGCCCCGCGTCGGCTCCGCCTTCCCCCGACGCCTCCTCCAGATGCGCCACGAATGCCTCTTCCAGGGTCTCCGCGCCCCGCTGCTGCACGATATTCGCCGGCGTGTCGGTGACCAGCACCCGGCCCGCGTGCATCAGCGAGATGCGGTCGCAGCGCTCGGCCTCGTTCATGAAGTGGGTCGAGATGAAGATGGTCACCCCGTCGCGGCGCGACAGTTCGACCAGCCTGCGCCAGAAGGCGTCGCGCGCCACCGGGTCGACGCCCGAGGTGGGCTCGTCCAGGATCAGCATCTGCGGCTCGTGGATCATGGCCACCGCCAGCGACAGGCGCTGGCGGATGCCCAGCGGCAGCTTGTCCGGCAGGGTGTCGATCACCGCGGCCAGATCGAATCGCTCGACCATTTCGTCCACGCGCCCTGGAATCTCGGCGGCGGGCACGTGGAACAGCCGGGCATGCAGCTCCAGGTTCTGCCACACCGTCAGCTCGGTATACAGCGAGAAGGACTGCGACATGTAGCCGACGCGGCGGCGGGTCGCGAGGTCGTGCGGGTCCACCTCCTGTCCGAACAGCCAGGCGCGGCCTTCGCTGGGCGGCAGCAGGCCGGTCAGCATCTTCATGGTCGTGGTCTTGCCGCAGCCGTTGGAGCCGAGAAAACCGAAGATCTCGCCCCGCGGGATGCGCAGGTTCACATGATCGACCGCGGTGAATTCGCCGAAGCGCATGGTCAGATCCCGGGCCTCGATCGCGGGGTCGCCATCGGTTTCCGGCTGCGGCGGAATCTCGACCGGCCGATAATCGCGGCGCTTGTCTTCCGGCAGCAGCCGGATGAAGGCCGCCTCGAGCGACTCCGCCCCCGTGCTCTGCAGCACCCCTTCGGGCGTGTCGCTGGCCAGAACCCGCCCGCCGTCCATCGCCGCCAGCCAGTCGAAGCGTGCCGCCTCCTCCATATAGGCCGTGGCCACCAGCACGCTCATGCCGGGCCGACTGCGGCGGATCTGGTCGATCAGCGCCCAGAACTGGCGCCGCGAGAGCGGATCGACGCCGGTGGTCGGCTCGTCGAGGATCAGCAGGTCCGGATCGTGGATCAGCGCGCAGCAGAGGCCGAGCTTCTGCTTCATCCCGCCCGATAGCTTGCCCGCCGCCCGATCGAGAAACGGCTTGAGCCCGGTGGCCCCGGTCAGAGCCTCGATGCGGCGCGCCCGTTCGCCGCCGTCATGCCCGAACAGGCGGCCGAAGAAGTCGAGGTTCTCGAACACCGAGAGCGTCGGATAGAGGTTCCGCCCCAGGCCCTGCGGCATGTAAGCGATACGCGGGCCGACCCCGCGGCGATGGCGCGCATCGGCCATGTCGCCGCCGAGCACCTCGACCTGTCCCGTCTGGACCGCGCGGGCGCCGGAGACCAGCGCCAGCAGGCTCGACTTGCCGACCCCGTCAGGGCCGATCAGCCCGGCCATGCAGCCCGCCGGAATGTCGATGGTGACCTCGTCGAGGGCGCACATCCTGCCGTAGCGCAAGGTGACATCCCGCAGGCGGGCAACCGGCGGGGTGCCGTCCCCGCGATCCCCGGTCCCCTTGCACACACCGCGGTTCATTGCGGCAGCCTCGTCTGCAGTTCAGGCGGCCAATCCACCCGCGGGTCGAGCCGCACATAGGCCATGCCCGGCAGGCCGGTCTTGACCTGGAGGAGGTGCTCTCTGAGCAGGTCCGGGGCGATCCGCGCCTTGATGCGGAACATCAGCTTCTGGCGCTCTTCTTCCGTCTCCACCGTCTTGGGCGTGAACTGCGCGACGTCCGCTACGAAGGGGATTTCGGCCGGGATCACGTATTGCGGGGCGGCGTCGAGCACGAGCCGGGCCTCGGCCCCGAGCGCGACCCGCCCGGCCTGTTCCGTCGGCAGGAAGAAGGTCATGTAGACATCGGTGAGATCGACCATGTTCAGCACCACGCCGCCGGGAGACAGCACCTCGCCGGGCTGGGCGACGCGGTACTGGACGCGGCCGTCGCGCGGCGACTTCAGCACGCTGTCGTCGATATCGGCCTGGATGCGCTGGATGGTGGCCCGCGCCGCTTCCACCGAGGCCTCCGCGGCAATGACATCCGACCTGGCTTCCCCTATGGCGGCTTGCGCGGCCGCCGCCTGCGCCTCCCCGGCGCCGACCGCCGCCTTCG
>NZ_JPWH01000051.1 GCF_003326755.1 Thalassospira profundimaris | reverse complement strand
CCTGTTCAGCCCTGCCAGTGGATCGGTCCAGTATGAGATATCGCCCTCGACGGCCGGATGATGTGCCTTTGCGCACACGCCTGAAGGCACTGTCGCATGAGCGCAAGCGGTTTGGTTATCACCGTCTGCATCTGATGCTGGCGCGCGAGGGCTGGCATGTGAATCACAAGAAGCTTCGGCGGATTTATCGGGAAGAGGGCCTTCAGGTGCGCAAGCGTGGCGGGCGGAAGCGGGCATTGGGAACGCGGGCACCGATCCAACTTCCCGATAGAGTGAACCGGCGCTGGTCACTGGATTTTGTCTCAGATGCTTTTACGGATGGTCGCCGGTTCCGCATTCTGACCGTGGTGGATGATTACAGTCGCGAATGTCTGGCGCTGGTTGCCGATACATCCCTGTCCGGCAAGCGGGTGACCCGGGTGCTTGACCAGTTGATTGAGGCCCGGGGCAAACCGGCAACCATTGTCAGCGATAATGGCACGGAACTGACCAGTATGGCCGTTCTCAAATGGGTTCAGGACAGGAAGGTCGCATGGCATTATATTGCACCGGGCAAGCCGATGCAGAACGGATTTGTCGAGAGTTTCAATGGCAAACTGCGTGACGAATGTCTGAATGAAACCCTGTTCTCGTCCCTGCACCACGCAAGGGCGATACTGGCCGAATGGAAACACGATTACAACACCATCAGACCCCATTCCGCACACGGGGGAAAACCTCCGACAGACATTACGGCGCAATCATGTACGGGGCTACCCCCGTACATGATTGCATCCAAACCCGATTCAGGGCATGAATTTAACTAAAGCCTCTACTTATGAATAGAGGAAACTTGGGGCGCAGGTCACAATGAGCAGCAGGACGAAAAAGGCCCCGGCGCCAAAGAGAAAAAGATTGATGCTGGTGGAATCCTTAAGGACCTCCCTTGTCATGCATCCAACTTTCGAACCATGTCACCCTTGTATGATGGGCGAAATGGGACAACATTTCCAGCCTGTCGACGGCCAGAGGAGATAAAACGGGAGGCACGGATGACGGCAGCGCACTTCAGCCAGAACCCCAGAGCGACTGCGGTCGCGCTCAAGGCCTATCGCAATATTGCACACAACTGGGCATTGTCCGCTCGTCAAGCGGCAGCCCTTGCCGATATGTCCCCGGGCAAATGGCGCGGCGCATGCTGCCCGAACTATGGCGGCCGGATCAATGTGGATCAGATGCTCAGGTTGAGCGCACTGATCGGCATCTATCGCAGCCTTGAGCTGTAGTTTGACACGCCGATCGCCCGCTCTTGCTCTTGGATCCTTATACCCAATCAGGGGCCGCTCTTTGCCGACGACAAACCTGTCGAGCGCATGATTGATCGCGGCCTGCCCTATATGCTGAACGTCCGACACTATCTGGAAGATCGACTGGAAGGCTATTAACCATCACAGCCGGAAAGTGTGTATCTTGAGCAACAGGAAACAGCATCAGATAAATCAAGATACCTATCAATTTGAAGAAAAAAGCGGCGCAACCTAAGCCACCCGCTTTCCTTCTTTTGCCGCAAGGTTTTCTCGCTCGGGCGAGGGAACTTATCCTGCAACTCGCAGCGATTAGAGTCTTTTCCGAATAGAATTACGCATAGCCAGAATTTCTGATGTAGTTTCTACATTCTTGAGGGGAGAATTGATCAAGTAGGGTTCCGATCCGTCGCCATGTCGCCTCCTGTGTTCGTTCTTTTGCCTTTCGGAGCAACCTTTTGAGCTTTGAGAATACTTGCTCAATCGGATTGAGATCCGGGCTGTAAGGCGGGAGAAAAAACAGACGTGCCTTTGCTTTACGAATGGCGTTTCGGACTTCCAGTGCTTTGTGAGAAGAAAGATTGTCAAGGATAACAACATCGCCAGGATTCAACGCAGGAACCAGCATTTGTTGAACCCATGCCAGAAACCGTTCTCCATTGATCGGCCCGTCAAAAACATAGGGCGCTGCGATACCGTCATGTCGGAGAGCTGCAATAAAGGTCATCGTCATCCAGTGTCCTGCAGGCGCCGTTGCCCTGAGAGGGCGACCTTTCGGGCTCCAGCCCCGGGTCGGCGTCATATTCGTCTTTGCCCATGTTTCATCGATAAAGACGAGATGGTGTGGATCAATGTTCTTTTGATATTTCTGCCATTGCTCGCGCCGATAAGCTACGTCACGTCGATCCTGCTCGCTGGCGAACAGACTTTTTTAAAGCTGATGCGCTCTTTTTTGAAGAAGTTGGATAACATTGAGGGCACCGCCCTGATCCCCCGGGATTCTTCGAGTTGGTGGCAAAGTTCAGACACGTGATATCTGGCTGTTCTTCTATGCGTGACAGAAGCCAATCTCGTACAGCCGGAAGGGCTGATGGTCGATGGCCTCCTGTCCCAACTGGCCGATAACGTTTCTCACGAGAAACTGCTTGCAGCCATTTAACTGCTGTGGAGGGACTAACCCCAAATCGCTCAGCAGCCCCGCGCCGACTCATACCTTCCTTTAAAACCGCGTCAATTACACGGTCAAGCAAATCCTGATCAAGTGCTCTTGCCATAAAGACTGACCTCCTTATCCAGCCTTTATCTTGAATCACAATTTGCACAATAACGGAATCTTCGATTCAAGCTAATGAGAAGAGAATCTAATACACAAATCTTATGATGCCATTCAACCAAATTTGCGTATTAAGTGAAATATTTTCATCTTATTTTCACGGAAAACCTAGCTCGGCCCGAGATACCATTTGCTCAGTTGAGCCTCGTCCAAATGAAAATAGCTCAGCAGATTTTCAGCGTCCAAGCGCCGACGATATAACCTCAGAGCCCCTTGGTTTATCGCGCTGAACAATTTGCTATATGTCAGCCCCTGATAGTTGTATTTGGCGACAGCTTGAGACAACTGGATCATTCTTTTCCCCCTTTGCTGGCGGCTTGGATTTTTCTCGCAAACTATCAATCCACTCATCGACAACTTGCCTGTCATACCACCACTTTGGCCACCCATCCTTTTCGGGTGAATGAAATGCATTAAGAATGTTCGCGACAGTATTTGGTAGGCCCGGAGGGGCTATGATTAGTTCGATTTAATGTTGAGTTTCAAACAGTTATTGTCCCACACGCGGGTCAATTGCCCCCTAATTAAATCAATGTGTTAGGATTATCCTGTCCCACGCCTGAAACAGCATATCGTTTCAATAATTGTTCTCCATTGTTGCTAACTTTTCCGACGACTGGATCAACTGGATAGAGATGAAGCAATTGAGAAGGCGTATTTTGGATGATGGTCGGTAACACGTTTTCCAGGGGATCGAACAACCACGATTTGACCTCGTCCGAAGTCAGGATCGCAGGTTCTCGCGTATGAACTTTGGCCATCTTGTCGCCTGACTGCCTGGTTAAAATTGTGAAAGTATAAGCCTCAAACCGCGAGGCATTGAATGTACCGACCCAATGAGACCAGATCCCTGCCATAAGCGCAGGCTGGAATCCTCCTTTGCCATCGCCAACACCTATCGCAAACGGTTGTTTATCGCTTTTCCGCCACTCATAGAAACATCGTATAGGCACCAAACAACGATGGCGCTTCACAGACCCACGATAAGTAGCCTTACTTGTGATTTCCTCGGCTTTGGCATTGATGGTCGTAAATTTCTTATCTGAGAGATCCTTGTCCCACCAGGGCGGGACGAATCCCCAGTAAGCGTATTCGCCCCAAACGTTCACCCCATCACAGAGCACCACCGGGCAATACTGGGTCGGTGCAGTGTTGTAATTTGGCTTTGGTTCATCCGCCGGGACAGGAAACAACAACCCAGCTAAATGATGTATCTCTGACCAGGTAAGATTGTGTGTGTATCTACCGCACATATGTTCTCGATCGCAATCAGAGGAATGCCTAGCGGGCACAAAAGGGCCGTTAAAATTTTAGGCCATCGGAAAATGGTAACAAAGGTAATGAATGGGAATAAAAAGATTTATAATCAAATAAAAACAATAACTTAAACCAAAGCATCAGCAAGTTACAAAATAGTCACAAACAGTAACAATGTTACCATTTTTCACAGTGACAAAATGAATAAACAAAATCCTTTTATTTCAATACTGTAACCTTTTACCGTTCGTTTTGTTACCAAGCGTTACCTTTCAGGGTAACGATTAAATCATATATTTATCAACATGATAGGACAATTTTTGCACCATTGTTACCGTTGTTACCTTTTCCCGACGCCAAAACTAAAATTGTATCCGGGAAGCCAAGAAGCATGATCACAACAATGAGCAACCGATGCAAAATGATGCAGAAAAATGCAGAACTTTGCCTGTTTGGAAATCTCTAAGAACCGCAAACAGCCGCTTGCCTTGCACCATGTTCGGCACTGCAGAATTTTCGACACATAAAGAGCGCAGGCGCGGCGGGGGATGACTGCGATTTTTTGGGCTTTTATCCCTGGGCATCCCTATTTACGAATTGCTATTTATAGTTGTATACTGTAGTATAAATCATCTTTTGATTGCCATAAGGGGACAGCAATAATGACAGTACGCAAGGGAGCGATTGCACTGGCTTTGATGATGGTATGCGGGCTGCCCCTGGGGGCATATGCCGCGCAATGCGAGGAAGGTAACGCCGCAACCGATTATTCGGGCTGGCAGTATATTGAAAACAATGCCGCCCGAACGGCAGACAGTTATGCCGCCTCACATAACCCCAAAGCGACCTATATTTTTGCGACCAGTGAAGTCGTCTATCAAAGCGAGCTGGGTTATGTCGTGGTACTGACCAATAAGGGGCGTAGCGGTGATATCAGCACGGCCACGCTTACAACAAATTTTGATTTCTGTGGTGATCCCGCCAGACTTGACGATAATCGCGAGGATCTGTTCACCGTGACAGGCGGATCATTCAACGGGCAACATTTTTAATCCGGTTGGTTGCGCAGGGGATACGCAACCATTTAACGGTTATACAAAAAAATTTCTCTTTTAAGTTGTATTGGCCGGGAAACCTCCCGGTCTTTTGTTATTCAACGAGGCCCCTGACATGACCGCCCTGTCCCCCAACGCCATTAAATTGCAGCCTGTAAAGGCTGTAAGCCCTGTCGCCCCCTATGTCGGCGGGAAACGCCTGCTTTCCAAACTGATTACTGAAATGATCAGCACTGTTCCACATTCCCTGTACGCGGAACCCTTTGTCGGCATGGGCGGCATTTTCCTGCGGCGCAAATCCGCCCCGGCTGCTGAAGTCATTAACGACATTTCACGCGATGTTTTCTGCCTGTTCCGTGTGCTTCAGGACCATTACAGCTATTTTGTTGACTACCTGAAATACCAGATCGCCAGCCGGGCGGAGTTTGAACGCCTCCGCGCCATTCCCCCTGAAACCCTGACCGACATCCAACGGGCAGCGCGTTTCGTTTACCTGCAACGTCTGGCCTTTGGGGGCAAGGTATGCAACCGGAACTTTGGCATACAAACCGACGGCCCCGCGCGTTTCAATCTGTCGCGCCTGGTGCCCATGCTTGATGACCTGCATGAACGCCTTAACGGCGTGGTGATTGAATGCCTGCCCTATGCGGATTTCATCACCCGTTACGACCACGAAGAAACCCTGTTTTACCTGGACCCGCCCTATTGGGGGGCGGAGGATTATTACGGCAAGGAAGTTTTCACCCGGGAGGATTTTGAACGCTTGTCCGGGATCCTGTCGGACATAGACGGTCGCTTCATTCTTTCGCTCAATAACACCGCTGGCGTTCGTGAAACCTTTGCAGCATTTAACATTCTTGATGTTAAAACGCGCTATAGCCTGTATGGCAAGAAACAGAATACGGCGAGCGAAGTGATCATCACCAATTTCGACGCAACCACAAGATAATTGACGTACCAGCCATATCGCAGGAAAATTCGCGTCTCGACTGGTGAACCCCTCCCTGTTGCGCCCAGGCCCGTGCCATCCATCCCCAAGGCACGGGCCTTTTCTTTTACTCACCATGTAGCAATACGTACTTTCTAACCTTTTTAAGGTCGGAAGATTTCGCCTTATGGTAACGGCCAAAAGTATCTTCGAAGCCTATCGATGCTATATCCCACTCTGAAAACCACCTTTTATGAAGACCAAAAAAAGCAGTATGACTTTTCCCGACATCTAAAGTTGCTGGAAGTCCACCATCAAAGACATAATGAATTTTTTTATTAGGCTCTTTTAAATCAATAGGAATTAGCCCGACTTCTGCACCAGGCTTTTCCACTTTTGTTTTTCGACCAAATCGTGCCCGAACAAATCTCACAGTTACATCATTGGGACCAAGATTGGTAATCGTGACTTCGACAAAAGTAACCTTCGGCTCTGGAGCATATTTTCCGTATTCTCGAATTCTACATCCAACCCTCATTCGAGGTTTGGGATAAATGAATTTAGACCAGACACTCCAACTAAGCGAAATCACAGATATCACTAATGAGGTAGTTCCGAAGATCAATGCCGTATCCGCTGTATCCATCGTTTTCCCGATTCTCAAGTCTTATTTTACAAATTACTGACCACTATTAATCAATCAATTACATGCAAATTTCAGCTAACCCCATGAGAAATATTTTTCCTTCATCATCATTATCAAGTCAGAGCACCAGTATGAGGTGTTTGGTTGACGCGACCTCAGCGCACGACAAGACGACATTTTGGTGAGGCTTAATATCAGCGAGAACCATCTGATGCACTATTTCTACGTAAAACACAAAAAACCCACACTATATTAGATACAAAGAAGCATCGACAAACCTTGTTCGCTCTTTTACAAGCGTTAAAAAGTTAGATTGACTAGAAAAAAACTTTACCTTACGTATATATTAAGACATTTTACAATATCACCACAAGAACTCAAATCCACTACAATCATAAGGTTCATTCAAATGACCATCAACCTCCCTCTAAAAATCCGCTCGCTTTTTTCTAGAGGAGACCTCGACAAAGAGCGCCTTATTTTAGAAGCCATGAGCACAGTTAAAAATGGTTCAAAATTCCTGATATTTGACAACACATTTGCCGAAGATGGACACATTTCAAACCATAATCGACATTTGTACTGTTTAAGGCTTCGTACAGAAGTGCAGGAAGGTGAGTGGATCGTCATCTATTCCAAAAGAGGCAGTTTCCGACAGGGCACCGACAGTTCTGGGCATCCTTGTCATTATTATTATTGGGGACTAGGCTCCAGCGTTTGGAACAAGGATGAAGATGAGATCGTTCACATTGTTGACGCGACCCACGTAGTTACAAAAAAGTTCGTTGCTAATTGAATAAAATGGCTACCAGAGAAGTAAAGCCACGGTGACACTTCCCAATTCTTTGCTAATTCTTGTCGTGAGCATTCCCTAGGGTCCAGACTCATTCAAATCCAGTAG
>NZ_JPWH01000050.1 GCF_003326755.1 Thalassospira profundimaris | reverse complement strand
TTTTACCTCAATTAATGAGTCCTGAGCCTAAACAAGTTGTTTGGCGAACGTCTGATCTCGGGCGCCCTGGATAGGATTTAATCGCGGCCTCAACGCCTTGTGATTTGACCTTACATCTACTGGAGGGTGCACAATTGGAACCTGATGAGGAGATAGAGATGACAATTATCAAACAACTCGAACGTGGCAAGGTTCGCGTTTTATTACCGGGATAATGCTTCAAAACATTATTCAGATCATTGAAATCTGAAACCTTCACCATAAATCCTCCTGTAATCTTCACGCTGGTCCAATCTCCAACAAGATTGGCATTCAACCATTCGCAAAAAAGGGTGTAGGGAGACGGTAGTTTCATCCCTTTATTGTCAAATCGCTTCGTTTTCGGTAGGGCAGAAGCGACACTGCAAGTGAATGAATACGATTTCGGATGAGCAGACGTAAATTTGTTCCAGCTTAACTTAGCCATTAGGTTCCCCCAATCTGAAATCTGTTCGCGGATCGCCCTGTGCAGCATCTTCACGCAGCTTTTCGAGTGCTTCAGTGAACAGGTTTTGCAAACGCGCTTCATCCGTATGATCATCAAGTTCGATATCTGCCGCCCTATCATCCTTAAAACGCAATTCGGTTGAAAGCTTCCGCCACAGGGCTATCACGCCGTTCGCCCAATACTTTACGTTCCTCTCACTTACATGAGGGCTTTCAAAGGTGTGTTTCGCGATCCAGTGAATTTGAGGGTTGGCAGACAAACGTGAAAAATAGCCAAAAAACACTCTCAACCTATTGAACTACGGGTTTTTTGGTCACCCAGCCCCGAGTTCATGTCATTCTGACCGATAAGTGGAACTTGGCCTTGTTGTCGGCCTTGCAGACTCTACTCGACTGGGGACTGACCTTAGCGAATGCGGATTGCCTGGAAGACGCCGTGCCGAAGACCCGGCTGGTACTGAATTATCAATAGCAGGACAGCGGTATGGACCCACAAATCCCTCGAGATCAGTTTCCTTTCACCAGTGCTCGGGTGGCAAGGCGCTGGCGCAAGTTACTGGATGAGCGCTTGAAAGACCTTGGGGTTACCCAGGCTCGTTGGTTCACCATGGTCTGCCTGCCGCGTGGTGGTGGTGGAGTGACCCAGCGGGAGTTAGCCCACCTGATGACCATCGAGAATCCGACATTGGTCCGCCTGCTTGACAGCCTTGAGGAGCAGGGTCTGATTGAACGTCGGCATAGTGAGCGTGATCGGCGCGCCAGGCTGCT
This sequence comes from Thalassospira profundimaris, assembly GCF_003326755.1. Classification (GTDB taxonomy): domain Bacteria; phylum Pseudomonadota; class Alphaproteobacteria; order Rhodospirillales; family Thalassospiraceae; genus Thalassospira; species Thalassospira profundimaris_B. Next base: position 6,667 of record NZ_JPWH01000050.1, on the reverse strand, counting down.
GTATCTTACCAATGCCGGTGAGCGCTTTATGAGCGATCTGAATGAGCGGGCGAATGTGTTGCGGGACGAGATGCTGAAAGGCATCGAAGACGAGGACCTGGAAGTCGCCCTGCGTGTTTTTGAGCAGGTTATGGAAAACGCGACCAGGAGGTGAAGCATGCTACCTAAGGATATCGTTGTCTTTCTTGAGGAGCCCGACCCTATGACCGACGACTGGCGATCGCCGCTGACATCGCCGCGTGCTGGAATGCCTGTCTGATAGCGGTGTTTGTGGCAACGCCACTGAGAGCGATGCCTCATGCGCACGCTGTGGCCGGCCCTGCCATGCGCGCCTTGCTCGAACAGCATCGAGTGCGTGTTCGGGACGCAGAGGCTCAGGTCAGGGAGCGCTTTGAAACAATGGTTCGCGCAAGGGGCATTAGCGCAGAGTGGCGCTTGTCCGAGAGCGAGTTAGCGGAGGAATTAATGCTACACGCGCGCTATGCAGGGCTGGCGTTGGTCCCTCCCTTCGAAAGCTCCCCCGAACCTTCCATGACGGTCAGGATGGCCGAGCATGTTATCTTCGGCTCTGGACGCCCGACTATACTCATTCCGGACGAATGGGCGGCCGGACGGATTGGACGACGTGTCGTTGTCGGTTGGAACGCTAGCCGGGAGGCAACACGAGCGGTCGGCGATGCGTTACCCTTTCTGGCCCAGGCCGAAGCAGTGACTTTGATGAAGACCCTGCGACATATTCCTTGACAACTACCGGTCCGCGACGGCCACCAGCAGGCTGCATGGCGCGTGGGCGAGCAGCGAAGCGCCGACGGAGCCGTGCCACCACCGGGCCAGCGCGCTCTGTTCGCGGTGACCGACCACGACCAGATCCGCGCCGACCTCGTGCGCCATTCGACCGATCTCCTCGGCGGGGTTGCCCGCGGCGAGGCGCGTGTCGACGGAAAGCCCTGCCCGCCGCAGCGCTTCCGCGCCCTCCGTCAGCACGCGGCGCACTTCCTGATATTCTCGCTCCGGCAGGTCTGAGGGGGCCGCCGCTTCAGCGAGCGCGACACCCAGTTCATGGGCGACGACGGCGAGGAGATAGACACGAGCCTGGCAAAGCGAAGCCAGCTCGGCCCCCTGATCCAGCGCCTCACGGCCTTGCCGGCTGCCGTCATAGGCTAGGAGGATCGTCCTGTACATCGTGGTGCTCCTTTCTGTGATCGGGATGGAACGCCTTTCCCGGCCCTCTGCTCTAGACAGTGCTGCCTTCGGGGGCTACATCCCTCGCCATTTGATACTTAGCTATCTATTGATTATAGTACAGCTTGATACTTAGCTATCTATTGATTATAGTACAGCTACATAATGATGCAGGCAATGAGATGACGAAGCCCCTCGACGATCAGGAACAATTCGGCCTTCGCCTCGGGCTGGTCGCCCGGCTGTGGCGCGCCGAAATCGACCGGCGGCTGGCCACCTTTGGCCTCACCGAGTCCCGCTGGTTGACCCTGTTACATCTCTCTCGCCTGCCCCAGGCGGCAACCCAGCGTGAATTGGCCGAGGCGGTCGGAGTGCGGGGGCCGACCCTGGTACGCACGCTGGACCGGCTGGAAGCCGAGGGGCTGATCGAACGCCGGACAGAAACCGCCGACCGGCGTACGAAATCGGTTCACTTGCGCGCGGAGGCCGCCCCCGTCCTGGAACGGATCGAAGCAACCGCAGCGGCGGTGCGCGCGGAAATCTTATCCGACATCACCAGTGACGAGGTGGCGACTTGCCTGAAGGTCTTGGAGCAGATCGCCGGGAAGCTGGGCGGCACCCCAAGGGCGATGCGGCCTGCGGACGAAGACCGATGAGGGGTAGGCCGTGGACCAGCATGTGACCCGTCTCGAACGCCAGGGCGACGATCCGGAAACCGATCTGCGCCCAGCCCCCGACAAGGAGACGGAGGCTGGGTCAGAGGCGGCTTCACCTCCTGCCCGCACCCGGCCATGGCGACTGTATGGCGCGATCCTGGCGGCGCTGATCGTTCTCGGAGGCGGCGGCTGGTGGTTGTATCAGCAGTTCACCCATGTCTTTGTGACGGACGCCCGTGTCGCCGCCGACATTGTTGCCATGAGCAGCCGGGTTCCCGGTTGGGTGACGGCGCTCGAAGTGACCGAGGGGGATGCCGCGCAGAGAGGCAGGGTTTTGATCCGGATCGACGACCGGGAAAGCCGCCTCCGCGTCGAGGAGCTTGCCGCGCAACTCGCCGGGATTGCCCGCCGCCGCGAGGAAATCGAAGCGCGCATCGCTCTCACCGACCGTCAGACGCAAAGTCGTATTACCGCCAAACAGGCAGCGGTGAGGGCTGCGGAGGCCGCGTTGGCAGGAGCGACGGCGCAACGCGATCTTGCCAGACAGGACAATGACCGGGCGGAGAAGCTGGCGCCTGGCGGCACCATCACCCGCGCGCGCCTGGACCAGACGCGGGCGGCGCTGGAGACGGCAAAACAACAGGCGTTGAGCGCCCAGGCGGACCTGGAAAATGCCCGCGCCGACCTTGCCGAGGCCGAAGCCGCGCGCGGGGAACTCACGGTGCTCCGCACCCAACTCGCCGAACTCGGCCCGGAGGAACAGCGGCTTCGTGCACAAAAGGCCCGGGCGGCGCTCGACCTCGAAGACCGCGCCATCGTCATGCCCTTTGACGGCGTTGTGGACCGGGTCTTCGTGGACAAGGGCGAATATGTCACCCCCGGCCAGCGCTTGCTGATGGTGCATGACCCGCAGCGGGTGCGCGTCGAGGCGAACGTCAAAGAGACCGACATCCGCTTCTTCCGGCCGGGAAAGACCGTGACGATCACTGTCGATGCCCTGCCGGGGCGGCGCTTTGAGGGCAGGGTCACGCGCGTCGGGCAGTCCGCCACCAGCGAGTTCGCCCTGCTGCCAAACCCCAACCCGAGCGGCAATTTCACCAAGATCACCCAGCGCCTGCCAGTGCGCATCGCGGTGCAGCAGGACGGCGGCGAACTCAAGCCGGGTATGATGGTGGAGCTGGAGGCCAAAGCCGGTGACTAGCGCGCCACGCCCGGACAGCATCGAGGGGCTGTTTGCCCGTTTCGGCCCGTCCTATCGCTGGCTGGTCACGGCGACGGTGATGATGGGCACCATCGCCACCATCCTGACCGCCACCATCGTCAATGTAGCCCTGCCGGATATCATGGGCGCTTTCGGCATGGGCCAGGACAAGGCGCAACTTCTCTCCACCGGCTTCCTCGCCGCGATGACCGGGACCATGCTGCTGAATGCCTGGATGGTCGAGACCCTCGGCCAGCGCGCGACCTTTATGCTGGCGCTAACAGTCTTTATCGCCGCCTCCGTCATGGGCGGGCTCGCCCCCGCCGAGGGCGTGCTGATCCTGGCCCGCGTCCTACAAGGCGGCGCGGCCGGCATCCTCCAGCCGCTCGCCATGCAGACGATCTTCCAGGTCTTCCCGCCGGAGAAACGCGGGTCGGCCATGGGAATTTACGGCATCGGCGTGGTGCTGGCCCCGGCTCTCGGGCCGACCTTAGGCGGGATCATGGTTGACAGTTTCAGTTGGCGGTATGTGTTCTTCATGGCCGTGCCGTTCTGCTTCATCGGCCTGTTTATGGCCACGATCTTCATGCCGGGGCGCGCAGCCTCGGGTCCGCCGCGCCGGTTTGACTGGATCGGCTTCGGACTGATGACCGTGTTCCTCGTGACCTTGCTCAACGGCCTGTCGAATGGACAACGTGACGGATGGTTCTCCGATTCCATCCTGCGCGACTTCGCCGTCGCCTTTATCTCGGGCATCGGCTTCATCGTCTGGGAACTGCGCACGCCCGCGCCCATGCTCAATCTCAAGCTCTTCACGAACCGGGTCTATGCGAGCGCGTCCGTCGTGGCCTTCATCTTCGGGGCGGGAATCTACGGTTCGACCTTCTTGATTCCGCTGTTCGCGCAGACGATCCAGGGCTACACGCCGACCCGCTCCGGCCTGCTGCTGATGCCGGCGGGGCTGATCCTGGCGCTCGTCTTCCCGATAGCCGGGCGTCTCACCGATAAGACGCCGGCGTATGTCATGGTCATGTTCGGCCTGGCGGTCTTCGCATTGTCATCGTTCCTGATGACCGGCGTCGATACCGATACCTCCTTCTGGCTGTTTGCCTGGTGGATCATGCTGGGCCGGATCGGGCTCGGCTTCATCATGCCGAGTCTGAACGCCGGCGCCCTCAAGGCGCTGCCAATGACGCTGCTCGGCCAGGGCTCCGGCGCGATCAACTTCGTGCGCCAACTCGGCGGCGCCTTCGGCGTCAACCTGCTTTCCATCGCTCTGGAACGGCGGTCTCAGCTCTACGTGGACAGCTTCACGGCGGCGCAGCATGCAGGCAACAGCGCGACGGCCGATATGCTGCGCGAAGTAACCGGCTTGCTTGCACAGGCTGACGTGCCGGAAGCGATACGCCAGGCCGGAGCGATGAACTATCTTGGCCGCGTGATCTACAGCCAGGGCAACATGCTGGGGTACCGGGACAGCTTCTTTATCGTCGGCGCGATCTTCCTGGCCGCCCTTGTTCCGGCGCTGATGATGCGCCGGAGGTCCACGCCTCCGGCGCTGCAGGCAAGTGAGGCCATGCGTCACCCGCCATCGTCGCAGTACGCGATCCAGCAGAGTCGGTGACGCAAGTGTTCAGGGGCCACCTCACGAAACGGAAAATATCGTACGCTAAGCCTCTCGCGGCGTTCGGAGCGGCCACACCAGGCAGTGACAGCCGGGAAGCGCTGGAAAAGCCCGCCTGCGGGAGCGCTGGCGGGAACGGGAAGACAGCTGCGCAAGGGCGTCGAGGCGCTCTATCAACACCACCGTGTTGCCCACCAGGAAGCAGCCCTGAATTGACCTCACGACCACAACCTTCACCAGAGGGGAGCTGCAGAAGCTGGAGGCCCCGGTCCAAAGCGCCTTGGAGGGGTATAACCAGTGGCGGGAGGAAAGGGCCGCTTGAAATATATAGATGCCTAACGTTTATACTATAAGGTGTTTTAGCCCGATTCTGGCCAACCAATCATGAGATACGCCCATGAAAATCGTTAAAGTTCAGGACATCATTGGTACCGAGCGTGAAGTCAGCGACAAGCAGTGGACCAGTCGCCGTCTGCTGCTCAAGAAGGACGGAATGGGATTTTCCTTCCACGAAACCATCATCAAGGCAGGCTCCGAGCACACTTTCTGGTACAAGCACCACCTGGAAGCCGTTTACTGCGTTGCCGGTAACGGACACATCAAGGACCTCGCCACGGGTGAAGTTCACGAGATTACCGACGGTACCCTCTACGCCCTGAACAACCACGACAAGCACACCCTGTACGGTGGCACCGAGGACATGCGCCTGATCTGCGCCTTCAACCCGCCGGTGACCGGCCAGGAAGTTCATGACGAGGACGGCGCCTACCAGCCGGACAGCAACGATAACTGATCCGCCCTGATAGGGCGGCTGATCTGACCGCTGGCACACCCATGCCGGCGAGTCCCGATCTTGATGGCGCCACCACTGGCACGTTTGTCCGGCCTGCGCTTGGGCACTGGTACATAATGAGACGGGCTATGACCACAACATGGCTGCGGCTAGCATGTGAAGGCGTTATCGGAAGCACACAAGTACGTTAAACAGAGTTTCCACAGAGGTAGCCACCACCGCAATAGAGGAGGGGGCCATACACGTCCAATAATTTCCTATGGTGACATGGGCCCGTGCACGCGGCTGTAAAGCGCGTTTTCAAAAATGAAGGGATTTCAACGGCGGAAGTAACCACCTGGAGATTAGTAGCAGACGATCAATAAGCCATTGGTTTACCGAGCGAACTATCCAAAGCGCTTAGTGCGTCTCTTCAAACTGACTTTCCGCTGTAAATCAGGGGCGTGGTTGCTGTATCGGGGCTTTCTTAACACGCAATTTATGAACGCATTTTATCTCTGCGGCCAAAAGCCGGAGATGATGACTTCAGGCTTTTTAGTGAGGTCAAAATGTACAGTTTATTATTATCGGGTTGATCATCGGAGCAAATCCCTTGCTCCGATGTACTGGTGTCCATCTTGCAAAACTACAGCGAAAACTCCGTCAGTGATGACGTTGATATGACGCCCCACGTCACCGGCGAAACTTCGGAGTGTTTGGGGCGGCTGCTCATTGGTGACGATGAGCAGCGGTTGCTTAACAGTTTATGCTCGATATTGCGTGACAAGGGGTTCGAGGTCGACGGGGCCCAGGATGGCGACGCCGTCTGCCAGCGATTACGAGAGAATGCCTACGATCTGGTTTTGTTGGATATCCGCATGCCTGGAAAGAGCGGTTTAGAGATCATGGCCTGGTTGAAAGAAATGGGTGTTGACGCTCCGGTCATCATTATCAGCGGGCGTTCCGACTATCGCATCGTCAGGCAAGCATTCAAGCTGGGTGCCTGCGATTATCTAAGAAAGCCCTACGATGTAGATGAATTAATTCGGGCTGTCGGCGGCACGGTTTTAGAACGACGGCAGGCCCGTTCTCAGGCGGCTACGGGTTGGTCTAACGTAAGCGTCTCACCACGGCTACCTTGACAGGTTTGTGATACCAGTTTCCGGGAAGCAATCAGGCTTGGAGGTCCATATTCCAAGGCAGGAGTTCGTCGATCCGGTTGACCGGATAAT
>NZ_JPWH01000005.1 GCF_003326755.1 Thalassospira profundimaris | reverse complement strand
GTGCTCTACCAGGCTGAGCTACGCTCCGTCATTCTGCGAGCCGGGTATTAATCTTTATTGGACCGGCACGCAAGGAATTTTTTCATCAATATCCGCGCGGAGATCGTCAAAGGCCGTTAATAGGGCCGCGAAATGCAGAATTCGACCGCTTCGATCATGGCATTCTTGATCGGGCCATCGGGGAAACCGGCCAGATCATCAATCGCAAGCTGGCCATATTCCCGGGCGCGATTCATGGTGGCCTCCAGGGTGTTGTATTTGCGGATCAGGCTCTGGGCGTGATCCAGGTCGCCATCGCGGAAATCCTGGTCTTCCATGCAGCGACGCCAAAACGCTTTTTCGTCTTCGTCGCCATTGGCATAGGCAATAATCACCGGCAGGGTTACTTTGCCATCGCGGAAGTCGTCACCAACGGTTTTGCCAAGCGTTGCCTGATGGGCGGAATAATCCAGCACATCGTCAATCAACTGAAAGGCCGTGCCCAAATGCAGGCCATAATCGCGCAGGGCCAGTTCCTCGTCTTCCGGGCGACCGGCAATGACGGCACCAATATGGGATGCCGCGCCAAACAGGGCTGCGGTTTTTGCCATGATGACATCCAGATAGGCCTGTTCGGTTGTGGCCATGTCATTGGCGGTTGAAAGCTGCATGACTTCGCCTTCGGCAATAACAGCCGATGCACGGGCCAGAATATCAAGAACTTTTAGCGAGCCGTTTTTGACCATCAGCACGAAGGAACGGGCAAACAGAAAGTCACCCACCAGAACGCTGGCTTCATTGCCAAACAGGGCATTGGCGGATTCCTGGCCGCGCCGCAACAGGCTTTCATCGACCACATCATCATGCAGCAGGGTGGCGGTATGGATGAATTCAACACAGGCCGCCATATTTACCGCCGAGTCACCTTCCTCGTATCCGCACAGGCGGGCGGAAGCAAGGGTGAGCATAGGGCGCATACGCTTGCCCCCCGCAGCAACCAGATGGCTGGCCAGTTGCGGGATCAGCGCGACATCGCTGTGCATATTGTCGATAATAACCTGATTGACCCGCTTCATGTCGGCATCTACCAGATCAATCAGGGAATCCAGACTGGGCTGTGTGGTGTGCTGCGTCGCAGTGTTATTCACGCTCTTTTCCGAAACAATTCGTGCGTCATACCTGCTTGGTCGGACAGGTAACGCTGGTTTCATGACGAGGCCAGACAAACCCCGATGGTTGCTTTTGGCCGCCGCCCAACATAATGACGCCAGGCATTGACGGTCAAGTGGACAAATCAATACCGCTTTCTGCTGCAATGAACAATAATATGCTATGGTAGGTATCTTGAACCTGCCATCCTGCGGCCTGAATTTTGGGGAGAAACCATCCGATATGATCGAACTGATCCGCAGCAATGATCCGGTAGAGCTTAGCTGGGTGCAGTCCATTCTGGCTGACGAGGGCATTGAAAGTCTGATTTTTGATTTTCATGCCTCTATTCTGGATGGGTCAATCGGGGCCTTGCCGCGTCGTTTGATGGTGACACCCGATGATGAAAGCCGGGCGCGCTATGCTTTGGAAATCGCCCGCCGTGATTTGGGGCGCGAGGTATCGTCGCCTTCAGGCCATCAGGAATAAGGAATTGGCAAGGAGGGGCCGCCGGGATAACAGGTTGTCCGTATTTGCTGTTACGCGATTTTAATGCTTTTGCTGTGTACCCCGTGATCGTCCGTTTGCTTCAAAGATGACCCAGTCCGTATCGATGCCACATTCACCCCACCCCCAGGACACCTTGTTTGTGCCGCCCTTTGCCGAGGACCGGATCAGTCACGATTTTTTGCTGGGTGGGGCGGTCACTTTAAAGCAGCCTTTAGATGGCTACCGCGCGGCGGTTGATGCGGTTTTGCTGGCTGCGTCGGTGCAGGTTGGCGGGCAGCGGGATCGAAAAATTCTTGATGTCGGGGCCGCGGTGGGATCGGCCGGGCTGTGTGTGGCACGCCGTATTGACGATGCCCTTGTCACCGGAGTGGAATTGCAGGACGATTTGTATGCCCTGTTTTGCCGCAATATTGTTGAAAACGGGTTTGAAGGGCGGGTTCATCCCCTGCATGGCGATATTAACGACCGGCAATTGCCGCTGCGTGCGGAAAGTTTTGACCAGGTGATTTCCAACCCGCCCTATTATGCCGGGGGGACACGCCCTGCCAATCACAGTCGGGCGACGGCCCATCAGGAAGGCAGTGCCGATCTGGCTGCCTGGATTGGCTTTTGTTTGAAAATGGTGCGCCAGAAAGGGCGGGTAACGCTGGTCCATCGGGCGGATCATCTGGACCGGATTATCGGTTTGCTGTTTGGCCGGGCGGGGGATATGACGGTTTATCCCGTCTGGAGCAAGGCAAGTTCAGATGTGCCGTTACGGGTTATTGTGTCGGTGCGCAAGGGGGTATCCTCGCCGCTTAAAATGCGCCGGGGCCTTGTGTTGCATGACGAGGCCGGCCAGTATTTGCCCGAAATCGAGACCCTGTTGCGCAATCCGGCACAATTGCCCGGTTTCTAATTCGGGCAGGATTGACTATAACACTGCCGGAACACTGCCAGCCCGGAACGTTTTGATAATCACCTATTGCGGGGATATTGATGCTCAGCCTGTCACAAATTCTGTTTACAGCTTTGGTTATTGTGGTGGTGTGGCAGGTGTCGCGTTTTGTCGGGCGCAAAGGGACCAATCAGAATACGCGACGTGCATCTCATGACAAACATGCACAGCGTGGCAGGTCTGATGGCACCCGTCACGATCGTCAGCCAGTGGCCCAGGATATGGAAAAATGCCCGCATTGCGGCGTTTATCATGCCGAGGGACTGTCCCATCGCTGTCAGGACTGAAAACGCGCCATGTGCGTGGTTTTGAAGTTGATCCGTTAAAGTTTCCCGTTGACCGTTTTTATGGTCTGAAACGCGAAAGTGTTTTTCAGGCGAACAGTATTATAATTTGACATATACTATTGAATAGTCATTTGGGGCCTCCAATGTGTCTTTCAAAGCGCTGCGTATAGTTTTTACGCAGCCGCTGTTCCAAAAGACAGGATATTAATCGCCCCATTATTGCCGTCGGTTTCCTAAGTTATGCGTTTCAATAACGCCGTCTCCATTTGCGGGATCGGGGGAGGATTGCCTGTGTTCTGGTCAATATCGTGTCAAAGGGCACGGTAAAACGTCAGTATGAGGCACTTATGGAAGCTATTTCTAATCTCAGGATTTCGCGAAAGCTGATGCTCGCCTTCGGGGTGATGCTATTGCTGAATATTTTCACCAGCGCATTCGCCATTTTCAAGATGCAGGCGATTAACGAGACCTCGACCGAAATCGCGGTTAACTGGTTGCCCAGCATTTCGGCCATTAATGATATCAATGACAGCGTAAACAAGGTGCGCATCTTTCAGTTGGCGCATGTTCTGTCTGATAAAGCCGACAAAATGGCTGAATTTGAACGGAACATTGAACATCAGCTTGAGCAGGAAGCAGTCCAGGCAAAAACTTACGAGAAGCTGATTTCGTCCGACGAAGAACGGGCGATGTGGCAAGAGGCAAGTGAGCTACTTGGTCAGTACAACAGTTTGTGGGATCAGATTGTTGTTCTTTCCAATAGCAACCAGAATGCGCAGGCACGCGATATGGTGCTGGGAGAGGGCGAACAGGTTATTGTTAAAATTCGCGATATCCTTCAGCAGCTTGTGCAGCTTAACCAGCAGGGTGGCGAGGGTGCCTCTGCCCGGGGTGATCAGGAATATTTCTGGTCGCGCATGTTGATGGTCAGTGTTGCGGTTGTTGTCTCGTTGTTGACAATCGGGTTTTCGTTCCTGCTGTCGCGCGGTATTGCAACGCCGATTGTAAATATGACAAGCGCCATGTCGCGGTTGGCAGGCGGGGATAAAAGTGTTCAGATTCCCGGGATTGAACGCAAGGATGAAATTGGCGAAATGGCAGCAGCCGTTCAGGTGTTTCGCGACAATATGATCGAGGCCGAGCGCCTGGCAAAGCAGGAAGAAGAACAAAGTCGCCTGCGCAGCCAGCGTGCTGAACGTATCGAAGGACTGACCAACGCATTTGACCGTGAAGCAGGCATGACGATTGCCGCTGTTGCCTCTGCCGCGACCGAGCTTCAGTCCAACGCAAAGTCACTGTCCTCGCAGTCCGATCAGGCGTCGCATCAGGCCTCGACTGTGGCCTCGGCTGCAACCCAGGCGACAGGTAACGTGCAGACGGTTGCGTCTGCCGCCGAAGAGCTTTCAGCCTCGATCTCGCAGATTGCCAACGAGGTCGCACAGGCCGCTGCTGTTTCCAAAAACGCTGTGGAACAGGCCGGGCATACGGGCCGGATTGTCGGTAATTTGCAGCAATCTGCGGTCAAGATCGGCGAGGTTGTTGACCTGATTAACGACATCGCCAGCCAGACCAATTTGCTGGCCCTGAATGCGACCATCGAAGCCGCGCGGGCGGGTGAGGCTGGCAAGGGTTTTGCCGTGGTGGCAAGCGAGGTGAAGAACCTGGCCAACCAGACGGCACGGGCAACCGCCGACATTGGCGAGCAGATTGCCGCAACCCGCAATGCAACCGATGAAGCCGTCGAGGCGATTGCCGGTATTGCCGAGATCATCGAGAAAGTGAACGAAATTGCCAGCAGCATTGCCGCGTCCATCGAGGAGCAGCAGGTGGCAACCGGTGAAATTGCCCGCAACGTCGAAGAAGCCGCCCGCGGCACCCAGGATGTGAACAGCAATATCTTTGAGGTGACGAATGTGATTCAGGGGACCGGCGAGGTCGCGAAAGACGTCCTGCAGGCCTCTTCGGAGCTTTCGGTCGAAGCGGAAAAGATGCGCACTATCGTCAGCAAGTTTCTCGATAACGTCAAATCGGCCTGATTGCGGCCCTGGCTTCCCTTAAATTGCCTCATTGACCGGGTTGTCTGTGCAGACAGCCCGGTCTTTTTTCGTCTTTCAGGGAAGGAAACGTATTTTGCACGTGCACAAAATGGCAAAGATGCAGTAAGTGTTTAAAAACACCATTTAGTGTTATCCGTTGACGTGCCAACGCGACGATTTGAGGTCAATGTAAGGGCTTTTGCTGGCTTGACCGGGACCGGACGGGGCGTTAGCTTGCCGCACTAAAATTTCTTTTGATGACAATTTAAGCAGAGAGTACGCGCAATGGCGCTCGACGGGTCGCAACGTCCTCCTTCGTTTCAGGAAATCATTCTTCGACTGCAAAGCTATTGGGCTGATCAGGGATGTGTCATCCTTCAGCCTTATGACCTTGAAGTTGGCGCCGGTACCTTTCATACCGCAACCACCCTGCGCGCGCTGGGCCCGGAAAGCTGGAATGCCGCCTATGTGCAGCCGTCGCGCCGCCCAACCGATGGCCGTTATGGTGAAAACCCCAACCGTTTGCAGCATTATTACCAGTTCCAGGTTTTGATGAAGCCCTCGCCTGCCAATGCGCAGGACCTTTATCTGGGTTCGCTTGCGCATCTGGGCATTGACCCGATGGCGCATGATATCCGCTTTGTCGAGGATGACTGGGAAAGCCCGACTTTGGGTGCCTGGGGCCTGGGCTGGGAAGTGTGGCTGGATGGCATGGAAGTCACCCAGTTTACCTATTTCCAGCAGGTGGGCGGTTTTGAATGTGACCCGGTCCCGGTCGAGCTGACTTATGGTCTGGAACGCCTGGCGATGTATATTCAGGGTGTCGAAAATGTTTACGACCTGGATTACAACGGTCAGGGTGTTTCCTATGGCGATGTGTTCCTGCAAAATGAAAAGGAACAATCGACCTATAATTTCGAGATCGCCAATACCGAAATGCTGTTCCGCCATTTCAAGGACGCGCAGGCTGAATGTGCGGTGAATATTGAACGCGGTTTACCGCTGCCTGCTTATGAACAGGCCATGAAGGCCAGCCATATTTTTAACCTTCTCGATGCGCGTGGCGTGATTTCCGTTACCGAACGTGCCGCTTATATCGGTCGTGTGCGCGAGATGTCCAAATCCTGTTGCGAAGCCTGGCTTCGGGCGCGTGGACATCTGAAAGAGGAGGCATAAGACATGGCCGAATTACTGCTTGAACTTTTTTCCGAGGAAATCCCGGCCCGTATGCAGGCCCGTGCCAGTGCCGACCTTGAAAAGCTGGTGACAGACGGCCTGAAGGCGGCTGACTTGGCATTTGGCAAGGTGGAAAGCCTGGTTACACCGCGCCGCCTGACATTGATTATTGACGGCCTGCCGGAAAAACAGCCTGACCTGCGTGAAGAGCGGCGCGGCCCGCGTGCCGATGCCCCGGAAAAGGCGATTAACGGCTTTTTGACCGGCAATGGCGTGACGCTGGAACAGTGCGAAAAGCGCGAAACGCCCAAAGGCGTGTTCCTGTTTGCCATTGTCGAACAGAAGGGGCGTGCGGCCTCGGTCGTGATTAAAGACATCATTGAAGATGCAATGAACAAGCTGCCCTGGCCGAAATCCATGCGCTGGGCTGATCACAAGGTGCGCTGGGTGCGCCAGCTTGAGCGTATTCTGTGCCTGTTTGATGGCAATGTGGTGCCGGTCAGCTATGGTGTGGTGAGCGCAGGTGATGTGACCAGTGGCCACCGTTTTCTGGCACCGGCATCCTTTAGCGTTAAAAACGCGGCGGAATACAAGGCGAAGCTGAATTTTGCCAAGGTGATGCTGGACCGTGAAGAACGCAAACGCGTAATCGCCGACGGCTGCCGGAAAATTGCCGATGATGCCGGTTTGAAACTGGTTGATGACCCGGGCCTGCTTGATGAAGTTTGCGGGCTGGTTGAATGGCCGGTGCCGGTGATGGGTAAAATTGACGACCATTTCATGGATGTCCCGCGCGAGGTTTTGGAAACCTCGATGCGCGAACACCAGAAATATTTTGTTCTGGAAGATGCCAGTGGCAAGCTGGCGGCACGCTTCATTACCATTTCCAATATGGTGACACTGGATGCCAACGCCCAGATTATTGCCGGGAATGAACGTGTTTTGCGCGCCCGCCTGCATGATGCCAAATTCTTCTGGGACCAGGACCGCAAGGTAACGCTGGAATCGCGCCTGCCGAAGCTGGAAAATATCGTGTTCCATGCCAAGCTGGGCACGGTGGCCGAGCGTGTTTTGCGCATGCGCGGACTGGCCCGCGAAGTTTCATCATCCATTCCGGGCTGTGATGTGAAACTGGCCGACCGCGCAGCCGAAATTGCCAAGGCGGACCTGGTTTCAAACATGGTGTTTGAATTTACCGAGCTTCAGGGCCTGATGGGTAAATATTACGCCGAAAATGATGGCGAAAAACCCGAAGTCGCCCAGGCCATTGCGGAGCATTATGCCCCGGCCGGTCCGTCTGATACCTGCCCGACAGCCCCGGTTTCGGTGGCTGTCGCCCTGGCCGAGAAACTCGATACCCTGGCGGGTTTCTTTGCCATTGATGAAAAACCCACCGGGTCGAAAGATCCGTTTGCGCTGCGTCGTGCGGCATTGGGCGTTATTCGCCTGGTGCTGGAAAACGGCCTGCGTTTGCCGCTGCGTCGTTTGTTTGACTATGCGGTGTCCCAATACCCGGCATCCATCCGCCGGGATGCGGCCGTTGAAGACCTTCTGGCCTTCTTTGCGGACCGTTTGAAAGTTCATCTGCGTGAACAGGGCGTGCGCCATGATCTGGTGTCTGCCGTTTTTGCGCTCGATGGCGAGGACGATCTTGTTCGCCTGCTGGCCCGGGTTGATGCGCTTGCCGATTTTGTATCAGGTGAAAGCGGCGTTAACCTGTTGGCTGGCTATAAACGTGCTTCCAACATTTTGCGGATCGAAGAGAAAAAGGACAATGTTTCCTATGACGCGACAGTGGATGTCGCGCTTCTGTCCCAGGATGAGGAACGCCGTTTGTATGAGGCGCTCATCGATGTCCGGCATAAGGCTTTGCCCCTGCTGCGGGCCGAGGATTATGCCGCGGCGATGGCCGGTTTTGCCGAATTGCGCGGGCCGGTTGACGCATTCTTTGAAAAAGTAACGGTCAATAGCGACAATGCCGATGAACGGACCAACCGTTTGAAGCTTCTCGCCCAGATCCGTGCGGCGATGCACGACATTGCCGATTTTTCAAAGATCGAATCGTGAATAAGGCTGCGGATAAAAACACCAACGCCAGATGAGGAACAGGCAAGATGACCAAATGGGTGTACGGCTTTGGCGGCGGTAGTGCCGAAGGACGTTCGGATATGCGCGAACTTTTGGGGGGCAAGGGGGCAAACCTTGCCGAAATGTCCAATCTCGGGCTGCCCGTGCCACCAGGTTTTACCATCACGACCGAGGTCTGCACGGCGTTTTATGAAAACGACCGCAATTACCCGGCCGATTTGAATGACGAGGTTGAAGCCGCCCTTAAGGCGGTGGAGAATCTGGTCGGGCGCCAATTTGGAGATGCCGCCAATCCGTTGCTGGTCTCTGTCCGCTCTGGCGCGCGGGCTTCAATGCCGGGCATGATGGATACGGTTCTCAATCTGGGCCTGAATGACGATACGGTTGAAGGTTTGGCGGCGGTCTCGGGCGACCGCCGTTTTGCGTATGACAGCTACCGTCGTTTCATTCAGATGTATGGCGATGTCGTTTTGGGCGTTGACCATTACAATTTCGAGGAAATCCTTGAAATCCACAAGGAAGACAAGGGCTATGTCCTTGATACCGAAATGTCCGCCGATGACTGGCAAACCATTGTGCAGGGGTTCAAGGCCAAAGTTGCCGAAGAACTGGGCCGCCCCTTCCCGCAGGATCCGCGCGAACAGCTTTGGGGCGCGATTGGGGCGGTATTTGGCAGCTGGATGAATGCACGCGCCAACACCTATCGCCGTTTGCATAATATCCCGGCAAGCTGGGGGACAGCGGTGAATGTCCAGGCCATGGTGTTTGGCAATATGGGTGATGACTGCGCCACCGGTGTTTGTTTCTCGCGCAATCCCTCGACCGGGGAAAACCGTTTTTACGGCGAATATCTGATCAATGCCCAGGGTGAAGACGTGGTGGCGGGTATCCGCACCCCGGCACCGCTGACCAAAATTGAACGCGAAGAAAGTGGTTCTGACCTGCTGTCGATGGAAGAGGCGATGCCAGCGGTGTTTGCCGAACTGGTTGACGTGCGTGACAAGCTTGAATCCCATTATCGCGACATGCAGGACATGGAATTCACCGTCGAGGCCAACCGCCTTTACATGCTGCAAACCCGTTCGGGCAAACGTACTGCCAAGGCGGCCCTGCGCATTGCTGTGGAAATGTGCCAGGATGGGGTGATCAGCCGCGAAGATGCGCTTAAACGCGTTGATCCTGCCCAACTTGACCAGCTTTTGCATCCGACCCTGGACCCCAATGCCGAAAAAAAGGTGATTGGCATGGGCCTGCCGGCATCGCCCGGCGCAGCATCGGGCCAGTTGGTGTTTTCAGCCGAAACGGCCGAGGACTGGGTTCACAACAAGGGCCGCAAGGTGGTGCTGGTTCGTATTGAAACCAGCCCCGAAGACATTGCCGGCATGCACGCGGCCGAAGGCATTTTGACCGCTCGTGGCGGTATGACCAGCCACGCCGCCGTTGTCGCGCGCGGCATGGGAAAACCCTGTGTATGTGGGGCAGGTGCCATCAAGATCGATTATCGCGGCGGTACCATGAATGCTGGCGGCGTGATGCTGAAAGAAGGTGACGTGATCACCATTGATGGTGGCACGGGCGAAGTGATGCTGGGCGAAGTGGCCACCCTGAAGCCCGACCTGTCGGGCGATTTTTCGCAATTGATGGAATGGGCCGATGATGTGCGCCGCCTGAAAGTCCGCACCAATGCCGAAACCCCGGAAGATGCCGAAACCGCCCGTGGTTTCGGGGCCGAGGGGATTGGCCTGTGCCGTACGGAACATATGTTCTTTGATCCGGCACGTATCATCTCCATGCGTGAAATGATTTTGGCCGAAACCGAAGCGGGTCGCCGCAGTGCGCTTGCCAAACTGCTGCCCTATCAGCGCCAGGACTTTATTGACCTGTTCCGCATCATGAACGGCCTGCCGGTGACGATCCGTTTGCTTGACCCGCCGCTGCATGAATTCCTGCCGCATGGGGACAATGAAATTGCCGAGGTGGCCCGTGCTGCCGATGTATCCGAAAGCATCGTGCGTCGCCGGTTGCTGGATCTGGCTGAAGCCAACCCGATGCTGGGCCATCGCGGTTGCCGTCTGGGTATCAGCTATCCGGAGATTTACGAAATGCAGGCCCGTGCCATTTTTGAAGCCGCCATCGAGGTTTCAAAGGATGGCGGCGATCCTGTCATTCCGGAAATCATGATTCCGCTGGTGGTGGGTAAAAAGGAACTCGAAATCCTCAAAGCCGCGATCATCAGGGTAGCGGGCGAAGTGGAAACCGAACAATCGGCGAAACTGACCTATCTGGTCGGCACCATGATCGAGCTTCCACGTGCCGCCTTGCGTGCGGCGGACATTGCCGAAGAAGCCGAATTTTTCAGCTTTGGCACCAACGACTTGACGCAAACCACCTTTGGCCTGTCGCGTGACGATGCTTCGCGCTTCCTGGATACCTATATCGCCAAGGACATTTTTGCGGGCGACCCGTTTGTATCGCTCGATCAGGAAGGGGTTGGCGAGCTGATCAGCCTGGCGGCTGAACGTGGCCGTGCGACGCGTGACAATATCAAACTGGGTATCTGCGGCGAACATGGCGGTGACCCGGCATCGATTGCGTTCTGTGAACAGCAGGGCCTCGATTATGTCTCCTGCTCGCCCTATCGCGTGCCCATCGCCCGTTTGGCTGCGGCTCAGGCGGCTTTGAACAAAGTAAAGTAATCTGGTTTGCGAAAATAAGATCTAGCATGTAAACGGCGGCCAAAATGGCCGCCGTTTACTGATTCAGATTACATTTTGTCTGTGCTCAGTCCCGTGCAGGCAATTGCACCCAGTCCGGAATGTGAACGGTAATGCGGGCATCGCCTGCGTTTAATGTGGCTTCCTTATCAACCCGTTCCAGGCGGATCATAGCAAGGCCCGAATTGCCGTGGATGCTTTTGATGATGCCCGCTTCGCGGTCGTCATTCATGATCTGACTGCCAACTTCCGGTGTGGGGCCGTCAATTTCGATCGGCAGCAGGCGTTTGCGCACCAGGCCGCGATACTTGGTGCGTGCCGTCAGTTCCTGGCCCATATAGCAGCCTTTTTTGAAATCCACGCCGCCCAGTTCCTCGAACCCGTTTTCCAGCAAGATGGCTTTGTCCACTTCCAGTTCTTCGCTGCCATTGGGCAGGCCAAGACGGACGCGCTGTTCATGGTAGGCTTCTATTGTGCTTTTGACGGAACCTGTGCCCGCCAGCGTGCCTTCTTCGCCCTTGGGCAATAAAACACGGCAGCCCATTGCGGTGAGGCGCGGGTCCACAGCCTTGATGCCATCGGCCAGGCGGGCGGTGCTGCCGGCCTGTTCGGGCAGGGACAGGGCCGATGCGGCATTATCGCCAAAAACGGCAAAAACATCGTAATCATTGCTTACATCGGTTAGCTCGACCTTGGCGCGCAATTTATACATGCGCAGCTTTTTAAACAGGCTTTCGGCCCGCTCCCCGCCTTCGCATTCGATCAGCAGGCTGTCTTCATCCTGATAATACATGAAAAAATCATACAGAAATTTGCCCTGCGGGGTTAACAGGGCACCATAACCCGATTGCTCCGGGCTGATTTTTTCGACATTGTTCGATACAAGCCCTTGCAGAAAATCGACGCGATCAGGGCCACTAACGCGGATCACGGCGCGGTCGGGCAGGGGGGTGTATAAAGTTTCGCTCATTTCCAGGGTGGCTCCGTAATGTCGGAATTCGTTGGCGAAATGTGGGGCAAAGTGACGCGTTTGGCAAGGTCCGTCCGCCTGTTACATCAGCGATGCTTTCGCCGGGCGCGGTTTGACAGTTAGATGTGCTGCAGGGGTGTGCCCGAGAGAAAAGCCTTCATTAACCTCTAACAACGCGATAAAACCCAGCTATGAAAATTTTGATGCTCGACCGTTCCATCGGGTTTGACCCGGATGATGTTGTCTCCCGACCGCTGGGCGCACGCCAGCGGGGTTTTATTGCACTGGCCGAAGCCTTTGCCGCCCGCGGGCACGAGGTGGTCGCCCGGCGTGCCGATGGTGCATGCACCACGCATAACGGGGTTCGCTGGGATGTACTGGCGAACGACGATGCCCCCGCCTTTGGCGATGCGCTGCCCGATCGTATTCTGGCCTGGCGGGACCCGTTATTGCTCGATACCCGTTCGGTGGCGGAGGATGGTCAACGCTGGCTGTGGTATGATGGCGGCTTGGCCCGCCTGGACGACAATGCCTGCCGGATGGCGCTGCTCAGCAGTCTGGCGCGGCTGATTTTTACTGACCCGGTACAGCAGGAAACATACCACAATGATCTGGGTTTTGTGCCGCGCCTGATTGCGCCCGGTGCCTGCCCGGCCTTTGTTGCCGCCGGGAACGAGCATATCGCGGTTGCGGATCGCGAACCGGTGGCAATCACGGTCGCGGGCTGGAATGACGGTTTGGCGGATATCGTGCGGATCTGGTGCGAGGAAATTGCCGTTAAACCGGTTGATGCCCGCCTGGAAATTTATTCGGCTGCCCTTGCCAGGGCGCTCGCGGGGCAGGAAAACGATGTGCCCGATGCTTTGCTTAATCTGGTGCGCGATGCCTTAAGTGATGGTGTGCGGGTCTGCATGCCGCTAAGCGAACAGGAAATGGCAACCCGCATGGCAAAGGCGCGGGTGTTTTTGCATCATGGTGCGGTGAAAAACCGGGATGATCACGCGGGAATGTGGCTGTGCGATGCGTTGGCGGCGGGAACCCCGGTGGTGTCGTTTGGTGGCATTGCCAAAGCCCGTATTGAAAACGGACGCAATGGCTATATCGTGCCCGATGCGGCGGCCTATGGTAATCTGGTGGCACAAATGCTGGGCGATGATGCGTTTTTCGCCGGTCAGTCGGAGGCGGCCCGCAATGGTCGGCGTGAATGGCTGAATGTTGCGGCCGATCTGGAGAAACTTTAAGCGTGCGCCTGCTGTTTATTACATCGAACCGGCTGGGGGATGCGGTTTTATCAACATCGGTTTTGCGCCATTTTGTGGAAACGCGCCCGGAATTGCGCATCACGGTGGCCTGCGGCCCGGTCGCCGCGCCCATTTTCGAGGCGGTTCCCAACCTTGAACGTATCATTCGGATGCCTAAACAAAAACGTGGCGGGCATTGGTGGCATTTGTGGAAATCGGTGGTACCGCACTGGTGGGATGTGATCATTGATTTGCGCGGCAGTGCTACGGCCTATGTCCTGCCCGGGCGCAAACGTATCGTTCTTTCGGGCAATGATGACAGCATCCACCGTGTTGAACAGCTTGGCCGGTTGATTGGCGTAACCCCGCCACCGCAACCAAAAATTTGGCTTGATCAAAAACACATCGTCGAAGCCCGTGAATTGCTGCCTCAGGATGGAAGGCCCATTCTGGCTGTTGGGCCAACAGCGAACTGGCCGGGCAAAATGTGGCCGGCTGAACGCTTTGTTGAATTGGTTGCACGCTTGCGTGCTGACGACGGTTTGTTACCAAAGGCTCATGTTATCGTTGCCGGTGCCCCCAATGAACGGGATGCGGCGATGCCGGTGATTGAGAGTGTCACCAGTGGCGAAATAACCACCATGTTTGGTGAGAGAACCCTTTTAACAGTGCAGGCCTGTCTTGCGGCGTCTGATTTGTACGTGGGCAATGATTCGGGTTTGATGCACATGGCGGCTGCGGCGGCCATTCCGACCCTGGGTTTGTTTGGCCCGTCCAAGGTTGAAAATTATGGCCCCTTTGGAGCGAAAACAGCCTTTGTCCGAACAGATCGCAGTTATGATGAAATATGGTCAACAGCGGATTACAGATCATCAAATAGTGAAATGTACGACCTGAGTGTTGGAAAAGTTCTTTTTGCAATTGAAGGTTTGCTAAAGCGTGAAGGACGCGGTGGATGAAGACGTCCAATTCCGAAACAGGGCAGCAAACAAACGTTACTGATGATATACAGTTATCAGTGGTGATTGTAGCCCATAACGAGGAAAACAGGCTGGC
Source organism: Thalassospira profundimaris (assembly GCF_003326755.1). GTDB lineage: Bacteria > Pseudomonadota > Alphaproteobacteria > Rhodospirillales > Thalassospiraceae > Thalassospira > Thalassospira profundimaris_B. Next base: position 246,024 of record NZ_JPWH01000005.1, on the reverse strand, counting down.
ATCGTGCCTGGCACATGTCGCCTTTGCCGACGAGATCATCGTTGTGTGCGACAAATGCATCGACCGGACTGAACAGATTGCCAGTGACGCCGGTGCACGAACCTTTACGGGAAGCTGGATGATCGAGGGTGAGCGGAGAAATTTTGCCCTTGCCCAGGCAAGTGGCGACTGGATCCTTGAAGTCGATGCCGATGAACATGTTTCGGCTGAACTGGCAAGCGAGATACGGAAAGTTATTGCGTCGAGCCCGTATGACTATCATCAGTTGCTGGTTGATAACTATATCGGTGATCGATTGGTGCGCTATGGCTGGGGGGCGTCGTTTGGCAAACCCGGTTATGCAGGCCTTTTTCGGCATGGCGTAAAGCATTGGGGGGCGCAGCGCGTCCATCCCGCTGTGACCTTTACCGGGCGCAAAGGGTTCGAGCTTCGGCACCGTGTTCGCCATTATGTTGATCGCAATATTTCCGACATGATTCGGCGACTTGACAGCTATAGTACCGCGCGCGCCGCCGATTTACGGGACAGTGGAAATATTGGTAGTTTTTCCAATAATTTGCGCCGGATGTTTTCCCGGTTTTTCAAATGCTATGTTCGCCGGAAGGGATATAAGGAAGGCGGTATGGGATTCATGGTTGCGATTTGTGCAGCACTATTCCCGATGATTTCCTATCTCAAGGCCCGCTACGAGGACAATTGACGTCATGGCGAAAATTGTACTGGCAGATGATGGCATCTCTTTTGATGCCTATACGCTGGACAAACAGGCATTGGGCGGTGCAGAAACAGCCGTTATTTCGTTGGCGGAAAGCATGGCAGCCCTGGGGCATGACGTGACGATTTGTAATCGCTGCGACGCCCCTCATAGCCGCAATGGTGTGAATTGGCAGCCGGTTGATCAGGAATTTCCTACCGAAGCAGACTTATACATTGCCAATCGCGGAGACAAGCTGATTACCAAAATGCCGCAGGCAGGAAGAACGGTATTCTGGATCCACAATCCCGCTGGTTTTCTCAGGAAATGGCGGTTTTTGTGGCGTTTGATGCGGGTACGTCCCGCAATTGTCTTTTCCGGGGCATATCATTTATCGACGATGCCGGCCTGGATTCCTGGCGTCGAAAAAATCATTGTTCCCCTTGGCATTGAGGACAGGTTTCTAACAACCAAGGTTTCAGATGAACCGCGTGTAAAAAAAGCGATTTTTACCTCCAATCCGTTGCGTTCTCTGGATTGGCTGATCGATGTCTGGGCTGAAAGGATTCATCCTCTGGTTCCGGATGCAGAGTTGCATATTTTTGCCGGACCTCAAACATATGGGGCGACTGGAGATCGTAAAGCGCAGAAAATGAAAGCCGTTTTGGACCATGCACAAAGTTTGGCCCATTGCGGGGTTGTTTTGCGTGGACCGGTGCCCAAAGCCCAATTGTTTGACGAAATGCAGCAGGCACGCGTCATGCCTTACCGTGGTGATGTTGGTGAAACATTTTGTCTGGCGTTGGGTGAGGCGCAGGCAATGGGAATTCCCTGTGTTATTCAGGACGTGGGGTGTGTTGCCGAACGCATTGTCGATGGCATAACGGGCTTTGTCGCGAATGATGATGATGTATTTGCTCGGAAAACAGCTGACATCCTGAATGATGATACCCTTTGGTTATCGCAGCATCAGGCTGCACTGGCATCGCAGCGAAATTGGGGCTGGAAAGAAGCTGCGAAGGCATTTGCCAATCTGATCCCCTGAGGCATTTTAAATTCGTTAAGGCATGTTGTGATTCCTGTTTGGAATTACTCAAAAAGAGATAGGCCTCTAGCCATAGGTATGGTGATCCAAGGCGTTGTTTTTGAAATATAACTTATATGAATATCCTGCGGGAACCTTTCGGGCAGGCGGGTGTTCAGATGGTAATGTTTTGTTAAAGAACACGTCCGGAGGATACAATAATGTCGTGGGTAGAGCATTTCGCCTTGGGCGGCATTCTGGTTTTTGCGGCAACGATATCATTGCTGGCGGCGGGGAATATTCTGCATGATCCGGCGAATGGTCCGACGATCAGTCTGTCGGGTGGAACACCGATGTATCATTTTGACAAATTGCATCGTTCATCCAGCCAGGCCTGCCTTGCGGGATGCGAAATGATGGTGGTCAAACGGACGCCTGTTGATGTGCAAAAAAATGCGTCGTCCGATCTGTTCGCGGCGGATTTTCAGGTTAAATAAAGAAAATAATCGTTTTCAACAGGGCCGGGGTTTGATGTGGCACGAGGTGGACTGGCGCTTATACCCAACCTGATTCGGGGGCTTTTACGGCGCGATGTGCCGCTAAAAAGCAAGGCTCTGTTATTGGCAGGGCTGGTTTATCTGGTCAGCCCGGTTGATCTGATCCCGGATTTTATGGTGGGTATTGGCTGGCTGGATGATCTGGTCATTGTGCCCTTGCTGGGGTGGTTCTCCTGGCGGGTATTGCCGCCGACCGTTCAGGACGATATGAAAAATAACTGATCTGGCGTCTCGCTGGTTTTACGCAGCCCTGCCTTCGTCAACACGTCGAATTGACGGCCTTGGCATTTGACAAACGTTACACACGCTTCCTACCTTCCTGCGATACCATTTTTTCGGGAGGTAATGATGAGCGAGATGTTTCGGGCGCTGGTTTTGGATACAGCGCAAGACGGCAAGACAGTTGTGCCGCAATTCAAAGATCTTTCCCTTGATGACCTTCCAGAAGGTGATGTGCTGGTGCGCGTTGCCCATAGTACGCTGAATTACAAGGATGGCATGATCCTTAACGGGCTGGGGCGACTGGTGCGAAAATATCCCCATGTGCCCGGCGTGGATTTTGCGGGCGAGGTGGTTGAATCCGCCGATGTGCGATACAAACCCGGTGACAGGGTTATTCTGACCGGATGGCGGGTTGGCGAAAACCATTGGGGTGGTTATGCCCAAATGGCGCGGGTGCAGGCGGACTGGCTGGTACCCCTGCCTGATGGCCTGGATACAGCACAGGCAATGGCGATTGGTACGGCGGGTTTTACCGCGATGCTGGCTGTGATGGCGCTTGAAGAGCAGGGTGTTTTGCCAGACCAGGATGGCGAGGTTCTAGTGTCAGGTGCGGCCGGTGGCGTGGGATCGGTTGCGATTTCCATTTTGGCGCATTTGGGATATCGGGTTGTAGCCTCGACCGGGCGGCCCGAAAATGCCGATTATTTAAAACATCTGGGCGCAAGCGACATTATTGACCGTGCCACCCTGGCCGAAGCCCCGAACCGCCCGCTGTTAAGTGAACGCTGGCTGGGGGCTGTTGACAGCGTTGGCAGCACCACCCTTGCCCATATGCTCGCCGAAATGAAATATCATGGTGTTGTTGCCGCCTGTGGTCTGGCAGGTGGCGCCGATTTGCCCGCAACCGTTATTCCCTTTTTGCTGCGCGGGGTTAAACTGATCGGTATTGATTCGGTTCTGTGTCCTTATGAAAAGCGTGTGTGTGCCTGGCAGCGGCTGGTCACGGATCTTCCCGCCGAACGCCTGGACGAGGCCATGCAAACCGTAAAGCTGTCCGACATTGTGCCTTACGGCGAAAAAATCCTCAAAGGCGCTGTGCGCGGTCGTTTGGTGGTTGATGTCGCGGCAGGATAATCCGCCGATAGGGTGCCGGTGACATTTATGTAAATCTTCTGACCGGCATTTGCCGGTCCGGATAAGGTTGTGCTTCGGTTTAAAGTCTGGTTTCAATCACTTGCGGAAAACGGGATATTGATCGCCCTATACGCTGCGGTATAGGTGCGGTTCATTTGTTGCCAGTAATGGTTGCAGTTTTTCGGGGAACTTCACAATATAAGGCGTCCTTCCCTTGGCGCAGTCGGGGAGGTGCGCAAACCAGATCAACCGGTATCGGCCGGGTTGGCATAGATGCTTTGGGGTGTGGGACAGATGAACGAAAACCGGTTTCGCATTTTGCTGGTCGAGGATAATCCGGGGGATGCCTTTTTGGTGCAGACCTTGCTGGAAGAAGCCGGTGAAACGTTTGACATCGAACATCGCACCAGTTTGGCAGGCGCAATGGAATTATTGTCCGCTCCCAGCCAGGAAAAGTGGTTTGATGTTGTATTGCTCGATCTGACATTGCCCGATTCCTCGGGGGTGCAGACCATCAGCCGTATTCGTGATGCCGATCGCCGGGTGCCGATTGTTGTGCTAACCGGGCACAAGGACGAGGAACTGGCATTCGATGCCTTGCAGCATGGCGCCGAAGATTACCTGACAAAGGAATTCCCCGACGGGAGAATGATCCGTCGGTCCATTCGTTATGCCATTGAGCGGTCCCGTTCCGAACAGGCGCTAAAGGAAAGTGAAGAACGCTATCGCAAACTGGTTGAGCTGGCACCGGAACTGATTGCGGTTTTAAGCGGCGAAACCATTTCCTATGTCAACCGGCAGGGATTGAGCATTTTGGGTTTTGATGACCCGGATCGCGTTATTGGTATCAGCATTTTTGACCTGTTGCTGCCCGATAGCCACGAAATTGCCCAGGAACATATTGACCGTTATGCGCGCGGCTATAACGGACGGGCGGATTTTGTTGTGTTGTGTCGCCGAACCGATGGCGTGTCGGTGGAACTGGAAGTCTCCGCCATGGCCTTCACGCACGAGGGGGCGCCGGCCATGCTGATCGTGGCCGAAGACGTGACGGAGAAACGCAAGATTGAGCGCCAGCTTGTCCAAACCTCTAAACTGGCGACACTGGGCGAAATGGCAGCATCGGTCGCCCATGAGATGAATCAGCCGCTGAATGTGATTCGCATGGCGGCCGATACCTGTGCCCTGCAATATGAAATGGATCAGGTTTCCCCGGCCTTTCAGTGCGAAAAACTGGAACTGATTAGCGGCCAGACCGAACGTATGGCGGAAATCATTCGTCATTTGCGGGTTTACAGCCGCCCGGATGAAGATGATTTTGAACTGTTTGAACCGATGCAGGCGGTCGAGCGGGCGGTGAATATGGTCGAACATGACTGCCACCTGGCCGGAATTGCGATGGATGTGGTGGTTTCCGATATTCCCTGCCAGGTTTCGGGGCGTTTGGTGCAGCTTGAGCAGGTTTTGGTCAATATGCTGACCAATTCGCGCGATGCCATTGTCGAAAGCCACGAGGATTTTGGCAATGCGGGTGGTTTGATCCGGGTGACGGCGACGGTTGATACGGAAAACGAGCTGTTGCGCATTGCGGTTAATGATAATGGCGGTGGCATCCCGCAGGATGCGATTGATCTGATTTTTCATCCCTTTTTCACGACCAAGGATGTGGGCAAGGGCACCGGCCTTGGCCTTTCGGTCAGTTACGGGATTATCGAAGGCATGGGCGGGGAAATTGAAGCCCGCAATGAAGGGGACGGGGCCTGCTTCGAGATTATTCTGCCCGCCGTGAATATCGGTCAGACGATAGAACCCGTAACCCCTGATGACATCGATGCCGCCTCGCGCCAGCGTTATCATAGCGACCCCGATAAAGTTGCCAGGCGGCGTAATATTCGCATCATGGTGGTCGATGACGAAATTGATGCGATGGAAATCATCTCGGCCTATCTTGAAGGGCAGGGTTATGCTGTTAGTGCGGCCAATGACGGGGCTGATGCCCTGGCCATTGCCGGGGTGATTGCCCCGGATATTCTGATTACCGATATTCGGATGCCGCAGATGGATGGCAATCAGTTGATCCGGCAAATGCGCGACCGCAACCCGATGTTGCCGGTGATCGTCATGACGGGACATCCGGGCGATGCCGAGATGCCGCACGATACCGGCGATGATGCCCCGGTTATGGTCATGGCAAAGCCGCTGGACTTAAAGGAACTTCATGCGATCATCGATGAACTGGTCCAGGCACTTGACCTTGGCGGGTAAAAGGCGGTCCTTGCAGGCGGCGTCGCCCCATATGAGGTTAAGTAAGATTATATGATAAAAAAGCAGGCACCTTGCGGCCCCTGCTTTTTTAATGTGTCGTATTGTTGCTGGTCCGAACTATGGCGGTGTAAAGCCCGATCAGGCTTCCCAGCCAAGCTGCATGGCGATTTTCACGGCCTGGGTACGGTTGGCTGCACCCAGCTTTTTGAAAATACCGGTCAGGTGCACTTTGACGGTGATTTCGCGCACACTAAGCTGTTTGGCGATTTCCTTGTTCGACAGGCCCTTGGTCAGCAAAGCAAGTACTTCGCGTTCGCGGTTGGTAAGCTGGCGCAGGGGGTTGTCGGGCTCCAGGCCATCCAGGTCGATTTCGCCGGGGCGAATGGTGCCACCATCATCTTCCAGCAAAGCCGAGGGAATGTATTTTTCACCCGAAAGCACCAGGCGCAGCGCATTGATCAGGGATTTGCCCGAGAGTGTTTTGGGCAGATAGCCCGACGCACCATGTTCCAGCGCGTTTAAAACATCGCTGCGTTTAACCGACCCTGAAAGGATGACGACCGGAACGTCGGGGAATTTCTGTCGCATGACGGTTAACCCGGACAGACCATTCATACCCGGCATGTTCAGGTCGAGAATGGTCAGATCAATCGGTTGCTCACCATTTACAATTGCCAGGGCCTCGGCAAAGTCTTTTGCCTGGGCAACTGAGACATCAGGTGCCGCAGTGTGCAGAAATGACGTGATGCCATCCCTGACAAGATCGTGGTCGTCCGCAAGCAGGATGTTCATGTTATTTGCCATATTCTTTCTTTGATATGCGGAAAGTCATTACGTCTACATATCTGGCACCGCAACATTTGGAAAGTGTCGGGCGGTGCAATTTGTTCATTTTTCCAAAACGCACTTTTACCAAGTACGCACGTAGAATTGAATAAAACCTCTCCGCTGTCAAACGGATGGAGGCTCTTCAGTGATGACACAGTATACTTACGAAGGATGTTAGCCTAAAGAAAATCAACCTCTTCGACGTCAGAATAATGTGGAAGTATAGGAAGGTCGCAAATGTTTAGCTGGATTGGATTGCAGGATTTTGCCATTAAGCGTTTGAGTTGAAAAAGGATCCGCGATCATAGCGTGAATTTGGGTTTGCCGATGTCATTGAAGCAAAAGGGGAGTCGCTTCCTGAAAGGGTGTCAGATCGATCCGCCGGGTTTCCGGTCTGGCCGTAGGCCTCAAGAGCCTCTTGCCGGGTAACGGCATTTGTATTCGGGCTTGGAACCTGATCCGTCCCGTTGCCCGCCGGAATTTCGCCGCTCTGCTGTAAAGCATCATTTTGAGAATCAGGTGTGCCGGTATTCGTTGATGAGGGCGAGGCTGTTGCACCCAAAAGCATGGTCGCCTGACGGAACGCTGCCATATCCGCCCCGGACGGGGCATTGGGCGACAGGGCTGCATTTTGAAGGGCGGCAAGTGCCGAACGAGTGTCACCTGCTGCTCCGCCATGAGAGCGAATGCTGACATCGACGTGCCCGCCAATGGCATAAGCCTTACCATCCGGGCCGATGGTATACTGATATTGCGGGGCAGAGGCATATTGCCCGGCGGCAGCAGCGTGGCCTTTTTCCTCCTGCTTTACCGCTGAATCCCGGGCTTGCAGCCTGGCGACTTCGGCCCTTTCGGCATCATTCATTTCTGATAGCGATTTTGCCGGGTCATTGGTGCCGCCTGCACCATTGTGGTTGGCAGCGTCACGCGCCTTTTGATAGTCCGCGTAGGAAATGCCGCCTTCGCGGGCTTGTGCGGCGGTCAGGGTGCTGGCGTGAACCGGGCGGGTCTGTCCGGTATTGATACCGCCATATGGCCCGCTGGCCAGGCCATCTTTGCCGGGGGAGCCGATTTCGGCGGCTTCAAATTCGGTCAGGACATCGCCATTTGCCGTGCGCGCAATTTCACGCACATTGAGCACAATGCCCAATTGCCCGCCGCGTGCATTGGTAACGATGCCCCCAGGACCGTTCATGATTGCCTAAAAACCTCTTGACCCATTTTTGGTACGATAATTTACAACCATAACGCATTTTTACCCAAAAGTCTTGTGATGGCGAACACAGGCATTTGCTGTGTCGAGTTTGGCAAATGCTTGCACCTTGCCGGGGGCGCTGCTAGATCAGAAGTCTGCTTGCCTTAGGCTGGCACTGACAGCCGCTGATCTATTCTTTTGTTGTTACCGATTAAACATGTTTGTTGTCTTTCCTATGTGGCGAGACCGAAAAGACAGGGTATTCATATGAATTCGTTTGTTATTCCTGCTGATGAAACCGTGCTTGTGACGGGTGCTGCCGGTTTTATCGGATCGCATCTCAGCCACAAATTGCTCGATCAGGGTAACAAGGTTCTCGGTCTTGATAATGTCAATGACTATTACGATGTCACGCTGAAGGAAGCGCGTCTGGCGCGCCTTGAGGGGCGCGAAGGCTTTCGTTTCGTGCGTATGGATCTGGAAAATCGCGAGGGCATTGCCGATCTGTTTGCCCGTGAAAAACCTGCCTATGTGGTTAACCTGGCAGCACAGGCCGGGGTGCGTTATTCGCTGACCAATCCACATGCCTATATCGATGCCAATCTGGTTGGCTTTACCAATATCCTCGAAGGCTGCCGCCATAATGGTGTCAAGCATCTGGTCTATGCGTCAAGCAGTTCGGTTTACGGTATGAATACGGAAATGCCCTTTTCCGTGCATCACAATGTTGACCATCCCATCAGCCTGTATGCCGCCTCGAAAAAAGCCAATGAATTGATGGCCCATACCTACAGCCATCTTTATCGCCTGCCGACAACGGGTTTGCGCTTTTTTACGGTCTATGGCCCGTGGGGCCGCCCGGACATGGCGCTGTTCCTGTTTACTAGGGCCATCCTTGAAGGTCGGCCGATTGATGTGTTTAACGAAGGCAAAATGCGCCGCGATTTCACCTATATCGACGATATTGTCGAAGGGGTGTATCGCTGCATTTCCACCATTGCCCAACCCAATCCCGACTGGAACCCGGCCAGCCCGGACCCGGCCAGCAGTTCCGCCCCGTATCGGGTGTTTAATATCGGCAATAACAGCCCGGTCGAACTAATGCACATGATCGAAACGCTGGAAGACAAACTGGGCCAGAAAGCACAGAAAAACCTGCTGCCCATGCAGCCTGGCGACGTTCCGGCCACCTATGCCGATGTTGATGCCCTGATCGATGCGGTGGGTTTCAAGCCCGAGACATCGATCGAAACCGGTATTGGCAATTTTGTTGATTGGTACCGCGAATTTTACGGTTGAGGGTTTTACCCGGTTAAACGGTTTTCAGGCACGGTTGCGGATGAGGCAGCCGTGCCTGTTTTGTTTTGGGGGCATTATGATCAGGCGGCCGGTTGCTGTTCCATCAGTCCCAGCAGGAAGGACTTCATATCGCGCATATTGGCCTGCATGCGGTCATAGTGGCTTTGTTGTTTGGTCAGATTGTCGCGTGCGTCGGAAAGGGCTGAGGCATAGTTCGCGTCAACATCGTGATCGGGATACCATTTTTGCGAAAATTCACGTCGGGTTGGGGCGGTTTCGTCGCTGTAATGGTTCACGGTCAGGTTCGGATATTGCCCGGACAGGGCTTTGGTGCCTTCACGGGTAATGTAATCTTCGCGGGCCTGGCCGCGCAGGCCCATGTCATTGCCCTTTTGAACGATGTTCTGCAAGGCGTGTCCGCCACTATGCGATGCAACACCGCCAGCACTGTCCATATATCCTAAAATCTGGTCGCCATTGGCAAACACGACCCGGACATCAGACTGTGAATCGGGGCTTCTTGCTTCCAGTGTTGCGACGGACTGTTTGGCATGTTCGAGCATGGCGGCCTGTTGCTGCTCGAAATCAAACGGCGAAAATTGCTGTTGAACTTCCAGCCATTTATCAAAGCTGGGGATCATTCTTTCATATTGATCCGCCGACAGTTCGGTTGCGACATTGCCATTGGAATCCGTGAAAGTGACGGGTTCGTAGTCGCCCTCGCGCATGGCCGCGATACGTTCACGCATTGGGGCATAGGCTTTTTGGTAATATTGCTCCAGATACGGGCGCATTGCCGGGTCGGAATACATGTCCTCGCTGAAATCAAAGTTTTCGGCGAACGCATTGCCATTTCCTGACGTTCCGTTCGTTGATTTGGATGCGCCGGAATAGGATGTGCTGGAAACTGAATCGATAACAGACATGGCCCTGCCTTTCCCAAACAATGAAGTTGAGAAAAATTTGCAAATAATATGCCTGCTTCATGCGCCGATTATATGTGTTTTCCGGACGTTATAGGACGACAATCCCGCAAACGGGGGAGGTGAAATTACCGCCCCGGCCCAAAGTGTAGGAAAAAGATGCCGTAGCGATTTAATTGTCATTCAGAATTGTGACCGGTTTTGATGCCAGGTGCGAAAAACGTCGAAGGTATTGTGATTGGCTGATGATGCGATTGTGGTGTATAAATGCACCAAGTGCCTGTAAGGTAATGAAGAGGATGAGGTAATGGTGACGCGGCAAAGCATTTCCCTGACCCGGCCCAATGATGAATGGCTGAAGGCGCAGGTCGAAAGTGAAGAATACACAAGCAAAAGCGATGTGGTGAATGACCTTATTCGCAAGGCCAGGGAATTGGAGGCACTTCGCGAGAAACTGGTTGCTGCCGAAAAAGGCGGGTTTTCCGACAAAAGTCCGGCGCAAATTCGTGATGACGTAAAAGTACGATCCCGGCATGCCGGAAAAGTTTGATCTGCGACTCAGCGTCGTTGCCGAGGCGGATTTGGCGGCTTTGTATGAATACGGGTTGGCGCATTGGGGCGAACGCAAGGCAGACGAATATTATGATGCGCTGATCGGGCATCTGGACCGGTTATGCGAAAATCCGTTCCTGTATGCCCCGGTCGAGGAGATCAGACCTGGCTATCGCCGCAGTGTGTGCGGTGTTCATGCTATCTATTATCGCGTTATGCGTGATTCGGTCGAGGTGATGGCTGTCATCGGCATGCAGGATATGCAGCGGCATATCTGACGATGCTCTTGTTGCATGATGCAATCATCATGCGCGATCTGTAAAACGGTGATGTCTGGAAAATGGTGCTGCCGGAGAGATTTGAACTCTCGACCTCTCCCTTACCAAGGGAGTGCTCTACCCCTGAGCTACGGCAGCCTGTAACAGGCCGAATTCGGGCAAATGGTGCTGCCGGAGAGATTTGAACTCTCGACCTCTCCCTTACCAAGGGAGTGCTCTACCCCTGAGCTACGGCAGCCTGTAACAGGCCGAATTCGGGCAAATGGTGCTGCCGGAGAGATTTGAACTCTCGACCTCTCCCTTACCAAGGGAGTGCTCTACCCCTGAGCTACGGCAGCAAGAACCCTTGCGGTGCGGGCGGGTTATAGGCTACTGCCTAGCGTCTGGTCAAGCCCGAAATACGCACCTTTTTCAACTGGCGTTCGATCGTCGTTATTTTGACACCTTGTCGTGTATGTTTCGCGCGGATTGACCTGCTTGTTTCCGACCCGTTCAACGACCAGAAGTGACCATGACCGAAAAGAAAAAACAGGCCAAACCCATCCCCTCGCCGGAGCGTTTGAAACGCGAAGCCGAGGCCCTGCGTGCCAATCTGGCGCGCCGCAAGCAACAGCAACGCGGACGCAAGGAGGACACAATGAATGATGATGCCGCCAATAAGGATGACGAAAACGCGAAATAAAGCGTGGCATTCCATGTGGCGGTCGTGTTTGACCAGGCCAATCGGGCCGTAATTGAGAAAAATGCAGGCTTTGCCGCCTTTGACGGCATCGTCTGGTTGATCTTGCAGGGCAGGGGCGGGTAAAACCTTGTGGGTATCGAAATTCGTTTTGGCGGAGGTGGCACTATGTCGGTAAGGCCTGATCACTGGATACGCCATATGGCGCAGGAAAAAGGCATGATTGAGCCATTTGTGGATGGTTTCAAACGGGATGGCGTCATTTCCTATGGGGTGAGTTCCTATGGCTATGATGCCCGGGTGGCAGACGAGTTCAAGATTTTCACCAATGTCGATTCGGCAATTGTCGATCCCAAGGAATTTTCCGATCAGGGATTTGTGAACCGTAAGACCGATGTCTGCGTTATTCCGCCCAACAGTTTTGCCCTGGCGCGCACGGTTGAATATTTCCGTATTCCGCGCGACACGCTGGTTATTTGCCTTGGGAAATCGACCTATGCCCGTTGCGGCATCATCGTTAATGTCACGCCGCTTGAACCGGAATGGGAGGGGCATGTGACGCTGGAATTTTCAAATACCACGCCGCTTCCGGCCCGCATTTATGCCAATGAAGGGGCGTGCCAGTTTATTTTCCTGAAGGCCGAGGCGGAATGTGACACATCCTATGCCGACCGTGCCGGAAAATATATGGGACAAAAAGGTGTGACCCTGCCGCGTCTGTGACAGGGCGGTATCACGCCACTATCAAACACGCCGTGCACCGCACGGTTCAACGAGGATTGAATGGACAAAATCAAGATTTCCGGTGGCCGCCGCCTGCAGGGCAAAATCGCCATTGGCGGGGCCAAAAATGCCGCCCTGCCGTTAATGGCAGCCGCCCTTCTGACGGATGAAACCCTGACATTAAGCAATCTGCCCCATCTTGATGACATTACATCGATGGCAAAATTGTTAAGCCAGCATGGTGTCGCGCTGCATATGGATGGCAACGCGCCCAATGGCGGGCATACCGGGCGCGTGCTGGACATGCAGGCCAAGGAAATCGCCTCAACAACCGCACCTTATGATCTGGTGCGTAAAATGCGGGCATCGGTTTTGGTGCTGGGGCCGCTGGTCGCCCGTTGTGGCATTGCGCGGGTGTCGCTGCCCGGTGGTTGTGCCATTGGCAACCGGCCGGTGGATTTGCACCTTAAGGCGCTGGAAGCGATGGGGGCGGAAATCCATTTGACCGAAGGCTATATCGAGGCGCGTGCGCCCGAAGGCCTAAAGGGCGGGCATGTCCTGTTTCCGCAGGTTTCTGTGGGGGCAACCGAAAATGCCATTATGGCGGCGTCCCTGGCCGATGGCGTGACCACCATTGCCAATGCCGCGCGCGAACCCGAAGTCGCCGACTTGGCCCATTGCTTGGTGGCGATGGGAGCGGAAATTGAAGGCATTGGCACCGATACCCTGAAAATTACCGGCAAGCCGCGCCTGCACGGGGCGGAATATTCGGTTGTGCCGGACCGGATTGAAACCGGCACCTATGCCATTGCCGCTGCCATTACCGGCGGTGAAATTGAACTGGTGGGAACACGGGCATCGCTGATCAGCTCGCTGATTGATGCGCTGCGCCAGGCCGGTGTGGAAATTACCGAAACCGAAGACGGCATGATCGTGCAGGGCAACCGCGCCACGCTTAAGGGCGTGGATGTGATGACCGAACCTTACCCCGGCTTTCCGACCGACATGCAGGCACAGTTCATGGCCCTGATGACGGTCGCCAACGGCGCGTCGATGATTACGGAAACGATTTTTGAAAACCGTTTCATGCATGTCCCGGAACTGAGCCGTATGGGCGCTGACATTAACGTGCATGGCCGTTCCGCCATTGTGCGGGGTAGTGCCAAATTATCGGGTGCTGAAGTGATGGCGACCGACCTGCGCGCATCGGTTTCGATGGTGCTGGCCGGGCTGGCGGGCGAGGGGGAAACGGTGATCAACCGTGTTTACCACCTGGATCGTGGGTATGAACGCCTGGAAGAAAAGCTGGCAGCCTGCGGGGCAAAAATTGAACGTGTGCGCGAATAATTTCGTGCGGCAACATGGAAAACGCCCGTCCCGAAAGCGGGGCGGGCACCTTTGATGTGAATATTGATGGCCCCTGACTGACCGAGATGGCAGGCGGCAGAAAGACAACAAAGCGCAAGGCGACTGATTGATGACTGACGACGCAAAGCTGGTGCTGGCCCTGCCCAAGGGACGCATTCTCGAAGAGGTAATGCCCCTGGTGCGGGCGGCAGGCATTGAGCCTGAAGCCGCATTTGACGACCCGAAATCCCGTGCGTTGCGTTTTGCCACCAATCATCCGCATCTCGATATTATCCGGGTGCGCAGCTTTGACGTTGCCACCTTTGTCGCCTTTGGCGCGGCCCATATCGGGGTGTGCGGCAATGATGTGCTGATGGAATTTGATTATTCCGAGATTTACGCCCCGCTGGATCTGGGCATTGGTCATTGCCGCCTGGCCGTGGCCGAACCGCAAGAGATGATCGAGGGGGATGACCCTTCGCGCTGGTCGCATGTGCGAGTGGCGACCAAATACCCCAATGTCACGCGCAACCATTTTGCCGCACGCGGGGTGCAGGCCGAATGTATCAAGCTGAATGGCGCGATGGAACTCGCCCCGACGCTGGGCCTGTGCCGCCGGATTGTCGACCTTGTTTCAACGGGCAATACCCTTGTTGCCAATGGCCTGCGCGAGATTGAACATATTGCCGATATTACCTCGCGTCTGATTGTCAACCGGGCCGCGCTTAAAACCCGTCCGACCGAAATTCAGCCGTTGATTGACCGTTTCTCCGAGGTGCGCCATGCCGATTAAATTATCGATTACTGATTCGACCTTTGAGGAAGAGTTCGTCAAACTTCTGGGCATGAAGCGCGAGGCGGATGCCGATGTGGATGCCGCCGTTGCCGAAATTATTGCCGATGTGCGCGCCCGTGGTGACGAGGCCGTTGTTGAATATACCAACCGCTTTGACCGCCTGTCGATTGATGCCCAGGGCATGGCGGTAACGCGTGAAGAAGTCGATTTGGCAATTTCCGATATCGAGCCATCTTTGCTGGAGTCGCTTAAAACCGCCGCTACTCGCATTCGCGCCTATCATGAAAAGCAGATGCCGACTGATGAACGCTATACCGATGAAAGTGGTGTGGAACTGGGCTGGCGCTGGCGGGCGGTAAGTGCCGCCGGGCTTTATGTGCCGGGCGGGCTGGCATCCTATCCGTCATCGGTGTTGATGAATGCGATCCCGGCCAAGGTTGCCGGGGTGGAACGCCTGGTGATGGTGGTGCCAACACCTGATAACAAAATGAACCCGCTGGTGCTGGCGGCCGCCCGCATTGCCGGGGTCGATGAAATTTACCGTATTGGCGGGGCACAGGCCGTTGCCGCCCTGGCCTATGGCACGCAAACCATTCGTCCGGTTGATAAAATTGTCGGTCCGGGCAATGCTTTTGTTGCGGCGGCCAAGCGCCGTGTTTTTGGTCAGGTTGGCATTGATATGATTGCCGGTCCGTCGGAAATTCTGGTGGTGGCCGACGGCAGCAATGATCCGTCCTGGGTGGCGGCAGATTTGCTCTCGCAGGCGGAACACGACCCGGTTGCGCAATCGATTTTAATTACCGATGACGCCAATTTTGCCGATGCAGTGCAAAAGGCGATTGATGTGCATCTGGAAACCCTGCCGCGGGCGGAAATTGCCGGGGCCAGCTGGCGCGATTTTGGTGCGGTTGTGCTGGTGGAAAACCTGGACCAGGCCCCGGCCCTGGTGGACCGGCTGGCACCGGAGCATCTGGAACTTGCGGTGGATGATCCGGACGCTCTGGCAGAAAAAATTCATCATGCCGGGGCAATTTTCCTGGGCCGTTATACGCCCGAAGCCATTGGCGACTATGTCGCCGGGCCCAACCATGTATTGCCAACGGCGCGTTCGGCGCGGTTTTCCTCGGGTCTTGGGGTGCTGGATTTCATCAAGCGGTCCTCGCTGATCAAATGTACGCCTGAAAGTCTTGCTAAAATTGGCCCGGCCGCAATTGCCCTTGCGCATAGCGAAGGTTTGCAGGCACATGGACTTTCTGTAGCGATCCGGTCCAACCGCATGTAAGGTTATTGCATCACAGCATGGAATACACCCAACCGGGGATAGGGGAAAAGATGATGGCAGACACCGAAAACAACCAGTGTATCGCCGGTATATATCTTGACCAGAAATACAAAATCCGTCGCCGCCCGGAAGTCGAGCACGAACAGGCGGTGGCGATTTATGATCTTCTGGAAGAAAACCATTTTGCCCCGGTTGGTGATTTTGTTGGCCCCTATTCGGTGCATATGCGCATTGAAGACAACCGCATCTATATGGATGTGCGCGGCGACAATGAAGATGAAAACCTGACGACCATTACATTGCCGCTCACCCCGTTTCGCCGCATCGTGAAGGATTACTTCATGATCTGCGAAAGTTATTATGACGCGATCAAAAAGGCGTCCGCCGCCCAGATCGAGACCATCGATATGGCGCGCCGTGGCCTGCATAATGAAGGGTCGGAACAATTGCGCGAGTTGCTGGCCGACAAGGTGGAAATTGATGAAAACACCGCCCGGCGGCTTTTTACCCTGATTTGCGTTCTTCACATTCGAGGGTAAGAGCCAGTGGCGCAGGATATTCCCGGTGCCGTATTGTTTGCCTGTAGTTACAATGCTGTCCGTTCGATTATGGCGGCGTCATTGATGCGGCATTTTCACGGTAATCGGGTCTATGTTGAATGTTGCGGCTTGCGTGCGGGCGACCTTGATGGTTTTGCCGTGGCCGTCATGGATGAAATTGGCCTTGATATTTCCGGTTATAAACCCAAAACCTTTGACGAACTGGAAGACGGCTTTTTTGATTTGATCGTCACCCTCTCGCCCGAGGCCCAGCACCGTGCGGTGGAAATGACCCGTACGATGGCCTGTGATGTCGAGTTTTGGAATACCTTTGACGCCACCTTGATTGAGGGCACACGCGAAACCCGGCTGGAGGCCTACCGGCAGGTGCGCGACCAGTTGCAAAAACGCATTCTCGAACGGTTCCCGCTGGCACCAGCACCCAAATTTTAGGGTATTTTACGCCATCAATTCCGCTTCGTCGGCAAGGGTATTCAGGGCAGCGCCATCCAGAACGAAAATGCGTTCATTGACGGCGGCGCGCATCCCGATTTTGCGGTAAAATTTCTGTCCGGTCATGTTTTCGGCATCGACGGACAGGCGGATATAGTGGCGATTGGTGCGTTTGGCATGGGCGGCCACGTGTGAAAACAGGTATCGGGCAAAACCGCCGCCCCGCAGCGACGAATCCACATATAAATCCTGAATGTAAATGCCTGCCTTGCCGCGAAAGGTGGAATAGCTGTCAAAATACAGGCACATGGCAAGGGGTTGCCCTTCTTCGGTTTCGCCGATCAGGGCGTGAAACGCCGGATTGTCGCCAAATCCGTCGCGCAATATGTCTTCCTTGCTGCTGACAAATTTATCCAGGCTGTCTGTCACGCGGGCAATTTCGCGCAACATCGCCAGTATATGGCCGGTATCCTGGGCAATCGCGGGGCGAATTTTGGGGAACTGGTCCGGGGTGAGAACTTTTTTCATGGATGTTCCAGTCTGGGGTCTTGGCAATAGAGGTGGCACGATCACCTTATGTTACCTATATTAGGCGAAACATGCACGTACCGCATTGCCGGGGCGCACTGTGCGACACGTGAAAGGGCTTGACCTTTTCGCGCGATCGGCGCAGTTTGCGCCAACCGGTATTTGGTGTTGCAGCACAAAAGTTTAGGAGTCACATGGCTAAAGAAGACGTTATCGAGTTTCAGGGCACTGTTACGGAACTTCTGCCCAACGCGATGTTCCGCGTGAAGCTGGACAATGATCATGAAATTCTCGCCCATACTTCGGGCAAGATGCGGAAAAACCGTATTCGCGTTCTGGCAGGCGACCGCGTCAGCGTGGAAATGACGCCTTATGATTTGACCAAGGGTCGGATCACGTTCCGCTTTAAATAATCTGCACATGTTGTTCCGGTTTGAGGCCGCCTTTTATGCAAAGGCGGCTTTGGGTATGTAATATCCGGCAAACCGTGATTATTATGGCTGTGTAAATCGACGCAATGCCGCATGATCCCCGATCTGGCGGCATTTGTCTGTTTGGGGATATTTTTCGACAAGGCCTACCACTGCGATTGGGGCAATGGGCGTTTTGTCGTTGGACATGTCCTGTTAAGGTGCGCATCGCATCTGTTTTGCCAATCGGGAGCCGTTCCTTGTCGTCAAATGTTTCATCCAAGTTTGTTCTGGCATCGGCCTCGCCCCGGCGGGTGGAGCTGTTAACCCAGATCGGTATAATCCCGGATGCCATTGCACCAGCCGATATTGATGAAACACCGTTAAAAGACGAAAGCCCGCGTCGCCTGGCCCTGCGCCTTGCCGAAGAAAAGGCAAAGGCGGTGGTCAGCGCCCATGACGGGGCCTATGTGCTGGCGGCCGATACGGTGGTTGCCTGCGGAAGGCGAACCCTGGGCAAACCCGACGATGCGGCAGAAGCGCGCAAATTTCTTGGAATGCTATCGGGGCGGCGGCATCGTGTTTATGGCGGTGTGTGCGTGATTGCGCCCGATGGCATCCTGCGATCACGGGTGGTGGAAACCCAGGTGATTTTCCGCAACCTCAATGAAGGCGACATCAACCGGTATCTTGCCAGCGATGAATGGCAGGGCAAGGCGGGGGCTTATGCCATTCAGGGGCTGGCGGCGGTGTTTGTGCGCAAGATTTTGGGTTCTTACAGCAATGTTGTTGGCCTGTCGCTCTATGATGCCGATGCCCTGCTGCGCGGATTGGGATACACACCGGAGGCCGGATAACCATGCCGATGCCGGGCAATGTGGCGGATGACAGGCTTTTGCTGATTGATGCGGTGGCCGACGAACGCCGGGTTGCCCTGCTGGAAAATAACCGTATCAGCCGCATTTGGCTGGATCGCGGGGGGCCGCGCCGTTTTGATATTCATATCGGTCGCATATCGCGCGTCATGCCGGAAATGGGGGCGGCGATGGTGGTGCTGGCGGGCTGTGACGATGGCCTGTTGCCGCTGGACCGTATTGATGGCCCGGTCCATGAAGGGCAATGGGTGATTGTACAGATTTCGCGCCTTGGTTTTGAGGACAAGGGACCAAAACTGACCGGGCGTATTGCCATTGAGGGGCCGGGCATGATTATGCGCCCGACCGGCGGCATGATTGATATTCCCCGTAAAATTGCCGACCCGCAAACACGCGACCGCCTTGCCGCAACCCTGAAGGCGCTGGCGATAAAGGGCGAAAGCGTAACCCTGCGGACATCGGCGGCAAACTGGGACGAGGCTGCCCTGCATGGTGCCTTTTCCCGGCTTCGGGCGATTTGGGACAAGGCGGTTGGTGCCCAAAAAAATGCAACGCGTCCGGTTCGGGTTTTTCAGGCGCTTTCCGAGATTGATCAAGTGATCGAACATCACCTTATGGCAGGTGCCCCCTGCATTGTGGATGGGATGGCGGAATATATCCGCCTGCGCGGGATGTTGCGTGCGCATGGGGCCAGTGATGCCGCCCTCAGCGCACATAAGGGTGAAACCCTGCTGTTTGACAGCGACGGTGTTGAGGCGGCGCTGGAAGATGCGCTGGCAACGCGTATTGCCTTGCCCGGTGGTGGCTGGATTTCGATCGAGGCAACCACGGCCCTGTGCGCCATAGATGTGAATGCCGGTGGGGCGCAAACGGGGCAGAATGCTGCCCGTCGCAATCTGGATGTCAATTTGTCTGCTGCTGCCGAAATTGTGCATCAGGTGCGGTTGCGCAATTTGGGGGGGCTTGTGGTGATTGATCCGATCCGGATGCCGGGCCGGGCGGCACGTGATGCCTTTGATGCGGTGATAAAGCAGGGCTTTGCGGCCGAAACGGATGGGGCGGTACAGATTGGCGGTTTTACCCGTTTGGGCCTGTATGAATTCAGCCGCCAGCGCAGCGGGGCCGATTTGGCATCGCTGATGTTTGAGAGCGATTCGGCAGCTTCGCCAGGCCCCGGGCGCAAATTGTGCCGTGATACGGCGGCAAATAAGGTGTTGCGCTGCCTTGTCGCCGAAATGCGCCATCGGCCAATGGGTGGAGTGCGGTTGCGTCTGCATCCTGATATTTTGCAATGGAGCGCGGAACGGGAAAGTTTCCGTCGTATCCTTGGCGATATTTTTGGAGGGCTCCCGCCGTGCAATGCGGACCCGACACTGGCGCGCCATGAATATGTGATTGAAAGGGACTAGATAATGGTCGGTAAAATGACGGCATCGTCCAAGACGGCGAGCGGCAGCGGGGCAACGACATGCGCCATGTGCGACGCCCCTGTTGTGGAAAAATACAAGCCTTTCTGCTCCAAACGCTGTGCGGACCTGGATTTGGGCAAGTGGCTGAATGCCAGTTATGCCGTGCCTGCGACCGAGCCGCCAGAGTATCTTGAAGACCTTGAAGATGAAGACGAATTTTAAGTTCAAAAAAAATGTGAAAACAGGCTGGACAAGGGGGAAGCCAGCTTGTATAACCCCGCTCGTTCCGCAGGGAACACTTCCGGAAACGGAAACGCTTCAAGGATGCCCAGATAGCTCAGTTGGTAGAGCAGTGGACTGAAAATCCGCGTGTCGGTGGTTCGAATCCGCCTCTGGGCACCACTTGAACTTCAAAATGACCTGGCTTCGGCCGGGTTTTTTTGTGCCTGTTTCACAACAATCCCATATCTTTCAAAACAGACGCCTTTTTGATGTTGCGTGATTGTGGCTGACGGTGCGCTGCCGGTTGGGAATCCGCCTTCGGGGTGACGCCAGCGGAGTTGTAACGTGATGAAAATTCTCTCTTTATGGGGGAGGTGTCGCGCGAAATGGGCTGGATTCGTGATTATATGAACGTTCCGGGCAGTGTTTTCTCATTCAATTGAACATCGATTTTCCGACTTGCGGGCGATGGGGCAAAAATGCTTGCCACGGCAGTGTTTAGTTTGTTTTTTTACCACATTATTACAAATACATGACGTCGTTTTGAGCAACATCATTTCAAATTTCTGAAATATGTTTCACGATAGAACTGTCTACAGGTGACATTTTCCGGCACCTGCCAAAAGGGCAGAACAATATAGATAGGGAAACCGAATGACGGAGAAACAGATCGAGATCGAACTCAAGATGCGGATCGATCCGAAACATGTGAATCGTCTCAAGCAGGCTCCTGTTTTGCGCGAAGTGAAAGAAGGCCGCCGTCTCAATACCACGCAGCTTGTTTCCATCTATTACGATACGCCCAAACTGGCGCTGTCGCGCAAGGGGCTTGCGATTCGGGTACGCAAGAAAGGCAGCACCGGGTGGGAGCAAACCGTCAAGGCGTCCAACGGGTTGCGTGCAGCCTTGCCCGAACGCCAGGAATGGACGGTCGAGCTGGAAAATGGCGAACTTGATCTGTCAAAATTCACCGATGACGATGTGGTGGCCCTGCTCGACAAGCTGGCGAAAAACAAAAAGATCAATCGTATTTTTGAAACCGATCTTTCGCGCAGCAGCGTTGACCTTGGCTATCGCGATGCGGTGATGGAACTGGCAATTGACCAGGGTGTTGTGCGCGCCGGAGACCGCGAAACGCCGATTTCCGAGGTTGAGCTGGAATTAAAGGAAGGTCATCCGGCCACCTTGTTTGATCTTGCCCTGGAATTGCAGCGCACTGTGCCACTTTACCTGAGTTTGCGCTCAAAGGCCTCGCGCGGGCGGGCCCTGTATTTTAATGAACAGCCTACCTTTTACAAGGCGGTGCCGGTGGGGCTTCATGCCGGGATGAGTGCCGAAGAAGCCTTTCGTGCCGTACTTGCCCAAGGTTTGACGATGATTTTGGGCAATGAAGTGTGTGTTCGCCAGGATTTGCATCCGGAAGGCTGCCATCAGATGCGTATCGGCATGCGGCGTTTGCGGGTGGCGTTCAGCCTGTTTCGCCATAATCTTCCGGCAGGCGAGGCCGTGCTGATTCGCCGTTTGTTAAAAGCCTGCACCAAGGGCCTTGATGCCCTGCGTGACTGGGATGTGTTTTTGGATGAAACCCTGCCCGCCATTGAAATGCGTTTTCCCGATCATGATGAAAACGGCCCCAATGCCGAATTGCGCAAGGCAGCGGAGCAGCAGCGTGAACAGGCCCTGAAAACGGCACGGGCGATGCTGGAGTCTTCGGACTACCAGCAGCTTTGCCTGCTATTGGGGGCGTGGTCCAGCTATTCGCGCTGGG
Source organism: Thalassospira profundimaris (assembly GCF_003326755.1). Taxonomy (GTDB): domain Bacteria; phylum Pseudomonadota; class Alphaproteobacteria; order Rhodospirillales; family Thalassospiraceae; genus Thalassospira; species Thalassospira profundimaris_B. The sequence continues at coordinate 224,022 of NZ_JPWH01000005.1, read as the reverse complement.
CATCGGGGGCAAGTGCGGCGCAAATGCGTGCCATGTCCGCCCCGATTGGCGAACTGGCCGAACCGCTGCTGGAAAAGGCGCGTAAACGCATGGGCAAGCGCGGCAGCAAGGTTACGGAACTCAGCATTGCCGGGCTGCATGCCTGGCGGCTGGATGTAAAACAGATGCGCTATGCCTGCGATTTCTTTTATGAAATTTACAGCGGCAAATCGGTGCGCAAGTTCCGTAATAATCTGGCCGAATTGCAGGATATTTTGGGCCAGCTTAACGATGCTGCCGTTGCCGAAAGCAGACTGGCGGTTTTGCAATCTACCCTCAGCAAGCAGGGCATGGCCGGGGTGGGGCGGATCGCGGGCTGGTATGGCGCGCGGGCCGATTATCGCCTGCAAGGCATTGCCAATGCCTGGAAGGCGTTCGACAAGCAAAAACCGTTTTGGCGCTAACACCCTTTCATTTTGAAAACCTGCCAAAACGGTGATCATTCGGGTGATTAAGACAGGCAAAAAAGGCTCATTTTTGCGAAAAACACCCGGTTTTTCGGATGAAAATATCGGTTTTTGACACGAAAAAATCCCGCAACATATTGAATATGCTGCGGGATTCAGGGTTCCTATTGTAGCAGGTTCGATTTTAGAGGGTAGCTACAACGGCTGCCAGGTGCTGATGCTGCACCTTTAAATTGTAGCAGGTTCGATTTTAGAGGGTAGCTACAACGGCTGCCAGGTGCTGATGCTGCACCTTTAAATTGTAGCAGGTTCGATTTTAGAGGGTAGCTACAACCGTCGTTTGTGTATTCACGAACAACCTGTTATTGTAGCAGGTTCGATTTTAGAGGGTAGCTACAACCGTCGTTTGTGTATTCACGAACAACCTGTTATTGTAGCAGGTTCGATTTTAGAGGGTAGCTACAACGGCTGCCAGGTGCTGATGCTGCACCTTTAAATTGTAGCAGGGTAGATTTTAGAGGGTAGCTACAACGAAACGCCAGGGATGGTGCCTGGCGCCCTAATTGTAGCAGGTTCGATTTTAGAGGGTAGCTACAACGAAACGCCAGGGATGGTGCCTGGCGCCCTAATTGTAGCAGGTTCGATTTTAGAGGGTAGCTACAACAAAATCGCCGAAGCCTTTATCAAGGCCAAGATTGTAGCAGGTTCGATTTTAGAGGGTAGCTACAACAAAATCGCCGAAGCCTTTATCAAGGCCAAGATTGTAGCAGGTTCGATTTTAGAGGGTAGCTACAACATTGGGGGCCTCAATGCAAAATACCGGTCGATTGTAGCAGGTTCGATTTTAGAGGGTAGCTACAACCTGTTCCGACAGTTGTAAAATCTGGCTATTGCTCCGTTTCGCTCTTTGCTTTCATCTGTTGATAGGCTTCCAGTGCGCGTTCGCGGCCACCCTTTAAATCGACAATCGGTTTTGGGTAGGTTTCGCCAAGGGTGATGCCCGCTCCCTTCAACACAAGGGCTGAGGCTTCCCACGGTTTATGGATGTGGGAATCGGGCAGGTTGTGCAGTTCGGGCACCCATTGGCGGACATAATCGCCTTTTTCGTCAAACTTTTCGCCCTGAAGCACCGGGTTGAAAATGCGGAAATAGGGGGCGGCATCTGCCCCGCAGCCGCCAATCCATTGCCAGGAAAACGGATCTGCTGCCGGGCAGGCATCCACCAGCGTATCGTCAAACCATTCAAGCCCGTGCTGCCAATGCAAAAGCAGATGTTTGACCAGCAAAGAGCCAACAATCATGCGCACCCGGTTGTGCATATAGCCGGTATGCCACAGTTCGCGCATTCCGGCATCGACGATGGGATAGCCGGTTTGGCCCTGCTGCCAGGCCTTCAGGGCCGTATCGTCCGTGCGCCAGGGGAAATGGTGAAACTGTTCTTGCAAGGGCTCGGTGCGCAGGTCATTGGCGTGAAATAAAATGTGATGGGCAAATTCGCGCCAGCCCAGTTCGGCAAGAAATTTGGCAGCCGTTTTTTGCAGTTTTGGCTCGGCCTCCGCCCGATGGCTGACGGCATGCCAGATCTCGCGCGGGCTGATTTCACCAAAGCGCAAATGCGGTGAAAGTTCCGACGTCACCCGCCGGTCGGGCCGGTCGCGCAGACTGGCATAATCCGCCAAATGGTCATCAATGAAATCGGCAAGCTGCTGACGGGCGGCATCCTCGCCCGGTGTAAAGCGTTCGGCAAAGCCCGTGGCCCAGTTAAATGGTTTTGGCGACAGGTCCAGATCGTTCAGAGAGACCGCCTGATCCGGGCTGACACCAGACAGGGGAATATCTTTTGGCGCCTTTTGCGGCGCCTCTGGCGCGGGCATTTTTAAACAGGCCCGCCAGAACGGAGAAAATACCTTAAATGATGTGCCCGCCCCGGTTTTGACCTGCCAGGGTTCAAATAACAGGTGGCTGTTAAAACTTTTGCATTCAAGGGTCAGCTCATCCCGGCAATGCTGTTTTAACGCCTTGTCGCGTGCCACCGATTGCGGGTCATAACAGCGGTTCCAGAATACCGCCCCAATGTCGTGATCGTCGCACAACCGGGCGAACACGGTTTTTGCATCGCCGCGAAACAGGCGCAGGCTGTTGCCCGGTTTATCGGTGGCACTGGTGCCGGTTTTATCGGTAATCGCCTTTTCAAGGGCCGTGAGGCTGTGTTGCAGCCACCAGCGGGTGGCACCGCCCAGTTGTTTTTCCGTGATGTCGTCAAGAATATAGATTGGCAGAACTGTGCCATGATTGTCCCGTGCCCAGGAAACGGCGCTTGCAAGGGCGGGGTTGTCTGTCAGGCGCAAATCATTGCGAAACCACATGATGGCAATAGGGGGACGGGGCATCCGGGCCTCTGGTTTGTCGGGTCTTTCAAAGGGATAAGATCAAATTGAGAAGAGCGCGCCTTTGTAACATGCCAGTGGGGGATTGGCGGCGCGCTCTGTCTCCGGCTCGGGGTACATTAAGTGTTACGGCGCAGAATTTGGATCAGATCAGCAAAACTTTTATCCAGTTGCGATTTTTCCCATCCGGCAAATCCCATGATCAATCCCTGCCGGGTGGTTTTGTTTTCCGCCATTTCATTGTCATGGAAATAGGTGGATAGAAAGCGGCAATCAATTTGCTTGTCCAACAGGGCAGATTGATACTGCACATCGCGCTGCCCGTTGATCAACCGGGTACAAATATGCAGCCCGCCATCATTGACCACAATATCCAGAAGGTCGCTGGCGTGAGTGCGGATCAGCGCCAAAAGGTGATTGCGCCGTTCGCCATATAGCAGGCGCATGCGCCGCACATGGCTGCCAAAATGCCCGTCGGCAAAAAAGGCGGCCAGGGCGGCCTGGGCCGTGGGGCCGGGTACACCATCGGCAAAGCCGCGCAAGCCGCGAAAAACCGGCACCAGATCATGTGGCAAAACCAGATAGCCCAGCCGGATACCGGGAAACAGCACCCGCGAAAACGTGCCGATATAAATGACCCGGTTTTCGCGATCCAACCCCTGAAGGGAGGAAAGAGGCGGGCCGTCATAGCGATATTCGCTGTCATAATCGTCTTCGATGATCCAGCCGTCATTGTCATGCGCCCATTGCAGCAGGGCCAGCCTGCGGGCCAGCGAAAGCGTGGTTCCCATCGGATAATTGCGCGACGGTGTTGTCACCACCATCCGCGGCGGGGCATCGTAAGAGGTTGTCAGGGCATTTACCTGAAGGCCCTCGGCATCCACCGGAATGGGTTGGATCACCGCGCCATTGGCGGCCAGCACGCCGCGTATGCCTTCATATCCCGGGTCTTCCAGGGCCACGACATCACCGGGGTCAATCAGGGCACGGCCGACAAGGTCCAGCGCTTGCTGGGCCCCGGAAACAATCATCACCTGATCGGCATGGCAATTCACCCCGCGCGATTGGCGCAACCAGCCCGCAATTTCAGTGCGCAAGTCGGCGAGGCCCATGCTGTCCTGCGGGGTGGCAATGGCAGGATGCGGCGCGCGCCAGGCACGGCGTAACAGGCGCGCCCAAATATCAAACGGAAAAGCCGACAGGTCCGGCATCGCCGGGTTAAAGGGCTGTGCGACGGGAAAAGACTGGTGAAAGCGCGTAAAAGCCAGGCTGCGCTGCGCACTTTTGCTGATCCGGCGCGGGCGGCATGCCGGGCTGTTTTGATCCGGGGATGGCGGCTTGGCGGATGGGCCGGGGGATTGGACTGCGGATTGGATAGGGGATTTTGCGGGGCTATTGCGATTATCTGCCTGAAAAAGCTGGTCGGGCAGGCTGGCGGCAACAAAACTTCCCGCACCGATCCGCCCTTCGAGATAGCCTTCTGACATCAGCAAATCAAAGGCATTGACGATGGTATTGCGCGACAGGCGCAATTGCCGGGCCAGATCGCGGGTGGCAGGCAGTTTTTCCCCCGGTTTTAAGCGCCCGTCCAGAATGGCCGCGCGAATGCCCAGATAAAGCCTGCGATAGGCGGGCAGGTGGGCGTCATTTGGCTGGCTTGCGAATATCCAGGAAAAAATCGTGCTCATACCCGGTGCTGCATTAAATTGGTTCCATCAAATTTAGTATATCGGTTCTTATGAAAAGTCCAATTCTGGTGATGATACGGGTATAACGTTAATGACCGACCCGGAGACACCGATATGAGTAACAGCACCTATGACATTTCCCCGCGGACAAAAATGGTGCGCGGGCACAAGCGCGCCAGCTATGACCGCGCAACGGTGCATCGCATTATCGATGAGGCGATCATTTGCCATGTCGGCACGGTGCTTGACGGGCGCCCGGTGATGATCCCGACGGCGCATTGGCGGGCGGGGGAACAGTTTTATATTCACGGGGCGACCAAAAACCGTGTGCTTGCGGCGATTGCCGATGGGGCGGAGGCCTGTATTTGTATCACCCATCTTGACGGGCTGGTGATGGCCCGGTCGGCCTTTCATCATTCTGCCAATTACCGGTCGGTGGTGATGTATGGCAAAGGCCGTGTACTGAATGACCCGGCGTTGAAAATGGAACAATCCGCGCTTTTTATCGAAAAGCTGGCAAAAGGCCGCTGGGATCAGATTCGCCAGCCCAACATACAGGAATTAAAGGCCACCCTGTTTCTTGAATTCGACATGGCAGAGGTTTCGGCCAAGATTCGGTCGGGTGATCCGGTGGATGATGAAGAAGATTACGCATTGCCGGTTTGGGCGGGTGTGTTGCCGTGCCGCACGGTTTGGGATGATCCTGTTGATGATCGTCGGCTTGATCGCAGCCTGTTGCCACATGCCACCCTGGCATAAGGCAGGCGATGGTGGCGTGGGGCGGCCTCTCAACCGGGTGGCTCCACGCCCTTTTTCAGGTTAAACAAAAATGCGGACCATGAAAGGCCCGCATTTTTGTGTTTATTGCCGTAATGAAAGGTGGCCTGATCGCGCTTATTTGGCGCGGGCCACGGCAATTTTGGCAGCCAGGCGGGCATTGTTGCGCACCAGGGCAATATTGGCTTCCAGGCTTTTGCCTTCGGTCAGTTCGGTTACACGTTTAAGCAGGAACGGTGTGACCTCGCGGCCCTGAATGTTTTGCTCTTTGGCTTCTATCAGGGCGGAGTCGATGAAATGTTCGATGGCCTCGCGCGGCAGGGCGGTTTCGGCAGGCGGCGGGTTGCCAATCACAACGCCCCCTTCCAGGCCGAAATCCCATTTTGCGGTCAGGAAATCGGCAATCTGTTCGGGGCTGTCCAGGCGCAAGGGGGCCTTTTGGCCGCTTTTGACGGTGTAAAATGCCGGGAAATCGTCGGTGTTATAGGCAATAACCGGCACACCCAGCGTTTCAAGATGTTCCAGCGTCATCGGAATATCCAAAATGGCCTTTGCCCCGGCGCACACCACGGCAACACTGGTTTGGCCCAGTTCGGTCAGATCGGCCGAAACATCATAATTGGCCGCAAGGTCGCGATGAACCCCGCCAATGCCGCCGGTGGCAAAAATGGAAATACCGGCCTTTTCAGCCAAAATCATGGTTGCCGAAACGGTGGTCGCCCCATCGCATTTTTTGGCAATGGCATAGGGAATATCGCGGCGCGACAGTTTTAAAATGCCACTGCCTTTGGCGAAATATTCCAGCTCTGCCGGGGCAAGCCCGACCTTGCAGCGCCCGCCAATGACGGCAATGGTGGCAGGCACCGCACCATTATCGCGAATATCCTGTTCGACAGCCTGTGCCGTCTCTAGATTTTGCGGGTAAGGCATACCGTGTGAAATGATGGTCGATTCCAGGGCCACCACGGGTGCACCACTGGCAAAGGCTTCGGCAACTTCTGGCGAAAGGTCTATGAATTCGGACATTCGTAAGCTCATATCTGAGTTAAAGTTTTAAAGGTCAGAATTAATTAAGTTGCCCGCCAGATACCAGTACTAATTCCGCAATGCCGCACTGCGACGGCTTTTGTCCGGAGGCATTTTTCTGCGGCATTCTTCTGCAACAAAAGGATTTCGTCGTTTGGTGAGGGCGTTTGGGGGCGTCTTGTCCTGCAAAGTTGTGTATATGTGTGATGTGCATAATATTGCGGGCATTGGTTCTATGAATATGTTCGATGCCTGTAACGAAAGCGATGACAAGGAATATTTGGGATGTCTGACGCATTGAAGGCCCTGAAACAACGGTATCCGGGCGCGGAAACCTTCAAGTTTGGTGATAGTGCGGCGCTGTGCGAGGAACTGGTTGCCCTGGTGCGATCGGGTAAAAAGGTGGCGACCTGCGGGGCCTTGCGGGATTACCAGGCGGGCGAGGCCATGCCGGAAATTGGCCGACAGGATATTGCCCTGAACTGGGACGATACACCCGCGCTTGTCATTGAAACGGCAGAGCTGGTTCAGTGCCGGTTTGACGAAATAACCGAAGCAATGGCCCTGGCCGAAGGCGAAGATGACAGCCTGGAGGAATGGCGGACCGGCCACAGTGCCTATTTCGAGCGTAATGGCGGCTTTTCCCCCGACATGCAAATTGTCTGGGAACGCTTTCGTTTGATCGAGGATCTGGGTTGACCGGGCCAAAGATTATTGTTGGGCAAAGAAAAACGACCGCCGGAAAAACCGACGGTCGTTTAAATATTCGGATCTTCAAAGAACCTTAGTTCTTTTCTTTGTCGACCAGCTTGTTGGCGGCAATCCACGGCATCATGGCGCGGAGTTTTTCACCAACTTCCTCGATCTGGTGTTCGGCGTTCAGGCGGCGGGTTGCCTTGAACATCGGCTGGCCGCAGTGCATTTCCTGAACGAAGTCACGCACGAATTTGCCTTCCTGAATGTCGGCCAGAACGCCTTTCATGCGTTCTTTGACAGACGGATCAATCACGCGCGGGCCGGTGACATAGTCGCCATATTCCGCAGTGTTCGAGATCGAATAACGCATGTTGGCCATGCCGCCTTCATACATCAGATCAACGATCAGCTTCACTTCGTGCAGGCACTCGAAATAGGCCATTTCCGGGGCATAGCCTGCTTCGGTCAGGGTTTCAAAGCCGTATTTGATCAGCTGGGTCAAACCACCGCACAGAACAGCCTGTTCGCCAAACAGGTCGGTTTCGCATTCTTCACGGAAGGTGGTTTCGATAACACCCGAACGACCGCCGCCAATGGCCGACGCATAGGACAGGGCCAGTTCAAGGGCATTGCCCGAGGCATTCTGTTCAACAGCGACCAGGCAGGGAACACCACCACCACGGACATATTCGGAACGCACGGTGTGGCCCGGGCCCTTCGGTGCGACCATCATCACGTCAAGGTCGGAACGCGGCTCGATCAGGCCGAAATGCACGTTCAGACCATGCGCAAACATCAGAGCGGCACCTTCCTTCAGGTTGGCACCGATTTCGTTGGCATAGATCGCAGCCTGGTGTTCGTCCGGCGTCAGGATCATGACAACGTCAGCCCAGGACGCGGCTTCGGCCGGGGTCATGGTTTTCAGACCGGCAGCTTCGGCTTTCTTGCGCGACGAAGAACCTTCACGCAGGCCAACAGCCACTTCGGCAACGCCGGAATCATGCAGGTTAAGGGCATGGGCATGGCCCTGGGAACCGTAACCGATAATAGCAACTTTTTTGGTCTTGATCAGGTTAACATCTGCATCGCGGTCGTAATAAACACGCATCTTTCGATACCTCTGGACGTTGGGCCACGCTTGTTTTGTGATTGGCGTGGTCGCTGGATTAAAAGGGTGAAATGTATTTGGCGTCCGCCCCGGCCCGTGCCGGGGCAGGGCAAATTCACATCATAATGGTGCCGCGCGAAATTGCGGCAACACCGGTACGGGAAATTTCCGAAAGGCCAAGCGGCTCCATCAATTTATTGAAGGCATCAATCTTTTCAGGGCTGCCGATGATTTCGAAAATAAAGGAAGTATTGGTCGCATCAACGGCGCGCGCCTTGAAAATATCGGCAATGCGCAGGGATTCGACACGTTTTTCACCGGTCGCAATGACCTTGACCAATGCCAGTTCGCGCTCAACGCTGGGGCCTGCCAGGGTCAAATCGCTGACCTTGTGAACCGGTACCAGACGGCCAAGCTGGGCCTTGATCTGTTCGATCACCATCGGTGTTCCCGAGGTGACAACCGTAATCCGCGACTGGCGCGAATTGGCGTCAACTTCGGCTACGGTCAGGCTTTCGATGTTATAGCCACGGCCGGAAAACAGGCCAATAACACGGGCGAGAACACCCGCTTCGTTGTCCACCAGAACAGAAATGGTGTGTTTGGAAATTTCGGTTTCTTTCACGGTCTTGCTCCGCTGCGGTCGGGGCGGGCGATGGGGTCATCGCGCCAGCCCCGCCTGTCATCATGAAAATATCGTATCGTCTGGTGCGCATATGCGCGTCAATAAAACGCCAGCTTAGACCAGCACCATCCCTTCGTCGGAATCGATGGCCTGGGCGTCACCTGTTTCATGGCCCAGCAACATTTCATTGTGCGGCTTGCCAGACGGAATCATCGGGAAGCAGTTTTCCTTGTCATCCACCGCCACATCCAGAATCACCGGCCCGTCAATATCGAGCATTTTCTGAAGCGCATCATCAAGATCATCAGGTTTGGTGCAGGTAAGACCGGTAAAGCCAAAGGCATCGGCCAGCTTGACGAAATCGGGCAGGGTTTCGCTATAGCTTTCGGAATAGCGCGACCCGTGCAAAAGCTGCTGCCACTGGCGCACCATGCCCATATAACGGTTATTCAGGATCACGGTTTTGACCGGCAGGCGATACTGGGTGAGTGTCGCGCATTCCTGGATATTCATCATGATCGAGGCATCACCGCTAAAGCAGATAACGGTGGCATCGGGATGGGCCACCTGAACGCCCATTGCGGCTGGCAGGCCATAGCCCATTGTGCCAAGGCCACCCGACGTCATCCATTCATTGGGATGTTCAAAGCCGAAATGCTGGGCAGCCCACATCTGATGCTGGCCGACATCGGTGGTGATGAAGGTTTTGCGATCACGCGTCAGCGCGTGCATGCGGCGAATAACATGCTGCGGTTTGATCACATCATTGGGCTGAATGTAGGACAGGCAACGTTTTTCACGCCAGCCTTCAATTTCACCCCACCAGGCATCCAGGGCAGCCTGATTGATGCTGTATTGTTTGGCCTTCCAGACCTTCATCATGTCTTCAATGACATGGCCAACATCGCCGACAATACCAACATCAACAGCAACGTTCTTGTTGATCGAGCTGGGGTCGATATCGATCTGGATTTTGGTGGAACCGGGCGAGAAGAAGTCGATATTCCCTGTCACACGGTCATCAAACCGGGCACCGATGGCAACCATCACGTCACAATCGTGCATCGCAAGGTTAGCTTCATAGGTGCCGTGCATGCCCAGCATGCCAAGATACTGTTTGTCCGACGCCGGATACGCCCCCAGGCCCATCAGGGTCAGGGTGATTGGCGCGCCGGTCAGGCGGGTAAATTCAGTCAGCAATTTGCAGGCCTGCGGGCCGGAATTGATGACGCCACCACCGCAATACAAAACCGGCTTTTTGGCCGAGGCCAGAATTTCAACCGCCTGTTCGATTTGCGAACGGTCGCCCTTGACCTGCGGGTTATAGGTGCGGTGCTGCACTTTGGCTGGTTCGATATAGGGGGCGGGGCTGACCAGAATATCCTTCGGCAGGTCAATCACCACCGGGCCGGGGCGGCCGGAGGTCGCAACATGAAAGGCCTCGTGCATGGTGCGCGCCAGGCGGTCGCTTTCCTTGACCAGATAATTGTGCTTGGTGCAGGGCCGCGTAATGCCGGTGGTGTCGGCCTCCTGAAAGGCGTCATTGCCAATCAGATGCGTGGGCACCTGCCCGGTCAGGCAGACAATGGGAATAGAATCGAGCAATGCGTCGGTCAGGCCGGTAACGGCATTTGTCGCACCGGGGCCGCTTGTGACCAGCACACAGCCAACCTTGCCGGTGGAGCGTGCATAACCTTCGGCGGCATGCACGGCAGCCTGTTCATGGCGCACTAGAACGTGACGAATGTGATTCTGTTTGAAAATCTCGTCATATAGCGGAAGCACAGCGCCGCCGGGATAGCCGAATACGACTTCCACACCCTGGTCTGCCAGGGCCTGCAACACTACTTCTGCACCATTCATAATACGTTCTGCCATGATTCTTCGAGCCTCTTACTTAGCGACAACAACGTGTCGCGTGATAACCGCGAGATTGCAACATGATCGATCTACCCTGTGATTGGGGTTGAAAAAGCCGCCGAAACGGCGGTTTTCCGCCATTTCATCGGCGGAAGGGCCAAACTATCGCCTCACTTTGGCGCGGTCAACAGAAATTGGTGAACAAGATTGCGCAATTTGCTTGTCAGAGTTTCCGAATATTGCGCGTCAATGGTTTCACGGTCCGGCATCTGGTGGCGAAACCACGTTAGCTGGCGTTTGGCATAGCGACGTGTTTCGCGCTGTGCCAGGGTTTTTGCTTCCTCAAGCGAAAGGGATCCGGCCAGGTAAGCGCCAAGTTCGCGCACACCAACGGCTTTCATTACCGGGGAGTCGGATGGCAGATTTTGCGCCAGCAGGGAACGCACTTCCTCAATTGCGCCCTGATCAATCATCAGGTCGAACCGGCGATTGCAGCGGTCGTATAAAATGTCGCGCGGCGGCATATAGCAGAATTTCAAAAACGCCATACCCTCGGGCGGGCGCAGCATCCCGGCCCCGTGCCAGTGGGCCAAACCGTGGCCGGTTGCGCGCAAAACCTCGGCAGCGCGAATCAGGCGCTGGCTGTTGGCCGGGTCCAGATTGGCGGCGGTGGCCGGGTCCTGTTCCCGAAGTTTGGCGAAAAATGCGGTATGGCCGAGGCTTTCCAGTTCGGCAGTTAGGGTGTCGCGCACGGATTTATCAATATCGGGAATCGGCGCAATGCCGTTGATCAGGGCATTGAGATACATGCCGGTACCACCGGTCACGATGGGAAGCTGGCCGTTTTGATGGCAGGCGGCAATTTCGGCCAGGGCCATTTCCCGCCACTTTCCGGCCGAACAGGCCTCCGCCCCCGACAGCACGCCATAAAGGCGGTGCGGGGCCTGTGCCGTTTCACTTTCGTCCGGCCGGGCGCTCAGCACGCGCAGCTCGCGATAAACCTGCATGCTGTCGGCGTTAATGATCACCCCGTCAAATTCCCGCGCAAGATCCAGCGCCAGTGCGGATTTGCCACTGGCTGTTGGTCCGGCGACGATGATGACGGGAAGAAAAGACCGGGCACCAGAACTTGCGCGCGTAGCTGCCAAAGGTGAAGAAGCAGGAATGTCTGTGGGTGTCATCAATGCAGTTCCGTTTTGCCGTTCAACCATGCGACATCGGAAAACATCGCATGTTAACGGCGGGTATAACAGGTGCCAGACTGTTATCCATAAACTGTTTGCATTGGAAATGTAAGAAAGGCCCGCCATCCGGGGACTGTCATGCTTGCGCGACAGCCAAAGCCGGTTAGTTGGGGTTTTAGTGTAACCGGGGCAGGGACATCCTGTTTAGTTGTCCGGGTTGCATGGCGCTTCTTCGGGCGCATCCCACGGGTTACACAGGGTAACACCGGTTTGTTTGAATTCGTCGGTATTGCGCGTTACCACGGTCAGGCCATGCACCAGGGCGGTGGCGGCAAGCAGGGTTGCCCCTTCGGAATGGCGGGTGCGGCTGTGAAACCGAGCAAAGGTGCGGGCGACCTTTTCATTGATCGGCAGCACCCGGCCATCGAAGGCGGGAATGACATTTTCGTCAAGCCACTGGCGCATCAATTCACCGCGTGCCTCATCCTGCCATTCCAGCTCCAGAATGGAAATTTCCAGTTCCAGAATCGTGATCGCGGACAGGAACGTTCCGGCAGTCGGAACGGATTGCGCCCATTTGACGACATTGTCGTTGGCTTTTTCGGTGCCAGCTTTTCTGAGTTCGACGATAACGTCGCTGTCTAGCAAATACATTATTTCAGATCCGTAATGTCGGACATGTTCTCGATACGTTGGGGAACAAGGTCAATATCGGCCGTTTCGGCCCTGGCCAGCAGATCGACGATCGATGGCGCAAGACCCAGAATTTTCTGATATTGCTCGATCGATAAAAGAACATGGGCGGGTTTTCCCCGGTCGGTAATAAATACCGGGCCTTTCAGACTGGCTTTTTTGGCCTTGCTGGTATCCTGGTTAAATTCGCGGGCGGTAAACGTACTGATTTCCATGACCGGCTTTCATTCTGCACAGCGGGCCGGGGTAAACCGGCCATGTTAAGAGTAAGTCTTATTGTATCAATGTTCCTACGCCGTTGATGTTCCGTTTTTGGCGAAACTTTTCTTGTCTTTGGGGGACGCAATCGGGATAAAGACAGCGATATTTCCCGCATATTCCTGCCAGCAAGGAGCCTTTGTGACATGGATCTGGTCCTGACCCTGATCGTGCCCCCCCAATCCGGTGCCCTGGATGATGAGATGATCGACAGTGCACGCGCCGCCCTGCGTGCCGGTGGCGCCAAAACAGCCGAAACCTGCTGGTTGGCCTCTGGCGAGGCATGTGATCTGATTTTTACCGGTATAACGCCCGAGCAGGCCGACAAGGCGCTGGAAAAGTGTGATGTGGCGGCTGATCTGGTGGTGCAACCGGTGCTGGGGCGCGCCAAAAAACTGCTGATCGCGGACATGGACAGCACGATTGTCACCGGCGAAACCCTGGATGAACTGGCTGATTTTGCCGGGGCCAAAGATCGGGTGGCCGCCATTACCGCGCGTGCGATGAATGGTGAACTCGATTTTGAAGCCGCCCTTGATGAACGGGTCAGTCTGCTGGCGGGTATGCCGGTTGCCATGCTTGATGAAGCCTGGAAGCGGGTGGAATATACCGGCGGGGCCCGCACACTTGTGGCAACCATGCGTGCCAATGGGGCCTATGCCGCTCTGGTTTCGGGCGGGTTTGACTTTTTTACCAATGCGGTGCGTCGGGAGCTGGGGTTTGATTTTGACCAGGCCAATGTCCTGTTGACCGATGATGGCAAAACCCTGACCGGCAAGGTGAAAAAACCGGTGCTGGACCGCCAGGCAAAGGTCGATGCTCTGCAAAAACTGTCGGCGCAAAACGGTATTACGCCTGCCGATGCCATTGCTGTTGGCGACGGGGCCAATGATTTGCAGATGATTTCACTGGCTGGCACCGGCGTTGCCTTTCATGCCAAACCATCAGTGCAGGCCCAGGCCCGCATTCGCATCAATCATGGGGATTTAACGGCGTTGCTTTATGTGCAGGGCTATACCCGTGACCAGTTTGTGGCCGTCTGAAACAGTTTGGCATCCATCCCGTAAACAGTCACAAAAAAGGGGCGGCCCGTTTTGGAGCCGCCCCTTCCTTTTCATCCAAGGCCGTTGGCCTTTAGAAGTTATTTGTCTTTTTTATCGAGCGTCAGGCCGAAATAGCGCGGACCGGCTGACGTTTCGATCAGCATCAGAATGGTGCGTTTGCCGTCATCCTGGGCGGCCTTCACCGCCTTTTCGACTTCGGCAACATCCTTGACCGACTGATGCGAGGCTTCGAGAATGATGTCGCCCGGGCGAACACCCTTTTCAGCCGAGTAGCTGGCGGTATCAACATCGGTGACGATAACGCCTTCGGTATCATCGGTCAGGTTGAAACGCTGACGCAGTTCATCGTCGATATTGGCAACCTTCAGGCCAAGGGCATCAATCGTGGTTTCGCCCGACGGTTTGGTCTGTTGCTGTTCGGGTTTGTCCTTGGTGGTGTTGTCGGCAGATGTATCTTCCTTCAACTCGCCAAGATCAACGGTGACGTCCTTTTTCTTGCCGTCGCGCCACAGTTCCACATCAACTGCTTTGCCAATTTTGGTTTCGGCAACGATGCGCGGCAGGCGACGCATGCTTTCGACTTTTTTGCCATCAAATTTCAGGATGATGTCACCCTGTTTGATGCCGGCTTTTGCTGCCGGGCCGTCTTTGGTGACATCGGCCACCATCGCGCCATAGGCTTCGTCCAGGCCAACGGAATCGGCAATGTCGTCGGTCACGGTCTGGATGTGAACACCCAGCCAGCCGCGCCGCGGACGGCCATATTCCTTGATCTGGTCAACAACCGACTCGGCAATGGCCGAGGGGATGGCAAAGCCAATGCCGACAGACCCGCCAGAAGGCGAATAAATGGCGCTGTTAATGCCAATCACGTCGCCGTCCATATTGAACAGCGGACCACCAGAGTTGCCACGGTTAATGGCGGCATCGGTCTGGATGAAGTCGTCATACGGGCCCTGGTTGATGTCGCGGTTGCGCGCTGAAATGATACCGGCTGTCACGGTGCCGCCCAGGCCAAACGGGTTGCCAATCGCCATTGCCCAGTCACCAACACGGGCCTTGTCCGAATCACCCCATTTGACAAAGGGCAGGTCTTTTTTTGGCTCCACTTTCAAAAGCGCGACGTCGGTTTTCGGGTCCCGGCCAATCAGCTTGGCGGGCAGGGTTTCGTTGTCATGCAACGTGACCGAAATTTCGTCTGCGCCATCAATCACATGGTTGTTGGTGACGATGTAGCCATCCGGGGAAATGATGAAACCCGAACCAAGGGCGGTCGCACGATGCTGGTGCGGGGCTTTGTCGCCATCCTTGCCCTGGCCATTGCGTTCCATAAAATCACGGAACAAATCTTCAAACGGCGAACCGGGAGGGAACTGGAAATCCGGTCCCTGGCGGTCGGCGACAAGCTGGCTGGTTGAAATATTGACAACGGCGGGAAGCAGCCGTTCTGCCATATCGGCAAAGCTGTCAGGTGCGCTGCGGGCATAGGCACTGCCAGCCATACCCGTCACACTGAATAACACAATCACGAGCGCCGCAGACAGCTTGCGGGCCGGATTGTAAAACGCTTTTCGCATGGTTATTGATCCTGTTTGTTGCCGCGTTCACGGAGATTTTTATGATTTGTGCAGCAGGCGATATGTGGGACCACATCGCACCCCTCCCAAATTAAGGGGGAGTTTGGCAAAAAAAGGGCAAGTCTGAGGTAGAAGTCTGTTTTCTGAGGTGAATTTTGTGTCACGGGGCCTTTTTGTGACATCAGGGACAGTAATCAGCACTTATCAATCGGGATTATTGCCAAAACTGGCGCATTGCCCAAATTGCCCCGACACAAATAACGGCCGCAATCAACCCGCCAATTCTAAGCTGGGTTTCGGAAATTTCCTGCATCAGTTCCATTACCCGCTTCGCCCCGCGCGGAAACAGTGAATAAAACATTCCCTCCAGCGCGATTGCCAGAAGAATGGCGGTGGCGAGCTCTTTCATGGGGTTGGACGTTCCGTTTTTTATTTATGAATCAAAAGGGCGACCGGCAGAGTATGCCGGTCGCCCTATCGATTTGTCTAGCGGCTTGCGCCTGGTTCTGACTGATTAAAGTACTTGAAGAATTCAGAATCCGGTGACAGCACCATCGTTGTGCCTTTATCCAGGGCTTCGCGATAGGCCTGCAGCGAACGATAAAATTCAAAAAACTGCGGGTCTTTGTTATAGGCCGCCCCCAGAATTTTGTTTCGTTCCGCATCCCCTTCACCGCGCAGGGTTTCGGCCTGGCGGCGGGCTTCGGCCAGGATCACGACTTTTTCGCGATCGGCATCTGCCTGGGTTTTGGATTTGATTTCTTCACCTTCGGCGCGCAGTTGCGATGCTTCGGCAATACGGGCCGAGCGCATACGGTTATATACCGCCTGCGAGGTTTCCTTGGGCAAATCGGTCCGGCCGATGCGCACATCAATCAACTGAACCCCGAAATCCTTGGCCGGTTCGACCAGGGCTGCCTGGATTTTTTCCATGATGCGGGCCCGGTTGTCCGACAAAAGCGAGATCAGCGGTGATTGTGCCAGTTCCCCCCGGATAACCGAGTTCAGACGCTGGCCAAAAATTTGCACGAACTGTGCCGAATTGACCGCACGTTTCCGGAATTGCAGCGGGTCAACAATTTTCCAGCGGGCAAAGCTGTCAATATTGACGCGCTTTTGGTCCGACAGAAGAACCTGCTGTACCGGCGGGTCCAAATCCAGGATCCGGCGTTCGTAATATTCCACATTCTGGATCGGCAGTTTGAAATGCAGCCCCGGATCGGAAATCGCCCGAACCGGATTACCGAATTGCAGCACCAGGGCCTGCTGGTCCTGACGGACGGTAAAGACCGACATGGAACCGACAATCGCGACAATGACCAGAATAACGGCAGCGGCAATAAGTTTAGGGCTTCCCATCAGTTATTGCCTCCTGAATTACGGGTGGCGGACTGCTTCTGGATTTCGGGAAGCGGCAGATAGGGCACAACACCATTGCCGTCTTTCTGGTCCAGAATGATCTTGTTTGAATCTTTGAGAACCTGTTGCAGGGTCTCAAGATACAGGCGGCGCTTGGTCACGTCTTTGGCGGTCAGATAGGAATTGTAAACCGAGTCAAAACGTGCCGCTTCACCCTGGGCATCTTTGACAACCTGATCCTTGTAAGCGCGTGCTTCCATGATCATGCGTTCGGCATTACCCTTGGCACGCGGGATGATGTCGTTGCGATAGGCCAGGGCCTCGTTACGCGAACGGTCACGGTCCTGACGGGCACGCTGCACATCGTTGAACGCATCAATCACTTCTTTGGGCGGGTCCACTTTCTGCATTTTGACTTCAGAAATGAAGATCCCCGATTTGTAGCTATCGAGAATGCTTTGCAGCAGGGTACGTGTCTGTTCTTCAACCTGGACACGGCCAACGGTCAGGGCTTCTTCAAGGTCGGTTTTACCCACAACCTCGCGAATCGCACTTTCGGATGCCAGCTTGATGGTGGTTTCGGGGTCGCGAATGTTAAACAGATAGGCGCCTGCATCGCGAATACGCCACTGCACCACATAGTCGATGTCGATGATGTTCTGATCACCGGTCAGCATCAGGCTTTCTTCGGGGACGTCACGGGTGCCATTGCTGCCCATGCCCGACCCGCGATAACCCACTTCGATCTGGTTGGTGCGTTCGACATTGGGGGTCATGACTTCCCCGATCGGGGCGGGCAGAAAATAGTTCAGACCCGGTCCCGTGGTGCCAACCCATTTGCCAAACAGCAGCGTTACGCCCTGTTCACCTGGCTGCACCCGGTAAAAACCGGTCAGAAGCCAGATGCCGATAATGGCGAGGCCAATCAGGACAATGCCTTTGACACCACCGCCACCGCCCGGAAACATCTTTTTCAGACGTTCCTGGCCTTTGCGAATCATTTCATCCAGATCGGGCGGCGTGCTGCCACCTCCGTTCCCGCCTGAAGGACGTTTTCCCCACGGGTTCTGGCCGCCATTATTGTTGCCGCCGCTACCCCAGGGGCCACCGCCCCCTTGCGAATTCCATGGCATCGAGTGTCTTCCCCTCCTTGCCGTTCGGTGTTTCTCTTTGATTACCCGGCTCTTCCGCCTTATATGACAGCTAGCCGCGCAAAACAACGATAGGCACCCATATGTCCCAACTGATCAAGGACATAAGCCAAAAATCGGAGACCGCAACATGAACTCGCTCACACGAGAGACAATCCTTGAGGCGCTCAAGGGCGTTACCGATCCCGCTGACGGCAAAGATATCGTCGAAAAGGGAATGGTTCAAGGTATTGATATTAATGGTGAAAATGTAACCGTCATGATTGGTGTCGATCCGGAACGCGGACCGGCACTGGAAGATTTGCGCCAGAATGCGGAGCGTGCGGTAAGGGGTGTGAACGGGGTCACAACTGCCCGGGTCGCGCTCACCGCCGAACGCCAGAGCAGCGGGGCTGCCGCAAAGTCGGCGGGGCGCGCCGCGTCGGGTGGTTCCGGGCACTCCCATTCGCATGGTCATTCGCATTCCCAGTCGCATGGTCACGCACCTGCCTCGGGCGGGCAGGGCGCGCGTCCGGCAGGTGCCGCTGGCGCATCTGGCGGACCTGGTGCACAAGGCGGCGGGCAGCGCCCGCTGGACCTTGGGGCCATTCGCTCTGTCGTTACGGTGGCATCGGGCAAGGGCGGTGTGGGTAAATCGACCACATCGGTCAATCTGGCCCTGTCGCTGGCCCGTCAGGGGTTAAATGTTGGTCTGCTGGATGCCGATATTTACGGGCCGTCTTTGCCGCGCATGATGGGTCTTCGCACCGCCAAGCCAACCCATTCGTCCAAAGAAGGCAAGATCACCCCGCCCAGTGCCTTTGGCATCAAGATCATGTCGATCGGTTTCATGATTGACGAGGAACAGCCGGTGATCTGGCGCGGGCCGATGGCGATGGGCGCACTGGAACAATTGTTGCGTGATACCGACTGGGGCGAACTGGACGTGCTGGTGGTCGATATGCCGCCGGGAACGGGCGACATTCAGCTTTCAATGGCGCAGCGCGTGCCGGTGACGGGCGCGATTATTGTTTCCACCCCTCAGGATGTCGCCCTGCTTGATGCACGCAAGGGCCTGAACATGTTCCGCAAGGTCAATGTGCCGATTTTCGGCCTGATCGAGAATATGAGCTATTATCAGTGTCCCAATTGCGGCCATGTTGATCATGTGTTTGATCACGGCGGAGCCCACAAGGCAGCCGACGAACTGGGGGTGCCGTTCCTGGGTGAAATTCCGCTGGACCTTAAAATCCGCCTGGGCGCGGATGAAGGCAAACCGATCATTGAAACCGACCCGGATGGGGCACATTCGCAGGCCTATGCCACGATCGCCCGCCAGATCGCGGCTTCGATCGATGAACAGGTCGGCCCCAGAACCAAACCAAAGAAAAGCCTGTTTCCGAAAATCAGCTTTCGTTGAAAACATTCGCCACGGTGGATATACGCTGTATCATGCCGACATCAGGCAAGGGCCGGTCAGAAAAACTGACCGGCCCTTTTCGTGGATTTTGCGTTCGGCAAGTCAAAGAAAACCCCGCCGGGCATAGCGCGGCGGGGTGATATATGGTCTGAACCGTCTGATCGAAGGATCAGTTGATGGTTGCTGACATGTAATTGGGCATCCAGCCTTCGTGAGCCTTGCGCAGATCGGCAAGTTCAAGCGGGTCTTCACCTTCGATGGTGATGGCGGTGCCACCGGCATGACCAACGATCACGGCATTGACATTGGCGCTGGCGGCGGCATTGAGCACGCTGTCGGGGTCGCGGGTGGCAACCACATAGCGGGCTTGGTCCTCGCCAAACAGCCAGGCAATTTCGCTGCCCTGTTCAGGCAAATGCACATCCGCGCCAACATTGCCAGCCAGGCACATTTCGGCAATTGCCACCAGCAGGCCCCCATCGGAAACGTCATGGCAGGTCCGTACCAGATTGCTTTCAATCAGGCCGCGCACCAGGGTGCCAACCCGCTTTTCCGCATCCAGATCCACCGGCGGCGGGCTGCCCGCTTCGCGGTTTTCGATGTTCTTCAGATACACCGACTGGCCCAGTTCGCCCGTGCTGGTACCAAGCATGATCAGTACCGCATCTTTCGCCTTAAGGCTGATGGTTGCCATGCGGCCGACATTGGCGAGCAAACCGACGCCACCAATGGCCGGGGTCGGCAAAATGCCTTCGCCATTGGTTTCGTTATATAGCGACACATTGCCTGAGACGACCGGGAAATCCAGTGCAATGCAGGCTTCGCCAATGCCCTTGCAGGCACCAACAAACTGGCCCATGATGCGCGGACGTTCCGGATTGCCGAAATTCATATTATCGGTAATCGCCAGCGGCTTTGCGCCCACAGCCGTCAGGTTGCGGTAGGCCTCGGCAACGGCCTGTTTGCCGCCTTCCACCGGGTCTGCCTTAACATAACGCGGTGTGCAATCCGTGGTCACAGCCAGGCCCTTGTGGGTATCGTGAACACGCACAACAGCGGCATCGCCACCCGGGCGCACAATGGTATCGCCCATGACCATATGGTCATACTGTTCCCAAATCCAGCGACGCGATGCCAGATCAGCCGACCCCATCAGGGTTTTCAGGGTTTCGCTATGCGGCATTTTCTGTTCGATGCTGGCCGGGTCAATACGGTCCTGTTTCGGGGTTTCTTCCCACGGACGGTCATATTCCGGCGAGGCTTCGGCCAGCGGGTCAATTGGCAGATCGCCGGCAACCTCGCCATGCCACATCAGGGTCATGCGTTTGCTGTCGGTCAGCTTGCCAATCACGGCAAAGTCCAGTTCCCATTTGTCGAAAATCGCCTTGGCGGCGTCTTCGCAACCGGGTTTCAGAACCATCAGCATGCGTTCCTGCGATTCTGACAGCATCAGCTCATAGGGCGTCATGCCTTCTTCGCGCATTGGGACTTTATCAAGCCACAGCTCAACGCCAACACCGCCTTTTGACGCCATTTCAAACGATGACGATGTCAGACCCGCCGCGCCCATATCCTGAATGGCGACAATCATGTCGGTTGCCATCAGTTCCAGGCAGGCTTCCAGCAGCAGTTTTTCGGTAAACGGGTCGCCAACCTGAACGGTGGGGCGTTTTTCCTCGGAGGCATCGTCAAATTCGGCCGAGGCCATTGTCGCCCCGTGAATGCCATCCCGCCCGGTTTTGGAACCGACATATACCACCGGGTTGCCGACACCAGCCGCTGCCGAATAGAAAATATTATTGGCGTCAGCAAGGCCAACCGTCATGGCGTTGACCAGAATGTTGCCATTGTAAGACGGGTGGAAATTGGTTTCGCCGCCCACGGTGGGCACACCCATGCAGTTGCCATAACCGCCAATACCCTCGACCACGCCCGAAAGCAGGTGGCGGGTTTTGGGATGTTCCGGCGCGCCAAAGCGCAGGGCATTCAGATTGGCAACCGGGCGCGCGCCCATTGTAAATACGTCGCGCATGATGCCGCCAACGCCGGTTGCTGCCCCCTGATAGGGTTCGATAAAGGACGGGTGGTTGTGGCTTTCCATTTTGAAAACGGCGGCCTGGCCGTGCCCGATGTCAATCACACCGGCATTCTCACCCGGGCCCTGGATCACCCAGGGGGCCTTGGTCGGGAGGGTTTTCAGCCATTTTTTCGATGATTTATACGAGCAATGCTCCGACCACATGACCGAAAAAATACCCAGTTCGGTCAGGTTCGGTTCGCGCCCCATAATGTCGAGAACCAGCTTGTATTCGTCGTCGGTCAGGCCGTGGCTTTTGATAACGTCGGGGGTGATCTCGCTCATGCCAGCGCCTCCAAAAGCGAATCAAACATATATGCGCCATGTGTACCGCGATGCAGCGGCTCGATCACGCGTTCGGGATGCGGCATCAGGCCAAAAATGCGGCGTTCTTCATCAACGATTCCGGCAATGTTATTGACCGACCCATTGATGTTGGCGTCGTCGGTGATATTGCCTTCGGCGTCGCTATAGCGCAGCACAACCCGGCCGTCGCCTTCCAGACGTTTTACCGTTTCATTATCGGCAAAATAATTGCCATCATGGTGGGCAACCGGAATGGTGATGACTTCGCCATTATTGTAGTGGCTGGTAAAGATGGTGTCGGTGGTTTCGACCCGCATGGTCACATCTTTGCAGATGAATTTAAGGTCGCGGTTGCGCATCAGGGCACCCGGCAGAAGGCCGGATTCGATCAAAATCTGAAAGCCATTGCAAATTCCAAGAACCGGCGTACCTGCCTTGGCCGCGGCCACAACGGCGCGCATGATCGGGCTGTTGGCGGCCATTGCCCCGCAGCGCAAATAGTCGCCATAGGAAAAACCGCCCGGCAGAACGATCAGGTCGGTTTTTGGAAGGTCGGTTTCCCGATGCCATACCATGTGCGGTGCGGTGCCCATACGTTTTTGCAGGGCCACCTGGACATCCCGGTCGCAATTGGAACCGGGGAATACGATTACGGCAGCTTTCACTGGCCAATCTCCCTTTTTGGCGGGTTGGGGGTGCCGTTCTGGCATCCGGCCCGTCGTTTCCGGCTCAGGCGACGATGTCGATGTCGTAATTTTCGATCACCGTATTGGCGAGCAGCTTTTCACACATTTCCTTAACGTCGCTGCGGGCTTTTTCCACGTCGGTTCCTTCAAGTTCAATTTCGATGAACTTGCCCTGGCGGACATCTTCGACGCCGGCAAATCCCAGGCCCTGAAGGGCATGATGAACTGCCTTGCCCTGCGGATCGAGGACACCGTTCTTCAGGGTGACATGAACGCGTGCTTTCACGAGAAGCTCCTTGCTTGGTTCGTATTCGCCAAAGGCGATCGTCAATTGTTTATCGGACTGTGCCGGTCGTACCACCGAGCCGGCGCAAAAAGATCAGGGCCGCGCAAGCGCGGCCCCGGGCAATCAGGTGGTCGCGTCTTTGTTTAGCGACTCTATTTCGGCGGATTCAGGCAGCACACCCAGACGGCGCGCCACTTCCTGATAGGCCTCTTCAACACCGCCAAGGTCGCGGCGGAAGCGGTCCTTGTCCATTTTTTCGTTGGTAATGGCATCCCACAGGCGGCAATTATCGGGGCTGAATTCATCGGCCAGCACAAGCTGCGAGAATTCATTGTCAAACAGGCGGCCAAATTCCAGTTTGAAATCAACCAGTTTCAGGCCAATGCCGCGCATCAGGCCACACAGATAATCATTGATGCGCAGGGAATAACCAACAATTTCCTCAAGCTCCTCGGGGGTGGCCCAGCCGAGAGCGAAAATATGTTCGTCAGAGACCAGCGGATCGCCAAGATCGTCGTCTTTGTAATAGAACTCAACGATCGGACGGGGCAGTTTCATGCCTTCTTCCAGCCCCAGGCGCTTTGCCATCGAACCGGCGCAAATATTGCGTACCACGACTTCGATCGGCACAATTTCAACCTTGCGCACAAGCTGTTCGCGCATATTGAGACGGCGGATGAAGTGGGTGGGGATACCGATCTCGTCCAGACGGTGCATCACGAATTCGGTGATCATATTGTTCAGAACACCCTTGCCGGCGATCGTGCCGCGCTTCTGGGCGTTGAATGCGGTGGCGTCATCCTTGAAATACTGGATGATCGTGCCCGGTTCGGTACCTTCGTACAAAACCTTGGCTTTGCCCTCGTAAATCGGCCGTTTTCTCGACATCTGGCGGGATCTTTCACATTTTGGCAGTTAGGCCAGCACCTGGCACCCGGAAACGCCCTTCCTATAGCAGTGCTGGCGCGGAAACTCAATTGTCGCGTAAACACTATTTACGCAGGTTTGATAATCAAATTCTGCAATGATCATCCAATGATGATTTTCCCGGAAATCCGGACCAATTCAAGCTGTTTTACAATGCAACCGGCTGGAACGGTACGCGGTCGGGCTGGCCATTGGCAAACAGCCAGACCGGGCGGCGGGGCAGTTCATTTTCGCTGGTCGGGATGCCGGGCAGGCCAATGAGCGAGGAACAGACCGTTTCAAAGCCGATATTGCTGCGCACCAGCATGGCATCGGCGCGAATATCGTGATGGTCAAGGTCGAGGGGCAGAATGCCGGTATCGGCCATCAGGGCCTGCCAGGCAAACCAGTCATCGGCTTCCGGGTTGGGAATGGGGGCACTGATAAACCGGGGCAGGTTGCGTGCCGTGCGTTCGCTGTTTTTGGTGTCATTGATGTCATGGGCCGTCAGGATGGAAAAGCCTTCCGGGATTTCGTGGATTTCAATTTTGCCATCGCCGCGATGGGCCAGCCAGTAGGCATCGCGATTATCGGCAACCACCATGTTGAACGGACGATAGGCATCACCATCCAGCCGGGCCAGGGCCTGGGCGGCATCAATGGCATCGGCGTGATCCAGGGCCTCCAACGGCAATTCCCCGCGCGAACGTTTGTCGTCGGCTGGCCCCAGCGTGCCATAGCGGTTGAGCACGGCCGCAACAACGCCATCCTCGTTCATGCCAAGCCAGGTGCCACCGCCAAGTTCGTCCAGCCCGGCGATCACGTCGGGGCGGTCATCCCAGTGGCGGGCAGGGGGCAGCCAGGGGCGGGTTTTCATCTCGTCGCGGTTGGCACCGATCAGGACCGGCCATTCGTGATCGGGGCGTCGCAAAATAATGACTGTACACATGTTCCAAATCAAAGCCGTTGCGGATAGTATTTGTCAAACTGAAAAGAAAAAGCCGTTTAAGAGTCTGCGCCCGGAGGGCGCAGGCCAGTTTTGCGCATCGTAGTATATCGCCTGCTATATAGCCGGTGTTTTCTATATTGCCAGGCACAGCGGAAAGGGAAGCGACCATGACCGGAATATCCGACCGCGAACGCGGATTTGAAGCCAAATACAGTTTTGACCTGGAGCAGAATTTCCGGGTGGAAACCCATCTTTACAAATTGCTGGCGCAGTGGGCCGCTACCGAGATGGGGATGGATGATGAAGGTGCCGCCCATTACGCCAATGAGATTGTCGGGGCGGTGGTTGCCAATCCGCGCGATAAAGGTGTGGTTGTCACGATTTTGGCCGATTTTGCCCGCCACAATATTGATATGACAGTTTCGCAGTTAACAGCCAAACTTGAAGAATTGCGCCCCAAGGCGCGTGCGGACGTGCTTTGAAACGATTTTGCGAGTTGTCGGGGTTGTGGGAATTTATCGATAAAATTGCACAAATCGGGTTCGGTCAATCAGTTGTTATTTGCAAACTTTAGAGGGCTCGCATATTCTGTCTGTATGGTCAGTTTTGTTGGAATTGTTACAAAAAAAGTAACTATGTGTGAACATTATACGGTTTGGGGCAAGATGCCTCGCATCCGCTAAAGAAAGGCGAGAATTTTGCGTATCCTTCTTGCAGATGATCACGATCTGGTCCGTGAAGCATTATCCCTGCTGTTTCAGCAATATTTTGACACGTGTGAAGTTGTTGAGGCCGGTGCGCTTGAACCGGCACTTGAACATATTGACTCTGAAAAAAAGTTCGATCTTATTCTGCTTGATTTGCGAATGCCGGGCATGAATGGCCTTGAGGGCCTGAAACGCACGATTGAAAAAGCCGGAACGGATGTGCCTGTGGTTCTGCTTTCCGGGGCCTATAATGGCGAGGATGTGCGTCACGCCATTGAAAGCGGGGCGCATGGCTTTATTCCCAAAACGTTGCGCGGCGAGGCCCTGGCAAATGCCATTCGGCTGGTGCTGGCCGGGGAAAAATACCTGCCGTCAAGCATCCTGACCAATTTTGCCGAGGGTTTTGGCAATAGTGGCGATGGGGGATCGGGCCGTCATGCCGGGCAGTTTGGCAGTGATGGTGATTTTGCCAGCCTGACCCCGCGTGAACGCGAAGTGCTGGCTTTGCTGTCGGAAGGACGTCCCAACAAGGATATTGCCCGCCATCTGGATTTGCGCGAAATCACGGTAAAATACCATCTCAAGAACGTTTACCGGAAGCTGCATGTGTCAAATCGGGCGCAGGCGGTAAAAATTGCGCTGGAAGATATGGCGCGATCAGGATCTTTGTAGTATGTCTGAAAAAGGCAGCGGTGTTTAAACACGTTGCGAACCGGTCCGTCGTCGCGGACCGGTTTTTTCTTTTTTGCTGCTGTTTCCCTCGAGTCATCACGGGATGATGTTCCCGCATAACGAGGTTTAAAATGACAGATATCCGATTTGCCCTGGTGGGTGATTACAAAGAAGCAGCAACCGCCCACCAAGCCATTCCCGTAGCCTTGCAAATTGCCACCGAAGCCGTCGGGCTTGATGCAGAGATTGAGTGGATTCACACATCCCGGCTTGCCAGCGATACAGCCGAAACCGTGCTTGCCGGTTTTGATGCCATTTGGTGTGTGCCTGCCAGCCCCTATGCCAGCATGGATGGCGCATTGGCCGCCATCCGCCATGCGCGCGAGGCGGAAATCCCGTTTTTGGGCACGTGCGGTGGGTATCAGCACGCAGTGCTGGAATTTGCCCGCAATGTTTTGGGCCTGCATGAGGCCGATAATGCGGAGGTCAACCCCGATGCCAGCCTGCCGCTGGTCGCACCGCTGACCTGTGCCTTGATTGATCAGGCAGGGGACATCAGCTTTGCCCCCGATAGCCTGATCGCCAAACATTACGGCGCGGATCACGCGAACGAAACCTATCGGTGCAGCTATGGCTTTGCACGCCAATATGTGCCGTTATTTGCGGGCAGCGACCTGCATGTCAGCGCCTGGGACGATGATGGCGATCCCCGCGCTATTGAAATTCGCAGGCATCCGTTTTTCATTGGTACCGCTTTTCAGCCGGAACGATCTGCCCTGAAGGGCGTGCAACACAATCTGATTTCCGCCTTCGTCCGTGCTGCACATAACCGTAAATTAAACGGTGTGCCGTCTTAAACCATCGTTTTACGTCCTTAAAAAAGAAGCCCTCTGTCCGTAAACAGTCCCGCTTTTGCGGGTGTTCATCGGGCAGGGGGCTTTGATGTTCTGACGCGGGAATGGGATGTCCCGCTTCAGAACCCGCCCGCCGGGTTGAGAGGCGGGCTTAGTAAAAGGTGGTTTGGACTGCTTAGTTACAGGGTGAGGGGGTGGAATTTGGTGATGTTGGACGGGACGGGCACGATATCCGTTTTGTGGTGACTGAGGCATGTTTCGAGGGAGATGCAGATACCTGTCGCCCGGTTTGCATGATGAAAACGCCCAGGAGAATGGCCGAAATTGCCACCAGATCGGCCCCGTGAAGCGGTTCACCGGCCAGGGTGCAGCCAATAAACAGGGCCACGACCGGCGGAATGTAGGTGACACTGGCAGTACGGATGGCACCGAGTTTTGCCACCAGCAGATAATACAGAATATAAGCGATCCCGGTGCCGATGGTGCCAAGACCCAAAATCAGCCCCAGTGTTGCGTATGTGTCCTGAAAGATCGCTGTGACGTTGGTGGCATCTACGGTTAACAGCAGAACAATTGCACTCAGGCCCATTTGATAGGTGCAAAGGGCCGCTGGCGCGATGCCAAGCGGGCTGATGAATTTGCGGGCATAGACAAATGAACAGCCCAGGCTCAGGGAACCAAGGACAATATAAAGAATTCCCAGCGGGTTAACCGCATCAAGGCCGGTCTGCCAGGGCCGCGCAATCACGACAATGCCGAAAAAACCCAGGATCAAGCCACCAAGCAACCGGCGATTAAGCGGTTCATCTCGCAAAAACAGCAGGGCACACAGGCCGGAAAACAGGGGAATAGCCCCGCTTAACATGCCAGCGACACTGGACAGCAAAAGGATGGTCCCTTTGGCAAAGGCAAGGTAGTAAAGGACGGTGGCAAGGGCTGCCATCGCCACAAAATGATGGGCATGGCGCAGATGCCACCATTTCAGGCTGCGGGTTGCCAGGGCAAACAAAAGCACCGGTACAAAACCGGAAATGACCCGGATCAACACGATTTGTGCCGGTGTGACATAGGCCGCGGCCCAATGGGTAAAGATAAAGGGCGTGCCCCAGATCAGGCCGAGTGCCATATAGGCAATATAGGCGGAGTTTCTCATGGCATTTCCAATGCGCCAGAATAACGGAATTTGTCAGGGATTGTAGGTTTGCCAAGGCTGCGCTACAAATCATGTTATCTGTGCAATAAAAGAGAAAAACTACATCATGTCAGATATACCTCCCCTCAAAGCTCTGCATGCCTTCGAGGCGGCGATAAGATTGAATAGTTTTTCTCTTGCTGCCAGGGAGTTGAATGTTACCCCCGGTGCCATCGGGCAGCAAATTCGCAAACTTGAAGACTGGCTGGGTGTTACCCTGTTTACCCGCCATATTCGCAAGGTTGAACCGACGGCCGATGGCCTGGCCTATGCCGCGCGCATTGCGCCGGCCCTGGCGCAAATCACCGATGCCAGCCGTGCCCTTCGCCATCGGCATGTTCATATGGTCCGTGTGGTTATGCCGCCCAGTTTTGCCGCCAAATGGTTTTCACGGCGTATGTCGCGGTTTTTAATCGCCCATCCGGGGACGGAACTTCAGGTGGGGTCCTCCTCTGAAATTGCCGATTTTGCCCGCGATCCGGTTGATATCGCCGTTCGGTATTTTTCCGGTGATGACAGCCACCTTGAATGTCGTCTTTTGCATCGCGGGCAGGCCGCCCTTTTTTGTTCGCCGCACTATCGTGATGACATCGGTATTCAAACTCCGGCCGATTTAACGCGGGCAACGCTTTTGAATGACACATTGCATGCCTGGTGGCCGGAATGGCTGGCGAAATTTGCCCATATGGACAAGGCGACCATCGGTGCGCTGCGCAAGATTGATGTTGATCTGACATCGGTGGCCATTGAATCGGCCATTCACGGGCAGGGTGTTGTGTTGGCCGTGCCGATGCTGGCCGAGGAAGATGTTTTGGAAGGCAAACTGGTGCCGCTGTTTCCGGAATCGGTACTGACGTTATCGTCAGGTTATTTTCTGGTGCATCCCAAAAATGTGGAACTGCGCGGCCATGTTAAAATGTTTCGCGACTGGCTGATGAACGAAGCCCGCGATATCGCGATTTAAAAAAGAACACCCCGGCAGCAGATATGTCCGTGCCGGGGTGTCGGGATGATCGCGGGTTTATTGCTTAGTCGGCAAAAACGCGGGCAAAAATCGTATCGACATGCTTGGTGTGGTAGCCGAGGTCAAACAGGGCTTCAAGCTTGTCATTGGGGATGCGTGCGGTCACGTCTTCGTCGGTTTTCAAAAGCGACAGCAGGTCGCCTTCGCGGTTCCAGACCTTCATCGCGTTACGCTGAACAATGCGATAGGAATCTTCGCGCGACACGCCATATTGCGTCAGGGTCAGCAACACGCGCTGCGAAAAGACCAGTCCGCCCATCTGATTAAGGATTTCGTCCATCCGTTCCGGATAGATGACCAGGTTTTCAACCACATTGGTCAGGCGCATCAGGGCGAAATCAAGGGTGACGGTCGCATCGGGGCCGATATTGCGTTCAACCGAGCTGTGCGAAATATCGCGTTCATGCCACAGGGCAACGTTTTCCATTGCCGGGATCGCCATCGAACGGACCAGACGGGCAAGGCCGGTCAGGTTTTCGGTCAGAACCGGGTTGCGTTTGTGCGGCATGGCCGACGAACCCTTCTGACCCTTCGAGAAGAATTCTTCGACTTCGCGCACTTCGGTACGCTGCAAATGGCGGATTTCGGTTGCCAGATGTTCGATCGAGGATGCAATTACGCCAAGGGCGGCAAAGTATGCTGCATGGCGGTCACGCGGGATCACCTGGGTTGAGACCGGCTCGGCCTGCAGGCCCAGCTTGGCGGCAACATGTTCTTCCACACTGGGATCAATATTGGCAAAGGTGCCAACAGCACCCGAAATGGCGCAGGTGGCGATTTCTTCACGGGCGGCTAGCAGGCGCTTTTTGTTGCGGGCAAATTCGGCATAGAAGGTTGCCAGTTTCAGGCCAAATGTTACCGGTTCGGCATGGATGCCATGCGAACGGCCCATGCAGGGTACGTCTTTGGTTTCATAGGCGCGCTTTTTAAGGGCGGCCAGAAGCTTGTCCATATCTTCAAGCAGGATGTCGGTGGCCTGAACCAACTGCACGTTAAAGCAGGTATCAAGAACGTCCGAACTGGTCATGCCCTGATGAACGAACCGGGCTTCTTCGCCCACCTGTTCGGCAAGTTCGGTCAAAAAGGCGATCACGTCATGTTTGACTTCGGCTTCGATGCCGTCAATGCGGTCAATACGGTCCTGGGTGTAGGGCTTGTTGCCTTTTTCCCAAACCAGCTTGGCGGATTCTGCCGGGATCACACCGAGTTCGGCCAGTTTGCCGGCAGCGTGGGCCTCGATTTCAAACCAGATGCGAAACTTGTTCGCCGGTTCCCAGATGGCGGTCATCTGTTGGCGGGAATAACGGGGGATCATGCAGGGTCTCCGGACAAGGGGGTTCTGGTGCGGGGCCCTCGCGGCACATCATCCGCACGCTTTGTGGGTCGGATAGAGGATTTCGCGACGTTTATCAAGTCCGACGAGGGCAAAGGCGCGTTTTTGTCGTGGCACCGGGCTTTGGCGGGCGGTCGGGACGGGCGGTTATGATGCTGTGCCTGAAAATGGCCCTTTTGTAACCGTTACAGGTCATTTTGTGCTTTTCTGTTTATTCTGAACTCGTTACCAATTGGCTGAATTACCCAGAAAACATTTTACCTGTTCTGCCCTGCGTCGTGCAGGGAACGGAACCCCTGAACGGATGAAGAAAATGTCTATCGCAAAGGTCCGGACGTGGCATCGATTGATACGCTAGATATTGGCTGGCTGCTTGTTTCTTCTGCCGGTTTGGCGCAGGCCGTGTCCTTGCTGGTTTTGCTGGCAGGGGAAGGACGGCGTGCCTTTCGTGCTAATCGCTGGTTGTGCGCTTTTATCTGTGCGGCGGCACTCAGTTTTAGTCAGAACGTGGTCGATGTTCTGGCATCGGCCGACTGGCGGCTTTATCTGTTTCCGCTGTTTGGCATAATTCCGTATTTTTATTTGCCTTCGGTTTATCTGTATTTTCGCGAATTATGCGGTTTGCCCGTGCGTCGTACATACCGCCATTATCTGCTGCCGGTGCTGATGAGCGCGGTGCTGGTGGTAATGGTGATGATGGTCTTTGACCGGTTTGGGACGCAGGTGGCCGCGGGGCAGACCGAATTTGCCCTTAATCCGTTCAGTGATCCGACGGTGATCAATCTGTCCATTCTGACAATTGTTTTTGCCGTTGCCCTGTATGTTCAGCTTGTTGTTTACATGGTGTGGCTGTGGCGCATGTCGTTACATTACATGCGCAAACTGGGCGAGCAGATGGATGGCGAACAGCCGGGCCTCAAACGGTGGCTGGTCGAGTTTCTGAGCGGTATTACGCTGATTTTCTTTATTTACACCATCAGTGTGGTGATTGACATCCTCGATCAGGACAGCGAATGGATTTCGATTGTGATCGAAGCGGGCTTTGTCATCGTACTGTTTCGCCTGGGGCATTTGCTGGCGGTTAATCCGGCATTGTTTGTTGCCAGCGAACCGGACGCCTCGGCGGATGCTTCCGGACAAAAAACCGATAATGCCAGTGACCCGGAGCGGACACGCCTGATCCTGGAAGATGACGATGCGCGCCGTATTCGCCAGGATTTGGAAAAGCTGACCTCGGAAACCGACATGATGTTTGACCCGCTGCTGACCATGCCGAAAATGGCCAGCGCGGTTGGCGTAAAGCCCAATCAGCTATCGTTTGTGTTAAACCGTCACATCGGCAAAAGTTTTTTTGACTATGTGAATGAATATCGCATTCAGGCAGCCACACAGCGGCTGATTGAGTCGCCTGATCGAACCATTCTTGATATTGCGATCGAGGTTGGTTTCAATTCCAAATCAACCTTCAATCTGGCTTTCAAAAAAATTACCGGGTTAACCCCCAGCGCCTATCGCCAGCAAAAAACATGATTTTTCCGCCCTTTCACCAGTCCGAATGACCATTCGTTCGTCTGGGCTTTGATCCAAACGTCCGGCGATATAGCGACGGACGCCTTTGGCGACGGACCAATGCAGTATCTGCTCACCAACTGACTTAGGGGTGAGTGAAAAAAATGTTTTTTAAATATACATCACGATTTCTGGCCTTTGTTGCCATTGCCGTGGGGGCCGGATTTTGCACCTTTGCCATTATGATGGCGCTGGCACAGGCCGAAACGCTTGGCACCCTATCGAGGCCGGTGGAACGAACCGAAAGTGTCCTGAAGGCACCGGATGACGCCGACCCGTGGCTGGGCGGTGATTTTCAGCTTGGTGTGGTGGGCGGTGTTGCCACCAGTATCTACCGTGATGACGACGGGACGGACGGTTTTGTTCTGCCTTATATTGCCTATGACGCAGCGCGTTTGCATATCGGCCTTGATGAATTACGTGTCACCGCCTGGCAAAATGACCGGTTCAGTGTCTCGGCCATCGGGTCCGTGCGCTTTAAGCCCTTTGATGCCGATGACGGGCCTTACCTTGCCGGAATGAAAGATCGTGACACGGCCTTTGAGGCGGGCCTGGCCCTTGCGGCACAGGTGGGCCCGGGCGAAATTCAGCTTTCATCCCTGTTTGATGTCAGTGGTGTGCATCATGGTCAGCAGGTGGATGTCAGCTATCATCAGACATCCGCCATTCGGAGCGTTAACTTGGAATGGAGCGGGGGTGTAACCTGGCAAAGTCGCGATTTGGCCGATTATATGGTCGGTGTGCGCCGCAACGAGGTACGGGTCAACCGGGCCTTTTATGAACCGGATGATGCCTTTATCCCTTATCTGGATCTTGTTGCCAGTTATCCGTTGTCAGAAAGCGTGACCCTGTTGGGGCAAACCGGTGTGCAATATTTGCCAGACGCTTATACCGATAGCCCGATTGTCGATAAGGATTACGTGTTCAGTCTGGGTGTTGGCATGATTTACGCATTCTGACTTTACCTGGAACAGGACGTTTTATCGGGCGTTAAGGGTCAGGTGCACGGTCGCCTGGCCCTTAAAAGTTTAAATGGTTTTTGTCGGCCCCGTGTGACGGTTGTCGTTGCGTATACCAAAGAAGGGGAGGTACCCTGTATTACGGAAAGGAACAAAGCCGTAAGGGTGATGACGCATATACCCCTTCGGTACAGGAACGGGTCTTGGATGAAGCTGGCTGAACACACACTTCGCGATCAGGACAGCACAGTCCGGTCGGCACAAAGCATCGAGGCGGGCCATCTGGCCAAACTGGTCGATCTGGGCATTGCCCTCTCAGCCGAACAGGACGCCAATGCCCTCAATCAGCGCATTCTTCAGGCGGCGCGTGATTTGACCAATGCCGATGGCGGGACGCTGTATCTGCTTGATGAAGAAGAACGCGAACTTCAGTTTCGCATTATGGCAAACGATACACTGGGGCGTTATGTCGATGCGGGCGACCCGCAGCAATATCCGCTTCCGCCGGTGCCGCTCTATCTGGCCGATGGCAGCCCAAATCATCAAAATGTTGCCAGCTATGTGGCCCTGACCGGCGAAACGATCAATATCATTGATGCCTATGCCGCCGATGGATTTGATTTTTCGGGAACGCGCCGTTTTGATGCGGCAACCGGCTATCGCTCGCAATCCTTTTTGGCGGTACCTCTCAAAAGCGCGCGGGGGCGCGTGCTGGGTGTGTTGCAACTGATCAATGCCCGCCAAATTGACGGTGGGGTTATTCCGTTTGATCCGCAGATCGAACCCCTGATCACCGCCTTGACCAGCCAGTCGGCCGTGGCGCTGGAAAACCGGCGTTTGATGCAGTCCCAGCGCGATCTGATCGACAGTTTTGTGCGCATTCTTGCCCAGGGAATTGATGCCAAATCGCCCCATACTGGCGCGCATTGCGAAAGGGTGCCAGTGCTGGCAAAAATGCTGGCCCAGGCGGCGGTGGACCAGCAAAACGGCCCGTTTGCGACCTTTAGCCTGTCGGACCAGGAATGGTATGAACTGGAACTGGCGGCGTGGTTGCATGACATAGGCAAAATTGTCACGCCCGAACATGTGGTGGAAAAGGCCACCAAACTGGAAACCATCCACAACCGCATTCACGAAATCCGCACCCGGTTCGAGGTTTTGCTGCGCGATGCGGAAATAGACATGTTGCGTCGCCAGCTTGCCGGGGAAGACGAGGCAATTTGCAAGGCGGATTTTGAAGCCCGGCGCAACGAATTGCGCGAACAGTTTGATCTGGTTGCCCAAAGCAATATTGGCAGCGAAAATCAGGATCTTGCGACCATTGCCCGCATTCATGATATTGCGGGGCAAATCTGGCAGCGCAATTTTGACCGCACAATTGGCCTTTCCTGGGCTGAAAGTAACCGGATTGATGATGACGAAGCGGCCATTTTATCGCAGCCGGGTCCGGAAACACTGCTGTCGGACCGGCAGGACCATGTTTATGATCAGCTCAATAATGGCGAAGTTTATAATCTGTCGGTGCCGCGTGGGACCCTGACACCCGAAGAACGTACCATTATTAACGACCATGTGGTTTTAACCCAGAATATGCTCGAACAATTGCCGTTTCCCTCCGGTTTGCGCAATGTTCCGGCCATTGCCGGGAATCATCACGAAAAGCTGGATGGGTCGGGTTATCCGCGTGGTTTGTTGGGGACAGCGATGGGTACGCTGGAAAAAATCATGGTGATTGCCGATATTTTCGAGGCCCTGACCGCGATTGATCGCCCCTATAAGAAACCCAAAAAGCTGTCGGAATGTATCGCGATTCTGGGAAAGATGCGCGATGAGGGCAAAATTGACAGTGACCTGTTTGACCTGTTTTTAAACAGCGGTGCGTATCGCCAGTATGGCGAGACCTATCTTCGCCCCGACTTGTGTGACGTGGTGGATCTTGGCCGGTATGTTGGCCGGGGCTGATGTGATCTTGCCCCGATTGGGGCACCAATAGCGGCATGAATAGAGACCGCATTGCGCCTTTTTATTTTTCTGCATCGTTTTTTGTATGCTCTCCAGTGTGCTGGGGGAACAAGCGCGCTATTTTGCGCCAGGATTGATGGCCTGGTGCGTAAAAGTTATTAATAACTATTTGCAATTTGTGCGGGCTCGTGTATGTCGGTTGGGCGTGATCTTGTTGATCATATTTTGATTCCAACCACTTATAAATATTCTGGCAGAATGTCACTTTCCGTTTCCGGGCACATATCGGCGAATTTGCGGCGCGTTTTTGAAAAAGAACACGATGCCTTGCTGCGTCTGGCCGGGCGCAAGCTGGGCAATAGCGAAGAGGCAAAGGATATTGTCCAGGAGGCCTTTGTGCGCGTTGCCACGGTGCGTGACCAGTCGATTGCCGATCCCCCGGCGTTTTTGCGCACGATTGTGATTAATCTGGTACGTGATCATCAACGCCGCCGCCGCACAGGCGATGCCGAACTTGACCTTCATGCCGGGCAGGACCCGGTTGAATGGGTGCGCGAGCATAGCCCCTCTGTCGAACACGTGATTTATCAGCGCCAACGGTTGCAGGCCTTTGAGCAGGCGGTGAAATCGCTTCCCGCGCGGTCGCGCGAGGTCTTTATATTGCGAAAATTGCATGGTAACACACATGACCAAATCGCCGCGCGCACCGGCTTGTCCAAGGCGGCAATCGAAAAACACTTATATCGCGCCATGATGGCCTGCCGGGATCTGATGAAAGACTATGACTGATACCGGGCGTAACATATCGGACAGCAACAAAGCCCCGGCCCCCGCTGATGAGGCGGATTTCCTGCTGGATCAGGCGATGGCGTGGCTATCGCGTGAGGGTGTTGATGTGCCTGGTCATCACAATCATGACGCCTTTTGCACCTGGTGCGCGCAAAGCCCGGCGCATGCGCTTGCTGCACAAAAGGTACAAGCATTTTTGGGCGATGCTGCCTTTAACGATGTTTTGCGAAAACTTGAACATGACGTGCCCGAAACGGATGTTGCGCATCCCGACAATAAAGCCCGCCTTGGCCTGTTTCGCCTGAAGCCGGGTTTGGCGCGTGGCCGCCATGCGCGGTCATTTGTTGCGCCCCTGATTGGGGCGGGGCTGGTGGTCTGCCTTGCAATGATTGCGATTTTTGCGGTTTTGCCGGTGGAACGGGCCGGGGCACCGGTTGAAATTGCTGCCGGGGTGGAAGCCGCGATTACCCGTACCTTACCCGATGGCAGTGTGGTTTCTCTGTCGCGCGGGGCACGGTTATCCTGGCATTTTTCGGCGGCGGAGCGGGCAATCACCCTGGATGCCGGGGCGGTAATTATTGATGCGGCCCACGACGTTGCCCGGCCAATGGTTGTGAGCACGCGGCAAAGCCTTGTTACCGTGGTCGGCACACGGTTTGTGGTGATCCATGACGACGATGCAAGCGAAGTTGCGGTTGCAGAGGGACTGGTGCGTGTTGCGCAACGCCAGCAAGGCCAGGGGCAGGAGGTGCTGCTTCATCCGGGGGAAGGGGTCAGCATTTCCGATAATGGTACCCTGCGCCGTCGCGAGATTGATGGATCAAACCTTGATCAGGTTTTGCAGGGCTGGCGTGTATTTTCCCCGGCCCGGTTGCGTGATGTGATTGCCGCCGTGGAACGCCAGGCAGGAAGGTCGATTTGGCTGGACCCGCGCATTGCCAATATGGAAATTCGCGGCAGGTTCAATGTTGCCAATGCCGATGCGACCCTGGCACTGATTGCCAAAACAGCGGGTCTTTCCCTGCTTGATTTACCCTTTGGGCAACTGGTTCTTTATCGTTCCTGATGGCCTAGGCGACGGCTGACCGGGCTGCCCGGCCGCATTTTGGGGCGAATTTCCCTGGCTTTTATAAAAATGTGAAAAAAATATGTCCGGTTTGATGGCTCTGTTGCGTCCTTAAATGCGAGTGATACGCAATAACGCAATTGGGCCGTACAGAATGACTGTTTTAAAATCGCCAAAATCGCTGCAATCGCGAGCAGAGTTGCAAACTCGCGAAAGTGTCCGGGCTCTGTTATGTCGTGCGGTCGCAACCTCGGCGCTGTTATGTGCCGCAGCGGCCACGGCCCCGGTTGGTGTCGCCTTTGCCCAGAATATGGCGGAAAAACCGGGCAATAGCGCGCAGGGTTCCTCTGCATCACAGCCGGTTTATGCGTTTGATATTGCGGCACAGCCCCTGATGCAGGCATTGGAGCTGCTGTCACGGCAGTCCGGCGTGCCCTATTCGGTGCAAAGTGGCACAAACATTGCGGTCAGCGGCAAGGCGGTACGTGGATCATTCACATTGTCCGATGCCTTGCGGCAAATGCTGGCGGGGACGGATGTATCATTTTTACTTTCGGGTGATACCGTAATTGTTCTGCCCCAACAACAAAGCACGGTGGGGCAGGATGGCAGCATTGTCACCACGCCGGTAACGGTAACGGCCAATCGTGTGCCCACCATCACATTGGGGGCCGGGGCCGATAGTGGCCTGACGGTGCTGAGTGAAGAGCAAATTCACGCGCGGGTTCAGGGGGATAATGACCCTGGCAAAATTTTTCGCGCCAATCCGAATGTTCAGTTCCAGGCCGGTTTTGACAACCCGAATTACCAGAACCGCCTGGAAGAACGCGGGGCAACCGCCGTCGCCGAACAGGATTTGCGTCCTGCCGGGATCAGTATTTCGGGCGGAAAAATTGATCAGAACAACATCATGCTCGATGGGGTTAGCATCAACACCTATGCCGGGGTTGAAAATCAGGGCAATAATTTAAACAACATGCCTGATGATGATGACAACCTGATCAATGCGGATTCGATTTATGGTGCCCATCCGCAATCGGTTTATGTTGATGCCAGTATTCTGGAACAAGCTGAAATTACCGATAGCAACGTTTCGGCCAAATATGGCGGATTTCAGGGCGGGATTGTTAATTACAAGGTCAAAAATCCGTCGGATGAACCAACCTTTAGCGCCAATATCGGCCGCGGTGGTTCTAATTGGACGGATTATCACATTCGGTCCAGTGATGCGCCCGATGCCGATGCCAAACCGCCAAAATTTGAAAAACTCAGCTATGGTGGCTCCGCCAGTACGCCGTTAAATGAAAATTGGGGCATTCTGGTTTCGGCCGGTCGGCGCACGGCAGAAACCACCCGTGCCGCGGATGCGGATTATTACCTGATGGATGACATAACAACCAAAACGGTTGCCGATAATGTGCTGGGTAAAGTCCGTTACGAGAATGACGCTGGCCTCGGTCTGACCCTTCAAATGGTTTATACGCCCTATGCGCAGGAGTGGGAATCCACCCGTCGCTATGACAGTGCGATGGATATTGTCGGCAATGGTCTCAATGGCTATGTCGGGCTTGACACGCCGCTGGACTGGAACGGTTTGGGGTTTTCCCATTTTGCCTTTGAGACCAAACTGTCGATCAACAGCTCAAAGGTTGGTCGCGATGCTGAAACCAATATTGCCCGTCAGGTGCGGTCAAATGCCGGAGGTACCTATAGCGGTATTTGTAACAGTACCAATTGTAATATCGGCACCCTGGGCGACCTTTATCAATCCCAGCAGGAGCTGTCCTATCAGGCGGATTTTACCGCCGCGCACGGACAAAACGATATCGCCTTCGGGGCTGACATTCGCCGTCTTCATGCCGAGGCCGAGCGCCCGGAAACCGCCTATTATGCCCGCAGCCCATCGGCCAATGCGGCGATTACCTGCCTGGTTGCCAATGATCCGTTTTGTGAAAATGGGGCGCAGGCAAGCCGTTTCATGACGGAATATGGTGCATATGACGGCGAAGTCAGTTTTTATACCGGCGCGCTTTACGGTCAGTACGGCCTGAATTTTAAGGATGTACCGTTTGGCGAGGTCAAGGTTCAGCCCGGTCTGCGGCTGGAGCGTGATACGTTTTTGGGAAATACCAATCTCGCCCCGCGTTTTAACACCACCTATGAAACCGATTTTGGCATCAATTTTAATGTGGGCTGGAACCGGTATTATGCTTCCAACCTGCTTGCCTATGCCCTGCGCGATTTGTCGCCCGGTACAGTGAATTATGGCCGGACCATCGCGACCAGCGGGGCATCGGCCTATCAGGTGGGGGCATTTTCGCAGCGCAGTTCGTCCAGAACCAATTATGGTGGCAGCGATTTAAGAACACCCTTCACCGACGAAAAAACCGCCTCGGTTTCCTTCCCGTTACCGCTATTGGGCGGTGATACCCGCCTGAAGGTTATTGACCGCAAAGGGCGGGACCAGTTTTCCCGGGTTGCCAGCGAAGGTGGCTCCACCAGCTATACGCTGAGCAATGAAGGCAGCAGCGCCTACACGTTCTATTCGGTGGAATGGATCAGGGACTTTGAAGAACCTGTTTTGGGCGGGCAACATACCTTCAGCATCAATGGCCAATATGGCAAACGCTCGGTCTCGAATAATTCCTATTTTGGCAGCAACGAGGAAGACGAGGATATTATCTATAATGGCCAGGTTGTTTCGCCAAATGCCCTAAGCATGATCACAGGCAATCTGGATGAACCCTGGCTGGTCAATATCGCCCTTTATTCGCAGTTTTATGATAGCCGCCTGCGCACAGGGCTGACCGGGCGTTACACCTTCCCCTATACGATTATTGCCGATAGCGGTTCCAACCGGAATATCGGGGGCACTGTTTACGATGTGTATGAAGAACGCCAGGAAAAGGCCCGCTTTGACCTGGATCTGACGCTGGATTACGACCTGATCGCAGCTGGTAAAAACGTTCTGACCATGAATGTTTCCATCGACAATGTGCTTAATCGTGCAGGGGCGCACACGCTGGTGTCCGAGGCCCCATACCGCAAGGGCCGCACCTTTTGGCTGGGCCTGACTTATTCCTACTGACATTTCCCATCACCGATAACGCCAGAATGCGTTGATGCGTTCTGGCACCTCCCTATTGAGAGAGCGATATGATGAAAAAAATGCTTCGCCATTCACTGGTTGCAACCATGCTGGTTTCGACAGCCCTGATCACCCCAGCCCTGTCTTATGCCGGCACCCCAAAACCGCATACCGAAACCCAAAGCCAAATCACAAGGGATATGGGTGATCAAAGCCTGGCATCGGTTTACCAGCAGGTGTCGCCAGGTGTTGTGCGGATTAACGTGCTGAAAAAAAGCTATGCCGAGATTGTGGATGAAGAACGCGAGAAAAAGGAAGAAGGCAAAGATTTTTACCTGCCGCCTGACGAACGCGACGATGATACCCCCGACAAGGATCGCAACCGCGATGACAAGGCCGAAAAAAAGAACGAGGAACCCAAATATGACTGGCAAAAGCGCAAGCGCAATGGCTCGACCGGAACCGGTTTCTTTATCAGCAGCAAGGGCCTGATTGTCACCAACGAGCATGTGGTGCGAGACGGCATTCAGTTCATTGTTGTTTTGAAAGATGGTCGTCGTATGCGCGCCAAATTGCTGGGTAAAGATTACCTGACCGACCTTGCCGTATTGCAGGTTGCCATGCCCGAAGGTGTCACGCCGCTTGCCTGGGGCAGTTCTGATGCGCTTTTGGTTGGTGACCCTGTTTTCGCCCTTGGCTATCCCTATGGTTTTGACCAAAGCCTGACAACAGGCGTTATTTCGGGCAAGCAGCGCCAGCTTTCCAAGGGGGAATATAACCCCTATCTGCAAACGGATGCGGCGGTAAACAAGGGAAATTCGGGCGGGCCACTTTTGGCAATGGATGGCCGTGTGGTTGGTGTTAATTCGGCGCTTTATACCCGCTCGGGCGGCAACGAGGGGCTGGCATTTTCCATTCCATCCGAACATGCCCAGGGCATTGTTGATCTTTTGATCCGTGATGGTGAAATCAAACGCGGCTGGTTTGGTATTGCCTATTCCGAGGTCAAGCCCGGCCTTGGTCCTCTTTTGGGAATGGAACGGGACGAAGGCATGTTGATCCATCGTGCCCCAAAGGACGAACCGGCCTATCAGGCGGGTATCCGTGCCGGGGATGTGATTGTGGCGGTGAATGGTGCAACCGTGACATCGCGGTTGCATTTCCGCATGCAGGCAGCCGAGGCAACAGGCAAAACAACCGTAACCGTCTGGCGCGATGGCGGTTACAAAAGTTTCAGCCTGATACCTGACGACATGGACGAAGCGAAAAGCCGTCGCCGCCAGGCAGAGCGCGACCGAATTTTAGGCAAAACCCCTGAGGATGATGGCCGTAAAAAGGTGATGGGGCTGGAACTTGTCCCTGCCAATGAAAAAGCCTGGGAAAAGCTTGAACTGCCCAAAGGTACACAGGGACTTGTGGTGGACCGTATGGAAAAGATGGGGCAGGGTGATCAGGCCGGTTTCATGAAGGGGGATTTCATTACCCGCATCAATGAAACCAAAACGGCAACCCCCGATGATTTTGAAAGTGTGATGAAAAAGGCCATTGAGAATGGCGATCCTTATGCACTGGTTTATTACAAACGCGGTGGCGAGGACCGGACAAAAATTGTCGATACTTTGGGGATGGTTGATCTGGCCGATTACTGATTAAAAAAGGGGGCCTCATGTCGATATCATGACGCCCCCTTTTATTATGTCGGTTTGATCTTACATTTCCTCGTGGAAATGGCAGGCGACCTGGTGCTTTGCCCCCAGATTCTGAATTTCGGGCACGTCTGTTGTGCATTTTTCCCGGGCAAACGGGCAGCGTGTACGAAATACACATCCCGATGGCGGGCTGATCGGGCTGGGAAGTTCGCCGGTCAGAACAATGCGTTCCTTTTTGCGTTCCAGCACCGGGTCGGGAATGGGCACGGCCGAAATCAGCGCCTTGGTATAGGGGTGCTTGGGCGCGTTATAGATGGTATCGCGATCCGCAACCTCCATTACATTGCCCAGATACAGCACCAGAATACGATGGCTGATATGACGCACGACCGACAGGTCATGGCTGATAAACAGCAAGGCCAGGCCAAATTCGCGCTGCAATTCCTGCAACAGATTGACGATCTGTGCCTGAATGGAAACGTCAAGGGCCGAAACCGCCTCGTCACAGACAATCAGTTTTGGCCGCAGCACCATTGCCCGGGCAATGCCGATACGCTGGCACTGCCCGCCGGAAA
This sequence comes from Thalassospira profundimaris, assembly GCF_003326755.1. Lineage (GTDB taxonomy): Bacteria > Pseudomonadota > Alphaproteobacteria > Rhodospirillales > Thalassospiraceae > Thalassospira > Thalassospira profundimaris_B. The sequence goes on along the minus strand of NZ_JPWH01000005.1, from coordinate 182,075 downwards.
ATTCATGGGCATACCGGTTGATCATTTCCGGCATCAGGCCCACCCGGGCCATGATTTCGCGCACTTCATCGCGCACCTGGGCCTTGGAAAGTTCCGGGCGGTGCGTGATCAGCGGTTCGGAAATGATCTGGCCGATGGTCATGCGCGGATCAAGCGATGCCAGCGGGTCCTGAAAGATGATTTGCAGGTCCGATCGCAGCGCCTGCATCTGTTTGTGGTTGATCGAGGCCAGATCACGCCCCAGCCATACGGCCTCGCCCGCGGTGGGTTCGATCAGGCGTAAAATGGCGCGGCCGAGCGTGGATTTGCCGCAGCCCGATTCACCAACCACACCCAGCGTTTCACCAGCCTTGATCTGAAAGCTGACATCATCGACGGCCTTAAGCGGCACGGTCTTTTTAAACAGGAAACCGCCCGCAGGCACATCAAAATGCACCTTCAGGTTTTTGACATCCAGAAGAACGGGTTCAACAGTCATGCGGCAAGTCCCTTGTGATCTTCCAAATGGCAGGCTTTGACATGGGTGTCCTCGGCGGTGCCATCTTCGGTTTTGCGCAAAAGCGGCAATTCGGCCCGGCAGCGATCAAAGGCGTGCGGGCAGCGCGGGGCAAAGCTGCATCCGGCTGGCAAACGTTGCAGGTTGGGTGGCTGACCGGCGATGGTGACAAGTTTCTCATCCCCGTTGACCACATCAAGGCGCGGGGACGATGCCAGCAGCCCGGCGGTATAGGGATGCTGCGGGTTGCCAAACAGGTCGTTGACGGGCGCACTTTCAATAATGCGTCCGGCATACATTACCTGTACATGGTCACAAATACCGGCCACCACGCCCAGATCATGGGTAATCATGACGATCGCGGTATTCATTTCGCGTTTCAGATCGCCCAACAGGTCCAGAATTTGTGCCTGAACGGTCACATCAAGGGCGGTGGTCGGTTCATCGGCAATCAGCAGTTCCGGTTCGCACAGAAGGGCCATTGCGATCATCACGCGCTGGCGCATCCCGCCGGAAAATTCATGCGGATACATATCGAACCGTTTGCGCGCCTCGGGAATGCGCACAAGGTCGAGCATATCCAGCGCCTTGGCGCGGGCTTCCTTTTCGCTCATGCCCTTGTGCTGCACCAGCACTTCGGAAAGCTGTTTGGAAATGCGCATATAGGGGTTGAGCGATGTCATCGGATCCTGAAAGATCATCGACATTTTCAAACCGCGCACTTTGTTCAGCTCGCGGGTGGAAAGGCCAATCAGTTCCTGGCCTTTCAGTTTGGCCGACCCGGTGGAATAGCCGTTGGAAGCCAGAAGCCCCATAATGGCAAGGAATGTCTGGCTTTTGCCCGACCCGGATTCGCCCACAACCCCAAGGGCTTCGCCCGCCCTGATCGAAAAGCTGAGGTCATTGACGGCTTTGACATCGCCATCATGGGTTTTAAAGACCGTTGTCAGGCCCTGAACGTCAAGAATGGTACTCATGGCGTCATGCTCCGTTAGCGGTCACGCGGGTCAAGGGCATCGCGCAGCCCGTCGCCGATGAAGTTAAAGCAGAAAAGAATGGCCGCCAGGATCGTTGCCGGGAACAGCAGTGTCCAGGGCGCACTCTCCATTTGCTGGGCACCTTCGGAAATCAGCACACCCAGGCTGGTCATCGGTTCCTGAACGCCCAGCCCGAGGAAGGACAGGAAACTTTCAATCAGGATCACCTGCGGGATGGTCAGCGTGACATACACAATCACCGGTCCCAGTGCATTGGGCACAATATGGCGGCGAATGATGTTGAAATTCGACACACCCGATGCCCGTGCCGCCTCGACAAATTCGCGGTTTTTGATCGACAGCGCCTGGCCGCGCACAATGCGCGCCATCGTCAGCCATTCAACCGCGCCAAGGGCGGCAAAAATCAGGTAAATATGGCGGCCAAAAACCACCATCAGCATGATGACGAAAAACATGAAGGGCATCGAATACATAATATCGACAATGCGCATCATGATGTTGTCGGTACGTCCACCGATATAGCCCGAAATCGCGCCATAGGTCACACCAATCAGAAGCGACACCGATGTGGCGACAATGCCCACCATCAATGAAACCCGAATGCCATACAGGGACCGGACAAAAAGGTCGCGGCCATTGGTGTCGGTACCAAACAGGAAACCGGCCTCAATATCAGGCGGGGCCTGAATATAATCCCAGTAGATTTCGTCAAACGGATGGGGGTGAAACATCGGAATGATAATGGCCGACAGGGTGATCAGCACCAGCAGGGTGACGCTGACCATTGCGGCCTTGTTGGCGCGCAGGCGACGAAAGGCATCTTCCCACAGCGAACGGCCTTTGACATTTTGCCCGGCCAGTGCCAGATCGGCGGCCTCGGTCGCGGAGGCCGGATTGGTTTTTGCAAACATTACTGCATCCTCACCTTCGGATCGAGCAGGCCGTACACAAGATCGACCAGCAGATTGAACAGAATGATCAGCGAGCCATAGAAAATGACGACGCCCATCACCAGCGTATAGTCGCGGTTAAGCGCGCCCTGGACGAAGTAGCGCCCGATGCCGGGAATGGAAAAAATCTGTTCAATCACCACAGACCCGGTAATGACGGCGGCACTTGCCGGGCCCAGATAGGACACCACCGGCAGGATACCGGCCTTAAGGGCATGGCGGGTGATCATGATGCGTTCGGGAATGCCCTTTGCCCGGGCGGTGCGCACAAAGTTGGAGCGCAAAACCTCGATCATGGAGCCACGGGTTAACCGGGCGATATAGGCAATTTGCGGCAGGGCGAGTGCAATAACGGGCAACACAACCTGGTCCCACCCCTGTTCCCAGCCGCCGACAGGCAGCCAGCGCAAATAAACCCCGAAAACAAGCGTCAGCAGCGGGGCCATGACAAAGTTTGGAATGGTAATGCCGGTCATGGCTGTTGCCATTACGGCGTAATCAAGTTTTGAATTTTGTTTTAAGGCGGCCAGGGTGCCCAGTGTTGTTCCAATGATCAGGGCCAGGAAAATGGCCGATCCGCCAAGCGTCAACGACACCGGAAAACCGCGAAAAATAAGTTCGGTCACGGTAAAGTCGCGATACTGGAAGGACGGACCGAAATCACCCTGGATCACATCACCCAGATAGCGGCCATATTGCATCCATAACGGTTCATCCAGGTGATAAACGGCGTTCAGGTTGGCCGCCACCTCTGGCGGGACGGAACGTTCCTTGTCAAACGGTCCGCCCGGTGCGGTCCGGATCAGAAAGAATGACAGGGTGACAATGATAAAAAGCGTCGGGATCGCCCCGAGCAATCGTTTGAGTGTAAAGCCAAGCATATGGTTATCCCCAAAGCCTGCCCGCCGCGCATGGGGGCGCGGCGGACAGCATGTTCAGACTGTCAATCGAAGGATTATTTTTCGATATACAGATACTGCGAACGAACATGGTCCAGCACGTTGACATGGCCTTTGCCATCGGCATCCCAGCCTTTGACATACGGTTTGATCATGTGCTTGGTCACATAGTGATAAATCGGGGCAACCGCGTTGGCATCAAGGAAGATGCGCTCGGCACTTTCAAGCAGTTTCATCCGCTTTGCGGAATCCTGCTCCTTGGAGGCTTCGTCCATCAGCTTGTCATATTCCGGGTCGGCAAAACCGGTGTCGTTCAGGCCGGAATCGGATTTCCACAGTTCCAGGAAGGTGTTGGGGTCGTTGTAATCGCCAATCCAGCCCGCACGGAAGACCTGGGTTTTTTCCTTGGCTTTACGGGTTTCCAGGAAGACCTTGAATTCTTCATTGACCAGATTGACATTCGCACCCAGCACGCTTTTCCACATCGAGGCAATCGCAATGGCGATTTTCTTGTGGTTGTCATTGGTGTTGTAACGAATTTCAACCGTCAGGGGGTTATCCTTGGAATAGCCGGCTTCCTGATACAGCTTATAGGCTTTTTCGTTGCGTTCCTTCTGGGTCATGTCCTTGAAATTGACATAAACCGGATCATAACCGTTCATGCCCGGCACGACATAGGAATAGGCCGGAACTTCGCCTGCGGTGACAATCTTGTCCATCAGGATGTCGCGATTGATCGCCAGGGAAAAGGCTTCGCGCAGCTTGGCATTGTCAAAGGGCGGCTTGGTCATGTTAAAGCCGTAATAATAAACGCCCAGATAGTTCGACACGACGAATTCGTCATTCATATTGTCGCGGATCCATTTGATCTGGTCGTTCGGCACCTCATAGGTCCAGTCCAGTTCCCCGGCGCGGTAACGCTTCAGCTCGGCCGTGGTGCTTTCGGTCGGATAATAAATGACCTTGTCGAGCTTTACACTGTCGGCATTCCAGTACTGGTCGTTTTTGGCCAGGACGATGCGTGACTGCGGGTTCCATTCAATCAGCTTGAAGGCACCGTTGGTGACGGAATTGTCCGGGCGGGTCCACTGGTCGCCAAATTTCTCAACAGCCGGTTTGTAAACCGGATAGCTGACCGAATGGGTCAGCAAGCCCAGGAAATAGGGGGTCGGGCCGGCAAGGTCCACTTCTAGGGTTTTGTCGTCAATGGCCTTTGCACCCAGTTCGGACGGGTCCTTTTTGCCTGCGGTAATGTCTTCGGCATTTTTGATCGGCGCCAGCAGGAACGAATATTCCGACCCGGTTTTCGGGTCCACGGCGCGCTGCCAGGCATAAACGAAGTCACCGGCGGTCACGGGCTCGCCATTGGTCCATTTGGCATCATCGCGGATTTTGAAGGTATAGGTCAGGCCGTCTTCGCTGACGGTCCAGCTTTCGGCATCGCCGGGAACGATGTCACCGCTTGGTGCTTCGCCAACCAGGCCTTCATAAAGGTCGCGCAAAATGTGCGATGCCGGAACATCTTCGGATATTTGCGGGTCAAGGCTGCCCGGTTCCGAACCATTGCCCCGGTTCAACACCATTTCGGCCTGGGCCGAAACCGGTGCCAGTGCAGCCATGCTGCTTGCGAGAAGGCCAGTGCCAATAAGAAAAGCTCGTGACGAATTCAAGAAGCCGTGCACGAGACCATCTTTGGTCTTCGTGATAAATGACATTTAATATGTCTCCCTATTTTTGTTGTTCGCCCTGGAGCGGGAAGCATCCCCACTAATGCGTACGTGGAAATACTGATAATAAAGCCCGTAACCTGCAAGTGACAAATCCACAAAACGGAAACAATTGAAAAAAAATTACCGAAATCAGGTTCAATATTTTATATTTTTGCGCAAAATGCCATTCTGACAGTGGCTTAATTGCCTATCTGTATCGGGTCGATACAGATATTTTGCGATGCGGCATCTCTCGCCTGTCAGTGCTTCGTGCCATGTCAGGATGAAGTTGCTTGTGTTTGCATATCCTTGATCAAGCTATGTATTTTCCGATGGGCAGCATTGCATATGGGGTGTTCCCGAAAGCCGGATTTTTGGCAAAATGGCTCCCAACGGGGTGTCCTTTTTCAAGGGATTTCATGTTAAGTTTTTGATTTTTAATGATAAAAATTCTTTTTCCTGCGGTGCCGCATGAGCGTTCGTTTGGGGGCGCGGGGGCGACTCGAAAATGCGCATTTTCTTTTTTTGCAGTGAAATTTCTCACAGTCGCCTTTTGGGACTGCCGGAGATATGGCGAGAATGCTGAATTTGTGGGCATCTTTGTAAAAAACGGCGATCGGATCGCGGGGAACTGGTATAAATGTTGGAAAAGTCGCGCAGATCACGTTGAACGGGATGTGTGTTACAAAAACAGGGCTGGCAATTCGTCGGCTCGTGGGTGATGACCCGAAAAAACGTCAAGGCGGGCGACAGCACAGGGGGGATGATGAATCAGGACGCGGGGAATCCGATATGGCAGGATCTGTCATCTGACTGGCTGAACTGGGCAGATCGTCTGGCCCCCCAAGCCGACAAAATCAATCGTCACCTGATTGATGCTCTCGAACTGCATGGTATGGCTGATCGTGTCGCCCAGCGCTGCCACAATGGTTTGTGCGTGCTTGATCTGGCTTCGGGCGTTGGCGAACCGGCATTTGGTCTTGCGGCTTTGTTGTCGTCTGCCTTTTCTGACATGCCCGAAAGTGCCAAAGGAAAACCATTCCCTTCGGGGCGGGTAATTGCCAGCGATATTGCCCCATCAATGTGCGCCGGGCTGGCCGGGCGGGCCGCGCGGGCGGAAATTGCCAATCTTGATGTTGTGGCGGCCAATATGCAGTCCCTGCCATTTGCCGATGCCATGTTTCACGGGGTATCGTGCCGGTTTGGCATCATGTTTTGTCAAAACCCGGACCAGGCCCTGCGCGAAACCCGGCGGGTTTTGGCCCCTGGCGGCCGGGCGGCTTTCATGGTTTGGGGGCCAATGGCGGAAAACCCGTTATTTGGTGCGATGGATGCGATTTTTAAACAGGTCCTGGGCACCGGGTTCGAGGCGGCGGGGCTGGATCTGTTTGGGTTTTCGTCCGCCGAAAATTCGGTTGCCCGGCTGATCAATGCCGGTTTTGACGATGTTTCGCTGGTTACACATACACCGTGCGGGCGGATTCCCGCCGCCGCCCCGTTCTGGCGGCCGCAAATGCAGATGCTTTTTGGCGCTGCGCTGCGAAATGCCACATCCGGGCAGGGTCGCGAAATTGACGATCTGATGCGGGCCAGCCTGTCGCAACATATTGAAGACACATATTTCCGGGTGCCCATGTGCTTTCATGTGCTTTCCGGACGTCGGGAAATGGCAGTATAGAAAGCCCTTGCCTTTTTTTGCCGCATGTGGGAAATGCGCGGCTTGGTGATCTTTAAGGGTCCCCCTGTCGTAGCACCAGGTAAAAAACACGCAAAGGTTATACCATGAAAACCATCGTCGTCTGTTCGGGCGGCCTGGATTCTGTGACGCTGGCGCATAAGGTTGCGCGCGAACACAGTTTGCAGGGACTGATTTCCTTTGATTATGGCCAGCGCCATAAAAAGGAACTTGATTATGCTGCCGAAACCGCCCGTGATTTGGGCGTTCCCCACAATATTGTTGATTTAAAACCGGTTGGCAGGCTTTTGACCGGTTCGTCATTGACCAGCGATGATGTGGCCGTGCCCGATGGGCATTATGCCGAAGAAACCATGCGCATCACGGTGGTGCCCAACCGCAATGCCATCATGATGACAGTGGCATTTGGCGCGGCCGCCAGTGCCGGGGCCGATGCGGTGGCCGCTGCCATGCATGGCGGGGATCACTTTATCTATCCCGATTGTCGCCCCGATTTCGTTCATGCGTTTCAGGCCATGCAGGATCATGCCCTGGAGGGTGTGGCGCACATCCGGCTTTATACGCCCTTTATTCATGCCTCCAAGGCCGATATTGCCGCAGAGGCCGGTCGTCTTGGCGTGCCGGTTGATCGCACATGGTCCTGTTACAAGGGCGGCGATGTGCATTGCGGACGCTGCGGCACCTGTGTGGAACGGCGCGAGGCGCTGGAGCTGGCCCGTGTGCTCGACCCGACCGTTTATACCGACCGGGAATATTGGAAACAGGCCCGGGCCGAACATGCGAAGCGCAAATTCGCGGAACGCAGCACGCACGGCTAAATCATTCCCACTGGCGCGGTATCGAGCAACCATCAAACGGCTTTTGTCTGCGGGCGTCGTGCGTTCGCATGCAAGCGTCGGTGCGATGTGCTGCAGGTCAAGCCGCGGCCTGAAACGAGATTGAAAATGTTCAGAATTACCAAACAATTTGCCTTTTCGGCCTCCCATGTGCTGGGCGGGCTGGAAGCCGATCATCCCTGCGCCCGTCTGCATGGTCACAATTATATTGTCGAGATCGAATTGCAGTCTTCCAGCCTGGATCATCGTGGTTTTGTGCGCGATTACCGCGAACTAGGCCCGCTTAAACGTCTGATCGACGATGAATTTGACCATCGTCATCTTAATGATGTGCTGGGTCATGACCATGTCACGGCGGAAAATCTGGCAAAATTCTTCTGCGACTGGGCCAGGGATCGTTGGCCGGAGGTCTCGGCGGTGCGTGTATCGGAAACGCCTAAAACCTGGGCGGAATATCGGCCATGAACCCGCAGATGAAAACCGGTACCGGTACCGGTACGGAAACGTCTTCTGTCGCGGCCGGTTTTTCGGTTGAGGACAGCGAAGGTGTGCGTCGTCACGGTAAAATTCGCATTTCGGAAATTTTCGGCCCGACCGTGCAGGGCGAAGGGGCGCTGTTGGGCCTGCCAACGGTTTTTGTCCGCACCGGCGGCTGTGATTTTCGTTGTTCGTGGTGTGATACGCTCTATGCCGTAGACCCTTCCTTTCGGGCAGACTGGCTGCCGATGACGGCTCACGATATACTTGATCAGGTGAAAAAACTGTCTGGCGGGCGTCCGGTCCTGGTGACACTCTCGGGCGGCAATCCCGCCATTCAGCCGCTGGAACCGCTCATTGATTTGGGGCAGGCCCAGGGATTTACCTTTGCCATTGAAACACAGGGCAGCATCGCCCGGCGCTGGTTTGCCAAACTCGATCATTTGACGCTGAGCCCCAAGCCGCCTTCAAGCCACACCACATTCAATGCCGGTGATCTGGCTGCCTGCATTGCCGCTGCGCGCAATGGCATGGGGAACGGTCCGGCCATAACCCTGAAATTTCCGGTGGCGGACGAGGCCGATTTGGCCTTTGCCAACCATGTGCGCTCGCGTCACCCTGATATTCCCTGTTATCTGCAGCCGGTCAATGCCACCCCGGCGGCACCGCATCCCGACGGGGTGGACGGCGTTGATCTTGATGCCCTGACCGAACGCTATCGCTGGCTGGTGACGCGTGTGGCGGAAAACGGCTGGTTTGATGTGCGCGTCATGCCGCAATGGCATGTGCATGTCTGGGGGAATTTGCGCGGGGTTTGATCGCTGCGATCAACAGGGTTTGTGTCACTCAGTTGCTGAATTATTTCCAGGGCCTTCGCCCCGACCCTCGGCAAGGCGTGGGTTCCGCTGTTCTGATTTTCTGTTTCCCTGTTTTACAAGGATTACCCTATGTTTGTTATTCATCCCGAAACGCCAGACCAGCCTGTGGTTACATCCCTGTTTGACCAGGCCGATACCAGGACGGCGCGGCTTTATCCGGGGCAGGACCGGGCAGGGTTAAGTGCAGGGCAGCTTATTGCCGAGGATGTACGGTTTTTTGTTGTTCGACGAAAAGTGGACGGTCGGGCTGTTGCCTGCGGCGGCTATATCCCGCTACCCCCCGGTAAGTGTCCTTCAATATCAGCAAGGCATGATACCCCTGTTCCGTTTGTTGAAATAAAGAGATTGTTTGTTAATCGCGACATGCGTCGGCAGAGGCTTGCACGCATGCTTATGGTCCATATGGAACAGGACGCGCTTGAACATGGTTTTGGTGGCCTATGCCTTGAAACCGGTATTCAGTCCGATGCAGCCATCACGCTTTATGCGTCGCTGGGATATGAGCGATGTGCACCCTTTGGACCGTACCAGAGCGATGTGAACAGTGTTTTCATGGTGAAGATGCCGGTTTGTTCGTGTTAAGGGCGGTCTTTCCCCTGTGGTAGGGTAATAAGGCAGTTGCCCCAAAATGATCACGATTTGTCTTAATCGCAGAAATCAGCAGGCTTGATGCCCGTTTTAAGACCATTAAGCGCCGATTTGAACGGGATCGAGCACCAAATGCGGAACAAGTAACGATACCTGACGTTTGAAGTCGTGTGTAACGAATACAAAACAATCACAAGTTCAAGGATCAGGAGTTCATCATGTCCAATTTCTTGAAACGCTTTTTTGCTCTGGCGATGATTGCCGGTTTTGGTATGGGTTTGGCCGCCTGTGAAACCGCCGAAGGCTTTGGCCAGGACGTTGAAAAGCTTGGTGACAACATTCAGGAAGGTGCCAACTGATCTGAAGGGCATGTGCCCGCAACGGATCGGATATGGCTGACGACTGGCAAATAGTGAAACAAAAGACACGAGCAAACTGCGCCGGTCGCCTGAAAATAAAATAACAACAGGAGAATAACATGCTTGGTTGGGCAATATTCTGTCTTGTCCTGGCTTTGCTGGCAGCCGTACTTGGTTTTGGCGGGCTTGCCGGTACCTTTGTCGGGATTGCAAAAATTCTGTTCTTCGTCTTTATCGTTCTGTTTTTGGTGTCGTTGCTGGTCAACGCCCTGCGCGGGCGCCGCCCACCGGTTTAAGGCGATAAGCGAAGGCGAGACATTCATCCGGACCAGCAATGACGATACAACCAACGACTGTAAGCGTAATTGCACATCAGCCCGGATCAGAGAAGAAAAGCAGGGTGCGTCCAATGGGCGCACCTTAAATAGTATTTACGCCAATTTACGGGATAGAGGTAACGTAAAAAGACATTTATGAAGGCGGAGCTTTTGTTGCTGATAGTATCACGAGCTTCTTTGAAGACGATGGGGCAGACTGCAAATTTTGATATCAGAAAAATAAAGAATCGCACTGCGTGTTGATTTGGAAATTAAAAGTTAAAAATGCTGATTCCTTGGAGGGTGTTTAATGTTTTTGGAGTTGTTCAAAGATACTCCCGGTTATCCGTTTGAGGAATATTTCAGGAGCACGGAGCAATTTTTTGCCGCGCAGCAGTATTGGCTTCATTTGTTAAGACAGTTGAAGAGTTTTGTCGAAAGTGATTGGGGTGGGGTAATTCGTCCGGTCAACTTGAAGGAAGATATGTTAACCGGGAAAGTTATCTGGATCAGAAATCAGAGTGATAAGAAAGAAATAGTGCTGCAAACGTTGAGTTTTGAGGGCTCTATTAATGAACTTTTAGATTCAAATGATGCAATGGAACCTGAGTTTATAGAGAAATTTGAGAATATTGGAACTGAATTGGATGATAGACAAAAAAGAGAGATGACATATGACGAAGCGATGGAGATAGAGAAATCTGAATATTCGGGGTTCTCTGCCTGGGTCGAGACGAGTGATTATTTTCATGCAGACCCAAGTACATCGGGAGGTGGCTATGACGTGCCAATCGAACGCCTGATCTTGACATCGGAGATTTCCGAAACCGCAGAACAAAAAGCAATCCAGGCCTTGGACCTATTTTTACAGCCCGGGCCTGCTATGGTTCGTGTGAACAGCGTATTCTCTCCTGACGACTAATAATTATTTATATGATAAGCCGCGTTGCGTTAGCAATCTCTTGTTGTCGTCGGCTGGAACCCAAAGGTCGCACATATCGCGTTCGGCTCTCGGCCCTATTTTACTGTATCACATAATGGCGCGATACCTCTTTACGGGCAACGGATGATCTGTATGCACGTCTGTATTGTTTATGAACGTGTCGCAGTGTTGTCCTGCACAAATTTTAGTAGGGGACGCCATGATTTCGTTATATTTTGCGCGTTGTTTTGCAGGAACATTGAAATGCCGTCTGCTTGATGCGGAGGCTTCGGATGTTGCCACTGGTAAAAGCTGACGGGCATTTGCCCAGGTTGGAGAATAGCGAAGATGGAAAAACGGGTCCGTAAGGTTATGGCTGTTCTGTTGATGGTTGCGTTTGGGGCGGCGCTGGCGGGGTGTGAAACCGCCGATGGTTTTGGCAAGGATCTGGAAAAGCTCGGCCAGAATATTCAGAAAAAAGCGAATTAAGGTGCAGGCAGCCGTCCTGATGCGCTGTTCTTTGGTTTGCTTGTTTTTGACGTGATTGGCGAAGGTTCCATGATCACCTGCTATCTTAAATACGTTATCGATATGCACAAAATCCCCGAATTCGAGGAGTATGCCCGGCGCTGGATTCCCATTGTTAACCGTATGGGCGGCACGCATCACGGCTATTTTCTGCCCCATGAAGGGGCTAGCAACATTGCTTACGCGCTGTTTAGTTTTCCAAGCTTGGCCGCCTATGAAACCTATCGCAACCAGATGGCCGATGACGCCGAATGCGTGGCGACACTGGAACTTGAACAAAAAAACCGTTCCATCATCAGCTATGAACGCAGTTTCATGCGCCCGGTTCTGGACTAATTCCGTCGGCGATAATACTTGAAACGCAGCTTTTAACCGTTTAGCCCTTTTCCCCGACTGGACAGGGCAAAGGCGAGCCGCTAAACAGTGCAGTCAACCCGCAGTCCAGGTGGGTGTTTTGTTCCGCGTTTTCCGGGTTGGAGAGAGATGCAGACCGTTAACGATATTCGCACCACGTTTTTGGAATTTTTCCGCAAGAACGGCCACGAGGTTGTATCTTCCAGCCCGCTGGTGCCGCGCAATGACCCCACCCTGATGTTTACCAATGCCGGGATGGTCCAGTTTAAAAACGTTTTCACCGGCCAGGAGCAGCGCGATTATTCCCGTGCGGTTACGTCGCAGAAATGCGTGCGGGCCGGGGGCAAGCATAATGACCTGGAAAATGTCGGTCATACTGCGCGACATCACACCTTTTTTGAAATGCTCGGCAATTTTTCGTTTGGCGACTATTTCAAGGAAAACGCGATTGAGTTCGCCTGGAATCTGATCACCAAGGAATACGGTCTTCCGGCGGAAAAACTGCTGGTGACGGTCTATCATACCGATGATGAAGCTCACGGTTTGTGGAAGAAAATCGCCGGGCTGAGTGATGATCGCATCATTCGCATTCCCACCTCGGACAATTTCTGGTCGATGGGCGATACCGGCCCGTGTGGTCCGTGTTCGGAAATCTTCTTTGATCATGGCGATCATATCTGGGGTGGCCCTCCGGGCAGTGCGGAAGAAGACGGCGACCGTTTCATTGAAATCTGGAACCTGGTTTTCATGCAGTATGAACAGATGGCGGACGGCCGCCGTCTGGACCTGCCAAAGCCCTCCATCGATACCGGCATGGGTCTGGAACGTGTGGCTGCCGTGTTGCAGGGCAAGCACGATAACTATGATATCGATTTGATGCGCGCCCTGATCGAGGCCTCGGCCGATATCACCAATACCGACCCGGATGGGCCGCATAACGTGTCCCATCGTGTGGTGGCGGACCATTTGCGTTCCACCAGCTTCCTGATTGCCGATGGTGTTTTGCCGTCCAATGCTGGTCGCGGGAACGTTCTGCGCCGTATCATGCGCCGTGCCATGCGCCATTTGCACATGGTCGGCACCAAGGACCCGCTGATGTATAAGCTGGTCCCGGCGCTTGTGCGCAAAATGGGCGCTGCCTACCCGGAACTGGTGCGTGCCCAGGCCTTGATCGAAGAAACTCTGAAGCTGGAAGAGCATGGCTTTAAAACCATGCTCGATCGCGGCCTCAAGATGCTTGACGAAGCCACGGTTGAAATGGGCGAAGGCGCGGTTCTGCCGGGCGATGTGGCCTTCAAGCTGTATGATACCTATGGTTTCCCGCTTGATCTGACTGCCGATGCGCTTAAACCCCGCAAAATCGGGATTGACGAAGACGGTTTTTCCTCGGCCATGGCCGAACAGAAGGCCAAGGCCCGTGCGGCATGGTCTGGTTCGGGCGAAGCGGCAACCGAAGAAGTCTGGTTTGATCTGAATGACCGTTTCGGGGCGACCGAATTCCTGGGTTATGAAACCGAAACCGCCGAAGGTGTTTTGACCGCCATCATCGTGGATGGCAAGGAAGTCGAAACCGCCAAGGCAGGCGACCAGGTTGCCATTTTGGCCAACCAGACGCCGTTTTTTGGCGAATCCGGTGGTCAGCAGGGGGATGCCGGCGTGATCCGCACCGAAAATGGTGCGGTCATTGAAATTGCCGATACCCAGAAAAAACTTGGTGCGCTGCATGTGCATTTGGGCAAGGTGGTGTCGGGCGAGATCAAAACCGGCAATGCCGCCGAATTCCGCGTGGATCACGATCGCCGCTCAAAACTGCGGGCCAATCACTCGGCAACGCATCTTCTCCATGCCGTGATGCGCAAACATCTGGGCGACCATGTGACGCAGAAGGGCTCGCTGGTGGCACCCGAGCGCCTGCGTTTTGACGTATCCCATCCGAAACCGGTGACGGCGGAAGAAATTGCCGTGATCGAAGCCGATGTGAACCGCCTGGTTCGCGAAAACACCGAAGTCGTCACCCGTTTGATGACGCCTGACGAGGCGATTGAACTGGGGGCGATGGCGCTGTTTGGTGAAAAATACGGCGATGAAGTCCGTGTTGTTTCCATGGGCTTGCCGGAAGAAAAGGAATTTGCCTATTCGCTGGAACTGTGTGGGGGCACCCATGTCAAACGCACCGGCGATATCGGCCTGTTCAAAATCGTTTCCGAGGGTGCCGTTTCCAGCGGTGTGCGCCGTATCGAGGCACTCAGCGGTGCCGATGCTGCAAACTATATGGCAAACCGCGATCGCCTGTTGCAGTCTGTTGCCGGTGATTTGAAGGCTGTGCCCGAAGATGTGCCTGCCCGTGTGCAGGCCCTGCAGGAAGAACGCCGCCGTCTGGAGCGTGAAGTTTCCGATCTGCGTAAAAAGCTGGCAACCGGCGGGGTCGGGGGTGCGGGCGGCGATGCTGGCTTCAAGGAAATTAACGGCGTTAAAACCGCGTTTCGGGTTCTTGAAGGCATCCCGGCCAAGGAACTGAAGGGCATGGTTGACGAATTGCGCAGCCAGATGGGATCGGGCATTGCCGCCCTGATCGCCATTGATGGCGGCAAGGCCTCCATCGTTGTCGGCCTGACCCAGGATCTGGTTGCCAGCCATAATGCGGTTGACCTGCTGCGTATTGGTGTTGCCGAACTGGGCGGCAAAGGCGGCGGTGGCCGCCCGGACATGGCCCAGGGTGGTGGCCCCGATGGCGACAAGGCCGCACAGGCCCTTGCTGCAATTGAGGCGGCATTGGCGGGCTGATTAGTCCTGCAATGATGCAAATATCCAAAACCCCGTTGCCAGCCCGGCAGCGGGGTTTTGTTTTGGCCTGTCATCAGGCTGTTTTGGTGTTGTGGGCCTGTCGGGTTTTTCGGCCAAATACGCGCCAGCCCAAATTCATCCCCGCCGCGCCGATCAGGATTGCCGCCGCCCCCAGGATTTGCCCGGTGCCAAGGCGATGGTGAAAGGCGATGACGTCAATCAGGATGGCAACTACCGGGTACAGGAATGTCAGCGACCCTTGCAAATGGGTGGGCAGTTTTTGAACGGCCCCATACATCAGCACATAGATCAGCCCGGTATGCACCGCCCCGATAATCACCAGCGACAGCCACGAAAAGCCGGTCGCGGGCAGGTTGGTGAAATCGGCAAAGGGCGCGAGCATCAGGATGCCAACCGTTACCTGCACAAGGGCGATCAGATGCGGCGGCGTCCCCTTCAGCTTTTTGGTGATGATAACCGCAACCGCCCAGAAAAAGGCCGCCCCCAGCGCCATCACAATGCCTGGCAGGCTGGTGCCAACAGTACCTTGTGCGTCATGTCCGGCATCATTGCCTGTTATAATGAATAACAGGCCAATAAACGCCAGCGCCAGCCAGAACAGCTTGTTGGCCGTTATTTTCTCGCCCGCGAAAAGCGCACCAAAGCCAAGCAGTATGAAGGGTTGTGTATTGTAAAGTGCGGTCGAGATGGAAATGGATGCTTCCCTGAAGGACGCAAATAACAGGAACCAGTTAATCACAATGGCGGCACCACCAAGGGCGGACCATACCACGGTGCGCAGGTTTAAAAGCCCGGGCAACAGGCCAAGGGCCGCACATATGGCAAACAGGGCTGCCGCCCCGAAAACGCACCGCCAGAAAACAACATTGATTGCAGGCTGTTCGGACACGATCACGAACCAGCCAATGGTGCCCAGAATGGACATGGCCGTTGCCATTTCCAGGGTGCCACGTGTTTTTTCATTCATCGGAATGCTCCGTTTGTCTGAATAAATTTATGGCACCATTTTCGCGGAAAAAGCGGCTGTGGAATATGGTTTGAAGTTGATGTTATTCCCGTTTCGCCTTTTTATTAAAGGCAGGAATGGAAAAGAGTTGATGAAAGTAAAGTCATGGATGCAACTGACCAGAAAATTCTGAATACGCTGATGGCTGATTCCCGCATTTCGCAAAAGGAACTGGCCGCGCGCGTGGGCCTGTCGGCCCCGGCAGTGGCCGAACGGGTACGCCGTCTTGAAGAAGGCGGGATCATTCGGGGATTTACCATCGATATTAACCCCGAAGCCCTAGGGTATCCGCTTCAGGCGATTGTGCGTGTTCGCCCGCTGCCGGGTAAATTGCATATCGTCGAACAGATCATTCAGGAAATTCCCGAATTTGGCGAATGCGACAAGGTGACAGGGGAGGACTGCTTTGTTGCCCGTCTTTATGTGCGCAGCGTTTCGGATTTGGATAATTTGCTGGAACGCATCGTTGATAAGGCCGAAACCAACACATCCATCGTCAAGGCCAAACCGGTTGAACGGCGGATGCCGCCATTTCAGCTTTCCTGAGCGGGGTTTTGCTCAAGCGTGTTTTCTTGCCATTCGGCACTGCGGCGCAAAACGCGGCGGGCGGCAGTTTCAACATCCTGGCGGTCATCGGGTGCGTCAATATTGCGTTGGGCGGTGCGGATGATGATTTTTGCCTGACGGCGGATTTCATCGCGCTGGTTGACGTTGTTGATAAACGGGATCAGCCCTTCGAGGGTTTGGGCAATCGGAATCAGCACATCGGGTTTTTGCACGGCTGCCTGCCGGATCTGGTCGATCGCAGCACTGAGCATGCCGCAAAAATCGGCAACCGGGCCGCTCAGGCGGGTGATGTTTTTATCATCCGTCCATAACCCGGCCGGATAGGCAAAAGCCAGGGTGCGGCGCAAGGCCCGGCCCAGGCGATAGACCGATGCAATGGCGGTGAACGGGTCGTTAATGCCCGGTGACAGTGCGCGCACGGCAACTTCGACAATCTGGCGCAGCGAAAATTCCACATCGAGGGCCGCTGTGCGGAAATTGCCAATCATGACGGTTTGGGCCACATCCCGGGTGATGCGCGGGCATAGCGTTTCAAGCTGATCCCTGTCACACAAAATACGCCCAAGAACCTGCCCTTTGATCACATGTTCGCCGGGTTGGCGGATCAGTTCGACACAGGCATGGCGGGCGGCAATACGCTTGCACAGGCCGTCATAATCAATGCCCTGAATATAGCCCGATCGCGTTGCCTGAATGGCGGTTTGCGGATCAATTTCAACCGTTTCGGGCAGGGGTGTTTGCGCGTTGCGGGCCGCAATGATGGCCGGGCCAATGCGGGCCTGTATGTCGGATATGGTTTTTTCCAGCCGGTCGCCGGTTTCGATAATCACCTGATCAGCCACAATCGACCGGCCAAGATGATGCACAAACACAATAAGCGAAAACAGGCTGGTGACAAAAATCACCGCCCCGACCAGTCCGGTTACTTGTGCAACCTGATTATCCGCCGTAAGGCCGCCCATCATCAGCAGGGCTGTGACAAAAAAGGTAATATTGGCAACAAAAATGCCAATCATGGATTGGGTGACGCGGTCGCCCATAAAATTGCGGATCAGGCGCGGGCCCAGATTTTGCGCCGCCAGGGTCAGCACCACCATCGTGATCGACAGCGCCAGGGTAAACATGGTGACAAGGGCGGGCAGCAACATGCCGATCATGCTTTTAACATCATTGATGTTGGAAAAGATCGGCCAGATCGGGGCGAAGAGCCGCTCAAAATCCAGATCCGCCAATTGCATGATACCTGCCGCCAGCAGCGCCCCGGCCAGGCCAAACAGCAATGGCACGATCCACAGGCTGTGGCGCAGGCGTTCCCAAGTGCGGATCAGGCGTTCAAACATATGGCTGTCCGGTTATGCTGGCGGGGATAATGACGATAATGATCGTAACCTCACTGGCATCGGATGTGAAAGTCAAAGCCTGCCCGTTTTGTACGGTCGGCAGTTTGTCTTAGAAAAGCATGTTTAATAAACGAAAAAACGTTTGCCACGGTCAAGGGTTCCCGGCATCTGGCCTAGGCCGGTTTTCACTTTGGTGCTGGTTTTCGGTGCGTTGTCTTATGTCGCCAGTGGAATGTAAATGTCGGTGATCGCCTGGCTGGTGGGGACTTCTTTGGCAAAGGAAATGCGCTGTAAAAACAGTGGATAATTGCCGGGGGCTTCGCCCGCCTGCGGCATCCATTCGGCGTAAAGTGGGGCCACGGCCTGTTTTAACGTGTGATCCGGGCCGATATGGCGCAGCCGCGCACATCGGTTTGCAGGAATGACATGCTCGAATATGCCATAGGGGTTGTCGGGAATGGCCAGTGTCGTGGCTCTACACAAATCAATGATCAGACCTGTCTTTTGCGGGGGTCTTGGGGGGGCATGGACAATGGTGAAGGTTGTATTTTTATGGGGCGGCAAATGGTTGCGCTGGCACCAGTCAATCAATCGGCAAATGGAATTGCCAATATGGGCCGGGTGGTCCCAATGGCGTAGGGCCGCGACACGGGTTGGCGCGAAATTGATAATTTCAACATCTGATAGCGGGTCAAAATCAGGTTTAAGCATGGTTTTGTTTTGCACATCCACAAAAGCAGCACAGGTTTCGGGCATGGCGGTCACATCGAATTTTGCAGAAATTGATGGTTTTTGATCACGCGGCTTTTTCGACGCAATTTGCCACAGGAAAGGGGCCGGTTGCCCCCTGTCTGTGGCAATAAATTTTACATTGCTTCCCAGTTTCCCGATGCCTCGAACGCGCTGGCAGCCTGATAAATGGTGCTTTCACCATAATGACGGCCAATCAGCATCATGCCGACAGGAAGGCCATCGACCAACCCGCATGGCACTGACATGGCCGGGTGGCCGGTAATATCAAGTGGGGCGGTATTGGCGATCATTTCAAAGGCGCGACCGATATAGTCGCCCAGCGGTGTATTAGCATCGGGCAGGGGCTGGGCCGTAATGGGGAGGGTTGGCATCAATGTGGTCGATGACACGGGTAAAGCGTGTCATGTGCGGATGCCTGTGTCGGGCGGGCCCTGTTTTTGTGTCGTCCTGCATGGTGTTTCCCTGCTGTTGTTAAAACATCATGCCATGCGGCGCGATTCAATACCTGTCCAGGATTGCGGTTTTGTCATCTTGGCCTGTTTGGATCTGATGATCTCACAAAATTCCTTTGTTAATTTATTGAAATACATAAATTTTATCAAATTTCAGGGTGGGATTGCAAAAAATTTTATTGCCGCGAACGAAAAAATGAACCAAATTCGATTTTAAATCATTTTGAGGTAGCGGACATGAAGCAGGAAAAGCGGCAGCAGCGTGAAAAGGTCATTCTGGACCGCGCGCAGGAATTGATCGGCGAATATGGCTTCTTTGATCTGAAAATGTCGGACCTTGCCCGGGCGGCCGAAATTTCGGTGGGGACGCTTTATGTCCATTTCGCCAGCAAGGAAGACCTTTTGTTGGGCCTTGCTGTACGGGCTGGCATCATTCGCAAGGAATTTCTGGCAACGGCGCGAAACCATGATGGTCCGGCGCTGGAAAAATTCATTGTCGCAAGCCTGCTCGACATTCTGTTTTCCATCGAAAACCCGCAGCTTTTTGAAATGGAATATCTGGCAATGTCGCCCGCTATCTGGCGACGGGCAACTGTGGGCCGCCATCAGGAACTGTTGCGCAAGGTGGACGATATTACCGGGATGTTTCAGGGGTTTCTGGATGATGCAGCGCCCATGTTGCGGGTTGATCCGGTGCGGGACCGCGGCAGGATGCTTAACCTTGCCAGTTGGGCGCTGTCTTTTGGCATGAACGCGCTGGCACTTTCGGAAATGACCGATGCTCATTATGGCAGTTTGCTGCGCGAAAATGCCTTTGAAACCTATTGCGATGGTTTGACGGCCATTTTGACCGGCGCTGGCTGGCAGGCCGAACAGGCGTCAAGCCTTGTCCATGATTTGGGCCGACAGTATGTGCCGGACCATTTTGGACAATCCAATCCCTAAGCAAATCTACCGTCGATGTCCGCCACCACGACATCCAATAATTTTTCAGGACAGAGCTTAATATCCCATGCCCCAGGAACGTAAATTAATGATCGCGGTCTTTATGACCGTTCTGTTTGGTTTTGCCGGTTTCAGCCTGCCGTTTCCGGTTTTTGGGCCAATGTTCCTAAAACCGGAACTTGGTTTTCTGGACCCGTCGATACCGGTGGAATATCGCCCGTTACTTCTCGGCGTTGCCATCGCACTTTATCCGATAGGGCAGTTTATAGGGTCGCCCTGGCTGGGCCGCTGGTCGGACCGGATCGGACGGCGACCGGTTTTGCTGGGCTCGCTGGCCGGTGCGGCGGGCGGTTATCTCGTCACGGCAAGTGGTGTTGCGTTATCCAGCCTGCCGTTATTGCTGGCAGGAAGGTTTGTTTCGGGCCTGTGCGAAGGCAACATGGCCATTGCCCAGTCCATTACATCGGACATCAGCACGCCGCAAAACAAGGTGCGCAATTTTGGCCTGATCACGGTGGCGATCAATGTCGGCTGGATTATTGGCCCGCTTTTGGGCGGTTTTTTATCCGATTCCTCGATTTACGAAGGCTTTAACGTTTCCTGGCCGTTCTTTTTTGCCGCCGGTATGTTTGGCGTCAATTTGCTGGTGGTGTTTTTTGCCTTGCGCATTCCGGGTTATGCGCGTCGCCGGGGCAAGGCAAAACCGCAAGTTCCTGCCGCACAGGATTTGAACGGGGCGCTGGCCGTCGAGCTTTCGGCAACCTCCGACCCCGTGAGCGACAATGCGCCGGGGCTTCCCGTGCGCTCCGTCTGGCAAACCGTGCGGGACAAACGGCTGTTGCCCGGCTTTGTCATTTCGTTTTTCAGTTATGTCGCGGTTTATGTCTTTTTTGCCTTTTTCGGCGTCTATCTGGTGCAAAACCACGATGTCAGCAGTTCGTTTCTCGGGATGTATGCCGCCATTATTTCCATTCCGCTGATTGCGGCGGGCCTGTTGGTGGAACCTGCGCGCAAGCGCATCGGTTTGGCCGGGGTCAGCGCGGTGGCACATCTGTTTTTGGGTGTGGGTATTATTACCTTTTTGCTGCCCGACGACGTAACCTGGATACTTGCCCCCATGTGCCTGGCGGCCTTTGGTATCGCCTGGTGCGAAGTCACCACCAGCCTGTTTATTTCCGATGCCGCCGGGGCCCACGAACAGGGCCAGGCCCTGGGGATTTATCGTTCCGTCCATGTCATGGCCGAGGCCTTTGCCGTGCTGGTCGGTGGATTTTTATCCGGGCAGTCGTCGCAATTGCCATTTTTTATGGGGGCGATCGCCGCGCTGATATGTGTGGCGGGCATTATGGCCTGGAAACGTGCCATGCCCGATTTGGGGCGCAACGTTGAAAGCAGTGCGCCATCTCATTAGGGGTCAAGGACGGAGGGCCGTATTCATGCAGCCCTCCGTTCTATTTGCACGTTACGGGTCATACGATGGTTGACATGGTAAGCGCCCCATTGGCGAGATATTGGCGTTGCCCGGCGGTATCCGCATTGGCCTCTGCGTTAAACAGGTCCTGTGCCAGACCATGAAGCTGGGCGATGGCCGCTGTACGCACCCCGTCCGGTGGGGCGATTTCATCGGCGGCAAGGGCCTTTTCCCACGCATCCGGTGCGGTTTCATCATCCAGCACCGTCAGGGCAATCGCACGGTTGGCAAGGGCGGTGGGTGATGTCGGGGCGACTTGCAGGGCACGGCCAAAATAATCCCGTGCGGCATGATAATCGCCATCAAGCATATCCAGACGGCCCAGATCATTCAGACAGGCCAGCGAATGGGGGGTAATGCGCAAAAGCTGTTCCAGCGCGCGGCGTTCGCCTTCGCTGTCTTTTTCCGCCCGGTAACACAATGCAATCATATGGTGGATCATGCCATTGCCCGGGCGCAGGCGCGATGCGCTGTGAAAATCTGCCAGGGCCGTATGATGGCGGCCCAGTTCAAGCAGCGCCATGCCATGCGCGATCAGAAGGTCGGGATCACCGGGAGTGGCACGCAGGGCAATATCCAGATTATTCAGGGCCTGGCGCGGCTTGCCCGACAGCAAATAAACCTCGGCCAGTTGCGGCAGGGCTTTTGGGTGGTCCGGCTCGATGCGCAAAACGGTCTGATATTCATAGATGGCCTCGGTCAGATTGCCCCGGCGATGCAGGGCCTCGGCCAGTCCGAAGCGGGCAGGCAGGTCGTTCTGATCATTGCCCAGTGCATGGCGCAACATATTGATCGCGGCGTCATATTGCCCGTGTGACAGGGCATCCAGCCCCATTTTGGTAAATTCGGCCGTGCTCATCCGTGTTTCCTGTTCTGCGTTTATCAGACGGCGCAACAGTGTTTAAGGCCGCGCCGAAATGCGATAGGCACAGCGCCGTGCGCCTGCCAGAATATGGTCTGTCCGCTCAACAGATATATCCGGTCCCAGAACGGATTGAAACACTTCGAGTTCCCGCGCACACAGCGACCGGCATGCCGATGCCGCCGAGCAGATCGGACAATGATTTTCCACCAAGAGCAGATTGCCCTCCGCATCCTGCTGGAGTTCGGCCATATATCCCTCTGCCTCGCGCGCCGCGGCCAGAGCGGCCACCTGTGATTTCAGGTCATCCCCGGCACTTTGCAGGCGGGTTTTATAAATCATTTTCTGTTGTTCGGCCCGGGCATCAATAATGCGCGCCAGCCCGTCCGGGCCAAAGGTATCGCGCATGCAGTCAATCAGCGATACCGCCAGTTCCTGGTGCCCGTCGGGGAAGGCCTTGTTCGATTGTTCGGTTAACGCCCACAGTTTGGCCGGTCGTCCCTTGGTCGATGCCATTTGCTGTTCGCTGACCATGCCCTGGTCGGCCAGGGTTTTTAAATGCTGGCGCACGGCCATTGCCGAGATACCCAGGCTTTCGGCCATTGTATCGGCACGGGCAGGGCCGCCTTTTTTAAGCATATCCAGGATGGCGCGGCGGGTTTCGCCATCGGCTGCTTTGGGGTTACGTTTTGTCATGTTCTATTTATAAAGAAATTTCTATTGAAAAGGCAAGGGGGATGGCGTAGCGTAATTTTTAAAGAATAATCTTTTAAAAGAGGCCGCCATGACATCGACGAATGACAACTGGGTTGCTGCCACCACACTGGCGGAATTATCGGAAACCGGGCGCAAACTGGTGCGTCTTGACGGCCATCAGGTCGCCATTTTCCAGACCGAAACCGGTCTTTATGCCTGCAATAACCGCTGCCCGCATGAAGGCTTTCCGCTGATGGAAGGCACGGTTAGTGATGGCTGCGTGTTAACCTGCAACTGGCATAACTGGAAGTTTGATCTGGAAAACGGCGATACACTGGTGGGCGGCGACAAACTGCGCCGTTACCCGGTGCGGGTCACTGACGATGGTATCGTGGAGCTTGATATGACTGAACCCCCTCAGCATCAGCAGCGTGACGAAATTCTGTCCAATCTGGACGAGGCGCTGCATAAAAATGACTATAACCGGCTGAGCCGCGAGCTCGCCCGCCTGGATATGATCGGGTTTGATCCGCTGGTGGCGGTAAAAAAGGCCTTTGCCTTGCGCATGGACCGGTTTGAATTTGGCACCACCCATGCCATGCCCGGTGCGGCGGACTGGCTGACCTACCGGCAGGAACTGACCGACCCTTATGAACGTCTTGCCTGCCTGTCGGAAATTTTGGGCCATATCGCCTGGGACAGTGCCTATCGCCCGGTTTATCCATTTACCACCGACGTTGCGGCATGGTCCGAGGCCGACTTTTCCCGCGCCATCGAAGCCGAGGATGAAAATACGGCTGTATCCCTGGTGCGTGGTGCTCTGGCCGATGGCATGACATGGAATGATCTGCGCCCGGCCTTTGCCCGCTGTGCCATGCGCCATTATGGCGGTTTTGGGCATTCGGTGATTTATGTCTCCAAGGTATCCCCCTTGATCGACTTTTTGGGTGATGATGCCTTGGAAAGCCTGATTTTGCCGTTAACCCGCCATTTATGCACCGTCACCCGCGAGGATTTGATCCCCGAATTTCGTGCCTTTCATGTCGTGCGCAAGGATTGGGACGACCATGTGGATCGCGAACCGGCACACCGGGAGGATTTTTTGGGGTTGCCGGTGGCACGGGTATTGTCACGGGTGCGCAAGTCCGCCGGAAACCCGCTGACCTGTTATCACGCCCTGATGGAAGCCGCCGTCTGGCAGGTGCGCCATTTTGATGAAAGCGTGATGTATCGCACCAACATGCCGATTGGCACCAATGTCAACTGGCTGGATGTGACCCATGCCATGACAACCGCCCAGGCCGTGCGCGAACTGGCTAGCGAACTGCCGGAGCTTTGGGGTGATGGCCTGTTACAAATTGGCTGTTTCATCGGCCGTAATGCCAAATATGTTCATAAGGATGGCGATCCGGCGGATTATGCTGGTCGCTCCGGTATTGACTGGGAAGGCGATAGCGAAACCATTCTGGGTGATTTGCTGCGGGACCATACGCTCTATCACGGATGCACCGATTTTATTGAGCCGGTCCATCGTTTGAAAACCATTTCGATGGTGCGTTCCGAACTGGCCCTGTTCCCCGATGCGCCGTGGCGCAAGGACATGCTGGTGGCGGTGCATCGTTACGTCAGCAGCGCATTTCCCCGCCGCCGTGCGGTGCGGGTTGCCTATCAGTCCACAACTTTTGTCGGTCGGGGATAGGCGATTTTCGCTGCGCTCCCTCGCGTCCCGAGTTCCCGGGCGACAAATGCCCCCGTTGTGCTGTCACCGCGCAACGGGGGCGATTATTTTGGGCTGGAAAAATAGACCCGCGTGTCAGGCGATGCTGTCCACAACACCGCCATCCACCCGCAGGGCCGCCCCCGTGGTGGCCGATGACAGCGGCGACGCCACATACACCACCATATTGGCAACTTCATCAACATGGGCGGCACGCTGAATGATCGATGTGGGACGCGCCTGCATGACAAATTCTTTTGCTGCGTCCTCGATGCTTTTGCCGCTTTCTTTAACCTGGTCGGCCAGCATGGTTTCCACCCCTTCTGACAGGGTGGGGCCAGGCAGTACGGCATTAACCGTCACGCCCGTGCCTGCCATGCGCTTGGCAAGGCCGCGTGACAGCGCCAGATAGGCAGTTTTGGTCACGCCATAATGGATCATGTCGGCGGGGATATTAAGGGCGGATTCCGATGACAGGAACACAACCCTTCCCCAGCCCTGTTTTTCCATGCCAGGCAAATAGGCGCGTGACAGCCGCACACCGGACATCACATTGACATCCATAAAATTCTGCCAGTCGCTGTCGGGGGTGTCAAAAAAGTCCTGCGGGCCGAAAATGCCCACATTATTGACCAGAATATCAAGATGCGGCACCGCCTTGATCAACTTGTCGCATCCTTCCGCCGTGCCCAGATCGGCGGCAACCCCGTGAAGGGTGGCATCGGGCAGTTGGGATTTCAGTTTTTCAACCGCTTTTGCTGTTTTGTCATCCTTGCGGCCATTGATAATCACTTCGGCGCCCGCCTTGGCAAGCCCCGTTGCAATGGCAAAGCCAATACCCTCGGTGGAACCTGTGACCAGGGCCTTTTTACCGCTTAAATCAATCTTCATAACCCGATCCTTTCTATAATAATGTGTTGTATCTACATAATTTGTTGAAGGCCTGGGGCAAGGGCACGGACGACAGAAGGGGCCGTTGGTGCCGTTGGCGTCAATTGCCTTCTTGCCCAAAAGCGGCGAACACCTTAGGTTAACGTAAACGTCAACTTGTGGTGCAGGGCAGAACGATATGAAGTTTCAGGGTACGGAAAATTACGTTGCGACCGAGGATCTGATGGTTGCGGTCAATGCTGCCATCACCTTGCAGCGTCCGCTTTTGGTCAAGGGCGAACCGGGTACGGGCAAAACCGTGCTGGCCGAGGAAATCGCCAAATCGCTGGGCAAAAAGCTGATCACCTGGTCGATCAAATCCACCACCCGCGCCCAGCAGGGTCTGTATGAATATGATGCCGTTTCCCGCCTGCGCGACAGTCAGTTGGGGGATGAGCGGGTGCATGACATTGCCAATTACATCGTCAAAGGCAAATTGTGGGAAGCATTCGAGGCCGATGACGCCCCGGTATTGCTGATTGACGAGATCGACAAGGCCGATATCGAGTTTCCCAACGATTTGTTGCAGGAACTCGACCGCATGGAGTTTTACGTTTACGAAACACAAAAGATGGTCACGGCGGCCAACCGGCCCATTGTGATTATTACGTCAAACAACGAAAAGGAACTGCCCGACGCCTTTTTGCGCCGCTGTTTCTTTCATTACATCCGCTTTCCCGATGCCGAAACGATGGCGCAAATCGTTGATGTGCATTTCCCCAATATTCAAAAACGGCTGGTCAGCGAGGCGCTCAACCTGTTTTACGACATGCGCGATGTGGCCGGGCTCAAGAAAAAGCCCTCAACCTCCGAATTGCTGGACTGGCTTAAACTGCTGATGGCTGAAGACCTGTCCCCCGAAGCCCTGCGCGCCAAAGACGCCAAAACCGCCGTCCCGCCCCTTCACGGTGCGCTGTTGAAAAACGAACAGGATGTGCATCTGTTTGAGCGTTTGGCCTTCATGGCGCGACGTGAAGGCCGGTAAGCGCATTATTTCATTATCTGGGCGCGGGCTTGTCGAAAGGTATCTTGCAGACCCTTGTGATCCGTGCCGAGGCCGTCGATACAATAGGGATTCAGAAATTGCCGCCCTGCAAACAGGGTGCGATCAACTGGCGAGAGTTGTGCGGTTTTACAGATATGGTCCCATTGATCGGCGATGGTGGTCATTTGCTGCTCAATGATTGATATGGCTTCATCTTCACGCAGGTGATAATCAGCCGCAGCGGCAAGGCAGCTTGCTATTGTGCTGGCCCGTTTGTCGCCTTTGATCAGCATGGCCTGTGTGGCCTCGTTGCCGGTGCGCCCCTGGGGGCAAATGTCATAGGCGGGGGTGAGGTGCAGCATCCTGCCATCCCAGAATGCGGCATGGTTGCGGGCATGATCATCCGTATTGCCGCACAGGATGTTAAAACTTATTCGGCCATAAAGCTCTTTGAGGGTTTCTTTGGGCGCTGCGAAACGATGACGGATGATTTCGGTCAGATCTTCATAGGACGCATATCGCGCCATCATTTCATCCAGACCCAACAGGGTCAGGGCGGAAACCATCGCTTTGCGTGTCCAGCCTCCTTGGCTTTGAAGGCGATCAAACCGTTCGATCAGTAAGGCATCCTTGTTGGCTGCCTGCGTCAGGGATACTGGCGCAACATTCAATCCGCACAGTTTTGCCAGGCGCATGGCGATAAATTCGGCTTTTACAACGCTATACAGGTCTGAGCTGGACGAGAATTTGGCAACAAATTTCTTCTGCCCGTCTTCGATCAGGGCTTTGGGGCGGGCACCGCCAATCGATGTGCCGTGATTGATTGCCAGATCGAGGGCGGGGGGGAGGGGCAGACCCTTTTCCACATGATCCGCTGCATTTTGTAAATCTTCAAGTGTTGCTTCTGCCGCCAGTCTGGGCTGGTAGTGTGTGGCCGATGTTTGAAAATCAAGTGCGCCGATCCGGTCTGATCCGGATTGCAAAAGAAAGGTCAGTTCATTGAAAGACGGGACATGGGCAGCATTTGGTTTGTTGCCTGTCAATCTGTTGATGATCACCCGTCTTCCCCAGGCATCGGGGGACGCATCGCGCAGGCTGCTTGCCATTGTCAAACCTGCAAGGGGGGCGATGGTTCCCTGGCGCAGGGGGAGTTCCGGGCTGTAAATTGCGATGGTATTTTCGCGGCTGCGATAGCTTGCCCCATAGGTAAAAACCAGCCGGTCGCCGTCTTGTGTGATGCGTCCGGCAACGACAGGCTCCGTCTCGCCGGGCAACCATATCCACACATAGGCTTCCCGCGCTTCGGTAACATCAGAAGTCATCATCCACCTCCTGTGTCACTGGCCGTACTGCTTGCGGCATAAGTGTCAGCTTCTCGCGAAGGCGGGCCTCCTGCAGGGCCACAACCCGGTCATCGGCGTCAAATAACGGCACGCCAACAAGATGGGCGACTTCAAATACCGTGCCAATTTCGGGGCCGGGGGCGCCCTTTTCAATATTGTGCAGGGTGGTGCGGCTAATACCCGCCCGATCCGCCAGCTCCTGCGCTGTCATGTTGCGTTCCGTCCGGCCAATACGGATCATGCTGCCTAAAATAGACAGGGCATGACGGGTGGTGCGCGAATAGCTTCTTTTGCGTTTCATGACAGATGTTTTGTTCAATAAAACAGATATGTGAGGTTTAATGTTCAATTTACTGAACATTATGAGGTGTTTTACTGTAGTTGGTCAAGGGTGTGTTCATTAAACTGTACGGTAAGATTTATATGTCTAATTAATTAGACATTCTATATGAACTACGCATTTTCCAGTTCAATATCTTTGGGGTGTGCTCTGATGTCGGTTATTCTGTGTTGTAACCTCGAATTCTCCGACCGCATTTGGTATCTTTGCGGTCCTTTTCTTTGATTGGGATGGAAATAGTATGTTCACCGGCTTTTTCTACAAGCTCAAGGAGGCCCGCGTTCCGGTCAGTTTGCGGGAATATCTGACGCTGCTTGAGGCGGTGGAAAAGGGTGTGGCTGGTTATTCGGTCGAGGATTTTTATTACCTTTCCCGGGCGTCGCTGGTGAAGGACGAGCGTAACCTCGATAAGTTTGATCAGGTGTTTGGGGCGCATTTCAAGGGACTTGCCAGTCTGGCCGATGCGGGGGACGAAATTGCGGCGGAAATCCCCGAAGAATGGTTGCGCAAACTGGCCGAGAAATATTTAAGTGACGAAGAAAAGGCACAAATTCAGTCCCTTGGCGGTTGGGACAAGCTGATGGAGACCTTAAAGCAGCGTCTGGAAGAACAGAAAGAGCGCCACCAGGGCGGCAATAAATGGATTGGCACGGCGGGCACATCACCTTTTGGCGCCTATGGCTATAACCCGGAAGGGGTACGCATCGGCCAGGATAAATCCCGCCATCGCCGGGCGGTGAAGGTGTGGGACAAACGCGAATTTAAAAACCTGGATGACAGCGTTGAAATCGGCACCCGCAACATCAAGGTCGCCTTGCGCAAGTTGCGCAAATGGGCACGCACCGGGGCTGCGGATGAGCTCGATTTGGCGGGCACCATTCGCTCAACCGCCCGGCAGGGCTGGCTGGATGTGCAAATGCGGCCCGAACGGCACAATGCGGTAAAGGTTTTGATGCTGTTTGATATTGGCGGCTCGATGGATGATTATATCCGCGTGTGTGAAGAACTGTTTTCGGCGGTGAAAACCGAATTCAAGCATCTGGAATATTATTATTTCCACAACTGCCCCTATGAAGGGCTGTGGAAGGACAATGCGCGCCGCCGCAGCGAACAGGTTTCAACGCTGGATGTGATCAATACCTATTCCAGTGATTACAAACTGGTCTTTGTCGGCGATGCCACCATGAGCCCCTATGAAATTACCTATCCCGGTGGCTCTGTCGAACATTGGAACGAGGAAGCAGGCCAAGTCTGGATGCAACGCCTGCTGGATCATTTTCAACACGCCGCCTGGATTAACCCCCAGCCGGAAAAATGGTGGCACTACACCCCGTCGATCCAGATTTTGCACAAGATGATGGCCGGGCGGATGTATCCGCTGACCCTGGAGGGGCTGGACCGGATGACGGGTGAGTTAAACCGGTAATCGTGTCTGACACGGGATCAGGCAGACGCCAAAATGGTGCTGTCGCTGGTATCTTAGCGTAGCCGGACCGTATAACCGGCAATCACCCCGCTTTCTTCCAGCTTGCCCATCCGTGCCCGGTGCCCGCCCTAAAAGGTCGGCAAGTTTGGGCACTGAGGCACGGGCATGAATGCCCAATTCGGCAATCCAGGCGGCGGTCAAGGTTATCTATTGCCTCTATCTATTGCTGTTTTCGTCAGTGTAGGGCGCATTAATTGCATTGATTCTGCATTTTCATTGGCCGGTCATCGCGCTAATTTGGCGCTTTGATGCAATGTCAGGCAGGAAAATAATCATGAGCGCAGAAACAGGCCACTGGGCACCCGAAGCCCGCACCCGCGACATTGCCGAACGCCTGACCCGTTGGCCCAGTGTGACCGGCAGCCGGGACGAGGCCGATTTTGCCGAAAAGCTGGTCGGATTGCTGCGTGAAATTCCCTATTTTCAGGAAAACCCCGATGACATTGCCGTTATTGACAGCCACCTGGTGGCCAATGGCACGGCAATGGCGAAAAATATGGTGGCGCTGGTGCGCGGAGCCGGACGCAAAACCCTGGCACTGGCCGGGCATTATGATGTTGTCTCGATTGAAAATTTCCACGATCTGCAACATCTGGCCTTTTCGCCCGATGAACTCTGCGCTGCTTTGATTGCCAATCTTTCCAGCCGGTCCGATTTGACTGCCAAGGAAGAACTCGCCCTGCGTGATTTGCAAAGTGGTGATTTTATTCCCGGTCGCGGACTTTTGGATATGAAAGGCGGCGATGCGGCGGGTATTGCCTTTCTGGAGCATTTCTCCCGTCAGGTAGACCGCACTGGCAATGTGGTGCTGTTTCTGACCCCCGATGAAGAACGCAACAGTTGTGGTATGCGCAGCCTGCGCAATGCCTTGCCTACACTGGTGCGCCGCTGGGGCATTGATATTGTCGGCGGCATCAACCTTGATGCCAGCAGTGATTATGAGAATGGCGACATTGGCCGGGCGATTTTTCATGGCTCGATTGGCAAGATCATGCCTTTTGCCATGATTGTCGGTCAGCCGACCCATGTGGGCTATCCGTTTGATGGGATCAGCGCCCATGTCATGAGTGCTGAAATCATGCAGGCGATTGAGGGCAATAATGACCTGTCGGATCATGCCCGCAACGTAACCGCACCGCCGCCGGTATGTCTGGAATGCCGGGATTTGCGCGAAAATTACGAAGTCACCACGCCCGAGCATGTCTGGATGGCGTTTAACTGGCTGATACAAAGCAAATCGGCCAGCGATGCCTTGGATGAATTTGCTGATATTGTTAAAACAGCTGCCAACCGGGCGCTGGATCGTTTGTTTGACCGCGCCACCCGGCACGCCGAAGCCAATGGCGAGCCCGCGCCAATGGCCTATCGCCCGCTGGAGGTTATTTCCTATGCGCAATTAATCGGGATGGCGCAAAAGGTTGGCGGGGAAGGGGCGCTGGCCCGTATTGCGGCGGTCGAAAATGAATATCGCCACAGTAATAATCCGCTTTTACGCTCCCGCATGCTGGTATTGGCGGCAATGACAGAGGCCCGGTTGCAGGCCCCCGCCATTATTACCGGCAATGCCAGCCTGCATTATCCGGCGGTTCATCTCGATACAGATAGAAAACTGGATCGTGATTTTATCGAAGCCATCCATGCCGCCCGGCAGATAATTGAGGCGCGCCATAACACCAAAATCATTGATCGCGGTTATTTTGGCGGCATTTCCGATATGTCGTTTTTCGGAAAATGTCCAGAAAGTGACGAATCGAAAGTGATCGCTGAAAACACCCCGGTGGGCGAACTGGTGGACCAGCCCGTGGCCGATGCGCTGGAATATCCGGTGGTCAATATCGGCCCGTGGGGGCGGGAATATCACCAGCGTCTGGAACGGCTTTATGCGCCGTATTGTTATCAGGTGCTGCCCGATTTTCTGGCTGAAATTGCCAAAAAACTGCTGGCTTGAGGCGGGTCTTGCGGCAGGGGGACAAAGACCATTCTGTGAAATAGGCCACCCCCGGATCATAAAGGGGCAACTATGTGACGGGACTGCCTTGATCCTGCCGCTTGAGCGGGGCACTATCGCGAAAATTCGTTTCGGAATGAAGGAGTTGCAGATGGTCCGGGCAATGCTGGCAAATAGGGCGGCACAGGCAAAAATCGGGATCAACGGATACGGGAAAAAACGTCGTGGCTTTGTATCCCCGCTGATGCTGTGGGCAGCAGGCGTGATATGTGCCGCGATGATGACGTTCTCTCCGGCAATGGCGCAGGCCGTAACCGATGACCATGTGGTGATTGCCCATCGCGGCGCATCGGGCTATCTGCCGGAACATACCCTCCCGGCGGTTGCGCTGGCCTATGGCATGGACCCGGATTTTATCGAACAGGATGTGGTGATGTCCAAGGATGGCGTGCCGGTTGTCCTGCACGATATTCACCTTGATACCACCACCGATGTGGCAAAAAAGTTCCCCAAACGCCACCGCAAGGATGGCCGTTTTTACGCGATTGATTTTACCCTGGCAGAGCTTAAAACGCTGAATGTTCACGAGCGGACGGATGCCAAAACCGGTAAGCAGGTTTATCCCGACCGCTTTCCGCTGGAATATGGCATTTTCAAAATTCCCACCTTTGAAGAAGAGATCAAACTGATTCAGGGTCTGAACAAATCCACCAATCGCGATATTGGTGTTTATGCCGAAATCAAGGACCCTGCCTGGCACCGGGCCCAGGGCCAGGATATTTCCAAGGCCGTGATCAAGGTGATGGAAAAATGGGGCTATGGCACGCGGGAATCCAATGGTTACATCCAGTGTTTTGACTGGAGCGAAACCAAACGCATCCGCAATGATCTGAATTATCAGGGCCGTCTGGTGCAGCTTTTGGGGGAAAATAGCTGGAAAATCGCCCCGGATGTTGATTTTGATTTTCTTAAAACCGACGAGGGTGTCGAGGCAATGTCAAAGGTGGTTGATGCCATTGGCCCGTCGCTGGATCAGGTGATTGAAGGTCTTAGCGAGGATGGACATGCCATCATGTCACCCACCCTGATTGCCGCCCAGCGCCGCCATTTGCCGGTTCATGTTTATACCCTGCGCGCCGACCAGTTGCCCAAATGGGCCGGGGATTTTCGCATTGTCATGACGGCGGTTTTTGATGATGCGGGCATTGACGGCGCCTTTACCGATTTCCCTGACCAGGTCGTGGATTATCTGGCGGCAACGCCGGAGTAGGTTTCAGTCCCTGCTGATTGCCTGCAGGTCGCAGGAGAAGACGAACGGGCCGGGATCAAAAATGTTCCGGTCCGTTTGCCATTTTGGGGTGAAATACACTGTTTCCAATCGCGGCCTTTTCGTTGAGGTGGAAAGGGCGCATGATGCGGACGATGTTTTGGCCGCAAGGCGGCCAGCGATCTTGTCAAACAGGAGGCATGGAATGGCGAAAGTACTGGTGCTGTATTATTCGATGTATGGTCATATCGAAACAATGGCAAAGGCCGTTGCCGAAGGCGCAAGTGGTGTTGCAGGCACGACGGTTGATATCAAGCGCGTACCCGAAACAATGCCCGAAGATGTTGCCAAGGGGGCCGGGGCGAAGCTCGATCAGGATGCGCCGGTGGCCTCGGTTGATGATCTTGTCAATTATGATGCCATCATTTTTGGCGTTCCCACCCGGTTTGGCAATATGTGCGGCCAGATGCGCACCTTCCTTGATCAGACCGGCGGTCTGTGGGCGCAGGGCAAGCTGATTGGCAAAATCGGGTCGGTTTTTGCCTCGACGGGTACCCAGCATGGCGGTCAGGAAACCACCATCACCTCGACCCATACGACCCTGTTGCATCAGGGTATGGTGCTGGTCGGTGTGCCCTATAGCTGCGAAGGGCTGACCAAAATGGACCAGATCACCGGTGGTTCGCCTTATGGGGCGACGACGCTGGCAGGCGCCGATGGTTCGCGCCAGCCTTCGGAAAACGAGCTCGATATTGCCCGCTTCCAGGGTAAGCATGTGGCCGAACTTGCCGCCAAGCTGGCGGGCTGAAACAATCAGCCTTAAAACGGGGAATGCCGCACCGGTTGTGTATCCGGTGCGGCATTTCCTGTTTTAAGGGTTGAAATTGAAGAATTTTTTGCTGTTTTGGAATTATTTTGAAATTAGGGCAATTTTGGGTGCAATTACCATAATCACGTCGTGGAATTGCCTTGGTTCGGGAGCATTTCGTTTTTCAAAGACTCTATAAAAAACGGAGCTTCCCGTGTTTCAGTCATTTTTTCCCCGTCCCAGACTGTTTTTCTCGAGTGCCCTGATCTGGACTGTCATTGCCGCCACCGTCTGGTATGGCGGGGGACAGCAATGGGGGCAGTATTTGGGGCTTGGTGTTGCATCACCCGCCGATGGTCAGGTGGTTGGCATTGCGTATTTTGCCACCCCGACCTTTTTATGGTTCAGCGCCTATTATTTTATTGCCGTTGGCCTGTTTGGCCTGGCCTGGCGTTTCTGTTCCGATAATCCGTGGCAATTATGGTCGGTCTTCGGGTCGGCGATCATTATTTTCACCACCTTTTTTGATGTCGAAGTCTCGGTTGCCATTAATAACTGGCGCCGGCCTTTTTTTGATGATGTGCAAAATGCTCTGTCGGGCAACGCGGTGGTACATGCCGTTGATTTGTATTTGCTAATCGGGCAATTCGCCGAAATTGCCCTGTGCGCCATGTTCCTGTTTGTCGTGACGCGTTTTTTGGTCAGTCACTGGATCTTTCGCTGGCGCACGGCGATGAACAGCTATTACATGTCGCATTGGCAAAAATTGCGCCATACCGAAGGTGCCGCCCAGCGCGTGCAGGAAGATACCATGCGCTTTGCCAGCGTGATCGAGGGGCTGGGTATTTCGCTGGTCAGCGCCATCATGACGCTGATTGCGTTTTTACCGGTGTTATGGGGCCTGTCAAAATATGTCACCACCCTGCCACTGGTGGGCGAAATTCCCGCGCCCCTGGTGAGTGCCGCCATCGTCTGGTCGGTTTTTGGCACATTGCTGCTGGCCCTTGTCGGGATCAAGCTGCCGGGGCTGGAATTTCACAATCAGCGGGTCGAGGCGGCCTATCGCAAGGAACTGGTTTATGGCGAAGATCACGAACATCGCGCCGACCCCGTGACCGTGCGCGAACTGTTTGGCTTTGTCCGCCACAATTATTTCCGGCTTTATTGGCACTACACCTATTTTAACGTGTTTCGCGGCTTGTACATGCAGGCTGACGGCATTTTTGCCATCGCTATTCTTATTCCCACGATTGCGGCGGGGGCGACCATCGGTTTTACCTTTGGGGTGCTTCAGCAGGTGCTGACGGCCTTTGGCCAGGTCTCGGGATCGTTTCAATATCTGGTCGATGCCTGGACCACGATTATCGAATTGCTCTCGATTTATAAACGTCTGCGGGCCTTTGAATCCTCTGTTTCGTTGATAACGGACTGATTTTTGGCTGATTGTCCCGTTTGGGGAAACAATAAGGTGCCCGAATAGTGGTTGTTCGGGCGCTTTTTTGTGCCAGATTCAAAGTAACTGTTCACCACCACGCGGTGGTGCCCGATTTTGAAGAAAGGGAGCTTTCCCGATGAAAAATGACGATGTTAACCTGCGCAAGGTCGCCCGGACAATCCGTGCAATGGATACCTCGGATGGGGCTGGCGTGCGCCTGAAGCGGTCCGTTGGTTCGCCCGCTTTGCCAATGCTCGATCCGTTTCTGATGCTGGATTCGATCTCCAGCGACAAGGCGGACGATTATATCGCCGGTTTCCCCGAACATCCCCATCGTGGTTTTGAAACCGTGACCTATATGGTCGAAGGGGCGATGCGCCATAATGACAGCATCGGGTCAGAGGGCGTTTTGCGCTCTGGCGGGGTGCAGTGGATGACGGCGGGAAGCGGCATCATCCATTCCGAAACCCCCGAACAGGAAGATGGCCTGTTGCAGGGTTTTCAGCTTTGGATCAACCTGCCTGCCAAAGACAAAATGCAACGTCCGCGTTACCAGAATCTGGAGGCTCATGAGGTCGCCGAAGTCAGTCCGGCAGCAGGCGTGGATATTCGCCTGGTCGCCGGTTCCGCCTTTGGCAAAACCGGGCCGGTATCGGGTATTTCGACCGAACCGGTGTTCATGGATGTCAAGCTGGCACCTAATGCCGAGGCCACCCTGCCAGTGCCAGAGGGGCACGCCGCCCTTGTCTACATGTTCATTGGCGATGGCGAGGTTGCCGGTCGTTCCCTGCCCACCCATCATCTGGCGGTGCTCAAGGATGGCAATGCGGTGTTGCTGAAGAGCGGCAGCGAAGGCGGACGATTATTGCTGATTGCGGCCGCACCGATTGACGAACCCATTGCCCGTCACGGTCCGTTTGTGATGAACACCCGCGAAGAACTGATGCAGGCCTTTGAAGATTACCAGCGCGGCCGCTTCGTGCGTGAAAAGGCCGTCGGGCAGGGTTGACGGCCCGTCATTTCGGCAGAATAAATAAACTTTAAAAGCAACGGGCGAGGGAGGTTACTCCTTCGCCCGTTGTGTTTTGTGTCAGAGTTAAAGTTTCATACTTTATTATAAAAGTGGCCTGAGGCAGAAATCCGAAGAATCTTGAGCATATATCTGATTCCTATTTTCCATGATCTCATCTTCATTTTGAAATAAATTGTTTTGAATATTGTTATATTTTGAGCACTTCACGAGTGCAAAATTGATTTTAAATCATGTGAGTGCAATAAGATCGTTGATGATTCAGCGTGAAATTGTTATAAATAAATCAGGTAAAATAGTATAATTATAATGGTGGGTGTGTGCCTTGACGTGGACACTTGAAGATCATGAGCGGGAAGCGATTGCAAACTCTGCAACGCGCGCGTTTCGTTCCGATGTTGTGGATCACGCACTTTCGAAATTACGCTTCAATGATGCTGAAATATCGCAAGACGATCTTCAGAAGATTGGTGAGATGCTTTTTGATCATGCCCATGAGTTGTTGGGGAAATATCCGGAAGCAAATTACAAGAGTTATGTCTTGATGGTGATGCTGTATTTTATTCAGGGTATCGAGGAAATTAACAAGCCTCATATGCAGGAAGCCTTGACCAATGACCGCATCGGCATCAACACGCGTGTGCAATGCGCTTATGGTATCGTAAGATATTTCATGAATGAAAGGTCCGGTTAATGCCGATATTGGCACCAGTTGCAGAAGGTGGG
The DNA here is from genome assembly GCF_003326755.1 of Thalassospira profundimaris. Classification (GTDB taxonomy): domain Bacteria; phylum Pseudomonadota; class Alphaproteobacteria; order Rhodospirillales; family Thalassospiraceae; genus Thalassospira; species Thalassospira profundimaris_B. The sequence goes on along the minus strand of NZ_JPWH01000005.1, from coordinate 145,156 downwards.
GCAATCGCTTTAGGGGGACTTAGTGCAGCCGAAGTTGCTGTGGCTGGTGTGGCAGCAACAGCGGTCGTTGTTTCGGGGTTGGCGGTTGTTGATGTCATTGACGATTATCTCGATACGCCAGCTTCGGAAAGTGAAATTGATTCCGTTTTGTCACAGGCAGGTGATCGTTCAAAAGCCGAACAGCGACGTCTTCGTGATTGTGCTGATTGTGTGTGGTGTATGATTAACATCCAAGCTCAGGGTGATTATCTTCCTCTTCGCAATAGAACCGACCCTCAAGGCGTAGGTCCATATTTAGTTAATGGCCGCACGGTTTACGTTAGAGAAGGAATAATTGTTGCAGGTGCAACACATGAGTTCGCGAAAGATTTGGCAAATCGTAGTAATTTCAAACAAATTGAGAGGTGGGACGTTCTTGCTAAGACAATCGCTTATATTCAGTCTCAACCTCCTTACGGTATTCCACCTAGTCGGGATAATCGGCCAGGAGCATTAGATAAATATTCTCGGAAAGTCAGGTATGATATAAATGTATTTGGCACCGTTAACGCATTTATGGCTTGAGAGATGACACCAGAAACTTACATAGATACGCTTTTAAAAAAATACAAAAAAGCACCGGGCTTCCCTTTTAAGGATTGGGTTGTTAACCCTGTTTCATTTTATGCGTTAATAAATATATGGGATGAGTTGTTTTCTGTTGCAGCAGGGAGGGAGAAACAAGGTTACAAAGCTTTAGGTGAAGCGAAGCAACAAAAAGATTCATATGTATATCAAGTATATGATCCTGTTTCGAAAAAGAAGTTTCGGGTAACGTATAGTGAAAATGGTGGTACTTTCCATGTTCTAACAAGCGTTGTTGATCCAGGGCGGGAAGATCTGGATGAATATGAGCTGGGATTTGTTGTGGATTTAGAGCGAGATAGACTGGTCTGTTGTTTTAAGATGATCCAGTATTATGTCTCGCACTCGATAAAAAATGAAAATGATCGAAAAGATATGGATCAATTTTTTGTTGATCACTATGGCAAATATTTTGGTTTTGAAGATTATAATCCATTCAATTCACCGCTCTTCCCCATCACTGAAGCAGAAGACGATGAGGAGGAAGACTGATTTCTAATTGCCAAATATGTTGCTTTTTTTCGCGTAATGACAAATGAGTGACAGTCTCCAACTATGATTTTCTGTTTGTCTGGCTGTAATGACAAAACGTAATCAATAAAAAATTTAGCTTCCCAGAATCTGAAATAGAACCATTTTCCATCTTTATCCTGCACACGGGTGAATTTACGAAAATGCCGTCGAATATCATCAAAGTTGGTGCGGGACCGAATAAAGATACCGAGTTCTTTTTCCCACAACCCGTTAACGCCTTTGAGACCCGTGAAAAGCTGTTTTGTGAAGCCACTTTCCGGTTTGAGTTCCACCAGATAGGGAGCATGCTCTTCGAGCTCTTCCTGTGTTTTGCCCTGGAACAGTGACTGATAGCGTAAATCAGAGCTTTCGAGCAGACTTGTCAGGATGTAAGGTATTTTGGCTGAATCTAGGATGGCGTAAGTCTTAAGCGAAGGGACGGTTTTTGTACCGGCGTACTGCGCGTTTTCAGCCTCGGTGGGTTCTGGTTGGCCAAAGATTGGCTCCATGAGCGCATCCGGCACGGTCTTGCCTGGATGAATGCCAAATTGTAGGTCCAGTGGTTCGACACCTTTAATTTCTTCGACCGTCAGATGGTCTTCCAGCGCGTCGGTGTTGCCTGCCTCGATACCTTGCATTGGTCCCAATTCGACGGTATGTCCCGGATGAACGGCCCGCGCCAGAGAGCCAATCTGTCGGTGTTGCCTTCTGTGAAGAGAGAGGTATTGCGGGGCTGGAAGCACTTCTTCAAGCCAGACGATTGAGTAGCCCAGATGCGAGAGGTCGGCTGAGAGTGCCGCATGGAAGCCTTCATGGTCCTGTGCCCAGACTGCCGCCTGACAACGATAATCCTCGCCATCAGTCTTGCGTAAATGGCATTCACCTATCCATGCTTCAAAGTCATTCATGCCGAATTGTCCGCTCACTAATTGTTTTTTAACAAAATTCCTATAAGGCGCGTGGAGAGCGCGATTAACTTTTCATAGACAAAGACAAGTCATTTATATGAACGCACAGGTCGTCCCAAGTATAACAACGATGCTGGCAATATTAGTATCTTTGGAGGTTTTAAATTTCGAGCTTTCTATTTGTCAAATTTACCAAATATTCTGGCAAGCATTTCCCCAAATGCACACCTAAAGATTCTGATGCGCAGCCAGCGGTTCCGCCCCCAGATCCGCCGCAGAGCCGGGGAACAGGCGGTAAACGGTTTGCCAGCCATCCTTGGGGTCGCGGCAGGCGCGGCCAAAGAAGGTGATTGGTTTTTCCTGGCCCATGTCAATATCGGCGCGGTATTCGCGGCAGAAGCGTCCGTTAAGCTGGAAGGTTCTAAGGGGTTCGATGGATGTTTTGCCGATTTTTTCCGAATCCGTGGCAAGAGCAGCCCTTTTGACCTGTCCGCTTTGGGTGGTTTCGAGCGTTTCATTGATCAGCATATCCAGCCCGGCACTATCGAGCTTGGTGCTGTCTTTGCCATTGGTGGCAATAACAGGCTGTTGTGTGACCGTTGTTGCGCGCTGGTAAATGCTGCCGGCGAAAAAGGCGAAGGCAAGGGCCGCTGCCATGCCAGCCCCGGCCCACCAGCGGGCAAAGGTTTTTCCCGTACCGCGAGGTTGCGGGCGGTGTTCGACGGTGGTGTCCTGATCATACCCGTTATATTTGCCATACATCGCGGTCGTTGTATTGGCCGTTTCGCTCTGGCTGTTTTGCGCCTGCCGGGTCAGGGCGCGTGTCGCGGGTACAGGGTTTTGCTGCTGACAGGTGGCAAGCGTGAGCAGATCGTCACTATTTTGCGGGTTCCTGGTATCCGGGCCATTTTTACCTGTGGCCGGGAACAGGAATTTTTCGTCGGTCAGAAAGGTATGGATGCTTTGATTTTTGTCGGAGCCATACAGGCCAAAACCGGCATCGAGAATGGCATCAATGCGGTTCTGAAGGATCGGGGGAACCTCTTCACCACATGATCCGTCAGCAAGCTGGTCGGCCTGAAATGCCATTATCTCCAGGCGTTCGCGCAGGGCGGCATCATGCGCCAGCCGGTGTTCCAGTTTTTCGCGCGCCGGGGCGTCCAGTTCATCATCCAGATAAGCCGAAATCAGCAAATCGTCATTGGGTGTAATGATCGCGGTCATGGAATCCCCCGTTTAATCTCGTGCGGTGGTACAGAATGGTCGGCGTCATGTAAATCAATCAGCGCACGGCGGGCGCGGGCAACGCGGCTCATTACTGTGCCATCGGGCACCTTTAATATCTCGGCAGCTTCGCGGTAGCTGTATCCTTCAATCAAAACCAGTGTCAGTGCGGATCGCTGGTCCGCAGGCAGTTGGGCCAGGGCAGCACGTAAAAAAACGCGGTCACTGCCCCCGTGGCCCTGTATTGGCATTCCGGCGTCGCGGGCATCCTGCAACGATATGACATTGCCGTTGCGTTGTGCGCGCCGCTTTTCGTCAATCCAGGTGTTTTGCACAATTTTGAACATCCAGCTATCCAGGCGCGTGCCAGGTGTAAATTGTGCCAGGCTTTCAACAGCCTTGATATAGGCGTTTTGCACCAGGTCTTCTGCCGCCGCGCTATCGCGGGTCAGGGACCGGGCAAAACGAAGTATGCGGGGCAGCAAACGGGACATTTCGTCGCGAAGGGCCGGGTCGAACCTATGTGTCTGCATGGCATCCAGATAAGTCGTGTGAAGGGACAACGTGTAGGGGCGAATTTTTATTCCGCATATTTTTTAAAAAGTTTTTGGAAGAAATAGGGCAACGTAAACGTTGTTCCCCTGAAAGCAGACAAAAACGGGGTTTCGCATCGGGAGAACGCGGATGTCCCAGGGACAGATGGTGCTGCTTCGATGGTTGTTGCCTGCCGCGATTGGCGGTGTCGCAATAATTGTTTTGGCGGTTACGCCTTTGTCGGCCCATACGGCGCGGGATGGCTTCTGGCCTTTTTTCAGCGCGACGGACAGATCGGCAAAGATTTTGGACATAACTCTACCATCCGGTGCCGCGGGGGCTGTATCGGGGCAGGGTAAAACGTATTGGCCTGCTGCGGGAATACCCGTATCCGGCCCGTCTCCTCATGGGGACGACACGGTTGGTGCGCCAGACAAGGGCTCATTGCCGAAAAATAACACGGTGGCAAAAGGGCTGGCCGGAAGTGCAACTCGGGATCAGGGCGCACGCGCAACGCGCGATCTGCCGCCCGGTATTCGCGATATTCCGGACATGGCGGGGGATTTGCCCGGTGTTATCAGGCACATGTTTGGCGCACCGGCCGGGTCGTATATCGGACTGGAACAGGAACGGAAGTTTATTAAGGAAGGCTGGCCTTCATCGCCGGAAAAAACCGGTCAAAACCGCAATATTGCGGCGAATGAAGCAGCAACGGAATTATGTGCTGGCGGGAATTGCCCCGACAGTACCGCGCCGAAAGGCGCACAAGGTGTCACGGGAAGCACGACCGGGACCAGCGGCACCTGATGGCTCGAAACGTTTGATTCTGTCGTTTCTGAGCCCTGCCGCTCGTTGGGACACGTGCAAACTAACACCCCGCCAGTCTTTGCTGGCGGGGTTCTTTTTTGTTCGGTCCTTGCCGCGGATGCTGTCTCGCGATCCGATGTCGGCAAAACAAAACCCCGCCAGAACAAAATCTGGCGGGGTTCGTATTTTTAAAGGCAAAACTGCCGGGCGATTACATGCCCATTGCGGTTTTCAGGCCTTCGTCAAGTTTGTCGAGGAACTGGTTGGTGGTCAGCCATTTCTGGTTCGGGCCGATCAGCAATGCCAGGTCCTTGGTCATGAAGCCGGCTTCGACAGTGTCAACGCAGACTTTTTCAAGAGTTTCAGCAAATTTCACCACTTCCGGGGTGCCGTCGAATTCGCCACGATATTTCAACCCTTGCGTCCAGGCAAAGATCGACGCAATCGGGTTGGTCGAGGTTTCTTTGCCCTGCTGGTGCTGACGGTAGTGGCGGGTGACGGTGCCGTGTGCGGCTTCGGCTTCAACGGTCTGCCCGTCCGGCGTCATCAGAACCGAGGTCATCAGACCCAGCGAGCCAAAGCCCTGTGCCACGGTGTCAGACTGAACGTCGCCGTCATAGTTTTTGCAGGCCCAAACGAAACCACCATTCCACTTCATGGCACAGGCGACCATGTCGTCGATCAGGCGGTGTTCATAGGTGATGCCGGCTTCTTTGAACTTGTCGGCGAATTCTTCGTCGAAAACTTCCTGGAACAGGTCTTTGAAACGGCCATCATAGGCTTTCATGATGGTGTTTTTGGTCGACAGGTAAACCGGCCAGCCCAGCGACAGTCCATAGTTCATGCAGGCGCGCGCAAAGCCCTTGATGCTGTCATCAAGGTTGTACATCGACATGGCGACACCCGAAGACGGGAAATCGAACACTTCATGTTCGATCGGCTCGCCACCGTCGGCCGGCTGGAATTTGATGGTCAGCTTGCCTGCACCGGGAACCTTGAAATCGGTCGCACGGTACTGGTCACCAAAGGCATGACGGCCAATCACGATCGGCTGGGTCCAGCCCGGAACCAGGCGCGGCACGTTCGAGCAAATGATCGGCTGACGGAAAACGGTACCGCCAATGATGTTGCGGATGGTGCCGTTCGGCGACTTCCACATTTTTTTCAGGCTGAATTCCTCAACGCGCTGTTCATCGGGGGTGATGGTGGCGCATTTGACACCAACGCGATGTTCCTTGATGGCATTTGCGGCATCAATGGTGATCTGGTCGTTGGTTTCGTCACGTTTTTGAACCGACAGATCATAATATTTCAGATCAATGTCGAGATAGGGCAGGATCAGTTTGTTTTTGATGAAGTCCCAGATGATGCGGGTCATTTCGTCGCCGTCAAGTTCGACGACCGGGTTCTTCACTTGAATCTTGCTCATAAAATACTCCCTTTCTGGCCGCTGCCAGATATCAGCGCGGCTGCCATTTGACAAGGTGGGTCAAACTATCCGGCGCGCGAGGGAGCGCCCTGGCCGCGTCGGGAGATCGCAACATACAGGATGCGACCGCAAAATCAAATAGGCTCGCGCAACTTCGTGCGCAAGATAATTCATCAAATAGTCTACAGCCTCAAAAATCGCCGTTATTGCCACCGATCGGGCGGTTGCGAAATCTTGGAAAGCCAGTCCGGGCAGGTTAAGCCGGGGCGTCACGTTCGGTAATCGGTTTGCCCAGGCCGTAACCGGCCAGAAACATATCGACGGCAAGGGTGACATGTTCGCTTAAATCGCCGGTGCGTGGTTCCCAACCCACCAGGGAAAGCTGGCGGATGTCGTAATCGGACTTGATCAGACAGACCAGAAAACGGGCGGCCTGTTCCGGGTCCTGATCGGGGAAATGACCAAGTTTGATCTGTTGCTCGAAATATTCTTTCAGCAGGCGGCGCCCGGTCATCAGGCCGCTTTCATAAAAAACACGTCCCAAATGCGGAAAGCGCGAAACCTCGGCCAGAAACATGCGCATGTAACGCAGCGTGTCGGTTTGGGTCAGAACGGTCATCAGCTTCTCGCCAAACTCGATCAGCGTGTCGCGTAGCGGCTTTTCCGACAAGGGCAAATCCCGCATCACGCCGGTCACGCGCCCGGTACAATTGCGAATCACGGCTTCAAACACGCCGTCCTTGTTGCCAAAAAGTTCATAGATGGTGCGTCGCGATCCCCCTGCTTCGGCGGTGATCATTTCCAGTGTCGTGCCAGACAGGCCATGTTCGCAAAAAAGCTCGCGGGCGGCTTCTATGATCGCTTCGCGCCGTTTTTCGGTACGGGGATCAATTTTCTTTGTTTGGGACAAGGTGCAATTCCATTTCTGGGTCAATTTAGAACTTGACCAAAGGTACTGGCTGGTACCATATTGCACGAAATGGTACTGATCAATACCAAAAGGAATGAAGCCACAAATGAGTGTGAAAAAAATTCTGCTGCCGGTGATTGCTCTGGCGGCAATTGCAGGTGGTGCGTATTACGGTTTCTACTGGGTAACAGAAGGCCGTTTTCACGAAGAAACCGACAACGCCTATCTCCATGCTGACCAGGTGGCGCTTTCGCCAAAGGTGTCGGGCTATATTGATCGCCTGCTGGTCGAAGATAACCAGCCTGTCAAGAAAGGCGATCTTCTGATGGTGATCAATGATGCCGATTACCAGGCCAAATATGACCAGGCCAAAGCGGCACTGGAATCCCGTGTTGCGGCAGTGGATACGGTCGACAAGCAGATCGATCTGCAACAGGCCTCGATTGATCAGGCACAGGCCAATGTTGCCATTGCCGAGGTTGACCTGAGCAGAACCACCGAGGATTTCGAGCGGTATAAGGATCTGGTCAAAAAGGGGGCTGCCAGCCGCCAGAAATATGATTACGCCGTGGCCGACCGCAACAAGGCCATCGCCCAGGTTAATGCCGCAAAGGCAACCCTTGCGGTTCAAAAAGGCCAGCTTGAAGTGCTAAAGGCACAGAAGGTCGAAACCGAACGCAGTGTCTCGGAAGCCCGGGCTGATCTCGACCTTGCCCAGCAGTCGCTGGATGATACCAAACTTTATGCGCCCTTTGATGGTGTGATTGGCAATCGGTCGGTTCAGCTTGGTGCGTTGGTGCAGCCCGGTCAGCAACTGGCTGTTCTGGTACCGTTGCCCGGGGTTTATGCGGTGGCCAATTTCAAGGAAACGCAAATTGGCCACATGGCACCGGGGCAGAAGGTGACGCTGGAGGTGGATGCCTTTCCCGATAGTGAAATTACCGGCGTGATCGACAGTTTTGCACCCGGAACAGGCGCGCAATTCAGCCTGCTGCCGCCGGAAAACGCCACCGGGAATTTCACTAAAATCACCCAGCGTGTGCCGGTTCGTATCAAGCTGGATCCCAGCCCGGTTGCCAATGCCCTGCGCCCTGGCCTGTCGGTGGTGGTGGATGTGGATGTGCGCGATGCGTCGGGTGACATGCACGCCGCCGGTACCGGTCTTGCCCCGGATCAAGCCCGGATCCGCGATGTATCGGAGCTGCAATAATGGCAAGTGGCAGCCAGAATTCGCGCAAGGACGGTGCTGAAAACGGTTCGGCCGCCACGGCAACCGCCAAGGCCGCCGCAAACCCGGTAAATGGCCCTGATCACGTTGATCCGCTGCACTTTATCGGCTGGATCGCGATGGTGATCGGCATGTTTATGGCGATCCTTGATATTCAGATCGTTGCCAGCTCGCTGGAGGATATTCAGGCCGGTCTTTCCGCCAGCCCCGATGAAATTGGCTGGGTACAGACCTCCTATCTGATTGCTGAAGTCGTGATGATCCCGCTCTCGGGCTTTCTCTCGCGTCTGATCTCGACGCGCTGGCTGTTTGTGCTCTCGGCGGCCGGTTTCACGATCATGAGCGTCTTTAGCGCGATGGCCTGGTCGATCAACAGCATGATCCTGTTTCGTGCCCTTCAGGGATTCCTGGGCGGGGCGATGATCCCCACGGTTTTTGCCACCACTTATATTATCTTCCCTAAATCGCGGCAAAACGGGGCCAGTGTCATGATCGGCCTGATTGCGACAATGGCACCTACTGTCGGGCCGACACTGGGCGGCTATCTGACCCAGTCGCTGTCCTGGCACTGGCTGTTTTTAATCAATGTGGTGCCCGGTTTTATTGTCGGCGCGATTGTTGCCATGACCCTGCATATCGACAAGGGCGACCGGTCGCTCCTGAAGGGATTTGACTTTGAAGGTCTGGTGGCGATGGCGGTGTTTCTGGGCAGTCTGGAATATGTGCTTGATGAAGGGCCGCGCAATGACTGGTTCGATGATCAGGCGATTGCCTACGGCGCGGTGATTTGCGCGCTGTCTGGGTTCTATTTTTTATGGCGGATGTTTACCTATGAAAAGCCTATTGTCGATCTGACATCTTTTTCCGATCGCAACTTTTCGATGGGCTGCATCTTCAGCTTCACGCTCGGCATCGGGCTTTATGGCAGTGTCTATATTTTGCCGCTTGAACTGGCCCGGGTGCGCGGGTTCGATAGTTTGCAAATTGGCACCATCATGGCCGTTACCGGGATATGTCAGTTTCTTTCCGCACCGATAGCCGGGCGTTTGATGAAGGTTTTGCCGCCGCGTGTGTTGCTGGGGTTCGGTTTGGCACTGTTTGCGGTGGGGGTCGGGTTGAACGGTTTTCAAAACAGCCAGCTTGGCTTTGACGAATTGCTTGTTCCCCAGGCGTTACGTGGTTTTGCCCTGATGTTTTGCATGTTGCCCATTACCAACCTTGCCCTTGGGACGCTGCCGCATGACAAAATCAAAAATGCCTCGGGTCTGTTTAACCTCACACGTAACCTTGGTGGGGCGATTGGTTTGGCCTGTATCAATACGCTGCTTGATAACCGCTCTGACCTGCACTGGGCTCATCTGGCGGAATATATCAACCCGGCCAATCCGATGTATCAGAAATACTTGCATACCTTAACCGCACGCTATGATGCGATGGGGATCGCCGAACCGGCCACGGCGGCCATGAAGTCGATTGGCAATATTATCATGCGGGAATCGACCATGATCGCCTTTAACGATGTGCATCTGGTAATGGCGGCAGCCTTTGTGATTGCCCTGATTTTGCTGCCCCTGGCAAAGAAACCCGAAACACCGGGGGCCGCAGCCCCCGCCCATTAACCCGAACCGGGCAGGTCGAATTTCTTTTTTGATGTGCCCCTGTGAAAACCGCGCATGTTCCCCGTCCCCCGACCCCGCCTGCGCGGTTTGCCGCCCCCGAATGGCCCTGTGCCGTTCGGGGGTTTTGGTTTTATGGACTCCGAACCCGTCCAAAACGAACAAACGACGCCAGCATAAACTGGCGCCGTCTGTCCGGTGGGGCGGGGGAGGGCGAAAAGTCTATTTTTGTGCCGCGCAGGCCGCAGCGGGTGTTAGCTTTTGTGACGACGTGCTGGCGGCACGTTTTTGGTGGGCGTAACGGCGGCTTAGGGTAATGGTGATAATTCCACCCGTCATAAAGGCCGCGCAGATCCAGAAAATTCCGTCGGGTTCCGGTGTCGGCACGGTGGTGAAGCGCGCGGTAATAAATTCGATCCCCATCAGGATAAAGGTCAGCGAACTTGCCGCGAGAAAATAGGTTTCAACCCCGGCCAGCTTGATCGAGCGCAGGGTCAGCACCATTGCCGGACCCCGAAACAGAACGCCAACAAGAAAGCCCGAAATCAGGGTGGGCCAGCCAAAGAAGTTTTCCAGTGACAAAAAGGGCATCTCGAACGGCAGGACAAGGCCGATCAGCGGCGGGAAAACCAGGAAAATGGCCGATGTGATCAGCAATAAAACGCCGGTAAAGCGCAAATGCGCCCAACTGTCACGCACCTGATTATAGGGATGCTTTTCCGCCACGATGGAGGATGAAATGGATGTAATCTTGCTTGCCAGCATCAGCCACACCGCCGGGTTGGAAAACCCGCCCGGCAAGTGCCAGGACATCAGCAAGACACTGGTCAGCAAAAGGGCATGGCCGATCCATTCGGTTTTATGGGGCGGACGCCCCAGGAAAAACACGGCAGCCAGGGCAGCCAGCGGCATGCCACTTTGCGACATGATGCCGCTTTGCGGCGACGAGATATAAAGCAGGGCCGCTGTCCAGCTAACCCCGGTCAATACCCGCAAAAAGCCATAAAGCCAGTTCAGGGGCAGGTAAAATTGCCCCCACGGAATTTTGCGTCCCGGCGACAAAACAATCAGTGCCAGCCCGCCAAAAGCCAACTGCCAGCAGGTCATGGCATAGGCATCGGCATGGAATTGCAGCAGGGCAAGACGGTTTGCCACCAGCAATAAGGCCCATGTGAGCATGTTGACCACAAGCAGTATGAAAACAGGCATATGAAGAATCTCAAATTTGTATGAACATCTGCAGTGTTGCAGGTTTAAAAATGAATATCTATGCTTCAATTTTATGCAGGGTTATTCATATTTGTATCGCCATTCGGGAAGGCCGCAACACAAAGCGGGCTATGACAGATGTTTCGTATTTCGGGGTATAGACGGGTTTTGCCCGGCGATGTGGTGTGGCTGGCCGGGCAGGGGTGAGGATGATCGTTCGATAAGGGATCGGAACAGGGTAAATGCTGACAGCCAAAATGCCGGATTGGGACCATATTCGCATGTTTCTGGGCATTGCCCGTGCGGGTAGCCTGCGGGCGGCCTCGCTTGCAATGGGCATGAGCCAGCCAACCATGGGGCGGCACCTTTCCGCGCTCGAGGAAAGCCTGGCCGTTACATTGTTTGACCGCCTGCCCGAAGGGCTGCGCCTGACCGAAGCCGGGCGCGATTTGATGCCCCGTGCCGAAGCAATGGAAACGGCGGCATTGGCGTTTCACCGACATGGCGATGCCCTTTCCGGGATGCGCGACCGCCAGGTCCGGCTAACGGCAAGTCCTTGGTCAGCCCTGTTTTTATCGGGCGAAATCGGCACCCGGCCTCAGGGGTTGTTTGCCGAAATTCGCCAGTCGGATGATACCCAGCTTCTCACCAAGCGCGAGGCGGATGTGGCCGTGCGCCACGGCCTGCCCCTGACGGGGGATTTTATCACCCGCAAGCTGGGATCGATTGCCTGCGCGGTGTATGCCGCACCGGCCCTGGCCGCCAGCATGCTGGCAATGACACGGGACCGTCTTTTTCTCGATGCCCCCTGGGCCTGCTTTGCCGAGGAATTTGACCTCTATGACAGCCAGCGTTGGGTTTTGGGCCATCTGGGCGATGCCAAACCGGTGTTTCGCGCCGGAACAACCCCCATGTTGCAACAGGCCCTGTGCAGTGGCATCGGGGCGGGCATTCTGCCGTGTTTTTTGGGCGATGATGACCCCCGCCTGACCCGGGTTTCCCAACCGATTCCGGCATTGGAATCCGACATCTGGCTGATTGTCCATCGCGATTTGCGCAAGGCCGAGGGGGTGGTCCTGGCAAGTGACTGGGTGGTGGATTGTTTCAAAAGCCGGCACCTGCGGCTGATCGGCGCTGTCGGTCATGCCGCGCATCAATGTAATTTGGCGTGAGGTTTGAATGTCGTGATCTTTTTACAAGCCACAAATAGCGCGAAAAGATAAAGCCCGCCCCGGTTCAAGGGCGGGCTTGCACGATACAATCGTTTATCGGTTTATTTTGCGATCATTTCCTTGGGCCGCGGCGTTGCATGGGTGCTGACGGGCAGGATTGGATACACGATTTGTGGTTCTTGCCCGGTCAGGGTGCGCAAGAAGGCAGCAATTGCGGCAATTGATTTGTCGTCAAGTTCGGTGCCAAGCTGGCTGGTTGCCATGATGCCAACCGCCTGTTCCAGGTCCCAGACCTTGCCAGTGTGGAAATAGGGCGCGGTCAGTTCGATATTGCGCAAGGGGCCCGCGCGAAAGACATAATCGTCATCGGCGGTATGGGTGACGGCAAAACGGCCCTTGTCATTGGCTGGCAAAATATCCGCCCCCGGTTTTTCAACCACGCCAAACGGGTAATAACCGTTTCCGCCGATATTCACGCCATTATGGCACGATGCACAGCCGCTATCCATAAACAGGGCCAGGCCTTCTTTTTCCTGTTTGGTCAGGATGGCGTCATTGCCTTCAAGGAACTGGTCAAACCGGGAGGCCGGGGTGATCAGGGTGGCTTCAAACGCCTCGATGGCTTTGGCCATATTATCGAAGGTTACAGGGTCTTTTTCACCGGGAAAGGCCCTGGTGAAATGTTCAACATATTCCGGCATGCTTTTTAAGGTGGTTACAACCCGTTCCGGCGTGCTGGCCATTTCCACCCCGGCCTGAACCGGGCCTTTGGCCTGTGCCTTCAGGTCGGCAGCGCGCCCGTCCCAGAACTGGGCGATATTAAAAACGGCGTTAAAGACTGTCGGGGCATTGCGCGGGCCTTTTTGCCAGCCATGACCAATGGATGTTTCAAGGTTGTCATCTCCCCCCATGCCCAGATTGTGGCAGGTATTGCAGGAAATGAGTGCACTTGACGACAGGCGCGGTTCAAAAAACAGCATTTTGCCCAGTTCAACTTTCTCATGCGTCACCGGGTTTCCCTTGACGGCGGGAACGGCAGAGGGAATGACCTCGAAATAGTCGTTTGCCGCTTTGCGCAGGGCCGCATCATTTGCCGTGTCAGCGGCAAGAGCATTGGCTGCGAAACCGATACAAAGGGCAGATGCCCCCAGTAACCGGATGAAAATACGGGTGGTTTTCATGATGGCTCTCTCTCTTGTGCAGGAGCCATCACTTCATCACTCTTCTCTTTTTTCGGCCATGATTTACATCAGAGAAGTCTAATTTAAATATCGTGTTGGGAAAACCATTTGGCATTTTAACTGCAATGCGCTCCGTGTGTCAGGCGGTTTTCAAGTGCACTTTTGTGCGCGTGCGGGTGAATGTTGGGCACCTCGTTGCAGCGTGGAGCGAGAATCCTGAAAGTAAAATTCCTTTTATACTGAGATTGTTATTCATCTTCCAATGCTGTGAAGGACACGCCTTTCATATGGAATGTTGCTGGCTGCGAAGGTCTGTGGCGGTGGGTTGTCGCCCGGCATGACTAAAGGAGATTGTCTTTTCCATAAATCAATCATATGATTGATTTATGGAAAAGACAGATAAAACCCATCCCTATATTCGCAAACATGAACGTCGCGAGATGATTGCGCAGGCTGCCCGCCAGTTGATCGCGGAACAGGGCCTGGCTGCTTTGCGGACCCGTGCCGTGGCCGATCGCGTTGGCATCAATATTTCGACGTTGCATTTTCATATTTCGGGCAAGGCCGCCTTGCTGGATTTTGTCGCGACCACAACCCGCGATGCTTTTCTTGCATTGTTACCGCCCGAACCAGACCCGAAATATAATGCGAGGGATCAGTTGCACAGGGAAGTGCAGGCCTATCACGACAGTTTGCGCGACCAGCCCGAATTGGCCGTTTGTTTTGCCCAGCTTTCCCAGGCGGCGGCAAGCAACCCTGAACTGGCCCAAACCCTGGCCGATTTCACTAAAAACTGGTGCGGACGGTATTGTAAAATTATGACCTTTGGTCGGGACCAAGGGGTATTTCGGCCCAACCTGGATCCCTTTGCCGCCGCCTTGATGGTGACAGGGGCCTTAACCGCATTTGCACAGCACGGACCGGGCGGTCTCGCGCATTTTTGGCCGGTCTATTCCGAAATCGAACGTTCCCTGCTTGCTTGCCGGCCTGTTTCTGCCTGATAAGGAAAAATCCATGTCCTTCGATCATGACGGCCGTCGTTTGGTACTTTTCTTGCTGGCGGGGGTCAATTTTCTCATCACGCTTGATATCACGATCATCAATGTGGCATTGCCCGCAATTGATGCGACTTTTCAGGCAGGTGGGGTGGCTTTGCAGTGGCTCGTGTCGGGATATATTCTGACATATGCGATATGCCTGTTGTCGGGGGGCCGTGTGGGGGACCGTTTTGGTGCTGATCGCGTGCTGATTTACGGGCTGGTGGTTTTTGCGGTCGGGTCCGCCCTGTGTGGATTTGCACTAACAATGCCTGTTCTGCAGGCTGGTCGTGTTGTTCAGGGGGTGGGGGCGGCATTGGTTTCGCCCCAGGCAATGGCCCTGGCACATCGAATATTTCAGGGCAGGGCACGGGCAACAGCCTTTGCTGTTTTCGGGCTGGTGGCCGGGCTTGCCTCGGTCCTGGGGCCGCTTGTAGGGGGATGGCTGGTTGATCAAAACCTGGCCGGGTTGGGGTGGCGCCCGATTTTTTTGATTAATCCGCCACTGGCACTGCTTCTGATGGTTTTGCTGTGGCGTTCAATGCCGCCGGTTGTGGCGATGCCGTCTGTCCATTTTGATCCGGTCGCCGTCATTTTGGCGGCCATTGGTGTGTTCCTGTGTCTTTTCCCCTTGATCGAGGGGCGCGTATATGGCTGGCCCTTTTGGATATGGGGCATGCTGGTCATTGCTGTGCCCGTATTTGCCGCCTTGATCGGCTGGGAGCACCGCCAGATGACACAGAACAAAGCGCAATTGGTGCCGGTAATTCTGATTTCTGCCAAGGGGTTTTGGGTGTTCTGCTTGGCAATTGGCCTGTTTTTTGCCGGTTTGCCGGGTTTTTTCATGATGCTATCGATCTTCTTGCAAACCGGTTTCGGGTTCACGCCCTTGCAATCGGGGCTGACATCTTTTCCGCTGTCACTTGGAATTATCATTGCCTCAATTTTGGCCCCCATGATGCAGCAGGTTTCTCCCCGGTTACGAATTGTGGCCGGTGCGCTCATAACCCTGGTCGGGCTTGGGGCATTGCGGGTTTTTGTTCCGGCATTTGCAGGGCTTACTGATCAAGGCTGTGTCATGGCGCTGTTATTGGTGGCAGGTTTGGGGTTTGGTACCGTGATCGGGCCGCTTTTCCATCTTGCCCTTGATGGCATTGGTCAGGAACAGGCGGGCATCGCATCGGCCCTTTTGCAGACATTTCAGCAATTGGGCGGGGTGTTGGGTGTGGCCCTTACCGGAAGCGTCTTTTTTGCCAGATTAACGCACATAACGGACAATAACTGGCGTATGTCACTCGCCAGCGGGCTGTCAGTCACGTTGGGTTTTTTTACGGTTTTTCTGCTTTTCTTTGTGCTGTGGAGCACCCGGCAGAAAGTCATATCTCAATAGATCTCGTTGGAATTTCATACAGGCTTTCGCGCTCAAAAATCTGGTCGGTCAGGCTTTGCGCAATGACCGGGGCCAAAATGAAACCGGGATGGGCCACTGCAAGAAACAGATTGTCGATATTCTTTACGCGGCCAACCCGTGCCAGACCATCGGTGCTATCGGGGCGCTCGCCAATCTGGACGGATAGAATGCGCGCCGAGGTGACATTGTGAAAAAGCCTGCAGACGGATGCCAGCGTTTGATCGGCCAAATCCTGCAAGGCGGTTTGGGTCGGGTTTTTGGGCATGTTTTCGGCAATGATGAAACGGTTCTTTTCAAGTTGGCGTATTTCAAGCTCCGGTCCGCATAAAATGCCGTGAAATCCGGGAATTTCCGCCTCTATGGTGATCAGAATCGCCGGTGAAGAGATTATGCCGTGTTGATCCCCAAAGGGGGCAAGCAGCGGGATGCTGCCCGTTGCCGACGCAACAATAACCCGGTCGGTTGCCAGCTCCGTGCCATCAATGACAAGGGCAGCCGCCCGGTTGTTTCGCACAACGATCCCCTCCACGCTGTGGCCAAACATCATTTCGGTCCCCAGCTTTTTAAGCGCCTGGTGGTAAAGTGCCATCACCTTGCGCGGATGCAGGGCAAAATCATGGGCGCAATAGGCCGTACACTCGGGCGGATTAACCACAAAGGGGGCCAGTTTGGCGAATTCCGCACGGTTGAGCGCACGGGGTGCAGCGCCGTGTTGCTGGTGACGATGGACCAGATCAAGGGTTTGTCGGGCATCCTCTGTCCACAGCAGGGAACCTGTTGCCGGTGAAAAAAGCCTGCCGTCAAAATCTCTGTTCAGGGCATGGTAACGGTCAAATGCGGCATGGCAGTAATGATGTGCGGCAGGGTCTTTGGCAGGGTCGCGGGTGATGTAGTTGATCCAGCCAAAGGATCGGTCGGTAACACCCTGTCCCGGTGTTTCATGGCGGTCTATCAGCCGGACGGACACGCCGGTGCGGGCCAGAAAATAGGCCGCTGTCATGCCGACAATGCCTGCACCAATGATCGTCACATGGGGGGAAGTCATCATTGTTGCGTTCCTGATGTTTTTAAGGCGGCTGCCGTGCCAACAGGAACAAAAGATGCGCCAAAAATGCAAAGGGTGCAACGTGGCACCCTTTGCGGTTAACGGTTTTATCAACCGGCGAAGATAGGGACTGTTAGAGCAGCTTTTCCTTGGGATCAAATTTCGGTCCCGGTTCGGCGGAAAGCTTTTCAAACACGCCTTCGAGCGTATCGGCCACCGAATAAAGCTGGCGGTTGCTGGGGCGGGCAAAGCCTTCCTCGATGATGCCATCGATCATATCCAGGCATTTATCCCAGTAACCAAGCGCGTTTAAAAAGACCAGCGGCTTGTCGTGAATGCCAAGCTGGCGCAATGTCAGGGCCTCGAAGGCTTCATCAAGGCTGCCCAGTCCGCCAGCCAGCGTAACAAACGCGTCAGACCGGCGAAACATTTCCACCTTGCGTTCATACATGGACTTACAAACGATCAGTTCCGAAAGCCCGGCATGGCCGACTTCGATATCGTCAAGATGGGCGGGAATAATGCCGACAACATTGCCGCCATTTTCCATCACCGCATCGGCAACGGCCCCCATCAGGCCAATGCGTCCGCCGCCGTAAATCAGGGTCATGCCGCGTTCGGCCATCATTTTGCCAAAGGCGATGGCGTTTTCCTTGTGCTGGGGGTTCACACCGTTTGATGCACCGCAAAATACACAAATCGAGTTTATTTTCGTCATGGCGGCCTGCCTTTCTTGTTATCTTGTTGCAGGAAAGAAACCTTAAGAAGTCTCAATGTCTCTTTCATCGCCAGCTTAGCGTATGATATGCCTGCGCCGTCAATAATATCTTGATGTCAAAAAAGTGATTTTCCAAAAGGGCTTTGCCCGGTGCGGGCATGTTGGGCAGGGTTGTGCGACACAAGTGCAGCCCGATTTGTGCCGTAATATGCCGTATTGTGTCGGTCCCGTCATGTGCAGATGCGTAAAGGCATGGTGTGGACCATGTCACAATCGGGCACGAAAACAGAAACTGAAAGTTAGTAAGGCAGGTTAAGTCAGCGTGTTTGTCGACAGTCCCTTCTGGTTTGCCATTCTTGTTTCCGGTGTGATTGCCGGGGTTTTGATGCTTGCGCTTTGGCTGGGGCTGGATCGGCCTGTGGCACGGCGTATTGTGCTGTCGGCCATCATTCCCGCCATTCTGGTGGCGGTTCCCGCGGCGGTGGGCCTGCCCGAAGGCATGCGCGGCGGGGCCGGGGCGGTGCTGGCGGTTATTCTGATTGGCGGGCTGGCCGGGATCATGATTGATGTGGCGCGGTTTTCGGCGCGTATTTCATCGGTCCTTGCGGCCACTGTCATTGTTGGCGGGGGCTGGCTGGTGCTGGGCGATGAAGCCGCTGGCACGGCGGCACTGTTATCGCGCGTGGCCCGGCCTGAAACGGCGCATTCGGTTTCGGTGCTGGCATGGGCGGTTTATCTGGTGGTTGCCCTGGTGCTGGCTTATGTGACCCTGCCGGATTTCGCGGCCGATAGCGACGATGAAAAATCACCTCGCGGCAAGGGAAAGGCCAAAGGAAAATCCGCCAAAGTCACCACGTCGCGCAAAGGCAAAACCACAACGAATGATGCCCCCGTTCCCGATCGCGGACCAGGCGCGCTGTCGGTGTTTCTGGCGCTGGTGTTGGGCATGGGGATTATTGCCGTCCAGTTTGGGCTGCGCGATTTGAAAATTCTCTATGGGGCAATGGCGGTGGCGTTACTGATCGCGCTGATTTCCGAAAAGGCAGCCCCGCAATATCGCGCCGCCGTGTGGCTGTCGATGGTGGCGGCCATTATGGTGGCGGGTGCCACGGCCATTTTGCGTGCCCCGGCCAGTCTGGTTGCCCATGCGGTGTTGTTGCTGGTGTTGTTTGCCGGGGCAGGGGCGACAATATTGCAACGGGCCTTTCGTCTGGATCGGGTGGTGACAGGCGATGGAACCGGGGCAGAAGCCGGCATTGCCTGGGCGGGGATGGCTTTGGTACGGGCGCTGGCCCTGGCATTGCCGGTATTTATGGCGGCCCTGGTGGCCTATATCGGCGCGTCAATGTCCCAGCCGTAAGGAAGGGCGATGCCGGGCACGGCTGATGGGTGGTTGTGGGGCGGTTGTGGCGGGTTATCGGTTAATCTGCCGGGAAACGGGTTGAAGCCGGGAATATGAACGTCCAAACAGGATTTTCGCGGGTAAATTTGCATATTTGCAACGATATGATGAAATTCCGGCTTTGTTACGGTATGGAAACTGTGCGATGAAAGTAGTACAAGTTTCCGATTACCGTGTCGGGGGTGGGGCGGAATTCCGGTTTTTATGGTGACTGCCGCGTGCGGACGTGATTCTCAACCTTCGGCGACTAAAAGATAACCACCGTTCAAGGATATTTTTCCGGTGAAGCGACCTTATATCCTCGTCATTATCGGCGTTTTGCTGATCATTGCCGCCATCATCCTGAACTATACGCTTACGGGCTCAGTCGATGATGATGTCGATGCGGTATCGTCGTCCCCCTCCGCCCCGTCGGACGGCAGCGGGAATGCGGCGGATACCGGGCAAAGCACGGTGTCGAAATCCGATGATGCGGCCAAGACGCCCGATGATGACAAGGCACCGGACGTTTCCGATCCCAGCTTTGACGTTGTGCGGGTCAGTCCGGATGGCAATTCGGTGATTGCCGGTCGCGCCGAACCCAACAGCAAGGTCCGTGTGCGCGAAGGCAAGGATGTGATTGGCGAAGCCACCGCCGATGACCGGGGCGAATGGGTGATTTTGCCGGAAAAACCGCTGCAACCGGGCGATCGCGAGCTTTCGGTGGAAAGCGAAACCAAGGATGGCAAGGTTAAGACCGGCAACGAGGATGTTGTGGTCCTGATCCCCGAAAATCCGTCCGGGGAAACCACGGCCCCGATGGTGGCGCAGAAAAAGGGTGATGCCGCCACCGAAGGCGAAGAAGGCAAAAAACCGATTATTGCCTTGCGTGTCCCCTCGGAAGGAAAGGGTCCGGCGACGGTATTGCAGGGCCCCGGGGCGGTGAGAGAAAATACCGACATCGCCAAAACGGCCAACAAGGCCGCCCGTGAGGCAGGGCAGCCTGAAATTGCGTCCTCCCGTCCGCGTCTGAGTGTCGGCGTCATTGATTATGATGAAAAAGGCCAGGTTTCCATGTCTGGCGATGCCGACCCGGACCATGATATTCGCGTTTATCTGGATAACAAATTTGTTGGCAATGCCCTGTCAAACGACAAGGGTGACTGGGGCGTAACCCTTGAGACCGATATTGACCCCGGCCAGTATAAATTGCGCGCCGACGAGGTGGATAAACAGGGCAAGGTGGTTGCCCGGATCGAACTGCCCTTTGAACGGGCTGATGCCAAAAAGGCGATGGAACCGGGCTCGCGCTATGTTGTGCAACCGGGCAACAGCCTGTGGCGGATTGCCCGGCGCGCCTATGGCGATGGTATTCAGTATTGGGTGATTTATCATCGCAACGAAGACCAGATCCGCGATCCCGACCTGATCTATCCTGGCCAGATTTTTGCCCTGCCCGAACAGGAAAAGGCGACCTATCCCAATGTGAAGTGGCGCTAGGCTCTCCTCTATCAAAAGGAAAGTGAGGCTGGGCAAGGTCGTTATTGCTGTTGTGCCATCGACATTGTTTTTCTCCGGCTTATATCTTTGCCCGGAACGGCGCGGTGGATCATCTGAAACCAGGGCCTTTTCCAGTGCCGGGCGCGTTTGACTGGTGCGAAACGTGATGGTTTTCACAGAAACGCGCGCTTGCGACAGGCACGATGAGGGATCACAAGGGATCGGGTCGTGAAAAAAGTGCGCTTGGGTGATCCCCCTTGTTGATGGACATGGATTGCCAGTGATAAGAACATGCCAGACGTGCCGCTGACCGGCGCGTTGCATTGCAACCAGGGAAGACAGTTTTGAAATCCGTTCTTGTGCCGATCAATTCCGAAGGCTGGAAATTTATTGCAATTTTCGCCGCCGTGACCGTGATCCTGTTTCTGATTGCCGAGCCGCTGGGCTGGATTGGTGTGATTCTGACGTTGTGGTGCGCCTATTTCTTCCGCGACCCCGACCGTGTCACGCCAACCAGTGACAATCTGGTCATTGCGCCTGCCGATGGCCGTATTTGCATGATTTCGCAAGCCCCGTTGCCCAAGGAACTGGAACTGGAAGACCAGTCACCGCGCACCCGTATATCCATTTTCATGAATGTGTTTAACGTTCATGTTAACCGTTCGCCCATTAATGGCGAAGTGGTGGGCGAGGCCTATGTACCTGGCAAGTTTGTGAATGCCGAACTGGACAAGGCATCGGATAATAACGAACGCCAGATTTTGCTGGTGCGCGATAATGCCGGACGTGATTTTGGCGTCGTGCAGATCGCCGGTCTGGTCGCCCGCCGTATTCTGTGTGATGTCGGTCGCGGCTCGATCCTGAAAGCGGGCGAACGTTTTGGCCTGATCCGTTTTGGATCCCGCGTGGATGTGTATCTGCCTGCCGGTGTGGAACCCAAGGTGTGTGTCGGTCAGCTTACCGTTGCGGGTGAAACGGTGCTGGCAGACGTTTCCGAAACCGAAGCAACACCCGTAACCGGGGAGATCCGTTAATGCCCTATGGTCCCAATCGCAAGCGGCCGCGGCGGTTCAAGGCCCTGTCCCTGTCCCGTCTGGCCCCGAATGTCGCGACCCTGATGGGGATGTGTGCGGGTTTGACCTCGATCCGGTTTGCCATGCAGGACCATTGGGAAGCCGCCGTTACCGCCATTCTGATTGCCGGGATCATTGATGGTCTGGACGGTCGCCTGGCACGGATGCTTAATGCTTCCAGCCGGTTCGGGGCCGAACTGGATTCTCTTTCGGACTTTGTCTGTTTTGGTGTTGCGCCAGCCCTGTTGATGTATTTCTGGTCGCTTCATCAGTTGGGGCCAATTGGCTGGGCGCTTTGTCTGTTATTTGCCGTGTGCATGTCATTGCGTCTGGCCCGGTTCAATACCCAGATGCTGGGGGAACCGGAAATGCCGACCTGGGCCTATCGCTTTTTTACCGGGGTTCCTGCCCCGGCGGCAGCCGCCCTGTCGATGTGGCCGATTGTGCTGAGCTTTCAGTTTGGCGAAGGCATTTTTGATACCCCTTTCATCACCGCACCCTACATCGTTCTGATCGCGGTGCTGATGGTCTCGCGGATGCCGACCTTCAGCTTCAAAAAGGTCAAAGTCCCGCGGGCCTGGGTTTTGCCGCTGATGTTGGCATTCGGGGCGTCGGTGGCGTTTCTGGTTTCCTCGCCGTGGCTGACCCTGTCGGTCATTGCCGGGGTTTATTTTGCCACTTTCTTTTTCAGCTATCGTTCCTATCGCCGCATGGGCGTTGAACAACAGCAGCGCGAAGATGAAGCCGAGGAAGAGGATGATCTGGGCCAGTCCGATGACGACCCGGAAGATGGCCTGAACCGCGTACACCAGAATTAGCATTTCAGGAACCGGGCGTATCCACGACCCTGCAAGACGATATTTCCTTAAAAAGGGCCAGTCGGTATTCCCGGCTGGCCCTTTGTTTTGGTCTGTTTGCGGTCTGTTATGGCTTTATCATTTTACAGAACGGAAGTGTATCTGCCGCTTTCCAGCCGGGCTTGGTTCGTACAAGCAAAAGCTGCCCGTATCACGGGGCAGCCTTTGCCAGGAGTGTTCGGGGCCTGTTACTCATTCAGGAATGGGCTGGAGCTTTGGGCCCGCTTTGATCATCGTGGCGGGTTTTTCCTTTATTACGCCAATGCCGCCAGCGCTTGCCAATCCGGCCGACCATCAACAGGGCACAGGGGGTAAAAACCAGTGTCAGTACGGTGGCAAAGGTCAGGCCAAAGGCAATCGAGGTTGCCAGTTGCACCCACCATTGGGTGGAAGGTGCGCCAATGGAAAACTCGCGGGTGACAAAATCGATATTGATTTGCAGCACCATGGGCACCAAGCCCAAAATGGTGGTCACGGTCGTTAACATCACCGGGCGCAAACGCTGGGCACAGGTTTGCAGGATGGCATCCTCGATGCTGTTCGCCGTTAGTTTGAGCCGGTCATAGGTGTCGATCAGCACGATATTGTTATTCACCACGATCCCGGCCAGCGCGACAATGCCGATCCCGTTCATGACAATCGAAAACGGCTGGCCTGTTAACAGCAACCCGCCCAATACCCCGGCGGTGGACATGATAATGGCGATCATGATCAGAAGCGAACTGGTGATCGAGTTAAACTGCGTTACCAGAATAATGAACATGATGAACAGCGCGGCGGAAAAGGCATTCTTGAGGAAGTTTGCCGATTTTTGCTGTTCTTCATCCTGGCCCTTGAACTCGACATTGACACGGGGGTCAATATCAAGGGTTTTCAGCCATTCCTTGACTTCCTGCACCTTGGTATCAACCAAAATGCCTTCGGTGACATCGGCCTTGACCGTAAGCGCACGGCGGCTGTCCACCCGGTGCAGGGTGCCGGTTTTGTGCTCTGCGGTGCGGGTAACGAAATTTGAAACCGGCACCAGCCCCTTGTCGGTGACGATATTCAGGCGTTGCAATTCCTCCAGGGTGCGGCGGTTTTCGGGGAAGCGACCCACAATGTCAATTTCCTCGGTCGAATCATCGGGCCGGTAGGTGGAAAACAAAATACCGTTTGTCACCAGCTTGACCGTATTGCCGATGGTGGCAATATCCGCGCCAAATTTTAACGCCTGGGCGCGGTCTACCTTGTATTCCCAGTCAATGCCGGGCGGTGATTTGCCGTCTTCAAAATTGTAAAGACCCCCCATTTTTTGGAGCCCGGCCATGATTTCGGCCGATGTTTTATCGAGAAGATCGGGATAAAGCGAACGCAACTGAATCTGGACATCCTTGCCCTGGGGCGGGCCTGCTTCGGCAGCCTGGATTTCAACCTGAATACCCGCCAGGTCACGGGTTGCCTCCAGGATTTTATGTTCGATTTCGCTGGCCTTGGGGCGTAGCTGCCAGTTGGCATATTCCAGTTGGATCACGCCAATCACATCTTCCGGGCTGTTATCGCCGCCCTGGGCGGATGCGCCAGCCCGGCTGTAAACCGTGTCAAACCAGTGATGGCCGCTTTCGGAATGGTCATCAAGGGCAAGAATGCGGTCTTCGACCTGATGGACCAGAGCGTCCTGCTCGTAATAGGACATGTTGCCCCGCGCGCGAATTTGTACGGCGGCATTCTCCGGCTCGACAGAGGGGAAAAATTCAAATCCCTTGCCAAACATGCCAAAGGCCCACCACACGGCAATCAGGATCACGAAGGCCGCCGGAATGATCAGCCAGTAAACCCGCAGCGACTTTTGCAACAAGCGAATATAAAAGCCGGTCCCACCGGTCAGTTTTTTAAGTTGATCGGTCTCGCCTGCGGCCACGGCATCCAGGGCTTCGTTGGAACTGGTGCCGGGTTTGCCAAACCATGCGCCCACGGTTGGCACAAAAATAAGCGCCATCGCCAGCGAGGCCGACAGGGTAAACAGCACCGTAATGGGCAGGAATTTCATGAAATCGCCCACCACATCGGGCCAGAAGGCCAGAGGCAAAAACGCTGCCAGTGTGGTGGCCGTCGAGGCAATAATCGGCATTGCCATGCGTTTGGCCGCCAGCGGATAGGCCTGTTTGCGGTGCATTCCATCGAGCATTTTACGGTCGGCATATTCGGTGACAACGATGGCACCATCAACCAGCATGCCAACCGCCAGGATCAGTGAAAACAGCACAACGATATTCACCGTCATGCCCAAGGCCCACAAAATCAGGATCGCTGTCAAGAACGAGCCGGGAATGGCAAGCCCCACCAGCAGGCCCGACCGCCAGCCCAGTGACCAGATCACCACCACCATCACCAGTAGAATTGCCAGAATGACGCTGTTTTGCAGGTCATTAAGCATGGTGCGAATGTCGGAGGATTTATCCTGTGAATAGGTGACCTGAACGGTTTCGGGGTAGGCGGTGGCATCTTCGGCCGTGACAGCCTTGACCGCATCAATCACATCAATGATGTTTTCGCCCACCCGTTTGGAAACTTCAATCGCAATGGCGGGGCGGCCATTAAGCCGCGCAAAGCTGGTGGCATCCTTGAAGGTGCGGCGTACCTCGCCAATATCGCGAAAGCGAATCACCGAATCCCCGTCCACCAGCAGCGGCATGTTCAAAATATCATCGACATCTTCAAACAGGCCGGGAACCTTGATGTTAAAGCGCCCGGCACCCGTATCCAGTGCGCCTGCCGCCACCAGCGAGTTGGAATTGCGCACCAGCGAGACAATATCAACTCCCTTGAGCCGGTAGCTTTCAATCTTCATCGGATCGATGACAAATTCCACCAGCTCCTCGCGGTTCCCGGCAAGGTTGGCCTCCAATACCGCCGGGATGCCTTCAATATCGTCTTTCAGGTTGCGTGCCAGGCGCAAAAGGGTCCGTTCGGGTACCTCGCCCGACAGCGTGACAACCAGAACCGGAAACAGCGACAGATTCACTTCATGCACTTCGGGGTCGTCGGTATCATCGGGCAGGTCGGATTTGGCAATATCCACCCGTTCGCGCACATCGGCCAGCGCATCGTTGATATTGACGTCGCTGTAAAATTCCAGCGTGACCGATGCCCCGCCCTGATAAGCCTGCGAGCGCATTTCCTTCACACCTTCGATGGTGCGCAATTGCTGCTCCATCGGGCGTAACAGCAGGCGTTCGGCATCTTCGGGGGAAATCCCCTCGTGATGGATCAAAACATACAGGATCGGAATTTGCACATCCGGGTCGGCTTCCTTGGGGATGGCATTATAGCCCACCCAGCCCGCCACCAGCAGCAGGATCAGCGTCATGATGACGGTGCGCGAACGGTTCAGCGCAAGATCAATAAGGGACATGGTTGAATTTCCTTTGCGCGCCGCTCAGTTGCCGGAAACGCTGGTGCTGGTGTCGCTGGTCGCATCGGGTCCGCGGGCCTGTGCGGTATCACTGCCGGTCGCGGGTGTGGCACTGGTCGGAATATGGTCAATCCGGTCAAGCGTCACTTCCGTGCCTTCCTTGACCCAGTCCTGTCCAACGACAATCAGGTCGATCTTCTCGGGCAGGCCACTGATCCAGACCTTTTCCCGGTCGCCGCCCTCCAGGCTGACGGGGTAAAACACCACCTTGCCCTGTTCAACACCGCGCACGCCCAGTTCGCCCTGATCGTTCAGCGTCAGGGACGAGGACGCGATTTGGTGGGCCTTGTCCGTGCCAACGGGAATAACCACCTCTGCTGTCATGCCATCGGGAATGGAATGGTCGGCATTGTCCATTTCCACCTCGATGCGATAGGTTCGGGTGTCGTTATTGCTGGCAATGGCAGTGTAGCGCACAACAGCTTGTCGGGTGCGACCATCAAACAGGCGCACATGGGCCATTTGCCCGACATGCAGTGCCCCGATGGAATGTTCGGGCACATGGGCAACCACCAGCATCGGGTCGGGTTGAACAATGGTGGCGATGATGTCACCAACCGATACCAGATCGCCCATTTCAGCCGGGCGGGTTTCAATAACACCGTCAAATGGGGCGCGGATCGTGGTTTGGTTCAGCTCAACCTCGATCGCCTTTAAATCGGCGCGGGCCTCTTCCAGGGCGGCTTTGGATTCTGCAACGCCGGTTTTTGACCGGTAATCTTTCTTTGCCAGGCTTTTGGCAGCGTCATATTCCAGTTCGCGCTGATCCACCAGGGCCCGGGCCTTTTCCAGCCGGGCCGGGCGGTCATCGGCGGCAAGGCGCACGATCATGTCGCCCTTCCTGA
Source organism: Thalassospira profundimaris (assembly GCF_003326755.1). GTDB lineage: Bacteria > Pseudomonadota > Alphaproteobacteria > Rhodospirillales > Thalassospiraceae > Thalassospira > Thalassospira profundimaris_B. The sequence continues at coordinate 118,480 of NZ_JPWH01000005.1, read as the reverse complement.
CCGTTGCGCCCTTTTCGACACCAATTTCAACAACGCGCGATGATGTTTGCGCCCGAATATCGGATTTGGTTGCCGCCTCGGTATTGCCGGTTTGGACAAGGTGCCGGACATGGTCCTGTGCGCTTGATGCCATCACCCGGACAGAGGGCAAAGGAGCCGCTATTTGGGATGAACCGCCCTTGTCGGTTGCGCCTGTGGCGGGAGTGGCGGCGTCGGTTTCCTGTGCCGGGGCGGGTTCCGCGCCGGGGATCATGCTGGAACCGATCCACAGGGCCGCGCCAACAACCAGCGCGATGGCGATCAAACGTGAAGCATTCATTGGTTTCGCGTTCCTAAAAGGTCTGTGCCTGTTTTTTTATAATTGCCGCCGGGGCGACGTGCGCTTTCTGCGATCAGGGCCTGCCAGCGCGACGGTTGCGTAGCTCGGTTAAAAACGATTCTTTGTTTTTGTCGATAAAATCCAGGGTGGCCTTGCACACGGCTTCTCCCAGTCCGCCAATAAAGTCAGGACCGGCCATCTGGCAGGGATTTTCGGTATTTTCCGGCCCGGGGCCGGATTTTGTCGGACATTTGGCCTCGCGGATATGTTCAAGCATGACTTCCTGGCGGCTGCTATATTCGTCGATCAGGGCTTCACACAGTTCAACCGGAAGCTCGTGGGCAAAGGACAGCAAAAACAGAATGTCAGACCGGTAGCGGTCCTCGCCGGGGCGGGTTTGGAAAAGGGTGCGCAAAAATGTTCGGCGGCCTTCCGGGGTCAGGCTGTATACCTTTTTGTCGGGGCGGTTTTCCTGTTCCTGGGCGGTGAATGTCACCAACCCTTCCTGGCCCAGCTTTGTCAGGGCCGGGTAAATCGAACCGAGGGACGCCATCTGGAAATAGCTGAAAATACCCTCTTCAAACATTTTGCGGATCTCGTAACCGCTGGCGTCACCCGCCATCAGCGCGCCGAGACATAGGGACCGGATATCCATTGCCGTTTGTGATGCCTTTATTCATGAATTCAATATATCGGTTCGATATAGTCTTAATTGTTATATATCGAACCGATATAGTCAATTTCAGTTTTGTTATGGAAGAGAATTTTTATCAACAGTTGAGTCTGTGATATTCTGTCGTTGTTCATTGGCAAAAACTGGCTGAAAAAAACGAATATGGCGTCCGTTCGTGCAGGATCGGACGCACGAAATTTTATTCGGACATATAGAATGGATACAGACGGGCCTGCATATGGGACCGGAAATACCGGACAGGTCAACCGCAAGGTATGGCCTGTATGGTTGTGCAGGGTGGAAGAATTTTGAAGACAGTTAGTTTCTATGAAGGTGTGGAGCTGTTCATCTCGGTTTTGGGATTGATGCAGGCGGGCTTTTTTTGTGTCTTGTTGCTGTCGGAGGGAAAGCGGGCGCTGCGGGCCAATCGCTGGATGATGCTGTTTATTGCCGCAGTCTGCGCGAACCTGATTGAGGATGTCGTGGATGTTTTTGGCGGACCCGCACTCAATTTCTATGACAGCCTCATATTTTTGCCCTTCAACTTCGTGATTACGCCGGCAATTTATCTGTATTTTTGCGAGGCTGCAGGCCGGACAAAACTGAATTACAGGCTGCATTTCGCGGTTGTGCCAATTGTTGCCAATCTGACATTCTGGTTGCTGATTGGCATCGGACCAATGCCCGTTAATGGCGAACTGAGCTATGAACTGGCCGAAAGAAGCAGTCCGCTTATGGTTGCTTTGCTCAATATTCTTCATTTCGGACTGTATGTTCAGGCGGTGATTTATGTTGTTTTGCTTTGGCGGGTGGCGGTGCGCTATTTCCGGCAGGTGCAAAAGCAGCTTGGTGCCCAGCGCCAGGACATGGTGCGCTGGTTACGGAATGTTTTAGGCAGCGTTTCGTTTATTTTCCTGGTTTTTGTGGTGCAGGAAGTGGCATCCGATTTTCGCTGGGATGCCTTTTTGTGGTCCTTTCAGTTTTTGAATGTGGCCTTCCTGCTGGTGTTTTTCTGGTTAAGTTACACCCTGGCAACACACCAGGTGGTGTTCGTGTTGCCCGATTGGGATGACACTGAGGGTCATGACATGGAAGACGGGGCCGACCCGACCGAGCCTGGCCGTTCGGTAAAGGATATCGGGCAAATGGGCAGAACGTCGGATGAAATTCCGTCAGATGCCGCATTCATCAGTTTATATGATAAAGGTGCCGGTGAAAAAACAAGTGGCGGAATTTCAGGGGATGGAGAGTCACCGATTCGTCACTTTCTGGACAAAACCGAGTCTGGCCTGGTTGTGGTTGACGCGGCGAAACCTGTAACGGGTTTAAATGATCTGGTCGGGAACCCCGGTCTTGCGCATACGGCATCTGGCATGCGCCAGCATCCCGGTTCCGTCGGTTCCGGAAGTTTTGCGGGCAATGGTGAAGCACGGGCCATACCCGATGATGATGCAGCAGCGGCAAAGGAGCCGGGCCTGTCGCTGCCGATAGACGTAACCACGCCGCGGCCCGTTTTGGATGAAGAGGATGCCGCGCGCGCCAAACGTCGCCTGATGATCATTCACGGCCAGGGCGATTTGCTGCATGACCCGATGATTTCGCTGCCCAAACTGGCGCGTGCGGTGGGTCTGTCGCCCAACCAGCTTTCCTATGTTCTGAACCATCATATCGGGCAGAACTTTTTTGACTTTGTAAACAGTGCCCGCATTGCCGAAGCCCGCCGGATTTTGCTGGGCGAACCGGACCGACCCATTCTTGATGTTGCTCTGGCGGTGGGGTTCAATTCAAAATCGACCTTTAATCTGGCGTTTAAAAAAATCACCGGCGAAACACCCAGCAGCCTGAGAAGAAAGGAAAATGGCACGTCCTGATGCGCATTCGGACGCTTTGTGCGTTTGAACGTATCTGTACGGACGCCGGACTGCCTTAAAACCGGCAAATTGGTTTGAAGATTTGGGACACGAGCAATGTCTGGGCCCGGGCCCTTAAAAAATCGATCATTTCAAATCAATGGCGGAGATTTCTTCAGGACATGAGACTGCATCATTTAAGTTATTGCGTGTTGCCGATAAGCATGGCTGCTGTGACATTCCCTGTCGTTGCAAAGGCCGATGACGCAGCCGCACCCAGGACGGTCAACACGACCATGTCAGCAAATGATGACAATAGCGCACAAACCACGTCCTATCGCGATCAGTGGCTGCAGGGGCATTTTCAGCTTGGTGCCGTGGGTACTGTCGATACGTCGCCCTATCGTGGGGCGGATAATGCCGATTTTGGCGGCTTGCCGTGGCTGGCTTTTGACAGTGAACGCCTGCATGTTGGCATTGATGGCATCCGGGCGAAAATCGTACAGGGTAACTGGGGCAGCGTTTCCATTTTGGGAAATGTGCGGATGAAACCGTTTGATGACGATGACAGCCGCTATCTGCGTGGCCTGCATGAAAGGGACTGGGCCTTTGAAACCGGTGTGGCCTATGACCGCCAGTTTGGCCCGGGCGAAGCCCATATCGAATTTCTGCATGATGTGAGTGGCGAGCACGAAGGCAAGCAGGCCGATGCCACCTACAAAGTACCGTTTCAGAGCGGACGTTTCCATTATGAAGTGGGCGGTGGCGTGATGTGGCGCGATTCCGACCTGAATAATTATTATGTCGAGGTTCGCCCCAACGAGGCCCGTGCCGACCGCGCGGCCTATTCGGCCGATAGCGCCTTTTTGCCGCATCTTGATGCGTCGGTGGCGTATCAATTGACGGCACAGATGATGGTGCGTGCCAACGCCAGTGCCACCTTCCTGCCAGACGAATATACCGACAGTTCAATCATCGAGGATGACGTGATCTACGGTGTTGGCCTGGGGCTGGTTTACCAGTTTTAATCCCCGTTGCCAGGCTGGCAAAGCAGGCAGTGCAACCAGATCCGTCCCCCACCTGGTGCACTGCCTGCCTGTGCCACATCAAAAGGGAATGAATGTGCCATCAGGCAATGGCGTTGGCGTTACGCAAAATCAGCGATGTGTTGATGCCGCCAAAGGCAAAGTTGTTTGACATGATATGGGTGGCGTCCATATGTCGGGCGCTGCCTGTGATATAGTCCAGCTTGCCACATTGCGGGTCCACCTGTTCCAGGTTGGCGGTGGCAACAAAGCGGCCTTCGCGCATCATTTCAATCCCCAGCCAGGCCTCAATGGCCCCGCACGCGCCCAGCGAATGGCCAAAATGCCCCTTCAGGGTATGGAGTGGCACCTTGCGATTAAATACCGCCTGTGTGGCAAGGGTTTCGGCAAGGTCGCCATGATCGGTCGCGGTGCCATGTCCGTTAACCAGGTCAATATCACGGGCAGTCAGCCCGGCATCATCTAACGCGCCCTGCAAGGCAACCTGCATTTTGTCGGCGGCGGGCTGGGTAATATGGGTGCCATCCGAATTGCTGGCAAAACCGGCAATTTCGGCGTAAATCGTCGCACCCCGCGCACGGGCATGTTCATATTCTTCCAAAATCAGGGTGCCGGCCCCTTCGCCAATCACCAGCCCGTCGCGCCGCGCGTCATAGGGGCGCGGGGTGTTGCTGGCATCGTCATTATTGGTGCTGGTGGCAAACAGGGTGTCAAACACCGCCACCATTGTCGGGCACAGTTCCTCGGCCCCGCCCGCAATCATCACATCCTGCATGCCATATTTGATGGCTTCATAGGCATATCCAATGCCCATGCTGCCCGATGTGCAGGCGGTTGATGTGGGAATAACCCGCCCGCAAATACCATATAGCACACCAATATTGACTGCTGCGGTGTGGCTCATCATCTGGATATAGCTGGTTGCGGTAATGCCGTTCGATGACCCGGTTTCAAAAAGCTGGGTAAAACCCAAAACCGGCGGCGTGCTGCCAAAGGACGACCCATAGGATATCCCCAGCCGTCCGCCTTGCAAAATGGCTTTATCATCACGCAGGCCTGCATCCATCAGGGCGTTTTCGGTGGCGGCAAGGGCCATTTGCGCAACGCGCCCCATGCTGCGCAACTGCTTGCGGCCAAATTTCCCCGCCAGTGAAAAATCCCGCACCGGGGCGGCCAGGCGGGTGCGAAGATCGTATTTTCCGTCCCAGTCTTCCATCCGGCAAATGCCGGTTTCGCCATCATTCATGCGGGTACGAATGCTGTGCCAGTCATTGCCAAGGGCGGTTACGCCCGACATGCCGGTTACAACCACGCGGCGGGGGAAATGCAGGCTCATAACATGCCGCCATTTACGCTGATGACCTGGCGGGTAATGTAGGCGGCATCGGCGCTGCACAAAAAGGCGATGGTGGCGGCAATTTCGTCGGTTTTGCCAAACCGGCGCAGCGGAATCATGGCGCGCAAGTCGGCCTCGGGCAGGTCGGCGGTCATTTGGGTTTCAATAATGCCCGGTGCCACGGCATTGACCGTGATATTGCGTTTCGCCAGTTCCAGTGCCAGCGATTTGACCGCGCCAATGATCCCGGCCTTGGAGGCCGCATAATTTACCTGCCCGCGATTGCCGGCAATCCCGGCAATCGATGTCAGGGCCACAATACGCCCCGGTTTGCGCCGTTGGACCATTGGCATGACCAGCGGTTTGACCACATTGTAAAACCCGCCCAGATTGGTGTTGATCACCGTATCCCATTCGTCATCTTCAAGTGCGGGAAAGGCGGCATCCCGGGTGAGACCGGCATTTAAAACCACACCATAGGGAGCCCCGTTTTGCGCCAGGTCAGCCTCGATCGCGGTGCGGGTCTGGTTACGATTGGCGATATCGAACTGAATGGGGCGGGCATTGCGGCCCAGGGCGGCAATATCGGCGCAAACCGCATCGGCCCCGGCGCGGTCGGCATGATAATGCACGATAATGTCAAAGCCATCACGGGCGAGGCGGCGGGCGGTTGCGGCACCAATGCCCTTGCTGGCACCTGTTACCAAAATGGTGTCTGTCATCGAACCCTGATGTTCCATTATGATGTTGGTGTATTTTCTGCCTTTGGCTGATACACGTTTATCCTTGCGCTGACAATCACCTGTCCGTCCCGGCAGACGGTACCGTCAAACACGCCCATTTCGCCATCCTCAAAGATGTTTTCCACATCAATTGTTAAATGGTCGCCCGCCGTGAAGCTGGTTTCATGCAGGGTCATTTTGCGGGTGCCCAGCAAGTAACCGATGCGCGGTTCGCTGTTGCCGGTTGTGCTGGCCTGCCAGGCACGCCAGCCGCTATAGGCCGAAACTGCCTGGGCGATATATTCGATGCCCACATAGGATGGAACACCGTTTTCGGGGGTATAAAACAGACTGTTTTCATCAATCTGAACAGCAGCCTTAAGGGATGTGTCATCGGCGGCCAGAATGCGGTCAATCAGCAACATGGGCTTAGCGTGCGGCACCAGCTTTTCAATGGCGGGAAAACCATTTTGTGCCGGTGTTTCTGCGGGGGGAGAGGGGCTGTGCCGTTTTGGCATTCCGATGGGCCTTGTTTGGGGTGAAAATTGCCCGATACGGGCGGTTTAAGGGATGGTATTTATGGCTGGTCCCAGCCGGTTGCCAGAATAACCGAGGCATTGCTGCCGCCAAAGGCAAAGGAATTGCTGAGCATGGCGCATTTTGTCATCGGTGGCAGGCGGTTATTGCCTTGTGAAACCAGCTTGATGGCGGGCAGGTCGGGGTCGGGTGCGCCATCCCAAATATGTAAGGGCAGGGGGGCACCCTGTGGCGCATCGAACAGGGTGAGATATAAAATCGCACTTTCAATTGCCCCGGCAGCACCCAGGGTATGGCCTGTCAGGGGTTTGGTGGAACTGACCGGCACATGGTCGCCAAACAGGTCGTGAATGGCACGGGATTCCATACTGTCATTAAGCGGGGTGGCGGTACCATGCATGTTTAAATAGGCAATATCCGCTGGTGCCATGCCCGCCTGGTTAAGGGCGGCCCGCATTGCCGCCCGTGCGCCGATGCCTTCCGGATGGGGGGCGTTGGGGTGGTGGGCATCCGATGTTTCGCCAACACCCATCAGGGCAATAGGGGCGGGGTCGCGCCGCATCACGAAAATGGCCGCCCCCTCGCCAATATTGATGCCGTCACGATTGGCACTCATGGGGCGGCAGCGCCCTTCTGCCACCGATTGCAGGGCGGCAAAACCGGCAATGGTCAGGCCACACAGGCTGTCCACCCCGCCCACCAGCACAGCGTCGCAAAGCCCAGCCTTTAGCAATCGCTGCCCGGCGGAAAACACCTTGGCACTGGAGGAACAGGCCGTGGAAATGACATAGGCAGGCCCGCCCAGGCCCAGGGCCTCGCGCAGGAAATCGGCCGGGGCGCCAATTTCCTGGCCGGAATAGGTGAAATCCTCTGGCAGGGCGCCTTTTTGCAAATATTCCCGGTAGGACTGCGTGCCTTCGTCGATGCCCGATGTGCTGGTGCCAAGGATGACGGCAATGCGCTGTTTGCCAAAACGGGCAATGGTTTGGGCAATACAATCATCAATCTGCCGGGTGGCTTCCCATAACATTCGGTTGTTGCGGGTATCGTGATGCTGCAAATGGGCGGGCAGGGCGGCGGGTTCGCGGGCGATCTTGCCCACGGTTACGGTTTGGCCGGGTAAAAAGCTGTCAACCTCGACCATATTGGCTGCGCGTGTGCCTGCAAGGCTTTGCCGTGTTTCATCTGGTGTCATGCCAAGGGCGGAAACCATGCCCATTGCGTGCAGATAGCAGGCCGGGCGCGGTGATTTTCCGGTCTGGTCGGGGGTATCTGTGCAATGGTCAGGCGTGGTGCTGTTCCCGTGTGGAACGGTTGCTGTCATTGGCTGTCAATCCGCGATGACTGAATGTCGATCTGATAGCCATCACGCAGGTTATGCAGGCTTGCCGCCCCCTGCCAGCGATCTTTTTCCGGATAGGTGATGGTGCTGTAGGGAGTTTTTGTGCCATCTTCATCGATGGTCACAATTTGGCGGTTATCCGGGTTGGACACCATTGCCATATCGGCAGGCAGAGCATCGCGGACTATGTTTGTCGGCCAATAGACCATCATGATATCCACCAGCATGCGGGCCGGGTCAAAGGCATCAGGCATCCAGTCGGCCTTCTCAAAGCTCAGGCCCCGTTCGCTCCAGTTGACCTGCATGGCACGGCGTCCCATCGGGTCGAGCATCACCATATGCACCTGGCGCGGGGCCAGGCTGATGCGGGCCTGAAAATCAACCGACTGGCCGTTTTGCCAGGTGGCATGAACCTTCTGGATCACATCCACCCGGTTGGCATCCTTGGCCCAGGGCATTTGCGGCAACACAAACAGGGCATTTTGATCATGGTTCAGGGCTACGATATGGTCGGGTTCGGCCGCGTTTAATGCGGCCTCATGCCGTTTGGCATGTTCCTTTTGTTGCGAGTTGGAAAAATCAAACGCGCCCAAATCAAGGGTGCCCATGTCAAAGGGCAGTTCCATCGGTTTGGTGCAGGCCGCCGTTAATAACGACGCAGCAATGATAAAGGCAGGACCAAATTTCACAGGCTTAACTCGTGTAACAGGTTCAAATATCGGTCTGTCTTGGCGACCAGCGGGTTTTCCATATTCCAGGCATATCCGGCCAAAATTGACACCACCATGCGTTTTAACTGCAAATCGCGATCCGGCTGATTAAAAATAATCTGTTGCAAACGGCCATCATACCATGCCTCGACATAGGATTTGAATGTCGCGATCCCGGCATTCAGGGGCTTGGCAAAGTCGTTTTCCCAGTCGGTTGCGTCTCCGTTATGGCGGGCAATCAGGGCTTTGGCGGCCAGTTCTGCGGAATAGAGTGCAATGGTAACGCCCGAGGAAAAGACAGGATCCAGAAAACCCGCCGAATTTCCCAATAAAACATAACCATCCCCATAAAGATGATCATTCCCGTTGCTATAGCTGGCGATGGCGGCAAGCGGGTGGGTTTGCTCGGCATTTTTCAACAACGTGCCCAGCGCGGTTTCGTCCAGCAGGCGGGCAAATAGGGCGTCGTCATTTTCCTGTGTGCGGGAATCGGGGGCATCGGTGGGGGCGGATGGGTCCGCCAGCGGGTAAACCACCCCGACCGAGGCCGTGCCATCGGCAAAGGGGATCAGCCAGTACCAGACATCGTGGCGATCGGGATGTACCGTGATCAGGATTTTGGTGCGGTCATATTCTGGCGCGGTGATGCGGTCGCGCATATGGGTAAACAGGGCCCGGCGCGGCATCAGGCTGGCGGTATTGGGATTCCCGCGCAATTTGGGAATAACCCGGCCATAACCACTGGCATCGACAACAAAACCGGCCTGAATGGTGCCGGTTTGGTCATTGTCATCCTGCCAGGTCAGGTGGCAGTCACCCTCGGCCAGGTCGGCTGCAATAATACGATGCCCGAATTTGACGGGCACACCGGCCTTGATGACGGTGTCAATCAGGGTTTGATCAAAGGCATCGCGCTTGACCTGAAAGGTCGTGCTCCAGCCGTCATCCTCGAACCGGTCATGAAAATCAATGCTGCAATGCTGTTCGCCCCGGGCAAAGGCGGCCCCGTTTTTAAACTGAAAGGCCTGTGTTTCTGCCTGAGCGGCAATGGTTTCGGTCAGTCCGCATTTGTCCAGTACATTCATGCAAAAGGGCAGCAGGCTTTCGCCAATGACAAAACGCGGGAAATGTGCGGCCTCCAGCACAATGACGGACAAACCGGCATCGAGCAAAAATTTTGCCGCAACCGCACCTGCCGGACCTGCCCCGATGATGGCAATGTCATATTTACGCATCGCCATGCCCCTGTGTGTCATGTGTCTGGTTCCGGTGGGTGGGGGTGTCATCGTCATACATATCTTCGTCGTCTTCGTCTTCGTTTGCGTCCTGTACCAGGTCATGTAAATGGCCTGCCGGGTTCATGCTGCGTCGCCCGGCCATAACGGGGGCCAATATCCACGCGGCAATCAGGCCAATGGCAATGACTGTGCCAATATCGCTGACCAGCGGTACCGAACTGGTCGCCAGCAGGCCAAAGGCCAGCACACTGCTGATCAGCGAAAGCAACACCGCCAGGCTGGTATCCTGGTCATGGGGGCTGTTGCGACTTTCGGCCAGAAACAGCACGTAATCCGCGCCAATGGCAAAAACCAGAAACAGGGCCATTGTGGTAAAAAAGTTGTGCGGCACCCCCAGGGCAAAGCTGCCTGCCAGCGCACATAACACGGCCCCGGCAGGCGCACCAAAGACGCAAATGCCATCGCGCAGGCCGTAACGGAAAACAGCCAGCACCAGGGCCGCAAACATGGCAACCCCCAGCGCCAGATATGCCCAGTGGCGATAGCGGCCAAACAGGTCGGAAATGGCGCTGGCCGGGTCGATCAGATGGACATTTTCCAAGTCGCCCAGCGCGGTTTTTAAGGCGGCGACATCCTGTACGCCACGCAAACGGACCAGATCGCCCTTCCCCGATTGCAGGTTTGCCAGTTCGGGCAAAACAAGCAGGGTTGCGGCATCGGGCAGAAGGAAGGATGCTTTGGCCGGGTCGGGCGGGGTGATGTTAACAGGCAGGTTCTGCGCCAGTTGGGCGGCAAAGGGTGCGTAAAGTTTATCGCGCACCAGGGCCATATTTTCGGCCTGGCGTTTTTGCGACGGGATAATATCGGCCAGGCTGACCATGCCGCCCAGCGTGCCATTTTCCAGCAGGGGCGAAAGTTTTTCGCGCAGTTTTTCTTCGGTTTGCAGGCGGTCCTCGCTGGTTTTGCCTTCGATGCGCAAAAACATCGGGCTGGCTCCCAGGCCCATCACATCGCGAATGGTGATGGTTTGTTTGATCAGGCTTTCATTGCCATGCCCCAAATTGCGGATGCTGTCATTGCTGGTGATATAATGGCTGCACGCGGCAAACCCCGCCAATATCACCATGACCAGCGACAGCCGTCCCCAGGTGGGCGGCGTGATGCTGTATTGGGCATAACGCAGGGCGGCAACAGACCGGCGAATGGGCAGGTAATTGCGCACCGGTTGCACGGGTAAAAACGGCAGCAGGAAAATCACGGTCAAATAGGCGGCAATCAGCCCGGCGACTGAATAAATGGCAATTTGGGTGAGCAGCAGGGTCGGGCTGATCGACAGGGCGGCAAAACCGACAATGGAGGTGATCAGCCCCAATGTCAGCCCCGGTAAAATCATCCGCAGGCGTTTGCGCGCACTGCCGCGTGCCGGATCAATGCTGACATAATGCAGGGCATAATCCACGGCAATGCCAATCAGGCTGGCACCGAAAACCAGGGCAATGGCATGGACTGTGTTGAAAATCATGGTGACGGCGGTAATACCGGCCAAAATGCCGCTGCCAACCGTGATCAGGGCGGCCAGCAACGGCCCCCAGGAAAAAAACACCAAACCCACCATAAAGACAATGCCGGTGGTTGCCAGCATGGCAATGCGTTTGACATCGGCTTTGGCATGGCTGGATTCGGCGGCGGCAAAAAACACCTGGCCGCTGCGGGCCACCTCAATATCCGGTGTTTTTTCCAGGGTTGCCACGATGCGATTGGCATCATTTACCCACTGGGCATCGCGGTCGGAACTGGCAAGGCGCGGGTCAAGCGAGGCAATAACCGGCACATAAAACCGGCCGTCGCGATGCACAACACCACTGCCATCGCCCAATTTACCGGCCATTGCCGCCAGATAATGCGGCAGCAGCGAAAACGGATCATCCCTTAACGAACGGGCATTAATGGTGCTGGTTGGGGAATAAATGCTTTGCAGGGCGCGGCGATACAGTTTTGCCCCCTGATCCGCCTTCAGGGCCTTTCGGTCCTGCGGGGACAGAAGGGCGGTGGCGTGGGGCTGAAAAAACGCCAGCAATTCGGGCAGGCGTCCGGCCTGATCATCCGGTGTGGTGACTTTTTCGGTGCCGTTGATCCAGGAAATGCGCCCGCCAAGGTCGGTTGCGGCATTGATGGCGCGTTCGCGCGTGGGGGCGGAAACCATGAAAATAGCCCGGCGGGAATCCTGGGCCAGCACATGTCGGACATTGTCGATGTCGTTATACATGTCGCTATCTTCAGGATTTTCCTGGCCGATCAGCGAAATGAAGTCGGCATCAATGCGGGTGTGGCCGCCGCCAATTTGCCAGGCACACCAGGCGGCGGCCATGACCAGGCAAATGATCCAGGCTGTTGCGTGGCGGCCTGTCATTGTGCAGTTGTTCCGGGCAGAAGGGATGCCTTGTCTTTGGGCAATGGCAGGGCCTTTGCCTGCTGGTCGGTCAGTGTGATGTCGTCATAATCACCGCCCGGTTTGTTTATGCGCACCTGGTCCACATAGCGGGTACCGCTGGCAACAATATCAATAATCTGCCCGCCAATCGCGCTTTCACCAAAGGGGACGAGGCGCACCTGCCATTCCGGTTCCGAGGGCGGGGAAAATTCAACGTGAAACCGGTTTTCAAGCGCCGACCAGTTGCCTTCCAGAACCGATGAAATCAGATCGACAAACACGCCAAATTGCGCATTGCCCCCCACAACGCTGCTTTTTTCGCCATCGGCATCAATATTGGTGATGCCCGTCGGGCCCAAAATGGTGGTGCCGGGAAAGGGTTTTTTTGTTTGCCAGATCAGCCCGCCTTTGGGAACTAGTGTAAAGTCTCCGGTGGATTTCAGCGCGGCGTCAAAGCCAGCCAGATGACGGTCCAGGGAAAATTCTCCGACAAGATAGTGTCCCTTTTCAAGGGCCACGGCACCGGGCCGGGCGGATGCGGGCTTTGGCAACAGCATGGTGCTGGCGATTAATCCGATACACAGCAGGGAACGCACGAAACGGGCAGGGGTCAATTCATTGCCTCCAGCTTGTCGATCAGAAAGTCGGGGCTGCGAAACAGCATTTCGCCGCTGGCCTTTTCGATAGCAACCTGAATGGTAAAACCCTTTGTCAGCTTTTCGCCGCTTCGGGCATCCGTGATCAGGTAACTGATTTTCAATCTGTTTTCATATTCGATCAATGTGGCAGTGATTTGAATTTTTTGCCCGAAACGGCAGGGGCGGACATATTTTACCCGCATATCCACCACCGGCCAGACATAGCCCGACGCATCCATTTGCGGATAATTATAGTCAATCACATCCAGAAGGGCACAGCGGGCCTGTTCAAAGAACTGCACATAATTGCCGTGCCAGACCACATTCATCGGGTCCAGATGATAAAACTGGATGGTTTCGGTAACGCTGGCACTGATCATTTTCGGGTGTGGCCTGCAAGATGAAAGGGCGGAGCTTTATCAAAGATCAATGCCGGGAAGCGATTGTTATTCTTGGTCATTATCATCCTCTGGCCGGGCCCAGAAATCAAAAAAATTGTACCATTGCAATGGATGTGCCCGCACCCGTTTTTCCAGCCATGCCATATATTGGCGGGCATAGTCGGTAATGGCTTCGGTGCGGGTGGCACGCGGTAAAACGACACGATCGGCCAGTTTGTCCCAGGCAATTTCAAAACGCCCATTGTTGCGCCATGCCGCAGCCATGTAAACGGGACAGCCCAGTAAATGTGCCAAAATAAAGGGTCCTTGCGGCAATGGGGCCGGATCCCCCAAAAAGGGCACCATCACGGTTTTATCGCGCGCGCCAATGGCAACGCGGTCTGCGGCGATGACCACCCATTCGCCCTGTTCGACCTTCTGGCTTAACATGATGGCCGTATCAGGGCCGATTTCGGTGACTTCGATCAGATTAACCTGGGATTCCGGGGCCAGCTTTTTAAGGACCTTGCCAAAGCGGGCGGCGTTTTTTTGATGCAGCAACACATTGACGCGAAAATCGCGGTCGCGGCTGGCAAGGGCACGGATGATTTCGATATTGCCAAAATGCGAGACCAGTAAAACAATCGCCTGATCCTTGGGAATGAAGGAAAAGATGCTGTCATGCCCGGCAGGCAAAACAATATCATCGAGTTTCATTTCCCCGGTCCAGCCCGCAACCTTATCCAGCGCGGCTTCGCCAAACCGCCAGAAATGGGCAAAGCTGTCGCGCCAGCGCGGCGGATGTGTGCCGTTCACCCGCGCCATTTTGCGCAAATATTTGCGCGATGCCTTGCGTGCCGTTTCCCCGGTTAAAAAGAAATAGGCAATAACCGGAAACATCACCGCGAGGCACAACCAGCGCCCGCCTGTTTTGTAAATCCAGCCCAAAAACCGCATGCCCCAATACATGCCACGTTCATCCATATCGGCCCAGTGGCGGGCGGGCGAGGTATCGCTTTTGGCGGAAAACCGGGGGGATGTAAGGTGACGGCCGGCGTTTTGGGGCGCACGCTGCCAGCGACATCCCTGTAACACAAAGCCGGGCAGGCGCAGGGTCATGCCCAAAACCAGCCGGATGTGCATCAGCGTGATCCGGACATTGTCCTGCCACATGCGGAAATTGGAAATATTGCCATCCGGATAAATGACATTAACGGGGACATGAACAACATCCACCCCGCGCCAATATTGGCGGACCATGATTTCGGTATCAAAATCCATTTTTGCGCCCACACCTTCGCGCTGCCAAACCAGAAGGGTGCTATCAAGCGGATAGACGCGAAAGCCGCACATGCTGTCTTTGATGTGAAGTGACAGGGTTTCCACCCAGACCCAGAAATGCGTGATCCAGCGGCCAAATTTGCGCCCGGCGGGGATGCTGTCATCATAAACCGGTTTGCCGGTAATAATGGCATTGGGGTTATTGCGGGCCGCGCGCAGCATATCGGGGATGCGGGCCAAATCGTGCTGGCCGTCGGCATCGACCTGCAGGGCGTGGCTGTATCCATGTCGTTTTGCGGTGGCAAAGCCCTTCATCACGGCAATGCCCTTGCCGCAATTTTCATCAAGGCGATACACCGTGACCCCGTGCTGGGGATTATGCAGGCGCGAAATGGCATCGCGCGCAAGCATGCCTGATCCATCATCGACAATAAAAACCGCAAGGTCGTTGGCACGCAGCGCGCTGACCACATCGGCCAGTGCCGTGTGATGGTTATGGGTGGGGATAACCGCACAAATCTGCATGAAGGCCGGGGTCCTTTAAATCGCCTGCGAGAATTTGATGATGCCGCTGGAATAGTCGCCTTCCGGGCCGGAATAGGTGAATTTGACCTGGCCGCGTGCGGCATCATGCGTCAATTGAAGGTGAATGTGATCATCGGGGGTGATGACCTTGCGGTATTTTAGCTGGGTAACTTCATAAGGCGTCATCACAATATTGAAAGCATCCCGGGCATAGTGAACCGCCCAGTGCAATTGCACAACACCCGGCAAAACGGGGGAACCGGGGAAATGCCCCTGAAAATAAAGCATATCTGGCGACAGGCGCAGGGTTAGCCGGGCGCTATCATTTTCGCGTGATCGGGCGACAATGCCCGGCAATAAGGCGGTTGGGGTGGTTGACGCTGGTTGCGCAAACAGGGCGCGGAGCAAATGCAATGGTTTTTTGCCCTGGCTGTCTGTGGGCAGGGTTTCAACAAACCGCCAGCGGCGCGGCAGGGCGGCATCTTCTTCGTAATGGCTGATATGGCTGCGTAACGCACGCCCGGTTTGAAAGGTGCCATGTTGCTGCAAATAATGCTGACCCTGCGGGATCAGAACGACAATGGCGGCGAGCCGGTTGTCATTTTCATCGGGCAGCAGGGCAATGGCGTGTTCCACCCAGTCATGGTTGCGCAAATGGGTTTCGACGCGGTCAAGCGAAATGCGCTTGCCTTCGATTTTCACCACACGGTCCGCCCGGCCCAACAGGCGAAAACGGGGGTGCCCGTCGGGTCCGTTAAAGGCAACGCGATCAGCGGTATGATACCAGTTGTCCCCGTCAATATGCGGGGCGGCGACCATCAGGCAGCCTTCGGCATTTTGGCCGGTTTTGACATCGGGCAGGGGCTGCCACGGGGTGTCGGGGCTGTTTTGCTGGCGCCAGGCAATGCCGCCGGTTTCGGTGCTGCCGAGAATTTCGGTTGGCCAAATGCCAAGGGCGGCATGTGTAAGCTCTGCCGATTTTTGATCCAGTGGTCCGCCCGAACAAAATATCCGTGCCGGTCGTTTTGCCTTGGCCAGGTCCGGATGCAGGTGCTGTAAATGGGCGGGGCTTGTGATGATGATGTCGTTTGTGTCCAGGCCCGGAATAATATCTTCCCAAAACCGGGCCTGACGCGCCATGAAAGGTACCCCGGTCATGACCGGCCAGATCACACGAAACAACAGGCCATAAATATGCTGGTGAGAGACCAGGCCCCAAATGCGGCAATCCGTCGTCAGGTCCGTTTGCCAAAGCGGCGTTTGCAGGGCCATTTCGGCCTCTAGCTGGGCCAGTGTTTTGGTAATGGCCTTGGGCGCGCCGGTGGAACCGGAGGTGTAAAATATTGCCTGGCAGGTTTCGGGGGCAGGTAAATTTTGCGCCAGTGTTGCGATATGGCCCTGTGCCATCAGGCGGTTTTCGGGTTCCGCCAGAATGGCGGCAATCGCCGCATCGTCCAGGAACAGCTCAAAGTGACCGGCCATTTCATCAAGATAACCCTTGCGGTTACTGGCTGGTAGCACCGGTATGCCGCGCACCAGCCAGGTGGCGGCCAGCGCGATCAAAAACAGGCGGGATGACTGGCAGTGAATGGCAATATGGGGTGCTGCGTCATTTTTGCGCAGGCAGGTTGCCAGCTTGGCAATATCGGCGGCGATCATGCCACGGTCAAAGGCGGTATTATCCTCGAAACAAATAACAGTCTCGCGCGATTTTGACATGAGCAGGCCTGCAAAAAAGCCGTTCATGCGCCCGATATCCTGTTTTCATGACGTCGGCGCAGCCAGCGGCGTACCGGCCATTCGCCAATAAAGAAAATGCCTGTCAGCACATAGGAAATAAACCCGTTATACAGGGTCCATTCTTCCAGCGTGCCCCACAGGGCCGTTGCGGTGGCAATGCCCGCACTACAGACAAAAAAGGCCACCCACACGCCGGTGAGTTTGCGGGTATAGGCAATGCCATAGTCGTCCAGGTCGGGATGGCGCAAACGGGCAAAGCGTTCAATGACCGGGGGCGGGTATTTGAGCGACAGGGCAAACACGCCAGCCAGCACCAGATTGATCAAAACCGGATACATGCGCAGGGCCTGCATGTGGGTCTGATAACTGATGCCGGTAATGATGGCTGCGACAGCCAGGGTTACAAGGGCCGCAGCGATTTTTCGCGATACCAGAAAAAGCACCGCGCGCGCGACAAGCAGAACCAGCAGAACCCCCAACACAATGCGTGTCGAAAAATGCGACAGCCCATAATAGGCCAGGACGGGATATGCCGCGCCAATTATCGCAAGCAGGATGGCAAGAATACGCTTAGGCGTTGACCAGGGCATGTATTTTTTCCACGACATCATCAACCGTCCGCACCGAGCGAAATTCGGTTGCCGGGACCTTTTTGCCGATCAGTTCCTGAAATTTGACAATCAGGTCCACGGCATCAATGCTGTCGAGGTCCAGATCCTCGAACAGGCGGGCGTCGGGTGAAATGTCTTCGCTGGGCACTTCAAACAGTTCCACCAGATAATCGTGCAACTGCTGATAAACATCCTCGCGGCTTTGCATGGCGGGTGTTGTCATGCCTGCCCCCGCGACATTTCAATGAATTTTGCCAGATTATGCACCGACGCAAAATGGGTTTTCACGTCATCATTTTTGGCATCAATCCGCACATCGTATTTTTTTTGCAGGGCAACGCCCAGTTCCAAGGCATCAATGGAATCAAGGCCCAGTCCCTCAACAAACAGGGCCTCGTTACTGTCAATATCCTCGATCCGCAAATCTTCCAGATTAAGCGTGTCGATGATGAAAGCTTTAAGCTCGGTCTCAAGCGTGGTCATGGCTTAGCCTGTCGCAGAAGTAGTTTTTTATCACCGTCGTTAAGGCGCGGGCCTGGCGGGCACGCCCCTCGGACGGGTCTGTCTTTCCCGTTACGGGTATAGTCGATCCGACACGAACATTATATTGTATTTTTGTGGGTGGTATTTGGTACCACGGTGTGCCTTTTTTCAGGGTGTCGTGATTACAGCGCACGATCACGGGAATCAAGTCGGCTGGCGCATTAATTGCGATATTTGCCACACCACGTTGCAAAGGTCCCAGTATTTCGCCGCTGGCGGTGCGGGTTCCTTCGGGAAAAATCATAACGCAATCACCGTTGCGCAAATGGCAGGCGGCATCGGCCACAAGTTTTTCCGGGTTGTCATCATTGCGAATAAACCCGGCGGCCCGCACAACTCCTGCCATAAACGGATTGCGAAAAAGCTGGTGTTTGACAACACACTGACAGCGATCCATTTGGGCGAGGATGATCACGACATCAAGCAGGGTGGGGTGATTGGCAATGATCAGTTTACCGCGCGCCTGATTGAGTTTTTCGCGCCCGTCAAATTCAACCGATGCCACCCCGGTTATATTCAGGACAAAGCAAAACAGCCGAAAACTGCGGCATATAACAAATTGTGCCGCGTGGCGGCGTTTTGTCCGGTCACGTATCACCAGCATCATCAGGGGAAACAGCGTTAGGGCCAGCAACAATGCGCCAACGCCAAAAATGCAAAAAGCCAGGCCCGTGGCAAACAGCCGCCAGACCTGCCGGATTTTATGATCCGCTGTCCGGGCTTTGTTGCGGGGCAGGCGCACCTTATCCATGATGCACCATGTTCCAGGCAAAGCTGTGTCCTGTCAGCAGACTTGTTGCTTCCTGCCCGTTCAGTCTGCCCGTTTGCAGGTCTGTCAGAAAGTCCGCCATTTGGCAGGCATGGGCGCAGGGAAAGGTGGCGTTGTGGTTTGGTGCTGTTTTTGCCGGGACGGAAACCGGCTCAAATTCCAGCTTGATCGGGGGGCTGCTGTTTAATGTCCTGTTCGGTGCTTCGGGTGCTTCTAGGTACAGGGCAAAGGCGGTGCCTTTCATGCCCTTGGGGTCGTTTTGTGCATAAACCTCGGGCAGGGGAAGGTCTATATATATAATGACAACCGGGCTATGCGGATCATCGGCCAGTTGGCATAAGGCCTCTGTCAGGGCGGCGATGAAACTGTCATTTCCTGCCGAAATGGCGCTGTGCGCCTGGGTGATGCCCCAATTGATCGAGGCAACACCCACCAGTGCATTATGCACCGACATGCTGAAATCGGCAGGCGAGGGGATTTCCTCGCGCGCGATTTGGCCCAGCAGTTTCAGGGTGCGTTCGATATTGCCATGCCGGGATGAAAAAATAACCCGGCACCGGCAAATATCCTCGGGCGAAACGCCGTCTAGTACCTGACCCAGGACCTCGGCACTGGCCCGGCCAAACAGGTCCAGGCGTCTGCGCCAGGCAGGCGCTATGCTTCGCGCCAGGTCCTGATTGTCAATCCCGGCTGCTTTTCCGCCAGACAGATGTGTCCTTAGGGTCGGGTGCGTGGCATGGTCCTGCCAAAGCGCCCATCGGGAAATAGAAGCCGGGATAGACTGCATCTTGGACTGTGTACTTTCCTCAGGAAGCCGCCGCAACAGCGGCGGCAACTTCGCGCTCGATATCAACCTTCAGATTATTGACCCAGCGATTGTAATTTTTATGAATGGTCCCGCCACTATATTTCAGATTGGTGCTATCGACATACAGAATTGAAAATTCCTGCTGGGAAAAATCGATTTCCACCTTGGCAACATGATCGCGCGGGGCATAAGTCGCCATGAGTTTGCCCGTGGAAATTTTTTTAACCGTCCATTCACGCGAACTGGCGGCCTTGATGATGGCGTCCTGAAGCTGATCCATTGTCAGCTTTTGCGTGTCATCGGGAAAAGGCTGGCTTTCAACCTGCATGATCGGTGCGGTGCAGGCAACCACAAGCAGTGTTACCAGTCCCAGGATCGAAAATTTCAGTGAACGCATCATGCCGTCAGGCTCCTTTGGCAATATCGTGGTTGAAAACGGCGTTTGGGGTTATTTTCAGGTCTGTGTTTTTATGTTTTAGGGCATTGAAACAGAACAAGTAAACAGTGCAGACATACAGCCTGTGCGATAAAATTCGGGTGCGATATACTTTATGCAAACAATGTCTGCCTTTGAGGATAGGGTTTTTTGGGGCTGGAAAAGGCTGGATAACCTGCCCGATGACCGTTTGGCACGGCGCAAAATGACGTCGGAACTGGCCCGTGCCGCGCTGTGTGATCTTGCCAAAGATGTGACCGGGGAAAGCGGCCTTTTTTATCATCGCAGTGAGGATGGTAAACCGGCTCTCTGCCGGTCAAATCATGGCGGATTTTACGGGGCCAGCATTTCGCATAGCCGCGATATTTTTGCCGTGGCCTTTTGCCCGACGGGGGCCATCGGCATTGATATTGAATATCGCGATCCGGCACGCAAAATCGCCCGGCTGGAAAAATGGCTGTTTGGCGACCGGCGGGAAAATACCAATAGCCACGATGCGCAGCGCATGGCCCAACTTGCCAATGATCCGCGCCAGAATGATTTTTACCAGCAATGGTGCGTGTACGAGGCGATTTTCAAATGCACCGGCATTAATGACCCGGCCCTAAAACTGCCTTCTGATACGGTTTATCTCGATGAATGGCCCGATTATGCCGGAGCCCTGGTTTGGCAGGGGAACTGAGCGGGACGATGGCTGAAACAAGAAACACCCGGTCATGCTTTTGGCCGGGTGTTTTGAGTATGATTTCGTGCAATTTGGGGCAGGTTTTATGCTGAAGCCTCAATGCGCAGACCCTCGGTATCGAAAATATGCCAGTTATCGGGGCTTGCTACTGATAGATTCACACGTTCCCCCATACGGACGGGAACGATCCCGCCAAAGCGAACATTGATGTCGCTTTGCGCCGGATCGCCAAAACCGCAATGCAGTTGAACAAATGTGTCAGAACCCAAATGTTCGACCGATAAAACCGTCCCTTGCAAAGTTGCCGTACCATCATCGGCGGCCAAAACAAGATGTTCGGGGCGCACGCCCACCGTTACCGGTTGCAGTGCCCCCGGTTTGCAGGGCAAAGGCAGGGCCACGCCCGACGGCAGGACGAGATCACCGTTTTCATTGGTCGTGGCTGTCCAGAAATTCATTCTGGGGGAGCCAATAAAGCCAGCCACAAACTGGTTGACCGGTTTTAAATAAAGGTCCAGCGGGGACCCGACCTGTTCGACGATCCCGTCGCGCAAAACCACAATCCGGTCTGCCAGGGTCATGGCTTCGACCTGATCATGGGTGACGTAAATCATGGTCGCCTTCAGGTCACGGTGCAGGCGGGCCAGTTCCATGCGCATGTCAACCCGCAGGGCGGCATCCAGGTTGGATAGCGGTTCGTCCAGCAGAATAATTTGTGGATCCCGCGCCAAAGCCCGGCCAATGGCAACACGCTGGCGCTGCCCGCCCGATAATTGTTTCGGTGTTCGGTCAAACAGGGGTAGCAATTGCAGGATGGTGCCGATTTCGCGGGTTTTTTCCTCGATCCCGGTTTTGGATTTACCGGCCATTTTCAGGGGGAAGCCAATATTGTCTGCTACTGTCATATGCGGATAAAGCGCATAGGACTGAAACACCATTGCGATATCGCGGGCAGAGGCGGAAAGGTGGTCTACCCGTTTTTCACCCAGATGAATTTCCCCGCCAGATATTTCCTCCAGCCCGGAAATCAGGCGCAGCAGGGTTGATTTCCCGCAGCCTGACGGCCCGACAAAAACAACCAGTTCCCCATCCTCGATCGACAGATCAACGCCTTTGATGACGTCGGCACCCCCAAAGGTCTTGGTGACATTTGACAATGATATGGATGACATCTCAGGCGTTCTCCACTTGATCGAAAGTGATTTGATCGGATGGGGTGGGATGGGGCTGTTCAAGCAACGCCCGAATGCGGCTGTTTAAATCATGCAAGGCAGCATAACGGCGCGGATGGCTGGCAATGGCTTTGCCCGCCACCTCGATGCCGACATGCAGGCAGTTTGCCAGTTCAACGCCACGCTGAAAGGCCAGCAGGAAGCCGGCATTGAAACAGTCACCTGCACCAACGGTATCAATGACATTGATTTTTGCAGCGGGTGCTGCATGCAGCACATGGTCGTTTTGGCATGCCGAGGCCCCCTGGCTACCGCGTTTGACAACGACAATGCCATCGGGGGCCAGTTTGGGGCTGATGGCCCGCATCTGGGTATCCACATTGGCGGTAAAATCATCAATTGTGATGCCCAGCAATCCGGCGGCCTCGACCTCGTTGATCAACAGGATGTCCACCAGGGGCAGCCAGTTTTGCAGGTGGTCCTGAACCGCATCGGTCCAGCCGCCGGTGGGCCAGGCGGTATCAAGGGCGACGATGGCCCCGGCATCGCGCAGTTCGCCAAGCAGGCGGGTGCAGTCAGGCACCAGGCGCGGCATCAGGAAGTTGCCAACCAATAGGGCGATGGCACCTTTTAATTCGGCATGTTTCAGCATTTCACGTGCCATATCGGCATCAAAAAGCGAGCTATGCCCCTCGTTGGAGAGAAAGGTGCGTTCCTTGTCGGAATGGGTCAGGCCGATGGTCACGGATGTCACGGCCTTGCTTTGGTGCCAGTGATCGGCAAGTGTGCCGAATTGCGATTTCAGCCATTGTCCCATTTCATCATCGCCGATATTGACCACCATGCGCTGATTGGCCTCCAGGGCCATCAGGGCGGCCCCAAAGATGCCGCCGCCGCCACCCACCCGCATTTCGTAATCAGGATAGACGGTTTCAGTTCCCCGGTCGGGCCAATGGTCCACCGGGCCAAGTAATTGGTCCACATTGATGGTACCAATTGAAATGATTTCACGCGCCGGGTCGGGCTGGCGGGGTTTAAGGGCTTGGGCTGTTTTACGCATGACATTCATCCCTTAACACTGCCACTGGCCAACCCGGAAACCAGGGTTTTCTGCATGAAAAAGGCTAAAACGACCGGTGGCACGGCGGCCAGAATACCGGCAGCCGAAATCAGGCCGTAATCGGCAACGCGACCGGCGGCCAAATCGGCAATGGCGACCGTGATGGTTTTGGAACGGATGTCGTTGGTAAATAACAGGCCATAGAAAAATTCGTCCCAGGACAGCAGAACCGACATCATGACTGCCGCGCCCAAGGCCGGGCGGGCGATGGGCAGGATCACATACCAGATCGCCTGTAGCCGATTGGCCCCGTCAATGATGGGGGCTTCGTCGAGATCGCCGGGGATGGTGTCGAAATTGCTTTTCAACAGCCATGTCGCAAAGGGCAACAGGATGGAGCAATAAACGATAATCAGCGCGACATGGGTATTTAACAGGCCCAGCGCACTCATCACCGTATAAAGCGGCAGGACAAGGGCTACCGGGGGCAGCATGAAGATGGCGATGACGGCATATAGCAGGTTTTTGCGACCGGGGCCGGGCAAGCGCGAAAAGCTGTAGGCCGCCGGAATGGCCGCGCAAATTGAAAGGCCGGTTGCCGCGAGCGCAATGATGATACTGTTGCGGATGGCATAAAGGAAACTTTGCGACGGGCTGTTTTCCGCATAAATCAGCAGGCTGCGGTAATTTTCCAGGGTTGGGCTATCGGGCCACCATTGCAGGGGCAGCGTTGTCAGGTGGGTGGAGGAACTGATGCTCATGATAAACAGCCATAGGACGGGCAGGGCAATGACCAGTGCCAGCAGGGCCGCGCCCAGATAAATCGCTATTTTTTTTGCCAGGGATGGTGGCATGATCAGGCCTCTCCGTGTTTGCGGATCAGATACATGTAACTCGCAATCAGGCAGGCGCTGATCAGCACCACGATCAGGGCATAGGAGGCCCCGGACCCCACCCGCATATAGGCAAAGGCCTCCTGATAAACATAAAAACTGACGGTTTTCGTGCTGCTGGCCGGACCGCCGCGCGTCATGACATAGATAATGTCAAAAACCTTGAAGGCCTCGATCGTGCGCAGGACCAGCGCCACGCTAAGAGGGCCCATAATGGCGGGCAGCGTAATGCGCCAAAACCGGTTCCACATGCCCGCGCCGTCAAGGGTTGCGGCCTCGTATAAGTCCTTGGGGACGGTTTGCAGGGCGGCCAGGGCGATGAGCGCAACCAGCGGGAAGTTTTTCCAGACATCGGCAATAATCACCATATCCAATGCCGTTGCCGGATCACCCAGCCAGGAGCGATAGGCATCAAGCAGCCCCAATTGCACAAGCAGGGCATTCAGCGCCCCGAAATCCGGGTTGTAAATCAGCCGCCACATCATGGCATTGACGACAGTTGGCAGGGCCAAAGGCAGGATAAGCATGGCGCGCAGCAGGGTGCGGCCCACAAAAACCTCGTTTAACAGCAAGGCCACCATGACGCCGATCACGACTTCCGCGCCAACGGAAATGACGGCAAAATAGGTGGTGTGCCAAATGGCCTCGCGGAAATTGGCCGAAGACAAAGCCCGCACATAATTGTGAAACCAGACCCAGCTATCGGTTAAATCCGGGGCGACCAGTTTGGCCCCCGTCATGCTGAAATAAATGGTTTTGATCAACGGGTATCCGCTGACCCCAAGGATCATCACGATCATCGGGGTCAGCAATAGCCACGCCGTCACCGTTTTACGATGGGAAATCATAGCGCTGGTTTCGGCTCCGAATGAAGGTCAGAGAACGGCAGACGGTTTACTGCATGTCCGCAATGGTTTTGGCAGCTTCATCCAGCGCATCGGCGGGCGTACTTGTGCCCAGCATCGCATTTTGCAGGGCTTCCTGCAAAACAGCCGAGGCTTCCTGATAGGCCGCCATTGTCGGGCGCGGGGCCATGACGGCAAGGCTGGTTTTGGCCGCATTGACAAACGGTTCCTGGCCCTTGATCACGTCGGGGTCGCTATAGGATGCCTTCCAGATCGGCAGGCTGAGGCGGGCATATTTGTTCTGCACCTTTTCCGAGGTTAGGAACTTGATGTATTTCCAGGCTTCTTCCTTGTGCGTGCTTTTGCTCGGAATACCCAGACCCATCGACCCGTTGACGGCCGATGCCTGTGAAATGCCAGCTTCGCCCGGTGCGGGAACAATGCCAACATGGCCGGCAACCTGGCTTTCTGCCGGGTCATTTGCCAGGTTATACATATAGCCCCAGTTGAGCGCAAAGGCGGCCTGGCCGCTGGAAAAAACGCGGCGGACGTCTTCTTCGGCATATTCGCGCGAATTGGGGTTGGTGATGCCGTCATCCAGGGTGCCAACCATGTATTGCAGGGCCTTCAGGCCGCCGCCTTCGTTAAAAGCCGGTTTGCCGTCGGCATCCAGGAACTTGCCTCCCATCGCCGATAGAATGGTGGTGTAATCGCAAATGGCGGCTTCGGATTGTGACCACGACCAAACCAGCGGATAATCGACAATGCCTTTGTCCTTGATGGCCTTGGCCTGGGCTGCCAGTTCTTCCCAGGTGGTCGGCGGAGTGTCAAAACCGGCCTTTTTTAGCATATCTTTGTTGTAAAAAAGGAACTTGGTATCGGCAATCCAGGGCATGCCATAATATTTGCCGTCATATTCCACCGTGGTCCAGGCCCCCTTGAGAACAGCCTCGCGGGTTTTTTCATCGATGCGGTTTGTGACGTCTTCCAGCAGGTTGTATTGGGCAAATTCGGCGGGCCAGATCACGTCGTAAAGAACCACGTCATAGCCATTGGCACTTTGTGACAGAACAATCTTGTCATGCAGGGCTTCGTAGGGGACCAGCTCGACATTGACATCAATGCCGGGATTGGCGGCCTTGAAGTCGGCTGTCATGTTGCGGATGTCGTCTTCGCTATAGGCGGCCTGGGCCATGAACAGGGCGTTCAGGGTCACATGGGCGGCATGGGCGGCACCCGATACGGCAAATATGCCGAAAACAGCGCCCTTAAGAACATTTTTGATCTTCATCTTCTTATCTCCCTGATAAATGAGATACGGAACGATTGAGGTGTGATCTGTTGGATCGCAGGCTTTATTATTAATTCAATTTGATGTAATTAATAATGGAGAAAACGGAGGAAGGCAATGGTGATGAAAGAAAAGCCGTCAGAAAGTGTCCTGGGCACCAACCTTCTGCACGCCAAAAGCCATAATCGCCGCGCGATTCTTGATGCGGTTCGGCGTAGCGCGGGCCTGTCGCGGGCCGACATTACCCGCATTACCCATTTGTCCGCCCAGGCCGTTTCCAACCTTGTGGCCGAGCTGGAGGAGGCCGGGCTTTTGCTGGCCGGGGAGCCGGTGCGGCAAAAACGCGGCCAGCCCGCCCGGCCGTATCGCTTAAACCCCGAGGGCGGTTTTGCGATTGGCTTTCAATTAAGCGGGACGCAAATGGATGCTGTTCTGGTTGATCTTTTAGGGGAAGAACGTGCGCGATCCAGTCTGCAAATCAACCATCCCGACCCGGAGAAAACGGTGGACCTTCTGGTGGCAGCCAGCCGGGACATTATCATCAAATCCGGGCTGGATCCGGACCGGAATATTGGCATCGGCATTGCCATGCCCGGCCCGGTTGGTATCGCCGGGCCAACCGGGATTGCCCCGGGCTGGGAAAATTTTGACCTTGCCAGCGCCATGACCGCCAAGGCGGGCTGCCCGGTTTTTGTTGAAAATGATGCCGATGCGGCGGCGATTTCCGAAAAGCTGTATGGCACGGCCCGGGAACTGGATAATTTCGTTTACATCT
The DNA here is from genome assembly GCF_003326755.1 of Thalassospira profundimaris. GTDB lineage: Bacteria > Pseudomonadota > Alphaproteobacteria > Rhodospirillales > Thalassospiraceae > Thalassospira > Thalassospira profundimaris_B. The sequence goes on along the minus strand of NZ_JPWH01000005.1, from coordinate 91,824 downwards.
TTATCGGGCATGGTTTGGGCGCGGGGCTGTTTCTGGATGGGCGCATTGTGCGTGGTGCCCAGGGGGCAGCAGGTGAAATTGGCCATATCCCGATCATGGTCAATGGCCGCAAATGCGGCTGCGGGCGGCAGGGGTGCCTTGAACGCTATGTATCGTTATTGGCGTTGTATGATGAATTTGACGCCGCCCACCGCGATGATCTGGTGCTGGATCACAATTTAACCCGGCTTTCTGCCCTGTCGCCCGATGATGCGCCGGTACGGCACTGGATTGACCAGGCGGCCTTGCATCTGACAACGACATTTCAAATCATTTCCAGCATGTTGAACCCGCAGGCGATTATATTGGGCGGGTTACTGCCCGAACCGATTTTGACCGCCCTGTGGCAAAAAGTCACAAAATTGCAGGATGTGGACGGCCCAACGCCCACAGGGGCCCATTTGCCGGTTCATATTGGCGATGCCAGCACCTATTCGGCGGCACGCGGGGCTGCAGCCCTGCCGATTTATCAGGAAATGATCCCGGATTTTCAAAACATGCTAAAAGTTCGGGATTAGGCGGGTTGCAACAAATCCCATTTATTGCCGTATAAATCTTCAAAAACCGCAACGATGCCATAGGGTTCGTGGCGCGGGGATTCCAAAAAACGAACACCGTTTTCGATCATGCGGGCATGGTCTGTTTCAAAATCATCCGTCATCAGGAAAAAACCAACCCGTCCACCTGTCTGGTTGCCAATTGCGTTGCGCTGGGCATAGTTGCCGGCTTTGGCGAGCAGAATGCGAGTGGCATTTTCGGGCGCGCGCGGCGGCGCAATTAAAACCCAGCGTTTGCCATTCCCCAAATCGGTATCTTCAATCAGGTCAAATCCGATTTTATGGCAATAAAAGGCGATGGCGTCGTCATAATCATCCACGACAATTGAAAATTGACCAATGACGGACATTAGATCAGCCCCAGTGTTTTAAACGAATTATAGCCCGACCGGCTGACAATGATGTGGTCATGCACATTGATTTCCATCGCCTTGGCAGCATCAACAATCTTGCGGGTCATGTCAATGTCGCCGCGGGATGGTGTGGCATCGCCGCTGGGGTGATTATGCACCAGAATAAGGGCCGAGGCATGCAGTTCCAGCGCGCGTTTGATAACCTCGCGCGGATAAACCGGCGTATGGTCCACGGTGCCGCGCTGGTGGCATTCATCGGCAATCAGGCGGTTTTTACGATCCAGAAACAGCAAATGCAGTTCCTCGGTATTGCGATGACCCAGGCGCACCCGGCAATAATCAATCAATTGTTCCCATGATGCGATGATGGGGAGTTCCATTGCCCGCTCGCGCGAGAGGATTTGTGCACTGGCCTCGGCAATTTTAATTGCGGCAATGGCGGCATCGCCCACCCCCTTGCAGGCGGCAAGGTCGCCCTGGCTGGCAGCCAATACGGCAGCCAAACTGCCAAACCGGTCAATCAGCGATTTTGCCAGCGGTTTGACATCGCCCCGCGGGATTGCCATGCACAGCAAAAGTTCCAGAATTTCATATTCGGCAAGGGCAGCACTGCCGCCTTTTAAAAAGCGGTCGCGCAACCGCTGGCGATGGCCGAAATAATGGGGTTTTGATGTTTTGCCACTTTTCCCGTTGGTGGTGGTGCTGGTGCTGATGGTGCCGTCCGGCCCCTGCGATATGTCGGGGGTGGCGTTGTTTGTATCGGATCGGTCTTTGGTGCTGGCGGGGGCTTTTTTGCTCTCCGCATGGTTCTTGTTGCCCAAAGAAGCGGTTGTTTCACTGCTGATTGAGCTAAGGCTGGCAAGTTCCCCGTTGGGATCAAAATAGACCCGGCTGCCATCATCGATGGAGGCGGCGGTGGTTTTACGGGGTTTTTGGGCACTCACGGCGGGCTCCTGTCATCGCGCAATTTGACGTTGCAGGTGCAGTTTGCGTTGCCGTGTCTTTGCTGTCCAGTGGGCAACCGCATGGACAGCGGGCAAAAACCGGAAAATGTGATTTTATTTGACTTGTGTATATACACAAGTTAATCACCAGATATGACAATAGCATTGCCCGACGCCCTGAATGATGAATGTTTGGTGTTAAAAAGCCGAAAGGCCGCACGCGCCATCACACGGCGTTACAATGTGCTGCTAAAGCCGTATGGTTTGCAATCAACGCAGGCGTCGCTCCTGTTTTGCATTGGCGGGGGCGGGTTTCACTCCATCAGCAGTCTGGCCCGCCAGATGGATCTGGAACGCAGTGCCATGACCCGTAATCTTGCCGTTTTGCAACGTCAGGGTCTGATTGCCCCCGATAAAACCGGGCAGGGCCGAATGCAGGTTTTTGCCCTGACACCCCAGGGTGAAGAAAAAGTCCGGCAGATTTTACCTGTCTGGCAACAGGCCCAAACCGAAATACGGGGCGAACTGGGCGCGAATGACTGGCAGGCCGTGCAACAGGCGCTATCACGGATGGCGGCGATTGGCTGACGGTTTTGATCAATATGTTTAAAGGGATAGGTTAAAATGACACAACGGATTGTGGTGACGGGGATGGGCCTGGTGACGCCACTGGGATGCGGCCTTGATGCCGTTTGGCAGCGGCTTGTGGCCGGGCAGTCCGGTGTCGTGACCAATCACCGGTTTGACAGCAGCAAGCTTTTAACCAAATTTGCCGGTTTGGTGCCCGGCCATGCCGATGACCCGGCAGGCCTGAACGAAGATGATGTGATTTCAAAGAAGGATCGTAAAAAGGTTGACCTGTTTACGATCTATGCCCTGGCTGCGGCACAGCAGGCCCTGGCCCAGGCGGGCTGGCAGGACCTGGATCAGGAAGCAAAGGACCGCACCGGCACCGTGATTGGCACCGGTATTGGCGGCCTGCCGGTTATTACCCATGCGGAATCGGTTTTGAATGACCGGGGGCCAGGGCGTATTTCGCCCTTTGTCGTGCCGTCCTTTCTGGCGAATATGGCCTCGGGCAATGTGTCTATCCGTTACGGGTTTCGCGGACCGATTGGCACACCCGTGACGGCCTGTGCCGCCGGGTTGCAGGCGATTGGCGATGGTGTGCGCCTGATCCGCTCTGGCGAGGCCGATGTGGTGCTGGCAGGTGGCACCGAGGGCTGCGTTGATCCGTTATCGATTAGCGGTTTTTCGGCTGCACGCGCGCTTTCCACCCGCAACGATGCCCCGGCCGAGGCCTCGCGCCCGTTTGACCGTGACCGGGATGGCTTTGTCATGGGCGAGGGGGCCGGTTTGATGGTGCTGGAATCGCTGGATCACGCGCTGGCGCGCGGGGCGGTGCCGCTGGTGGAAATTACCGGTTATGGCACCAGTGCCGATGCCTATCATCTGACTGCCGGGCCGGAAGATGGATCGGGTTGTGCGCTCGCCATTCAGGCCGCCCTTAGAATGGCAAAGCGGGATTTGTCGGATATTGGTTATGTCAATGCCCATGCAACATCCACCCCGGTGGGCGATCAGGCCGAGGTGGCGGGGCTGCGTCGCGTATTTGGCGACCATCTGCCGAACATTCCGGTTTCCTCCACCAAATCGGCCATTGGGCATTTGCTGGGGGCTGCGGGCGGCGTGGAGGCCATTTTCACGGCCCTTGCCATTCGCAATGGCATATTGCCGCCCACCATCAATTTGCACAATGTCGATGAAGGTATGGAAGACCTGGATTTCGTGCCCAATAGGGGGCGCGAGGCCAGCATCAAACATGCGCTATGCAACGGATTTGGTTTTGGCGGGGTCAATGCGTCGCTGTTGGTGAGCGCCTATGAGGGCTAAGGTTTAATTCCCACCCTGTTTTAATGTCTTGAAAGGGCCGGTCGGCGATATGTCGGTTGGCCCTTTTGCATGGTTGCGGCGCAATATTCCGGGCGAGCGGGCGGTGTTTTGAATGCTTTCAAAATAGTTTCTGGGCTGGCTTGACAATTTTGCCCCTTGGGATATTTTCATCCATATAGAAAGGTAAACTTCGTAGATTGCCTTTGTATTGGAAAGCGCCATCATGCCTGACAATCCCGAAAATCCGCTGTCCCCGACGGCCCTTGCCCTGGCGACAGATCTGCATGCTGTGCTGGGCCGGTTACGCCGCAAATTGCGCAAACAGGCGCATTTGGGCGATTTGAACTGGACGCAAAAATGCGTGCTGCGCCATTTGGAAACCGATGGCCCCGCCACCGTGACCGTGCTGGCCCGGGCGGAGGGAATGCGCCCGCAGTCAATGGGGCCGCATATTACATCCCTGATCAAGGCCGGGCTGGTGGAAGGGGCACCGGACCCCAATGATGGCCGCCAGACTTTGTTGTCTTTGACCCCGTCCTGCCGGGAATGGATACAGGCCAGCCGCGCCCTGCGCGAAGACTGGCTGTATCATGTCATTCTGGATAATTTTTCACGAAAGGAGCAACAAACCCTGGCGGAGGCCACCCGCCTTTTGCAACGCATGGTCGATGTTGACCGCTGAGCGTTTGATATTGGACTGCCGCCGGAGAACGCCTGCCTTTGCTGGCATATCGCCTACATATCCTTGCCTTGTCACTTGCCGTCTCTTTCCCGCCATCTGTACGGCCTTCCGTGACGTTTTGCCTCCTTTGATCTCGCCCCAACCAAAAAGGATTGCGCCCCATGTCTGTTACCGTCCTTGACCCCAAAACCGCCCTGATCGTGATTGATTTGCAAAAGGGTATTCTGGCTTATCCACTGGCCCATTCTGCCGATGATGTGCTGGCAAAGTCGGTGAAGCTGGCAAATGAATTTCGGGCGCGCAAATTGCCGGTGGTGTTGGTCAATGTGGCAGGGGTCGCACCGGGCCGGAACGAACAGCCGCCGCGCAGCGAGGATTTTCCGCCCGGATGGGCGGATTTGGCCGCGGAACTGGATTCCAGCCCGACCGACCATAAAGTGACCAAGAAAAGCTGGGGGGCCTTTACCGGCACCGGCCTTGGCGATTATTTGACCGGGCAGGGGATATCACAGGTGGTTGTGTGCGGTATCGCCACCAGTATTGGTGTGGAATCCACCGCTCGCCAGGCGCACGAGCTTGGCTTTAACGTCACCCTGGCAACCGATGCGATGACGGATATGAGCATGGACGCCCATGTGAACAGTGTGACGCGCATTTTCCCGCGCCTGGGCGAAACTGGCACAACCGATGAAATTCTGGCCTGCCTGGAACAGGAAGGAGGCCGGAAATGACACTTCCCGAAAAATGGTGCCGGAAATTCCGGGCCAATCATTACTCCGCCCGATTATGGGGGGATGTAAAATGAAAAATCCGATGCGCGGAACCTTCCGCTCGCTGGCGGTGTATAATTACCGGGTGTGGGCATCTGGCTCGCTTGTGTCCAATACCGGCACCTGGATGCAGCGCACCGCCCAGGACTGGATTGTCCTGACCGAGCTGACCGACCATAATTCAACCGCGGTCGGGATCGTCATGGGGCTGCAATTTGGCCCGCAGCTTTTGATGTTGCCCTTTACCGGGTTTGCTGCCGACTATTTTGACCGGCGCAAATTGCTGATGGTCACACAGTTCCTGATGGGGCTTTTGGGGCTGGGGCTTGGCCTGCTGACCATTACCGGCCTGATTGAGCTTTGGCATGTTTATGTGTTTGCCTTTTTGCTGGGCTGTGTGGCGGCGTTCGATGCGCCCGCCCGGCAAACCTTTGTGTCCGATCTGGTGCCCGAAAGCTTCCTGTCCAATGCCATTGCGCTGAATTCCACGTCCTTTAATGCCGCCCGCATGATCGGTCCGGCGGTGGCCGGGGTGTTGATTGCGGTTGTGGGGACCGGCTGGGTGTTTTTGCTCAATGCTGCCTCCTTTGCCGGGGTGCTGACATCGCTGGCTCTGATCCGTCGGGAAGACTTAAATGTCACCCGCCGCCCCCTGCGCGGGCGGGGCAATCTGGCGGGTGGTTTTCGGTATGTTGCCGGGCGGCCTGATCTGATTGCGATTTTGCTGATGCTGTTTTTGATCGGCACCTTTGGCATGAATTTCCCGATCTTTATTTCGACAATGGCAGTGACGGTCTTTCATTCCGGTGCCGGGCAATTTGGCATGTTATCCTCGCTGATGGCGGTGGGCACGGTGATGGGGGCGTTGTTTTCCGCCCAGCGGGCCGCACCGCAAATTGGCCTGTTGTTCTATGGGACGCTGGTTTTTGGCCTGGCCTGCATTCTTGCCGCTGTCATGCCCAGCTATGGCCTGTTTGGGGCATCGCTGGTGATTATTGGCATGGCGACACTGGTGTTTTTAAGTTCCAGCAATTCCCTGATCCAGCTTTCAACCGATCCGATGATGCGCGGGCGGGTGATGGCCATTCGCATGGCAATTGTTATGGGCGGAACGCCGATTGGCGCGCCGATTGTGGGCTGGGTGGCGGACCATTACGGGCCGCGCTGGGCGCTGGGGGTTGCTGCGGTTTCGGGCATTGCGGCAGCGCTGGTCGCGCTGGTTTATCTGTTCAAATATCGCGAAATGCGGTTTCGCCGTGTCGATGGACGTTGGCGTATTCTGGTTAACGAGGCCCCGAAGGTTACACTCGCGGCTGAATAACGGGCCATTCCATCATGAAAAAAGGGCAGGCCGCACATCGTCCGGTCTGCCCTTTTGCGAGGGATCAATCACCGCGCCGGTTTATTCGGCCGCGTTGCTGATTTCGTAAGGCGGTTTTTCCAGCCCGGCCGGGGAACGGGTGAAAATTTCAAAGCCATCATCCGTTACACCCAGCGAATGTTCAAACTGGGCGGAAAGTTTACGGTCCCGCGTTACCGCCGTCCAGCCATCGGACAGCACCTTGCATTCATAGGTGCCCTGGTTGATCATGGGTTCGATGGTAAAGATCATGCCCGGTTCCAGCACCAGCCCCTGACCCGGCTTGCCGTAATGCAGGATATTTGGCGCATCGTGGAATACCTGGCCCAGACCATGCCCGCAAAAATCGCGCACCACCGAAAAGCGTTCGGATTCCGCATAGGATTGAATGGCGTGACCAATATCGCCCAGCGTTGCCCCCGGCTTGACCGCGTTAATGCCGCGCCACAGGGCCTCGTATGTCACATCTACAAGGCGTTGCGCCATCACCTTGGGCGTTCCTGCGATATACATGCGACTTGTATCGCCATACCAGCCATCCAGAATGACGGTGACATCAATATTCATGATGTCGCCATTTTGCAGTTTTTTATCGCCCGGGATGCCGTGGCACACCACATGGTTGATGGATGTGCAGGTGGATTTGGGAAATCCGCGATAGCCCAGGCAGGCCGAAACCGCACCGTGATCGCGAATATACTGGTCGCACAGATCATCGAGCTTGCCGGTGGTGACACCCGGCACGACATAGGGGGTAATGAAATCCAGAACTTCCGCAGCCAGCCTGCCAGCGGCGCGCATCCCCTCAAAGGCTTCGGGGCCGTGAATTTTAACTTTTCCGTTTGCCAACCGAATTCTCCTTGTGTTGGCGGTCCTTATGGGCGCAGCCCATTTTCATCAATTTGTTTTGCAGCCTACTGAAATAATCGTTGTCCGTCCAATAAGCAAGGATTGGGCGGCAGTGCCACGCCAGAACGGACCGATTATGCCGCAATCATTGCCGCCCGGTTTTGTTCTGAATCATATCTGGCATGTTGAATGTCCGCTTTGCCCATAAAGAAAGCCCGCCAAATTGACGGGCTTTCACAGGATGTGTGTTTTCAGTTTTGGTTATTTGGCAAGACTGCTGCTTTGGGCCCTGGCTTTTTCCATTACATAATCGATGTCGCCACGCAGCATCAGGCCCTGGCTGACGAGATTTTCAGAGGCGGTACGCACATCCTGCAAATAATCCGCCTTGCTTGCGTAATGCTGCCCCATGCTTTTGCGACCATCGCCCGATGCATTGTTTTCAAAGGGCACAAACAGGCCGGTCAGGCTGCATAATTCACCGGGTGCATAGCCATCATTGCGCAGGTTCCAGCCCGCATAGGTGCCCAAGGGGGCCGCAACATAGGGCAGGGCCACCCCGCCGGTCGGGTTGCCATTGGCATCAACCGGCGGCACATAGGCCGGGTAGGCAGCCCCGCGTTTGGGCGGCACCACGGAATGATCCATCACCTGCAACAGGTTATAGGCCGGGACCGGGGCGGTATTGCCCAGTTTGGGCATTTTGAAATCGGCCAGCGGGATCAGGCTGCCATCGGCAAGGCTGGGATAGCGGCTGGCGGGCGGTGTTTTGCCGGTCGTGATCCAGTCCACCATATCGTTATACAGGGCCCGCATGATGGGCGCGACACTGAGTGGATTGGTGGGATAACGACAGACCGGATCCATTTTTGATTCCGTCGCCCAGCTATTGAAATGCGGGGCACCTTCAAGGAAATACAGCCGGACATTTTCCGGCATGGTCAGCGGTTCACCCGTGGGCGAGGTTGATACCAGGGCGGCCCGGGCCTGCCAGAATTCCGTCGAGGTATCGCTGTGCATGATTTTCGGGCAGGTATTGGTTTTGTTGCAGGCATCCAGGATGGAATCGGTTTTCCCCGTTAGCGGGTCGGTGGTTTGGGCATAGGTAAAGGGAAACTGGTCGCCGGGATAATCATGGTCTTCATGCTGGCGTGAATAACGGCCCGGCTGGGCAAAGCGGTAATTGGTAAAGGTTTTGCGTGACCCGGCAATGTGGGGCATGGCGCCATCAAAAACTTTGGCCCCGGTTTCATCTTCATTAAACCCCTGATAGATGAAATCACGCAAAAAACGGCCTGATTGCGAAATGCCAAGGCCCAGTGTGTGCGTAATGCCCGTAAGCGGGTCTTTGGCATCATGGCCGGGATTGCCGCGCAGGAACGACATCATATCGCGGGTCGCCACAAAGGCCAGGCCTTGTGGCACCGGGTTTTTCGCCGGATAGACAAAATCGTAAATCGCCCCGGCATCCATGCTTGCCGGGCGGGTAATTTCAATTTCGGTGGGGCTGATATATTTGAAGGACAGACCGGCAGGTGTTGTCCGCGGGTCATTTTCGTTTTGCCGGACAGTCAGGGTGGCCTTTGCTGGGTCCATGTCGGCGGCGGGATAGGTCAGCGTGCCTTTGCCGCTTGTGCCCTGTTTGTCAAAGATGAACTGCTCGCGCGCGGGGCCGGTAATGTCCCTTAGAACCGGCAGGTTCAAATTGATGGCCGATGCGGGCAAGTCGCTTTGCCAGCCGGACCAAACCACCGTATCGCCGCGCAGCATCAAAAAACCGTCGCCGGAATCGCCTGCTTTGTTCGGAATATCGGACGAACCAGAGCGGTTGAGCATCATAAAGCTAAGGTTGCGGCCCCGATTGGGGACTTCGTAAAACAGCAGGCCGGATTTTTGGGCGGCATCGGTGGGCTGAAGAATGGACACTTCGGTCGAAAAGACGATTTCGCCTTTGTCATTCAGCGGCACCTTGTCAATATCGACAATATTGGCAACTCGCGGTGATTTGGGATCGATGGCAAAAGTTGCCGTGGCATCAATACGGTCATAGGTGCCGATTTTGGGAAATGGCATGCCTTCAAAGGCGGTGCTTTTTGATGTGATGTCAAAGCCGGTCACGCGGGCCATTGCATCGCCGGGTGTCGCAATATTGACGGCACCCAGCGCAAGAAATGCCGACAGGACTATTTTTTTTGACATTGGTTCCTCCCTTTATGATTGAATTATTTGTTGGGACTTCCGATGATTTGTTGTTTTGTGTGCGGAGTCAACAATCTTGTATACAAGAAATAATGATACGTATGCCGAGGGTCGGTGAATGGGAAATACATGCCACACGCTTAGAGATGAAATTGAAAACGGGATTTTGACGGGGGAATTTGCGCCGGGCGAACGGCTTGATGAAACACAATTGGCGACACGGTTTGGCGTTTCGCGCACCCCGATCCGTGAAGCTTTGATGCAGTTAAGCGCGATTGGCCTGATCGAATTTCGCCCGCGCCGGGGGGCGGTTGTTGCCGATTATGGCCCCAAATATGTGTTCGAGATGTTCGAGGTCATGGCCGAACTGGAAGGTATGGCCGGGGCCGCCGCTGCCCGTCGCCATACACAGGAGGATAAGGATATTATCCTGAGTGCCCACGCGCAGTGTCGTGAAGCGGCTGAAAACGAGGATCCCGACGCGTATTATTATGAAAACGAAGCCTTTCACCACGCGATTTATGCCGCCAGCCAGAACAGCTTTTTAAACGAGCAATGCGCGCTGTTACACCGGCGCCTCCGGCCATATCGGCGGCTTCAGTTGCGGGTGCGCAACCGGATGAAGGCATCCCTTCTGGAGCATGAGGCCATTGTGACCGGCATCTTAAGTGGCGATGCGGACGCCACACGGGCGTCTTTGCTGGCCCATGTCAAAGTTCAGGGGGACAGGTTTAGTGACCTGGTTGCCAGCCTGGAGGAAGCCCGGATCAAGCGTTAAGGCTTTATCGGCAGTTTGTGACGCACCGTGACCGATGTGGTGCTGATCTCGCAGTCATAGGCGATGGCTTCAACGCCGTTTTGGGTGGCACTGGCAAAACGTGCAGCATAATGCGGGTCAATGTCGGAGGCCAGGGTGAAGGCGGCGCAATCGGTGCGCTGGATCAGATAAAACATCACCGCGCGGTGGCCCTGGGCGACCATGTCCGCCATTTCATCAAGGTGCTTGGCCCCGCGCTTGGTCACAGCATCGGGGAATTCGGCAAGGCCGGGTATATCGTCATCGCGTTTGAGATGCACATTTTTCACCTCGACATAACAAAGCCCCTTGTGCGGGTCGGACAGCAAAATATCGATGCGCGAATTCTGGCCGTATTTGACCTCGCGTTTCAGGGTTTCATAGCCTGCCAGTTCAGGGATTTTGCCGGTCAAAATCGCTTCTTCGACAATGGCATTGGGGTGGGCGGTATTGATGCCCACCATTGCATCGCCCACCTGGCATAATTCCCAACTGTGTTTGAGTTTGCGTTTGGGATTGTCCGATGTGGAAAGCCACACTGAAATGCCCGCATCCTTAAGGCCGGTCATGGCCCCCGGGTTGGCGCAATGTGCAGTCACGATTTCGCCGGTATCAAGTTCAATGTCGGCCAGAAAACGTTTGTATCGTTTGATCAGTTTGCCGTGAGCAAGTGGCTTTGGAAGGTCCATCTGTCGTGCCCCGTGATGTTATTGTTTCGGTGCGTCATCACCCAGAAAATCCACCAGACTGACCTGGCCGCTACCGCGCCGCAGTGGTTTGGGCTGGCTTTCATCCGGGGCCCAGGCCGTTAGGTAAACCACCTGAAAGGTGGCATTGATGCGGCCATCGGGGCGGGCGTGGCGTTCGTGGTAAATGGCGGCGGCGCGGGCCAGGGTTGATGCCCTGGTAAATTTTTTGCTGCGTTTTAAAATCAGGTTGCTTTCGCCCATACCCGAAAGATCGCGCATCAGTTTCAGGGCGTCGGGGTAATCCACCGTGATTTCATCAATATCGACAACCGGCAGGGCAAAGCCGCTACGCTGAAGCAGCGCCCCGGCATCGCGCACGTCAATGAAGGGCGAAATGCGGGGCGAAACGCCGCCTTCTTCTTCGGCCTCGGCGGTCATCAGGGCCTCGCGCAAATCCTTCAGGGTTTCGCCCCCCAACAGGGATGCCAAAAAGAACCCGTCGGGTTTTAAGGCCTGTCGCGCCTGTAACAGCATGCCGGGCAAATCATTGACCCAATGCAGCGACAGGTTCGATAAAATCAGATCCAGTGACCCATGCGCAAAGGGCAAAAATTCCTCGTCCGCGACCAGGGTAGGGCGTTTGGGCCGGGCATTTTGTGCATTGCGGGCATATTTAAATGAAATGTCGGACTGAAACAGTGTTTCAATGCCGCCGCGTTTGCCGACAATCTGGCCCAACTCGCCACTATGGCAGCCAAGGTCGAGCGCGATGGGGAATTTGCGTGTGGTATCATCGAGCCGGTCTGCCAGCCGTTCGGCCGTTTCGGCAAACAGAAAGTTGTAATCCTGTGACCGTGTTGCCGCGCGGTCGCGGCGCAGCTTCAAAAGACGGCGGTCAAACACCGTGATCGGATCGCTCATTGCGGGCTCCGTTATGCGGGAATTTCCATGTTGGCCCCTTAAATAGACCGGCCCGCCTATTGGTGCAATGATCATCCCGTCATGCTTGCCCTGCCAACCCGTTTGGGCGGCAGGGAAGTGACGGCCTATTATTCAAAATTGTATCAAATGTGATACGTATATGAATAACAATTGGTAGGCTTAGACATCAAGGATCAGCGGTGTCTGCTCTTGGCTGTTTTTACCCTCATCCGCTGCAGCTGGACGTGCACAGCATAGCAGGGCCGTTCCTGCCTCTGGCGATGCGGAAGGCAGTTTTTCATAAGTGACCTTTCCTTGCAGGATATTCACCTGGCAGGTGTCGCAACTGCCATTGCGACAGCCAAATTCAGGGGTTAGACTGGTTTCTTCGGCCAGTTCCAGCAGGGATGGCGCAGTGTTGGGGTTCCAGGTGGCGGTTTTGCCGCCTTTGGCAAACTCGACCTCAACCGGCTGGCGGGCCATTTGGCTATCCTGGGCTGTGTTATTCATCCCGGCTGCGTTTCAGGCTGGCAGGGCCAAAGGCCTCGGCATGTATGCGGTTGTCGACAATGTTTTTATCGCGCAGGCCGTCATACGTCGCCTGCATGACTGTGGGTGGACTTCAGAGCCGAGAAGCTCATAAGTTTGTCGATTACGTCTATGATCGGGCCGTCGGTGAGGTTCGTCAGGAAGTTGGTGGCATAATGACGACGCTCGCCACACTTTGCCTGGTTGTGAAGGTCGACATGTTAAAAGCAGGCCAGGATGAGCTAGAGGGCTGTTCCGATCGTATCGATCAGTTCCGCGCAAAAGAAGCAAACAAGCCGAAGCTCTTGTTAATTGATCTTAAGCTTCGCTCCTATCAGGCCGAACCAGTTCTCATGGTGCTATTCGGGATTATCGCTATTTTTCTTCGAGGGATTCATCATCAGGCTGTAGCTCTATTGTTTTGAACGTGAAATCCTTGTTAATTCCGAAAAGCAAAGCTATTCCACCAAAATTTATGATGGCCGTCGCAAGTAACAGGAGCCACTTTGCGTAAATACTCCAGTCTGAATTGTAGACTTGCCATGACGCCGAACCTATCAAGGCTAAATGTGTAATGGGAAAAATTAAAATAACAGCACCCATGATTATATTCATGAGTCGAGAAAAGATACTGAACCCTCTTGTATGCTGATAAAGATCTTCTCCCCATATGTTTAACTTGGGTCGATATAGTTTCAAGAAAAAATCGTAGTGTTTGCGAGAAGCGTTGAAGAAGTCAGGGTCGATCAGATTGCTATTAACGATACGATTCCCGAACTGTTCAATAATGGCATCATAACACTGGTATGTTACGAAATATGTGCACATAAAATAAAACGCCATCGAGGCGCTGAATAAAAGTATTTCTTGGATTGACGGAATTTCAGATATTTGCACCCCAATGATCGGTAGCGTCCAATTTTGACCGTTTAGGACGAGAAAGAGTAAAGCGTTTTGAAAGCACAGGATACGAATGAAGTGTTCAAGTTTCTGAGAAGCCTCCCTATGCCGTTCGATATATTTTTCGTATGTTTCCTGCCCGAACACTCCTTTTTTGTCTAGATTTAATTCATTCTCGAACGTCATCCTGAAACGCACGATGGGTGATAATCGAATTTCGTTAGGTTTCAAATCTCATGGCCCCCTATCTTCTCTTCCTTTTCCTCCGCACTAGTGCGGCAGGCTTGGCGCAGATTATCTGTTTTCCTTGATTTCGTCGAGTTTGTTGAGCGGGCGGGCAGCTTCACTCAATTAAAGCTTATCAGTGTCAAGCTGAAGCCCATCGAGTTGACCCGTCGCTTATTCAATCTGTTTTATATGACAGAGAGCGCTCCTACTCTTTTAGGAAAGTTGGTTAGCGGCTCATTTTTTGCTTGGTTCAATTCTCTTTCAACACATAAAGAGCGAAGCGATGACGGATCAGGTCACCGCCCAGCCTGTTGACCAACGCCACCGATGCCGCCCTGCAAAGCGCGATAGAGGGATGGGGCATTGCGCGGTTGCTGTCTTATCAGGTGAGCCCGGCAATAGAAGCCGGGAAATTTGAAACGGTATTAACAGACTATGAGGAAAAACCGATGTCGATCCATCTGGTTTATCCTGAGGGGCGCCACGCGGCAGCCAAGGTGCGCGCTTTTATTGATTTTGCCACCGAACGTTTGCGCGAAACACCGGCCGTACGCCAATACGCATAATTGTGATGCGTTATCACCCGTGCTTAACTGGATCGGTAAGGATGTGCGAAACATAGGGCACATAGATACGGGGCGGGTCGCATTTTGGGAAAGATCACGACAGGCAAAGTGGATGATCGCGTGTTACGGCGGCTTGGTCTGGTTGCCTGGCAGGCGGTTTTGCGCGGGTTGCTTCCGGCGCGCTGTGGAGGATGCGGCGCAATTGGCGATGTACCCCATGCCCTGTGTGCCGATTGCTGGTCGGCCCTGCATTTTGTCGCCGCGCCTTTTTGTGCCTGTTGTGGCTATCCTTTTGAATTGATGCCGCCTGAAATGCTGTCGCCGGATTACGAAGATAATGATGAAGAATCGGATCTAAATCATCATGCCGACATATTTGGGGGAGCCACAAAGGCACGCAGTCAACACTTTAACGGGGTTGATTACGGCAAGGGTGTTTTGTGTGGCCCGTGCCTGCGCCATATTCCGCCTTATGACCGTGCACGGGCGGCCCTGATTTATGATGATGGCAGCCGGGACTATATTTTACGCTACAAACATGGCGACCGCACCGATTTAACCCCGCTTCTGGCGCGCTGGATGTGGCAGGCCGGGCAGGATTACTGGGAAAATGCCAGCCTTTTGGTGCCGGTGCCGTTGCATCGCAGCCGTTTATTGATGCGGCGTTATAACCAGTCGGGCCTGCTGGCGGCGGCCCTGTCGCGCCAGACCGGCATAGCCTTTGCGCCGGATTTGATCACGCGCAAACGCAAAACCCGCAGCCTGGCGGGGTTGGGCCGGGCATCGCGCCAGCGCGAGGTGCAGGGGGCCTTTGCGGTATCGGACCGGCGGGCAACGCACTATCGCCTGGATGGGGCAAAGGTGGTGTTGGTGGACGATGTTTTAACCACCGGGGCCACGGCGGCGGCCTGTGCCCGGGCGTTAAAACGTGCCGGAGCCATGCAGGTAGACCTGGTCACAATTGCACGGGTCAAACGCTGACGAATTCAAAATTATCTGTTATATAGCCTGTAACAATGCGATTTTTCGGGTCAGGAACCCGCAAGAGAAGGATAGTGAAGACATGGCAAAAGTTGAAGTTTATGCCACCGATTGGTGCCCCTATTGCAAGCGCGCCCGCAAGCTTCTGGACGAGAAGAATGCGACTTATGAAGTTATCGACGTGATGATGGAACCGCGCCGTAAAAAGGAAATGATGGACCGTGCCGGTGGCCGGACCAGTGTGCCGCAGATCTTTATTGATGGCGACCATATCGGTGGCTGCGACGAATTGATGGCGCTGAATGCCAAGGGTGGGCTGGACCCGCTGCTTTCGGCCTGATTGTCCGGCACGGTTTACCTAAAAAAGGGCGGTTTCGCATCGGGCGGGCCGCCCTTTTTGTTTTTTGCCTTTCACCGGCCCCATTGGCGACATAACCTGAAACAACAATGTCACTTCAATGTCGCTTCGGCTGGCCGAAAAAGGAGAAACGACCATGACACGTTTTATTGCTGCCTGTGTGCAGGTAAATAGCCGCGATAACATGGAGGACAATCTGGCGCGGGCCGCAATTTATGCCCGCGATGCCCATGCTGCCGGTGCGCGCCTGATCAGCTTTCCCGAAAATGTGTCGATGATGTCCTTTGGCGGTGAGAAGGTGCGTGCCGCGGCCTTTGCCGAAGATGCCCACCCGGCGCTGGCGTTTTTCAGGGATCTGGCCGCCGAGCTTGAAAGCACGCTGGTTGTCGGGTCTTTGCATGTGAGCGTGCCGGGCGAGGACCGGGTTGCCAACCGCTGTTATGTGATTGGCCTGGACGGGCAGGTGATGACGTCTTACGATAAAATCCACATGTTTGATGTGGACCTTGCCAATGGGGAATCGTATCGCGAAAGCAAAACCTTCCGCCCCGGCGATGCTGCCCGGCTGGTGGAGACCAAACAGGCCAAAATCGGCCTTGCCATTTGTTATGATGTGCGTTTTCCGCATTTGTTTCGCGATTATGCCAAGGCCGGGGCCGAAATTTTGACTGTCCCTGCCGCCTTTACCCGCACCACCGGGCAGGCGCACTGGCATACGCTGTTGCGCGCCCGTGCGATTGAAACCGGCTGTTTTGTCATTGCCGCCGCCCAGTGTGGCGATCATCCCGGTGACCGGCAAACATTCGGCCATTCCCTGATTATTGACCCGTGGGGCGTGGTCCTGGCCGATGGTGGGGCCGAACCGGGATTCATCACTGCCGAGATTGACCTGGAGCGTGTTAACGAAGTCCGCGCGATGGTGCCGTCATTGCGGAACGACCATGCCTATCGCCCGGTAAGTTAAGACTGCTGGCTGGTATGAAAAGCAAAAAGGACCGGGTTGAATGCCGGTCCTTTCTTTTTTTAATGGTTAATTGTTGTGCGCCGGTAACTTAACTGCCGCGGAGCGCATCGACCACCGGTTTGCGATAGAGCATGAAGGCGGGCACCAGGGCCAGGGCAAAGCCGATCAGGATGAAGCCCGCCGCCAGGGTCAGTTCCGGGGCGGCGATGGTGGCACGCATGGCCATGCCGGTTTCGGCGGTAAAGGCCTGCGATACCGCCTGTGCCACCGCCCAGCCCAAACCAAGGCCAATGGCAGCCCCAAATACCACAAGCGTTGCGACATAAAGCCAGATCGCGCCGAAAATATAGGATTTCGGTGCCCCCAAAGCCCGCAGAACGGCAAACTGTTTGCGGTATATTTGCATCAATGCCAGAACGGCGGCCAAAATGGCGGCCACCACCAGCGCCTGGGTGCCCAGCGCCATCCAGCGCATAACGCTACTGGCATTGCCAAGCATTTCATACATTTCAACCAGCACTTCGGCGGGGAAAAAGGCCATGCTGTGATCGGTACGGTAGCTTGAGCGCAGGCTATAGGCGCCGGCCACGGTTTTGGGATGCACCACCATTGCCGGAACCCCGGGCAGGTCTACCCCATCGAACGGCGGGCCGAGTTTTACTGCATGGTCGGGGTGATCTTCGTCATCATGATCATGTGCCTCACCGGGCGCGTGATCGTGTTCACCGCCGTGTTCATCATGATGTGCGGCACCGTGGTCTTCATCATGGTCATGATCCTGAGCAGCGGCTGCACTGGCACCGTTATCATGGTGGTGATCATGCTCATGATCATGCTCATCATGGGCATGGTCGTCGTCGTGATCTTCATTATGCTCATGGTCTTCATCGTCGGCATGGCCGGTTCCAAGGGAATGAACCTCCCATACCTGTTCAACAGGCACGACAATGGCACTGTCCCAGGGGGTTCCCGTGGCTTTCATCCGGCCAACAACCTTGATGTTAACGCCGTGATGATGGTGTTCTTCGGCCTCGATACCATGCCCGTGGGCGGGTTCAAAGCTGTCGCCAATTTCCAGCGGCACGGCAACGCCGATCACGGCTTCTTCGTGATCGGCAAACATGGTGCCATCTTTCAGGCCGCCGGAAAGATAATCGACGAATTGCGCTGTGGAGCCAACAATGCTGTGATTGTGCCAGGAATCGCCAAAGGCCAGCGGGGCGGCAAAATCCACCCGGTCATCGGAAAGCAGTTTGGACCAGACCGGCCCTTCGAGCAGATTGACTGCCGAGGGGCGCAGAAAGATCGTATTCATGACAATGTCGGTCTGGCTGCCAGGTGCGGCGACAAGAATGTCGAATTTATCCGCCGCATGGGCGCTGCCCTGGCGCAGGGCACGTTCCTGGGCGGTAATGCCCACACCAATCGCCACGGCAACCGCGATCAGGAGGACAAACAGCAGGTTCATCACCCAGTGCCGGCGCAGGCTGGCAAAAACAATCGGAAACGGGTTCATGCGGCCTCGTTTTCAGTCAGAAGCTGACCCTTGTCGAAATGCAGGACACGCGGGCAGCGATCAATGACGGTATGGTCGTGGCTGACGATGATCAGGGTGCGGTGATTGTCGCGTGCATTGGCAAACAGAATATCGGCGCAGTTTTCCGCCGCGTCCCTGTCAAGGCTGGCGGTGGGTTCGTCGGCCAGCAAAATGGGCGGATCAAAAAGCAGGGCACGGGCAATGGCAACACGCTGCTGTTCGCCACGGGATAAATCGGTTACGGAGCCGCGATTGGTTGGAACGCCAACAAGGTTCAGCAGGTCAGCCGCGCGTTTACGCAAATCGACCGGGACGCGCCAGCCATGAAACCCGGCCGGAAGTAGCACATTTTCCAGCGGCGAAAGCTCGCCGATCAAATGGAAATCCTGAAAAATGAAACCGACATGTTTGCGACGCCAGGCATCGCACGCGCCTTCGGACAGGGCGGTAATATCGGTTTCGCCCCAATGGATGGAGCCTTTGCCGGGCCTTAACAGCCCGGTCAAAAGATAAAGCAGCGATGACTTGCCAGAGCCCGATGGCCCGGCAACGCCCAAAATCGTGCCCGGTGCCACAGCCAGATGCGGCAGGGAAAGAATGGGTGTTTCCTGACGGGGAAAGCGCAGGGACAGTTCGCTGATGTCAAGGGCGGGGCTGGAGCCTTTACCCAAATTTGCGGTATCGGATGCAGATTGTGCCATGTCAGACGATCTCGAAGGTTGCATCAACCAGCCGCACCATGCTGACAAAGCCGGTGCCGGCGTCTTTGGCGACACCCAGTTCAAGGATGCCGCTGGCGAGGATGGGACGGTTGAAACGCACGGCGTCGAGTTTTTCGCGCATGCGGACGAAGACAATGTCGTTGGGCCAGTCGGCACTGGTTTCGCAAAACGGGCAAACCGACATCGGCATTTTGGTCAGGACAAAGAAATTGGCATCCGCCTTGAGCGGCGGGGCCATAAAACCGGGAATGTCGATTCTTTGGCCCTGAAGGTCGCGGGCCCGCTGGGAGAATTCGTCCTGGGTTTTGTAAATGTCGCGAATTTTAAGGCTTTCGGCGGCGTGCGCGGCGGTAAGGGTTCCGGTTGCGGCCAGGCCGACCAGCGCGGCGCTGCCTGCCAGGAAATGACGACGGTCAATACGCATGAGAATTCCTCCAAAGCAGAAAGCCGGTCGCACCCAAAAAGAGCGACCGGCCTGAAAGACGGGCTTTGACCGGCTTAGTCAGCCAGTTGCTTTTCGATCTCGGCAGCGTGATCCATCACATGATAGATCAGGTTCTGTTCGACAACGCCGTGGAACAGATAAGCCGACGGACCGGTGGCAAAGATGGCAACATCGTCACCCGCATGGGTTTCGCTGCTCAGCGGGACCAGGGCCTGTTGCAGGAAGTCCGGGTCCTGGGTGTCAACATCGCTCAGGTCGGCGCGCGGTGCATCAACCAAAGCACCCGGGCCGTTCATGTAGCCAAGGGTGGTGTAAGGCTTGCCATCGTCGCCTTTTTCCTCGGACAGACCCAGGATCGGGTTGCCGCGCTTGGAATAGCCGGAAATGGTCATGGTGTGGCTATGGTCGGCGGTAACGATGACCAGGGTGTCTTCGGTTTTGACCTTGGACAATGCCATTTTAACGGCATCATTCAGCGCAACGGTATCACGCAGGGCACGATAGGCATTGCCGGCATGATGGGCATGGTCAATACGACCGGCTTCGACCATCAGGAAGAAACCCTTGTCGTTCTGCGACAGCATGTCGATGGCTTTTTCGGTCATTTCTGCCAGGCTGGGTTCGCCACCGGCATCCTTTGCACGGTCGGCTTCATATTCCATGTGCGACCGGTCAAACAGGGCCAGAACGTGCTTTTTCTTGGCCGGGTCAATTGCCTTGAACTGTTCTTCGTTCCAGACAAAAGCCCCTTCATCGCCATAACGTTTGACCCATTCGGCGGTCAGGTCGCGGCCATCGGTACGCTGGCCGGTTTTGCCCTTGTCTTCCGGGTCGGCCATTGTTTTATCCATGAACATGCGGCGACCACCGCCAAAGGCGACTTCAAAACCGTCACCGGCGGGCCATGCGATGAGCTGGCTGGCAATGTCGGGGCAGCCATCCTTTTTGGCTTCTTCGGTCAGGTCGGCATCGCTTTCCCAGTTGCGGTCAGCGGTGTGGGCATAAACGGCCGCCGGGGTGGCATGGGTCAGACGGGCGGTCGAAACGATCCCGGTGGACATGCCCAGCAGTTCGGCGCGTTCCGCAAGCGAGGTGGTCGGCATTTTAAGCTGTGCGGCACAGTCTTTGCGTTTGACGTCGCCCGAAACACCGATGGTGCCGTTATTGGATTTAACGCCGCTCATCATGGCGGATGCGGTCGGGGCGGAATCGGCGATCTGGCCGTCATTGGTGTAGGTTTTCGACAGGGCCACATTCGGGAACTGACCAAAAACCAGGCTGTTGCTTTCGCCGTCAACACCGCGCATCTGGCCTTCAAAAATGCGGGCTGCGGTGACGGTTGGAATGCTCATGCCATCGCCAACAAACAAAATGATGTTTTTTGCCTTGTTGGTGTTGGGTTTGTCGGCCAGCTTCAGTTGCAGGTCCTGCTGTGCCTGGGTGTAGTAAGGATTGTCTGCCTGCGGCAGTTTTTCTGCGGCAAATGCCGTTGTTGTGCACAGAGTGCTGGCAAGGGCCGTGGCCCAAAGTACGCGTTTCATCAAATAACCCCCTTTGTGAAACTCTAAAGAGAGAACAGATCCCCCTTTATTCGTGCCGGGATTATAAAAACACTATGCAACAGTTATGTGACGGAACGGTTATCGGATCGTGACAATGAATGGCGTTATTATTCAAATTGATTGCAGGATTATATTGAAGCGTAACAGAAGGTTCTTCGGAGAAAATTCTGGAGAAAAATCAATAAAAAGGGCGGGGATTGATGAAAGAACGCTCAGGGAGAAGGGATATTTTTTTCCAGTTGTGCCGCAGTTTGGCGGGTGTTTTCTTTGTGTGAAATCAGGGAGAGGAATAATTGGACTTTAAATGATTAAAGGTGAATTGTTTTCGATATTATGTTAATTCAAGGTTGTTTTGGTGTTGCCGTCTCGCCCGTAGGGAAATGGTGGTTGCGATCATGTCGGGCGGTGATGCTGTTATTGTTTTATATCGAAATAGCGCGCTGTCTGCGTGGTAGTGCTGGTCTTTTCCGGTAAAATTGCCATATATCCTATATCGTCTTTTTCGTTACAGATGTTTCACACGACTTGACCAAACGCGATCATGATTCTGTTTCAGTTAAAATGTAACCATGACCATGAATTTGAAGGCTGGTTTCGCGACAGTGCCACCTATGAGGCGCAATCCTCCGGTGGTGAGCTGTCCTGCCCGGTTTGTGGGTCGGACAAGGTGGGCAAGGCCCTGATGGCGCCCCGGTTGCGCACGGCCCGGCAAAAGGAAAATGCCGAGGAAAACCGCAAAAAGGCGGTCATTGCCGAAGCCACACAAAAAGCTCTGAGCGAATTACGGCGCCAGGTTGAAAGCAATTGTGAAAATGTGGGTGCCGGTTTTGCCGAAGAAGCCCGCAAGATCCATTATGGTGAAACCGAAAAGCGCGGCATTTATGGCGAGGCAACCCTTCAGGAAGCGGTTGAACTGGTCGAGGAAGGAATTGATGTGCATGCCCTGCCGTGGGGCGATGACAAAACGAAAAAGAACTGACGATGGTGTGATGTCATCGTAATTTTGCAATTTGCCATTTGCCATTTGCCCGATTGGGTTGCACCTGCTTAAAGAAAGACACGAACACGTCAAAATCCCGTATTCCGCGATGCCATCGGTGCTTCACGCGAGGCGGTAAAAGAAAAGGTCATGGTGAAAGCCTGCCTTTTTACGGTAAAATGGTCCATGCTGCCTGATTTTGACACGTTTGCGGGAGGCGAGACACGCTAGGCATCTATGGCAGGTAGGGTTTCGATCACGACTACGACTGTGACGTCGCGGCACGATATAGGGTCTATCCTCCTTTGATGCGATGATTTTGACGGTTGTTGGGAATTGCGTCAGGTAAGCTGGTGTTTTAGAGCCTGAGTTGCTGTCCGGTTGGCGGCGGGCGATAATCGGGGGCTTTGTGTGCGGGAAATAGGATTTTCATCTTCGGGGAACACAAATTGGTCCCGGTTTGTCGTTTCTGCCAGAGGTGCGCTGATTGTTGCAGCCACGGTATTTGCCCTGTCTCTTTTCGGTATTTTAACCCGGCCAGATCATATGTTGGCAGCCCTGTGGCCGGCCAATGCGATATTGTCTGCGATTTTGGTCCGCAACCGGCAACTTGACAGGCTTTTGGTGTGGCTGGCGGCGGCTGTGGCCTATGTCGGGGCTGATATTATCACAGGTAGTTCTGTGGTGGTGTCGCTGTTGCTTGCGGTTGCCAACCTTTCGGGGGTGATGGTCGCCGTGGTTTTGCTCCGGCGTTTGCCAAACGAGGATAAAAGCCTGCTGCGGCCCCTTTCGATCCGTTATCTTTGTGTCATCGGATTTTTTTCCTCTGCGACGTCCGGGGCGATCGGGGCGGTGGCTTCGGTGCTGTTTTTTGGCAGCGAACCGGTCATGGGTTTTTTGTTTTGGGCAAGTGCGGAATTCGCCAATTTTGTCGTGATTCTGCCTTTTGCCCTCACGGTGTCGCTTCGGGCTCATGTGCTGCGTGACGTGATCATGATGTGGCGTGGCGCGCCTTCGGCCTGGGAGAAAATAAAGCCCTATGCCCCGGTTTTGGGCGTTATTTTAAGCCTGCTTCTGGTGCAATTTGTGGGCGGGCCGGGGGCGATTGTTTTTCCGGTGCCTGCCCTTTTGTGGTGCGCACTGGTTTATCCTTTGCAGGTGACGGCCTTTATTATTTTTCTGGTCTCGCAGTCGCTGATTTATGTGCTTGAATTCAACCTTGTCTATAATCTGCCGACCAATATGGATGCCTATTGGGCCGTGGTTTCGACCCGGCTGGGTATTGCGCTTCTGGCAATCGGGCCCTTGACGGTCGCCAGCATTAATGCGGCGCGCACTGTATTGCTCTCGCAGCTTGATCATGCCGCGCATCATGATTTTCTGACAGGGCTATTGTCACGACGGGCCTTTGTGAACCAGGGCAATGAACTGGTGGTTCGCCTTGCGGCCGAACAGCATAATCTGTGTGTTGTTCTGATTGATATTGACCATTTCAAACAGATCAATGACAACCACGGCCATGCTGCCGGGGATATTGTTCTGGCCGAGGTCGCTGATATTCTTCGCCGGCATGTGCAGGAACACGACCTGATCGGACGGTTGGGCGGAGAGGAATTTGCGCTGTTATTGCCTTATGTTTCCCTGCAGGAGGCCGAACATATTGCGCAGGAAATTCGCAATGCCGTTGCCGGGGCAAGCATTTCCGGGATCGGCAACAAGGCCGATGCCCGGTTTCGCATTACCATCAGCGCCGGGATTGTCTGCCGTAAAATGACACCGTTTTCCAACCTGGACCACCTGATTTTGGAAGCTGACAGATTGATGTATGAAGCCAAGCGGGCGGGGCGCAACCGGGTTCTGACATCGTGATGTCGTGATGTCGTGGCATTTTGTTATCTGATGGGGAATTTCAGGGGTGATTGCCGCCCTTGAGCCAGTCTTCCCGGTCAAGGCGCACCAATGGGGTGCCTTCGGCATGATAGGCTGTTGTGATGCCGTCATCGCGCAGGCCGCATTTTTCCAGAACATGGCGCGATGCTGCATTTTCCGGATCAAAGGTGGCGGTAATGGTGGCAAGTTTAACCGTGGTAAAACCATAATCGATCAGGCAGCGGGCAATTTCGGTGGCATAGCCTTTGCCCCAGTGCGGTACGCTCAGGCGGTAACCAACCTCTACGTCGCTTTTGTCTGGCAGCGGGCGCAGGATGCCCAGGCCAATAACCTCGTTTGTGTCGCGCAGGCGCACGCCCCACACCCCCAAAACCCCGTTATCCTGTAACAGGATTTTGCGTATGCTGGCTTCGGCGGTGGCGTAATCCGGGCTGGGTTCGCGAATATAGCGCATGACCCGTTCATCCATGCTGGCATGTGCCAATGCCGGAACGTGATCTTCGCCAAAGGGTTCAAGAACCAGGCGGTCGGTCGTCAGTCGGGGTTGCTGGTCGGACATCGGAATTCCTTTTCATGTGTCACAGGCACCTTACGCGTGCGCTGCTTGCCACTGCTCGCGGGTGACTATCATGATCGGCTTGGCGCTGCCACCATGAATGGCTGTCGTGCCTGCATTTATCATCCCGCATTTTTCCAGCACCCGGCGCGAGCCTTGATTGTCGTCCTGATAAATCCCGCAAATGGCAGGCAGGTTTAGCGTTGCAAAACCATAATCGACAATTGCCAGGGCCAGTTCGGTGGCATAGCCCTTGCCCCAGCTTTGACGTGACAGGCGATAGCCAATTTCAACGGCACTTTCATCCGCCAGCCAGCGCAGCAGGCCGCGCCCGATAATGGCGTGACTGGTTTTTTCGCGAATACCCCAATTGCCCACAATGGCCGGACCGCCAATTTGGGCATCGTGCAGGCGTTGACGGGCAAATTCCATCGTCGGGCTGGGCGGGCGGATATGGCGCATGACATCTGCATCCATGTCCATTTCGCACCAGGCCTGAATATGCTCGGGCGTGCCAAAAGGTTCCAGAACCAGCCGGTTTGTTTCAAGATGTGCGATCGTCATGGCAGGAGCCCGTGATTGATACCCCGAAGGTCAGCCCTGTGACGGTTTGACTGCCATCGCCAGATAGTTGATGTCCAGATCACGTGGGGCGGGCAGCCATTTATCCTGAACCGGGTTATAGGCGATGCCGGTAATATCGGTCAGTTGCAGGCCGCAATCGCGAATATAGCGCGAAAGCTCCGAGGGTTTGACGAATTTTCGCCAGTCATGCGTGCCAGCGGGCACCCAGCGCAGCACATATTCCGCCCCGATTTTTGCCAGGGCGAGTGATTTGAGCGTGCGGTTCAATGTGGCAATGAACATGATGCCGCCCGGCTTGAGCAGGGCAGAACAGGCCTGCATGAAAAAGGCCGGGTCATCAACATGTTCGATGACCTCCATATTCAAAACAACATCAAACTGGCGACCTTCATCGACGATGGATTCCGGGGTGCCCAGGCGATAGTCTATCTCAAGCCCGCCCTGCTGTGCATGGACGCGGGCGACATTGATGTTGTTTTCGGCAGCATCAAGTGCGGTCATATTTGCCCCCAGGCGCGCCATCGGTTCGGACAGCAGGCCCGCCCCGCAGCCGACATCAATAATATCAAGGCCTTTAAGCAGGTTGATGTCGCTGGTATCGCGGCCAAAATGCGCGGCAATATGATCGCGCAGCAATTGCAGGCGCACCGGGTTGAATTTGTGCAGCGGCTTCATCACGCCTTCCGGGTTCCACCATTCGTCTGCCATGGCAGAAAAACGCGAAATTTCGTCAGGGTTGGCAGTGCGGTTTGCATGGGCTGACATGGCAGGGCTCCGGCGGGCAACAGATAACAGAATTGATCCTTGCCCTGTTTACGCGGCCCGCCCGCACGGCGCAACCATATGCTTTGATCCAAACGGTTTTTCGCGCAGGGACAGGGGAATTTATGCGGTCAGCAGGGCGGGCAGTTCGGCAAGGGATTTGATGGCACAAATGCCATCGGGCACGCCGTTTTCGTGCCATTGAGCAAACGACCACGGGCCGCGCAGCAACCACACGGCCTGCAGGCCGTTTTCAAGGGCCGGGTAAATGTCATTATCCAGCCGATCGCCGACATAAACGATATTTTCCGGGGCGTAACCGGTTTGATCGACAATAGCGTGGAAAAAGGCCGGGTCCGGCTTTTTGCATTTCAACCGGGCCGAGCTTGAGAGCCAGTCGATCTGGCAGGGCAGGTTTGCCAGAATTTGTTCGGATGACGCTGGCTGATTACCGCAAATGCCAATTTCGTGGCCGTCGCGGGCCAACTGCGCAAGGGCGGGCAGCACATCTTCATAAAGGTCATCAGCGGTAAACGACAAAAGATCGGGGCGACGCCAGGGTTCGCCCGGGATGGCGGAAAACTCGCTCAGTTGCTTCAGGATCGCCGCGAACCCGAAATTGCGCGCAAGCGCAATGCCTGCTGCGGCCGAGACGGTAAAAGGCGGCAGGTCAAGATGCCCGGCAATGCGATGCCAGATGGCCGTTTCGCTGACAAGGGTTTCCCCGACATCAAAAATGATCATGGTTTTCCCGATGGCAGCGGGTGGGGGTGGCAGGGGCATTTGGGGCTCCGGAATACGGGAATGGGGCGACGCCAAGGTTAGTTTGGCGATTTTATCTTTCCTGCATGATAATTTCATAGTTGTGCGGGATTTAGCCAGCGTTTATGCGTTATTTTAAGCTTTGCGAAAGATGATTGTTTAAAAGTTGCGTTCGCGGGGATTAACAATGCCTTCATGCTTGTTTCGCAGGCGTTATGGCAGTATTGATATCGCCGCCTTGATCAGGGCCTGTCTTTATGGCGGGTTTGCAAGCTGTGTAACTGGCGGAAACCAAAGACCTGGCATTTCGACTGGCGAGATGTGCAGGCAAGCATAACGGGGAATTTTCATGGCCCGTATTGTCATGAAGTTCGGTGGCACATCCGTCGCCGATATTGAAAAAATCAGGAATGTTGCCCGTCGCGTCAAAAGCGAAGTAGATGCTGGCAACCAGGTTGCGGTTGTTGTTTCGGCGATGTCGGGCAAAACCAACGAACTGGTTGGCTGGGCCGATGCCATATCCCCGCTTTATGACGCACGCGAATATGATGTGATCGTCTCGTCGGGCGAACAGGTGACGGTTGGCCTGCTGGCGATGGCGCTGCAAAGCATGGATGTTCCGGCACGGTCCTGGCTGGGTTGGCAAATTCCCATCAAGACCGATGGCGCCCATGCCAAGGCCCGGATCAGGGAAATTGACACCACCGAACTTGATAAACGCCTTGATGGGGGTGAAGTGGTGTGTGTGGCCGGTTTCCAGGGCATTGCACCGGATAACCGGATTACCACGTTGGGGCGTGGCGGGTCCGATACATCGGCGGTGGCGCTGGCCGCGGCCCTGAAGGCGGATCGTTGCGACATTTATACCGATGTGGATGGTGTTTACACCACCGACCCGCGTATTGTGCCCAAGGCGCGCAAGATCGAAAAAATCACATACGAAGAAATGCTGGAACTGGCATCGCTGGGGGCGAAGGTCCTGCAAACCCGTTCGGTCGAGATGGCGATGAACCATCGCGTGCGGGTGCAGGTGCGATCCACCTTTAGTGATGCAGAAGGTACACTTGTTGTAGACGAGGACGAAATCGTGGAACAGGAAGTCGTTAGCGGAATTGCCTATAGCCGGGACGAAGCCAAGATCACCCTGGTGAAGGTTGCCGACAAGCCGGGAACGGCGGCCACCATCTTTGGCCCGCTGGCCGAAGCCAATATTAACGTTGATATGATCGTTCAGAACGTATCGGAAAACGGCAACAGCACGGATATGACCTTTACCGTGCCGCGCGGCGAATTCCAGCGGGCGCTGAAGGTGATTGAAGGCAATCGCGATAAAATTGCCTATCAGGAACTGTTAAGCACGTCGGATGTCACCAAGGTGTCGATCATTGGTGTTGGTATGCGGTCCCATGTGGGGGTTGCGCGCAAGATGTTCGAGACGCTTTCGGAAAAGGGCATCAACATCCAGGTGATTTCAACCTCTGAAATCAAGGTCAGTGTTCTGATCGCCGAAGAATATACCGAACTGGCCGTACGTGCCTTGCACACGGCCTATGGTCTGGATGCCGAATAAGCTTTTGTGACACCGCCTGGTTGTGTTTGTGGCCCGGGCGGTGTTACATGATCCATAATTATAGAATATCGGGGCTGGAACATTTTGTTGCGGCCATTATGATGATTATGGGTGCAGACCCTGAAATATGATTGAGGGGTCGCCCGAATTTGTGCGGATGGGCGAAGGATCGCCCTGGCAAGACGGGTGTCTTTCGGGGGAGCAAGATCGCAGGCCGTGCAAATCCGGGCGATCCGACGGATGGTCCGTCTGGCAGATCGCGACGGTATTTGATGCCGTAACCGGAATAAATTGCCTTTCTCAGGGCTTTTCCCCGATGTTGACTGTCATGCTGACTGTCCAGCCGGTGATATTTTCAGGACTGTATCCTCTCGGGAACCACGCAGTGTCCTGCATTCCTAAATTGGGGTAAAACTATATGAACGATCCGAAATTTGCGGCAGCGCGCAACCGCCTGGAAAAACTGTGGGCGCCCGGCAAGCAATTCCTGGGTACCGAATACGCCATCATGGCCGGTGCGATGTCGTGGGTTTCCGAACGTCATCTTGTGGCTGCGGTTTCAAATGCGGGTGGTTTTGGCGTCATTGCCTGCGGGTCGATGGGGCCGGAACTGCTGGAAGCCGAAATTGCCGCCACCAAGGAAATGACCAGCAAACCGTTTGGCGTTAACCTGATTACCATGCACCCGCAGCTTGACGAGCTGATTGCAGTCTGCCGCAATCAGAATGTTGGTCATGTGGTGCTTGCGGGCGGGTTGCCGTCCTCCGCGTCGATCAAGGCGGTCAAGGAATTTGCCAAGGTCGTCTGTTTTGCACCTGCACTGGTGCTGGCAAAAAAGCTGACCCGCTCGGGGGCGGATGCCCTGGTGATCGAAGGCAGCGAAGCGGGCGGGCATGTCGGCCCGGTATCGCTAACCGTGCTGGCACAGGAAATTTTGCCCGAAATTCGCGATGTGCCAATTTTTTGCGCCGGCGGGATTGGCCGGGGCGAAGCCATTTCATCGCTGCTGGAAATGGGCGCTGCGGGGGTGCAGGTAGGCACACGCCTTGTTTGTGCCAGCGAATGTATTGCCCATCCTGCTTTCAAAAAGGCTTTTATCCGGGCCAGTGCGCGTGAAGCCGTGACCACCGTACAGCTTGACGACCGTTTTCCGGTGATCCCGGTGCGTGCCCTGACCAACAAGGGCACCGAAGCCTTCATGAATGTGCAGCGCGAAGTGATTGAAAAATTCCGCGCCGGTCAGTTGGAACAGGGGGCTGCCCAACTGGAAATCGAACATTTCTGGGCGGGTGCGCTGCGTCGCGCCGTGGTGGACGGGGACGTTGAAAACGGATCTGTCATGGCGGGGCAATCGGTGGGTATGGTAAAGAAAGAACAGCCGGTTTCTGAAATTCTGGCTGATCTGGTCGATCAGGCGGTTCAATCCTTCGTACAAAGAGACATTTAAATCTGATGAGCATTTCGCCCGCCGCAGTTACCGGTCCGCGTCGCCTGTTAAAACGGGTGCGCGATGTGATGGCCGGACCAGGCAGTGCAGAAGAGCGCCTGGGCAAGATCGTAACCATCATTGCAGCCGACATGGTTGCCGAGGTGTGTTCGGTCTATGTGATGCGCGCGGGCGAGGTGCTTGAACTGTTTGCCACCTGTGGTCTGGCGGCCGAGGCCGTGCATCGCACGCGCCTGCGCACCGGCGAGGGGATTGTCGGTTATGTGGCGGCCCATGCAAGGCCGCTTAATTTGCGCGATGCCCAATCGCACCCGAATTTTGCCTACCGCCCGGAAACCGGTGAAGAAATTTACCATTCCATGATTGGCGTGCCGATTTTGCGCGGGGGCCGCATCATTGGCGTGCTGGCTGTGCAAAACCGGACCGAACGCCAATATACCGAGGACGAACAGGAAGCCCTGGAAAATGTCGCGATGGTCCTGGCCGAAATGGTGGCCGGAGGGGAACTGGTTAATCGCGATGAACTGATCCCGGCGGATGGTATTGCCCTGTTGCCCCTCCGCCTGTCAGGCGCGCGGTTGGCACCGGGTATTGGCAAGGGCACGGCGGTTTTGCATGAACCGCGCATCGTGATTGACCGCATGGTCGCCGAAGACCCGCAGGAGGAACTGACCCGCCTGCGCGAGGCCATGCGCGGGCTGCAAAAACATCTTGATCGCATGGTTGAAGCTGTCGGATCCATTGATTTGGGTGGGGGCGAGGATACGGGGGATATCCTTGATGCCTATCGCATGATCGCCAAGGATACCGGCTGGCTGAACCGCATTACCGAGGCGGTGAATACCGGGCTGACAGCCGAAGCCGCGGTGCAAAAGGTGCATGACGATACCCGTGCGCGCATGGCCCAGGTGACAGACCCCTATTTGCGCGAACGCCTGCACGATCTTGAGGATCTGGCAAACCGGCTGTTGCAGCATTTGTCCGGACAGTTTCAGTCGCCGGCATTTGGCAATCTGCCAGATGATATTATTCTGGTGGCGCGTAATATCGGCCCGGCGGAATTGCTTGATTATGATCATACCCGGTTGCGGGGCCTGGCCCTGGAGGAAGGGTCGCATACATCGCATGTCGCCATTGTGGCCCGTGCCCTTGATATTCCGGTGCTTGGTGGTGTAAAGGGGGTTCTCGACAAGGTTGAAGGTGGCGACCCGCTTATTGTTGACGCCGATAACGCGCAATTGTTCGTCCGTCCCAGCGAGGATGTGCGATCGGTTATCGACGGGGCCTTGAAAGCACGGGCGGAACGCAAGGCGCTTTATGCGCGAATGCGTGATTTGCCGGCGCAAACCCGGGATGATGTGAACATATCGCTTAACATCAATGCCGGGCTGTTGATAGACGTGCCCCATGTCATTGAAAGCGGTGCGGACGGAATTGGCCTTTATCGGACCGAGATACCGTTCATGGTGCGATCTGCCATGCCCGATATCGAAGATCAGACAAGGCTGTATAACCGCATCTTTGACCAGGCCGAGGGGCGACCGGTTGTTTTTCGGACTCTCGATGTGGGCGGTGACAAATTATTGCCCTATTGGCAGGATATGACCGAGGAAAATCCGGCAATGGGCTGGCGGTCGATCCGGATCACTCTGGACCGGCCGGCGGTTTTGGTGCACCAGTTGCGTGCCCTGATCCGTGCGGCCCATGACCGGGATTTGCATGTCATGTTCCCGATGATCGCAGAGGTGGCAGAATTCAGGGCTGCCAAACAACTGCTTGATCGGCAGCTTGAACGTGAGGCAGGACGGGGTTTTGTGCCGCGTTCGGTCAAGGTTGGGGCGATGCTGGAGGTTCCGGCCCTGATCTGGCAGGCAAACAGCCTGTTGGGCCAGGTGGATTTCCTGTCGGTCGGGACCAATGACCTGTTGCAGTTCATGTTTGCCGCAGATCGCGGAAATCCGCGTCTTGAAGGTCGCTATGACACATTGTCGCCAGGTGTTTTCACGTTTTTGAAACACCTTGTGGAATTGTGCAGTGACCGGAATGTGCGCCTGACCATTTGTGGAGAAATGGCCGGGCGTCCGCTCGAGGCGATGGCATTGATCGGATTGGGGGTCCGGCGTTTGTCAATGGCGCCGGCATCGGTTGGTCCGGTCAAGGAGATGGTCAGGAGTATGAATGCAAGAAGTGTTGAACAATATGTTCTCTCGCTCCTTGATAGCCCAGGCAAAAGTCTTAGGTCCGGTCTTAAGGCTTTCGCAATAGATCATGGTGTAAAACTTTAAAAACAATCGCTTTTGGCTGGGGTATTTGCTAGTTTGTTGCTGGATCGTAACGTGGGGGTGCGGGAGTTGGCGATCGGAAAGCGAAAGGAAGATCATTTGGATGTGCCACCAAGAGGGCGTTTGCGGTTCAAGCCGCTGCCCGGAAGTGTACCGTCAAATGATATGAGTATGGAATCACAGGCTAATTTGAACGCTGAAAAGACGACGGTTGGCAGGTTGCTGCGGCATACGCGCACGACACACGGGCAAAGCCTCGAGGGTGTTGCGCAACTGTTGCGGATTCGCAAAGTCTATCTTGAGGCGATTGAAAACAGCGATTATGACGCTTTGCCGGGCGGGCCGTATGGTCTTGGCTTTGTCAAGGGATACGCCGAACATCTGGGACTCGATGGCAAGGAAATCGTCCGTCGCTACAAGGAAGAAAGCAATGCGCCTGCCGTGCGCAGCGAATTGAGCTTTCCCAAGCCGGTTCAGGAAAGCCGGGTGCCCGGCGGCGCGATGATGCTGATTGCGGCCGTGCTTGGCATCTTTGCCTATGGCGGCTGGTATTATCTTTCAAGCCAGGGCAAAACCATTGCCGATCTGGTCGAGCCGCTGCCTGAAAGCATGAAAATGGATGGTGCCGTTCCTGGAGAATCGGCACAGGTCGCCACCGGAAATGGTGCCCCGGATCGTGAGCGTACGCTGGAAAATGCGGCCGAAGCCCATGCTGCCGAAGTTGGCCCGTCATCCTCGGGGCAGCGGATGGGGCCATCCCCCTCGGCCCAAGCATCCGAAAGCATGAATGACCAGGCCTCTGGTACGGTTGAAGGCATGTTTGCCGAACCTGATGCGAGCGAGACCGGAGATGTCGCCAGCACTGGTGAGGCCACGACGACCGCGCGAAATACCGGACCGGCGACTGCCAATGACATGTCTGCTACCCCCAATGTAGCAGCAACTGACGCAGCCCCGGCGGCGGGCCAGGCCGCAGCGCCGGTCGATCAATCTGCGCCGGTGGCATCGGATCAGGCGAATATCCCGGTTCCGCCGCGTGCGCCCAATACCCCGCAAACGGCAGGCACACCCGAGGTGGCATCTGTTCCCGCCGCACCCGAAGTGGGGGATGCCGGTGGCGGGCGTGTTTTTGGTGCCGTGAATGCCGATAGCCGCGTGACCATTTCGGCCAATGAAACCAGTTGGGTGCGCATTCGCGAGGATGACGGCAATATTCTGCTGACCCGGATGCTCAGTGCCGGTGATGTTTACCGTGTTCCCAATCGTCCGGGCCTGAAGCTTGAGGTCGGGAATGCCGGGGCGCTTTCGGTCAGCGTTGACGGGGCCAAGAGCCTGCCGGTTGGCGCTTATGGTCAGGTTATTGCGGATTATTCACTGAATCCGGATGATATTCTGGCCTCGGTAGCCGAGAAAAAGACCCAGTAACCCCTTGTTACGGGCGTAAAAATACAAAAGGCGGCCTGACCCCGGGCCGCCTTTTGCATGACTGTCATAAAAACAGTTTGAAAAACCTGTGCGGAACGGTTTCTTCCGCGCGGGGGATAAGCTATATACAGGCCTGAAGATCACCGTGTTCCAACAAAGGCTACGGGTCCGCAAATGAGTGTCCGCCCCTATCGTGATATTGAACGCCGCGTCAGCCGCAAAATCCGTGTTGGCAAAGTAGAGGTTGGCGGGGATGCGCCGATTTCGGTGCAATCCATGACCAATACCCTGACCACGGATGTGGCGGCCACGGTTGCGCAAATCCACCGTCTGGAAGAAGCCGGTGCTGACATTGTGCGCGTTTCCTGCCCGGATCAGGAATCGTCGCTGGCGTTAAAGGACATCGTTAAACAGGTTAGCGTGCCCGTCGTTGCCGACATTCATTTCCATTACAAACGCGCGATTGAAGCAGCCGAAAGCGGGGCGGCCTGTTTGCGCATCAATCCCGGTAATATCGGTTCGACCGACCGGGTGCGCGAAGTGGTCAAGGCCGCGCAGGATCATGGCTGTTCGATGCGTATTGGCGTGAATGCCGGGTCGCTGGAACGCGAATTGCTTGAGAAATATGGCGAACCCTGCCCGGAAGCGATGGTGGAAAGTGCGTTAAACCATGCGCGCATCCTTGAAGACCTTGATTTCCGCGAATTTAAAATTTCGGTCAAGGCATCGGATGTGTTTTTGGCGGTCGCTGCCTATTACGGCCTGGCCGAAGCGTGCGATTACCCGCTGCATCTGGGCATTACCGAGGCCGGGGGTCTGCGTGGTGGAACGGTGAAATCCGCTATTGGCATGGGCAACCTTTTATGGGCCGGGATCGGCGATACGTTGCGTGTGTCGCTTTCGGCCGATCCGGTCGAGGAAATTCATGTCGGGTTTGATATTTTGAAATCACTGGGCCTTCGGACCCGGGGTGTGCAGATCATTTCCTGTCCGTCCTGTGCACGGCAGGGCTTTAACGTGGTTGATACGGTGGCCGAGCTGGAAAAGCGCCTGGCGCATATTTCAACACCCATTTCGCTGTCGATCATTGGCTGCATTGTCAATGGCCCCGGCGAAGCCCGCGAAACCGACATTGGCCTGACCGGCGGCGGTGGTGGCAACCACAAAATGTATATTTCCGGCCGTCCGGACCATAATGTGAGTACCGAAAAGATGGTGGATCACATCGTGGAACTGGTCGAGGAACGGGCGGCAAAAATCGAAGCCGCCAAGGCCGCCGCAGAATAGCAGGCGATAGCGCAATTAGGGCTTTCCGCCATCCCGGCGGAAGGCTATTTTCGTGCGCAGGCATCCGGCCTGATTTGGAAAACAGCAAAAATATCGGAGATACAACGTGGCATCGCTTCAACCCGTCCGTGGCACACATGACCTTCTACCCGAAGATAACCGGGTACAGGACCATATTGCGGAAACTGCCCGCGCCATTGGCGAGCTGTATGGTTATCATCGCATGACCACGCCGATTTTTGAGTTTACTGACGTTTTTGCCCGTACCCTTGGCGATACGTCCGACGTTGTGACCAAGGAAATGTATACCTTCGAGGATCGCGGCGGGGAACGCATTACCCTGCGCCCGGAAAATACCGCCGGGATCGCGCGGGCCTATATTTCGAATGGCATGCAGCAGATGTCGCCGGTGAAGGTGTGTTATTACGGGCCGATGTTCCGCTATGAACGCCCGCAAAAGGGCCGCCAGCGCCAGTTCCACCAAATCGGCGTGGAATTGCTCGGTGTTGAACAGGTTGCTGGCGACATTGAAGTGATTGCCTATGGGGCGCATATCCTCAAGGCGCTGGGGCTGTGGGATAACATCACCCTGGAGCTGAACACCCTGGGCGATCCGGAAAGCCGGGCGGCGTACCGCGATGTGCTGGTGGATTATTTTAAAGGCCATTTTGACAAGCTGTCGGAAGACAGCCGCAACCGCCTTGAGAAAAACCCGTTGCGCATTCTGGATTCCAAGGATGAAGGCGATCGCGAACTGGTGGCAAATGCGCCGATGTTTGGCGAGTATTTAAACGACTATTCAAAAACGTTCTTCAAACAACTGACCGACGGTCTGGGCGATATCGGGATTAATTACCAGCTTAACCCGCGTTTGGTGCGCGGGCTGGATTATTATTGCCATACCTGTTTTGAATTTGTCACCAGCACACTGGGTGCGCAGGGCACGGTTATGGCCGGTGGCCGGTATGATGGCCTGATTTCAACAATGGGTGGCCCGCAAACAGCCGGTGTGGGCTGGGCCGCTGGTGTTGAACGCCTGGCGATGATGGTGGAAAATGTGCCTGCCGCGCCGCGCCCGGTGGCGCTGGTGCCGATGGGCGATGCCGCCGAAAGCCGCTGCCGTGCGCTGGCACAGCAACTGCGCCAGGCCGGCATTGCCGTCGAGCTGGGGTATTCGGGCAATATGAAAAAACGCCTGAAACGGGCCGACAAGGCAAATGCCAAAATGGCCGTGATCATTGGTGACGACGAACTGGCAAAAGGCATTGCCGTTTTGCGTGACCTGGATGCAGGCGAGCAACAGGAAGTTGCGAT
The DNA here is from genome assembly GCF_003326755.1 of Thalassospira profundimaris. Taxonomy (GTDB): domain Bacteria; phylum Pseudomonadota; class Alphaproteobacteria; order Rhodospirillales; family Thalassospiraceae; genus Thalassospira; species Thalassospira profundimaris_B. Next base: position 56,122 of record NZ_JPWH01000005.1, on the reverse strand, counting down.
TGACAGCCTGATTGGTGTGATTGGCAAGAGGTGATGACCTGGTGAGCGAGGCGGCCGCACGCGAGGAAGCCGGAGACTGGCCGCTGGACCGCTTGATGGTGGTTGGAACCAACCACCGGCGATCCAGTGAGGATACGCGCGACCGCCTGTTCATTGACGAAGCCCGCCTGCCGCAATTCTTGGGCGTGATCACCCAGGCAAGGCTGGGGCAGGCGGTTGTGGTTTCGACCTGCAACCGTACCGAAATCCACCTGCTGGCGAACGAGGCCGAACGGGGCCGGGAACGGGTGATCGACCTGATGGCCCTGTGGGCCGATCTGGACCGGGACCAGTTGGCGGCTGAATTGTATATTCGCACCGGGCGCGAAGCCTTGCGGCATGTTTTTGCCGTTTCATCCTCGCTCGATAGTCTGGTGATTGGCGAGCCGGAAGTTTTCGGCCAGATCAAGGAAGCCCACAGAATCGCCCGCGCCCACGGGCTGGTGGGCCGCGAACTGGAACAGGTTTACCAGACCGCCTATGCCATTTCCAAAAGAGTGCGCAGCCAGACCGGTATTGGTCAGGGGGCGGTATCGATTGCGGCGGCGGCACAGTCGGTCGCACGCGATTTGCATGGCGATATTGGCAATTGTTCGCTGTTGCTGGCCGGGGCGGGTGATATGGGCGAACTGATTGCCGCCTCCCTTGCCGAAAGGGGCATTGGCCGGATTATGGTCGCCGACCGGTTAACGGCGCGGGCGCGTCTGGTGGCGCGACGTCTTGAATGCCACTGGTCGGATATGGGCGATCTCGACCGTTTGTTGGCCGAGGCCGACATTGTGTTAACGGCAGGCGGATCACGGCGGTATTTGATCAATCATGATATTGCGCTTGCGGCGGTCAAGCGCAGGCGGTATCGCCCGGTTTTGATGATTGATACCGCCGTTCCCGGTGATATCGACCCGCAGGTTGACGATATTTCGGAAGTATTTTTCTATCGCCTGGAAGATCTTGAAAAGATTGCTGCCGAAGGGCGCGGCGGGCGCGAGGAAAAAGCCGACGAAGCCTGGGCGATGGTCGAAGCCGAGGTGGACCATTTTGTCCGGGTGCGCGCCGAACGCGCCGCCATCCCGGCACTGGCGGAATTACGCCAGCATTTTGATACTGTGCGCGCCAGTGCGCTGGCCGAAAGCCACGGCGATGCGGAAAAGGCAACCCGGCTTTTGGTTAATCGGCTGTTGCATGCACCGACACAAGCCCTTAAAGACCTAGCAGCCACCACAGGCGGGGCCGGGACAATGGAATGGGTCAAGGCGCAGAAACTGCTGGGGCGGCTGTTTCCGCTTTCGCCCGATGACGAGAGCCGGAGGGATATTTCAGACCCGGTGGACACCGCAGAGACGGCAGACCCGGCAGAGACAGATCAGGAGAATAAAGCGTGAGTTTGGACCCAGCAAAGCTGCATGGCGTTGTGCGCCGGTTTGATGAACTTAAATCCCTGCTTTCCGGCGGGGCGGGGGATTCGGACAGCTTTGCCAAATTGTCGCGCGAATATGCCGAATTGCTGCCGGTTGTCGAAAAGATCGAGGCCTTTAAACGCCTGCATGATGATTTGGCCGGGGTGAAGGAATTGCTCGCCGACCCGGAATCCGACCGTGACATGCGCGAAATGGCCGAGGCCGAACGCCAGGAATTGCTGGAAAAACTGCCCCAAGCCGAACATGAAGTAAAGCTGATGCTGCTGCCCAAGGATGCGGCAGACGAAAAGAATGCCATTTTGGAAATTCGCGCCGGAACCGGCGGCGAAGAAGCCGCTTTGTTTGCTGCTGATTTGTATCGCATGTATCAGCGTTATGCCGAAACGCGCGGCTGGCGGTTTGAACTGATGGACGTTAACGAAAACGACCTGGGCGGGTTTAAGGAAGTGGTGGTCAATGTTTCGGGTGCGGGCGTTTTTGCCCGCCTGAAATATGAAAGTGGTGTGCACCGTGTGCAGCGTGTGCCGGTCACGGAAACCGGCGGGCGTATTCATACATCCGCTGCGACGGTGGCCGTCCTGCCCGAGGCCGAAGAGGTTGACGTGCATATCGACCCCAAGGATTTGCGTATTGATACCTATCGTTCGCAAGGCGCTGGCGGGCAGCATGTGAACACCACCGACAGTGCCGTGCGCGTTACCCATATTCCCACCGGGGTTGTGGCCTCCTGCCAGGAAGATAAATCGCAGCATAAAAACAAGGCCAAGGCCATGAAAATGCTGATGACGCGCCTGTATGACCATGAACGCGAAACCAAGGATGCGGCGCGTGCGGCAGACCGAAAATCTCAGGTGGGGTCGGGCGACCGGTCGGAACGTATTCGCACTTATAATTTCCCGCAGGGGCGGGTGTCGGATCATCGTATCAATCTGACGCTGTACCGGCTGGATGATTTCATCACCGGCGGCCCGGCGGTTGATGAAATGATAGATGCCCTGATTTCCGAAGATCAGGCGCAAAAACTGGCCGAAATCGAGAATTGAGCCGCGATATGACATCCGACCAACCGGAAAATACCCCTGCGACGCTGGGAAATTTGATGGCCTGGGCGGTGGCAATGTTGCGCGACGCGGGCAATGACACAGCGCGACTGGATGCGAAGATATTGCTGTGCGAAGCCAGCGGTGTTGATACCAGCCGCATTCTGGCCTGGCCCGATGATGTTGTTTCGCCTGAAAAGGTGGATCTTTTTCGGGCCATGATTGCCCGGCGTTTGGCGCACGAGCCGGTATCGCGCATTTTGGGCAGGCGCGATTTTTGGCGTCATACCTTTAAGGTGACAAAAGACACCCTTGACCCGCGCCCCGATAGTGAAACGCTGGTGGAATGGGCAATCGAGTGTGCCAGGCGGTTTGACTCCCCGAAGATGATCGATTTTGGCACGGGTACGGGATGCCTGGTCCTGTCGGTTTTGGGTGATGTGCCAAAGGCATTTGGCCTGGGGGTGGATATCAGTGCTGGCGCGGTCGCCTGTGCTCTTGAAAATGCCCGTAATCTGGGGCTTGCGGCGCGCTGTGACTTTGTGGTGTCGGACTGGATGGAAAACCTGCCACCCGAGACAATCGCGTCCGGGTTTGATATGATGATTTCCAATCCACCCTATATTGCGCATAGCGAAATGGTTGCTCTTGCGCCGGATGTACGCGATTATGACCCCTATGGTGCGTTAAGCGACGGGGGCGACGGGCTTGGTGCCTATCGGATTTTGGCCGATGTTGCCGCACGGTTGGTGCGCCCCGGCGGACAGGTTATTTTTGAAATTGGCCAGGGCCAGGAAAAGGCGGTTCGGGCCTTGCTGACGCAGCACGGATTTGATGCCATCACCGAACGCCGGGACCTTGGCGGGATTGTGCGATGTGTTGGCGGACAAAAACAACAAAATACCTGATCGCCAGTATTCTTAAATGAGTGCCGTTTGTGCCTGTTATCGTGGCATAAATGGTTAATTGCGCGTCTGTTACGCATTTGCGTATACGGAGAGCACGAGCCCTATGCCATTTTTGACCAAGAGGTTGTAAAAAAATTGAAAGAACGGAAAAAAACAGTTGGAATAAGCCTGCAAGACATATAGTTTGTCCTGAGCAGGCCGGGTGCCTGACGCGCTTTCTTATTGCGCCGTGTTCCCCTGTAAACAGTAACAAATCTCCGTTCCTTAAATTGGTCTTCGGTTGATTTCTGACGGTACCGTTTGGCCGGTACTGTTTTTCGGGAAATGTGTTTTTTCAGACGGATTGGTTCCGGGGCACAATAACGATGCCCCCGGGTGTCCTCAACGCCAACAGTATGTTGATATGAGAAATAACAATAAACGTCCGCGCGGGCGGCCACAGCCTAATAAACGTCCTGTAAATCCGAAATTTCAGAATTACGATAGTAACGGTCCGGACGGGCGAGTGCGCGGTAATGCCCAACAGGTTTACGAAAAATACGTGTCGCTGGCAAAAGACTGCACCGACGATCCTGTTCTGGCAGAAAATTATTACCAGTATGCCGAACATTATTATCGCATTTTGCAGTCGGCCATCGAATGGGAAAACCAGCGCCGTGACTCGCAACCCCGTTCAGATCGCAATGACCGGAATAATAACGATCGCAATAATGGCGAGCGGAATAATAATGACCGCAACAACAATGATCGTCACAACAACGATCAGCGCGGCAACCGCCAGAACAATGCCGATCAGCGCAACGATGACACGTCCGCGCCGGATGTAGCCGCCGAAAAGAACGGTAATGCTGCGGAAGGTGAGACTGGCAATGCCGCTGCTGCGGTGAACCAGAGCGGGCAGGAAAATACGGCAAGCGGACAGGACGATGCCAAACCGGCACGGACACCGCGTGCAACCCGCACCCGTACCACGCGCAAGCCCAAGGCCGAAACGGCGGATGTTGCCGATGAAACGGTGACTGCTGCGGCGGCGGATGACGCCAATGCGGAAGCCCGCGCCGTGGAAACACCGGATGCCGCATCGGATACCGATGTCAGTGCTGACAGCGAGGCTGCACCGAAGCGTGCAACCCGCACCCGGCGTACCACAACCACCCGCACCCCGCGCAAAACGGCAGCCGCAAAGGCCGCAGAGAATGCCGGTGCTGATGAAAATGCGCCGACTGCGGCAGATGGCGATAATGCCCCGGGTGATGCCGTTGCCACGAGTGATGGCGATAGCGACAACGGCGAAGAGAAAAAGCCGCGCAAGCGTGCGGCCTCGACCAGCCGGACACGGGGCCGTCATCCGACAGCACGCCGTGGCCGCAGCCGCGTTGGCAGCCGTGAAGACGGAGAAGAGGGCAACGAAACCGAAAGCGAAAGCGAAAAGGTTTCCGCCTGATTTTATGGCCGCGTGTGCCTTAGCCTGATACGAAATCCCCGGTTCCAATATGGCCGGGGATTTTGTGTATCCGGGACATATTGACAGCGACGACAAACAGCATTTGTGTAATGTCTCTGTCGATGGGTATAAAGCAGTCTCATACCAGAGTATGAAAAAAATGTGCGTGTCCGTTTCTGTTTGTGGGAACGACACGCAACATGTGCTGTTTGTATGGCGCGGGTATCCGGGAATTGCGGGTGCCATAAACCAAATGCCGAAAACAGGGATAAAAACAGGGATTCTGTGGGGAGGACTACAATGGGGCCATCGGGCTTCAGGGTGTTGATGGTTTTGATGCTGGGGCTGGGCGCTCTTGTGGTTGTGATTGGCATGACCGCGCGTGACGACGCACTGGTATTGGCCGGATTGACCTGCGGTGTCATACCGATCGTGGTTCGGTTTTTTGTCGGTCTGCTGGCGCCGTATTTGACGGCCCCGGCAAAACAGGACGAAACCGGGGCGGGTCAGGCGGATAAACAGGAAGCAGAGCCGGTCAAAAATCCTAATGATCACTGGGCGGATGCGGAAACCCTGGAGCAGGCCGGTGTGCTGGAGGCGGATCCGCAAATTTATCTGGGTCGTATTTCGGATTCCAGCGCGATGATTGGCTTGCAATCTGTGCGGCGACTGATGACATTCAGTAATGCCTCGCTGGATTTTTATCAAAGCAGTGTAATCCCCAATGCGTTGACCTGCCGGGATAATGTGCTGGTTTTTGAAAATGATGGCCTGGTGTGCAAGGCGGTGCGTGACCGGCGGGCGCAATTGGGCCAAAAGGTAATCGTGCTGGACCCGTTCGGGCGTTCGGGAAGTACACCGGACCGTTTTAATCCGCTTGATTTCATGCGACCGGAAGGGGCACCGCTGGTGGCAGATGCCGCCATGATGGCCGATTTGTTGCTAGCCCCCTATTTCGTCCGCGATCTGGACCCGCAAGATGCCCGGGTTGCACGGGTTTTGTTGCAGGGCCTGATCATTCATACTTATCGTAATGGTAAAGAAAATGGCCGTCATTTAATGGCGGTTCGCGAAAACCTTACCCTGCCATCGCACCGGTTTTATCCGCTATTGGGCGAATTGATGGATATTGACGTCACGGAAGGGCGGATTTCCGATATTGCCCTGTCCATTATGGATATGTCCGAAGAACGCCGTGGGGCAATTCTGGAAGCCTGTCGTGACGCAACTGCCGTGTTCGAGTTGGGGGCGATTGAAAAATCCACCCGAGACACCAGTTTCGCCCTGGAGGATATTACCGAACGCGGTGCCTCTATATTTGTAATAGGGTCTCCGCCTGAAAGTTATGAGGATTCCCTTTTGGCATGGTGCCGGGTCGTGGTGGGGTGCCTGTTATTGCTGGTTTCCAACCGCGAGAGGGAACATTTGCCGTCCTATCTGGTGATGCTGGATCGGGTGGAAACGCTGGGGCGGCTGGTGCAGTTGGAGAGGTTGCTGGGCGGGGGCGGCAATAGCCCTGCCGGGCTGACATTATGGCCCTGTTTTTCCGGTGTTAGCGCGGTGATGGATGTGTGCCACAACTGGGAAAATGTGGTGGGGCGTAGCGATGTCGTCCAGATTTACGGCCAGGATGGGGCCTTTGACCTGGATTGGGCTGCAAACCTCACCGCGATGTCACGTTTTGCCGACACCGGCAAAAGCAGCACACAAAGCGATGCTCCCGTTCATTTGCGCAGCCGTGACAGGGAAGCAATGATGAAATCGGTCGAAGTCGCCCGGATGCCGTCGGACGAGCAGTTGCTGTTTTGCAAGGGGCTGTCGCCCATTCGTGCTGCGCGCCTGCAATGGGCGGATGATGATGCCTTTCGCCTGCTGGCAACCCGTCCGCCCAGTTTCTAGGGGAAAGTGCTTTAGGGGCGGGGAAGGTGGCTTATTGTGCCACCACGCGATCCCCCGGTTTGATCGTGCCGCTGCTGGTGGCTTCCAGATAAACCCCCATAAACAGGTGATTCATCCCCTTGCGCAGCAATAGCGGCACATTGATGTCCGATTGTGCGGTATCGGGGTTGATCGAGGTGGCCTTGCAGCGGGTAATGGGGTGGATCATGCGAAAGGACACATCGCCGATGGTGATTTTCTGATCCTCGCGCCATTCCAGTTCCGACCAGGCTGGCAGGCCATCGACCAAAAGGTTGCCGCGAAAGCGCATCGGGTCCACAGGCTGGCTGGCAATACGGTCGGCAAAATCACGGATCGAGTCGCGATTGAGCAGCGAAATATAGGGCTGCTCCATGTCGCCAAATTGGGTACCCGGCACCGACATGATTTTGGGCGAACCGGCAATGTCGTTTTTCAGAAAGGCCGACAGGAAATCCTCGATCACGGTGCGGCCCATCGCGTCTTCAAGGTTGCCTTTGCAAATGGTGCGGCCATTGCGCGAAATGGCAAGGGTCGTGGTTTCATCGTTATAATCGATACCAAGCTCGGCAAGTTTGGGGGTGTTGACCAGTTGCAGGAAGTTGCTTTTGCGCGCCCAGCCATCCAGCCCGCCCTGGCCCAGTGATGTGCTGCTGGCCAGCACATAGCGCCGGTCATCCCGGATCATTGTGCCTGCATTGATGGTCGCAGCGTCCAGTTCCACGCCGCGCAGTCCCTTGACCGGATAGCGCATGATCGCGCCAATTTCACCATTTGCCATTTCTTTTGCCTGTCTGTTCGTAAAGGGCCGCGTTGGCGCATCTTTACCGTCATGTTGATGGGCCTGACGTTAAAGACTGCACCTTCCTTCGGCAAGTCCGCAATTGTCCTGATTTTCAATAGATACAATCTGGCGCGATGGAGGGGGAGCAAATGGCAAAATCATGGAAACTGCGCGCCGGTTTATGATAAAATAAATAATCGTTTCAGGCATTTGCCTGCTGCCTTGTCCGGTGGCATTTTTGAAAATCCGGTTAAATGCGAAAAACCTGTCTGTTTGTGCGGACGGGGGCTTGCGCGGGCAAAAGCTTGTCACATATCAAGGATGTTCCTGTGCTGTTCTTATAGGATAAGGGCAGATGGGAACACCATCATGGGCGCGGATGCTTCCAAGAAGGTCCGCAGAAATGTGCCTGTTGGCTCAAGGAGTGACAGATAATGGAATTCGAGAAATTTACCGACCGGTCCAAGGGATTTTTGCAGTCGGCCCAGTCATTGGCCCTGCGGGAAAATCACCAGCAACTTGTCCCCATTCACCTGCTTAAGGTGCTGCTTGATGATGAGGAAGGCCTTGCGGCCAATCTGATCAAGGCACAGGGCGGGGATGCCAAGCGTGCGCTGGACCGTACCGAACAGGAACTGGCAAAGCTGCCAAAGGTGACAGGTGCCAATGCACAGGTATACCTTTCCAGCGAATTTGCCCGCCTGGTGGACGAGGCGCAAAAGGTCGCCAAAAAGGCTGGTGACAGCTATGTCACCGCCGAACGCCTGCTTTTGACTTTGGCGCTGGATGCCAAATCGGTGGCAGGCAAGGTGCTGGCCGATGCCGGTGTGACGGCGCAAAAGCTTAATAGCGCGATTAACGATTTGCGCAAGGGCCGCACCGCCGATAGCTCCGGTGCGGAAAGCCAGTATGACGCCCTGAAAAAATACGCCCGCGACCTGACGGAAGCCGCCCGTGAGGGCAAACTGGACCCGGTGATTGGCCGGGACGAGGAAATTCGCCGTGCGGTGCAGGTTCTTTCCCGCCGAACCAAGAACAACCCGGTTTTGATTGGTGAACCCGGCGTGGGTAAAACCGCCATTGCCGAAGGTTTGGCGCTGCGTATCGTTAAGGGTGACGTGCCTGAAACCCTGAAAAGCAAAAAGCTTTTGTCGCTGGATTTGGGGGCCTTGATTGCCGGTGCCAAATTCCGTGGCGAGTTTGAAGAACGCCTGAAGGCCGTTTTGTCCGAGATCGAGGCCGAAGCGGGCGAGGTGATCCTGTTTATTGACGAATTGCACACCCTGGTTGGGGCCGGTAAATCCGAAGGGTCGATGGATGCGTCGAACCTGTTGAAACCGAAACTCGCCCGGGGGGAACTGCATTGCGTCGGGGCCACCACGCTGGATGAATATCGCAAATATATCGAAAAGGATGCCGCCCTTGCCCGGCGTTTCCAGCCGGTATTTGTCAGCGAGCCGACGGTGGAAGACACGGTGTCGATCCTGCGCGGGATCAAGGAAAAATACGAACTTCATCATGGGGTGCGTATTGCCGATAACGCGCTGGTGGCGGCCGCAACGCTGTCAAACCGTTATATCACCGACCGCTTTTTGCCCGATAAGGCGATTGATTTGATGGATGAATCCGCTTCGCGCCTGCGGATGGAGCTGGATTCCAAGCCCGAAGAAATTGACGAGCTGGACCGTCGGATCATTCAGCTGAAAATCGAGCGTGAAGCCCTTAAAAAGGAAGAGGATGTTGGTTCGCGTGACCGGCTGGGCAAGCTTGACAAGGAATTGTCCGATCTTGAGGACAAATCTGCCGAGCTGACAGCAAAATGGGAAGCGCAGAAAAACGAACTGGCGGCCTCCACCCATATCAAGGAACAGCTGGATATTGCGCGCGGCGAACTGGAACGCGCCATGCGTGATGGCCACCTTGAGCGGGCCGGTCAGTTGCAGTACCAGGAAATTCCGGCACTGGAACGCCTGCTGATCAAGGCCGAGGAAGACCAGGCCGATACCGGCCTGAAAGACGAGGCCGTGACCGAAAAGCATATTGCCTCGGTGGTGTCGCGCTGGACGGGCATCCCGGTGGATAAAATGCTGGAAGGCGAGCGTGAAAAGCTGCTGGATATGGAAAATGTCCTGCGCAAGCGTGTTGTCGGGCAGGATGATGCGGTACGTTCCATTTCCAATGCGGTGCGCCGTGCGCGTGCCGGGTTGCAGGATCCGAACCGGCCGATTGGCTCGTTCCTGTTCCTTGGCCCGACGGGTGTGGGTAAAACCGAACTGACCAAGGCCCTGGCACAGTTCCTGTTTGATGATGAACAGGCAATGGTGCGCATTGATATGTCCGAATTCATGGAAAAACATGCCGTGGCACGCCTGATTGGTGCCCCTCCCGGTTATGTTGGCTATGATGAAGGCGGATCATTGACCGAGGCTGTACGGCGGCGCCCCTATCAGGTCGTGCTGTTTGACGAGGTGGAAAAAGCCCATCCGGATGTCTTTAACGTTTTGCTTCAGGTGCTTGATGAAGGTCGCCTGACGGACGGGCAGGGACGCACGGTGGATTTCCGCAATACGCTGATTGTTCTGACATCGAACCTGGGGGCCGAAATTCTGGCAAACCAGGGTGAAGGCCAGGATAGCAGCGAGGTGCGCAGCCAGGTGATGGAAGTGGTACGGGCATCGTTCCGGCCAGAATTCCTCAACCGGCTGGATGAAGTGCTGCTGTTCCATCGCCTTGAACGGGCCCAGATGGATTATATCGTAGATATCCAGTTGGGCCGTCTTGAAAAGCTGCTGGCGGATCGCAAGATCACGCTGAAGCTTGATGACTTCGCCAAAAGCTGGCTGGCAGACAAGGGCTATGACCCGGTTTATGGGGCGCGACCGCTCAAGCGTGTGTTCCAGCGGTATCTGCAAAACCCGCTGGCGATGCAAATTCTCGAAGGCGGGGTGCGCGATGGCATGACAGTGCCGGTTTCGGCCGAAGGTGGCGTTTTGCTGCTGAATGGCAAGAAGGTCGAAGTGCCTGATTGACCTGCCATCCGGGTTTGCCCCCGTCTGATGATGAACGAAACACCCGGCATTTTCCGATGCCGGGTGTTTTGTTTTACAAACATATTTTGGCCGCGAAGTTTGATCAGTTAGGATGATCCTTGCTGTTTCCTTCACCCAACAGGAGCCTTGCTGTATGTCCGTGTCGTTATCGAAAATTGCTGTTGCGGCGTCATTTGCGGTTATGGGCATGGGCCTTCTTGCCCTGTCACAACCGGCACAGGCTGAAAATTCGTTTTTCAATTCGGCCAAAAAGGCGCTGGGTACCGTGATGGGGACAGAGTCATCCTCTTCGGGGGAGACAACCCGCACGACTGGCACGAAAAGTGGCAACCTTTCGGGCCTGTCGCAGGAGATGGTCGATGATGGTTTGCGCCAGGCGCTTGATAAGGGCATTGGTACCGTAACGGCGATGCTGGGCAAAAAGGATGGCTTTAATGCCGACCCGGTGGCGCATATTCCCCTGCCGGGGCCGGTCAAGCGTGCGCAAACCCTGCTGAACAAAGCCGGCATGGGCAGTTATGGCGATGAAATTGAATTGCGCATGAATAGGGCGGCCGAAAGCGCAATGGACAATGCCGGGAATATCCTGGTTGATGCGGTCCGGAAAATGACCGTGGCTGATGCCAAGGCGATTTTGCAGGGCCCGGATGATGCCGCGACCCGCTATTTGCAAAAGGTTTCCGGCAACCAGATTGCCGATGATATGCGCCCGGTCATGAATGATGCGTTGTCCGATACCGGTGCCTTGCAGCTTTATGACCAGATGCTGGGGCAATATGACAGCCTGCCAATGATGCCCGATATTAAAACATCGCTGACAGACTATGCCACCGATGCGGCGATGAAGGGGCTTTTCCATTATCTGGCACAGCAGGAAGGCGAAATTCGCAACAATCCGGGTCAATGGACGACGGATGTTTTGAAAAAGGTGTTTTCTGCCGCCCAGTAGCATCGTCTGGCATCACATATTTTGATTTTGTGTTCACAGCTTTTGCCGGGGCGCGTCTGACGACCGGGTGTGTGTCGCAAAAGACGCTGAGGCAGCAATTTCTGCGTATTATGGTCTTTGTTTTTTTGCGCCATCGCCTGTTTTTCGGGTGACAAACAGGGTGGAGCGGCATTTTGGTGGACCGGTATGAGACATGTGCAAAAACGGCAAGATTGCAGGACATTATAACGCATTTTTTGGCGTTGCCCGCCGATGCTCTGTCGGGTAATCGGCAGGATATATGTGAAATGGTCGATATTCTGGTGGCCCTGACCGATATAGACCTGACACCTGGAAGCAAGCTTGATTATGCAAGCTCGACAGATGGCGGAAAAGGTGTTTCACTGATCACAGCGGGGCGATGTGCGCTTGAATATATGCGAAGCCAGGTATTTATACGGGGTTGTTATCAGGCCATTTGCGATCAGAAAACGGGGACGAAACCCGTTGAGGTGCTTTATGGGGGAACCGGGCCGTTTGGCCTGTTGATTGTACCTTTGCTGCCGTTGTTTTCGCCGTCGGATATTCAGGTGACTTTGCTCGATATCCATCAGTCATCGCTGGAATATGTGCAAAAGCTGATTGATGTTTTGGGCGTGCAGGACCGCATTCGTGCCATTGAATGTGTGGATATTTTAAAATGGCCGGTGCCCGACGCCAGTTATGATGTGATCGTGTCCGAAACCATGACGGCCCGTCTTCATGCCGAACCACAGGTCGCCATTTTCGCCCATTTGGTAAAAGGATTAAAAACGGACGGCGCGTTGGTACCACAATCGGTAATGATTGAGGGGGCGCTGGTCTCGCAACGGGAACAGTTGGCCGATCCCTTGCCCATTGGTCGCTTTTTTACACTGGATCGCGAAACTGCCACCGCGTTAAACGCGGGGAACATGAAGTGTCTGAAAGGCCGTTTCCCGGCGCCGGTGCAAACAACGCCTTCGCATCACACCCTGCAAATTACAACGGATATTTGTGTCTATGACCGGCATTTTCTGGGGATGAACCAGTGCTCGTTGAATCTGCCATTACGCTATGACATTGCCGATATTTCGCAAGACAGCCGGTTTGACATTGAATATGTGATGTCAGCCACGCCCAAACTGGTGGTGAGGCATCTTGCGGTTCCTGTCGTACCGGAATCTCCGGTTTGGTCTGATGAAAGTCCGTCCGGTTTGCCTGTCGTGCCCACTTTGTGGCGCTATCTGCAACACCAAAAGACGGCACATAATGCTGGCGGGGTATCTGTCTCGCCAGCGCAGTCTCAGCAGGTTATCGTGGCTTTGAACCTGGATTTCCCCGAAGATTTGCCTGCTATTTACGCTTGCGAAACCCTTGAGGAACTTGAAACCCTTATTTTTAGCCGGAATGGCGGCACCGCTTCCCCGGACTTGCGGGCCAGACTTAAGGCCTTTGCCCGGGCGGCGTGAAATGGCAGGTTTGGGCAGGGGAATTTGGGGTTAAAATTCCGGCTGGGGCAGTTTTTCCCAGCGGTTGCGCATTTCGCGGACATTGCGGTCAGGAATGTCATGGATGGATTTAAACTGACCCTGGCATTCGATGATCTGAACCGGAATGCCAAGCTCCGCTGCCATATCAAGATAGGGCTGCATTTCCCATATCTGGCTGAAGGTGTTGGAGACCACCACATGATGGCCTTCGCGCAAATGCCGTAGCGTTTCGGTTTCGCAGTATTTGTGAACCTCGCCCAGCCGTGCGGCGGAAAACCGGTAGTTTCCGGCATCATCGGTCATGAACATGTCAGCTTCAAGATGGATATGATGGTCCGTCTGGCACAGACGGCAGGCGAGTGTTGATTTGCCAGAGCCGGGAAGGCCGCGCACCAGAAGAAGGGAAGGAAGCGTGTGTTCTGCGCTCATGCCGCTCGGACCGTGATGAATGTATAACCTGTGACCGGATCCAAATTGCCAGATCGATCCGGGAAGTTCCAGTGCGATATTGTCCCGATACGATTTGTCGGGATGGCAGGCTTAAGGGAGGGCGGTTTCAGTTTGCCGGCATCAGTGGCTTGATTGTTTCGTCCATCCCCAAAACAAGCGGCGATCCAACTGATCGCAAATACTGAACCAGAACAGTTGGCATTAAATCTTCACGATAGAGCGTGCGAATGGTGTCGTTAAAACTGGTCAGCAGTGCATGGCAACTGCTTTTGCGCGAAAACAGGGCATACAGGGCCTCGCCATCGACATCCAGCCGGTCAAATACCAAATCGGGAAAGGTGTTTTCCTGCATCATGTTGCGGGCAATGGCATCGCTGGTCAGAAAATAATCCGCGCGACCGGCATCCAGCATATGCAGGCCATCGTCGATTTCGGGCACCTCGAAAATGTCAAGCTGCCCTTTGCCAATGGCGGTATCAACCATTTGGCCGTGGCTGTCCCCCCGGCGGATCAAACCGCGTTTCTGGCGTAAATCCTCCAGTGTCAGGCGGTCCTGATGGAAAATACCGGCATGGATGGCAACAATCCGCTCATAGCCAATGGGCATGTCACTATAGCTGGCCCAGGACTGACGTTCCTTGGTGCGATAGGCAGCCGTGACGAAATCGATATTGCCGTTTCTGGTTTCCTGCAACAGGCGTACCCACGGCATTTGCGTCAGTTCGACCATGACATTCATTTTGGCGAAGGCCCGTTTGGCAACTTCAACGGAGGCCCCGGCATCGCGGCCATCGGCGGTTTGATAGGAAAAAGGCGGATAATTGCTATATCCGACGGAAATACGATGACAGGCCTCCTGTTCCCGGGCGAGGGCCGTTCCGGTTAGCATCACAAAACACATCAGAACCCATATTGGCAAACAGATGCCAGACATTGCGACGCGCGTCGGCAATGTTGCCCGTAATCGGGTGTGAAATTCCGGGTTGCTATGTGTGTTTCCCATTGTCGGATTTTGAACAGACCCCACAGGTGCCGCAATCAGGGCGATAGTATTGCTAGTATATTTTTCTATTTTGGGAAGTTCTGGTCAAGATGCAAGTGCCGTGTAAGGTGTATTGACCGCACTATGCGGGTTAATGAGGGTGTCTTTGTTCGACAGGGGCAAAAACACCCTCACGCGGGGCGGCATTATTTCTGGCGTTTGCGCTGATACAGGGCCTTGAGACGATGCTCGTAGGCCTCCCGGATTTTGTGACGGCGAATTTTCATCGAGGGCGTGAGCATTGCGTTATCGATGCTAAAGGCGCTGTCGGCAAAGGCAAAGCTGCGGACTTTTTCAATGGTGGAAAGCCTTGTATTAACGCGATCAATGGCCTTTCGGATCATTTTACGGAATTCTTCATTTTCCGAGAGGATTTCGATCTTGTTTTCGACACCGTGGGTGCGGGCAAATTCGCGCATGACGTCTTCTTCGGGCCACAGAATGGCAACCAGATAGGGCTGATCATCGCCATAAACCATTGCCTGGGCGATTTCGGTTTCAAGGGTGAGCAGCCCCTCGATCCGCTGCGGGGATATATTGTCACCGCCGGAATTGACAATAATGTCCTTCTTGCGGTCCGTGATCATCAGGCTGCCTTCTTCATCGAACTGGCCGATATCGCCGGTATGAAGCCAGCCGTCAATGATGGTTTGCGCCGTCGTTTCGGGCAGGTTCCAGTAACCCTGCATCAGGCTTTCCCCGCGCAGAAGGATCTCGCCATCCGGGGCGATTTTGCATTCAACACCCAGCATGGGCGGGCCAACGGTACGCAATTTGTTGTTTTCCGCCCGGTTGCACGACACGACAGGGCTGAATTCGGTTTGGCCGTATCCTTGCAAAATGCGTAAACCGCACGACACAAACAGAACCCCCAGTTCATAATTAAGCGGCCCGCCGCCAGAAACCATTGCCTTGAGGCGGCCACCAAACCGCTGGCGCAGCTTGCGGCGCAGCAGAAGTTCGCACACCAGGTTTTGCACCCATTCAACCGGGCCCAGGCGTTCGCCTTCGTATTTTTTCCGGCCCAGACGCAGCGTCAGGTTAAACAGTTTCAGCTTGAAACCGCCTTCTTTTTCCAGTGTGCGGCTCATGCGCTGATACAGCATTTCATAAAGGCGGGGGACCGCCGTCATGATGGTCGGGCGGACTTCGGCCAGGTTGGCCGCCAGTTTGTCCAGGCTTTCGGCATAATAGATTTGCGCACCGAGGCTGATGGGGAAATAAAGCCCGGCGGTATGTTCGTAAGAATGCGATAGCGGCAGGAACGACAGGAATATTTCATTATCAATGCCAAGTGCATCAATAATGTCAAACGCCCCGGCGCAATTGTTCAGAATTGCCCCGTGGCTGAGCATCACCCCCTTGGGCGCGCCGCCGGTGCCCGATGTATAAATCAGACAGGCGGTATCGGTACGTTTGATATTGGCAACCCACGCATCTACATCGTCATCCAGGGCCTCGCCCTGGGCGATCATGTCATCCCATTTGGAAATGGTGATGCCGCCGACAAAATTTTGGCCCCAATCCTCGATCGTGATGGCATGGCGACAGCGCCCGGAATCCAGCGCACCATGCAAAAACGGTTTTGCCAGCTTTTTGGTGGAAATGATGGCAAGGCCCGCACCGGAATCCTCGATGATATGCAAGTGATCACGTTCGGTATTGGTGGAATAGGCCGGGGCGGTTAACCCGCCCACACACATAATTGCCAAATCGGCAATGCCCCATTCGGTGCGGTTTTCCGATAGCAAGATCACCCGATCACCGGGGCGAACACCCAGTTTATAAAGGGATCGGGCAAGGGCACGGACCTGCCGGGCTGCTTCGCGCCATGTGGTGGGAACGAATTCATCCGTATCTGGCGATTTGGTCCACCAAAGGGGCTTGTCGCCATTTTTCGCAGCCAAATCGAAAAACATCGAAGGCAAGTTCTGCCACTGGGCATAATCCTGCAAATTCGTCATGGCGTTTCCCTGTTATTGTTTTCATATATATAAGCTTTACGGCGCATGTGCCAATGGCCGCAAGATCAAGTGTTTTGATCTTTTTGTCTGCTCGCGCTGGCGATGAAAATATCTTTGTCTTATATCGCAGCAAAGACTTTTATGTTCCGAATGATCTGGAGGACCAATGAACGCGATAAACAAGAACCTGCCGACCTGGGATCTGAGCGATTTGTATGCGGATGCCAAAGACCCGGCCATTCGCCGCGATCTTGATGATGCCAAACAGCGTTCGGAGGCATTCCAGAAGGAATATCAGGGTAAACTAGCCGGTTTGTCGGGCGATGCGCTGGCCGGTGCCATTGCCGAATATGAAAGCATTTCTGAAATTTGCGGCCGGATTGGTTCGTTTGCGGGCCTGCTTCATGCCGGGGATGGCAGCGACCCGGCGATTGGGCAGTTTTATCAGGGGGTGCGCGAACAGCTTACCACGATTTCCAGCTTTACCCTGTTTTTCGGGCTGGAGCTCAACCGGATCGAGGAAGCCGCCCTGCAGACGAAATATGATGAAAGTGCCGATTTGGCGCGTTATCGCCCGTGGCTGGATGAAAACCGGTCTTTCCGCCCGCATCAGCTTTCCGACGAAGTCGAACAGGTTTTGCACGAACGCGAAGTGGCCGGTTCGGGGGCGTGGATCCGTCTGTTTGACCAGACGATGGCCGAATTGCGCTTTCCGATTAATGGTCAGGACCTGACGATGTCCGAAGCGGCCAATATGCTGTCCTCGACCAAGGTAGAGGACCGCAAGGTTGCCGCGAAATCCATTGGCGATGTGTTGGGCAAAAACATCAAATTGCTGGCCCACATCACCAATACCCTGGCCAAAGACAAGGAAATTGACGACCGCCTGCGCAGTTTTGCCACCCCGGTCAGTGCGCGCAATCTGTCCAACCAGGTGGAAGATGATGTGGTGGAGGCGCTTTGTGAAGCCGTGACGTCATCCTATGGTGATTTATCGCACCGTTATTACAAGCTGAAAGCCAAATGGTTTGGTGTGGATCAGCTTGATTACTGGGATCGCAATGCACCGCTGCCTGAAGATGACGACCGCGAAATTGCCTGGGACACGGCGCGTGAAACCGTGCTGAAGGCTTATGGCGAGTTTTCTGGCGATCTTGCCGCGATTGGCAAGCGGTTTTTTGATAACCCCTGGATTGACGTGCCGCCGCGTGCGGGCAAGGCATCGGGCGCGTTTGCGCATCCCACCGTGCCGTCTGTCCACCCCTATCTGTTGCTGAATTATCATGGCAAAACCCGCGATGTGATGACGCTGGCGCATGAACTGGGCCACGGCGTGCATCAGATTTTGGCAGGCGAACAGGGCTATTTCCTGTCCGATACGCCGTTGACCCTGGCGGAAACCGCATCGGTCTTTGGTGAAATGCTGACCTTCCAGTCGATGCTGCGCGCTGAAACCGATCCGAAGATGCGACGCATCATGCTGGCGGGCAAGGTTGAGGATATGCTCAACACCGTGGTGCGCCAGATTGCGTTTTTCGAGTTTGAAAAACGTGTTCATGCCAAACGCCGCGAGGCAGAATTGACGGTGGATGAGATCTGCGAGATCTGGCTGGACGTACAAAAGGAAAGTCTGGGTGATGCGATCCGCTATGACGAGGAATACAAATATTACTGGTCTTACATCCCGCATTTCATCCATTCGCCGTTTTATGTTTATGCCTATGCCTTTGGCGATTGTCTGGTGAATTCGCTTTATGACGTGTATCAGCATTCCGAAGAGGGCTTTCAGCAGAAATATTTTGACCTGTTGAAAGCCGGTGGCACCAAGCGCCACCAGGAATTGCTGGCACCGTTCGGGCTGGATGCGTCGGACCCGGCCTTTTGGCAGCGTGGGCTGAATATGATCAAGCGCCTGATTGACGAGCTGGAGGAGCTTTCCTGAGATGAGCGATGATAACGACGACGATTTTCGCCAATCCGAAGATAATCGTTTTGGCGGGCGGGTGCGTCGTTATGCCCGCGTTGGTGCGTCTGCCGGGAAACTGGCGACGCGCCTTGCGGTGGGCAAGGTTTTCGGCGGCGAGGTGGATCATGGCCGTTATGCCGCCGATTTGACCTCCGCGCTGGGCGGGCTGAAAGGCCCGCTGATGAAGGTGGCGCAAATATTATCGACCATTCCCGATGCCTTGCCGCGCGATTATGCCGATGCCCTGGCGGGTTTGCAGGCCGATGCCCCGCCAATGGGGTGGCTGTTTGTCAAACGCCGGATGCGCACCGAACTGGGTGCTGGCTGGCAGGATAAATTTGCCGATTTTGGCAAGGATGCTGCTGCGGCCGCATCGTTGGGGCAGGTGCATAAGGCCAGCCTGCCTGATGGCCGTGACGTGGCCTGCAAACTGCAATATCCCGACATGGCCGCAACCGTCGAGGCCGATTTAAAACAGCTTCGTGCCGCCTTTGCCATTTACCGGCGTTATGACAGCGCGATTGATGCGGAAAATATCCAGTTGGAGCTTGCCGCGCGCCTGCGTGAAGAACTGGATTATGAACGTGAAGCGCGGCAAATGGCGCTTTATGGGCATATGTTGCGCGATGAAGCGAATGTGCATGTGCCCGAACCAATAATTGATCTGACAACGCGCCGCCTTTTGACCATGACCTGGCTTCAGGGCGGCAAATTGCAGGCCTTTGTTGACCGGAACCCGTCCGAGGCGGAACGCAACCAGGTCGCACTCAACATGTTTCGGGCCTGGTATGTACCGTTCTATAAATATGGTGTCATTCACGGCGACCCGCATTTGGGCAATTATTCCCTGCGTGATGATCTGAGTGTCAATTTGCTGGATTTTGGCTGTATCCGGGTGTTCCAGCCAGGTTTTGTCGAGGCGGTGATTTCGCTGTATCATGCCCTGCGCGATAATGACCGGGATCGGGCGGTGGCGGCCTATGAAAGCTGGGGCTTTACCAATCTGTCAAACGAACTGATTGATGTGCTGAATATCTGGGCCGGGTTTGTGTATGGGCCGTTGCTTGATGACCGCGAACGCAAGATGGAAGAAAGCAATTCGGTGGCCTATGGGGCGGAGGTGGCCGGCAAGGTCCATGCGGAATTGCGTCGCCTTGGCGGGGTGAAGCCGCCGCGCGAATTCGTGCTGGTGGACCGGGCGGCTGTGGGCCTTGGTTCGGTGTTTTTACGGCTGGATGCCAAGGTGAACTGGTACCGGATTTTCCATGATCTGGTGCAGGATTTTGATGTTGCCAAATTGGCGCAAAATCAGAATGAAGCCCTTGAAAAGGTGGGGCTGGAACACCCGGAATAACTGGCAAGAATAAAGCTGAGAGTACGGGGCCGGATCGTTATGATCCGGCCCCGCTGTTTTTATCAACCAAAGCCGGGACCTATTTGCCAGAAACCGTCGGCAGGTCCGGGCTGATGCCTTCAAAAATATGGCTGATTTTCAGGCCGTTGGGCGACTTGAAAGTATTATGGCAACCAAAGCAGCCCGAGCTTTGCTCGAAGGTTTCCATTGAGGTGTTGGCCAGCATGGGCGAGCCGGTAATGGCCTTTGCCGTGCTTTTTTCGGGAATGCTGCCATCGCTGGTCCAGACCGCACCGCTCAGGAAATAATACTGGCGCGGGTCCGTGGGGCTTTGGGCCTTCAGGTGGCGTTTGACATCCCGGTTGAGCGAAATGATCTGTGTGGTTTGCGAAACGGCATCGGTTGTTGTCGTGGTTGGCACCTGTTTGATGCCCCACGGGTTCAGGCGGGTTACATTGGATGGCGCGATGGGATCATTGCCATCGGCGCTGACAATGTCGCTTTTGGCGACGCAACCGGCGGGCATTGTGGAATCATCGCAGCCCTTGGCATATTCAGTGACAGTATCAACAATGTCGCCGTTGGAATAAGTCCAGCCGGTTTTGGTTTGCGGGTCGGAAACCGCGACGACCTGCTTTTTGTCGTTCATGTAATAATAAAGGCCGTTGGGCGCGTTGTTTTCGTGTTCGATGGTGGCCCAGATCATTTCCGGGTGGCCTTTCACCGTGCCAACAACGTGCATACCCACGAGCGCCATTTCACGGGTTGCGGAGTCCTTGACGGTCCAGTGATTGGGGTTGGTGCGATCATAGATCGGGATTTGCAGGTTTTGCCGGATATATTTGTTCTTGCTGCCTGTGGGCAGGGATGCGGTCTCGACCCAGCTTGTTTTGACCTCGACCGCCAGTGACAGGAAATCAACCGCCGGTTCGATTTGCGGAATGATCGATGATCCCGGGGCCGTCGCGGCCGGGGCTGCGGTTGCCGTCACTGCTGTATCATTGCCGTTTTTCGGGCACAGTTTCTTCTCGATAAAGGTCGGTATAAGACCCTTTTCAACATAGTTGTTTTGTTCGGCATATTTCAAAATGGCGCAGGTTTCCGCTGCCGTGGTGGGGAATTGCGATGCCAGCGGGGTGCCCTTGGTCTTGCCCGACAGAAGGTTTTTATAAAGGCTCAGGAAATAGTCATATTGCCGGTTTGTATGAATGCCATAATAGGTCAGCGAGGATTGCTTGCCTGTTTCGGCGGGTGGTTGGGTCAGCAACACGCCATTGCCACCGGCCTGGCCGATGCTTTCGTCTTCGTCATTTTTGGCGGTCCGCAGGCTGATCGCCAGGTTGTCGCTTTGAACATTTTCACCCTGGGCAAGCAGTTTGGTCTGGTCGTTTGACAGGCGGTAGAAAAATTCGGTGTTGAACACAAAGGGCAGGGTGGCCGGATATTGCGGTTTCGCCGGTTGCTTGCCGATGTCATCGATGGTCGAGGTCATCCACAGAAACATCTGTGCGCCCCATTTGTAAAAGTCGCAGTGATTGGCGGTTGTGTTGGCAAAATCCGGGCCATTGACCGGAAAGATATAGGGCATGCCGCTGGTTTCATCATAAACCGGGCTGGTCAGGCCAAACATTGGCAGGGTGATCCAGGTTTCAAACTCGCTGGTGCCAAGACTGCATTGGCTTTGATCAACGTCTTTGGGAAAAAAGGTTTGTGCATTGGCAGGTGCAAGGGCGGTTGCGCCCCACAAGCCGATTGCCATACGTGCCACATGTAAAAGGCGGCTTTTCTGTTTCATGATCTGTCCCCGTGTAAAGAAAGTCCCTGATTTCGGAAAAGACTCCGGATTTGTTTGACGACACGTCAGCCGGTTTGTGATGTCACGATACTTGCCGCGATTCGCCAGCAACCTTCGTGCTGCGGGCTGTTTTTTCCCCGTTTCTGTTATCAGGCAAAATTCGGTATGCCCATTTGCTGTCGTGATTTTCGGCACGAACTTGTGTTGCGAGGGGCATGGTTTTCCTAGGAAAACATAGATTTAGGGTGCTTGAATTTTACGATGAATGAAACCTTTGGGTGTATTTGTTTTAAAATTTAAATATCCAAGGTTACATTGTCGGGCTGGAAAATGAGCGAAAACAGCAGGTTAATTATTTTCGTATTGGAATGACACCTGTTCCGCAGGGGAGAAGGTGTGTGCGGTTTTTCGCACATGGTGATAAAATCTGAATGTAAACTGAAATACAGTTAATCGCTATTTTTGTCAGGTTTTGCTGTTGAGATCGTGAAAGGAAAGTCGCATCTTGCATTTAACGCAGACAAAGCGGGGCGCTGGTGAATGTTTGTCCTGAGCATCACTGGCGGGTGGGACCCGGTTTGTCACCAAGGCTTTATTGCCTCGGAAAGCGTGGTGGGAAAGCGGGCGGTTTCTTCTGTTTGAGCAGAGGAACCGCCTTTTTTCATCCCTGGTTGCATTTTGCCGCCATACGGGAAAAGATCGTTCTGGTATTGCAGCGATGGTTGCGATGGCGACGATGCTGCCAGGGGTGTGAAACCGGCCTGCCGGACAAGGGTTTAACAAAACAATACCAAAGCCCCGGAAACAGGGGCGGTACAATAAGAAATGCCAACATACCAGACAGGATTGTTAAAAAAGGGAAGGAGGTACGACGCGATGAAGCTGGCCGTTCCAAGGGAAATATGGCCCGGTGAGAAGCGCGTTGCCATCACACCGGATACCGTAAAAAAATATACGGGTCTGGGATTTGAGGTGGTGATCGAATCCGGTGCAGGCGAACACGCATCCATTGCCGATGATCGCTATGTTGAGGCCGGGGCAACCATTGCCAAAACGGCAAAGGCCGCAACAGGGGATGCCGATGTCATCCTTAAGGTGCGCCCGCCAATGGTCGAGGGGAAAACCAACGAACTTGCCGCCTATAAAAAGGGCGCTACGGTAATTGGTTTGATCGAACCCTATGACCGGGCAGAGCTGATTGGCAAAATGGCCGAGGCCGGGCTGACCAGTTTTGCCATGGAACTGGTGCCGCGCATTTCACGCGCCCAGTCGATGGATGTGCTGTCCTCGCAATCCAACCTGGCCGGTTATCGTGCCGTGATTGATGCCGCCCATGAATTTGGCCGCATTTTCCCGATGATGATGACAGCAGCAGGTACCCTTGCGCCCACCCGTATCGTCGTGGTTGGGGCCGGGGTGGCCGGTTTGCAGGCCATTGCCACGGCCAAACGTCTGGGTGCGGTGGTTTCCGCCTTTGATGTGCGCCCGGCGGTGAAGGAACAGGTGCAATCCCTTGGCGGGACGTTTATCGAGGTCGAGGATGACGATGCCGCCAGCGCGGAAACCGCCGGGGGCTATGCCCGTGAAATGTCTGACGACTATAAAAAGAAGCAGGCAGCCAAGCTCAAGGAAGTTTTGGCAAAAACCGACATCGTGATTACCACGGCGCTTATTCCCGGCCGTCCGGCACCTGAAATTGTCACGGCCGACATGGTGGCGGGCATGAAAAATGGCTCCATCATTCTGGACCTGGCGGCTGAACGCGGTGGCAATGTTGCCGGGGTGAAGCCGGGCGAAAGTACGATGACGGAAAATGGCGTTAAAATTATGGGGCCGTCCAATATCGTGAGTTCTGTCGCGGCTGATGCCACCGCGATGTATGCCAAAAACTTGCTGAATTTCGTCACCCTGATGGTGGATGGCGAGAAGAAGGAAATGGTCTTTAACCGTGAAGACCAGATCATTGCCGAAACCATGCTGACCCGGGATGGCAAAATGGTTCATCCGAAATTTGGTGGTGAAGCCGATAAGGAAACGGAGGCAGAAAATGGTTGATCAGACTGTCACACAATCTGCCAACGAGCTGCGGGATTCCGCGCTTGGTCTGGCGGAAAAGGCCGCAAAACTGGCCGACCAGCTTGCCTCTGGCGCGCATGACGTTGCCAGTGGTGCCGCTCATGCCGCATCCTCGGGCGGGGTCAGCCCCACCGTGATTGGCCTGACGGTTTTTGTCCTGGCCTGCTTTGTCGGCTATTACGTGGTGTGGAAAGTCACCCCCGCCCTGCATTCGCCGTTAATGGCGGTGACGAATGCCATTTCATCAGTGATCATTGTCGGCGCGCTTCTGGCGTCCGGCCCGATGGATATGAACATCTCCAAGGTGATGGGCTTTGTTGCCGTGGTGTTGGCATCGATCAATATTTTTGGCGGTTTTATCGTCGCGCAACGCATGTTGCAGATGTTCAAGAAAAAGAAGTAGGGAAGGGGAAACATCATGTCGGAAAACCTGTCGGCTTTCCTGTATCTGGTCGCCTCGGTCTGCTTCATTCTGTCCTTGCGCGGCCTTTCTTCGCCTGATTCCGCCCGGACCGGCAATATGCTGGGCATGGCCGGTATGGCGATTGCGATTTTTACCACACTGGCCTCGCCAGAAGTGCTGTCTTACACCACGATTATCGTGGGGATTCTGATTGGCGGGGCGATTGGCACCATCATTGCCCTTAAAATCAAGATGACGGCACTGCCGCAGCTTGTGGCGGCCTTTCATTCGCTGGTTGGTCTGGCCGCCGTGTTTGTAGCCGGGGCGGCCCTGTTCTCGCCAGAGGCCTACGGCATCGGCACGGTGGGTGCTATTCACCCAGCCAGCCTGATTGAAATGGGCCTTGGTGTTGCCATTGGCGCCATTACCTTTACCGGTTCGCTGATTGCCTTTGGCAAGTTGCAGGGCCTGGTATCGGGCACGCCGGTGCAATTTGCCGGGCAGCATATGCTCAACCTTGCCATTGGCATCGCCATTGTGGTGGTCGGCATCATCTTTGTCTCGACCGAAAGCCATTTTGCCTTCTGGGTGGTGGTCCTGCTGGCGCTTGTGCTGGGCATCACGCTGATCATTCCGATTGGCGGGGCGGATATGCCCGTTGTTGTTTCCATGCTCAATTCCTATTCGGGCTGGGCGGCGTGCGGCATTGGCTTTACCCTGCAAAACAACGCGCTGATCATTACCGGTGCGCTGGTGGGCGCATCGGGGGCGATTCTGTCCTATATCATGTGCAAGGGCATGAACCGTTCGATCTTCAATGTCATCCTGGGTGGCTTTGGGGCCGAGGCCGGTGGTGCTGCCGCTGCCGGGGGCGATGCCGACCGTCCGGTAAAATCGGGCTCGTCGGATGATGCGTCCTTTATCATGAAAAACGCATCGAGCGTCATCATCGTGCCGGGTTATGGCATGGCGGTGGCCCAGGCGCAGCATGCCCTTCGCGAAATGGCCGACCTTTTGAAGGCAGAAGGGGTGAAGGTGCGTTACGCCATTCATCCAGTCGCAGGCCGTATGCCGGGTCATATGAATGTGCTGCTGGCCGAAGCAGGCGTGCCTTATGAAGACGTTGCCGAAATGGATGAAATCAACCGTGATTTCGGCACCGCCGATGTGGCCTTTGTCATTGGTGCAAACGACATCACCAACCCGGCCGCCAAAACCGACCCGTCATCGCCGATTTTTGGCATGCCGGTTCTGGATGTGGAAAAGGCCAAAACGGTGCTGTTCATCAAACGTGGCATGTCGGCTGGGTATGCCGGTATCCAGAACGAATTGTTCTTTAAGGACAACACCATGATGCTGTTTGGTGATGCCAAAAAGATGTGCGAGGAAATCGTCGGACATCTGGATGCGTGATTGATCTTGCTGATCAAACAGTAACGGAAAGGGCAGTCCATCGGGCTGCCCTTTTTTGCATCGACAAAATCGCTCGCTCCGGGTGGCATGATGTGTGAAATTCGCTGTAGCCTGTTCTGTTTTGTCGCCGCATCGGAGGATGATCATGCCGGATTTTCGCGATTGTATCCTTGAAACACCCCGCTTGACGCTGCGTTGTGTGCAGGAAGCGGATGCCGGGCAGATTTCGGCCTTGATGGTGCCGGAAATTTCACGCTGGCTGGCGTCGTGGTCGCTGCCATTTACTGTTGAGAAGGCTCGTGCCCGGATTTTGCGCGAGCGCGATGCCACCGAGAGCGGCAAGATGATGCCCCTGGCCATTGTGGAACGGGCGACAGATGCGGTTATCGGCTGGGTGAGCATTTTTCGTGATGCCGATGACCCCAAAAAAGGCGAGGCCGGGTATTGGTTGGGCATGGATGCACAGGGCAAAGGCTATTTGCGTGAAATGGGCCCGGTTGTGCTGGCCGCCGGGTTTGACATGCTGGATGTCGATGTGATCGAAGCCGGTGCACAGCCTGAAAATGCCGCATCCTTTGGCGTGATGCGGTGCTGGGGCATGTCGCAGGCCGATGACCGCTGCCATTATGCCTCCGCCCGGGAGCGCGACGAGGTGTGTCGTTATTTCCAGATTACCCGTGCGACGTTTGAGAGCGTAGCTGTTTAAAGACCAATCGCTTTAGCCCGGTGAAGCGCTTGCAAGGTTTTTGCGAAAGCCTGCTGACCGATGAAAGGCAAAGGGCGTTAGCGGGTGGTTGCCATTAAAACGCTTCCGCCAATCATGAATGTGCCGCCTGCATATCCAATGCGCTTTTGGGCCTGCCTGCTTTGAAATATCTGTCCGGCGCGTGCCGCAAGCAGTGCATAGCCGGTTAAAAGCACCATGACAACAAGGCTGGATGTCAGGGTCAGGATAACCAGTTGTGCCGCCAAGTCGGCCTGTGGATTGATGAACTGTGCCAGGAAGGCCATATAAAAAATGATGGCTTTGGGATTCAGGATGGCGGTTATGGTGCCAGCCCAAAAGCTGCGCCAGGCGGAATGGGGTTGGTTTGCCCCGGCGGGTTTGGTGGTTGCGTCTGTGTCAGTTGTCGGGGTTTGGCGGGCTTCGGCAATTTGTCTGTATCCCAGCCAGGCAAGGTAGATTACCCCTGTCCATTTGACGATTTGAAAAAGTGTGGCAGAGGCTGCAAGGATTGCGCCTACACCGGCAAAGGACAGGCCCATAAGCACAATACTGCCGATGACATCACCCATGATACACATGACTGCAGCCCTTTTCCCCCGCGTAAGGGATTGCCCGATGACCAACAGGACGCTGGGACCGGGAATGAGCGTTAACACGATGCACGCGCCTGTGAATGCCAGCCATGTTTCTAAACTCAAGGCTCTACCTTTCGATCATCATGTCTTAATAGTATATCGTGAAAGCCCATTACATCATCCATAACTTGTAAGACATTTAAAGACGAGCCTTAAACAGGAGCGGAGTTCGTTCAAATCACGGTGGTTTGGGGCTGTTGGGCAGTTTGGCGTATTGTCATTCGGGCTTGTTTGTAAAATCAGACCGGGTGACACTGGTCCCGGTTTTGAAGCTGATGGGATGAGTGTGGTTTGAAAATCCGTGTTGTCAGAATATCCCTGTTTGCGATTGTGCTGCTATCCGTAGCACTGGCCCTGTCGATATTCGGGATTGTATTGACCTATACCCGCCTGACCGATGAAGTGCCGGTGGCGACGGTGACGTTCGAGCCGGTGGGGAAAGAGGAATTCAATGCCTATTTGCGCCTGCCCGGCGAGGATATTCCGCGCAAATATGTGATTTATGGCGACCAGTTTCGCATGGACGCGCAGTTTGTGAAGCTGAAACCCTGGGCCAATATTTTGGGTATGGATGCGCGCTACCGGCTGGAACGGCTCGAAGGCCGGTTTTCCGATATCGAGGCGCAAAATAGCGGGCAGCACCGGGCCTATAATCTGGCATCCAAATATAGCGGATCGGTCAGTAGCTGGCTGGTGCCGTGGAATTTTCTGGTCGACGCCGAATATGGCAGTTCGACCTATACCGATATTTCAACGCAGGATGTTTACACCGTTTACCGATCCCAGTTTGGCCTTTTGGTGCGGGCTGTTCCCGTTGCGGACAAGGCTGACAAGGCCGGGATGATTGACGGTCTGTTTCGCTGGCTGTGGCCGGGGGATACCGCGCCAAAAGGTTAGGTCATCGGGGTCATTTTGTCGGTGCCGGGGCGGATTTTTTGTTAGCAGGGGCAGCTTGGTCAGTGTTTTTCGATTTGTCGGTTGATGTGTCTTTGGCTGGTGCACCGGGGGCCAGATGTTCGACCGTCACAATTTTGGGCGGGCTGGCCTTTTTAAATTCGCGGGCATCGTCATCGATGGTGGTTTGCGCCCAGTTTTTGATGGCATCGGTCAGGGTTTTGTCATCCTTGGGCCCCAGGATGGTCAGGGTATAGTCATCCTGACATGTCTTGGTACAGGCAAAATGCAAAATGGCCGTTGCGGTGATCTCGCCCTTGTTGGTGACAATCACCGCACCCTTTTCCGGGCAGCTATGTGCGCGACAGGCCCCATAAAGCCAGAGATCATCACCGATTTTTTGCCGCATCTGCGGCGGGCCACTTAATACCTGGATCATCTGGTCAATCCGGCTGGCATGATCGGCAAGCCAGCTTGCCGTGCCGGGGCCGACAAAGGTGCCGACCTTGTCGGCAAAGCCCTTGGACCAGATCAGCTCGTTGGTATCTTCACAGAGCGACATATGGTCGCTGTCACAATGCGGGGCGGGGGCGGGTGCTGCGGTTTTTGCCGTGCCGGTATCGCCGGTTTTGTTGCTGCCGGTTGCATCTGACGGGGCCCCGGATGTGGATGCGGCATCGGATGTTGCGGTCTTTGCCGCTGGCGTTGCCTGTGAGGATGCACTTTGTGCCAAGGCGGTGTTGTCCGGTATGAACATGGCCAGTGTCATCACCAATGCCGTGCCCAGCAGGGGGCGCAAAAGGTGCAATTTGCCGGTGTTTGGCAAAGGCCGTGTCGGGAGGTGAGATGGCACGTCATACTCCTGTGATCAGGCATGTCAGCTATTAGGGAGAAGATAGCGCCTTCGCATTTTGATGCAATGGTATCTTGGCCCGGTGCCCCTGGCTTTAAACCACAATACCCGCCACGCGAGATTATATGCGGGGCCTGGGTTCGGCCAGGTTTCGGGGCATTGAATACGCTTAAAACGTCGCGTCCGAAACTGGCGAGCAGATTTTCGGGGCCAGGCATAACTTTCCACCATCGTTAATTGCACCACATGCCTTCGGGCCGGTGCCAGATAGATGGGAAAGATCATGTTACTTCAGGACAAGGTTGTGATTATCACCGGAGCCAGTTCCGGGATCGGTGCCGCATCGGCCAGGCTGTTTGCCGCCGAGGGGGCGAAGCTTGTGCTTGGCGCGCGCAATGCTGACCGGCTTGATGCGGTTGCGGGTGAAATTACCGCTACGGGTGGCGAGGCCTTTGCCCTTGCAGGCGATGTCTGTGACGAGGCGTTCGCCAAGGCGCTGGTTAATGCGGCCATCGGGGAATATGGCGGGCTTGATGTCGGGTTTAACAATGCCGGGACGCTGGGATCGCCCGGGGCGCTGGTCGATATCGAACAAAACGACTGGGATCAGACGCTGCGCACCAACCTGACCTCGGCGATGTTGGGGGCAAAGTATCAAATGCCCGAAATCGCCCGGCGGGGTGGCGGATCGGTTATTTTTACGTCCACCTTTGTCGGGCATACCATCGGACTGCCGGGTATGACGGCCTATGCCGCCAGCAAAATGGGCCTGATTGGCATGGCGCAATGTCTGGCAGTGGAATATGGCGGGGCCCATGTGCGCGTGAATGCGCTGCTGCCGGGCGGAACGGATACCCCGATGGCCGCAAGCTATGCCAATGATCCGGAAGCACGGGCAATGGTGGAAAAGTTCCATGCGCTTGGCCGGATGGCCGAGCCAGAAGAAAATGCCAGGGCGGCCTTGTTCCTGGCATCGGATCAATCAAGTTTTGTTACCGGAACCGCCATGCTGGCCGATGGTGGCAATTCGATCTGCAAGGCTGCGTGACCGGTTCTTGATAGGCCCCTGATTTTGGCCGGGATATCGAAAAACTAAACCCGCCCGGATTGCTCCGAGGCGGGTTTGGCGCACGGGTCCGAATTTAGCGTACTAAATTCGATCGTGCAGTCACGTTCGAGGAACCCCGAAAGTGAAAAAGACTTTAGAAGCCTTCGCGCTCGATGCGCTTACGCTCCAGCTTGCGAGCCCGGCGGATTGCCTCCGCCCCTTCACGCGCTTTCTTCTCCGACGGCTTTTCAAAGTGACGACGAAGTTTCATTTCGCGGAAAATGCCCTCGCGCTGCATCTTTTTCTTAAGCGCCTTCAGAGCCTGATCGACATTGTTGTCGCGAACGATTACCTGCACGGAAACCACGCTCCTTTCAATAATACACAATAAGCCGGAAGGCAGATGTGCCAACCGGATGCTAATGCGGCCACCAATGACCGTGGCTGTTATATAGTGCAAAGTTAAGAAAAAGGAAAGGGGCAGCTTGCAAGATCGCGTACAAGGTTTGCCCGGTACGGTTTTGCCCCTTATATATGGGGGAGTTTTTGGCCCCCAAAAGGGTGTGATCGGATAAAATGCCATGTCGATATTAAAAATTGCCCGGATGGGGCACCCGGTTTTGCGCAAGGTGGCAGAACGGGTGGAAGACCCCAATGACCCTGAAATCACACGCCTTGTTGCCGATATGATCGAAACATTAAGTGATGCGGGCGGTGTTGGTTTGGCAGCCCCGCAGGTGTTTCAGTCCCTGGCCGTGATGATCTTTTTTGTGCCGCCCACTCGGGCAGGCAAGGGTGATGATGACGGGGAAATACCCTTGACGGTTTTGATCAACCCGGAGATCGAACCGCTTGATGATGCGCAAAAGGTCGGCGGCTGGGAAGGGTGCCTGTCGATTCCCGATTTTCAGGGCTATGTGCCGCGCTGGGATAAAATTCGCTATCGCGGGATTGATGAAAATGGCGAACCGGTGGAAAAAATTGCCAGCGGTTTTCATGCCCGCGTTGTTCAGCATGAATATGATCATTTGATCGGAGTCATGTATCCCGAACGTATGGAAGATATGAGCCTGATGGGCTTTACCGACGAATTACGCCGCGACCCGCCGGATGTTTCGGGCCGCAATGAGTCGCAACAGGAGAATTGACATGTCCGTTGAGGAAAGTTTTGCCCGTATTGCCGAGCAGCGCGACCAATTGGTGCGCGCCGCCCTGGAGCATGTTGCGTTTGATGGCTGGAGTAAAACCACGTTGCGTGCGGCCTGTGATGATCTGGGCTGGCCGGAAATGGAGGTGGAGCGTTTGTTTCCAGCCGGGATTGGGCAGGTGATTGAACATTTTGTCGCCCTGACGGACCGCGACATGATGGACCGGCTGGCGGCGATGGACATCAAATCGATGAAAATTCGCGATCGTATTGCGGCGGCCATTCGCGTGCGGCTGGATCTGGTGGAGCCTTACAAGGATGCGGTGCGGGCGGCAGTTGCGCATTTGTCATTGCCGCAAAACCTGCCCAAAAGCCTGCGGATGACGGCAAAAACCGTGGATATGATGTGGCAGGCGGCGGGCGATACCTCGACCGATCATAACTGGTACACCAAACGCGGGCTTCTGGCCGGGGTTTATGGATCGACCCTGATGTATTGGCTGGACGATACATCGGACGGGCATAAGGACACCTGGGCAT
Organism: Thalassospira profundimaris; assembly: GCF_003326755.1. GTDB lineage: Bacteria > Pseudomonadota > Alphaproteobacteria > Rhodospirillales > Thalassospiraceae > Thalassospira > Thalassospira profundimaris_B. The sequence goes on along the minus strand of NZ_JPWH01000005.1, from coordinate 24,776 downwards.
TCATGGATCGCCGTATTGGGAATGTGATGATGATCCCCAAGGTGAAATCCAGCCTGGGCAAAGCAGGCAAAGTCGCGGGTACGGGCTTTCGTGTTGGTAAAAAAATTGCATCGTGCATTCCGACACCGGGGCGCATTGCCCGCCAGTTTGGCGGGGCGCGATAAGCGGTTATCCCCTGTTTGCTCATTCAAATCATAAAGCCCCGCTGCGACTGGATTGCGTAGCGGGGCTTTTTATGGGGGCGGACGATGTAAGCCTGTTGTTATTGCGAGATCAGGGCATCAAAAAGCTGATCAGGGTGCGGTCCGGTGCATTACGCGCCTTCATTTCGGCGGCCAGATCGACGTTGAAAATCGCATTGCGGGCTGCAGCCTTGGTGCCTGGCGCGGTTTTGGTCTCGGGCTTGCGGGTGGCGACAAGCAGGCTTTCGGGCGGGGTGCCCAGCCACATGCCCTTGCGGTTGTCGCGGGCAAAATTTTGATCGGCGATATAGGTTTTGCAGCGCGGATCGCTCTCGCACACATTCATATCCACCATTGCCCAGCCAGCGCGCAGGATCAGGCGGTTCAGGTCGCTTTGGCCGATATGGCATTCGGTCAGCATCGGGAAAAGCTGGCTGTCAGATACCTTGTCGCACGAAACGGCGTAATCCTGGATAATGCGGCGCACAGCCTGGGCGGCGGCATCCCCGCAATGAAACGTGATGCCTTCCGCCCGGCAAACCGTACCGGGCTGCGGGGCGCGAATGCCAAACAGATCCACCGCCATCGCCCCGAACTGAAGCTGATCGGCGCGATTGACTGTCGGAAAACCGGCAGCACCGGGATTGATGGAGCTGGCCCGCGCCATCGTTACGTGACCTGCCGGTGCCAGAATGATTGCGCAAAGAAGTGCCAGAAGGGCGGTAAGTTTTTGCATCGTCCGTCGCCTTAAAAAGAACCTGCCGTGATAAGAGCAAAAGCAATGCCAGTTTTGGCAGGCAGATTATGCCGCCTGTTTGACGGGCCGGTAAAAGAGGCATCGGCAGCGGAAACGGAAATTTGGAGGCAGCAGGTCTTTGTCGTTATTTTTGCGATCATCCTGTTGATCAAAGAAAATACCCCGCCAGGGGAAGGCGGGGTATCAGGATGAGGTAGATTGTCTGGTGACGTTGTTTCGGGCTGTTTACTTGGTCGGTTTGTTCGCCTTTGCCGGGCGCAGCCAGGTCACATGGCCCATTTTGCGGCCCGGTTTGGCTTCGGCCTTGCCATAAAGGTGCAGTTTGGCATCCGGGTCGGACAAAATTGCCTGCCAGGCCTCGATATCCTCGCCCAGCAGGTTTTTCATTTCCGCATCCGAATGGTTGGCCGGGTCGCCCAGCGGCAGGCCGCAAACCGCACGAATGAATTGTTCAAACTGGCTGGTGACGCAGGCATCAATCGTCCAGTGGCCGGAATTGTGCGGACGCGGGGCCACTTCATTAACCAGCAGTTTGCCATCGCGGGTGACAAACATTTCAACCGCCAGAAGGCCGACAAATTCCATTTTCTCGGCCAGGATTTTGGCAATTTTTTCGGCCTCAGCCCGCAAGGCCGGGCGGATTTGCGCAGGCGCAATGGTCATATCAAGGATATGGTTGGCATGGCGGTTTTCCACCGGGCAAAAACAGGCCATTTTGCCATCAATCCCGCGTGCGACGATCACGGAAAGTTCGCGTTCAAAATCAACAAAGCCTTCCAGAATGGCTTCGCTGTCCTTCATATCCACCCAGGCCGAGGCCAGGTTGGTGTCATCGGTGATTTTAACCTGCCCCTTGCCGTCATACCCCATTTCGGTGGTTTTCAAAACCGACGGGCGGCCCAGTTTGGCAACGGCCTCTTCAAGGTCAGCCAGCGACCGCACGGCGGCAAAGGGGGCCGTGCCAATGCCATGTTCGTTACAAAAGGTTTTTTCGCGCAGGCGGTTTTGCGAAATATGTAGACACTGCCAACCCGGACGGACCGGCACAATACCCGAGAGCAGCTTGACCGCATCATAGGGGACATTTTCAAACTCGAATGTCACAACATCAACGCTGTTGGCGAATTCCTTCAGGGCAGTGAAATCGGTATAATCCGCTACGGTGGCCCTGTCGCAGACCTGTTCGGTCGGGCTGTCTTTTCCGGGGCCAAAGACATGGACGCGGTATCCCAGTTCGGCCGCACACAGGGCGGCCATGCGGCCCAGTTGCCCATTGCCCATAATGCCAATGGTGCTGCCAGGCGCAATGATGCGTTTGTCAAAGTCGTTTGTCATAAAATCCTCGGATCGGAACGGCCAGTCAGGTGCGCACTATATCGCGCCCGCATGAAAATACACATATGCAAAAACGGCGCACCCGGGGATGCGCCATAGCGTTTCCGGGGTTAGTTTGTCGGGTCAACCGGTTCTTCGGCAACTGCGTCGCTCTGGCTTTGGCGCCAGGCATCCAGGCGCCCGGCAAGAGCGTCATCCATCAGGGCCATAATGCCAGCGGCCATCAGCCCGGCATTTTTTGCCCCGGCGGCGCCAATGGCAAGGGTTCCCACCGGGACACCACCGGGCATTTGCACGATGGAAAGCAGGCTGTCCATGCCCTTGAGCGCGCGGCTTTGTACCGGAACACCCAGAACCGGAAGCGGTGTCATGGCTGCTGTCATGCCTGGCAAATGGGCGGCACCGCCAGCACCCGCGATAATGACTTTCAGGCCACGGGATTTCGCGGTTTTGGCATAATCGACCAGACGGTCCGGGGTGCGATGGGCCGAAACGATTTTCGTTTCATAGGCGACCCCCAGCGTATCAAGAATATCGGCCGCATTTTTCATGGTCTCCCAGTCCGACTGACTGCCCATGATAATGCCGATTGCCGGGCGGGGTTCGCTCATGATGGGGCTCCGTTTCTCTGCTGACTTGAGGCTGTATTTTGTGAAGGCCGCATTATAGGGAGGTCGCCCCGGCATGCAAGCGTGACGCGACTCTGTGTCGGGAAATGACGATAAAAACGGCAACGGGGCAGGGGTGATCCAAAATGCTCATATTTTCGCCGGAATCTGCGGGCACCCTCGCAAGGGTTGAATATCTGTCAGTATAGTATTCTGGCAATGGATTTTAACTTCTGATTGTATTATTATTCAATATGGAACAATGCCAGTCGGGTCGTTCCAGAACGCAGGTAGCGCGAGAACCCGGACATGAAAGTCTCAGAACCCAGGATGACACTGTCATCCTACGGTGCCGGTTCCGAAGGACGGAACCCCGCCGCAAGACAGGCCGTTCAGGCCGCCCAGGCATATGGTCGCGCCACGCCAGATGGTGGCGGGTCTTCCTCGTCCGGTCAGGATTATTCTGGCGATAAGGGATCGGCTTCTGGTGAGGAGGCATCCGGGGGCTCCGGGCGGGCGCCGATGGATGCGGCCAATCTTTTGGGGATTCCGTCCGATCAGATAACACCGGCGGTGGAGCGCGCCCTGTCGCGCCTGATGTCCCGGGTTGATACCCTGGTGACGCAGCTTGAAACCGTGCAAAAACATCAGCAGGAATTGGCGCGTAAATCGGTGCAGGATCCGTTTACCGGCCTGTTGTCGCGTCCGTCTTTCATGCAGATTCTGGAAAATGAAATTGCGGTTTCCCCGCCGCCCGCCTTACCGCGTTGTCTGTTGCTATGCGAAATTGCCGATCTGGATGTGCTTTCAAAGACCTATGGTCAATCCTGCAAGGATGCCATGATTGCGCAACTGGCCGAATTTTTGCGGCTTTATATCCAGCCACCCCATCAGCTGGGTTATTTGGGCTGTAATGACTTTGCCGCGTTGCTTTATAACGTGGATGCCGCCGAGGGCTGGCGCCGTACCCAGGCAATCAGTGACCGGCTATATCGGGCGTCCTATTTTTGGGATGGTCAGCCAGTGGATTACCGCCTGGTGTTCGGGGTCTATCAGATCGGCCCCGGTGAATCGCTGACCACGGTGATGGGTGGGGTTGACCGCGAATTGCGTTATTCATTGGCGCGCATGCAACCTGCACCCAGCCCGGAATAATCCGCCTAAACTTCCCTGGCGAATGCCGACAAACACAATTGTTTTGGGCCGCGCCATACCATAGGGGCGGGCTCTATCAGTCCGTTGCACAACCCAAAAAATGCGGTCAGCAGCAAGGTTTTGCGAGAAACTGAACCGTATAATCAGGCGATAATATCGGGTAGGATTTGCGACTCGGCGTAACGAATCTCGTCTTTTAGGGCCAGTTTGCGTTTTTTCAGGCGGATAAGGCGCAATTGGTCGTGGCGCGGATTGCTTGCCATTTCGGCGATGGCGATGTCGAGATCACGGTGTTCCTCGCGCAGAGCAGCCAATTTTTTTTCAATCTCGATCTGATTGATTTCATCCATTTTTGATCCAGCTTCTTTGTCGACGCGAACAGCCTGTCATACTATCAGAAAGCGGGCACGAACCCACATGAATATTGTGCTGCCCCCATCGTCTGTTTCATAAAGGCGATGACAAACCGTTACGGGAGAAGTCTGATGCGGATCGGAATTTTAACCAGTGGTGGCGATTGTGCCGGGCTGAATGCCGTTATTCTGGCGGTGGTGCGCCGTGCCGTACTGGGATATGGCTGGGATGTGGTTGGTATCCGACAGGGCACACACGGCCTTTTGCAGCGTCCGCCTGCGGTAGTTCCCTTGAATGATTATGTCAATAATGACGGCATGTTACGTTTGGGCGGCACCATTCTGGGGACGATCAACAAGGGCAATCCGTTTCATTATCCCATGCCCGATGGCAGTTTTACCGATCGCTCTGACGAAGTGATTGCCGGATATGAAGCCCTGGGGCTTGATGCCCTGATTGGCATTGGCGGGGATGGCAGCATGGCGATTTTGCGCGAACTGGCGCAAAAAGGCGGCATTAATCTGGTGGGGATTCCCAAGACCATCGATAACGATTTGGCCCATACCGAATATTCGGTGGGGTTTACCACGGCAGTCAATGTGGCCGTGGATGCGCTGGACCGGTTGCAACCCACGGCGGCCTCGCATGAACGCATCATGATCCTGGAGGTCATGGGCCGCGATGCCGGGCATATTGCCCTGTTTGCCGGCATTGCCGGGGGCGCGGATGTGATTTTGATCCCGGAAATGGATTATGACCTGGAAGATATGGCGCAACATTGCCTGAATATTCGCAAGCGCGGGCGCAACCATGCCCTGGTGATTGTCGCCGAGGCAATTAAAACCGATACGGGGGACGCCGTAATTTCGGGTCATGACGGACAAAAGGCACGCTATGGCGGGGTCGGGCACTGGCTGGCGGAAAAACTGGGCGAACGCACCGGCTGGGAAACCCGTGTGACGGTGCTGGGCCATTTGCAGCGTGGCGGCACGCCATCCCCGCGTGACCGTCTGGTCGCATCGACCTTTGGGGTCCACGCCGTTGACCTGATTGCGCAGGGCAAGTTTGACCGGGTTGTTGCCTGGCAGCAGCGCCGCGTTGTTGATGTGCCAATGGCCGACGTTATCACCGGTCCGCGCCTTGTGGATACCGGCGAAACGATGGTTTCGACCGCGATCGGGCTGGGGGCCTATATGGGCACCCCGCCCAAAGTCAGGAAAACCGCAAAAACCGTTTAGGTGTCAATATGGCGCAGGCGTGTCAGATCGGCTTCGACCTGCTCCATGACGGATTTTTGACCATGTGACATGTTTCCGATTTCGCCAACCACGCGGTTGATCTCGGAGAAGGAGCCAAACAGTGCCTCCAGTTGGCCGAAAATCTCGTCGTAATCGTTTGAGGCCCGTGAAAGACGTTCCTCGGAGGCAGCAATATGCTGGCCGAGGATCCCCATTGACTGTTCAACTTCTGTCAGGGACTCACGGGTCTTTTCGAGGGTTGATTTTGTATCCGAGGCCAGCGACCGGACCTCGTTGGCGACGACGGCAAATGCCTTTCCCGCTTCTCCGGCGCGGGCGGCCTCGATGGTGGCGTTGAGCGACAGCAGGTTGGTCTGGCTGGTAATGCCATCAATAATGCCGACAATGTCGTTCAGGCGCTGAACAACGCTCGTTACCTTCGTGAATTCCTGTTCAAGAAGGCCATGTTGATCGGATTGTGCGACGGACTGAATTCGGCTGTGCATGTCCTGTTGCATATTTTCAACGCTTTCGCGCAGTTCACCCGTCTGACTGACGATGTGGTCCAACTGGCTGCTTTGGTCGGACGATTTTTCGATAAATTCGGTCAGGCGTCCAATCAGGAGTTGACGCATATCATTGATCAGCCCCTGGCGTTTCAGGCGCGTTTCGGTGAAATAGCGTGAAAATCCGGCATATCTTAGCGGAAAGTCATGAACGTAACTGTCGCGAAATTCGCGGTTTTCGTCAGCCTGGAAAAAAACGATGGCAGTTAGTGTCTGGTTGACATTGATCCCGAGCAGTTCGCCGAATGTCGAAAACCCGGCAACGGGAATGTCCCATGCGCCATCCAGTGTGGAAAGGGCATTCTGATTGCCAAGACGCCGCAAAATGCAGTCATTCAGGATGGCTGCAATGGGCTTGGGCTTGTCTTTCAGGAAATCCGCCATGTCCTCGCGGGTTTGGCGGGTGAAATCGGTTGCTTTTAGCAAATGAAGTTCATCGCCCGGGCTGACGTCACAATAAAAGTTGACGACATTGGCTTCAAAATCAATTCCGGCAACGGAGCGGACAAAATATTCACCATTGAGCCGCACTGCAAAAGTATATCCGTGAAGATTTTGTTCCAAATTCTGCCGCTGGCATTTCATCATGTCGCACAGGGCATCAATGATTGGAATGACTTCGAGTGTATCAACATTGACGGCCGATTTAGCCTGGCGCAATTCGGTACTTGCTTCGATCACAACAAGTGACTTGCCCGTGGCCTTGAAATTTTGCGATTTCAGGATGCCATAATGGACCTGGTTGGTGGTTTTGGCAAAAATGATAACAGCATGGTTTTCCAGGACCTGTTTACCGTCGAAGAGCAGTGTCTTTTGGAAATCAAGCTTCCCGCCTGCGGAGCCGCCGATAAAGATGCACGGGAAACGGTTACATTTATAAACGGCCTCCATGAAATAGTTTTCAGAAGCAGACAACCCGTCAATAAGGGTGATGGCAAAAGTATCGCGGGCATCAATATCAAAAGGAACGCGCACCTGCCGAAGGTTCTGTTCAATTTCTTTGACACGCTGGTCATGTGACTTTGAGGGCTTGCCCGATCTGATGTCGGCATTTGCCAGATTGATGCTGTGGATCGAAATCTGGTCAAAAACATTCGGGCCGAACACCTGGATAACGACATTGTCCCATCCGTCTTTGGCGGCACAATATAATCTCTCTTGCGAAGTTCTGGTCGTGTTGCAAAGTTCTCCGGCCGTCGTGGTCGCAACCACCTGGGCGCCGGCACTTAACCGACGGATTTTGGCCGTAATGTCTGCAAAATCGAGATACGGGGAGACAAGAACCAGAACAAGATGCGCGTTTTTGCCGTTGAAACGGAAACTGTCTTCTGAAAGACCTGCCAAACGTGAATCGGTGTTCAGAACACGAATATATTCGGCGTTTTCGGCTGTTTCCGGCCCGGGATTGTCGTCGTTGCGGATCGGCTCAATCTCGCCAGGAAGTGATATATCCCCCGTTTTCCGGGACCGTTTTTGCATGAAGTTGAACATTTTCCCCACCCTCATTGTCTAGAACAACAGCAAGGCCCACACGGACGGCGGTCCCCCTTGTCTACCCGATGATGTTTGGTTTGAATTATAGGTTCTCAAGGTGACGGCGTGATGTTTTATATCAATCCTTGGTTATAATTGGCGATTTCCCCGAAAATATCAGGTTCATTGAACGGGATTTGCGTTACTATCGACTTGTAAAAAAGACAAAAATGCCGAAGGAACGTTACAGTCCCTGATGGCAGGAAAACCAGGGCCGAGCAAAATGGACGCCAAAGCATTGTGGAAATTTACGGTTGCCTTTTACGGGCGGCCGGGTGTTGCCCCTATGTGCCTGTCATTGCAGGACAAATGCGGACTGGATGTTAATTTGCTGCTGTTCCTGGCCTGGCTTGGTTTGCAGGACAAGGCCCCGCACAGCATTTCCGCCTTGGAAGATGCGGTACGAGCCTGGCGGGAAAATGTCATTACGCCCTTGCGCACAACCCGGCGGTATTTGCGGGATGACCCTTCTGTTGGCGTGCAGGCCCTGCGTGAACAGCTAAAAAAGGATGAGCTGGTTGCCGAAAGGCTGGAGCAGGAAATTCTGATCGCGGCGGTTGAGGTCATTCCGGCCAATCAGGATCGCACCGCCCCGATGCGAGCCTACCTTTCCCCCACCCGGTTTGACCTGAGCCAAGACGAATGTAACGACGCCCTGCGCTTTCTGATTGGTCAACTGGCACGGGTCGAGGCGTAAATTTCCGTCACATTTTTGATCCTTTTTTGATTTGGGGGTGTGCGCGCGTTTGACGGGGCAGCATGCGGGAGGCTGTGCTGGCGCGCCTTTGGGTTGATTATAATCCGCGACTCGTCACATCAAGGGGTGGAGTTGGCAGGGAAGGGTGGAAAATCCGTTTAAATATCGTGCGATGAAGGCGGGGGAATCCTTGAGGGCCCTGTTATTGAAAATCTTGTGCCATTTTGGTTAACATATTGAAAATAATGTCTTTTTACAGCTTCTGTATTTGCGCCTGTCAGGATTATACCGTGAAAGACCAGGCATGGCTGTATGATCACCCGCAACTTTGTGTGAAGAAAATCACATTTGGATATGGGGCGGCGAAGTTACTGAAAATCGGTCGATAATCCCGGTTTTTACGACAGGTTATTATCCGCCAGCCTATAAAATTGCACAAAACATGCGCGGAAAGACTGGCAATCACGTTACAGAATTACTACCATTTTGGTGTGGGTAATGTCAGGAATGAGGAGTAGGCGAATGAGCGTTCAATCCCATATCGAAGCTCTCACTGCCAAACATGCCACGCTCGAGCAGGAGCTCCATGCAGAGCAAACTCGACCGTCCCCTGATCCAACGCGCATTACAAGTTTGAAACGGCGCAAACTGGAAATAAAAGACGAAATCAGTCGGATCACTCATTAAAAAGGATGATGCTGTTTTTGGCAAAAGGGCCGTGGAGTTGAACCGCCACGCGTGACTTTTGCCGGTGTAAAGAACACCCCTTTTTCGCCGCCTCCGGTTTGTGCCCACACCGCGAGGCGGCAAATATGTTCTGGCTGCTCTCACGGTCCTGCTGTCGCAGGGCTGCATTCCTTGCCTTTCAGTCCTGCCGTTGCAGGGATAGAGCCGCTTTTTCAAAGCTGTAACGTTGTCTTGAGAGGGGCGATTAAAATTCGTCCTTTGGTAAAAACGGATGGCGCGATACACTTCTTTTTCTCAGCCAGTTGCCCAACTGGCCGTGGTCCCAATTCCCATCTTTCCTTGATGTTCATATTTTGCGCGCAGCGCGGTTGTTCCACCGGGATCGACCAATGTCTAAGGGAAGTGTCACCCATAAATCGGTATTATGATGCGGAATTATCGGGCCATCACGAAACCGGTATTGCCCCAATGTAAAGGGCGGCAAAATCCGGGTGCCAAAAATGGTCAAAATGACCGCAAAGCGGGAGGAAAAACGCCAATGCCGGGTCGCTACCAGGATATTTATGCCCAGTCCATTGATGATCGCGAGACATTCTGGGCGGATGCCGCCAATGCCCTGTCATGGGATAAAAAATGGGACAAGGTGATTGATCTGGATGCCAAGCCGGTGCCGCGCTGGTTCGCCGGGGGGATGGTCAATACCTGTTATAATGCGCTGGATCGCCATATCGAGGCAGGTCGCGGCGGGCAAAATGCCCTGATTTATGACAGCCCGGTGACGGATACCGTTGCCCATTACACCTATAATGAGTTGCGCGACGAGGTGGCAAAACTGGCTGGCGCCATGCGCGCGCGTGGAGTTGGCAAGGGCGACCTTGTGATTATTTACATGCCGATGATCCCGCAGGCGGCAATGGCAATGCTGGCCTGTGCGCGGATCGGGGCCATCCATTCGGTGGTGTTTGGCGGGTTCGCCGCCCACGAGCTGGCAACCCGTATTAATGACGCCAAACCAAAACTTATTCTGTCGGCCAGTTGCGGTATCGAAGGCAGCCGGGTGATTGCCTATAAACCCCTGCTGGATCGCGCCATTGACCAGGCCACCCACAAACCGGAAACCGTTTTTGTCTGGCAGCGGCCCCAGGCGACCGCCGAAATGGTCCCGGGGCGCGATTTTGACTGGGCCGATGAATGTGCGGCCGCCAGCCCGGCGGATTGCGTTTCGGTTGCCGCGACCGACCCGCTTTACGTGCTTTATACGTCGGGCACAACCGGCCAGCCCAAGGGCGTGGTGCGTGACAATGGCGGCCATATGGTGGCCCTGCACTGGTCGATGAAAAACATTTATGGCGTTTCCGCTGGTGATGTTTTTTGGGCGGCGTCGGATGTCGGCTGGGTTGTTGGCCATTCCTACATTGTTTATGCCCCACTTCTGGCGGGGTGTACCACAGTCATGTATGAAGGCAAGCCGGTGGGCACGCCCGATGCCGGGGCCTTTTGGCGGGTGATTTCCCAACACGGGGTAAAGGCCCTGTTTACCGCCCCCACGGCCTTTCGCGCCATCAAGCGTGATGACCCCAATGCCGAATTGATGAAAAATTACGACCTGTCGTGTTTTGAGGCGCTTTATTTGGCCGGTGAACGGTCCGACCCGGATACATTGCAATGGGCGGAACGGCATTTGCAGGTGCCGGTGATTGACCATTGGTGGCAAACCGAAACCGGCTGGTCGATTTGTGCCAATCCGCGCGGTATTGAATTGATGCCGATAAAATATGGCTCCCCCACCGTTGCGGTGTGTGGTTGGGATGTGCGCGTGGTGGATGAAGGGTGCCATGAAGTACCGCGTGGCAAAATTGGCGCGCTGGTCGCCAAGCTGCCCTTGCCGCCGGGAACCCTGCCAACCCTTTGGCAGAATGACGAACGGTTTGTCTCCTCCTACCTTGCGGAATATCCGGGATATTACGCCACGGGCGATGCCGGTTTCATTGATGAGGATGGTTATATTTACGTGATGTCGCGGACCGATGACATCATCAATGTCGCCGGGCATCGCCTGTCCACCGGGGCAATGGAAGAAGTGCTTTCTGGTCATCAGGATGTTGCCGAATGTGCGGTGATTGGTGTGCATGATGACCTTAAGGGGCAGGTGCCGCTGGGCTTTTTGGTGTTAAAGGCCGGGGTGAACCGCCCGGACGAGGAAGTGGTCGCCGAAGTAATTGCGATGGTCCGTGACCAGATCGGCCCGGTTGCCGCCTTTAAGCAGGCCACGGTGGTGGATCGTTTGCCTAAAACCCGGTCAGGCAAAATTTTGCGCCGGACCATGCGCTCGATTGCCGATGGCGAAAGTTATAAAACCCCGGCCACGATTGATGATCCGGCGATTTTGCCCGAAATCACCACGGCGCTGCGCGATATTGGCTATGCCCGCGAGGCCGCAGAAAGTTAACGCCTATGCCAACATGCCAGTTGTGAGGCTGGTGATACGATTTTGCTGACAAAACACCCCGTTCGGGCCTGTTCTGCCGCTGCATCTACCTCGTCGGGTCCGAATATCCTTGGCCGTCCGCGCCCCTTTCAGGGGGCGGACGGTGTTTTTGTCGCGGGTATCAGTGGTTCTTTGGAATGCAGGGGCCGCTGCATCAGCACGGAATCCAGCCACCGGCCGAATTTATAGCCCACATTATGAAATGTCCCGGTGACGACAAAGCCGTGTTTGCGATGCAGGGCGATGGAGCCCTTATTGGCACTGTCACCGACAGCGGCGATCATTTGCCGCCACGGTCCGGCTTCGCACTTCATAATCAGGTGATGCAGCAAAAGGCCGCCAATGCCCTGTCCATGATAGTCCGGTGCAACATAAATGGAATCCTCGACGGTGTGGCGATAGGCCGACCGGGGGCGATAGGGCCCGGCATAGGCATATCCGCAAAGCTGCCCGTTTTGTGCATCAATCGCGGCAATATAGGGATACCCCTTTTCACGCAGTGCTTGCTGGCGGCGGGCCAGTTCGGCTTTGGTGGGCGCAACTTCCTCAAAGGATGCCGTGCCTTCCTCGACGGCCTGTCGGTAAATGCGGTGAATGGCAGGGACATCCGAGGGGGCCGCATCGCGGATCAGAAATTTTACGGTTTTGTTATCGGTATTTGGGGCGGGTTCAGTTGTGGGCATGGCAGCGGTGGGGGCTGTATTGGGGCGGGTGTCGGGCATGGATATGTCTTTGATTGTTGTGGCGCACGATATGAGATTGGCAAAATATAGATTGTTTTTTAGTATCAGTGTTTATTTGAATTCTTATGCAGATGATAAGGTATTTTTATAGTGCGCGGCTTCAACCTTGACCAATTGCAGGCTTTTGCCGATGTGGTGGATCTGGGCAGTTTTTCAGCCGCGGCAGCGCGCCAAAACCTGAGCCAGCCCGCAATCAGCCAGCAGGTCAAACTTTTGGAAACGCGCCTTGGCGTGCGGCTGATTGAACGGATTGGCAAGCGCGCCATGCCAACGCCAGCAGGTCAGGCGCTGCGGGCGCACATTGGCCCGATTGATCGGGCGATCCGCAATGCCCTGGATGCCGTTGCCCCGTTTGGCAACGGCGTGAAAGGCCAGGTGCGGGTCGGGTGTGGCGCGACAGCCTGCATTTATTTTTTACCGGCGGTTCTGGCGGGTATTCAGCGCGATTATCCGGATCTCGACATATCGGTGAAAACCGGCAATACGGGCGATATGATCCGTTTGATCGAAAATAACGAACTCGATATCGGCTTTGTGACATTGCCCCTGGCCAGCCGCGCGCTTGAAATCACACCGGTGATGAAAGACCCGTTCCTGGCAATTTTTGCTGCCGATCATTCTGTGCAGGGCCCGGTGTCCCCCGATGAAATGGCCGAAATGCCGCTGGTTCTGTTTGAGCAGGGATCCAATACCCGCACCCTTGTGGATGCCTGGCTTCGGAAGGCCGGGCGGCGGGTGCATCCGGTGATGGAACTGGGCAGTGTCGAGGCGATCAAGGAATTGGTCGGGGCAGGGCTGGGGGCATCGATTTTGCCATCAATGGCCGTGATCGACGGGCGGTCAAACCTGCCTGTGCGGGGCCGCCCGCTGGAACCGGCAATGGGCCGCGACCTTGCCATTGTGATGCGACGGGACAAAACCCTGACCCAGGGGTTGCGGGTGGTGCGGGATGGCATAATCGCCGCTGCCAACAGCGACCTTGGGCAAAATAACCCGTAACTTGACGTCTAATGGTCTTCCGGGACGTAAAATGTCGGAAATTCGGCATCTGGTTCCGGCACATGCAGTTCGACGCCCGATTTGTGAATCATCGCGCTCATGGCATCAGGTGGGGCGGTGTTGGTGAAAAAGGCCGTAACCTGTGAAATATTCCCGCCGCGCACCACGGCATTGCGGCCAAACTTGGTGTGATCTGCCACCAGATAGTTCTGGCGCGAATTGGCCAGAATGGCCGAACGTGCCCGCACTTCCTGTTCGTCAAAATCAAGCAGGCTGCCATCCGGGTCAATACCGCCAACGCCGAAAATTCCGTAATCCACCTTGTAGCTGTTAAAAAACGCCTCAACCTCCGGCCCCAGTACATCACGGTCCCGGTTGCGCAGGCGACCGCCAATCAGGGTAACGTCAAAGCTGTCATTGGTGGCGGCAACATAGGCCACATTCAGGTTGTTGGTAAAAATTCGCAGCGACCGATGCTGCAAAAGCGCGCTTGCCACCAGTTCCGGTGTTGTGCCGATGGAAAAAAACAGCGAGGCCCCGTCGGGAATATGGCGGGCAACCTGGGCAGCAATTTTGCGTTTTTCATTCACATGCAAAACCTTGCGCGCGCGATAGGCGATGTTTTCGTGCTCCAGGGCGGGTTCAACACCGCCATGACGGCGGCGGAGCAACCCTTCTTCGCACAACGCGTTGACGTCCCGGCGGATGGTCTGGGCTGTCACCTGAAAGCGCTCGGCAAGGTCTTCGATGGTGCGAAAACCGTCGGCGCGGACTGTCTCGACAATGCTGGCCTGACGTTCGGTTGGTCGTTTTTGCATGAAATTGTTTTTCTATCGGCCTGTTTTAAGGTGCGAATGAATGCTAGTGCAGGCGCGTTTCAAGAATATGACGGTTCGGCTGCATTCATATGAAAACAATTTGAAAGACCAAAAAGAAAAAGGCCGCCTTTGGGCGACCTTTTGTGCATCTATCGTCGAACAGATCAGCTGCGGAACAGGTTCTCGGCAGCTTCCTTGTAGTTGACCGAAGACTTGTTGCGGTCTTCGTCTTTTTCTTTTTCCTTCTCCGACCCGGGATATTCCGGCTCCGGACGAATTTGCAATTCTTCGGGCAGCGGATCGGGCTCGACATCGCGAACGATCTTTTCCGGGTTTTTATTGCGTGCGATCACAACCTGTTTTTCAAGGTCAAGTTCGGTACAAAGACCCATCGTCACCGGATTACGCGGGACGAGATTGGCCGAATTCCAGTGACTGCGATCGCGGATCTTGCCAATCGTGTCTTTGGTGGTGCCAATCAGCTTGCAAATCTGGGCGTCAGCCAGTTCCGGATGGTGCTTGAGCAGCCAGGCAATCGCATTCGGACGGTCCTGACGTTTGGATACCGGCGTGTAACGTGCACCTTTGGCCTGCGAACGCGGGCGCGGCAGGTCCGATTTGGCAAGCTTCAGCATCTGGCGCGGGTCGGCTTCACAACGGCTGATTTCGGCCTGGGTCAATTGCCCATTGGCGATCGGGTCGCGACCAACGATTCCCTGGCTGACATCGCCATCGGCAATTGCCTGGATTTCAAGCTCATGCAAACCGGTGAAGGCGGCAATCTGCCGGAATGACAAGCCGGTATTGTCGATAAGCCATACAGCGGTTGCTTTCGGCATGAGGGGCTGAGCCATAATTCCTCCTGTTATCATTTAACTTCTGGAGACCGGCGATGGGTAAAAGCCCAAAAACGCGGCAAGATCTGCCCCAGAATATAATCTCTTTTGATGGTTCGGCAACGCAGCAGGTGAACCACAGGTTCGCCATGCGCGACTCCCCAACGCATCACAGCGTTCTTTTCGGTCAATGCGTCGCTAAAAGCAACATTCTGTTGCATCTGACGGGCAATAATATTTTTACCCGCGCGATTTTTTGTCCTTAAAGGCCCAGTTAGGCGACCTTAATACCGGTTCAGGCCATTTTCATGACCACTTTGCCAATATGATCGCCCTGTTTGAGGATGTCATGCGCGCTTTGTGCATCATCAAAGGCAACTTCCCGATAAATCACCGGTTTGATCTTACCCTCTTCAATCAGCGGCCATATGGTTTTATGCAGGCTTTGGGCGATGGCCCCTTTTGCCGCAACCGGCTGGGCGCGCAGGGTGGATCCGGTCAGGGTCAGTCGTTTGGTCAAAAGCGGCAGGAAGTTGGTATTGGCCTTTGGTCCGCCCAAAAAGGCGATGACGGCAATGCGCCCGTCGGGGGCGGCACATTTGAAATTTCGGCCGACATAATCGCCCGCCACCATATCCAGGATAACGTTTGCGCCTTTGCCGTTGGTCACATCCTTGACCACCTCGACAAAATCCTGCTCCCGGTAGTTGATCGCGTGATCGGCCCCCAAATCCAGACAGGCCTGGCATTTATCCGCACTTCCCGCGGTTGCAATCACGGTTGCGCCCAGGGCCTTTGCCATTTGTATGGCGGTGGTGCCAATACCCGAGGTGCCGCCATGTACTAAAAGAACTTCGCCTTCCTTAAGGGCTGCCTTGTCAAACACATTGTGCCAGACGGTAAAAAAGGTTTCCGGCAGGCAGGCGGCTTCGATCAGGGACAGGCCTTTGGGCACCGGCAGGCATTGCGGCGCGGGGACCAGCACATATTCGGCATAGGCCCCCCCGGCCACGAGCCCGCATACTGCCATGCCCGGTTCCAGTCCGTTGCAATCCTCGCCACAGGCGACAATGTGACCGGCGAGCTCCAGACCGGGAATGTCTGATGCGCCAGGCGGGGGCGGATACATGCCCGCAACCTGCATCAAATCGGGGCGGTTAACGCCGGCCGCGGCAACTTTGACCAGCACTTCGCCTTTCCCGGGTGTGGGGCAGGGCGCTGTTTCAAGCGTTAATTTGCCGTTTTCCCCGCTATTTTCAATGGCAACAATTTTCATGTTTGCGGGAATTTTTTCCACAGTCATGGCGTATCCTTTATGGCGAAAGTGATGTTGTATCATTATCTAGTTTCCAGATCGTAACGCGAAAGGCCTTTGTTGCCATATGGTTGTCATCTGGCACCCTTATGGTGGCGACTGTTTTGAATGCTGTGTCCTTGTTGGTCATGCAATACTGGAGGGCGAAAATGGATCAGAAAGAGCTTTTGGCAAGTGCCGCTGCGGGAATGTCTGTGGGGATTCCCCGAAATCTGGATGATTTGTCGATCGAGAATTTGTTGGCTTACAAGGCGGCATTGCAAAGCGAAATTGACCGTGTTGAACAAACACTTGTTGCGCGTGACGGTGTGCGCAAAGGGGCAGAGGCGCTGTTTCGCACTTGATGATTGGGCTGGCAACTCACGGGGGTGTCATTAATTTGTCAAAATAAACTCTGGGTTCATTGAATGTTAATTCAGTCATCCTATATGTAAGATCAAGGGTTCAGACTTTGACCCCTTGTCGAACGTGATGTTTCGATGCCTCCCTGTTAAACTGGGCCGCCCTATTCGGGGCGGCTCTTTTTCTTTCGGGCCATACGTACTAATACGGATCGTCACATTTCCGTCACTTATCCGCTTGACCCGGCAATAGACCAGCGTATAGATTCGCAAAAAATAAAACAGTCCGGCAAGTTTAGCAGGTAGAGGCAGAGGTCGTCCCGTTGGGGCGGCCTCTTCGCATTTTTGATATCAGACATGCTTGAACTATTATCTCAATAGTCCAATATGTTCTGAATGACATATGAACCCCCCTTTTATGGCGGAAGCAACTATGACAGTAACTTTGTCATTGTTCCTTTTTCCCGCACCTATGACGAGGCCCTGACCCTTCTGGTCGAGGCTCGGGACTATTTGTATGCCAATCGCGGCCGCGAGAAGTTCGATATTCTAAGCGATTCTGCCATTGCGCAGTTTCGCGAGGAAATGCGCATGACCACGCGCCTGATTCGCGCCATGGCATGGCTGTTGTCGGTCCGCGCGGTGGAGGCGGGGGAAATCGGCTGGGACGAGGCGGTGGATGACGATGATCTGATGGTGGACATCAAGATCTGTATTCAGGATGAGCGTGATCGCTGTTCGTCTGTGACGCCAGCTCTTTTGAATTTGATGGAGCGGGCGCATTCTTTGTATATGCGGGCAGCCCGTATGGAGCTTCAGGTGGCGGCACGCCATCGCTCCGAAGACTGACCAGACAATTTACCTTTTTATGTATTTCATTGAAAACCGGCGCTTCTGAAAGTGTTTTCCGAAGGGCGGTCTATTTTCGGCTAAGGGCTGCGAAAATCTCGATAGGTGCGCTAAACCCTTTCATGTCTCGCTTCCCCAGCGATTTGAACCGGGCTCTTTTTCCGGCATAGGTTTCCTTTACCGCCGGTGATACCAGGATTTCATCCCCACTTGCCGCCGCACAGACCCGTGCGGCAAGCTGCACAACCGACCCAAACAGGTCGTTTTCCTCGGTAATGGCTTCACCGGCATTAATGCCGATGCGAACGTGAAACTCCCCATCGTCGCGGGCATTGTGTTGCGCCATTTGACGCTGAATTTCCAGCGCCCCTTCCACAGCGGTATTGGAGGATGGAAAAACGGCCATAATGCCATCGCCCATATGCTTCACTTCTTTGCCGTAATTGTTCAATAATGCGGTGCGCACAATCCGGTTGTGAATATGAATGATCTGTTGTGCGCCAATATCACCGAGCTCCTGGGTCAGTTTCGTGGAATTGACAATATCGGTGAACATCAGGGCATGAATTTTTTTGCCGGTTTTTCCCGCATCCGAAGCGGGCTTTTCCGACCAGAAATCAAGGGCGCGGGCCACCGAAACCGAAAGGCTTTTGGCGTCTTTAATGTAATCAAGCATCGAGTCACGCCCGGCGCCATACATGTCGTTATATTTGGGTTCCAGAAGATACTGTTCCAGGCTGGCACAGAAATTTTCAGACATTTTGCCTTTTGCCCCCAGTGCCGCAACGCAGTCTTTCAGAATGTCACGGCCCTGTTCACGCGGCAGCTCATTGCGTTCCGAACAGGCGTCACAGGCGCCCGCCACATACAGATTGACGCCAAATTTGTGATAGGCATCAAGGTTGGGCAGCGTTTCGCCAATGGCAACAACCGACCCGGCCATGAAATCGCGCATGACCTGGCGCGTTGCCTGCAGGGCCGGGGTTTTGGCCACTGGTTCCTGGGGCGTTGGGGGGGCATTATCGTCTTCGTCTTCGGGTCGGGCTTCCGCGGTATCTTCCGGCGGTGCATCCAGAAGTGAACGATTTTCCTCGAGGCTGCGTTGCAGCGCGGCAGCGCGGGCCTGGCGCATCTGTTCTTCACTGGGGCCGGTCGGTATGGGCTGTTGCGCGGGTTTGGCGTTGTCCTTTTTATTCCTGGGGCGTTTGTCCTTGCTGCGGAAATTGCGCGTCAGGGCCATCATCATGGGCGTAACGGAAACAACGAATCCCAGGATAAAGGCAAAAAAGTTGGCCTTTTCAAACGCCCCCTGGCTGACGCCGATGCCAAAATCCGGAAGATATTCCAGAAGGCGTGCCGTGCCGATCATAACGGCCAGGCCAATCGCAATGGCCCCACAAAAGGCCAGCATCATTTTCAGGATCAGGCCGACAATACCAACGTCTTTCTTCTTGCGTTTCGCTGATTTTTCGCTTGCAGGCGCGCGGGAGACCTCGCTGGCGGCTTCTGCTTCGGCGATATTTTCAATCGCGTTGGCAGTGCGGGCCGCGGCCATTTTTTCCCGGCTTTCCGCATCCCGCGTTTGATAAACGATATATTCGTCGGCGCTATTGGTTTCGCTATTGTAAACTTCCCGGATCAGTTTGACGGCCATAACATGGGCTTCACGTTCAAGCTGATGGGTTTCTTCCTCGGCGGTTTGTTTTTGCGCGCCGCTGTAATGGGCATGGATCACCCATTTCCCGGTGCGGTCTTTGATATAGATTTCATAGCTGATCTGCTTGCGCGTGATCACCTGGTTCATCCCTCGCGCCCCCGCGAAAACCGCATGTCGATCATGTCGGTCGCTTTGGTCATTCTGTCCCCGGTGTGATTATGGCAAGAAACTGTCATTCGTACCATAGCCTGATTAAGGCATATGAGGGATGAGCAGGCATATATAAAGGGGAAGGGACAAAGAAAAACGCCCGCTGCATCGTTTTGATGCGGCGGGCGATAATCCCAAAAATCGCGGCATTGCGATTTGTGTTCTTAGTTGTTACCGATATTGAAACCAGCGAAACGCTTTTTGAACTTGGCAAGCTGCCCACCGCTGTCAAGAAGACGATGAACACCAGTCCAAGCCGGATGGCTCTTCGGATCGATGTCAAGCTTCAAAACGTCGCCCGGTTTACCCCAGGTCGACTTGGTGGTGTAGGTGCTGCCGTCCGTCATCTGAACGGTGATTTCATGGTAATCGGGATGGATGTCTTGTTTCATCGCCTATCACTCCGGAATTTGAAGCGCGGTGTATAAGGGAAAAAATCGGCTTGCGCAACCCCTGTGACCGGAAATATCTCAGATAGGGCAAAACGAATATTTTCCCGCCCCTGTTTGATGAAGGTTACTTGCGCGACTGCCCTTATATAGTATGGTGCGCCAACAGACCGAAACGATCACGGGCACGGCCCAAAGCCCGCCCGCCTGACACACGGAGTTTGATTGTGGCCCTTGAAGAAACCTTTTTTCATCGCCTTGCCGACGAGACCATCGAAAATATCTCTGACGTGATTGACGATGCCATTGGCGACAGGATTGACGTTGACCTTGAAGCCGGTATTCTGACCATCGAACTCGATTCGGGCGAACAGTTTATTATCAATAAACATGCTCTTAATCGTCAGATATGGATGTCATCCCCCGTAAGCGGTGCCAGCCATTACGATTATGACGAGGATACCGAAAGCTGGCGCTCCACCCGGGGGGCGACAACCTTGCACGAACAGCTTGCGACCGACCTTGCAGTCAAGACCGGTCACAAGATCGCGCTGGACTAAATTCCTGGTCTGGCGTTTTCCTGCCGATATTACAGAACTGGAATATTGCCGTGGCGACCTCTCCGCGAAAGTCTCCCCGCCTTGAAGATCGGGATCGGAGCCGCGATCTTTCTTCTTTGCGGGCTATCCTGCCTTTTATCAAACCCTACAAATTACAGATCGCCGGTGCCGCCCTTGCCCTTATTGTGGCATCGGGCACCGTGCTTGCCCTGGGGAACGGTTTGCGTTTCCTCGTTGACAAGGGCTTTGCGGACGGGAATGGCGGTCTGCTCGACCAGGCGCTGTTTGTGCTGTTCGGGTTCACCATCCTGATGGCCCTTGCCAGTTATTCGCGTTTTTATCTGGTGTCCTGGATTGGCGAACGTGTTGTGGCCGATATTCGGCGCGCGGTTTATGCCCATATCATTCGTCTGGATCCCGGCTTTTTTGAAGTCACCCGCACCGGCGAGGTGTTGTCCCGTCTGACAACCGACACTTCTCTGTTGCAGGTGGTGATCGGGTCCAGCGTGTCGATTGCCTTGCGCAATATTCTGATGTTTGTCGGTGGTCTGGCCATGTTGGCCATTACCAGCCCCAAACTGACAGCCCTTGTCCTGCTGGTGGTGCCGCTTGTGGTGGTGCCGATTATCTTTTACGGGCGCAAGGTGCGGCGTCTGTCGCGCGACTCCCAGGACCGGATCGCCGATGTCAGTGCCTTTTCCGAAGAATCGATCAATGCCTTGCGGACGGTTCAGGCCTACACGCATGAAGAAATTGAAACCGAACGCTTCGCCACCCATGTGGAAGGGGCTTTCAAAACCTCGGTTTCGCGTATCTCGGCCCGGGCGTTGTTAACCGCCATTGTCATTATCATGGTTTTTGGGGCTGTCGGGGTTATCCTCTGGATCGGCGGCCACGATGTCCTGAGCGGTGCAATCTCGGCAGGCGAACTTTCGGCCTTTGTGTTTTATGCCGTTGTTGTGGCGGGCTCTGTCGGGGCAATCAGCGAGGTGATTGGCGATTTGCAGCGCGCAGCCGGTGCGGCTGAACGTCTGGTGGCCCTGCTTGAAACCCGGCCGGCCATTGCCGCCCCGGCCAATGCGGTGATCATGCCAGCGACGCAACAGGGCAATGTGACGTTTGAAAATGTGACTTTCCATTATCCGGCCCGGCCGGATCGTTCTGCCCTGACCGGTTTTTCCCTCGATGTCAGGGCGGGCGAGACGGTGGCGCTGGTTGGCCCGTCCGGTGCGGGGAAAACCACGGTCTTTCAATTGCTGTTGCGGTTTTATGATCCGGCCTCGGGCACCATATCGGTCGATGGGGTTGATATTCGCAAGGCCGACCCGATTGCCGTGCGTGAACGTTTGGGGCTTGTCGCGCAAGACCCGGTCATTTTCGCAGCCAATGCCTGGGATAATATTCGCTATGGTCGGCCTGATGCCAGCGATGCCGATGTCCGTGCCGCTGCCGATGCCGCCCATGCCAGCGAGTTTCTTGATCGGCTGCCTGATGGCTTTGATACCTTCCTGGGGGAAAAGGGCGTGCGCCTTTCTGGCGGGCAGCGTCAGCGCATTGCCATTGCCCGGGCGATTTTGCGTAACCCCTCGGTCCTGCTGCTTGACGAGGCGACCAGTGCCCTTGATGCCGAAAGCGAACAGGTGGTGCAAAAGGCGCTGGAAACCATCATGAAGTCCCGCACCACCCTGGTTATCGCTCACCGGCTCTCGACTGTGCTTCATGCCGACCGGATTGCCGTGGTCGAGGATGGTCAGCTTGTTGCCGTTGGCTCGCATCACGAATTGCTTGAAACCAGCCCGCTTTATGCCCGTCTGGCCAAGTTGCAGTTTGAACGCGACGCGGCATAGCCTCTTGCGCCTTTGACCCTCCGGTCAGCACAGGCCGACATATATCACTTGATAAAAACGGCCTGGTTGAGCTATCGCCCGGCCGTTTTTTTATCGGCCGATGCCATCCCTCTGTGTGGCGATTGTGCCGCCATTTGAAACCTGAGGGGCGCCGGATGAGGAAAGGCAGCATCATTTACCATGCCGTCTGTTGCATCATGTTTTGCTTTTCAAACTGTCAGATAACATCTCAACAAACAGCCAAAAAGAAACCCTGCCAGCGAGGCTGGCAGGGTGGGGAATGCGATCATGGAAACAGGGCTTAGTCGGCGCTGGCAACCTTTGCGCCTTCAATGGCCAGTTGCGCATATTGCTTTTGCAACTGTTCGGATGTGGCGTGGAAACGATCAAGCTCCTTGCCTGCCAGGGTGCGGCCGCTTGGCATTTTCACATTAATCGGATTGACCTGGTGTTCCGCCTTGAGAATTTCAAAATGCAGATGCGGGCCGGTCGCTGTTCCCGTCATGCCGACATAGCCAATGATATCCCCCTGCTTGACGCGCGATCCGGTATGCAGGCCCTTGGCAAAACGTGACATATGTCCATAGGCCGTTTCATAGGTGCTGTTGTGGCGCAGGCGGATGTAATTGCCATAGCCGCCGACTTTGCCAATACGTTCAATCGTGCCATTCCCGGCAGCAAAAATCGGGGTTCCGGTCGGGGCGGCAAAATCAACGCCCTTGTGCATGCGGCTATATCCCAGAACCGGATGTTTGCGCATTCCAAAGCCCGATGACAGGCGCGCCCCGTTGATCGGGGTGCGCATCAGGGCGCGACGGAAGGATTCGCCCTTTTCATTATAGAAATCCTGGTTGCCATCACTGTCGGTATAGGAATACAGGCGGTATTTTTGCCCCCGGATGGTCATGCTGGCATAGGTAATATCGCCATGACGCACCAAATTACCTTTGGGGTCTTTCATGTCATCATACATGACTTCAAAGCTGTCGCCGGGTTGAATGTCACGCTGGAAATCGACGTCATAGCTGTAAAGCTTGATCATTTCCATCAGGACCGGAATCGGCATGCCGTTCTTTTCGGCGGCCATAAACAGGCTTTGGTCAATGGTGCCGCTGGCAACACTGGGGCTGCTGGACAGTTCAACCTTGTCGGTCGAGGCGCTAAAGCCATCATCCGTCCGTGAAACCGAAACAATGGTTTCGGCATCGGGTTGAAAGCGCAGGGTATCAAGAAGATCACCGGTATCGCCATTGGTTTCGCTGGCATAAACCAGGTCAAATTCCTGACCGGCGCGTAATTTGCGCGGATTATACACATCGCGCAGCGCCTCAATGGCATTATAGGCGACCGACCGTTCAAGACCGGCACCGGTCAGAACCGCCATCAGGTTCGAGCCTTTCTCCAGCACAACGGTATCCTGCCGTGCAGAAATTTCCGCATTTTTTTCGGAACCTTCCAGGTCCGGCGTCGTTTCCGGGACAGCTGCGATCTCGTCAGAGACGTCGGAAATATCCGAAACTTTTTGTTTCGGCGACATGGCCGGCTTGGGCATGGTCGTGGTTTCTGCGGCATAGGCAGAAAGCGGACTGTCATGGCCAGGGGTTGAATTTGAAAGAATGTAGCCGGTTGTTCCGCCAAGAATGGCCGCAAGTGCAGCAAACGATATAAATTGTCTTCCGGCCATTGCCGCAGATCTCCCCTGTCCTCAAAAAATGCAGTGTACCCAGCGAGTTGCTCTTATTGGCAACATCGGCGGAAATCTTATACAAAATGACTGACGGTTTTGAAACCCAAATTCCCGGACCGCCATGCCCGGTTGCCAAAGTCAGTGTGCCAGCAGGATGGTTTAAGAAGTGTTGAAAACCCTGCGAAAAGCTCTCTGCACGGCGGGCGCGATTTGCCTTGTGACCGTGGCAGGAAAAAGGCGCTGATTTAACCAACTGAATTTGACGTCTTTTATCGTCCCCTTGTTTAAATTCTCCTGTGTGCTGTGGCTGTTTGTCGCGTGCTGTCTTCTGCCAGAAAATCGGTGACGGCGCATCCCGGTGCCCGGAATCGGTTTTGTGATCTCTCTTTGTCTTGTTTGCTCAGCTATCGGGACGTGAGGTGACGTGTCGTTTGATATGTGTGTGACTGTATATGGTGTAGCAGCCTATAGAGTGGGCATGCTTCCGTCTTTTATCCAGATCAAAAGTCCCATGCGGTCAGGTTCGGTTTTTTGGTATGTGCTCGGCCATTTGCCGTGGCCTGTGCCGTTACTTTCATGTTGGCGATCTAATTATGCTAATTGCCAGGCCTGTCATTAGCCTTCTGGTCGAGGGCGTCGGCGGCAAATGTGAAAAATGACCACAAACGTCATTTTTCTTTAAAAAAGGTATTTACAGGCAGGGCAAGTAGGCCTATAACCCGCCTCCACCGACGGGGCGCGGTGCTGCGGCGAGCAGTTGACTGCGGCCTTGTTGGTTTGTCCTTCGGGGCGCGTTCTTTGACATTGTAGATAAGCAGGAAGGGATGCGCGGGCGGCGTTATGGCGTTAAGTCTGTGCATCCTGGAGACGACGGACCGGTTTGAGTTTTACTTAAATTGGTTTGTGGTAACCACCAAAATGTGCA
>NZ_JPWH01000049.1 GCF_003326755.1 Thalassospira profundimaris | reverse complement strand
CGACAGGGGATAAGCGGCAATCTGAAAGCCGCTTCCACTTCGTCAATCGGAAGAAGCGGAACGACAACCGCCCATATGATTCCCAGCTCAAATAAAACCTATAAATGCAACAACTCCTACTGTTTTAGGGGTGTTTCACATTTCGATGATTAATTTCTAAGGTATCCGTCTTGATCAAGCGATCTGGCTTCGGACCCAGGTAAATTTCCTGACAAACCTTCGTCACAATCTAGAAGCGAGTACGTCCTCAATGGCGAACGATCAGCAACAATAACATGCTTGATCTTTCGTGCGTCTTGGCACGCATCAAGGGTTGAGGAATCAGAATGCCAATAAGCCTTCAACTGTAAGATAGTACGGGTGAATCGCTTGTGTTTCAAAGCATCTATTCTGTTGATGCCCTGTGAATGCCAGTAACGCCTTTGAACGAATATCAACTTCGCACTGAAACACAACATCAAGAAAAGCAACTGTCAGAAAATCACGATATTTCGCTTTTTTTGAGCCAACAGATGGCATCCACAGGAGAAATCAAATGCCTTTCGGTCCCCCAAAGAAATTAAAAATCGGCAAGCTTAATTCAGCCACGCCGACCCCGTTCGACAAGGACACACTACGCACCAGCCTGAAAAACATCGGCCTGAGCTGCGCACAACTTAACGATGAAAATCTTGATAGTTATGTGACCAGCGTTAAATCGCAATTGCCCAGTGGGGCAGTTCAGTCCATGGCGATCAAGGCACCGTCAACTAGCCCGTTTGTTGCCAATAACAATCTGGCAGCGACCACCATGCTTTTTGCAGCGGCCGAGCCCGTGTCCAAAATGCATGAATCTGCAACCGGCAACTGGACAATCCCTGACAATAATGATGCCGAAGGGTATGGCCCGAACCTGGAAATTCTTCAGCAGAAAGACCATTTCAACTGGCTCTACGACAATCGGTCGACCAACGGCTTTACCGGCGTTAAAAACTCGCCGCCGGCAACCCAGGGCAATTTCCCCAATGCCGAAGCCATTCAGAAACTGTTTGTTCAGGTCGGCTTGACCGCCTCGTCAACACTGGTGAAGGGGCTCGATAAAACGACGATGACAGCAACTCTGTCAAACGTCATTCAGCCGATCAATGATTCCAACATTGCCAATTACAACGTCACGGACAGCCGTGTAATTGACCTGGTCGACAATTACGACCCGACCACCGGCTATGCCGATGGTATCGGCGTTCTGACTATTTCCTGGCAACTGACCATCGAAGACTACAAACGTAAAAGCAAAGACGGCGGCGATACGCACAAGACCTACCTGAAAATGGATGCCTGGTCGGTGCTTTATAGCGACCCGTCAACGCTGTGCCAGCAATACAGCATGGTACTTGAACATTTCGGAATTGATGCCGCCCAGGCACCGTCCTGCCGCGTCGATTGATGCCACGCCAAAGCATCTGGCAACCATAAACAATCCAATATTTTCAGGAGACTAAAATGCCATTCGGACCTCCGACGAAGCACGAACTGCAAATTTTCGATGTAATGCCCGTTCCCAATGAAACCACCTTCAATGCAGGTGTACCGGCGCAAAGCACGACCGAAGCATCACTTTCGGTCATTCTTTACAGCCCGAACCTCGAAATCATTGCGTCGCTGGACAACACCAAGTCTGACGTTACCAGCAACTATTCCGTGTCAGTGACCAACGGTTTTACCTTTACGACCCAGCAAAGTCTCAGCATCAAAGAATCCGTCGGTGTAGACATTGAAGTGGTGAAGGCATCGGTTGAAACGACATTTTCCCTGTCCTTTAGCGAACAGTGGAACACAACACGGACCCAGTCCATGTCGTTCTCCTGCCCTCCGGGCAAAAAGGCGTTTGTCTATCAAGGCACTCTCATTTCACGCGTGATGGCCCTGAATTCCACGACCGCCCAATACGAATGGTCATCGGCCCCTGGCAAGGCCTTAACACAGGTTCTGGTTACCACAAGCGAACCGATCGGTGGGTCAACGCCGGTAACCTTTAAATAACGGCCCCTAAATAAGAAAAACCACCCGGTAGCATGCCCAAAGGCGCCACCGGGTGGCTTCGTCATTTGCAAATAATGCCCAGGCAGTGACCCTGCCAGCAAACAACCATCTCCCTAAAATGACAGGATCCTGACCATGCAAGAAACCGCAAAAAGCTGCCCGATTGCCATTGTTGGGATGGCCTGCCGTTACCCCGATGCCGATACGCCGCAACAGCTTTTTGAAAATGGATTGGCACAACGCCGGTCTTTTCGCACCATTCCTGCTGGACGTTTGTCATCAGCCTATTTTGATCCATCAGGCAAAAAAGCAGACTGTGCCTATACCAGCCAGGCCGCCGTTCTTGCCAATTTCCACTTTGACCGCAACTGGTTTCGCGTGTCACAGCAAAGCTTTGAAACCACCGACCTGACGCACTGGTTGGCACTTACCGTAGCGCGCGAAACAATTGAAAATATTGCGTTCCGTAAAGGCAAAAAGGTCGTTAGCAACGACAATGTCCGTGTCATTCTTGGTAACACTCTGACTGGTGAATTTTCGCGCGCGAATTTGATGCGCTTGCGCTGGCCCTATGTTGGGGGTGTAATCGAACAGGAATTGCAAAATCACTTTCCCGATCTTTCAAAAGATGATCTGACATCATTCCTTCATAAGCTGGAACAGCATTATAAAGCGCCCTTCCCCATTCCCAACGAAGATACCCTGGCCGGTGGGCTTGCAAACACGATTGCCGGGCGCATTTGCAACCATTTTGACTTCAAAGGTGGCGGTTATACCGTAGATGGTGCCTGCTCATCCTCGCTTATTTCTGTCATTGACGCTTGCAGCGCCCTGGGCAGTAGCGACGTCGACCTTGTCCTTGCTGGTGGCGTAGATCTCAGCCTTGATCCGTTTGAACTGACCGGTTTTTCGCGCACATCAGCACTCGCACGCGATGAAATGCTGGTTTACGACGAAAATTCGCAAGGCTTCTGGCCCGGCGAAGGCTGCGGCATGTTGGCCCTGATGCGCTATGAAGATGCGATCGAACAATGCGAAACCATCCATGCCGTTATTCGTGGCTGGGGCGTTTCATCCGATGGCAATGGCGGACTGACCCGCCCGGAAACCAGCGGGCAGGTCATCGCCCTTGACCGCACCTATCGCCGCGCGGGTTATTCTATTGGTACTGTCGGCTACTTTGAGGGCCATGGCACCGGTACAAAAATCGGTGACGCTGCTGAATTAAATGCCCTGATGCAGGCGCGCAGTGCCGATAACAACATTTTGGTGCCAGCGGTTATCAGTTCGATCAAAGCGAATATCGGCCATACCAAGGCCGCCGCTGGTATTGCCGGTGTATTACGTGCCACCAAGTGCCTTAGTGAAAATATACTGCCCCCAACTACTGCATGCCGTACCCCACACAGCCTGTTTGAGGATAACCGCGCCAAACTGGCCCCCTCCCACCAGGCGCGGGACTGGCACAGCCATGGCGAAGAACGTCGGGCAGCCGTGAGTGCAATGGGGTTTGGCGGCATCAACACACATATTACCCTTTCCGAGGCCCCCCACAACGCACCATCCAAAAATTACATTGCCGGTTCGCGCACCCGTCAGGCGATTGATACCTTTCAGGATAGTGACGTTTTTGTTTTTGCTGCCACATGCCAGAAAGACCTTCTTTGGACCATCAATCACGTTTTAAGTTTCGCCAACAAATGCTCGCGCGCAGAACTAACCGACCTTGCCGATGAACTGGCTCAGCGCGCAGGGCTTACCCCGCAGTTCAACTGGAAAGCAGCCATCACCGCCGACCAACCTGCCGAATTACACCGTAAACTGCTTAAACTTCGCGATCAGATCGACAAGATGAATGCATTGGAAAGCTGGTTTGATAACGAAGATGGCATATTTGCCTCCAGCAAAACAAAAACGGGCAAAATTGCATTTCTTTTTTCCGGCCAGGGTGCCCCGGCGCGCTGTCATGGCGGCATATATGAACGGCGGTTTGAATTCGTCAAAGATACGTTTGTAAATGCCCGCCTCGAAACCTTCCATGATCGCAGCAATACCGATTTTGCCCAACCCGCGATCGCTGCCGCCTCCCTGGCGGGGTTGCACATGCTAGAACATGTTGGTGTAAAAGGTGATTTCGCCATTGGTCACAGCTTGGGTGAACTGGCTGCACTGCGATGGGCAAACGCATATAATGATGCAACCTTACTGGAACTGGCAACCCGGCGCGGTCTTGTTATGGCGGCAGATACAAACGCCTATGGTGCCATGCTGGCTGTTGCAACCGATGAAACCGGCGCCAAACAGGTGATTGCTGGTCGTACCGGGCTTTATATTGCCAATCTTAACGGACCGCGACAGACCATCATTTCCGGGCAAAGCGATGCGATCGCCCGCCTTGCCGGCGACTTGCGTCAGCAAAGTATCGCCTGCACACAGCTTTCCGTTCGTCAGGCATTCCACAGCCCGATGATGGCAAAAACCGCCAATCGGTTTAAAACGCTGCTGGACGATATGGAATTTCAGGTGCCATCACGGCAAATATCCTCAACCGTGCTAGCTTCCCTACTGCCGCACGATGCGGACATTAAATCATATCTGCAAAACCAGATAACCGCGCCAGTCCATTTCATGGACAGTGTTGTTCAAATCGCGCCCCAAACCGACCTTTTCATCGAGGTAGGTCCCGGCAGCCTGCTTGAAAAAATGACAGCTGGCATAACCGATATCCCTACCCTTTCGATTGATATGGGCGCTAACAGCATGATGCCGTTTTTAAAGGCAACGGCAGCCGCCTATATACTGGGTTGTGCCATGAATATCGGCCAGCTCTATCGAGAACGATTCATCCGCAAATTTGACTGGGACTGGACCGCCAGTTTCATCAATAATCCATGCGAAACGCAACCATCCCTTATCCCATCAATCACTGCAGAAAACACCCTTACAGCACCGCCAGAAGCAGAAAATCCACAATCCCTGAATTTCGATGGCACAACAAGGGACCGCGACGGTGTTTTATTCGCCCTTCGTACAATCATTGCCGAACGGACCGGCCTTCCTGCCTGGTCGCTGGAAGAAAGCAGCCGTATGCTTTCCGACCTGCATTTAAATTCAATCACAGTAGGCGAAATTGTTACCCGCCTTGGCACCGCCATCAATGTAAGGCTGTTGGTTGATCCGACCGAATTTGCCGACGGCAAAATTGGCGACATCGCCACGGCCATCACCGACATGGCAAATTCGGGTAATAACAACCGCAATAATCCCACTTTCGCACCCGATGGTGTTGAAAGCTGGGTGCGTTATTTTCACCCTGGCACACAAAAGCAGGACCGACTAACACTCCTTGCAAACCAGCCAGCACTTCCAAATGGAAACTGGGCCAGCTTTGGAAACCAAAGCCCGCTTGCAACACAGATACTAGCCGAATTACAGCACGGCCGGTTTGGCAATGGCGTTTTGCTGTCTATTGATCAACATAGTTATGATCAGGATCTTTCAAGCCTGCTAGATGCGGCAAAACACACCGTCGCGCAGGCAGCGAACAGCCCTGGTGCTTTCCGATTTGTCATTCTGCAGCAGGGCTGGTCTGCCAGCGGCTTTTTCAAATCATTCTTTCTCGAAAACCCGGAAATCGACACACAGGTCATGCACCTGCCCGCTAATCCTGCCAGCAACTTGCCGGTCACCATTCTGGCCGAAATCACCGCCGCTGAACCGGGATATTCAGAAATCTATCTGGATGGCGATGACAACCGTTTCATCCCGGACTTAACGTTAATCGCAAAACCAAACGAAATCCGGACAAACCTTTTATCAACAAACGACACCCTGCTGGTCACCGGCGGCGGCAAGGGAATTAGCGCTGAATGTGCGTTTCAGCTGTCACGGCAAACAGGCTGCGCCTTGCTGGTGCTTGGGCGATCATCGCCGTCAGACAGTGCGGAGCTGATGGCCAATTTGCAGCGGTTTGAAAATGCTGGCATCCGTGTAAGTTATCAACAGGCCGATATCACTCTAAGAGCCTGCGTAAGCGACGCAATCAGGGCTGGAGAGAAGGAACTGCACGCCACTGTAACGGCCGTTTTACATGGGGCCGGCATTAACAGCCCCAAAACAATTGCGACCTTATTACCCGAAGACATTGCCAAAACGGTCAGTCCCAAAATTGACGGTCTTAACAATATTCTCGCAGCGCTCGACACCGCAAAATTGCGGCTGCTTGTCGGGTTTGGTTCCATCATCGGTCGCATGGGGCTGCACGGCGAGGCCCACTATGCCCTTGCCAATGAATGGCTTGCCACAAGCATCGAAAACTTCGCCAAAACCCACCCGCATTGCCATTGCAAAACAATCGAATGGTCCGTTTGGGCCGGTATCGGAATGGGACAGAATATTGGCAGCCTTGATGCCCTGATTGCCCAGGGTATCAACCCGATCTCGATTGATGATGGCGTTTCTGAATTTCTCAACATTATTAACAATGTTAACTTACCGACAAATCTGATTGTCTCAGGTCGCTATGGCACCCCGGCCACCCTGCCCCGAAAACAGCCCAAATCAACAGCCCAGTCTGGCCGTTTCGTTGAAAATATGCGCGTCTTCTACCCTGGGGTTGAAGTGGTGTGTGACTTTACCATCAGTCAGGATAGCGACCCATATTTGCGTGACCACACCTTAAATAGCGAAGCAATTTTTCCCGCCGTCATGGCACTCGAGGCAATGCAACAGGCCATTCGCCCCCTGTCCCGCGACGATATCAACCAGCAAACGTCGTTTCAGGACGTCAAATTCACAAAGGCGCTGGTGATCGCACCAGATAGCGAAACCGTTATTCGTGTTGCAGTGCTTGCCCTAACGAGAAATCAGTATTCCATCGCAATCCGGTCATCGGCCACCGATTTTCAGATCAATCACATCACCGCGACCTGTGAATTGCAGCCGCGAAAAACACCCCCCAGAATTGCCAATGATTTGCTTTTATTGGCAAAAAGCCAGCCTGTTGATGGGCTGAATATGACGCAGGACCTTTATGGAAATGTCCTGTTTCAATCCGGGCGGTTCCAGCGCATATACGCCTATCACCTGCTTGAAGCACGACGCTGCGTGGCACGGTTGGCTGCAAAAAACGTGCAAAACTGGTTTAGCCCGGATCATTCACAAACCCTACTGCTGGGTGATGGGGGCATGCGCGACGCGGCCTTGCACGCTATTCAGGCCTGCATTCCCCATCAAACGGTTATTCCAGTTTCGGTTGAAAATATCGCAATGGGCGAATTGCCCGATGGCGAAGACTGCTTTATATTTGCCACAGAAATTGCAGATAATGGGGACGAGCTGATTTATGATCTGTCGATCTTTGATGCGAGTGGCGCGATCATCGAACACTGGCAGCACCTTAAACTGCGCACGATGGGGGCGCCAAAAGGCTTGACCATATCAGCACTGCCGCTTCTTGCAACCATGATGGAACGTCTGATTGCAGCACACCATATACCGGACACCATTAAAATTAGGCTTTCAGCATACGCCGTAGCAAAAACGACAACCAAAACCGCACATCGCCCAGATGGCAAACCGGAAATGACGGATGATGGCAAATATCAGTCCCGATCCTACGCCAGTAACTGGAAGCTTATTGTCGAAAGCCCGTTTGCCATTGGCTGCGATATGCAGGATATCCTACAAAAACCCGCCGGGGACTGGCAAGCATTACTGGGCGAAACAGCCTTTACCCGCGCCCGCTTTATTGCAGACAACATCAAACTCCCCATAAACATTGCTGCCACAATCAGTTGGACGATCCGGGAAACCCTAAAAAAGCTGGGGCTAAACGCCAGTGCCCCGGTTATTTTCGACCCATCGTCCCACGCGGGTCTAATGATATTTCGCAGCGCTGATACGGTCATTTACGCGACCCACACAACCGCCAGTTCATATCAAACCGGTTATTGTATATGCATCGCGCTTAAGGGGGCAGAAATGGCAAAATCCAGCACGGATAACACCCATGAAGACACGAGGTTGCTTATCGCAACGACATGACAGTGCCTAAAGCATCACTACTGCCCCAACAAAATGGCCCCACGAAACGAGATGTTTCGTGGGGCCAAATAGCTTTATTAGGATAAATAGGCCAATTTAACCCCGGCGCGAGGTCGCGTATTTTTCGG
>NZ_JPWH01000048.1 GCF_003326755.1 Thalassospira profundimaris | reverse complement strand
TGCAAAATAGCCAAATCGAAAAGTGAGGCGATCCGGCTGTACATGTCTCTTTGAGGGAATATCCCGCAGCATCGGGCGAAAAGACAAACAGTCGATGGCGTCAGGGGCAACAGGCTTGGGCTGGAACTGGGCCTGGGGCCGGTGAATTCCAATGCAATCTTGCGCCGTAAGGTCAGAACAAAACCGGTTTTAAAACCCCAATTGAGCGAGATTGCGCTCTACCGCCTGCACATAGCTGCCACCAAACAGGCGGACATGAACAAGCAGCGGATAGAGATTGTAAAGATCGCGACGGGTTGTGAAAAATTCCGGATGGAGCGGGCGATATTCGCTGTAAACATCGAAAAAATCGCGGTTCAGATCGCCAAATAGGGTGCCAAAGGCCAGTTCGATTTCCGCATCGCCAAAATACAGTGCCGGGTCAATCAGTCCGGCCAGTTTCCCCTGATGATACAGAATATTTCCGCCCCACAAATCGCCATGCAGAAGGGACGGTTTAACATCGGGCGCGATGAAATCGCCCAGACGGGCGGAAAGTTTGTCAATACGCTGGCGCAGGTGGGACGGCAGTTTTCCGCTGTCGCTGGCACATTGCGCCATGAATAACAGGCGCTGATCGCGGAAAAATTCCAGCCAGTTGGCGCAGGGTGGGTTGGGCTGGTGTAACCCGCCAATCAGAGTATCAAATTCCAGTCCGACATCGGGTTGGGTAATGTCATGCTGTGCGGCCAGCTTTTGCGCTAGATCCTGTGCGCCAGATGATCCTGCCTGACCATCGGCTTTGATATATTCCATGACCAACAGGTGATCATCGCCGTAAAGCACTCCCGGATAGCGGATGGGTGAGAGCGTGCCCAGTTTTTGTAACATCCGGCCTTCTATACAGGCGGTGTTATCGGCGGTGTGTTTGACAACGACCTGTCGTGGAACGATGCCCGTTGGTTCGCCACCGTCGGTATCCTCAAGCTCTGCCAGCATCACGCATGCCATATCGCTTTGCGACATGACACGCATATGGCGTACTGTGCATCCGATGATATCTGAGATACGTTTTTGATCTAATGTGCATTCCGTGCGTGCCATGTCGAGCCATTGTGTTTACATTTTATGGGTCTGGCGCAGTTGCTTAAGCAGGTTCCGGGACGTTTCCTCGATCAGATCAAGTACATGGGTGAAGCCCTGTGCGCCGCCATAATAGGGGTCCGGCACACTTTGGCCCTGCCGGGTGGGGTGGAAATCCAGAAACAGTTTGATGCGCTCACGGTATTTTTCGGGGCAGGCGCGTTCAAGGGCCTCAAGATGGTTGTCATCCATTGCGATCAGGTAATCGAAATTGCCAAAATCGGCAGGAGTCAGTTTGCGAGCGCGTAAATGTGACAGGTCATAACCGCGTTTGCGGGCTTCCTGTGTTGCGCGCCGGTCGGCTGGTTCGCCGACATGGTAACCCGTGGTGCCGCAGCTATCGACGGTAATTTTTTCTGAAAGTCCGGCATCCGCCACCATTTTGGCAAAGACGCCATCTGCGGTGGGCGAACGGCAGATATTCCCGGTGCAAACAAACAGAACCCTGGTCACGGTCGTCCCTTCTTCGTTTGTAAAGCCACAGCATGACACATTGTATTCTATTCGCGAACCCCCACCTGAATCTGAATGGTTGTATTTGTGGTGCAGGATGGGGCTGAAAAATTGTTTTGTAACAGCTTCGTGATATTTTTTATGGCAGGATGACCTAAACGCAGAATGCTTGTAAGATTGCGCCATCAAAAAGGGGTGCGTTGCGTTAATGCAGGAATTTGTTTCGTTCGGTCTTCAGGGGGCACTGATCCGGCAGCTCGCCTGGCTTCCACAGGGATATGATCTGGTTCCCGAGGGCACCGTCATGACGGCGGGGCGTTTGCGCTCGGTCATGCTGGCACTTGAGGAAGCGGCGGGGTCTTATGTGCTGGTCAAGCTGGGGCGTCATTTGGCGCTTAAGGAGCAGGCCCCGGTTTTGACCATGCTGCGTTATGGTGGCAGCCCGGAG
The DNA here is from genome assembly GCF_003326755.1 of Thalassospira profundimaris. Lineage (GTDB taxonomy): Bacteria > Pseudomonadota > Alphaproteobacteria > Rhodospirillales > Thalassospiraceae > Thalassospira > Thalassospira profundimaris_B. The sequence goes on along the minus strand of NZ_JPWH01000048.1, from coordinate 6,600 downwards.
CTGATTGTTGAACGCTGGCGTCGTCTTGAAAGTTATTCTCATGCCCGGGGCCGTACCGAATTTGCCACCACCAGCCGGTCGCTTACCCTGCATCGCGGCACCGTGCGCGGGCAGGCGCCTTCGCGGGTGGAAAACCTGCTGTTGCACGGGTTTATTGTCGGTCTGCTCGAAGCCATCGGGGTGGAGGGCATTACCAGCGTTATTTTGCCATCACATGGCTCTGCGGTGACGATGGTGCGCAATGGCAAGCTGGTTAAAGTGCGTGACTTTGCCGGGCGCGGGTTGCGCTGGCGCATTAGCTGGCAAAGTTTTGTCCCGGTGTCGCAGGGTTATCCGTTTATGGCCAATATGCCCGGGACGGCACCGTCTGCGGTGGCGGGGCGGCCCGTGGTGCGCAAACTTGTCGCGATGCTGGAAAATGATGTTGGCCGGGGCTGGACGATTGATGACGTTGCCCGTGATATGGAGACATCGGCCCGCACCCTGCAACGCCGGTTGCAAGCCGCCAATACCCGCTTTTCCGATTTGCTGCGCTTGACGCGTGTGCGTGAGGCGTGCCGCCTGATCAGTGGCACGGACCTTTCAATCGGTGAAATCGGCTATTGGTGCGGTTTTACCGACAACGCCCATTTCTCGCGCGATTTTCGCCGTCTTGTCGGCATGCCGCCATCGGTTTATCGTGAGGCCTCGCTGGGACATGCGGGCCTGACCCGTGCCTGATCCCTGGTGATGTTAAGGGGGCCAATGGCAGATCGCGTTCTTCAAATTGATGATTTGGTCGTGGGCGATTTGCCGCCGGTATCGCTGTGCCTGCATGTGGGGGAAATTGTCACTGTGCGCGGGCCGTCCGGCATTGGCAAAAGCCGCCTTTTGCGCGCGATCGCCGACCTGGAACCAACGGTTTCCGGCACCATCATGTTGCGCAATATCGCCCTGTCAGCCATGCCCGCGCCCAAATGGCGTGACCGGGTACGTTATCTGGCGGCTGAGCCGGGCTGGTGGGCGGAAACAGCCCGGGCGCATTTTCGCGAACCCAGTGCGGTGCAAACCCGTCTGTCCGCCCTGATGCTGACCGAAACCGTTATGGACCGCCCGATTGCCGAACTTTCCACTGGCGAACGGCAGCGCCTCGCTCTGTTGCGGGGCATGGAGGGGGCACCAGCGGTTTTGCTGCTCGATGAACCCACATCTGCCCTGGACCCGGAAAGCACACAGGCGGTGCAGACTATGCTGCGTCATTTTGCTGCACGGGGCGGGGCGATTTTGCTGGTGACTCATAACGCTGCCCAGGCGTCCGAAATTGGCGACCGGCATTATCACCTTGATCTTCAGGGATGCCGGGAAGCTTCGCACCCTGCCAAGGTGGCACATGAAAGCACGTCGCCATGATCGATCCTTTTATCCGGCTTGATATTTTTGATGTTGGTCTGGCCGCGGCTTTGTTGTTGGCGCATGGTCTGGTATCGGTGATCTATCGCCTGGGGCTTGGGCGGCGGATTTTTGTTGCCGCCCTGCGCATGGTGGTGCAGCTTTTGTTGCTGGGGCTGGTGCTGAAATATCTGTTTGCGCTAAATGCCCCGCTTTGGACGGTGCTGCTGGTATTGGTCATGGTGCTTTTCGCAGGCCGCGAAGCAACAGCCCGCCAGAAATACCGTTTTACCGGGCTGTGGGGTTTTGCCTTTGGTACCGGGGCGATGGCGGCGGCCTCCATTCTGGTCACGGGGTTTGCCCTGGCCACCCAGTTCAGGCCCGATCCCTGGTATGATCCGCGGTTTGTTGTGCCGCTGTTGGGGATGGTGCTGGGCAACAGTTTGAATGGTGTGTCGCTGGGGATGATGCGCCTGGGCGAAGCGGTGCATGATATGCGTCCGGCGATCGAGGCACGGCTGGCTCTGGGCGGCACACGACGCCAGGCCTTTGCCCCGGCCGTAAAGGTTGCCATGCAAAATGGCCTCACCCCGATCCTGAATTCCATGTCGGCCTGTGGCATTGTTTTTATTCCCGGTATGATGACCGGGCAAATCCTGGCCGGGATTGACCCCTTGCAGGCGGTTCTTTATCAGCTACTTTTGATGTTTCTGATTGCCGGTGCTACCGGGCTGGGGGTGTTGCTGGCAGTGCAGTCCGGCGTTTGGCGGTTAAGTGATGCCCGTCATCGTTTGCGTCTGGACCGTCTGGTTGCGCGCTAGTTTGTGATGATCGCCGGGCCGTCATCCGGTTTTATAAAAAAAGCGAGTATGTCTAATGTTCATCGATCCTTATGCCGGTTTCCTGCCGCCCCTTTTTGCCAACCGGCCCGATGGCGAAGATGTCACTCTGCGCACCGTCATGGTCGGCGATGCCCTGCCCAATCATGATGGGACCGATATTCCCGCCGCCCTGCAAATGTTCCTCGATCTGGTTGCGCCGGCAATGGAGCGCGCCGGGTCCGATGGTTTTGCCCATTTATGGCTTGATCATCACCCGCATGAACAGCCGGGCTGGCGCTTGTCAATCGCCCATGTCGGCCCTCTGGCAGAAATGGATGCCGCATTGGAAAAATCACTGGCACGCCTGGCCAAATCTCTGACCCTGACCGATTTTGAGACGGCTAACTGGGATGAAACCCGGCCCTTGTGGCGCAAGCGGTCTGAGCCGGTGCGCCTTGTGTTTTGGGGCCGTTTCGGACGGCATGTGCGCGCTGTTTTGGGGCATAGTGATGCGGCGGCGTTTTATTTGCCACTGGGCTCTGGCCTGCGTAGCGACCATCCTGCCACGACCCTGCCGTTGCTTGAAGATATGCTGGGCACTCGTCATCTGGTGCAAAATGGTGGCATTGGCTTTGAAGCTGCCCTGCAAATCGGTATCGCGCTCGGGCGCAGCCATTTGATCGAAAGCTGGATCGAGGCAGGCGGGGCGGAAAAGGAACCGTTCTTTCGCCCCATGCAAATCTGGCATCAGGCATGGCTGACCCATGCAGTGATGGATCTGGCGGTGGCCGCCCTTGCCATGTCGGGCCAGCCGCCTTTGCCTGCGCTGGATTATGGGCCCAATTCAACGCCCGAAAGCCGCAAGGCAGCCCTTGATGGCTTGTCAGGCTGGCTCACCACTGTGTTCTTTACCGAGGACCGTCCGGCATTGCGCAATGCCTTTGTCGCCGGGGTGCAAAATGCTGTCTGGCTCGACCCGGATTTGCAGCAATATGTTCAACCCGCTCAGCGCGATGACATCATTCAGGGGCTGGTGCCCTATTGCCGTTGGTTTCTGGCAATGGCGCTTTATAATCATTTGTCCAATCTGGGCGAAGGAAACGTCACCGCCGATCAGGCCGGGTTTTACGATATGCTGATCACCAGCCTGCCTGAACTTGCCGCTCTCAATGATCTCTCCACCCGGCGTGACATTGAACAGCACATTATCCGTATTGATGCGCCGCGGGCTGCGGCGGCTTTTGACGCTCTGGTTATTCCGTTTTGCGATATGCTGATGCCCCGCTTGGCGCTGGCGGCAACACGCAATTGACGTGGACATCATAGGTCATGGGGTTTCACCCCCATCCGGTCCCCAGAAAATCACCCAGGTCACAAAATCATCGGTAAAATCCTCAAACCGGTGATCCATGCCTGCGGGCACAAACAGAACATCGCCAGCACGGCATGGGCTGCGGTCGCCATCCCGGCTGAATATCCCCGTTCCGGACTGAATGATATAAAGCTCGTCCTGGCGGTGCGGGGTTTGATGGTCCTGCTTTTGCGGGGCATAAATCTCGACGGACATGCTGCCATGTTTCAGCAGAATTTCAAATCGCGGGTCGGCCTGATCGCGTAAAACCTGCATGGCCTCAAACAGGCTGCCGCGCCAGTTTTGGCGATTCCGGTTGGGGCCTTGTGTTGATGTTGTTGTCATGGCGGTTCTGGTCTCCTTTGTTTTTTCGATCCTCCCTTGTGCGGGTTGCAATAAAAAGGTCCGCTCCGAAAATATCGGGCGGACCATTTTGTAAGGGTGCAATGTGACTTGCCGCTTAGGGATAAGCAGGCAATTCCCGTGCTGATACAATCTTGAATCGAATGGCAAGGCCGCTCACGGCGACCAGGCTGGCAATGGCGATGCCCCAAAACAGGCCGGTTACGCCCAACCCCTGCACAAATGCCAGATAATACCCCGCCGGGATCATGACAAAGATATAGGAAAACATGTGCAGCATGGTCGGGGCCCATTTTTCTCCGGTACCGCGCAGGGCATTGATTGCCGCATTCTGCCCGCCATCGGTGGGGAAAATGATTGGCATCAAAACCAGCAGGCCCGATGTCCCGGCAATCACCACGGCATCCTTGCTAAACAGGTTGGCAATCCAGCCGGGGAAGAAATAAACCGGCAGGCTCAGGCCAAACATCACCAGCATGGTGGTGATCAGGCCGATCCAGCCCGCCAGCGCCATATCGGCCCGGTCGCGGCGGCCAAAGGCAATGCCAACCCTTACTGACGTTGCCGACGCCAGTCCCAGAGCAAACATGAACATCAGGCCCAGAATCGTCATGGTAATGCCGTAACTTGCTGCGGCCACAACACCCAGCCGACCGGCAAAAAGCTGCATGGCGGCAAAGGCCATTGTTTCCATGCCCTGGCTGGCACCCGAGGCATAACCGACCGATCGGGCCTCGCGCGAATTGCGCCACCAGCCGGAAAAACCGTCGCGCAATCCATAAAGGGCATGGTTTTTCAGCATCAAGACATAGGCCAGCATGGAAAGGGCCATCAGCCAGCGAATGATGGTTGACGTCCATGCCGCACCACTGGCCCCCAGTTCGGGCATGCCAAAGGCACCATTGACCAGGCTGTAATCCAGAAACAGGTTCACAACATTGGCCAGCAGCATCATGACCATGCCGGGCAGGGGGCGCTGTAACCCCTCCATAAAAAAGGAACAGGCGGTATAAATCAGCGCGGCCGGCAATCCCAGGGCAAGAATACGCCCCAGCGCCGCAGCATGCAGGGCAATGTCGGCAGGTTGTTCTGTCAGGACAAAAAGCCAGTCCATATGCCAGGAAATCGTGCCCAGACCGATCCCCAATAGCGCGGCATAAGGCAGGCAGGCCCGCCACACATGCCCCGCCGCAAGATAGTTTCTCCGGCCAACCGCATGCGATGTCATGATCATGATGCCGGTCAAAAGACCAACCCCCGTGACCAGCAGGGAAATGAACGGGGCATGGGCCACGTTCAGATAGGCCAGTCCGGCACTGTCATAATTGCCGACAACAATCGTATCTACCACCGACATGATCAGCATGCCGATCCGCGCAATCACAACTGGAACCGCCAGGCGGAACAGCTCTGTCAAATGCCGTTTCACCCGGTTATGGGGGTAAAGTGGCTGGGGCGAATAATCCGGCGTCATGCCGTTTTCAGGCGTCGTCATGTTAGACATTTCCGAAATGTGTCCCTTTGTGCCGTTTCCGTGGGTGGCGGTGATACGGCAGTTGGTGCGGGGACATCTTGTTAATAGAGGTCTTGTTATTTGATCGGGGGGATGACGGTGGTCATCAAAGCAGGGTTATCGGTGATAATGCTGCTCACCCCCCAGGACAGCAGGCTACGTGCCCGGTCCGGATCGTTAACTGTATAACAGATCAAAGGTACATTTTCGCCTGTTATTTCCGCACACATTTCTGCCGTAAGTTGTTTATGATCAACATGCAGGGCACTGGCCTTCAGGCGTTTATATTCCGCCTGCCAGTCGCCGGGAATCTCCTCAACCAGCCAGCCGCAATCATGATCGGGGCAAAGCCCGGCCATTTTCGCGACAATATCGCGATCAAAACTCGATAACAGGATCGGCACATCCTTGCGGTTGGCAATTTCACGGGCGACTTCGCCTGCCAACTTCATGGCATCACAGCCCGAGGGCTTGATTTCCAGGTTAACCCCCATGCCTAACGCCGCCAGGGTATCAAGCGTTTCGGAAAGGGTGGGAATGCGCTCGCCTTTATATATGTCTGAAAACCATGCTCCGGCATCAAGCTGGCGTAATGTTGCCAGGTCATGGTGATGAATGGGGCCGCTGCCATTGGTCGTGCGTTCCAGGGTGTCGTCATGAATAAGGACACATTGGTCATCGGCACTTAATGTTACATCACATTCAATCCAGTTCACCCCGCGCGCCTGGGCAACCCGAAAGGCGGCAATGGTGTTTTCCGGGGCTTCGATGGAGGCACCGCGATGGGCAACAATATGGGGAATGCGGATCATGATCTGTTCTTTGCCTGCTGTGTCGGGAAAAAGGTCCAGTGAACGGACACTCAGTTTTATTGGTGCCCGCATATGCTTCAATTTCTTTACGCCGGGAGTAAAGGCGACAAAAGCGAAAATACTGTGTCGTTATGTGTCGGTTTTTGCCAATTCGGGCGTAACTGCCCGGACTCCAAGCCGATATTTTTAAGGATCACGCGCTGGTATTTGTCATAAATCCGACATTGATCGACTTGTGTGCGGCGCAATGTCAAATAATGCTGCATATGCAAAACCCGCAAACCCCAGCATTTGTGCGGACCGTTTCGGGCCTGTACCTAATGTCTCGTAAAAAACGTCATTTTTCTTCAAAAAAGGTGTTTACAGGTTGGT
>NZ_JPWH01000047.1 GCF_003326755.1 Thalassospira profundimaris | reverse complement strand
CAAAAGCAAATAACCGGCCTGTGCCGACAAATATATGAATCTGAACGACTCTGGAGTCTGCTCTTCGGGGCCAAAATCCGTCCCGGGCCTTGCTCGACGGACGGAAAGTTATGGCGATTTGCTCGCCTTATGTGACGGTTTTACCGGCTGTAACGATGTGACCACAGCGTCGGTCGTTGGCTTGGTGAGCCGGGCGATTTCCTGCTTATCTCCCTGTTTGACCGATCTTTCCGTTCGGGTTCTTATTCTGCTGATTGAGCATGTCTATGAGGTGCGGGCCTGGCGCAGTGGCCGTTTGATGGTCTGGCCGGGTAATCGGCGGTTGGCGGAATTGACTGGTAAGAATGAACGCTCAATCCGGCGGGCATTATGTTTGCTGGAGGCTAATCACTGGATTGTTCGGCGTTATTCAGCCTCGAACCGGCGTTCGGACGGCAATGCCGGGATTGACTTGCGTCCGATCGCAGCAAGGCTGCATGAGTTGCACCAGGCGGCAGAATTTATCGAACAGAAGATAGAGTCCGCCCGCGAACAGGCGAAGGCTGAACGCGATGATCTGACGATGGTGAAACAGTCAGATGACGGGGCAATAGAGTCCGGGGTGGTGGACATTTCTGTCCCCCTTAAATCCTACAAGATAAATCCCGGTTCTACGAACCTTGTACAAAGTGGGGCTTCGCAGGCAACGCCCGGGCAGAGATCGTGCCCGACAATTTCCGGTCTTGATGTCGATGGCGAGATCCTGTTTTTGATGGTTCAGGCCTCACCGACCCTGCAAAAACAGCTCACCGCAGCCGAACTGTGCGACCTGGTGGGGCCAGCACCGTCTGCCGCGTCGATCCAGTCGGTTGTTGCCGCTGTGCGCTGGACTTTAAGCAACCAGATCAAACTAAGACCATCCGTCTGGCAATTTGCTCTGGCGAAACATGGCTGGGCGGCGCTGGCGGCTGTGATGGTGGCGGTAGACCGGCAGGGCGTGCGTGATCCGGCGGGCTATCTCTATGCCATGCTCAAATCGGCCCGTTTACGCGATACCGTACGCCACAATTTGCGCGCCATCGAACAGCAGGAGAGTGGTCATGCGTGATCTTCTTCCTGCCGTTAAACACTCTTCCTACTGCCAGCTTTTATTCGCCCGTAAAGCACGGGGCCTGGCACATTTACGGCGTTGGAACGGGGCCTGTGATGTGTCTGTTGCCCAGCATTGTGTGATGGCGTGCGATAACGTTTTGCGTCTGGCCGCACCCTATGCCCTGATCCACGACATCGAGGAAGATGAAACCGGGGACTTGCTCACACCGGTTAAGCAGAAGATGCGGGAGCTTGGGATATGGCACCGTTTTGAAGCGGAGATCGTTTTGCCGATCCGCAAGTCTTACACGGAAATGGCGGGACTGTGCTGGCCGTGGCCTGCCGATGTGGTTGAGGAAGTTGCCTATATCGACCAGCGTTTGCAGGTGACGGAATATCGCGATGCAGTTGACCGGGGCCTGGTGCGCGGTTTTATGCCGCGTTCGGTCGCACCTTTGCCGGAATATGTGCTGCCCTGGAGCCCGCAAAAGGCCGAGGTGCAGTTTCTGGATCGGGCACAGCGGCTGTTTCCGGCATGGGAGGGCTGAAAAATGGATTGTGCAATCCATAAACTCGCCGAAGCCCTGCCCAGTGTCGAATTTTATGGCGAATTACAAAAGGCTTTCAGCCATTTTAATACTGGTCTGTTTGAGAACAAGCTGCCAGCCTGCCTGATCACCTTGCAGCGTCAGAAGAATACTTACGGCTATTTTTCGCCCGAGCGGTTTGTCAGCAGTGAAACGGGCGAGTGTATCGATGAGGTTGCCTTGAACCCGTCCTGGTTCGTGGTGCGAACCGTTCCGCAAACGCTCTCAACCCTGGTCCATGAGATGGTACATCTCTGGCAGTATCACTTCGGTGATCCCGGCAGGCGTGCCTATCACAACCGCGAATGGGCCGACCGCATGGAATCCATCGGCTTGATGCCAAGCAATACAGGAAAGCCCGGCGGGCGGCGCGTGGGCGAAAAAATGACCCATTACATCCTTGAGGACGGGCCGTTTGATCGGGCATGTCGGGAGTTGATGACCCGGGAATTTACGCTGTCCTGGCTGGACCGTTTCCCGCCGCAGCCGCCGAGCCACGCGCTGGCGGCAGCCTTGACAGGAGGTTCGGCCAGTGCGGCGGCATTGGCACGGGTGACGCCGGTTCAGGCGGAAAACCGTTCCCATCGTGTCAAATATCGCTGCCCGTCCTGTGCGGCACAGGTTTGGGGAAAGCCCGGCATGAAGCTGTTATGTGGCGAAAACGCCTGCAAAGCGGCAGTGATGCAGCCCGTTGGGACTTGAAAATAGAATGTTTAGGAGATTTTCACATGACGAGGGATGAGAGCATTATTCTGGCCCGTCGGGGTTTCACGCTGATTCGCAATTTACTTGAGTATCGGGTGTCGGTTGGTGCGCAGCAAACCATAATCCAGCGACTATTGACGGGCCCAAAATATTCCAATGAGAGCGCGGCGCATGAACTGGCAGAAGCATTGCACAATCTTGATCCGGATAATGATTTCCTGTTGGAATTGATGCGCAGGAACCTGGCTGCCTTTGTCGAAAAATATCCCCGGTTTCGTGCGCATTTTGAAGAGTTTCTTTGATATGGGGTCTTTGTATAATCATCGGGAAAACAATGATTTCTGATTTATAATGTTTGCTGATACCGGATTGAGGAGTTGGATCGTGTCTTTAACGCAGGAAGAAGCACACAGCCGCCATTGCAAGGTGGCGAGCATTATTGCCAATCAGAAGCTCGAAGACCTTGAGGTGGATCATCAGACCCGTAGCGACCTGCAAGAACTCGCCAATGGGTCCCTGACCGTTGATCAGGCATTGAAGCGCCTTCATGCGCGTATTGGGCATGTCCAAATATAGTTCTGACGATCATTACATTGAAAATGTAACTATTAAAAATAGACGAACCGGCAAAATTTTGCCGGTTTATTTTTGGAGACCGGGAATACGGCTTATTGTCTATTCTCATGAAGATGCTTTGACCGAAACTTTGAACGTGCGGATAGGCCGGAGCCAGGGCTTCGCCCTCTGCCGTAAAGCAGAATCAGGGTCCCGGTTCAGGCCTTGACGGCCTGAATATCCCATATTCAGCTTGACGGCATTCACCCTTTTTTGACGACGGGAAGAAGTTGAACCGGCCAGATCGGTCCTTCGGTTGTCATTCAGAAAAGGGATTATCACGATGCACACGGCAACAGAGCACGATATTCAGGCTGCCAAACAGATTGCTCGCCAATTTGATATCGCCATCAGGGCAAATGAGAGTGATGCGGCGCAAAAGGCTGCACAGGATTTCAGGGCTTTGATTGTGTCAGCCAATGGTGCAAAGGGTGAATTTGGCATCTTTGCGCCAGACGGGGCAGGAACGGTGATGACAGCGGCCCTTGCCGCTAAAGACGAGGATGTTCCGCATTGGGGACAGAACGGGTTGTTTGTGTTGGAAACGGATCATGGTCGGGTGTTGGTGGGGTTTACCTGTCCACTCGACATATGCAGCCGATTTGAATTCAACGCCATTGACCTTGACCTGCCGTTTATTTCCGAAACGGGTTTTCAGTCGCATTTTTATGCAGAATGGCCGCCTGTGAGCGTTAATGAGGCCGCCGCCATCATTTTTTGCCAATATGCCAAAGCCGGGAAGATGACGAATATTGATCCGAAATATCGTCAGGGCCGGTTGGAGCGGATGCCGGATTTTGTTCAGATTTCCAGCAGCGACTTTCAGGGTGTTCTTACAAAGACGGATAGCACCGGGCAAATCGGATTTCAGTTTTAACCGCCCTTCGTGTTTCGTGGCACAGAACGGCGGTCCCCCGTTAAAGCGGGGATTGTCATTCTGACGCTGTAGGGCGAACGAATAGTCCTGTTTCAACCTTGTAATCCGGATACCCTCATTTTATTGCGCCTTTCTCTCTTCAGTCTTGGGGCCACGGGGTAAGGTCAGAAATGTCAAGGTTCAGGGTGGCGGCAAGTTTGCCGCGCAAGCGGTCAGACATGGAGCGTTCTCCCCGTTCGATCTGGCCGATATAGGTTTTGGTGACACCGACAAGGGCGGCAAGCTCTTCCTGTGTCATGCTCGCGTGTTCGCGGTAGACTTTCAGCGGGTTTTCGCTCGCCGAAAGCCGTTTGATCACGTCAATGGGGTAGCGGCGTCCATCGTCATTTTGCAGGGCGTCGTGCAGGGCTGCCAGATCTTCGGCGTCGTCGGCATCTTCCGCCCCGGTGCGATTTGCAATCCATTCGTCATAAGGAACGACAACAAAAACAGGCTTGTCGTCCTGATAGATAATCTGGTGTGACATGATGTCTCCTATCTTTTGTAAATTTCGCCACGCGGCGCGATATTCTGAACTTCAAGAATGACACCATCTTCGGTGTAAATGGCCCGGTATGTGCCAACCCGCAAGCGATAGGCTTCAACGCCGCTCATTTTTTTGATGTCAAGGTCGGTCCGGCGTGGGTTTTGAGCAATAAGGTCCAGCTTCTGCAAAATGCTGTTGCGGATTTTTGCCGGAACACGCAACAGACCTTTTTTTGCTTTATGGGTGAAGGTGATTTCCAAAGTGCTGTCCCCACTGGTTATGTAAACGTTATAATCCTTCTCGAAGGAAAAAACAATCAAAAATAAACAAAAGTTAACAAAAGGAACAAATTTGGATATGTCTTTGGTGCGATTTTCATGAGCGGATGGATCTCATGACACGGCTGGCCGACAGAATGAGTATGGACGTTTAGGACAGGGCAACCGGCAAAATTTTGCCGGTTTAGTTTTTCTGTCCGAGGATACGCACCATGGCTGGGAAGTCGTATTCGATCTCGCAGGTCCGATACCAGCGTTTGCCGTCCGGGTCCCAATGGGCGGTGATGATGTAGCTTTTCATTGTATTGCGCAATTGGGTGACAGCTTCGGGGTCGCGGCTCCAGACACGCAGTTTTTCGATGTTTTTGGCAAAATGTGCGTGAATCTTTTGGATGTTGGCGGGCGGTGAAAGCTCTGCCAGAGCGCGTTTTTCCCGGTCAATGTCAAGGCGGGCGATGCGCATTTGTTCGGTATTGTCCTCGAACCAGGCTTTGAGTTCGCTTGTGTCGCTGCCAACGCCAAAGGTGCTGAGCGCATGTTCGGCGCGGCTACGCAAATCCTTAAGTTTCCGGTGTGACTTTTCGAGATGTCGGACATGGTGCTGGCGTTTGCGCTCTATTTTGTCGCTTTGATAATAGGCGGCAATGTCTTCGGGCTTGAGCCGCAGCGCTGCGGCCAGCACCGCTTCCATCAGATCGGCATAGCGGACAGCCCGATTGGCACATTGGTGATGGCGGCAGGCATAGCGGTCTGCCCAGTGTGCTCCCATGCGAATGTTATGATGGGCGCATTTGAGGCGACCGGCAAACAGGGCAAAGACTTTGCCGCCGGTTTTGATCTGCCGTTCCCGCCAGTCGCGGATGCGCGATTTGGCAATGGTGTCTGTTTCGACCGGATCTCGTAACTTCACAGTGGCACGATATTCGGCGGCCTTGCTGGAACGTTCATCCAGCATCGCCTGCACCGCATCGAAGGTTGCATCATCGATAATTTGCAATTCCGGGATCGGCACATGAATCCATTCGCTTTCCGGGCGCATGACCGAGAGTTTTTTGCCAGTTTCCGGGTTCTTGCGATATTGCATGCGGTTAAAGGTGACAATGCCGCGATACAGTGTGTTGCGCAAAAGGCCTGTCTTGCGTACCCGTGTGCCAACCAGTGTTGTGGGTGCCCATTTTCCGCCGGAGGGGGCGGCAATGCCCATCCGGTCGAGCGTATTGCAGATATGGCGCAGTTTTTCGCCATTCAGATACATGGCAAAGATCTTGCGGATGGTTTCGGCCTCGTCTGGAACGACTTTGCGCTTGCCATGCAACAGCTCACCCTTCTCGTCCAATCCCCGGACGATTTCATAGCCATAGGTGCGGCCACCGGGCACGCTGCCGCGCAAAACGGCGGCGACCATGCCACGATGGGTCTTATCCGACAGGTCCTTGAGGTAAAGCGCATTCATCGTGCCTTTCAGGCCGATATGCAGCTCGTTGATTACGCCTTCGCTGATGGTTTCGACCTCAATGCCGACAAAAACCATTTTCTTGAAGAAATGGGCCACGTCTGCCTGGTCGCGACTGATGCGCGAGAGATCTTCGCAGACGATGCGGTCAAACCGGTTGTCAAACGCTGCCATCAGCAGACTGACAATCCCGGGCCGGTTTTCCATCATCGCGCCGGAAAAGGCTTCATCATGATAGATGTCGGTGACCTGGTAGTCTTTGGCCGTGCAATAGGCTTGGCATCGTGTAATCTGGTCATGGCTGCTGGTGGCCTGACGGTCCGTCGAATGACGGGCATAAATGGCAACTCTCACGTATTCTGGCCTATTGCTCTTGGAGATAATTATTGAAGGAGCGATAAGCCGTTAATCATCCACATGGATGGTTCTGGTGCAACCTGCAAAACGGATAGGTTTTGGAGGAAAGTTAGCTGGGTTGTATATACATTTCAACGGGTTGCATGAAGTCGCAAGAGTTTGCACGAAGTCTCAGGATTAGCTTTCGGTCGATGAAATATTGCCGTCCCATGTGTCTTCAAAAGACTGTTTTACCGGGTCTAACCGGCCTTCGATAAACGAACCAGCGGGCTTGGCTGCTTTGGTTTTGCCCTGAGTTTTAGATTTGGCAGCAGGCTGGTGAACTGACGTTGCCGGGGTATCTGTTTTAAGGCGGTCGCGTTTGATTTTGGCCACATGCTGATAAAACGCCGCTCTTCCCATTGTGATCTGGCCAGATTTTTGCAAATTTCGGTAAATCTGGCTTACCGGGTAGCCTTGATCTAGCCGAGCCAAAATCTCGGTTTGTACAGCAAGTGCTTCTACCCTGCCCATTCCCCATTCCAGCATATCGTGCCCTATCATATTGATCTACAGATACATTCTATGACTTTCTGCATGTTACCGGCAGTGTCAACGAGTGTCTATGTTTTCTGGTATATGTATGGTTTTGGGGTGTCGGTATACCTACGTAATATATTGTTATTATTTAATATTCTATGTGTTTATGCGTGTTTCTGGAAACGTCTGTGATTGTCCGCATCTCCTGTTACCACAAGAAGGTGAGATTTGGATGGATGTAGATAAGTATCTGTTTTAAATGAATTCTATTGATTTTCTGGGCGTGACGAAAATTCTACAAGTTTCAACGTTTGTCTGCATTCTTCCATGTCGTTGGTCTGGCAGGATAGGTTAGGTGGTACCACCTAACAGAACGCAGGCGTTCTTCCTGTCTTATTCGCATGACAAGCCATGCTCAACGGGTGGAAAAGGATACTGACACCTGATTCCGGCACCGCTATCATTTCTGGACTAAAAAAAGTCTGTTCCGCAATACCATGACGGCGGATGATATCCTTCACCGTAAATCCTGCTTCCTGTTCCTTTAAAATTCCGATGATCTGTTCTTCTGAAAAGCGCTTCTTCATCTCGAGTTCTCCTTTGCCTTAATTTGGAAAACTCACTCAAAAAATGCGACTGTTTTCGGGGAGAAGGTCAAAGTCGGGTGTCTTCATTCTTTCCCATAGTTCGATCAGATTTTTCGCTTTCACTCGGTTGAGGATACGGCGCTGGCTGGCAGAAGATGCTTCCCTGACAAATGTTCGCGCGCTGGGCAACGTATGTGCCTGGCATGCCTTCATAGATAAAGGCTTGAGCGAGAGAATCTCGTTGGCTCATTATTTCTTTCGCTCGCTCGTCTCTGTTCATAATTTGATCAACTCCAAGAAATGGTACTTCTGATCAAATAGTCCCCACAGACCGGATGTCAGAAAATGATTGGAGTTTTACCAGCTTAGTCTTCACCTACTCTCTTTACGTGTATTCAGATTGTGGTCAAAAGAAGCAAACGCTGATATTAAAACACGGTGCACAAATAGGTTTACTTGGGCGGCAAACTATCGCTCCCTGCGTATTGAAAAACACACTCTTTGTTTTCCCAGAGCACATATCATCGGTGATTGGTCCAGCGGTGCCTCACCAACGTCAACGCAAGCAAGAATAGAGCTTTCATGTCCGAAAAACTGACTGATCTGATCCTTTCTCTGACACCTGAGGACGGCTCCTCTATCCGCGAAGGAGCGATGTTGGCACGGCTGCGGGAGCATATCCCTAACCTTACCGATGAGCAGTATTCGTCTGCCCGTGACGAGCTGATTGATGATGGAATTATCGCAAAAGGTCACGGTAAAGGTGGGGTAATATATCGGGCAGATGTCATCAACCTTGAGTTGACCTCGCCGGAGGCCAAAGCTCCCAAAGCTAAAAATAGCTCCCGTAAGAAATCCTCGCGCAGAACCACTGAGCCAAACGAAGTTCTCTCCTACCGGCACGATCAAACTCGAGTTAACAATCCTGAAGTCGGTATGGTGCATGCAGACACAGACCCAGACGGGGATAAAACAAGCTGGCAGCATGACCCTCATCTCGATCCGGTGTTAAACTTTGATATGGCACGTGGTTCGATTGAACAGCTCATTGACGAAGCACTAGCGAGTGAAGATCCCGAACGTATGAAAGATGCATTGCAAGAACTGAAGAACTTGCAAGCTCCTTACCTAAATTGGACGGGCAAGGCAGAGAAAACGTCCTTCGAAGTTGACACTGTTTCACTCCATGTTCACGAACGCGTCGATCCGGCAACAATCCTTGCAAACGCTGCAAAGAGGTTGAAAGGCAAAGATGCGGCAAGGCACTGGCGACAAACAGACTTGTTTGCAGCCCCTTTCGAGAACTTACCCTTGCGAGAGGCTTTGGATTTTTACCACCATGAGAAGGGCTGGTCCAACCGGCTGGTAGCAGGTGATAGCTTGCTGGTCATGAACTCGCTTCTGGCGAAAGAAAGCATGTGTGGCAAAGTTCAGATGATCTACATCGACCCACCCTATGGCATAAAATACGGATCAAACTTTCAGCCGTTCACGAACAAGAGGGATGTAAAGGACCGCTCAGACGTCGATCTCACCCAAGAACCCGAGATGATCAAAGCATTCAGAGATACTTGGGAGTTGGGTATCCATTCCTACCTTACGTATCTACGTGACCGACTGGTTTTGGCGCGGGAACTGCTAAATGAGAGCGGATCGGTCTTCGTGCAGATCTCTGATGAGAATTTACACCATGTAACAGAACTACTTAGTGAAGTCTTCGGCTCAAAAAATTTCGTAAGCTTAATAACCTTTAAGAAAACGACAGGTTCGACAGCAAACTTGCTACCCGGTGTTTCAGACTATTTAATTTGGTTCGCTAAAGATCGAGAACATCTCAAATACAACCAATTGTATTTCAAGAAAGAAGCTGGTGGACTTGGCGGCTCCGCTTATGGTCGTGTCGAGTTATCTAACCGAGAGCGCCGTTCTCTTTCCAAGAAAGAAAAACTAGACCCTCAAAATATTCCGGATGGCTCTCGCATCTGGACACCCGCAAAAACCTATCGCGTC
>NZ_JPWH01000046.1 GCF_003326755.1 Thalassospira profundimaris | reverse complement strand
GAGCGAAAATTAATAGGTCCTGAGCCTAGTTTCTTGTGGTCTATAAGTTCAACCTCATTGGTTTTTCTCTGCTCTACTGTGAGCATGAATTTTGAGTACTCCGTAAGGTTCCCACAGAATTCGCAGAAATTATGTTTTCGTTGTACGTTTAGGTTGACGCCTTTGGTAGCTGTTGATTTCTTCGGACGCTTACAGGCGCAATCCCAGGTTAATTCGATTAACGATTCAATGGTTGCGACGAAGCACTGATCTCTTTGGGTTTGTTCATCACTTGTCTTTATGAACTGGCGTAGCAGTTGGCGCTGCATGCGCACCATTGCTTCCAGCCCTATCAGCCGGATGATTTCGCTAAATCCAACCCCTGAACCACTGCCCGCAACATAGTTTTTATAACTGTTTGGGAGGGAATCCATGTATTCAGCTATGGCAGGATCGATCAGTTCTTGTATCAGGCGAAGAATGGGGTAGCGCCGAGAGAAGGCAGAGTAAGGTCCCCAACACGTTCTGAATTTGGCGATAGCAAGAGAAACAGGCTGGGCGCAGCCTGGAAGGATGGCTATGTAGTCTTGCCCTAGGTCTAGTCTAGCTTGGTGTTCGATATTCATAACAACTTTATAGTCCAAAAATAAAGCTTAATCAAGTTGCATTGCTTGGCACGATGAAGCCTCAACAGGTAAATGGAGGTTCAAGCATGCAAACAATGGCAAATAAAGTTCTCATCAACAGGAAACAACTCCTGGAGATGATTCCACTTTCAACGCGCACAATTTATAACCTGGAACAGCGTGGGGAATTTCCGAAGCGCATAGCGCTTACAAGCAGAAATGTTGCTTGGGATTTATCGGAAGTCGAAGAATGGATAGAGACGCGTAAAGCGTCTGGAATCCAGGCTGCTCGACCTGGCAACACCATAGAGGCCTAACAGTATGGCCCTTGATCTTATGGCGGCCTTTTCGGAAACGCCGCCGCCTCTTGATTATGTTTTACCTAACATGGTTGCCGGTACGGTGGGGGCCTTGGTTTCACCAGGTGGTGCCGGAAAATCCATGCTGGCCTTACAGCTTGCGATGCAGATCGCTGGAGGCCCGGACTTGCTGGAAGTCGGAGAATTTCCTGTTGGGCCAGTTATCTATCTTCCCGCAGAGGATCCACCTGCTGCTATCCATCACCGATTACATGCGCTTGGGGCACATCTCACTGCCGAGCAGCGGCAAGCTGTTGCTGAAGGCTTGCTGATTGAGCCTCTGATAGGAAGGTGCCCCAACATCATGTGTCTCGATTGGTTCGATGGCCTTAAGCGAGCGGCTGAAGGCCGTCGCCTGATGATCCTGGACACCTTACGTCGTTTCCACATCGAAGATGAAAACGTTAGCGGTCCAATGGCGCAAGTGATCGGACGTATGGAAGCCATCGCCGCCGATACGGGGTGCTCTATCGTATTTTTGCACCATGCCAGTAAGAGCGCCGCCATGATTGGTGCGGGTGACCAGCAACAGGCCAGCCGTGGGTCGTCTGTTCTGGTCGATAACATTCGCTGGCAATCGTATCTGTCTGGCATGACGCAAACCGAGGCTGAGGAATGGGGTGTTGATGATAGTCAGCGTGGGTACTTCGTCCGCTATGGCGTGAGCAAGGCGAATTATGGCTCTCCTTTCGTAGAGCGTTGGTTCAGACGTCACGAAGGCGGTGTGCTGAAACCTGCCGTGCTGGAGAAGCAGCGTAAGGCCAAAGGAGTATTGCCGTTCAAGAAATCGAAAGCTGTTATGGAAGGCGCTGATGACAACTGGTAACAAAGTCACTCCAACTAGTACCAGCGCACAGGCACGAGTGATGCTTTACCAGGCCAGCCAGCGCCCGAGCCTGCTGGAGGCCAACTGGATGGAAACATCCTTTGGCCGCTGTCGCATAAAGGGAAGGCTTGGCCAGCGGCACGCAGATGTTGTTGAGGCTATTTTGCACTGTGCCGAACGTCGACGCGATGTGTCAGATGGTGGTGTAGAGCTTTTGGTAGACCCTGCCAAAGTGCGGAAAACGTTGTCAGATAGCCGGTATAGTTCCTCCCAGCTTGAGAAGCTGCTGGCAGAGCTTCGAGCAGCAACTGTAACCATTGAAACACCACAGTTCGATTTTCCGATAATCGGCGGCTTGATCGATCATGTTATTCCTTCACCTATGACACGCCCTGATCCCTTGACGGGAGGAGAGCGAAATCTGTGGAGAGTTCGGCTTGGTATCGCCTTGGTCATGCTATTGGAGCATGACCTTAGCCTGTACTACGATCCCGCACCCATTGCTCGCTTGCGGCACGGGATTAGTCAGGCGGTCGCTCGACACATATTGACCCACAAGAATGACCCAGCCGGAGGGTGGCATGTTGATACTCTCATTCGCGCAGTCTGTGGTGAAAACATCAATAGTAAGAAGATGCGAAATGGGCGTTCCAGGCTTAGGGAAGATGCGGAAAAATTGCATGAAGTTGGAATAACGATAGATGCTGAGAATAGGATAAAGCGCCTCACACCCGCCCGATAGCGTCCCACATCCGCCCGATGGCGACTCACACCCGCCCGGTAGTGACTCACACCCGCCCGATTTTTTGCTGTTTTGGCAGGATATTCAGGATATCTCAGGATATCCAGCAACCTCCAGCTGGGTGCTGGAGGTTGAGTATCTATCGGCCTCCGGCCGATGTTTTAACGCCAAGAGGGAGGCCGATTTTGTGTGCTCGCCAGGAGCAATCCCTTCTCCTTGGCGTTCAATCCGTCCGAAGGACGACCAAAGCCGCCTTATAAGCTCCAGGAGCGTCTGACTAGGGGTTGGCGGAGGGTTGATGCCTGAAGCGCCTCTCTGGGCGGCTCAGAAAGCCGTTTTCCATACATCAAGATAAATAGCCACTTCAGGCGGTGGTAGGCTACAAATGTGTGGGGTTTGTAGTATGTAGTAGCACCGTACAACATACTACAACGCTACATTCCTATTCGCATATACATTGTTCTTGAAACCTGTCCGAAGGTGGGCGCGCGGCGCAACAAGAATGCCTCAACTAGTACCGACCCCGAACAGTCAATGAAATGGCCTCCAAGTGGATGGATTAATGTGAAAGTCTTTG
Source organism: Thalassospira profundimaris (assembly GCF_003326755.1). GTDB lineage: Bacteria > Pseudomonadota > Alphaproteobacteria > Rhodospirillales > Thalassospiraceae > Thalassospira > Thalassospira profundimaris_B. The sequence continues at coordinate 9,580 of NZ_JPWH01000046.1, read as the reverse complement.
TAAATCAAGGCAATGTGTCGGGTGCCCACATATTTCATTGACATTTGAGGGGCGGGATTACAAGCAAGGTGGTCACATGAGGGAACTCACAGGAAAGCTGTGTTTTTGTGTGTAGTGAATGGCGAGGAAAGTAGTCATCTCAAAACGCTGCTAGACCGCTATTTTAGCGCTGTTGAGTCGCTATAAGTGCGCTGTCATACCGCTGTAAGTGTCGATTTACTCGGAAAAACACGGTTTGCACAGGAATAAACAGGTTACTGCACAGAAATGCACATACCGTACGCGCAAGAATCAACGCTGAGGTGCGGGCAAGATAGGTGAAGTAGGCCCACCGACAAGTCGGCGGTTCCTATTTCACTCCCCCTTATTCGCACTAGAGGTGCTCAACGGGAATCTTGTTCTGCGTGGCTACCGGCTGCCGCCGTAGTAGTTATTGACTTAAATATCTCCATGTCAACTTTTATGTCCAATTATTGAGCTTATACGTTATGCATTGAAAGGCACGATAAAGCATTCATTGGTAATGGAGATCAACGTATGCAAAAAGTTAGAAGAAAAAATTTAGCCGCTAAAATTGCTCTGGCCGTCGCTATGACGACCTGCACTTTGCAGCCCGTCTACGCCGGTATTCCAGTAGTTGATGGCACCAACCTATCGCAGAACATCATGTCCGCGATGGAAGCCGTTGCGCAGACGCTCAAGCAGATTCAGGAATACCAAACCCAACTCCAGCAGTATGAAAACCAACTGCAAAACACGATGGCCCCGGCGGCCCATATTTGGGATCAGGCGCAGCGCACCATCAACGATCTGAACCAGGCGACCAACACGCTCGCCTATTACCAAAATCAGCTTGGCAGCCTCGATGCCTACCTGGGCAAGTTCCAGGACGTGGCCTATTACCGTGGATCGCCCTGCTTCTTGTCTACAGGGTGCAGCGATGCCGAGCGGGCCGCGATGGAAGAAAACCGCCGCCTGGCGTCCGAATCCCAGAAGCGGGCCAACGACGCACTGTTTAAGGGGCTGGAGCAGCAGCAAGACAACCTGGAAGCCGACGCCCGTCAGCTCACCCGCCTGCAATCCGCCGCCCAGGGCGCAGACGGCCAACTGGCCGCCATTGGTTACGCCAACCAGCTCGCCAGCAACCAGGCTAACCAGCTCCTGCAAATCCGTAGCCTGCTGATTGCCCAGCAGAATGCCGAAGCGACACGCCTGGCGTCTGAACTGGATGACAGTGCCAGAGGGGAGGCACGGGAAAAGCAGCTTCGTACTTGGGAATACCAACCCAGCTCAGCAGATCGCTACTAAGGAGGGCATCGCATGAAAAAATTAATTTTCCCTATGCTGGCCGTCACTGCTGTTTTGTTGGCTGGGTGCGAGGACACACCACCGGAACCCAATAAGGCGACCTGCACCGGTGATGCTTATCAACAAGCCCTTTCCGAGTTCAGCAGTGAGGCGAAACGCCAGGCGTTTGCTGCCGAGTGCGAATCTTTCCACAAAGCTCAGCAAATGGGTGAATGGGAGTTCAAACCCAGCTCCCCCGACAGATATTGAGGGAGGGCATCATGAAACGCTTTTTCTTTGGCGGATTAGGTGTGATGGCCGCCGTCATGCTGTCTGATACGGCAATGGCTCAGGAACTGTCTAGCACTAACATCATGGATGATGTGCTAGACCGCTTTAACGCCGCTGCATCAACATGGGGGCCAGCCATTGAAGCCGCCGCCACCCGTCTGTTCTGGACGCTGGTTGTGATTTCGATGGTCTGGACATTCGGCATGATGGCACTGCGCAAGGCGGATATTGGCGAGTTCTTTGCCGAGCTTGTCCGCTTCATCATGTTCACCGGCTTTTTCTGGTGGCTGCTTTCCAATGCCACGCAGGGAATGAATATCGCCGGAACCATCATCACTTCATTGCAGCAACTTGGGGCCGACGCCGGGGGGCTTGGTAGTAGCACGCTTGGGCCATCGAGCATCCTGGATATGGGGTTCGAGCTTTACGATAAGACTGTTGAAGCCACTTCGGAGCTGAGCTGGCGACAGTTCCCAACCGCGTTAATGATGGAGCTGATGGCTTTGGCCGTGTTGGTGGTTCTGGCACTTATTTCCATCAATCTGCTGCTGTTATTGGCGGCTAGTTGGATACTGCTTTATGCCGGGGTGTTCTTCCTGGGTTTTGGCGGTTCGCGTTGGACCTCTGACATGGCCATCAACTACTACAAAGCCATTCTTGGTTTAGCGGCCCAGTTGCTGGCAATGGTGCTGATCGTTGCGATTGGTAGGCAGTTTCTCGTGGATTACCACGGCCAAATGCGGGCGGAAAACATGGCAAGTCAGGAGTTGGCCGTCATGTTCGTTATATCCCTGGTCTTGCTGTTCCTGGTGAACAAGGTTCCCCCAATGATTTCCGGCCTGGTGACAGGCGGTAGTGTCGGCTCTATGGGAGTTGGCTCCTTTGGTGCCGGGGCCGCCGTGGGTGCTGCGATGACGGCGGCAAGCATGGGAATGGCCGGGGCTAAAATGGCCGGTGCGGCGATGCTGGGAGGTGCGGCAAATACCGTTGGTGGAGCGAGTGCCATCAAAGCTGCTTTTACCAAGGCACAGTCCAATATGTCCGGGGGCGACATGCCGAGTTTTGGCGGTGGTGGCTCTGGTGATACCGGCGGTGGTTGGGGTAGTGGCGATACTGGCAGCGATAACGTGAGCACAGGTGACACCCCGTTTGCTCAGGCGGCGGGCTTTGCCAGTTCTTCACCGTCTGGCGGCTCTGGCTCTTCAAGTGGTGGCTTTGGCAGGGCGGCTTCCTTGGTGGCTGGTACGGCGGGTGAGCTGGCTAAAGGGGCTGGGTCCAAGATGGCCGGTAAGTTTCAGGACAAAGTAAACCAGACTGCCGGCGGTCGTTTGGCGTCCTCGATCCGCGAAAGCATGGAGCCGAAGGGCGATAGCAATGCTGAGGCGGACGGTGCTTCACCGTCGTTCGATAGCGATAGCTTGAGCGGTGGCGACGGCGGCGGCTGGGTAAACCAATCAGGCGGCTTTGATGCTCTGTCCAGTGAGGACCAGGATAAGGCCCGCCAATCACACGCTGAGTGGCAAGCACGCGACCCTGAAAAGCACACCTTCGACGTTGGGGATTACGTTTCGTATGCCCAGGAACGCCAGCAGGAACGCAATGAAGAGGTTGCCAGCTTTGTGAACCGAGGCCCACAGGCCACGTAAGGAGATACCACGATGACACAACGTAATTTCATGGCTGCCCTGGATATGATTGACGAAGCCCAGGAGGCCCCCGCAGAGACGGCTTTTGTGCCGGTTGTCGAACCAACGACCGAGGGAGAGAAAGACGCTGAGGCGGAGATTACAGCCTTTGTAAACCGCCCGGACCCTACAGGCCGGGTGGAAGCATCGAGCAGCACACGCATTAGCAATGACGCAGGGGCTGGAACCGGGAAAACCCCGTTTTCAGAAGCTGCCGGGTTTTCCAGTACCGGGCTTTAAAAGCACACGGGCCGGTGATGCTGCACCGGCCCGCATTTCCACATACCACCTGTCAGAGAGGTGACACATGACAACCACACATAATATCGAAGTTCAGCAAGCAATTCATCAGGCAGCAACCAAGCTGGCCGCCCTGGAGTTCATCGACCAGGAAACCGCCCGGCAGATTTCGCCCGTTGCGGAGGCGGTCGCCAATATGTTCATGATCCTTTACTACCAGGCTGAAACTGGTCGAGCGACGCCGGAGGACTTCCAGGAGGCATTAGCAACCATCCGGCAGGCGACAAGGAACTAAGGCAAAAGGTGATGAACGATAAGACAAAACGAATAACGAGGAAGAATAGTACACCTATCAAGGTGTACTGCTTACCGGAGGAAAAAGAACATATCGAGGCGCAAGCAAAGCGAGCAGGAATGAGCGCTGCGCGTTATCTGCGTGAGGTTGGCCAGGGTTACAAGATCAAGGGTGTGGTCGATTGTGAGCAGGTCCGGGAGTTGGCTCGAATCAACGGCGACCTTGGCCGCTTGGGCGGCCTACTGAAGCTATGGCTTACCGATGACGTGCGAACTGCGCAATTCGGCCAGGCAACAATCCTTGCTGTTCTCAGCAAGATTGAGGCGACGCAGGAGGAAATGGGTAAGGTCATGACAAAGGTTGTTATGCCGAGGTCTAAATTATGAAGATGAGAAAAGTGGTACAAAGGCGGCGCGGGGCCGCCTTTAATTATCGTTCCAACCAAGTGGTATTGATTGAAAATTAACATTCCTTAGTCAATCCAGCTCTTATATTTTTTAATTTAAGACATCATTTTGTTGTAATGCTCTTCAAAATTTGTTCGCAGGAAAACCTCTCTGAATTTATTGATAAAACGATCTGAGTCTATTTCGCCAAGATCATTTATGTTCACTGAGTCGGAGTGCGATTCTCTGTTAATAAACCTGAAAAAAGAAGAAAATTCAGCGTCATCTTCTTCTAATTCATCAAGAGCTCTTTTTAATTCATCGGTCTTGTGAACAAAAGAAAAATAATATTCGAGAATGTTTCTCATAATATTAGGGAGCACGATGTTGTTAGTGTTCCCTTCTTGTGCATCCTTTATTATCTGCCAATATGACTGATAGTCATTCTTTATATCACCTCTCTCCATTGGCAATATGTTGCTATGAGTATTTTTCGTGACTCTGAATAGATTGCACTTTCTATCGAAATCCTCTTGTTTCTTAGGGAGGTATTTTATCATTTCGTGAAGAAAATATAGACTATGAGTCAGCAGAATAATTTGAGAATACTCATAGCCCTTGATGATCTTTTTATGAGTAAGAGAGCCTATCTCATATATGTAATTATGGGATAGGCTGGAAATTGGATCGTCAATAACAATTATTTTCTTGTTCTTAGGGATTGGCGAGTCGATGCGTATACTTCCTTGGCACAATTCTAAAAAATAAAGATAAGTGATAAGGGTTTTCTCGCCTTCGCTCAGAGATTTGTACACATGATTTCCGCTGTTATGTGTGCCCCGGCAAAGGTAGTAGTGGTTGTCTTCACCTGGCTTTCTTTTGATTTCAAAGCCTTCTAAGCCGATACTTGTGATCTGACTGTTGATGTTAGTTATTGACGTGTCTATGTTTGTTATTCTTGCTCTGTTCTCAGAAATTATTTCATTCTGTTCTTCGATTGACCTGGTTAACGCTGTTATTTCGTCTTTGTATTTCAGAGTTTCATAATTGATTTCCTCTATTGATTTGTCGTGCTCCTTTATTTCTGAATCAAACTTAATGCGAACCAATGACCAGAATTTTTTCTTGATTTCGGCTAGGGACTCTTTCTTCTTTTCTAGTTTTGAGTTAAAGGTTCTTCTCGAAGAGTTTTCGTCTTCTAAAATTTTGTTTATTGATTGAAAAAAATCGTCTGTTTCTTTCAGTGATACTTTTATGCTAGGGTCTTTTAGTTTTTTGTCTATTTTCTCTAGATTTGCTTCTAAAGAGTTTATAAGCTTTTCCTTCTCCAAATCAAGGTCTCTATTGTTTAGTGATTTGAAATGATTTTCGGAAAGCTGGGTTTTTAGCTCGTTAGTTTTATCAGAATAATTGTCTCTTAAGGCCTGTATTTCTTTTTTCTTTTGTTCATATGATGAGTCGAATAGTGAGTTGATTTGCTTTGCCAACTCATCCCCTAAAGCCTGCTGACAGAATGGACACTTTCCTTCAGCCTCACTTATGTAAACTCTACCTTGATCTATCCATGAGGAATTCTTTAATTTTTCTACTAGACTGGATAGGTAGCTTTCTCTTGATGCAATAATCACTTCACTGAAAATGCTGTTTGTCTCTATGTGAGACAAGTTGGAGGATAGCTTTGGTAACAGATTTCTTTTCTCAGCAGTTTTTCTGTTTAGTTCGTTTGACTCTCTTGCAAGATCGTTGAAATTATATTCTGGTGAGTCTAGCAGAGGAGTTCTTAGGAGTTCTTCATAAAACTTGTCAGCAGAGTTTTTAAAGCCCACTAAGCAGTGGTCTAGATCTTTTCTATCATGCTCTTTCTTGATTTCATATACTTGGTTTTTTATGTGTCGTATCTTACTTTCCTTTCTGGTTTCACACTCCGATTTAGCTTGCTGTTTTTGATGCCTCTGGCCTTCGAGGCTGATTATTTCCTGTTCTGCAACAGTTATTGCTTGTTCGGCCGCTACATTTTCTTCACCGAGGGTGAATACTCCCTCAAAGCTATCTTGCGAGAAGTTCTTTTCCACAAAATCAGTGTTGTAAACTAATAGTTGATAGTCTTGCGAGTTTGGTAGGGTAAAATTGCACCTATTGTAGTTGCTGTCTGATGTGTTCTGTAAGTACCTTGCTAGAGTTGATTTTCCTGTACCATTATGGCCATAAATAATTGCTAATTTTTTGTTTGTATTTATCGTGACTGGAGTAAATTCACTAAAGCTTGCTACTCCTTGCATTGTTATAGATTCGATCATTTTCCCTCCGTATATTATTTGTGAAGTTCTCTTTGTATGCTTGCAGCTCATCCCATTGTAGGAGAAAAAGTAGGGGATATAATGTTCTAGCCCAGAAAAATCTCTATGAAACATGCTACTTTGGTATTATGTTCCTAAGCTCTGCTTCATTAGAGGTAGAGGAGTGGGGAGATCACTGTTGAGGGAGGAGACATGAGCAAGCGTCAGCATCCTGGGGTATCGGGTACCGCAGACATGCCGCAGCTCACTGCTACAGAGGAGCACAAGGGGCGCTTGGCTATGGTCCGCAGGCTTCATCCTGTTGAGCTGGAACAACTGCGTAAGGACATGGCTGAATCCTCAGCTTGGGCCAAGGCAGAACTAAAACGCCGACGAGCAGCAAAAAATCAAAAAAAATCTGGGCATGGTATAGATAATGGTATCGATAACGAGCGGTTTCCTAAGTAGCTGTTATATAAGTGAATTCTCGTGCCGTTGATATTGGAGTGGGAATAAAGTCGTTGAGTAAGTAGTCGATTTTAATCGATGGTTTTCTGGAAAACGACAACCTATCTCATATGATTGAAAGTATAATTCATGGTGTCGGCGCGTTTCACGACTGAAGTATTTGCCGATACCATGAATATAGGTGTTTAGTCCCGGCATTTGATGGAGCGGATCGTTACTGAACCTCGACGGTTCTTCTGAAGTTCCATCAAGCTGCCTCGCGTATTTGCATTTCAACCCGGAGGCCTGCCGTTGCAGCCATGTTAACAAGCGCATCGAGGCCGAACAGATCAACTTTTCCTCTTGTGAGGTCTGAAATGCGGGGTTGTGTCACGCCGAAAACCTTGGCGGCCTGTGACTGGCTTAGGTGAGTGCGAGTAATGTGTTCCTTTAGCGCGGACATCAGCGCTTCACGTAGCTTCATATTCTCATTGTAAGCAGGGTTTTTTTCGATGGTATCTTGATCTTCCAATTCAGTCTTCATGACTGGTGAAGTTTCCGCATCAGCAACATCAAGGGACAATTGTTCTTGGGAAAGGCATGATATTTTTTCTGAAAGATTAATCTTTCCTTCGGCCTTCGCGCGTGCATGGGCAGACATGAATGTAAGAAGGTGATCGAGTCCGGACTTATCGGAAATGGTCACAAATTCTTTGTTTTTATTTACAAATACCAAGGACTTCTTCTTCTTACGAAGAAGCTCGATAACATTGCTTAAAGTTCCTGTGCTTTTGCAATCCCAGATCATTAGGCCGTAATCGCTGTTTCGCGCCATTTCTAGATCTTTCGCAGTGAAATAAGCTCGACTACCTGCTTTCGCGTTTGAGTGGACTTTATAAACAGGCCAATCAGCAACGTTATTACGTGGGGTATCCCCTGTGCAGTAAACTGTCACCTTATTGGCTTGGAATTTGTATAGACACTCTTGTATGGAGGTATCGGCTCCATCTGCATCGCCGACAACAACGTTAAAATCAGACGATACAATCTTATGGATTCTTTCTTGCACTTTTTCATGCAAGCGGCTGATGGAGATCGAACCGGCGATAAATACTGTTGTCATAGGTTATTTCCACGTTATCGAGGCGGCATAGACGCGATTAATTTTATTGTATGTTCGCAAGGCGTTGCAGACCGCATCCATGGTTGCGCCGGTGTCAAATAAGTCATCTAGCAAGAGTGCATTCCAACAACCATCATTGGTGATGCTAGGATTAATGCTGAACCTGCCCTGCAATGCCGCGTCCTTTTCCTCGCGGCCGTGTAGATTTTTTAGTTGCGGGCTTCCCTCCGGCGGGGGGGATTTCACAACAATGTTGTCGATCACTGGGATGCCGGTAATTCGACCTAACTCCACAGCAAGTTCATTAACCGGTTGACGAGCACGTATGGTTGAAGCCGGCATAGGAATGATCAAGCCGACTTTCTCGAACAATGGCAGCAGTGTGGTTTTCAATTGCGCCGCGATTGGTGCGACTTGGTTCCAATCACTCCGGTATTTAAGCTGGTATAGGGCTTCCCCTGGTTCGGACCGCGTAGTGTCAAACTGAGGGTGACCGTATTCATCATCCCCGAGGTAGGTACTCGAAAGAGTGTGTTTATGCAGGGCATAGCCAAGATCCCAGCTTCCTTCGAGTTTCTTGACCTGGACTTCCATGCTTGGCGCTCCTTCGGGTGTTTGGTTGTGTTGTTGAGGATATCCGGATACCATAGCGCAACCATACAAAATATTGTATAATTCTTCAAGTGCAGTTGCGCAGATGAACAAAGGCATAAGCATGAATGAGAAACGAAACCGGGGCCTGAGGCCTGCTGTGCGCCGACTTACTCCCTGTGAGCTGGCCGAGCTGCGCCGGGACATGGCTGAATCCTCAGCTTGGGCCAAGGCAGAACTAAAACGCCGACGAGCAGCAAAGAATCAAAAAAATCTGAACACGGTATAGATAATGTTATCGAGAAAGTGTGGTTTACTAACTATCATATTCTATGAATGTACTTTTTGTCATTGATCTTAGAAAGGGACACAGTTTCGGCATTGCCCTAAATTTTGAGAGATGGAATGCACAAATAATCCAGTAGAGGTGAACTGCCTCCGAAAGGTGATATCAAACTCCAGGGGGCAGTTCACAATGATATCGGTTTGTTAGTAGTTTGAGGCTAGATTGCTCTGGCCTTAGTGTTACGATGGTGAAGTATTCTTTTGGCGGCGGCGCGAGCGCATGTTCTTACCGCATTCAGAAGAACCTTTTTTCATGCCGTCAGAAACGGCCGCTTTTGTGTGCTCCATTGCTAATGCGTAACCAAAGGCAGTGCCTTTCTCAAAGCCAGAGACGTAACCTAATTCGTGTGCTTGCTTGAGAGCAGTTGACAAAAAAGCCTCGAAATCGGCTTTTTTTTGTGATTCATTATAAACCATTTGATACCTCTACTTTCTGCGAAATGCGCATAATGAGCGCATTTAGGAAATGGGACTTTTGGCAAGCATTGCAACCCTAGGGGCAGAAATTATTGACTCCGATAGTGAGCTTATACGTACTTTCAAGAGTTATGTTGCGTTGGGTGAAGATGTGGACGGTCTTCACGCTTAGGGTCCAGACTCATTCAAATCCAGTA
>NZ_JPWH01000045.1 GCF_003326755.1 Thalassospira profundimaris | reverse complement strand
TCCTTGCTTTCAGTGGGCCGTCCATACATGGCATGATGATCTCCTTGCTGTGTGAATCTGTGGCCAAAGCCATCGCAATGCGTTATCCAAGAAATCGGAACATTGTTCCATCTATCACATACGGAACAATGTTCCGTTTAACAAGAGGTGATGGCCCATGTCATCTGAACATCCAAGGGAACCGGACGGATCGGACACCAAGAACCGGGCCAGGCGCACCGATGCGAAGCGCAGTTTCGACGCGCTGGTGCAGGCGGCGAGGGAGGTTTTCGCAAGCTCAGGGGTGGATGCGCCGGTGCGCGATATCGCGGGCAAGGCGGGTGTCGGCACCGGCACATTGTATCGCCATTTCCCAAAGCGCGGTGAGCTGATCGCTGCCGTTTTCCGCAACGAGGTCGATGCCTGCGCCGACGCCGCGCCCGCCTTGGCGGAGAAACATCAACCGTTTGAGGCTCTTGCGGCATGGCTGCATCGATTTTCGGAGTTCATCGCAGCCAAGCGCGGGTTGGCCAGCGCACTGCATTCGGGCGACCCCGCTTTTGAGACACTGCCCGCTTATTTCGATGCGCGATTGCGACCTGTGCTAAGCCAACTTCTCGAACGTGCGGCGAAAGCGGGCGAAATCCGCTCGGACATTGATGCCGACGACATCATCAGCGCGGTCGCAAACCTGTCCATGCCTGCCAAAACTGCCCGCCCCGACCACACCAGGCGCGTCGTCGACATCTTCATAAATGGATTGAAGTCGAAATAGCGGTGAAGATCGCGAATAGCCGGCGGGAACGCATGCGATTATCATGCTTGTATCATGCTTGGTACCACGCCACTGTAAGCCGACATTAGGACTCCATGCGGGAATGATTGTTTTGTCCACACCGCCGACATCGAAGCTGGATACAACACCGTTCCGCTTCCACATCGCCTGTTCGACGAACTTTCTGGCTACATGGAGCGTTCGCTCTTCCTTTTCCGCCACGCGGTGATCGGCGTCGAATAAGCTAATTTCGGCGGTGATCGGCGGGAAATGGCGGAGAGACAGGGATTCGAACCCTGGGTACCCGTAAAGGCACGCCGGTTTTCAAGACCGGTGCATTCAACCACTCTGCCATCTCTCCGCAATGTGGTCGTCTTTGGTGCGGCCATTCAATAAGGGCAGGGACGCGTGCTGTCAATATCTGTTGTTCGGTTATTGCGCGATAAAATTTAACTTGTTTTTCCCGATACGAGACAACAGTCATGCGGTTATCGCTATCGCCAAAAGGGTTGCGGCAAGGGAGAAGGCCAGAGTGTTTTTCGTATTATCGAAGATTGCGACATTTTTCATTCTACCGGGAAATCTGGTGACGCTGGGATTTGTTGTTGCGCTACTGATGATGCTGTTTCGCAAATCCCGCAAGCTGGGACATCATTTAATGGTCGTGACCGCTGTTTGTTGTGTTTTTGTCTCGGTCATCCCGGTTGGAGAGATGGCGGTGCGCATACTGGAAGACCGCTTTCCCAAGCCATCGTTTGAGAATATTGCCACACAGGATATTGCCGGTGTGATCGTTCTGGCTGGTGCGGTTGATGGTGATCAGTATATCGCGCGTAACCAGGTGGAATATAATGCTGCTGCCGACAGGATCCTTGAAATGCTGGCGCTTGCACGCGATTTTCCCAAAGTGCCTGTCATTTTTACCGGGGGCGACAATGTAATCGGCACCCGGAAATTCAGCGAGGCCATTGCCGTGCATGATGATTTGGTGCGCCGGAAACTGGCGACAGAGAACATTTTTTACGAGGAAAAATCCCGCAATACAGCCGAAAACGCAAGCTACAGCCACCAAATGATTGCTGAAAAATGGCCGGACAAGGCGCAGGGAACCTGGATTTTGGTGACATCGGCACGGCACATGCCCCGTGCAATGGGGGTATTTCGCCGTTATGACTGGTCAATCATCGCCTGCCCGGTAGATTATATCGCAAGGCCGCAACGCCATTTAACAGATATTAACGTCTCACATTCTATCAAGATGCTGGAAAACGCGTTGAGAGAGTTCGTCGGCTTAACCGCCTATTACTGGACCGGGCGAACGACGGCGTGGTTTCCGGCACCGTAAGGACGGTTCGCCATATTCAAAACGGTTAATTCTGAAATTAAGGACAGGGCAATCACCATGAAAATTCGGACATTCGGAACTGTTGCCACACTTCTTGGTGCGCTATTGGCAGCAAGCCCGGTTGTGGCAGCCCCCGCAGATGCCCCATTGCCCGCCTTTACGACGGAAGGCTTTGACAGCTGGCTGGCCAATTTTAAAACCGAGGCCCTGAAAGACGGTATTTCGCAAAAAACGCTGGATGAAGCCTTTGCCAATACCCAGCCAATCCCGCGCGTGATCGAGCTTGACCGCAGCCAGCCCGAATTCAAGCTGACATTCGAGCAATATATGCAGCGCGTTGTCCCGCAGTCGCGCATTGATGAAGGCCGCAAGAAATTTGCCGAGAACCGCGATATTCTGGAAGCTGCAGCCAAAAAATACGGTGTGCCAGCGCATTACCTGGCGGCATTTTGGGGTATTGAAACCGGCTATGGCAAACATACCGGCGGTTTTTCAGTGATTGATTCGCTGGCAACCCTGGCCTTTGAAGGGCGCCGGGCATCCTATTTCCGGGGCGAGTTGATCAAGGCGTTAAAGATCATTGATGCCGGGCATATCTCCGCCGACGCAATGGAAGGATCCTGGGCCGGTGCAATGGGGCAGGCGCAGTTCATGCCGTCCACCTTTATGGCCTACGCCACCGATGGCAATGGCGACGGGAAAATAAACCTGTGGACACAAAAAGAAGACGTCTTTGCGTCTGCTGCCAATTACCTGTCATCGGTTGGCTGGAAAACTGATGAACGTTGGGGCCGTAAAGTCAGCCTGCCCAAAGGATTTGATGCCAGCAAGGCTGGCCGCGATGTGCGCAAGCCGATTGCCGAGTGGCAAAAAATGGGGGTGCGCATGCCCAATGGGGCGGACTTGCCAACGGCTGATATGCAGGCCGCCATTGTGCTGGTAAATGACGGTGCCGGACCTGCCTATATGGTCTATAACAATTTTAACACCATTATGCACTGGAACCGGTCGACTTATTTTGCCATTGCTGTTGGTACGCTGGCCGATGCGATTGCCGGTCGATAACCGGCCTTTAAAGACCCAGAGTGACGAGGAAAAAACTGGATGCCAAAATCAGCTCTTAGTTCGGCTCGCCCGTGGTGGCGCCTTGGCTGTCAGGTGACAGGAGTAGCGACCATGTTGGTGATGCTGGCGGGCTGTGCGGAAACCCAGCTTGCGGTTCACGGTGTCAAGCGGATCGGATCGCAAAACCAGACCAGCGCCCCTGCGCAGATCGGCGCTTATAAAATTGGCAAACCTTATGAGATTGCCGGGCAATGGTATTACCCGGCAGTCGATTATGAATATCGTGAAACCGGCATTGCGTCCTGGTACGGGCCGAAATTTCACGGCAAATATACCGCCAATGGCGAGATTTTTGATCAGAACGAAGTGTCCGCGGCACACCGGACATTGCCCCTGCCAAGTATTGTTCGTGTGACCAACCTTGAAAATGGTCGTTCGTTAAAGGTGCGAGTCAATGATCGCGGGCCCTTTGCCCGCAGCCGCATTATCGACATGTCGCGCAAGGCGGCCCAGCTTCTGGGCTTTGAACAGCAGGGTACGGCCAAAGTCATGGTCGAGGTGCTGGAAGCGGAAAGCCAACAGGCGGCCCTGATTGCGCAGGGTAAATCTGTAACCCCCACAACCGTAACAGCGGCGGAAAAAAGCACGGTAACGGCCGCGCCCCGGGCATCGGTCGAGACGGTTTCGCTTGATGCCCCGCCCAGCAACCAGCCCATCAAAGATTTTAACGATAGCCCGCAAACACCCAAGCGGACAAAATACCAACCGGCGACCCCGGCAAATGATGTTGCCGTGACCGCCCAGGCCAACCCGGAAGTCAATGTTGCCGCAGTACCACCCAGCGCCATTTATGTACAGGCCGGTGCCTTTTCGGTTTACGACAACGCCTTGAATCTGCGAAATCGGCTTTTTAATCTTGCGCCGACAAAAATCGAACCTATCGATGTTAAGGGGACGACATTTTACCGGGTTCGTCTGGGGCCACTGGCAACTGTGCCCGAGGCTGATGTTTTACTTGACCGCGTTTTGGCAACCGGGCAAACCGGTGCACGGGTGATTGTTGAATGTGCCGGGGCAGGGGAAATGACCGCTGCGGGATGCTAATTTGATCGGATAAAAAGGCGCAAATGCAAAATTTGCACATTTTTGCCCGATTTACGACATAGGACGGCCCTGTTGGCCATCGGCCAATCCTTCGGGGACGAAATAAATCAACAGGACAAGGACGTTATGAATTTACTTCCGTCAATTCCGTGCAAAGCCACATTTAACCGGCTTCTCGCCGGGGCGGTGCTTCTGGGAACAGCGATGGCCGCGACGGTCAGCCATGCTCAGTCGATCGAAACGATCGCGCGCGAGGCGTATCTTGTTGATTATGATACCGGTGCCGTCCTGTTAAACAAGAATGGCGACGACCTTGCCGAACCGGCATCGCTGACCAAGATGATGACGATCTATATGCTGTTTGATCGCATCAAAAACGGCAGTTTGACCCTGCAAGACACTTTTCATGTCAGTGAACATGCCTGGAAAAAGGGCGGTTCCAAGATGTTTGTCGAGGTCAATTCTGATGTTTCCATCTATGATTTGATCCACGGCATCATCGTGCAGTCGGGTAATGATGCCGCCATCGTGGTTGCCGAAGGTATCGCTGGCACCGAAGATGCCTTTGCCCATGAAATGACGGAAAAGGCCCGTGAAATTGGCATGACCAAATCGGTCTTTAAAAATGCCACCGGCTGGCCGGCCGAGGGACATGTGGTGACGGCGCATGATCTTGCGATTCTGGCGCATCGCACGATCCACGATTTCCCGGAACTTTATAAATTCTATAGCGAGCCGGTCTTTACCTATAACGGTATTCGCCAGCATAACCGCAACCCGCTTTTAGGCACCAGTGCCGGTGTGGATGGCATGAAAACCGGCCATACCGAAGCTGCCGGTTATGGTTTGACGGCAACCGCCAAACGTGATGGCCGCCGTCTGATTTTGGTGGTGATGGGGCTTAATTCGATGCGAGAGCGCCGCACCGAAGGCCAGAAGCTGCTGGATTGGGGCTTCCGCGAGTTTGACAACTATCATCTGTTCAAAAAGGACGAGGTTGTCAGTTCTGCCGATGTCTGGCTGGGCGATTCCGGCAAGGTAGACCTGGTTACAGACCAGGACATCACCCTGACCATTCCGCGCAAAGACCGCAAAGACATGAAGGTGTCGGTCGTTTACGAAGGCCCGATTCCCGCCCCGATCAGTGCCGGTCAGCAGGTTGCGACCCTGAAAGTCGAAATTCCCAACCAGGACCCGAAATCCTTTCCGCTTTATGCCAAAACCGGGGTTGAACGTCTTGGTCTGGTTGGCCGGATCGGCGCGGCGATCAAATACCTTGTCTGGGGGGGCAGCAACGGGTGATCCTGCCGGACGGAATTTTCATCAGCTTTGAAGGCGGCGAGGGCAGTGGAAAATCCACCCAGATCCGCCTTCTGGAGCAATGGTTTCGCCATCGTGGCCGTGACGTCATTGTCACCCGTGAACCAGGCGGATCACCGGGTGCGGAGGAAATCCGCGCCCTTTTGCTTACAGGGGATTCCGGTCGCTGGGATGCCGTTACCGAGGCCCTGTTGATGTTTGCCGCCCGGCGCGACCATGTGGAGCGCACCATTCGCCCGGCTTTGGCACGTGGACAAGTGGTATTATGTGACCGCTTTGCCGATTCATCGGTTGCCTATCAAGGCTATGGTCACGGACTGGGGGCAGATTTTATTGCGCAATTGTGGCACCTGGCCATTAGCGGCTTTAAACCTGACCTGACCCTGATGATGGACTTGCCGATTGAAACGGGTCTTGCCCGGGCCTTTGCCCGTTTTGCCGATACCAAAACCGCCGAAGACCGGTTTGAAAAAATGGAACTGGATTTTCATCAGCGCCTGCAACAGGGATTTCGCGACATCGCCGTAGCGGAACCAGAACGTTGCCAGATCATTGATGCTGACGGTGACATTGAAACGGTTTCTGGCCGGGTGAATGCCGCTGTCGAGAATTTTCTGGCAGGTCGGTCACGATGACAAGCGATGACAGTACCGAAAATGGATACCCCGAACCACGCCAGAATCATCAGCTTTTGGGCCATGAGGCGGTTGAAAAAGTAATTGTTGATGCCTGGAACGGTGGCCGCATGCACCATGCCTGGCTGTTATGTGGACCACGCGGGGTTGGCAAGGCAACGCTGGCCTATCGTATGGCGCGCTTTGTGCTGTCGCAGGGTGGTGAAAATGCAGGCGGCGGCCTGTTTAATGACAAACCGACCAGTTTGTTTGTCTCGCCGGAAGACCCGGTTTTTCGCAGAATTGCAGGCGGCGGGCATGGCGACCTGAAGGTTGTTGAACGCCTTTATGACGAAAAGAAAAAACGGCTTCAGGGCGAAATTACTGTTGATAATGTCCGCGCTGTTGGCGGTTTTATGTCGAAAACCTCGGCCGAAGGCGGCTGGCGCATTGTGATTGTCGACGCCGCCGACGAGCTGAACCGCAATGCGGCCAATGCCATTTTGAAGGTTTTGGAAGAACCGCCATCGAATGCGATGATGATCCTGATTGCCCATCAGCCAGGCAAACTGCTGCCAACCATTCGGTCGCGCTGTCGCCGGCTGAATTTGGGCACGTTGGAAGATCAAACTGTAACATCGCTTCTGGCGCAATATTGCCCGGATATGGCGACGGACGATTTATATGCCCTAGCCGGTCTGGCTGATGGCAGCATTGGTCGCGCATTGCAGTTGCATGATGTGGGCGGACTGGAGCTGTACACCCAGCTTGTTCAACTTCTTTCAGGCTTGCCGGAGCTTGATGTAACCGCCCTGCATAAATTTGCCGAACGGTTTTCGCCAGCGGATCGCGACGAGGCCTTTGTAACCGTAACGGCACTTTTGAACTGGTGGCTGGCGCGGATGATACGGTTTGCCGCAACCGGAAGTGCCCCGCGCGAAGTGGTTGACGGTGAATTGCCGGCAATGCAGCGCATGGCTGCTGCGCAACCGCTTGATCAATGGCTGGAGGTATGGGAAAAGATCACCGACCTCATGTCAGCGACGCGCGGGCTTCATCTGGATCGCAAGCAGGCGATTTTGAATGCGTTTTTCCTGCTTGAAGAAACGATTAGAAACTAGTGCTGCCGGGCTGATTTAAATATAAATGACGGACGGCCCGCAAGGGCCGTTTTGCGTCATGCTTTAATACGAAGGATTGCAACCATGACCGGGCAAAAACCGCCCTTTTACATCACCACGCCGATCTATTATGTCAACGACAAGCCGCATATTGGCCATGCCTATACCACGCTGGCAGTTGACGTGATGGCACGTTTCAAGCGGCTGGATGGTTTTGATGTGATGTTCCTGACGGGAACGGACGAGCACGGTCAGAAGGTTGACGCGTCTGCCGCTGCAAAAGGTATTGATCCGCAGACCTTTACCGATCAGGTATCGCAGAATTTCCGCGATCTTGCCGTGCATATGAATTATTCCAACGATGATTTCATCCGCACCACCGAAGAACGCCACAAAAAGGCCTGCCAGGCCCTGTGGAACACATTGGTGGAAAAGGGCGAGATTTATCTGGGGTCTTATGACGGCTGGTATTCGGTTCGAGACGAGGCGTTTTACGCTGAAAAGGAACTGATCGAAAAAGACGGCCAGAAGCTGGCCCCGACAGGTGCTCCGGTTGAATGGGTTTCCGAGCCCAGCTATTTCTTTAAACTGTCCGAATGGGGCGATCGCCTGATCCAGTTTTACGAAGACAACCCAGATTTCATTGCGCCGAATTCGCGTCGCAATGAAGTCATGAGCTTTGTGAAGGGCGGCATGCACGACCTTTCGGTCTCGCGCACCAGCTTTAAGTGGGGGGTGCCGGTTCCGGGTGATGAAAAGCACGTCATGTATGTGTGGGTTGATGCGCTGACCAATTATTTGACGGCGGTTGGGTATCCCGACGTAAACCCGGACATGCTGGAAAAATACTGGCCGGCAGATTTGCACATGGTGGGCAAGGATATTGCCCGTTTTCATGCGGTTTATTGGCCGGCTCTGTTAATGGCTGCCGGGATCAAGCCGCCGAAGCGTGTTTTTGCACATGGCTGGTGGACCAATGAAGGCCAGAAAATTTCGAAATCGATTGGCAATGTGATTGATCCGTATGATCTGACCGCGAAATACGGCCTGGATCAGACCCGTTATTTCCTGCTGCGTGAAGTACCGTTCGGCAATGATGGCGATTTTTCCCATCAGGCGATGGTAAACCGCATGAATAGCGAACTGGCAAACGACCTCGGCAATTTATGCCAGCGCGTTTTGTCGATGATTGGTAAAAACTGCAATGCCAAGGTGCCAACCGCAGGTGACTTTACCGATGCCGACAATGCCATTTTGGGCAAGGCGCACGGCATGCTGGAAACCGTACGTGGCCATATTGATGCCCAGGCATTCCATAAATTGATCGAGGCGATCTGGTCGCTGGTCGGCGATGCCAACCGCTATGTCGATGAAATGGCGCCCTGGGCCCTGAAAAAATCCGATCCGGCCCGGATGGAAACGGTCCTTTATGTATTGGCCGAAGTCATTCGCCATGTTGGTATTCTGGTGCAGCCTTTGATGCCGGAATCGGCGGCAAAAATTCTGGACCAGTTGGCTCTGGGCGAAGATGCACGCAGCTTTGACAGCCTCGGGGCGGATGGGGCGCTGGTTGCCGGAACGGACCTGCCCAAGCCATCTGGGGTGTTCCCGCGTTATGTTGAACCAGAAACAGAAGGAGACAAGGCATGAATGTCGCCCTTGTCGACAGCCATTGCCATCTGGACTTTCCCCAGTTTGCCGAGGATTTTACGGGGACGATGACGCGTGCCCGCGATGCCGGTGTCGGCATGATGGTCAGCATCGGTGTGCGATTATCGGCCTTTGACAAAGTTCGCGAGATTGCCGGGCGGGCTGATAATATTTACTGCACAGTTGGTGTGCATCCGCATGAGGCGGGTGAAGAGGGGCTTTCAACCCCCGATATTCTGATTGAAAAGGCGCAAGATCCCAAGGTTATTGGCATTGGGGAAAGCGGGCTGGATTACTATTACGACAATGCGCCGCGTGATGCCCAAAAAGAAAGCTTTCGTGCCCATATTGCCGCTTGTCGCGCAACACAGTTGCCGTTGGTTGTTCATACGCGCGATGCCGATGACGACACGATGGATATTCTTGAAGAAGAATATGCCAAAGGTGCTTTTCCCGGCGTGATTCACTGCTTCAGTTCATCGACTGAACTGGCCCAGCGAGCACTCAAGATCGGGTTTTATATCTCGTGTTCGGGCATTATCACGTTTAATTCGGCAACCGCCATTCGGGATGCGATAAAGGATGTGCCACTGGACCGGTTACTGGTTGAAACGGATTCACCTTATCTGGCCCCCGTGCCCAAACGCGGCAAAACCAACGAGCCTGGATATGTGGCCCATACCGCTGCAAAACTGGCCGAAATCAAGAATGTCAGTGTCGAGGAAATCGCCCGCATTACCACGGACAATTTCTTTACCCTGTTTTCCAAGGCTGATCGGTCGCTTCTAAGCACTACAGGAGCAAGCGGGCAGTGACGAAAATTACCATCCTTGGCTGCGGGTCCTCAAACGGGGTGCCTTCCGTTGGTTTGGGGTGGGGGGCGTGTGACCCGAATAATCCGAAAAACCGGCGCCTGCGCAGTTCGATCCTGATTGAGGAAGCGGGTAAAAAGATCCTGGTGGATGTGGGGCCCGACTTTCGGGAACAGGCATTGGCCGCCGACATTCGGCATATTGATGCGATCCTGTTTACGCATTCACATGCCGATCATGTGCATGGCATTGATGATCTGCGCTGGATCAACGTTGCCATGCACAGCCCGATTGATATTTATGCCTCTGCCGAAACCATCCAGACCCTGGAACACCGGTTTAACTATGTGTTGCAACCCCTGGCCGAAGGTGTTGATTTTTATTACAAACCCGTGCTGGTAGCGCATCAGATTGACGGCCATCTGAATATTGGCGGCGTGCCGATAAAGGTTTTTCCACAGGATCATGGCTTTTGTGAAAGCCTGGGTTTCCGGGTAGGCAACTTTGCCTATTCAACCGACGTGGTAAACTTGCCGGAATATTCGCATCAGTTTCTTTATGACCTGGATGTCTGGGTGGTGGATTGCATGCGCTTGACCCCGCATTCAACCCATGCCCACCTTGAAAAGGTAATGGGGTGGATTGCCGAATTTAAACCTCGCCAAGTTTATTTTACCCATATGAGCATTCAGGTTGATTATGACCAGATCAACGATATGACACCGGAGAATGTTGGCCCGGCATATGATGGCTTGGTGATTGAAATATAATTTCATTTATTTTCAGCGCTTTGCGTTTCTTATTTCATCCATCGCGCAATCATTTTATGCTGCACATTGGCCTGTGCGGCCACACGGTAATAAGACAGCATTTCGCGCATTGGATCGGATAACCGGTCGAAGCCGGAAATAAAGGCGACGACAACGCCAATGGTTGTTTGCCCCTTAATGACCAGATACCCGCCAACAATCAGGACAATAAGGGGGGTTACACCATTGAGGAAATTGATAATCGCCTTCATGCCAAATTTCAGCACAAAGGTCATCATGCGGTTGCGATAAAGAATATCGATCCGGTCGGGAAGCTCCGTTTCCTCAAGATTTGTATCCGTGTGGGGCAGGCGGGTGAGGTCATCCCCCACCCGGCGCATGGTATTAACCCGCCGTGCAATCAGCACATTAATGCGTTTTTGCACCACCGGGACCAGCAGCACCTGGGGTATCAGGGCTGCCAACCCGATTGCCGCAACAAGCGGTGCCTGGGATAACATATATCCCAGACCAAAAATCAGCATCGCGCTGTTTACGACTGGCTGGGAAAGACATTCACCAACAAACCCGCCGAGTTTGTCGATTTCGGCACCAATGATCGAGACGACTTTTCCGTCTTCTTCATGGGCACTTTCACTTTCGTTGTCCTCGTGCAACTGGCTGAGATGCAAACGGTTGTAGCGAATGGAACTCTCGCTCAACCACCCCTGGTAAAGCCGCAATAGATATTTGCAAAGCCCGTGCAGGATCAATACCGCCGCATAGGCAGCCGCAAGCTTGAGCAGCAGGTCAAGTTTACCATCCGATATGGCATCATCGACCAGCCGTCGCTGCAATTCGATCGGCAACATATTTAGCGCGGCAACAATAACAGCCAGTAATGAAACCCAAAGCTGGTGAATGCCGCTCATCCGCCAGACATAACGCCACAAGGACGGGGCAGGCGTATCATCACCGGTTCTTTCGGGTTTACGGGGGTCGATCATATCGAAATGCCTTTAATAAAGAAGATATGAAAACAGGATCAGAAGAATGAATTAGACCATTGAGTATGAACGAAAAAAGCTCCCGAATGATCCGGGAGCTTTCAGCATATTCTTTCACGATCGCGTGACGACCAGTTTATTCGGCCGGGTGCGAGACAATTGGAATATGTTCGTTATCATGACCATGTTGGGTCAAGGGGCGGTTTCCGGTAATACGCCGCATCATCACATAGAAAACCGGGGTCAGGAACAGACCAAATGCCGTAACACCGATCATGCCGGAAAATACCGCAATCCCCATTGCCTGGCGCATTTCAGCACCGGCCCCGGTAGAAAGCACCAGCGGAACCACGCCCATAATGAACGCCATTGACGTCATCAGGATCGGGCGCAAACGCAGGCGGCTGGCCTCAATCGCGGCCTGAATGGGTGTTTTACCGCCAAATTCAAGCTCGCGGGCAAATTCGACAATAAGGATCGCATTCTTGGCCGATAACCCTACCAGAACCATAAGCCCGATCTGGGTAAAGACGTTATTGTCACCCCCGGAAAGGTAAAGGCCGGCAAAGGCCGATAAAAGACCCATTGGTACAATCAGGATAATCGCGATTGGCAGTGTCAGGCTTTCATATTGGGCGGCTAGAACCAGGAAAACCAGCAACAGAGCAATCGGAAACACGATAACGCCTGTATTACCTGCCAGAATTTCCTGGTAGGTCAGTTCCGTCCATTCATATGAAATACCGGGCGGCAGGGTTTCATCGGCAATTTTTTGCAGGGCGTCCTGGGCCTGACCCGATGAATAACCCGGGGCAGGGTTGCCATTAATATCGGCCGACAGGAAACCGTTATAGTGCATGGCACGTTCCGGGCCGAAGGTCTGGGAGACATTCAGCACGGTCGAAAGTGGAACCATGTCACCATTGGCACTGCGCACTTCAAGATCGCCGATATTGTCTTCATGAGCACGATAAGGGGCATCAGCCTGCACCCGCACACTATAGGTCCGGCCAAAGATCGTGAAATCGTTGACATACATGCTGCCGAGATAGATCTGCATGGTTTGCAAAACATCACTGACCGAAACACCAAGCTGACGGGCCTTTGTGCGGTCAATATCGGCATAAAGCTGCGGAACACTGACCTGATAGGTTGAATACATGCCAGCCAGTTCAGGCGTCTGATAAGCCTTGGCAAGCAATGCCTTGCGGGCATCATCCAGCGCCTTGTATCCCAGCGAGGCACGATCTTCGAGCTGCATTTTAAAACCGCCCGTGGTGCCAAGCCCCTGAACCGGTGGCGGTGGGAAGATGACCGTAAAAGCCTGCGGGATAGAGGCGAATTGCTGGTTAAGCTGCCCGGCAATGGCACCGGCACTCAGGCTTGGGTCTTTGCGTTCAGCAAAAGGTTTGAGGGTGGCAAAAACAATGCCGGAGTTTGAACTGTTGGTGAAGCCATTGATCGAGAGGCCCGGGAAAGATACCGCGTGCGCAACACCGGGATTGGCGAGCGCAATATCGCCCATCTTGCGAATAACTTCATCAGTACGGTCCAAGGTTGCACCATCAGGCAACTGGGCAAAACCGATCAGATATTGTTTGTCCTGTGTCGGCACAAATCCGCGGGGAATTTCGCGAAACAGGCCGAATATCACAGCGACAAGCGCCAGATACATGCCCATCATGACGGTTTTGCGCGTTACGATGCCGCCAACGCCTTTACTGTAAGCGTTGGAGCCTTTTGAAAAGAACCTGTTAAAACCCCTGAAAAACCATCCCAGTGCGCCATCAAGAATGCGGGTTGGCAGATCACGCGGGGCATCATGCCCCTTAAGCAACAGGGCGGAAAGGGCAGGTGATAATGTCAGCGAGTTGATGGCAGAAATTACCGTCGAGATGGCAATCGTTAAGGCGAATTGACGATAAAACTGGCCGGTCAAACCACTAATGAAGGCGAGCGGTACGAACACTGCCACCAACACCAGGGCGATGGCGACAATCGGCCCGGACACCTCGCGCATCGCGCGATAGGTGGCCTGACGCGGCGAATAGCCCAGTTCGATATTCCGTTCGACGTTTTCAACAACAACGATGGCATCATCCACGACAATCCCGATGGCAAGCACCAGCCCAAACAGACTAAGTGCATTGATCGAGAAGCCAAACAGATACATCACCGCAAATGTCCCGACCACAGAAACCGGTACAGCCAGAACCGGGATCAGGGATGCTCGCCATGTCTGCAGGAAGACAATCACCACAAGCACCACCAGAACGATGGCCTCAAGCAGGGTATGAATAACGGCATCAATCGAAGCACGGACGAATTCGGTGGTGTCATAGACGATTTTGTAGTCAACGCCTTCGGGCATGTAGGCTTTGACTTCTTTCATCGTCTCGCGAACCTGATTGGCAATATCGATGGCATTGGAGCCGGGCGCAGCAAAAATACCCAGTCCAACCGCATCTTTGTTATCAAGCAGCGCACGCAGCGAATAATCGGCGGCACCGATTTCGATGCGAGCGACATCACGCAGGCGCGTGACCGAGCCATCAGGACCGGATCGTACAATGATGTTGCCAAATTCCTCAGGATCCTCCAGGCGACCCTGGGCATTGACCGACAACTGCAGATCAAGGTTGGGAGCAGAAGGAGATGCTCCGATGACGCCGGCTGCCGCCTGAACATTCTGAGCGCGGATTTCATTGACAATGTCGCTGGCCGAAAGGCCCTGCTCGGCGACTTTTTGCGGATCAAGCCAGATACGCATTGAATATTCGCCGCCGCCAAAGGCATTTACCTGGCCCACCCCCTGAATGCGTGCCAGGCGGTCCTTGATGTTGAGAATGGCATAATTGCGCAGATAGTTCATATCGTACCGCCCGTTAGGCGAAACCAGGTGAACAACCATCGTCAAATCGGGTGAACTTTTAACCGTTGTGACGCCCAGGCGCCGGACTTCCTCGGGCAGGCGCGGTTCAGCTTGTGAAACGCGGTTTTGCACCAATTGCTGGGCTTTGTCCGGTTCCGTTCCGAGCGCAAAGGTCACGGTTAGCGTCATGACGCCATCCGTGGTCGCCTGACTGCTCATATAGAGCATGTCTTCCACACCATTAATGGATTCTTCCAGCGGTGTTGCGACACTCTCCGCAATCACTTTCGGGTTGGCGCCAGGATACTCGGCGCGAACCACCACTGAAGGCGGCACGACCTCGGGATATTCTGCAACAGGTAACAGCGGGATCGAGATAATCCCTGCCAACAGGATGAGCAGTAAGCGTCCCCTCACGGCTACCTTGCGGGA
>NZ_JPWH01000044.1 GCF_003326755.1 Thalassospira profundimaris | reverse complement strand
CAGTTAAAGGTTAATGAGTTCTGACCCTAGCTTACGGAATGAGAAGTGTTGCTAGTACAAGCGTAAGAAAAAGCCATAATCGACCCTGTCAAGTAACATTATTTATCTCGCAAGCTTTCAACCAAGAGTCTCGGAGCACAGCCCATTTGATCACTTGCTATTCTTCCGCCATTTCTGCACAACAAAAATCGGCACTGCCGAGCAGTGTCGTTTCGCAAGAGTTGTGCCTTGATTAGATTTCTTATGACGTCGGCCATGTAAGGGAGGTCCAGGGTGCCCAGATTTCACTGGTCCCGAAACCAACGACTGAGCCTTGTGGGCCGATATACACTGTTATCGGTAGGCGTTGTCGTATGCGCACTCCTTGCCCTTAGCCTATTCTATCAGCGCTTTTCCAATGAATTGATTGACCGGCTCACAGGTGAGAGGCTTAGCGCACAGGTCGCGGCCACCTCAAACAAACTTTCTGCTTTTCTCGATACCCGGATCTATCAGTTGGTAACGCTGTCAAACCATCCAGCTATGCCAGCTTTCATTGAAGCGCCGAACTCCCCGCAAGCTGAAGAGGCGCTGACCTTACTCAGGGTAGAGGCCGACTCACCAGACTTGTACGGCGTACTGTTTTTTGACTGGTACGATAATCTTGATCGTCTGGTCGCAGGCCAGGCCGCATCGGGTCCCCCTTACTGGTCCAAGAATGGCTGGGACATTTCCGGCCTCCCCCGAGTCGAACATGAAGGTATAGAAATCATCGGCCCAAAATTGCCCGAGAATGGCAACTCAGGCTGGATTTTAATGCGCGCCCATATCCGCGATACTGGTTTGGGGCAAAACACATCTGTGGCCCTGCATGTTCGGCTCGCATCTCTTACCGAACTTCTGGCAAGTGCCGGTGTATCAGGCGTGATTGATCCGCTTTTGCGCACGCCTGGTGGTATTGTTCTTGATGCCACCGGGCGTCCGACCGAGGTCAATGGCGAACTGATCGAAGGTCCCAGCATCTTGCCAGGGTGGAACCTAGTGATGAGTGTCCGTCCGGGCACCATCATACAACCAATTGATGAAACCCGGTTCTGGCTGGCCGTGACCGCTGCTGTCATTATCGTGATTATTCTTGCGATCTTCTTTGCTCTGTCACGCAGCCTGCGTCGACGGGTCGATACACTTGTTCAGGGGGCACATAGTATTGCATCGGGTGATCTTTATTATCGCCTGCCCGAAGGGCGCCGTCGCGACGAAATTAGCACTGTCGCCAAGGCCTTCAACACCATGGCCTGGCAGCTCAAGGACCTGATTGATCGGACGGTTCGGGCTGAAAAGCTTGCCGTTCTAGGGCAGTTTGCCACCGGCGTCGCGCATGAGGTCCGAAATCCGCTGGCGACCATGAAAACCACCGTGCAGGCGCTTATGCGCAAGGAACCCGATGGCGAGCGCAAGATGTTGCTTGATGATATGGGCCATCAGATTGATCGGCTGTCACGCGTGGTCAATGACCTTCTGGCCTATGGCCGCCCCGGCGAAGCCTGCCCGCAGGAAACCGAAATCCGTGATCTGTTTCGTCAGTCATCGCGCGTTCTGACTCCGGTCGCCGAAGAAGCGCAAGTCCGTTTTTACACTAGCGGCGATTCCCGTCTGACGATCTATGTTGACCCAGATCAGGTACTACAAATCCTGCTGAATATCGGGATCAATGCCATTCAGGCCTGCCAGCCCGGCGGCAACGTCAGTCTCAGGGCTGAACGCCACAAGGATCAGGTCGAAATACGCGTCACCGATGATGGTGCCGGCATCGCCAAAGAGCATTTGCTTGACGTCGTACAGCCATTTTTTACCATGAAAAGCAAAGGAACCGGACTTGGCCTGACGATCAGCCAACAACTGGTCGAGTCAAATAACGGTACCATCAATATTGAAAGTGCCCCGCAAGAGGGCACAACAATCACATTGAAGTTCCCGGCAACGAAAACGGAAACTTCAAAGGAGGAAACATCGAAAAATGCCCCACCAGATCAGGATTCTGATCGTTGATGATGAGGAATCATTCGTCCGATCACTAAGCTTTGCACTTCGTACAGAAGGCATGGATGTCACCGGCGTCCATTCCGGTGAAGATGCGTTTTTGCAAGTCCGTGAAAACAAGTTCGATATC
Source organism: Thalassospira profundimaris (assembly GCF_003326755.1). Classification (GTDB taxonomy): domain Bacteria; phylum Pseudomonadota; class Alphaproteobacteria; order Rhodospirillales; family Thalassospiraceae; genus Thalassospira; species Thalassospira profundimaris_B. Next base: position 15,302 of record NZ_JPWH01000044.1, on the reverse strand, counting down.
ATCCTGCTTGATCTGCGCCTGCCCGGTGCCGATGGCATGGAGGTGCTTGATAGCATCCGCAAGCTTGATATCGACGTGCCCGTCATTATGATTTCGGCGCACGGCGACACGCGTGCGGCGGTCAAAGCCGTCAAACTTGGTGCGGCGGATTATCTAAGCAAGCCGTTCGAACTTGATGAACTGATCCACACAATTAACACCACCCTGGATCAGAACCGAGCGGCCCTTGAGCTTGATTACCACCGCAAGCGCAATGTGCCAACCAATGGTCTGATTGGCGAATGCGCGCCGATGCGCGAATTGCGCATCACGATTGACCGCGTTGCGCAAAGCAGTGCCAGCAGAATTTTGCTTCAAGGGGAATCCGGTACCGGCAAGGCGTTGGTCGCGCGCGCCATTCATGGTGAAAGCCCGCGCGCAGCAAACGCCTTTATCGAGGTCAACTGTGCCGCCCTGCCAGAACAGCTGATTGAAAGCGAACTGTTTGGGGCGGAAAAGGGCTCCTACACGGGGGCGCATCAAAAACGCACCGGTCTTGTCCGCCTTGCTGATGGCGGCAGTCTGTTTCTTGACGAGATTGGTGAGTTGCCGCTGGCGCTGCAGGCGAAGTTTCTGCACTTCCTTGAAAACGGTGACTATCGCCCGGTCGGGAGCGAGCATTCAGCATCGGCCGATGTTCGCGTGATTGCCGCCACCAACCGCGACTTGGCCGAGGAAGTCCGCCTCGGCAATTTCCGCGAAGACCTGTTTTATAGGCTGAATGTCATCACCATTGATATCCCAACCCTTCGCCATCGTGGCGAAGACATCATTAAGCTGATTGATTATTTTGCCGACCATCAAGCCAAGGCCGAAGGATGCCATCCAATCCGCTTTGACGATGCGACACTCGAATTGCTGTGCCAGCATCGCTGGCGCGGAAATGTGCGTGAGCTTAAAAACCTGATCGAACGGCTGACCATTCTTTATCCGTCCAAACAGATTTCGCCGGAACTGTTGCCAGCGGAATTTCACGTTCCCGAACAAGCGTCAGATGATTTATTGACCGGGTATTCGGGTGGCACTGCCCAACTGCAGTACCGCATGGAAAGCACCGAACGCCATCTGGTGCAGGATGCCCTTGATCAGGCCGATGGCCATAAGGGTCGCGCAGCAGAAATCCTTGGTATTTCCCGTCATGCCCTGAAACGCCGCCTGCAAAGGCTTGGGCTGCAATAACCTACCTCCAATTCAAAGCCTTCCCCCTGCACCCTTGAGCGGAAACCGCTCAAGGGTGTTTTGCTGTTTGAGCGGGTATCGCTCAATCCTGCGCTCAAAACCGCTCCATGTTTTTTGTTCAAACCATTCAAGCGCGCGGCTTTCCTGAATTTTTGCCGAAATTTCGCAACTGGCACAGCCTTTGCGGAATAGCGAGACAAAGGTACAAACGCGGATGGAACAACCATTCGCAGGGAGGAAAGTCATGGAGATGTTCAAACACCCGGTTTCCGGGTGCATCACCATTATTGCTGCCACGTTCACACTGTTTGCGGCCAATACCGCACAGGCAGAACGTTTTGAGCTGGGCGCATCTGCACAGAACGCAGATGCAGTCATCGGCTGTTTGTATCCAATGACCGGACGGTCGGCCACTTATGGCCGCGACAGCATTTCCGGCATCAAGATCGCCCTTCAAGATCTCGAAGCCGAAGCCAAGTCAGGCCTTGATGTACCTAATCTTCGTGTCATCGCCGATGATCCTCGATCCAAGGCATCCTATGCGGTCCGTCTGGCGCAGGACTTCATCACCAATGACAACGCCAAGTTCTTCTGCGGCATCGTGTCATCGGGTGTGGCCCACGCCGTAAGCGATCTGGCCAAGAACGAAAAGATCATCATGGTCGGCACCGATCATGCGTCATCACGGCTCAGCATTGAGGACGGTCACGACTATTACTTCCGCGTGACCAATGACAGCTGGACGTCAATGGCCGCAGGGGCGCGCTATTTGCGCGATCTGCAAAAGGAAACAGGCTGGAAGCGCTTGGCCTTTGTCGGACCGGATTATGATTACGGGCATGTTTCCTGGACAGACCTGCAACTCGCGCTTGATGAGTTGGGTGTCGAATATGAAACCGTCAGCGATCTTTGGCCGAAGCTTTATGAGCCGGATTACTCGGTCTATATCAACGCCCTGCAATCAGCCAAGGCGGACGTGGTCGTCACGGCCCTTTGGGGTGGGGATTTCATCGCTTTTATCAAACAGGCAGCATCGACCCGCTTCTTTGAAACCACCCGTCTTGCCAATTTCGATACCGGCGCCAATTACGATGTGATGATGGCCCTTGGTGATCAGCCCTATCCGGGTTTGATCCTCTCAGCGCGCCATCACAATAACTGGCCCGAAACCGGCCGCAACAAGCGGTTCGTCAAACAGTTTCATGACATGACCGGGCGCTATCCGACCTATGCGGCCGAAGGCGCGTATACCGGGATTATCGCCATTGCACGCGCCATTGAAAAGGCTGGCGGTGTTGACGATGACCGCGCGCTCATTACCGCACTTGAGGGATTGCAACTGGCCCTGCCCGAAGATCCGCCGGGGTTTGCATCCTATATCGATCCCGAAACTCACCAGATTGTCCAGGCGCAAGCCGTGGGCACGGTCGTCCACAACGAAGACTTTCCGCCATCAAAACTGATGGTCGGGAATTGGGCGATCTACGATGCCGAAGACCTCAAGCCATCCAAAGAGATGGTCAAACGTCGCCGCGATGCCGTGGCTGGCGGGTCGGAGGCAGTTCCACCGCCAACTCCATGACCTTTCCCAAGGGAGGAAATAGTGAAGAACAATAAATCAAAATTCAGCAAATACCTTGTTTCGGGCGTCGCAGCCCTCGCCCTTGCAGCTGGCGCAGCCAGTTCTGTATCGGCCGCTGAAAACAGTAAATTCCGCGTCGGGATCGTGACCTTCCTGTCCGGTCCGGCCGCTGGTCCGTTCGGCGTTCCGTCGGCAAATGCCGCCAAGGTTCTTGTTGAAGAACTCAACAAGGGCAACCTGCCCGCACCATACGACAAAATCGGTATCAATGGTGCCGAAATCGAAGCCGTCATCATCGACGAGGCCGGTGGTGCAACCAAGCAGGTCGAAGAATACCGCAACCTTGTCCAGCGTCAGAAAGTTGATGCTGTCATCGGTTATGTATCTTCGGGTGATTGCCTTGCTGTCGCACCGGTTGCCGAAGAACTGAAAACCTTCACCATCGCATATGATTGTGGAACCTCCCGCCTGTTTGTAGAAAACAGCGATGCACAATACATGTTCCGTACCGGCCTTGACGCGTCTGTCGACAATATCGGTGCTGTTCGTTACCTCGCGGCAACCCGTCCGGACGTCGCACGTCTTTCGGGCATTCAGCAGAACTATTCCTGGGGTCAGGACAGCTGGGCAGACTTCACCGCTGCTGCTTCGGCACTCCTCCCGGAAGCAGAAGTTGTCGAAGAACAGTTCCCGAAAATCTATCAGGGCCAGTACGGTGCTGAAATCTCCGCCCTGTCTGTGAAACGCCCGGAAATCGTTCACAGCTCCTTCTGGGGTGGCGACATGGAAGCACTGGTTCTTCAGGCAAATGCCCGTGGCCTGCTTGAAGATGCAACCGGCCTTCTGACCTGTGGCGAAGCAAGCCTAGCGACCTATAAAGATCAGGCACCCAATGGCATGATCATCGGCGCACGCGGCCCGTTCGGCGCATTCGCACCGGAAAACGAACTGAACACCTGGTTCAAGGGTGCCTATAACGCAGCCTATGATCTTGATCCGGTTTACCCGGCAACCAAGATGGCACAGGCAATCCTCGGCCTGAAATTCGCTGCTGAAAATGCTGGTGTTGCCGACAAGGAAATCCCGACTGCCGATCAGCTTGCAGCCGGCCTGAAGGGGGCTTCCTTCCCGTCTGTTTCGGGTACGGTTGAAATGGCACGCGGCAAAGGCCATCAGGCCATGCAGGGCATCGCTTATGGCGAATACCACTATGAAGACGGCAAAGCGTCCATCGTCAATACCGTCGCGTTTTCTGGCGAATGCGTAACCCCGCCAGAAGGTGTTTCTGCTGCAGACTGGATTGCCCAGGGCTTCCCTGGCGCTCAGTGTAACTAAACGCACGCAATCTTCCTGCGATGCGGGCATCTCTTTTGCGGGATGCCCGCCCTTTCCCCCTGCACACTGGATATTTGTGATGACAAGTCTTCTTGCCGTCCTGATTGATGGCTCGATCTATGCATCGTGGCTGTTTCTTGTGGCTGCCGGCCTGACCGTGATTTACGGGGTGATGCGCATCCTGAACATGGCGCATGGCAGCTTTTATGCCATCGGCGCCTATTCGGCAGCGTCACTCGTTGGTTGGTATTTCAACAACGGCATGGGCCCGGCATGGGTCAGCTATTTGATGCTGGTTGGTGCCGCGCTGGTTGCCGGTCTGATTGTCGGTGTGATCGTCGAACGCGGATTGCTGCGCCTCATGTATGGCCGCGACGAAATCCTGATGGTGATCATTACCTATGCCCTTCTTCTGATCCTTGAAGACGGTATGAAAATCGTCTGGGGTGTCAGTCCGTATTTCGCCTATCAGCCTTATTCCGAGCTTGGGCGCACATCGCTCGGCTTGCTCAAGGTTTCCAATTACGACCTCGCCTTAGTCGGGGTATCTGCCCTACTTGGTCTTGGTTTGTGGGCGTGGCTTGAACGCACCAATCAGGGCAAGGTCCTGCGTGCAGTGATCCATGACCGAGAAATCGCGCTTGCCATGGGCGTGAACGTGAAACTGATGTTCACCATCACCTTCGTTCTGGGCACTACACTGGGTGCACTTGCCGGTGCGCTGACTGCGCCTGCGATCTCTGTGGTGCCGGGGATCGGTATCGAAGTGATCGTTCTGGCCTTTGCCGTTGTGGTTATTGGTGGCCTTGGCAGCATCGGGGGTGCCGCTGTTGGCGCCCTTTTGGTGGGGCTAAGCCGTGCAGCTGCCGTGCACTATGCCCCTGAATTCGAACTGTTCGTCATTTATGGCGTGATGTCGCTGGTTCTGGCCTTCCGTCCCGAAGGCCTGTTTGGCCGTACTTTGGCGAGGAAAATCTGACATGCGTCTTGATAAAACTGAAATCTCACTGGGACTGGTCGCTCTTGCCTGCGTTCTGTTCGGCTTCGTTTCTCCAGGTTGGCTGATCTTCCTTCTGACCATCGCACTGGCCAAGGCGCTTGTCGTGCAGGGTGTTGTCATGCAGATGCGCTCCGGCCTCGTATCCTTTGGTCAGGGCCTTTTCTATTGCATCGGTGGTTACACCGTTGGCATGGGAGGCCAATTCTTTGGCATTCATGACGCGATTGCCGCCCTGTCACTTGGCATGCTTGTCGCGATCGTTGTTGCCATGCTGTTGGGTCTGTTGCTGACGCGCTATCGCGAAATCTTCTTTGCCATGCTGTCGCTGGCATTTTCGATGATCCTGTTTGGCATCCTTGTCAAAAGTCAGGAACTGGGCAGCACGGACGGTTTTAACGTTCATGACTGGACCCTGTTTGGCTGGGCCCCCGAAGCAGGCGCTGGTAGCCAGCACACCGTATTCACCATCACTGTGGTCTCTGGTCTGATCGTTGCTGTTCTGATCCATCGCTACACCAAGGCCGGCGTGGGTGTTATTTGCGAAGCGGTTCGCGAGAATGAAGTCCGTGTTGAATATCTCGGTCTGTCGCCGCGCTGGTTGCTTTATGGCAACTATGTTGCTGCGGCTGCGGTATCAGCCCTTGGCGGCGGTCTGACGGCCCTTGCCACCGGCCACGTTGATCCGGAGATGGCCTATTGGACCACGTCGGGTGAGTTTGTCTTCATCGCGCTTTTGGGTGGTTTGGGGCATGTGGCGGCACCGTTTATTGCGGCCATCGTATTCTCGTTTGTGCGGACCTACGCCATCGAATTCGTTCCCCATACCTGGCAGATGATTCTCGGCTTCACACTGCTTGCGGTCATCATCTTCCTGCCCAAAGGGCTGTGGAGCCTTGTTAGCCGTGAAAAAACAGGAGAACGGGCATGACCTGCATTCTTGAAACACGTTCGCTGAACAAGGAATTCGGCGCAGTCATCGCCGCAAAGGATTTGAACGTTCAGATCAACAAGGGTGAAGTCGTTGGCGTTATCGGCTCCAACGGGGCTGGAAAGACGACCTTCATCAATATGGTAACGGGTTATCTCAAACCAACCAGGGGCGAGATACTGTTTAACGGCAGGTCCATTATGGGACATTCCCCGCGTGCCATCACACGCGCCGGAATGGCGCGGTCCTTCCAGGTTGCTCAGTTGTTCCCGGAGATGACCGTGCTCGACAATCTGATTGTTGCGCTCGCTGCTGCTGAAAGTGCCCGCCCGAGTTTCCTAAGCCCCCTTCGTAGCGATGCCCGCATCGCCCGGGCTGAGGAAATCCTTAAGGAATTCGGTGTCGAAAACTATCGCGATTCACTGGTGACTGCCGTGCCGCAGGGCGCGCGCAAACTGGTTGATATCGCCATGGCCCTGATCGGCAATCCACAGATGCTGCTGCTTGATGAACCGACCAGTGGTGTCAGCATGGATGAAAAAACCGACCTGATGGATACGGTCATGAATGCCGTGCGTCAACATGGCGTGACCGTGTTGTTTGTCGAACATGACATGGATGTGGTCGAACGCTATGTCTCGCGCGTTCTGGCGTTTTATAGCGGCGAAATCATTGCCGATGGCGGACCTGCGGCCGTTCTCGCCGATCAGCAGGTCCGCGATCTTGTGACCGGCCACCGTCCCTCCACGAAACAAGGGAATGGCGTATCATGACCCTGGAAATCAGCAATCTCGATGTATCAATCGGCAATATTCCGATCCTACGGGATGTCTCGCTATCGGTGCCTTCTGGCAAGATGTTTGGCCTGATTGGTCATAATGGTGCGGGGAAAACCACCCTGATGCGCGCCATCATGGGGCTTCTGGATGCAGATCAAGGCACCATCACCTTTGATGGTCAGGACCTGCGCAAAACGGCCGACTTTGCCCGTGCCAAAGCCGGCATCAGTTACATGCCCGAAGACCGCCGCCTGATCCCGTCCCTGACGGTCGAGGAAAACATTCTTCTTCCAGCTTGGACCAACGGCATCAAGGACGCCGAGGAACGGCTGAAATGGGTCTATGACCTGTTGCCCGAAATCGCCCAGTTCCGCGACCGCCGTGCACTTCAGCTTTCCGGTGGTCAGCAGAAACTGGTCTCGCTCGGGCGTGCATTGATGCCCGGACGCAATCTTCTGTTGCTTGATGAACCGTTCGAGGGGGTCGCTCCCGTCCTGTCGCGCCGCCTGTCGGAAGTCATTTCCGACCTGGGCAGCAGTGGCCTGTGTGTCCTGATTTCTGAATCCGATGACACCCATTCTGCCGATCTGGTGGCGGGCAGTTATCGCATCGAACGTGGCACAGTTTCCAAGGCTGGATTGGAAACCGCCTGATCCACTAACAGACAAGTTAAAAGACGAGGTTCCCCATGTCAGACTTTGTGTTTGAAACCACCCCCCGCGTCATCTGCGAGTTCGACGGTGCCTTGCAACTCGGTGCGCTTTGTAAGGAGTTCGGTGCGAAACGCGCCGTTCTCCTTACCGACCCGGGTTTGCAGAAGGTTGGCCTGATTGACGCCCCCTATGCCGCCCTTAAAGACGCCGGGATTGAAGCCCTGCTCTGGACCGATGTACAAGCCGACCCGCCCGAGGAAAGCATTCTCGCCGCGGTCAAATGTGCCCGTGACTTCAAGGCCGATATCGTCATCGGCCTTGGCGGCGGTTCATCGCTTGATACGGCCAAACTGGTCGCCCTTCTGTGTGGCAAGGACCAGAAGCTTGACAAAATCTATGGCATTGGTCTGGCAACGGGCCCGCGCCTACCACTTATTCAGGTCCCGACCACGGCTGGTACCGGTTCGGAAGTCACCCCGATTTCGATCGTCACCACGCCCACGCACGAGAAAAAGGGTGTGGTATCCAACCTGCTATATCCCGACATTGCGTTGCTGGATGCCAAACTGACCATGGGCCTTCCGGCCCCGATTACGGCCATGACCGGCATTGATGCGATGGTGCACGCCATTGAGGCCTCCACCACCAAGCACAAGAAAAATGCCCTGTCTGACGGGCTCGCCATCCGCGCGATGCAGCTGATGACCGCCCATATTGATGATGCGGTTTCTGCGACCCCGTCACGCGAAGCCCGTGAAGCCATGCTTCAGGGGTCCATGTTGGCCGGAATGGCGTTCGCAAATGCCCCGGTCGCAGCGGTTCATGCCCTTGCCTATCCACTGGGTGGACATTTCCATGTGCCACACGGGCACAGCAATGCATTGGTCCTGATCGAGGTTCTGAAGTTCAACCGGGATACGGCCGTATCGCAATATGCCGAACTCGCCCGCGCCATTCTGCCGGGTGAAAAGTTCGCAAATGACGATGCGGCTTGTGATCGCTTCATTGCCTTCATGACCGACATGGTCGAACGCATGCCGTTTAGCCGCACCTTGCGCGAAGTCGGCGTGGCGGAAAGCGATCTCGACATGCTGGCGACCGATGCAATGAAAGTGGAACGTCTTTTGATCAACAACCCGCGTGAAATGACGTTCGACGCCGCACGCGCGATCTATGCCGCCGTCCTGTAACGAAAAGGAATAGCCACCATGACCATTCAGCTAAATGATACTGGCCTTTGGCAAGCTCAGGGGTATATCGACGGCAAATGGGTTGCATCCGACAGCGGCAAGACCTTTGCAGTTGTTGATCCGGCCACCGGCCAACATCTTGCCGATGTACCCGATATGGGAGCGGCCGAAACCAATCGTGCGATTGATGCCGCCAATGCCGCCCTTCCGGCATGGCGGGCCAAAACCGCCAAAGAACGGGCAGGCATCCTTCGCAAATGGTTTGACCTGTGCATGGCTGCACAGGACGACCTTGCCTTGCTGATGACCCGCGAACAGGGAAAGCCCCTTGCAGAGGCACGCGGCGAAGTGGCCTATGGCGCATCGTTCCTTGAGTGGTTTGCCGAAGAAGGCAAACGCATTTATGGCGATGTCATTCCGTCACACGGCGCAGACAAGCGCATCATCACCGTCAAACAGCCGATTGGTGTTGTTGCCGCAATTACGCCCTGGAACTTCCCGATGGCGATGATCACCCGCAAATGTGCCCCGGCGATTGCCGCGGGTTGCACGGTTGTCATCAAACCGGCCGAAGACACACCTTTGACCGCCCTTGCCCTTGCCGAACTGGCAAAGCGTGCGGGTTTCCCCGATGGTGTGATCAACGTCGTCACCGCATCGCATGGTGCGGATATCGGTAATGAACTGACCTCCAACCCGATTGTGCGCAAGCTGTCCTTTACCGGTTCGACCCAGGTCGGCAAACTTTTGATGCGTCAATGTGCCGATACCATCAAAAAGGTCAGCCTGGAACTTGGCGGCAATGCGCCCTTTATCGTCTTTGATGATGCCGACCTTGATGAAGCCGTTGCCGGTGCCATTGCATCGAAATATCGTAATGCCGGTCAGACTTGTGTTTGTGCCAACCGAATTATGGTTCAGGAAGGCGTTTATGATGCCTTCGCCGAGAAACTAGCAGCCGCTGTTGCAAAACTGCGCGTTGGTCTGGGCATTGAGGACGGTGTGACCCAGGGGCCGCTGATCAACACCAAGGCAATTGAAAAGGTCGAGACCCTTGTAAATGACGCGATCAGCCACGGTGCCAAAGCTGTTCTGGGTGGCGAACGTGCCAAACCGGGCAGCAATTTCTTTAGCCCGACCATTCTGACCGGTGTCACCGCCGAAATGCGGATTTTCTCCGAGGAGATCTTTGGCCCGGTCGCACCGCTGTTCAAATTCAGTGACGAGGCCGATGCCATTCGGATGGCCAACGATACGCCGTTCGGTCTTGCAGCCTATTTCTATGCCCGTGACATCGGTCGCATCTGGCGCGTTGGCGAGGCCTTGGAATACGGTATCGTCGGGATCAATGAAGGGATCATTTCCACAGAATCAGCGCCGTTTGGCGGCGTGAAAGAGTCCGGTATCGGTCGTGAAGGATCGAAATACGGCGTCGATGATTTCGTCGAGATTAAATATATGTGCCTCGGCGGTCTCGCCGGGAAAGCCAACTGATCGGCAACAAGGAGCCCCACCATGAGTTTCATGTTTCGTAGTGTCCCGCGCATCGTTTGCGAGGCCGGTGGCATTGCCAAAACCGGCACCCTGATGAAAGAACTTGGCGCAATCCGCATCACTGTTGTGTGCGATCCGGGCATTGTTAAACTTGGCTATGCCGACAAGGTGCAGCAATCGCTTGAAGCAGAAGGCATTGCCGTGCAAATTTTTCCCGATGTGCAGGCTGATCCGCCCCAGAGTATCGTCCAGCAGGCGATTGACGGAGCCAAGGACTGGAAAGCAGACGGCGTGATCGGTCTTGGCGGCGGCAGTTCGCTTGATAGCGCCAAACTTGTCGCCTTGCTTGCCAGTAGCGATCAGACCATCGAAGGCATCTACGGGATCGACAAGGCCACGGGCGATCGTTTGCCCCTGATCCAGATCCCGACCACCGCCGGGACCGGATCGGAAGTCACATGGGTGTCGGTCATTACCGACAACAACAATGTCAAACAGGTTGTTTACACCCCGCAACTGATGCCCGATATCGCCCTTCTTGATGCGGAGCTGACCTATGGGTTGCCGCAAAAGGTAACGGCTGCAACCGGGCTTGATGCGATGGTTCATGCCATCGAAGGTTATACCAGTCGTACGCGCAAAAACCCGATTGCCGATGGCATGGCGGTGACGGCCTTGTCGCTTTTGGGCAAGAACCTGATGAAGGTGATTGAAAATCCGGGTGACAAAGAAGCGCGCTCTGCCATGTTGCAGGGATCGCTGATTGCCGGGATGGCCTTTGCCAATGCATCGGTTGCAGCCATTCATGGATTGGCCTATCCGCTGGGCGCGCGTTTCCATATCCCGCATGGTCATGCCAATGCGCTAGTCATGGCGCAAGTGATCCGCTTTAACCTGCCAACCGCGAAAAAGCTGTATGCCGAACTCGCCCCGTGCCTGATCGAAGGGGTCGATTTCGCACCCGAGGAAGAAGCCGCCGAGGCGTTCGTTCGCCGGATCGAGGAAATGGTCCTGGCCAGTGGACTTGAAACTCGCCTGCGCGATCTTGGCGTTACCGAAGACTTCCTGCCGGAAATGGCCGAGGAAGTCTTTGGCAAAATCTATCGCCTGATTGAAAGCAACCCGCGCGACATGACAGCAAAAGATATCGAAGCGATTTATCGCAGCGTTTATTGATTGGCCGCTTGTAAACTACCGTTTGCATTGAGGCACAAGAACCGGCGGCCTGTTTGGTCGCTTCGCCGCCGGTTCTTGAAATAATATAGAGACATGTAACATCAGCGCATGAGCGGGAGTTCAGTAACAACTGTCGCCCGTTTAGTCAGAATGATCCGTTGCTGCCATAGAATGAAACCGCCTTAAGGCTGAACCTCTCGAGATAATATTCTCTCAATGGCGCGAATAAACTTGTCTTGTTTCTGGAGATACAGAGCGTGACCAGCATCGGCAAACTGAACCGGCTCGGCGACAAAGCCAGTTGACTGGTTACGTGCATCAAATGCGGCGGCTGTCTGAGAAGGCGGTGTCACCACGTCTTGGGCACCAACTAGAAAAGATGTTGATGTTTTAACTTTCCTTAGAATTTCATCAAGCTTACTACAAGACAGCATCTGCACCGCATGAAGATAACCTGGCATCTTGACTTTGGACATGGTGTCATAAACGCGTGAAACCAGTTCAGGATTATTCTCAGCATCATAAATCAGACGCGGAGCACGCTTTGCCGCAAACTTTTCAGGCCCCTCGGCGATCAGAGCGTCAATCCTTGCCGCAGCCTTTTCTGGAAGCTCTCCCCCCGGTTCTGAACCGTAACCAATAGCACAAGCGGCAAGGACTAGTGTATCCACACGCTGCGGATATTTAGCAGCAAAAGCAGCCGCCATCAGTGTCCCAAGTGAATGCCCGATCAGATGGCATACTTGAATTCCAAGAAAATCAAGAAAATCAACCAACCGTTCTGCATAGTCGAAGGCATCGGGCCAGGCTGCCTGAAAGGGACCAGAGCTAGAATATCCCGGTGCATTCCAAGCAATCACATCAAAGGGTTCGGGAAAATCTTCCATTGTTGCTTCAAATGAATGAGCATTCGATCCGATCCCGTGCAGAAAGACGATTTTTGGGCCGGTTCCCGCTCTTCTTGAATATTCGATATTTGCCGCTATTCCTGTTTCTAGCGTTCCGGCCTGAGATCCCACTCTGTGCATCTGTTCCTCGCAAACATAGCTGCCCCGCCAAAATTAATCCTGACGGGGCAGACAATCAGTCTTGTTTTACCGGCGCAAATTAGTCGGCAACAAATTCGATGTTTTCGGCTTTGGCCGAACCGACCAAATGCCAGACTTCAACTGATTTCGCACCGTTATTGCGGAACCAATGCTTGCGGCCTGCCGGATTTTTGACAAGATCGCGCGGGCCAAGTTCAACTTCGCACACTTCCCCGTTTTCTTCCCAACCCACAGTCAAATTGCCTTCAAGAACAAAGAAGGCATCTTCGCAATCCCGGACGTATCCCTTTACGCCAACGCCGGACGGCACACCGAGCATTTCCTTGCGACAGGCGCCCTCGACGATCCCCTCTGCGCCGACATAGACCTTGCGGCTGAAGCCGGTATTGGTCCAAATGGTCGGCGTTTCATTGTAACGAACCACGTATTTCGACATGATCTGATGGAGTTCTTGGGGATTTTTCGGGTCAAACAACTGCGCTTTGCCAGGTGCTGCCCCCAAGTTCCGGGCAAGTTCTGCTTCCGTGTCTTTTGGATGGAAATGGTATTTTGGCGGCAACGGCTTGCCAACATCCACACTGACCGACATCAGAACAGGTTCGACGCCATCATTACGGAACCCGTGACCTATCTCTCGGGCGTTAAGAATCATGTCCTTCGGGCCAAGCCGAACTTCAACAACATCGCCGTTAAGTTCCCAACCAACGGTCAGGACACCATCAATCATCAGGAACGATTCTTCGATCTCATGAGAATGGCACGCAGCATATTTGCCAACTTCCTTGTAGATCAGGCTCAGGGTGAAATTGTCCGGTTTCAGGGTGCTGTTATCGTTCACTTTCGGCGAACCGCCTGCACCGATGTAGCGCATCTGGGCACGGGCAAGTTCCGGATAACCCTTGTTGCTGGGAAACGCGTCCCAGTCAAAAACCTTGTCTACATGACGTCCAACATGAGCACGAAGCTCCTGCTCCAGCGACGTTTTTTCGATCTTTTCGATAACTGACATAGTGGCCTCCTTGAGGTTTGCGAGCGTTCAATCTCCTGTCCGGGCTATCGAAAAGTTTGTTTGTCAGCTATACAGCGTTTTACTGGTAAAACAATTGAGATCATAATGAGCAGCATGAATCCGGACAACGAAGATCGCTATATCGTGCCTGGCTTGCTCCGGGGCTTACAAATTCTTCAATGTTTCAGCCGCGAACGTACGCGATTGTCGCTAAGTGAGATCGCGCGTATGCTTGATCTCAGTAGATCATCGGTTTTTCGGTCTGCCTACACACTTGCCCAAGCCGGATATCTTGTGCATGACCAACGTAACAAGACATATGCACTTGGCCCGGCAGTTTTGCGACTTGGTCAAAGCTATCCCGGCACCCGAGAATTGATCGAGTCAGCCTTTCCCACACTCGAGGAACTGCGTGATCAAACCGGATGGTCGGCCCATCTGGGTGTTCTTGATGATACCGACATCGTCTATTTGCTCCGCGTTCCCTCTTTCAAAGGACTGCCCAGTATCGTCCATGTCGGCAGCCGCCTTCCCGCGTGTGCGACAACCATGGGACGGATTCTTCTCGCTGAACTTGATGAAGATGAACTGCGCACACTCTATCGCAATGCCGCGTTTCCAAAGACCAGTTCCCCAATTGATTCCATGACATCCCTGATCCAGCAGTGGCGCAAGGATCGCGGTGCCGCAATCATTCAGCATTTCGGCGATTTCGAGTCCGGTATCGTCAGTATTGCCGCAAACATTCGTGATTTTTCTGGTGATGCTGTAGCTGCGATCAACCTCACTGCCCCGTCGGACACGTTGAGTATCCCCAATCGAATCGATCAGAAGATACATGATCAGCTTGCTACTGCGGCACAAAAGCTTTCATGGATGCTGGGATACGAAGCCAACTAGGTACGGCACAATCCAACCGCTCAAAATCAATATGCCTCAAGCTGTTGCAATACTTGTCACGGCAACGGACGAATTTTTGGTCTTGCAAAAGTTCTAAAGTTGGTGGACCCTATGTTCAGTTTTGATCTATATGTTCATATTTGAACAAAGGAAAATGATGAGCGGTCCAGCAGTCACAGAAAAGCGCACCGATTTCGGCGTGCCGCCGATTACAAGAGCCGTACGCTTGCTGCGTGCCATCGCAAATGGTGAACGCGCCGAAAATATGAGTGCGACCGCACGCGCCCTTGGAATCAACCGAACGACACTGATGCGCATCCTTGCGACCCTTGAAGAAGAACGCTTCATCGAAAAGCATCCGGATGGACATGGCTACCGGATCGGGCTGGGGCTTGTGGCAATTGCAGCCATGGGCAGTCCAACAAAAGATCTCACGGATCTCGCCCCGCCAATCGTACGGAAACTGGCGCAGGATCTTGGCCTGTCTGCACATTTAGGTGTTCTGGACAAGTCCAATGTCATTTACCTGATGCGCGAACGTCCCAACACACCACTTGCCAGCAACATTCAGCCTGGCAGCCACATTCCGGCCTACGCGACGACACTTGGCCGCGCAATCTTGGCAACATGGAACCCGAAGGATGTTCAAGCCCTGTTTGAGGGCGTGGCGTTTGAGAGCTTTACCGATGCAACGCCAAATTCGCTGCCCAAGCTGCTAGAAGCACTCGACCGAGATCGCAAAAGCGGGATCTCCTCGTCCGAGGGATATTACCTTCCCGGCGTTTGGTCACTGGGCACGGCGGTTCGGGATCAGTCCGGTACTGCAATTGCGGCCCTGAACGTAACCGGCACGCCGCAACATTTCACAGAACCTGATGAACGCCGGGAAGAAATCGCTGCGGTTCTTAAGCAAGCCGCCAAAGATCTATCCGAACGCCTCGGCTACTTCGCCCCAACCTCCTAGGGTCCAGACTCATTCAAATCCAGTA
>NZ_JPWH01000043.1 GCF_003326755.1 Thalassospira profundimaris | reverse complement strand
TACTGGATTTGAATGAGTCTGGACCCTAGGACAGAATACAAGCAGAAAAATTAACTTAACGCTCTGGATAAAGCACAAACAATATCCTCTTGGTAAAGATTTGAAAAGCAGAGATAAATCGCTAAGTATATTGAAAACAGTTAAAAATTATCGAATAAAATTGCGCGTAAAGGGAATGGGTTTTGAGCGAATATTACGAAACAGAAGACGACTTTTTCCTTGAGCCAAATTTTGATCCAAACTCCGAATTGTGGTCAACTTTTCTTACATTTCCAAGGCCATCTCTGCTAACGGATGAAAAAATGGAGATGTATTTTCCACGCCACGATGGTCGATGGTCATCCGAGACAAAAAAGGCCATAAAATTTCACAATGCCGACGGCCTCGACCTGAATGACAACTGGGCTATGGTTCGGAAGGACTGGACTTGCCCTGTGTGTAGCCGATCTAAGCAGCAAATTTTTCGGCTTTCAAAAAAGAATATACTTTTAGGAAAATTAGAGCTTCATCATGATCACATAACGGATCACATAACACCCTATGTTGAGTCTCGCTTTGGGCCAGACTGGCGAAACGGATTTCCGATCGGGTTCGAAAAGGTTTTAGATTCAATTGAGCGGCTAACACGTCGCTTCGATTTCTGCCTAATTTGCTCTGAGTGCAATGCTGCTGACGGAAAAGTGAAACGGAAATTCCGAAACAAGATCGACCATCGATTCTCATTCACCCCGTCAGAAATAGCAGGTTTTGTGATCCCTCAAGCACATAAAGACCATGACGTTGACTACGAAAAGGCCTTTGAGCTCTGGCACGCTGCGAGTGAAGGGTTTTCTACCCGGCTACAGCTTATTGAGAATCTTGTCACAGACCTCTCAGACGGCCACCTACTGCAAGAAAGGTTTGGATACGGAGGAGATCAGACAATTTGGAACTTTAAGCGCCCATCCGAATTGTTGGCACAAGAGTTTTTCCGGGATGCGGCAGGAACAGAAAAGACTTATTTGCTTTCCAACTTTAGCTCAGAGTTTCTTGCCAGATCTACATCTCGGGATTCTGCAACACTACGAGTAGAGAATAAACAACCGAATATTGAGGCACCAACTGATGAGGAATTTGGAAACTATGTAGATCCTGTTTCGAGCAAACGATGGCATCAAGCCCCAAATGACTGGCAGTGCCCCTGCTGCAATCGTTCAAAACGAGATATTATAAGAAAAAGTAGAAAAGGGAAATGGGCGGGCGGAATAAGGGATATTTATGAAAATATAGAAGAAAAGGACGATAAAACTATCGAAAATCGTCTGCTTCTATTCCCTAACTATCGTAATGAACGTTGGGTATCTGGAGTTCGGGTCACAAGCGTTTGTTCTGACTGCTCTCAAGTGGGCACTCATATTGCACAATCTGATCGAAACTTCGCAAACCCTTATCTTACAATTCAAGATATACAAGACTGTCTAAAAAAAGGTCTCCCCTCACAAGAGACACGACATTGATCGCAATTTGGCAAAAACCCGTATCTTACAGAATGCGGCATTTGCTTCAGCTCATTCCGCATTTCAGTCTTTTCAATCGCTTGTTTCCAGCTTTCAGTACAATGCGGATCATTGGCATCATTTCTATTCCACACGCAGTGAGATGATATCTAATTTGTGCGAACATCTTCGCATCTACCATAATATTATGGATCGATCGCTTCAGATAGAATTGGTTGAATGGGTATTGCAAATTAATTTGCGATCCAACGAGAAGAATTTGACTTGATTTTTTAAGAAGTCATCGACTTTAAGTGGCATATATTAATGACAAGGAGGTGAGGAATGTCGATGCCTAGCAGCTCCCAATTACAACTTCCATTTCTGTCCTCAAAACCAGTGTTGACATACTTCAAACCGAACTCTTTCTAAGGTAACTCGCAAATCCTTTAGCAATTGCCCACTGCCCACATTATTAGGCAAAGGGTGGCGCTCTCAGAATGTCCGGTCCTTGCACAATGATTTGACACCAGTGTTTTGCACGCGTCACCGCATTATACAGCAGCCTACGTTTATGCTCTGCATCACCGCCTACTTGGTACGGCCATAAAATCACCACACCTTCAAATTCGCGATTTTTGGCCTGCTGCACCGTTAAAGCGGTGAAGTGATGCGCTGCGCTTAGACCATATTGACGCTGTCGCGCAACATTCCGCTCAATAACTGCCTCAATCTCTCCACGAGGAAATTCCGTACGCCCACACGCATGCATTTGATTTTCTACCCATCCCTTAGTCGCCCTTGCCGTACCCGATGGAAGTAAATGCCTCAGCGCTAAAATCACTTCTGAGCCGAGAGCAATCGGTGCTAGTTCAAGGGCTTCCAGAATTACTTGAACTTCGCTCCGGTCCGTACCCTCCCAGTGAATTGAGTATGGACCATTTCCGTGCCTCCCACATGGCCCTTCAGCAACACGCGTTACCACGTTTTGCGCGTATCCTCCTTGTAGCGATGGTGTGATGACAGCCACGTTGCCACCGTTACGACGCCACGCGATCGCATTGGCCAGCATTGTTGCCGCCAACGGAATGCTCACCCCCGGCCGCAAAATTCGGAATCCCGGACCGTTCTCCGGTACTTGCCCATGGCGAATGGCCGCCGCCGCGGTTAGAAGGCCGACAATATTTGTTCGGCGAACCTGGCATAACCTCTCCAGCTCCCGCGTTTGCTGCAGCCACGTAACAAGGGGGTTGGGCCGCAGCGCCTGCTCCAGACATTGAAACTCATCAGCGGCAATCAACATGCGCGCGGCAGCCGAGTGTGCCACCAGCATTCGCAAACGCTCAGGTCGAAGGTCCTGACCTTCGTCAACCAACACAATGGGAAAGCTGGTGGCAACCCAGTCACGAACCTGCGGTTGCTCAAGCAGCAGGCCTGCAGCATCGCAGACCGCATCGAATTCCCCTTCAATTCTCGGAGGAATGCCAAGAGCAACGGCCAGTCCACGCCAGCGACGATAAATCCGCCACGCAAACCCATCAATCGTACAACACTCAACGCGTCCCCAAAGCCCATCAACCGTGCGAAGCCGGTCGGCCAGTCGTCGGCGCGCACCATGCATAAATGTCAAAGCGAGAACACGCTGTCCCTCAGCCAATGGATGGGCTGTGAGGATTTCCTCCAGCATTTCCATCAGCCGGTACGTCTTACCACACCCTGCAGCTCCTTCAACCGCCTGCACTGTCACGGCTGGAATATCCATATAGACGGATGGGTCGCGTCAGCCACAAAGAGCGGATTTTCAAAACCTGCCGCCACATCTGTAATTGCATTGAGCAAAGATTGAGCACGTGTACAGCAAGATTCGTTTGCACCGATTGCCCCAGCGATGATCTCGTAAGACAAGGTATCCTTCTTGAGACCGTGCGCAGCGCGGTTATCATCTTTAAGGCGCGCAATTAGATCCGCAACTGTAACCGCCGGAGGATCAAGCTGAATCGCGCCAAGACAGGCTTCAGCGTCTGCCTCAATGATCCAGCCCACAATATCCTCTAGCATCTGTCCATCGGGCCACCTCATGATGATGCCAGAGTTCGGAGATGCCTCCTGCTCCAAGGCTCCCGCATAACCCACACCTTCCGCATCACCATCAACAATCGCGATCACGTTGGGGTGTAATCGCGCAATTGCCTTAACGGTATTGACCACCGCACCATCATGGGTCGGGATTACACCGATAAATGCATCAAACCGACATTCATCTGCTTCGGCCCAACCCTGATGCAAGTCCACAGCTCGGATCAATAGCCCCAGCCACTCATAATCCGTCCTACCTTCAGGTACCAAGACGAACTCATGCATAACTGCGGCAATGGTCTCAACACGATTGACTTGAAACAACTTTCGAACGCTGTTGGGTGTGGCTCGAAGCAGAGTTGATGAAAGCAAAGGAACCGATGTCAATACTCCATTCTCCTTGCGCAGAACCACCACACCTTGCGGATCGGCCAGAGCCGCCACCATCGGCGAGTGGGTAGAAACAAAGGTCTGCCTAGACAACGCTTGGATACGGTGAACTAGACGGCGCTGCAGTGCTGGCGGGACGTGGAGTTCTGGCTCCTCAAGGGCCATCCAGAATCCATCTCCACTTTCTGTACGCATCCGACCGAATTGAAGTAGGAGAAGAAGATGTTGCAACGATAGAAGGCCGCTTCCATGCCGTCTCGCTGGCAGAGGGAGGTCCGCCCCCTCATGAGCGTAGTGAGGCACAACAGACTCTAGCAAACTGTCACTATCAGTCGCAGTCACCCGAAGGTGAAGAGTTGGGGCCATCCGGAAGAAACCGCTCAACTCTTGGTTCAACCGTTCAACAATAGGGATAAGACGCTCGTCTGCCTCGAGCGTCTCTTGCGGTGCCCGTAATCTGTCTCGCTCACTGAGAACAGATTCAGATGGTTGCCCCTCTCCGGCAGCGACCACCCTGCGAAATAACTCTGAACCGAATGACACTGTTCTGTCCCAAGTTCTCGTGGCCGGCACAAGGAAGAACCCGACATCGCGTATTAGCCTAGTAGAGAAAATGGTCGCGTTCTCTTCCGCAAAAACATCGCCTACAGTATCATCGTCGTGAAAGTACCGAAGTGTCTCCACTTCTAGGGATGGGCGATCGAAGCGGGCGGAAAAAGCTATCTGGCATGCCAAGTGCCATTCGGGATTGTCTTGTGTTGGCATCACTCTGCCATTGGCAGGGTTCCACCATTTGACAACACCTCGATCATCACGAAACCAATCCATATGCTGTGTCGGATCATCACCCTCAAACCCGATAACCGTTGCGATAAGCCGAATTCTGTCCGTCGGCTGAGGATTGCTCCCATAGAAATCGTGTTCAGTAAGCCTACGGACCATCCTGTCCCGACCGAACAACAAGGCCAGAGCCTCTATGAGCGTTGTCTTGCCGCAATTATTTGGCCCGACCAATACCGTATGAGGTGAAAAACGGACTTCGCCTTGACGGATGCCTCGGAAATTATTGATTTCCAGCTTGGCGATTTGCACTAACTTTCCCCTTTCTCTCCCTATGATGTACGTCGCCGCCTGTTTATTGCCCTGATCCAATCACTAACATTTTTACACCAAAATCGCGACCTGTTCGACGGTGCATGTCAAATCATCATCGAAGGTATTTCTCTAACTATAGTTCACCAAAAGAAATAAATCTGCTCCAAGACTTCCCGAGTAACATCAAATACCAAACCTTTTCTTCATGAAACAGACGGACCACCTCTCTGCCTGCCAATAGCCCATGATATCGTATTCCCGTCACACATAATCCCCGACACCTGCTTGCCAAGCTGACGCGCCAGCACGGGCCGCCATGGAACAAGCGTAAACTCCTGGCTCTTTTCAATAAGCGCATATTTCCTGCTGGCAAGCTCGACCGAGCGCCGTAATGTTCCCTCCACGCGCTCGCCTGAACCGGTCTCGACATAATGCAACCCGAGTTCTTTCGAAAGCTGTCGGGCCATACGCGCCAGTTCCCGCTTTTGCAATGTATCGATCATGTCGGAACGATAGATGATCCGGTCCTGCTCCTGACGCGCCAGTCCTTGGGCAATTAGCCATTGCCGACGTCTGGCCTGAGCGTCGCGTACCTCCCGACCAAAACCCGCGTCACGGACATGAACCGGGTCTGAACCTACCAACTCTCGATCCAGCCAGGTCGCCCCATCACTTTCCAATTGCTGTCCAAGCGACAAGTGGGATAGTTGCCGGATGATCACCGGCGAAGATTTGCCGCGCTCCCGTTCATATTCAACAGCCTTTTCCAGATGATCAGGTGTGATGATCCATGTCCCATCTGGCTCACGTTCTACACCTTGGGTTAACCGACGCATGGCTTCCAGCCGCCGGACATGGGCCTGAGCATATTCTTCTGTCGCCGTCGGATCATGCTCCAGATGCACGTCGATGCTATAACGTCCGTCATTTTCCCAGGCGATCTCGGCCACCGTGCGATCAACTTTCCGGGGCTGGACGTTTCTTGGCGAGATATGAACAATGCTGTCTTCCGGAACCAGCTCGGTCGCCTCCCCTTTGCCAATCTCGACATAGCGGGTCTTGCCATCCACCCCATCGACGATCAGGTAATGCCGGTCGTTCAGCTCATCCGACAGGCCGCGTGTGACAACACGACCGATGATGGGTTGTTTGTCCGGTTCATGTACGGAATTGATTACAAAATCGGCGGGGCTACGGGTAATTTCCCGACGCTTCATTTCCCGGTGCAGGGTCTTGATGATGTCATCGCGTTCGCCCATCCGGGATAATGTTGCTTCCAGACCTTGCTCAAGTCGCCACTGACCGGGGATTATCTCCTCGGCCAGTCCAAGACGCCTGAGCTTTTGCAAGCGTCCTGCCCGCAGGCTCTGACGAAAGGCATCTTTATCTGCTGCACTGACAATCCGATCCTCGCCGATCTGACGCAGCAGGTTACGGTCAATGCTGGTCAAGCGATCCTGATCGATTTCACGCCGCAACCGGTTTTCAATTTCCAGATCGGTGCGCGGTCCGAGATCGAGGCTGACAATCTCTGCCGCCCGTTCCCGCATGCCGCGTGCCATGTAGTTGCGGGCAATAACCAGATCGCGCTCCTGATCATCCTTGCCGCGCACGAGAATATGGCTGTGCGGATGGCCGGTATTGAAATGATCGACCGCGACCCAGTCGAGTGTCGTGCCCAGATCGATTTCCATCTGCCTCATCAGCCGCCGGGTCACGGGTTTGAGATCGGCATATTCTGCACCATCCTCGGCCGAGACGATAAAGCGGAACTGATGCCGATCACCATCGGCCCGTTCAAGAAACGCCTTGCCATCCGCCCGATCCTGATCGGCGCTGTAAAGCTCGCCGGGCAAACCTTCTCTTGTAACGCCGTCGCGCTGGATATAGCGCAGATGCGCCCGTGCACCCTGCATGCCTTTCCCGGTCAACCGGACAATCCGTGATTTGATAATCACCAGACGCTGCCGAAAAGCGGCATAGTGATCACGACTGGCGAGAACCTGCCCGGCCCCGCTCGCACGTCCCAACCGGCTGCCGGTAAAACGGGACCGGCCCAAACGCCGAAATCCCCCTGCCCGATTGGTCGCTGCCAGCACTCGATGCAGGAACTTGCGCCCACCCTTGCCGCCACGCGAGCGGATCTTGCCAAGCTTGGGTTTGAAGACATCGTCAGCCATTGTGTTCTCCACGACCTGTCCACAACATTTGGCACCAATAAACGCAATTGTTTTCAACGGGTAACGCGAAGAATGGCACCATCCCTGCCCGCCTTGGCACTATCCTTGATCCTGAAAAAAGATGTGCAGACAAAGACTTGAGGGCATTGAGGCGAAGCGATGGTGCTGTTGTTTTATCTTGCCTTACGCTGCCCCGCTCTTCTGCCTCCAAGCGCATACCAGTTCGCATCTGGCTCCAAGCCTGCGAAAAACTCACGGGAACACACCGGAACCATTGCTGTGACTGGAAAGCGGGAAGAACAGAGCGGACCCGGAGAAATCCCCGGTCCCACCCGTATTGTCGCCCTCTCGCGTTGACACAAGCTCTTCAAGCTTTGGGACATAGCGTTGCGTTTCCACCGGCAAGGGTTTTCCGAAACGCAGATGAGCTTCATACCGTCCGGGACCGGCATGATAGGCCGCGAACAGACCGGGATAGCCGAACCGATCATACATCTCGCGCAGATAAGCGGTGCCTGCGAGAATGTTGTCACGCGGATTGAAAGGATCATTGCCAAAGCCATAACGCTGTCGCAATTCACCCCAGGTTGCCGGCATCAATTGCATTAACCCCATCGCCCCGGCCGAAGAAACCGCGTCCGGTTTACCGCTACTTTCCACCTCTATGACAGCACGGATCCATTCCGAGGGAATGGCAAATCTTTGCGATGCGGTTACGATTTCGTGGTCCCAATTCTCCGCTGGCTGAGCATGAATATTGCTGATGAAGAGCCAACAAAGAAGGAAGATCAGAAGGTTCAGTTTACCCATAATGGTACGAGCCTCCCGATCAGGTTTTTGCTCCGCACAGGCCCGAAATACCGGCTGTCAAATGAGGCTGGCACTTCTGCCATCAGCAGGAAATATTCGCCGTCCTGCAGTAACCGGCACCCCTGCCACAGGCGCATTTTACGCCCGAAACTGTCGCGCTCAAGCTGTCGGGCGACCGCATGACCGTTGATCAGAATGACGCGACGGGCCACACAAACATGGTCCCCGGCAATGGCCGCAATGCGTTTGACAAGCGGGACATTGGCCGGGATGTAGTGGCGTGAACTTGCCAAGGCGGATACCGGTTTCGGGGGACCAACCAGAACGAAATCACCCTTTTGGGGCGCGCCGGAAACCATCCGATAGAGCCCGACCGGGGCGCTCGGCGATGCGTTCCAGATCAGCCACGGGATTCTGTTATAGGCTGTAGAAAGACCGATCAGGCCAATCCCGAGAACACCCAAAAGACCGGGACCGATGCCATGCCGGACATCCTTCCGGGGCATCAAGTGCCGCGATAAATGGCGGTATCTCATGCGCGTTCTCCGTCATCGGAGTGCGTGCCGGGTTCACGCCCTTCCGACCAGGCATCGAGATCGTCGATATGATAACGGACATAACGGCCATGTTTGCGATAGCGTGGTCCCTTGCCATTGAAACGCATCTTTTCAAGGGTTCGGGCGGATAGGGAAAGATAGAACGCCGCCTGCTGGGTGGAGAGAAAAGGGCTGCCCTTGCGGGCTTCCATCGCCCGTGTGTTGTAATCCGTCATCACGCGATCCTTTCGTCGAACATCGTCAAAAGCGATCGGAGTGTGGCGGGACAGGACGGGTCTGGGGACGCTCGAAAACCGCCCCCCTGTCAAAAACGATCCCCCTCATGGTGACGGGATTTCCATCACGAAAGGAGGCTACACCAATATTCAACTGCGGTCCTGAACATGCCCTTTGGTTATGGATTGTGCAGGGATTTCAGCAGACCATTCAGTTCAGTAAGCTGCTCCTCGGCTTCGCGTTTTTCCTCTTCCGGCAGGCCGTTCCGCAGTTCAATTTGCACCAGCCAGAGGGCCTCGTGCAGTTCGTCTTCACTGTAAAAATGGCCTTGATATGCGATGGAATGTGACATGATCTGCTCCTTCGATTGAACCGTTCTGTCATTGAGAACAGCGATCCGAAGGCATCCGCGCTGCATCGGTCAGGGACGGCCTTAGCCGCCGCGAAGCGGGCGCGGGAGGAACCGAAATGCAGAATGAAGCGAAGCGGAATGACGCATTTTGGCGGGGCCCGCGATCCTTGACGGATGCCAAAAGCCGGATGGCAAAATGGCACATTCGAGACGACAAACTCTCTTTCCCCTGCCCCACACGGAGCACAGTCTGTGATGGCGGAACATAAGAAAAGCCCCACCGGGATAACCCGGCAGGGCCAAGTGAGAAGGATATTTTCAGCGTTCGCGCGGTTCCCAAAGGGCCAGATGCGAGACGCCATCCTCGGTCGGTGTTTCGAGTTTGACGAGGCGGGCCCGAACCCAGTTTGGCCCGAATTCGGGGGCGGCGATCTTGAGGTTGATATAGGTTTCACCGCTGGTTTTGGCGATCTGGCTCCAGCCCGCACCGACCTCGTATCGGTTACCGTTGCCGGCATAGACGCGATAGTCAGGAGCGTTTTCGGCGATTTTTTCGGTCGGAACGATAACCAGGTTGGCGTTGATATTCAGGGTTTTGAGAAGGCCGGTGAAGCTGCCGTCATTCTGTTTGGTGAAAGTGCCAAGGGTGATAGCCATGATAGGTCTCCATTTGCTGTTTTATCGCGGGATCATCCCTGCGATGTCGCCAGCGAAAAGACCGCATAGCCGGAACGGTTCATCCGAAGGAGCGCAGCACAGCGAAGCACCCGCACGATCGAAAAATTTGTCGCGCGAGGAAGCCGGACGCAGGACGGCGGGGACATTTTTCGATCCGGCGGGTTGAACGGAAAGGCGCGGAATTTACGCGGCCAAAGACATGCAGGAGTGATTTCCACGAGCCTCAAACAGCTCAAGAACGGAGGCAAATGGCTGTTCTTCTGCAGTGCTTTCTCCCTGCAGATCGTGACGTCACAAGCCACAACTATACCGACTGAGCTCCCAGCCAGTTATAGCTCCAATGCCAAAACATCAAATCATGCGCCATCAGGCAATTTCATCATGCCGAAAACAGAGCTCGAAAGGAGTGCGGAAGCATCGAAACGATAAACAACAGCGAGATTATCCTTATTATTGGCTGACAAGCACCCGATCCCAACAGGTCCAAGGAGCTGCAAGCTTGTCGAGCAGAATCGGCAAGCAATTAACGGCCTGCGCATTGGACGACACATCATGTGCCGTCCTTGCCAAACCGCCAGACCGGAATGCCGGCCTTGCGCGCCTTATCCGCAAGGTTTTGCGAGATACCCGAACCGGGAAACACGATCACGCCGATGGGGAGCGCATCAAGCATCTGATCGTTGCGTTTGAAGGGGGCTGCATTACGAAACCGGGTCCAGTCGGGCTTGAACACGATCTGGGAAACGCCGCGATTGTCCGCCCAGCAGGCAGCAATCTTCTCGGCCCCTTTGGGCGAGCCGCCATGGATCAGGACCATATCCGGATGCTTTGATTTGACCGCATCCAGTGCTTCCCAGATGCGGACATGATCGTTGCATTCGAGACCACCGGTAAAGGCAATGCGTGGGCCAGACGGCATCAGGGGTTCAATTTCCGCCTTGCGTTTGGCAGCCAGGAAGTCGCGACTATCGATCATGGCAGCGGTGAGTGTCCGACGGTTGGTGAGCGATCCGTTGCGCGGCCGCCATGCCGAGGCGGTCAATAATTCATAATGATCGCAGGCAATCTCGCGAAAGGTTTCGAACATGTCGCGCCGCTCGATGATTAATTCGCCCGTGGCAAGAGAGCGTTCGAGTTCGACGGATTTGATCTCCGACCCATCCTGTTCGGCGGTCAGTCGGCGCTGTTGCTGCTCATTGTCATCAAGCAACCGATCCAGCCAGGCTATGCGGCGATGGAAGATATTGACGACGTTCCACAGGCATTCGCCGAGATCCTTTTCGAGCGCACTGTCGCCCAGAAGATCGACGAAGATGTTCATCCCGGCCGCAATCAGTTGATCAGCCTGATCGGGTTCGGGCATCGGACCAAGAGTGTTTTCATGGGGCCCCGGATGAATTTCGAAGAGATGGAGTTGATCGCTTGCCAAATTTGTCGCGGAGGCATCGGAGTGGTCGGTTTGCAGGTCAGAATTGCAGGACAGCATGGTTCTTTCTCCCGGTGACGAGACCGCATTCTTTGCGGTCTTTCCGGGGATTGCCCGCCGGAGGGATCAGGGCCGGTGGCATCCTTCGGTCCTTTTGCGATGGCAGCGCACAAGCACGATCCGGACCGTAACGCAGTGGAGGACAGCCTGCTGTTGCCACCGGCCCGACCTCCGGCAAATCCCCGCACTGGAAAGACCGCGATGCGGTCCTGTGGAGAAAGAACAGACCTGTTCTGTCATGCCGGGCCGTGACCAGACGCATGACGGCGACGTGCAGGCTGTGGGCAAGATATAAACTGTGGAACATCTTCGGGAAGCAATTGACGCGCAATCCAGTGCCGAACCGGATCAGGACCGAAGGTGATCAGGTCGGCATTGAAGTCATCCAGCCGGGGCACGAGTGCACGGATATCCCGATCCGTATGCCGGGACCGAAGACGGTTGAACGCCTGCCATCCGGCTGGATCATTGTCACTGGCAACGTAAAGCCGCTGCAGAATATCGGGCAGGATCAGAGCCCCGAGATGACCTGCCGACAGGGCGGCAAGGACCGGCAGGTTCGGGATCAGCATTTTGAGGGTGAGCGCGGTTTCAAGACCTTCCGCCGCGATGGCGATGTCGCCAACCTGACCGACGCTAACGGCATATCCCAGAAGCTGTCCCAACGCTCTCCGTGGTTGCGCGACCGGTGCCTTGTCGCAAGTTTGCGGATCAAGCCAGGTGCGATGAATGCCGGTGATCACACCGTCAAGACCGGTTACCGCTGCAATCATCGCGGGCCACACCTCAAACCCGGTTTCATTTCGATAATAGCACTTCGGGTGGAACCGCAGGGCAGTGTGATCCTGCATTAAGTGTATGCCCCTGCTGTATAGATAGCGTTCGGCAAGTGTCCTCGTGATTGGGACAGATGCCGCAAACAGGCGTCTTGCCGCGGCAACCGGATCATAAACATCCGGGTTTTCATGTGAGTAAGTAACCGGTGGTTCGGGAAGACGCGGCATACGCAGGAAGTGTCGTGCTTCTGCCAGAGCATCTCGCAGTGCGAGACCGCGATTGAGCATGATCAGATCGATAAGGTCGCCATATTCACCGGTGGCAGCATCGCACCATTTCCCGGCCCGGCGCCCGCTGATACGGACAAAAAGGCTGCGCCCCGGATTGCCATAGACATCGCCGCATATCCAGTATCGCCCCTGTTTTCTGCCTGACGGCAGATAATATCGGCATACCGCCGAGGCCTGACGGGCCAGCGCATCTGCCAGCATTCCGGCCTGCATGATATCGCTCCTCATGAAAAAGGCCCGATCCAGAGCGGACCGGGCCAGAAGGCAGAGACGGGATCATTCGGCTGCAGTCGCGACCGGTTCCGAAGGCCCATCATCCGGCTCGTACTCGGCAACTGATTGCAGTTCCGGCGTCCGTAACGGCTCGGGCACCCAGCAGGTATCGATCAGCAATTGCTCGGCCTCGCGTACCATATCGCCCTTCTTGAGGTGATCGATCCGTTGGGCAGCGTCCGCGCCCAGCGCCTCAATGACCGCTTCGAGAATGCGGTTCTTCGGCACCCGCGAGAGGTAATTATCCGCGGTCGGCTTCCAGCCGGATGCCGCCATATCGAGTTTCAGGACATCGGCTAGGATATCGGCGTGGCGGACGGCATCGCTGTGACGGTTCCACGGTTCGGACACCGCATAGAGGGTCAGCGAGACGCAATGGGCAAACAGCGCCATACGACTGTCCATATCCATGTCGCACAGCGCCGCCCAGAGATGATCGAGATCCTCCGGCATCTGCCGTTCCCAATTCTCATGACGTGCAGCGATATCGCTTGCTGCTATGCTATCATTGAGATCGGGCGGTTGAACCGAGAAGCCACTGCTTTTAAGCGTGATCTGCAGGCAGCTGCCCGAGCCAAAGTGATAGAAGCTCTGCAGAACCAGAACATGCAAAGCGGCCACAAAGGCGATATCGGGATCACCTGCCAGGGCATTGCGCAAAGCCAGTGTCCGATAAGCCGTAAGTTCGAGAACCAGCCGGTCCGAGAGCGGTTTGACACGCGGCTCATCCGGTTCGTCTGCCCCGTCTATGTCCGTATCGGGGGCATTACCAGCATCATTATCTTCGTCACCGGTCTGCGGATCGTCGGATTGATCAGGATCGAATATATCGTCATCCTGCTCCTGATCTTCCGGTTTCACGAAACCGCGCTCGATCCGCACACTGCCATCAGACTCAAGGCTGATAAACACACCGGCCTTGGCGATATCATCCAGTGCATAAAGAACGGGTCGATTGTCGAAGGCTTCAAGTTCGGCCTCGATTTCCCCGAGACGTTTATCCACTTCCTCGGGCAGATCTTCATCCTGATCGACAAAATAGCGCTCTTCGATCCCGGCCAGTTCGTTTCGTAGCGCGTCCTGCCGGGCCGTTTCATCATCTGACAGTGGTTCGATCTCGCCGCTGATCCGTTCCAGACCGATGGTATGACCATAGGGGAAATCAACCGCGACCTCGATCCATTTCCAGCCTTCATCGGCAATGCTATCACGCTCAGCCTCAAGTCCGGTTGCGACCAACTTTTCGAGCAAGGCAACATCCTGAAGCCAGCCTTCATCGACCTGCGAGAACAGGTCGCGCATCACAACACCCCCAGCTTCCTCATAGGCTTCGAGACCGACAAAGCGGACGCGTTTATCGGTAACCCGCACCGTATCCTCGGTCAGCAAGCGGCGGATATAATACGGTTCCTGGTTATAGGCCTGCCGGACGATATCCCAGACCTGTTCCTGACGGGCCTGATCATCGGTCACGCTAAAGGCCATCAATTGTTCAAGCGTCAGCTCCTCTTCGGCATAAAGATCGTGCAGTTTTGGCGATATGGATGCCAGTTTCAGCCGTTGCCGGACAATCTTGGCCGTCACAAAGAAGCGTGCGGCAATATCCTCGACACTCAGGCCTTTTTCGCTCAGGGTCTGAAACGCCCGGAACTGATCGAGCGGATGCAGATTGATCCGCTGGACATTTTCGGCCAGGGAATCTTCTTCAAGCAACCCGTCTTCGCGAATGACACATGGGATTGCCGCGTTCTTTGCCAGCCGTTTTTGTTTCACGAGATATTCCAGCGCGCGGTAGCGCCGCCCACCAGCCTGGATCTCGTGTCGACCGGTTTCCTTGCCATCATCATCCGTAACCGGCCGGACGCTGAGAGATTGCAGCAAGGTCCGCCGGGCAATGTCTTCGGCCAGTTCCTCGATCGAGATCCCGGCGCGGACATGCCGGACATTGCGTTCGCTCATCACCAGTTTGTCAAACGGGATATCCTGCGAACGGGACAGGGAGATTTTCTTGCGATTGGTCATATCGGTTCTCCATGACGGACCGGGAAAAGCCTTCTTTTCCCAACCGGGCCCGTCACAAAGCCCCGACCTGTTCTTTCACTCTTTTCCCATTCGAGTGGCCCGCCAGTCCCGCGGCCGGTCAAAACCGCCCGCCCAGATCCCCTTGCCAAGGAACTTCGCGGTGCGCTCGACCGCAGTGTAATTGTAAAGCCGGTTGGCATCCGGATCGGCCACCGCCCAGCCGTTTTTAACCAGCCATTCGGCCAGATCGTCAGCCCCGGCATGGCATATTGCGATCAGACGGTTATAGGCATCACGAAGATCACCCTGCCAGATGTCGCATGACACCTCCCTGCCCCGCAGTAAACCGGACAGTGCGTCTATCGCCTGCTGACCGCAGGGCCACGGCGTTCCCTCCGGTTTGCGGCACATCTGGCTGGCTTCCACCGCATCGACCCCATACAGACGATAGCGGGTATCGTTGATTTGCAGGGTGTCTGCATCAATCACTGCTGCGGGCCCTCTATGATGGTCCGTCTCAAACAGTGGTGCAACGGCAAGCCCTCCGGCGATCAGGGCAATGGTGATGACGGCATATTTGAGAGAGACGATCATGCGCATGATGCCGCCTCCTTTGATCCGGCTTCAGGTACCGAATTGAGGAACCCCGTAAGATAATCGGCAGATTTTGACGCCTGACTGGCGGCACGCACGATGGCACGTTTATCCTCGCGCAGTACCTGAAGCCATGAGGCGAGATAATCGGCATGCCGGACGGTTGGAACGATACCGATTGAGGCACAGAGGAAAGCCGCTGACATTTCCGCGACCAGTTCCTCGAAAGCATATTTTTTAGATCCGAACGATCCGCTTTGATCGCGGTTAAGGCGGGTTTTATGCCCGGTGGCATGACTGCATTCATGCAGGGCAGTGCGATGCCAGTTGATCGGCTCGAAATAGGCCTGCGGTGGCGGCACACGAACATAATCGTCATCCGGACTGTAAAAAGCCCGTCGTCCGCCGATCCGGAAGTCGATACCCGATGCCCGGATCAGTTCCTCGGCCTTCGGCTCGATCAGGCTTGTATCGGGCGAAACCGACTGTGCGGTTACTTGTTCTGGCAAACCGTCGCACTGGTCGAGATTGAAGACCGTGAAACGTTTGAGGAAGGGGATAGCCCGTGGATTCTTGCTGGTATCTGATGTGAACTGTCCTTTCTTCTTGCCCTCACCCGGAATGAACCGGCTGGCATAGACAACCGTGACACCGCGTTCTCCCTTTCGCACAGTGCCGCCAAGCTTGAGTGCCTGTCGGAAGGTCAGCCAGCTTTGCGATGAATAACCGGCCTCGAACACTGCCCCCCAGAGGATCAGGACATTGATGCCGGAATAGTTGCGTTCGGTCACGGCGTTTTGCGGCAACCCGAGAGAGGCGTTTGCCTTTGGACTGCCCCAGGGTTGAACCCAGGGAAAAGTTCCCTGTTCAAGCTGGGCGATGATTTTATCGGTGATGTCCTGATAGAGATTGGAGCGGGTGTGTTTTCTCGTTTTGCGATTATAAGCTGTCATGGTATTTCTCCACAATAGGCTGGTCAAAAGCCTTTCTCTTGACCTGACAAACCTGTCGCAGAGGAGTTTGCCCACTCTGGCTCTTGACCGGCTGACCTCCTGCCTGACAGCCCGCTCCCGCCCTGCAGGATGTCGAGATATCCGCCATGGACCAGCCTGTCGGCACCACGCAGGAGACGCTGGACCCGGGTCCTCAGAAAACCCGCAGACCAGTCTTCGGCAACAATTCGGTGACCATAAAGCACTTCGGCGATTTCGCGGTGGGATGCACCCGCCTGCCGCCCGTCCCAGGCCTGGAGCATCATTTTCCAGCGAAGTGCGCGTCGTTCGACGGGATACAGAACATTTGGAAATTTCCCGGTGCGATAAAATGCATGAAATCTTTTTAAGGCAAGCGCCTGTTCTTTCAGGCGCTTCATACCGGAAATGATAAATCTCAAACGGACAGGTCCCTCGAGAAGGGTACCTTCGGTAATTGATATTTGAAGATGACGATATTGATCGCCCAGCAGAAAATGTTGGTAATTGTCTTGCGTGATAAGAAGTGTAGCTGAGGCACAAAATCTGGAAATGTCGAATAAATCGACTTCGTCCTTTATCGACGTATGTAATGCATGTGCGATCAAAACGAAGGGATTGTTCTGCCGAGACCAGATAACGGCGTCGGTCTTCCGGTCGGCAAAACATCAAACGCCACGGCATCAATTTCTGATTGCAGCGTGATCGGACTATCCTTGGCTTAAGCATCACGGGTTTGTCGACTAGAAAAGAGCATTCCTGCAGGTGACTGGAAAACTCTCTGTTCCTTTTAAGCCATTGCCATGCCCATCCCGTCCTGTCCAGACCATGAAAGCCATCATAGACAACGGAATCCGTCCAATCGCGGGGATAAATCCGTTGTGATTTTGCAGGCAAACCATTCATGTGGCGTGCCTCCTTCAATCTGTAGCAGTGCAAAATAAGTGCGCTTGATGGGTATGGAACACCGATAAGCATTATCGATAAATATCGATAACGCTGGACTACATATCTTTCAGGTTTCAGGCGTCGATTACAGGATATGGTTGTAATCTGCATTTAATCTACATGCGCAACATCCAACCGTCAGAACGGTCACATTTCAGCCACTTTACGACACAGAATAGAGTTCAAATTCAATCTCTAAATGCAAGTGATTTCCCGGAAAATTAGCTCTTTCAAAGGTTACACAGATGCCCGACACGGAAATTTGGGACTTCAGTTCTGGTATTTCAACGAAACACATGCGCATCCTTCGCCTCAAAACTACAAAAAGCTTTGCCTTCTGCAACTGCTACGTTTCCGCATGTTCTGGTATCAGAGTTGGAACAGCACAGCCTTGCTTACTACTTCATGAAGGTCCTCCAATTACGATACGTCGCAAGGTAGCTAAGCGAGACTATTACTTCAAAGTTCGCGCTGGCCAAACCCATCTAAGCAATTCAGTCACTCTATCCAACCTTAGTTGGTCGTCATCACACAAGTTGTTTGTTGTGGCGATGAAGAATGAAATTATTGAGAAATCCGTGAAACCTATTTTGGGAGAAAGTGCAATTCATCCCCCTTCTCTATTAGCAATTCAAAATAATTGGATATTGACATTGTTGAACTGGACACCCGCAAAAACCTATCGCGTCAGG
>NZ_JPWH01000042.1 GCF_003326755.1 Thalassospira profundimaris | reverse complement strand
TTTACCTCAATTAATGAGTCCTGAGCCTAGTTCTGCCGACATTATGTACCCCACATTTAGCAACAGTTATGCCTGCGGATCAGGCTGGCATACATTGGTACAATGTGAGGTTGGTTTTGTGAGGGTAAATTTTAACTATACTTTAGTATTGGTTTTGTGGGTTTTTTGCAAAATTTTTTGTAAAAACGCGTTTTTGGACTGATGTTATCAGGCGATTTTGCGAGTTTTGGTGCTTGTCAACCGTCTGTTTTTTCGGTCCCTGTAATTATAAATAGTTCATTTTTTCTTTTATCAATTTGATTTTGATATCTATTTTTTGCATTGCGTGACGTGGCCATGACAGGTTGGAAAAAAGAAACAGGGTTTATACAACAGGATAATTAAAACCGTCTTTTGGGAATTTGACAACTTGCGAAAGTTCCACATCCCAGACGGGTGTTTGGAGCCTTTTGGGTGTCGGAGGCCCCAGAATATGTTACCCGAAATTGTGAAGGAAAATGGTGGTATTTGGTCACGAAATTCGCCAAACTCCAGCTTGGTTTTGCATTATCTTGCAAAAAATTATCAAAATAAGAACAGGTTAGGGGAAGTTTGAAATGAAACGTCGTCAGTTTCTAAAAGGTGCCAGTTTGGGGGCAGGGGCGCTTGCCGCAACGGCTGCCGCACCGGCAATTGCATCAGCCCAGGACAAATTGAGCTGGCGGATGGTGATGCCCTGGCCGAAAGGGACGCCGGGACTGGGGACCAACGCCGAGAAATTTGCGGCCATCGTCAAGGAAATGAGCAACGACCGTTTGTCCATCACGGTGTATGGCGCGGGTGAACTTGTTCCGCCGTTTGAGTGCATGGATGCCGTTGAACAGGGTGTTGTCGAAATGGCACATGGCACCCCCTATTATTGGCAGGGTAAAAACCCGGTTCTGAACTATTTTACCACCATTCCTTTCGGTCTGACCGCTTGGGAATTGACGGCATGGCTGCGTTTTGGCGGTGGCCAGCAGCTTTGGGAACAGGTTTACGCCGATTTTGGTGTTGTACCATTTTATGCCGGGAATTCCGGCATGCAGGCCGGTGGCTGGTTCAACAAGGAAATCAACTCGGTTGACGACATCAAAGGCGTCAAAATGCGTTACGCCGGTTTGGGGGGTGAGGCAATGCGCCGGATCGGTGCCAACATCACCATGTTGCCGCCGGGCGAAATTCTGCCTGCCATGCAAAGCGGTGCCATTGATGCTGCCGAATGGGTCGGGCCGTGGAATGACCTGGCTTTTGGCCTGTATCAGGTTGCCAAATATTATTATGTTCCGGCCTTCCACGAACCCGGACCGGGCTTGGAAATTTTTGTTTCCAAGGAAAAATTCGACAGCCTCAGCCCCGATTTGCAGGCCATCATCCGTTATGCGGCACAGGCCATTGCCGAAAATACCTGGGCTGACTTCACCTTCAACAATATTGAATCCTATCAGCCCCTGATCGACAAAGGGGTCGAGGTGCGTCAGTTTCCTGATGATGTGATCATGGCGCTGGCGGATGCCAGCAAGGCCGCCGTTGAGGAAATCGCCAACAAAAGCGAGCTTAATAAAAAGATCAACGATTCTTACATGGATTTTGTCAAGAAAGCGGCCCGCTACGGCAAGGAGTTTGAGGCAACCGGCCTGTTGCAGCGTGCAAAGGTTTGGGGAGTCTGATTTCTTGCCATCAACTTTGCCGTTGGGACGCCATTAGGCATGCAAAACCGCTCTGTCAGGGGCAGGGCGGTTTTGTTTTCGCCAGGTTTGCATGTGCGAATGTTTGTGGATTTTGTCGTCGTTTTCTTGGCCTTTTGCCAAAGCCGGACGTTACGACAAACGCTTTGTTCGGTCTGAATGTTGCGCCGCAAACAATGGAAGGTATGCGATTTTCGCATGACTGCATCCCGAAAACGCGCATTGTTGCTGTTGGTAAAAGCAAAGACTCTGAGCCCTTGTAACGCATTGAATGGCATGGTTTTGTCGTTTTTGCGCAAAAAATTATCAAAATAAGTCTTCTGGAGCGTGAGATGGAACGTCGTAAATTTCTCAAGGGTGCCGGCCTTGCGGCAGGCGCAGTTGCTGGCGGCTTTGCCGCGCCTGCGATTGCCAAGGCTGATGATACCTTTAACTGGCGTATGGTTATGCCCTGGCCGAAGGGCTCGCCCGGATTGGGCGCGAATGGCGAGAAATTCGCCGAACGTGTCCGGAAAATGTCCGGCGGTCGCCTGAACATCAAGGTTTATGGCCCAGGCGAACTGGTTCCCGCCTTTGAATGTATGGACGCCGTGGAGCAGGGCGTGGCCGAAATGGCGCATGGTACGCCCTATTACTGGGCGGGCAAGGATGATGCCGTAAACTTCTTTTCGACCATTCCGTTTGGCCTGATGGGCTGGGAACTGTCGGGCTGGTTGCGTTTTGGTGGCGGTCAGGCCCTGTGGGAAGAACTCTATTCGCAGTTTAACGTTGTGCCGTTCCTGGCAGGTAATACTGGCCTGCAGGCTGGTGGCTGGTTTAACAAGGAAATCAATACCGTTGATGATATCAAGGGTATCAAGATGCGTTATGCCGGTATTGGTGGCGAGGCAATGCGCCGTTTGGGCGCGATTGTCACCATGCTGCCCGCAGCCGAAATTCTGCCGGCTTTGCAGTCAGGTGCGATTGACGCGGCTGAATGGGTTGGTCCCTGGAACGATTATGCCTTTGGTCTGACCCAGGTGGCCAAATATTATTATACCCCGGCATTCGCCGAACCAGGGACCGGCATTGAAGTCTTTATCAATAAAGACAAGTTCAATTCGCTGCCCGAAGAATTGCAGGAAATTGTGCGGGTTGCGGCCCAGGCCAACGCGGAAGAAACCCTGGCCGATTTCACCTATAACAATATCGAATCCTATCAGGCTGTTCTGAAAAAAAATATCGAGATCCGCCACTTCCCCGACGAGGTGATTAAGGCTCTGGCCAAACAGTCGATGGATGCGGTGAAGGAAATCGCGGCGAAAAAAGAACTCAACCAGCGCATTTACGATTCTTATATGGCGTTTACCAAAATTGCCGCCCCTTATGGCAAGGCATTCGAGGCGACCTGCCTGATGCAGCGCGCCAAGGTTTGGGAAGAATCCTGATTTTGCAGTCCTGACAGGGATTTGAGGTAAAAATACAAAGAAAGGGCGGTCCGTTTGGATCGCCCTTTTTTGATAGGGGATTTTTTGCCGGTGTCTGCTTGTCGCTGGTCAGTGCGGTTTTGCGGCACCTGGCGGCTGGGGCAGGTCAAAGGTAAAGCTTTCCTGCCCGGCATAATCGTCATGCGCAATGCGTTTGACCAGTTCTGCCGCCAGTGCCAGCGATGTTTCGATGGCCCATTTAAGCTGTTCAACTGCCCCTTTGTTGCCATCTGCCAGGGCCTCGGGCAGGATGCGTTCCTGCAGGAACTTTGCCACACCGGCAAAGGCGCGGGCTGCACTTTCGCAATTTTCCCGCAACACCATAAACCGGCCGGTTTTTTCAACGGCGTCGGCAATGCCGGACAAATGCCCCATCATCACGCGAATTTCGGGGTCGTCGGCAGCGGTTTTCCGGGCGACGAAACGTAAAATTCCGGCAAAAAAGGCATATTGCGAAGACATAATCACCTGGTGCTTAACAATTGGTCTTAGGGTTGATGTCCGTCGTTTTAGTCGATGATACCGGCATGGTATAGTGCAAACTGGGATTGAATGGACGTGCCCATGATGGCGGGCAAAAAGGGAATGCGCGGGGAAGATGCTTCAGGGTGGTTTGATATTTATCGTCGCGATGACCTATATCGGCCTGTTATTTGCCATTGCCTATTATGGCGATAAACATGCCCGGATGTGGCGAACATCCCGGTTAAAGCCGGTGATCTATGCGCTGTCGATGGCGGTTTACTGCACAAGCTGGACTTTTTTTGGCTCTGTCGGTACTGCCGCGCTGCACGGTTTTGCCTTTTTGCCCATCTATATCGGCCCGCTGGTCATGATGCTGGCGGGCTATCCGGTGATGGTGAAAATCGCAACCGTGTGCCGGGCGCAAAATATTACCTCGATTGCCGATTTTCTGGGCTCGCGTTATGGCAAAAGCCAAAGTCTGGCTGCCCTTGTCGCCGTGATCGCAATGGTTGGTATCCTGGCCTATATCGCCCTTCAGCTTAAGGCGGTTTCAACCTCGTTTGATGTGCTTTTGGGGCCGGTGGGCGAGGATGTGGTGCGCCATAGTGCGGCGAACTTCACCAAGGATACCGCCTTTTACGTGACCATCATGATGGCGGTTTTTGGCGTGCTGTTTGGCGTGCGCTATATTCATGCCTCCGAACATCATGACGGCCTTATTCTTGCCATTGCCTTTGAAAGTCTGGTCAAGCTGCTGGCGTTTCTGGCCGTTGGCCTGTTTGTGGTGTTTGGTTTGTTTGGCGGTGTTGGCGACCTTGCGCAAAAGGCGCGCGAATATCCGGATATTACCGCTCTGTTTGCCACTGAAAACTGGCTAACCCCGCATTTTTTCATTGCCTCGCTCATTGGCATGTTTGCCATTATCTGCCTGCCACGGCAGTTTCACGTTACCTTTGTTGAAAATGACGACAGCCGAAACCTTAAAACCGCGCGTTGGCTGTTTCCTGCCTATCTGGTGGCGATTAACCTGTTTGTGGTGCCGATTGCGGTTGCCGGATTGTTGCTGTTTAACGGGCAGGGGGTCGTAAACCCTGATACGTTTGTTCTGACCCTGCCCTTGCTGGGCGGGCAAAACGGTCTTGCGCTAATGGCGTTTGTTGGCGGTTTGTCGGCCAGTACCGGTATGGTGATTGTGTCCTGTGTTGCCGTCTCGACGATGGTGTGTAACGACCTGATCATGCCGGTCCTGCTGCGATTGCCGCGCCTTCGTGATCAGGCTACGGGGGATGTCAGCCAGCTTGTTTTAAAAATTCGCCGTATCGCCGTGCTGGTTTTGATGTTTCTGGCCTATGGCTTTTACCGGTTTCTGAGCGAAAAATATGCGCTGGCTGATATTGGGCTGCTGTCTTTTGCCGCTGTTGCACAATTTGCCCCGGCGGTGCTGGCCGCCCTGTATGTGAAGGCCATAAATCGAACCGGGGTGCGTTGGGGGCTGATCGGCGGGTTTGCCATGTGGTGCTATACCCTGTTAATGCCCTCCTTTGTTCAAAGCGGTTTTCTGCCGTCCGATATTTTGACAAATGGCCCGCTTGATATCGCCTTTTTGCGGCCTCAGGCCCTGTTCGGGCTTGATTTGGAACCGTTAACGCATGGGGTGATCTGGAGCCTTGGCGTCAATATCATATTGCTGTTGCTGGGCTCTGCGATGGGGATTCAGGGGGTCACGCAACGCCGCCAGGCGCAGGTGTTTGTGGATGTGGGGCGCAGCCCGGCGCAAACCCGCACCGATATTTGGCCGGGGCGCGTCACCATTGGCGAGCTTGAAAAGCTTGCGGCCCGGTTTTTGGGCGCGCAATGGGCTGAACGGGCGTTTGACACCTATCTGGCAAAACGGCGTGGTGATGCGAAGCGGGCCGATCTGGCCGATATTGATGCCAGCAATTTTACCGAACATTTGCTAAGTGGGGCTGTGGGTGCGGCATCCTCGCGGGTGGTGATGGCGCTTTTGCTGCCTGACCGGGCAGTTTCCCGGCGCGATGCGATGGAATTGCTTGATGAAGCCTCCGAAGCCATCAAGTTCAATCGCGACCTGCTGCTGAATACCCTGGAAAATATTTCACAGGGCGTGGGCGTGTTTGACCAGGATTTGCGCCTGGCCACCTGGAACCATCGTTTTATCGATTTGCTGGGCATTGCCGCGACCGATATTCAGGTGACAATGCCGTTGGCACACCTGGTGGAAACCTGCCGTCATACCGGGGCGCGGGCGGTGGATCTTGATATTTTGCTGGGGCGCAATGCAGCCCCGCAAATGCGCCGTTTGCCCCACACCTATGAACGCAAACGCAGTGACGGCATGGTGCTGGAAATTCGTACCAACCCGATGCCTGATGGCGGTTTTGTCGCGACAATTGCCGATATTACCGCCCGTGTCCGCACCGAGGATGCCCTGCGCGAAAGCGAACGCAACATTCGCATTTATACCGATAATATTCCGGTCATGATTGCGTATGCCGATAAAAATCAGCGTTTACGCTTTACCAATCGCCCCTATGAACGGATGTTCGGTTTGCGCCGGGCCGCGGCACATGGCCTGAGTGTGGCCGAGGCCGTGGGTGAAACCCGCTATAAACGACTTGCCCCGATGATTGCCGAGGTTTTGAAAGGCTACCGGCAAAGTTTTGAAATCGATTTTCCGCCAATGGAAGGCTTCACCGAGGAACGCTTTGCCGAAGGTACCTATATTCCCCATTTTGATGAAACCGGCGAGGTCTTGGGATATTTTTGTATTTACCATGACATTACCGAACGTCGCCTGGCAGAACAGGCCTTAAAGGAGGCCAATGAGGGGCTGGAGCAGCGGGTGATTGACCGGACCCGCGCTCTCGAGACCTTAAATAGCGAACTTTCCGTTGCCAAGGAACAGGCCGAAACTGCCAACGATACCAAAACGCGGTTTTTCGCCGCGGCCAGCCATGATTTGCTTCAGCCGTTAAATGCCGCCCGGCTGTTTACCGTTGCGTTGGGCGGTCGCTCCCTGCCTGAAGATGCGGCAGACCTGGTGGGGAAGGTTGATGTCTCGCTCAAAGGCGTCGAGGAGCTTTTGAACGAGCTTCTGGATATTTGTAAACTTGATGCCGGGGCAATGCAGCCAAGTTTGCAGGATTTCCCGGTCTCCAAAGTGCTCAATGCCCTGAAAACCGAATTTACACCAATTGCCGAACAGGCCGGTCTCCGGTTTAGCGTGCTGTCACGCGATATCTGGGTGCGCAGTGACAGCCGGTTGTTGCGCCGTATTTTGCAGAATTTCATTTCAAACGCGCTGCGTTACACCCGCAAGGGCGGCACGGTGGTGGGATGCCGTTTGCGCGGGGATGTGTTGCGTATCGAGGTGTGGGATAGCGGCCCCGGTATCCCCGAAGACAAACTGAAAATTATTTTTCGCGAATTTCACCGTCTTGAAAGCCCGGAAAATGTTGATGTCAAAGGGTTGGGGCTGGGGCTTGCCATTGTGGAACGCCTGGGCCGCCGTCTTGATCATACGGTGTCCGTCCGTTCCCGACCGGGGCGGGGAACGGTATTTTCGGTGGATGTGCCCTTGGGGGTTGCCGCCGCTGAAACCGTGCTGCCAACACCACGTCGCCGCCTGGGGGGCGAGTTGGGGGGATTGCGGGTTCTGTGCATCGATAATGAACCCGATATTCTGGCCGGAATGCGTGCCATGCTGGAAAACTGGAATTGTGTGGTGGCGACAGCCCGTTCTGGTACCGAGGCCGAATCCCTGATGGTGCCAACGGATCCGGACGAGGCTGCTTTTGTGCCTGATATTATCCTGGCCGATTATCATTTGAGTTCGGGCCAAACCGGGCTGGATGTATTATGCCATTTGCGTGATGACGTTGGTTTTGCAACACCGGGTATTATCATCACGGCGGATCGCAGCCCGGAAACGGCCGAGAAAATATCGGACCAGTCATTTGGTTTGTTAAACAAACCGCTTAAACCGGCAAAGTTGCGGGCATTGATGACCAAGTCTTTGATGCGTGCATCATAAGCCTGCTTTGGGTAACGCATTTGTGTTGGGGCGATTGGTCTTTTCTGCCTTATTTCGGCACAAAGCTGCATTATCGACGTTACCTGTTACATCGCATTGTGCGGTGATCTTGGTTTTGCAGTCATACAGGTGTGTCCTTGCGCGAAATATCCCGCTCTGTCATCGATAAAATCCGTCAGAAATCCCCGTTCGAGCCAAAAGTTCTGGCTGTTATGGCGGCAATTGCCGGATTTTTGTTGGTATTTGGCAAAGTTGCCGAAGACGTGTTCGAAGAGGAAAGCGGGGCCTTTGACAAAGCCATTTTGCTGCTGATGCGTCATGGAAATGATTTGTCCCAGCCCATCGGGCCAGCGTGGTTGCTGGGTGTTGTGCGCGATATTACCGCTTTGGGCGGTGTTGCCGTGTTGGCATTGTTTACATTTGTCGTAACGGCCTATTTATTGGTCGCGGGATACCGCCGCGCGGCATTTTGGGTTGTCGCCTCAATCGGGCTCGGCGCGGTGTTTGAAGAGGCCCTTAAAATTCTTTTTGATCGCGCCAGGCCCG
This sequence comes from Thalassospira profundimaris, assembly GCF_003326755.1. Taxonomy (GTDB): domain Bacteria; phylum Pseudomonadota; class Alphaproteobacteria; order Rhodospirillales; family Thalassospiraceae; genus Thalassospira; species Thalassospira profundimaris_B. Next base: position 13,095 of record NZ_JPWH01000042.1, on the reverse strand, counting down.
ATATTGTCCCGCACCTTGTGCCGGTGCACTCGCTGAGTTTTCCCAGCGCACACGCAATGTTATCGGCCATCACCTATCTAACGCTGGGCACCCTTGTCGCCCGGACGGAAAAGCGACTAAGGGTGCGGGTTTTTGTGGTAGCGGTCGGCGTGTTTATGACGCTTCTGATTGGTTCAAGCCGTCTTTATCTTGGCGTTCACTGGCCGACCGATGTGCTAGCAGGCTGGACATTGGGGGCGGCGTGGGTCCTGCTGTTCTGGCTTGTGTCGCGCAATCGCTTTTAGGGTTCGGACTTAGCGATTGGAAAAGGCCAGCTTTGCGCTTAGCAAGACGAACATGCCGGCAATACTGCGTCTTAGCCACAACATCACCCGGGGCCGTGTTAAAACATGGCGCCGGGCAAGTGCTGCAAACAGCCCATAACCCGTGAACACAACAAAGGTCATGATCATGAAAATGATGCCCAGCATGATCATGCGGGTGGTGCCGTCGGTTGCCGTTGCCGGAATGAACTGAGGCAGAAATGCCAGAAAAAACAATGTCAGTTTCGGATTGAGGATATTGATCAGGCAGCCATTTATTGCAATTTTGACGTGGCTTTTCTGTATTTGGGTTTCATCAACATCCATTGTTGAATGATCGCGCCAGATCATGAGTGCCATATATAGCAGGTAAGCCACACCAAGATAGCGCAATCCCTCGAATATCAGGGCGCTGGTATGTAGCAGGGCTGCAAGGCCGGTGACACTTGCGATCAGGGCGGGGACAATCCCGAATGTGCAGCCCAGTGCCGCCCAAGTGCCCGCCTTCCAGCCCCGAGTCAAGCCGGTGCCAAGGGTATAGATCACGCCGGTTCCCGGTAATAAAACCAGTATCAGCGATGTGATGAAAAATTCGATCGACATGATGGCTCCTGATCGCAATTGCAAGTAAGTGCCGTCACTATGCCGCTGAGAAGATGGTCAATCTTGAAGAAAATTGCGTGTCGGTAAGTCAGTTGCTGCCGATGGACCGGGCCAGTTTTCCCGGGCTGTAGCCGTAAAAACGTATAAATTGCCGGGTCATATGGCTTTGATCGGAAAATCCGGCCGCGATTGCGGCTTCCGCAAGGGGTGTTTTTTGCAAAATAAGCTGGCGGGCCAAAAGGGCGCGCCGCTGCACAAGGTAAGCATGTGGCGTATAGCCGGTTGCCCGGCTGAAGTTGCGGATTAACTGATATTTCCCCAAGCCACTCGTTTGTGCCAGCACGTCAAGTTGCAGGGTTTCGCCGGGTGCATCATCGATTTGCTGTTTCGCCCGGAAAACACCCGGTGCGATCAACCTGTTTTCGTCAGGCTGGTGTGCCTGTTCGAGGCTGGCGCGGGCCAGCAGAATTAAAAGCTCGTCATATTCAAAATTTTCATCGCCATCTGGCATATTTATTGAGGTCAAATGCCCGTAAATACGATTGAAATATTGCGTCAATGCCGGGCGGTGGAATATCGGGCTGGTGAATTCGTGTTCGGGTGCACCGCCCTCAAAGATGGCGTTTAGCGCATCTTTTAAAATGCCGGGCTGAAAATAAAGGATGCGCCATTGCCGTGGTTCGCCCGCCACGGGCACGCCATCGTGAATTTCACCGGGGTTAACCGTGATCACGGTGCCAGGGCCGGCTTCTACAATGCCGCGTCCACTGGCTGATTTTTGGCCGCCCTGATCAATTATGCCAATGCCATACACATCATGGCTGTGCCGTGCAAAATGATGCGCAGAGCAGGCGGCAACGGCTTCCGTTCCCGGGCGTGATGTTGGCAGGACGGCAATTTGTCCCTTGGTCATGGTGGCAACCTGTTTTCACAACTTGGCCGGCAATCATGCCCAAAAATGCCTTACCGGGCAAGGAGGTGGTAATGCGCAGGCATGCGATGTTGGCTGGTTTGATATTTTGACCCGCGTGCTTTGCTGTTGCATTTCGTCAATTTTGTTGCCGATCAGGGAAGGTGCAGGATGCCCGATCAATGCGGCATCCTGCTTTGGTTTCCCCTGAATTAAGGGTTCAGGGATTTGCGTTTGGCTTAGCCATAAACCGGTGATGCCATTTCACGGCTTGCTGTTTCGGTGGGGCCTGCATCAAAGATGCGGGTGGTGAAGGCGGCTTTCAGGCTTGCGGCTTCTCCCGGGAAATAATCCACGGCAAATTTTTTGGCATTTTCGATGGTATCGAAAGAATAAAAGCCACCAACGGTGCCAGTATGCAAACCCGACAGCCAGGTTTTGGCAAGCAAGCCCGGTTGCGCCTTTAGGACCGGGTTAAGGACAGGCCAGGGGGCATCGTTAAACGGCAAAACAGTGATCTGGATCTCGGTGTAAACAAAGGCTCCCGGTTTTTGGCGCGGTTTAACCCCGAAATGGGGGGACTGCATATCGATGCTGGCATCCCGCGCGGCATTGGCATCAAAAATGCGGGTGGTTTGGGCAACGCCAACATCGCGGGCTTCGGTCGGGAAATAATCCGTCACAAAGGATTGGGCATTTTCAATGCTGTCAAATTCGTAAAATCCACCGGCCGAATTGGTTTCAATGCCTGAAAGCCAGGTTTTATTGCGAAAACCGGGCAATTCACGGATGGCCGCGTTAACGCTCTGCCAGGGGACCTGGTCGAAGGGCGCGGAAATTTGCAGTTCGGTGTAAACAAAAGCAGCGTTTGACATTTTTCATCTTTCAAAAGGGCGCAAGGGTTCGTTGCCTGCCAGCCGTTTGAATTGGCGGGACAGGGCATGTGGGGACTTCTTGCGCAGATAGGTCCGGATGATTGGATTAAGTTGAGTAGGCTATTTAACCTGCCTTGGCAGGTGTTGGTCAGATGCACAATTCCATATTTGTCATCCTGTTTTTCAAAAATATAACGATCGTTATATTTAAGGTTTGATCGACAATGGCGGCGTTGTCAATTAAAAACATATCGGTCGTGATATTTTTAGGTCAGAACAGGTTTGAATCGTGGTCAGCAACAGGACACGCAAGGAAGAAACCCGCCAGAATATGCTATTGGCAGCCAGCCGGGGCTTTCGCGCCAATGGCTTTGCGGGCATCGGTGTTGATGGTATTGCGCGCGCGGCAAATGCGACGTCGGGCGCATTTTATGCCCATTTCGGTTCAAAAGACGGGGCATTTCGTGCGGCCCTTGAGCTGGGCCTGGATGAAGTTATTGAAAATATCCCGTTGTTTCAGCAGGACTTTGGCGCGGGCTGGATTGCGGCCTTTATTGAGTATTATATGGGCCGTGCGCACCGCGATGATCTGGCGTGTGGGTGCGCCATGACTAGCCTGTCCCCCGAACTTGCCCGCGCAGATGATGACACCCGCGACCTTTATGATCGTAAAATGAACCGCATTGCCGGCCTGATTGCACAAGGTCTGCCGCATATGCCCGAAGATACCCGCCTTGAAAAGGCATGGGCCTTTCTGGGCATATTAATCGGCGGGCTGACAATGGCGCGCGCCATGGTCAACGAAGAATCGATCACAGCGGTATCAACTGCCATCAGCAAAACAGCGGCGGAACTGATGGAGCCTGCGTTTTAATTCTTATTGATTTGCTGTGTATGGAGCGCGACCGATCAGACCTCGACTGCGGGTTCCTGAATTTGCAGTTCGCGGGCGACAATGACGGCCTGCGTGCGGCTATGCACCGAAAGCTTGCGCAGAATCGCCGAAACATGGGCCTTGATGGTGGCTTCGGTTACATCAAGCTCATAGGCAATCTGTTTGTTCAGCTTGCCTTCGGTCAGCATGTTCAAAACGCGTAATTGCTGAGGCGTGAGCTGGCTGACTTTGCGGGCAATGTCGCTGTTTCCGGAATCATCTGGTGTGTTTTCAATGGCGTCACGGGCCCAGTCCGGCATCCACATATTGCCATCCAGCACAGCGCGCATGGCATCGCCAATCTGGTCAACCGGGGCGGATTTGGGCACAAAGGCCGCCGCCCCATATTCAATGGCGCGCCGTACAACCGGCAAATCCTGGCTGGCAGACACAATTGTCACCGGAATATCGGGGTAGGAGGCGCGTAAGGTAAATAATCCGGTAAAGCCGTTCATGCCCGGCATATGCAGGTCCAGCAGGACAAGGTCGATATCCTGCCCCTGGCCGTGGCAGGCCTCGATCGCATCAATGGCGTCGCCAAGGCTGCCTGCTTCGTGGATGATAATATTGCTGAGTTCCGAACGAACGGCATGTGATAAAGCACCACGCATCAAAGGATGATCATCGGCAATCAATACGTGGAAAGCAGTTGTCATTAGCCGTTATTCCCCATCAACAGTAAGTTTATATCCGGATCGCGGGAAACCCACAATCGGTTCATTGCGCCTGCGCGCCACTTGCTGTCCTGCGGGATTTTGTTTTTGGGCGCGAACCGGAAAGGAAGTGAGGGAAACCAAAGAACACCTTCGCCCCACGAATGTGAAACTTCGGCCCCCCTCGCGCCACCGTCGATGATTATGCCGTGTAAATGCCCTCACGTAAACTCTGCATTTGTAGGTATCTGCATTCCGCGCTATTTGTGGGGGATAAATTGCCGATCTCGTACTTGCCAGCAAACCGCCACCATATTGTGCGATCTGTCATAAAAGTGCGACAGAACAAGGAAAAGGACCCCTTCATGTCGGAACAGCCCCAAGTCATTCGCCGCGAAGATTATACCGCACCGGCATTTCTGATCGAAACTGTCGAACTTGTATTTGACCTGGACCGCGAGGCGACAATTGTTGCTTCACGGCTGTCGCTTGTTGCGAATCCGGAACGCGGAACCGGGGCAGGCGATATGGTCAGCCTGGATGGCGAAGACATGAAACTGCTCTCGCTGAAGGTGGACGGCGTTGCCCTGCCGGCGGATGCTTATGAGGTGGACACAACGGGTTTACGCTTTAAGGCGCCCTCAGAGCGGTTTGTTGTTGAAATCGAAACTCGCATTTCGCCGGTTAACAATACCCGCCTGGAAGGCCTGTATGTTTCGCAAAGTGCCTATTGCACCCAGTGCGAGGCTGAAGGCTTTCGCCGGATTACCTATTTCATGGATCGTCCGGATGTGATGGCAACCTACCGTGTCACCATCAATGCCCCCAGGGAAAGCTGCCCGGTCTTGCTTTCTAACGGTAATCTGGTTTCAAGCACGGATCTGGAAGATGGCCGTCATCAGGCGGTTTGGGACGATCCGTTTCCCAAACCCTGTTATCTGTTTGCTCTGGTCGCGGGCGATCTCGCCTGTGTTGAAGACAGCTTTAAGACCATGTCGGGCCGGGATGTCGCGCTGCGCATTTTTGTCGAACATGGCAACGAGGATCGTTGCGATTATGCGATGGACTCGCTTAAACGTGCGATGAAGTGGGACGAGGATGTTTATGGTCTGGAATATGACCTGGACCTGTTTAATATCGTCGCCGTGTCGGACTTTAATATGGGCGCGATGGAAAACAAAAGCCTCAATGTTTTCAACGCCAAATACATCCTCGCCAAATCCGATACCGCAACGGATACCGATTATGAACTGATCGAATCGATTGTTGCGCATGAATATTTCCATAACTGGTCTGGTAACCGTGTGACCTGTCGTGACTGGTTCCAGCTTTCGCTCAAGGAAGGGTTGACTGTTTTTCGCGATCAGGAATTTTCCTCTGATCAGCGGTCGCGCCCGGTTCAGCGCATCAATGATGTTCAGCGCCTTCGTGCTGGCCAGTTCCCCGAGGATGGCGGGCCGTTGGCTCACCCGGTGCGGCCGGACAGCTATATTGAAATCAACAATTTCTATACCGCCACGGTTTACCAGAAGGGTGCCGAAGTCATTCGCATGATGCACACCCTGTTGGGGGCGGAAGGCTATCGCAAGGGCATTGATCTGTATTTTGAACGGCATGACGGTCAGGCCGTAACCTGTGACGATTTTGTCCGGGCAATGGAAGATGCCAATGGCGTTAATTTTGACCAGTTCCGTTTATGGTATTCGCAGGCCGGTACCCCCAATCTTGTCTGGGAAGGGAATTATGATGCCGATAAAAAGGTTTTCTGCCTGACGATTGAACAAAAAACCGAACCCACACCGGGCCAGACGCTTAAATCCGATCTGCAAATGCCGGTCAAGATTGGCCTGTTGGCCCGCGATGGGCGGGAGTTACATGCCCAAACCATTGACCTGACGCAGGCAAAACAGGACTTTCTGTTTGAAGATATTGCCGAGCAACCGGTGGTATCTTTCAACCGCGATTTTTCGGCCCCGGTGAATGTTGGCACCACACCGTCGCATGATGATCTTGCCTTTCTGATGGGCAACGATACCGATGCCTTCAACCGCTGGGAAGCCGGGCAGAAATATGCGTCCGACCTGCTGATTGCGGCCGTGCGGGCCTATGATAAATCCGGCGATGCCGATGCTGCCCTGGGTAATGTCGATGCGTTCTGTGACGCCTTGCGGGCAACCCTGACCAATGATGATTTGGACAAGGCATTTCGCGCCCAGGCCATGATCCTGCCTGGTGAAGCCATGTTGGCCGAACAATTGCGCCCGGCCGACCCCGAAGCCATCTATCAGGTTCGCCAGGCCTTGCGCCAAAAGGTTGCCATTGCCCTTCAGGATGAATTTGAAGCGGCTTATCGCCATAATGCGTCAAACGATGCCTATTCACCCGATGCCACATCGGCAGGCCAGCGGGCATTGCGGGCTGTTGCTCTGTCCTATTTGGCAGCAACCGGGGAGGGCGTGTTTATTGATCTGGCGCTGGCGCAATATCGCACCGCCGATAACATGACCGACCGTATGGCAGCCCTGACAGTCCTGAACAATCAGGATCATCCGGGCCGTGAAGAAGCCCTGGCCGATTTTGAAAGTCGCTTTGCCAATGACACGGTTGTGATTGATAAATGGTTCTCGCTTCAGGCCATGTCATCACGGACCGATACGCTAGAACAGATCAAAAAGCTGATGGAGCATCCGGCCTTCACCATGCGCAACCCCAACAAGGTTCGTGCGTTGGTGGGAACCTTCGCAATGGCCAATCAGCGCAATTTCCACGCGGCCGATGGCCGAGGCTATGCCTTCTATGCCGATCGTTTGATGGAACTTGATAACCTGAACCCGCAGGTTGCTGCGCGCCTTGCCGCACCATTGGGGAAATGGCGCAAGTTCGATGAGGACCGTGCCAGTAAAATGAAGGCCGAATTGAAGCGCATTCTCGCCAAGGAAAATCTCTCGCGCGATCTCTATGAAATCGCCAGCAAGTCTATCGCCGACTAAGCCTTTGGCAGCACCGACAGCGGTGACGGGCAGGCGAATGATGATGGCTTTATAACGAAAGGAAGCGGTGCCTTTAAATCGGTACCGCTTCCTTTGTGCTTGCGACGTATGTCAGATCAATTGCCGATTTTGACCCGAGAGCTAAAGGCAGCCATGCGGTCTGACAGGTTTTTTGCCATCTGCGACAGCTCGTGACTGGCGCTGTTCAGGTTATAGGCGGTTTTACCCGTGTTTTGGGCACCATCATTCACAAACCGGATCATTTCATCCATCGTTCCGGCACCTTGGGCGATACGCTGAACATTGTCTGAAATTTCACTGGTGGCACGGCGTTGTTCTTCGACCGAACTGGTGATGGTGTTCTGAATGTCATTGACCTGGTGAATCACATCCCCCACCGTGCTGATGGATTTTGCCGCTTTTTGCACTTCAGTCTGGATTGCGCCGGTCAGGTCGCCAATTTTGCCTGTGGCATTCGCCGTCTGATCCGCAAGTGATTTGACCTCTTCTGCAACAACAGCAAAGCCCTTGCCCAGTTCGCCTGCACGTTCCGCCTCGATGGTAGCATTCAGTGACAAAAGCTTGGTGCGATGTGCGATATCGTTAATCAGATCAATGATCGATCCGATCTCTGAACTCGCATTTTCCAGTGACACTATGTTGCGTTGTGATTCTTCCGCTTCCGATCGTGCCCGTTCTGTAACGGTGCTGGCATCCCCGGCCTGGCGGTTGATTTCCGCAATGGATGACGAAAGTTCTTCCACGGCGGTCGCAACATTTTGCGTGTTTGACGCCGCATCGCGCGAAACATCCAGCGCCGTGCCCGATTGGGTAATGGTTTCCTCCGACTGGTTTGTTAAATTTCGCGCCAGTTCCAGCAACATTTCCGACTGTTGTGTCACCGAGCGGGCGACATTTTCCACTTCCACTACCAGTTCCTGGATGGCAAGGCGGCTTTCTTCGCGTTCGCTCACATTGTTCCATGCCAGCATGGTGCCAACCAGTTTGTTGTCCTTGTCCCGCACGGGGGCGGCCAAAATGTCCAGATGGTTGCTGTCACTCTGGCGGACTTCTTCAAACGGAAGATTATCCGGATTTCTTAGTTTTCCAAGGAACTCTGGGCCTAGTTCCAGGAAATCTTCCCCGACGGCGTCGGCATCCGCCCCCAGATAGCGTTTTGCGCTGGCATTCAGGTAGGTCAGTTTGCCCTCGGGGGATATAAGTGCCGTCATGGTTGGCGTGTTTTCCACCATATTTTGCAAAATCATGGCGTGACGGACGGATTCGCGCAATTGAACCAGCGCCTTGCGCATTTCGCCAATTTCGTCATTGCCAACTTTGGGGAGGCGCACGCCGGTATCGCCATCGGCGATGGATGTCATGGCACGGGCAAAGCCGCGCAGATTGCGAAATACCGTAAATTTCAGCAATAACCATCCCGCAACCCAGCCAATGCCCAAAACGCCCACCAGCAACTCGATCGACAGGGTCCGAAGTTGGTCCGTGCGGTCATAAAAATCGGTGATGTCCCGGGTAAAGGTTGCCTTTGCCCATTGCCCGCCACGGCCATTGCCGATACTCACATCGACAGAGGCCCGTCGGGCCGACATATCCTGGCCATTTGTTGTGACGTCTTTGGTGGCATCTTTTGACGGGGCGTTGGCGGATCCACCGTCATTTTCCAGGCTTTCAAATAACAGCTGGCCGTCATTCCCGATGATGCGGAAATCCCCACCAAGCACATCACCCATTCCCTGCAAGATGGGCAGCGGGTCTGTGACGACTTCAAGAAACCCGACGGCCCGAAAACCGCCAATCGGCAAAATCATGCTAAAAACGGGGCGACCGTCTTTCATATGCCAGATATAGGAAACGGTCTTGCGGGAGTCCGCCTTGTCGCGTGATTTCAGCATGTCGTATAGGGCGGGATCATCGGTAACGCTTTCGCCATTACTGCCATCCGATGCGGCAACTTTGTTAAAATCGCCGTCATAGGCAATGGTCTGGATCAGGTTAATCTCGCCCTGCGTAACCTGGCGCGCATTCGAGAAAAAGTTCAGTTCGGTTTTGGTATTCTCTACATTATTTTCCTGTAGAGCTTTTACCAGTCGTGTCGTGCGTGACCAGTCATTCATCACCGGGATGATTCGGTTCGCATAGTCATTAATGACCCGTGATCTGACGAAAAAGTTGACCGTGCTGCTAACCGAACTGTTTAGCGTTTCCACGGCAAAGTCGCGGTATCTGTCACCCGTCCATAAAAGCATCCATGCAACAGTTCCCGACAGTAAAAGTCCGATTACCAACAGGATACGGCGCAGTGTCAAGATGCTTGCGCTCTTTGCTCCCATAGCCGAATTCACGGCCTTTTCTCCCTTCATTCAACACCCTCCTAAGTCACCTGAATTTTTATGTCTGTATTGAATGTGACCTCCCGTTGCGCTTTGGTTGTGCGCCACTGGCACAATCCAAACAGAGCTTCAATATAAAGACAACAGTTCTGACATGGATTCCGCTGCTTTTTTCGATATTGATGAGAATGTGGGATTGGCACGCAGTCGCCGGTTCTTGTGGGGTGTTGTTTTGTGGCTCATGCAAGTGATTTTTACCGGGACAAAAATAATTGCGAATGTGTGTGATAATCGTTTGCAATTAAATCCGGGTTCGGGTATGACTGTTTTTGTCACTGGCCAACGGAACTTCTGTTGGCAATACGGCTTCCGGAAGACATGGCGTATTCGGAAGTTTTTCTTCGGGACTCTCTCCCCGAAGGTCGATCTCTCTCACTTGAGGGGCTGGCATCCGGTCTTTGTGCGGGACAAAACCGGGCTCAATGCCAGCCCTTATTTTTTTGCCATTTTTCCATATCAGGTCAATCTGCTGCTAAATTGTCGGCATTTAAGTGTTTTTTAAACGGCCTTGCGGTTAGAAATAACGCTGGCGTGCTTTTGTGTGCGCAATTTGCCGTTTCATTTTAACAGGGCGCCCTAAATTGGCCGATAATGACCCGAAAAATGCCAGCGATGGTCCCCGACAAGGCGCGTCAAAGGCACCTTTGCCCGCATTTTTTTATGGTCAGGGCCGAACTGGACATACACCCCGTTCGGCTTCTTCGTTTTCGGCAACGCGCGATGATCAGTCATCGCCCTCTTTTTTGACCACAAACAGGACATTCGCAGACATGGATCGCAAAACATTATTGGGGCTTATTACCGGGGCCTGCATGCTCGGCCTGGTCTTGTTTTTCGGTGGTATGCTGGTTGGTGCCGGGCTGTTTATGGGGCCCGATGCGCCGCAAAATACATCATCCATCGCCGATGACGGCGATATGGAAGTACTGGCGCAAAACAAGGCCCCGCGTGTGCAAACCGAAATCGCCCCGCGCCAAAACGAAACGTTGACGCCGGATGCCGATACACCAAACAATACTGACAGCTCGTCAACCGGGGACAATATACCGTCTTCGGATGCCTCTGGCGTGGATGCAGCCCAGGGCAATGATCCGGTAGGTGATTTGATCGCGGAAAAAACGGGCGAGGAGGATGGCGTAAAGGCGGGCACAAGCGATCCCGTTACGGCACCCGACGCGCCAGCCGCACCTGAAATCCGCGATATGCCGCAAACCACCGGGCAAGCTGACACTAGTGGCGTAGACAGCGGCGAAAAATCGCAAGCCGACGAAGATACCGCATCGGTGACGCCAGAGGCGCCCAAGCCCGAAGCCCCGGCAATTCGCAAGGAATCCAAGCCCCCCAAACCGGTATCGACATCGGAATCCACGGCCAGGACGGGCACAAAAGATACGTCTGAAATTGCGTCATCGGCGGCCCTGCATCGCGAACCGGGCAGTAAAAACATGCCCTATTCCATTCAGGTCGGGGCCTTCAAGGTCGATACCAATGCCCGCCAGCGTGCCGGGGAATTGCGCAAAAAAGGTCTCGAGGTCGCGGTGGTCGAACGCGCAAATAATGGTGCGACCTGGTATTATGTGCGTGTGGGTGCCTATGAAGATGCGGCTTCGGCGCGTTCGGGGGCGGAAAAGGTTAAAAAAGATACGGGAATTGACGGTTTTCCGGTTCGTGCCGAACCCAATGACAAGAAAATCGATTGATCTGTTCTTTGACCCGTTCGTTGCGGAAAGATCCTGATCATGAAGGGCAGGCGCCGGTGTTTGAACATCGGCGTTTGCTTTTTGGGGCAAAACTGCGGCATTCTGCAAACCGGGTGGGGCAGGGGCTTGCCTTATGCCGGCAAACCCGCTAGGTCACTTTCCAAACATTCCGGCGCAGTGTAAGTGTAATTGAGGATGGCTGGCAGCATCATGACTATTCAAACCGAATTTCCCAACCTTCATATTCTGGACCATCCGCTGATCCAGCATAAACTGACGCATATGCGCAAGGTCGATACCTCAACCAAGACGTTTCGTCAGCTTCTGCGCGAAATCGCCCTGTTGATGGGCTATGAAATCACGCGCGAACTGCCGGTCAGCTTTGAAGAGATCGAAACGCCGATCTGCAAGATGGATGCACCGGTGATCCAGGGCCGCAAACTGGCGGTGGTGCCGATCCTTAGAGCCGGTCTTGGCATGGCCGATGGTCTGATCGAACTGATGCCCTCTGCCCGTATCGGTCACATTGGCATGTATCGCGACCCGAAAACCCATTTGCCGGTCGAATATCTGGTAAAACTGCCCGAAGTCGAGGGCCGGACCTTTATTCTGGTCGATCCGATGCTGGCCACGGGGAATTCGGCCGTGGCCGCCATTGATGTGCTCAATAAACACGGGGTCAAAGACCAGGATATTCGCTTTATGGCTTTGGTTGCCGCCCCCGAAGGTGTGCGCGTGTTCCAGGAGGCTCACCCTGATGTGCCGGTTTACACCGCCGGTCTTGACGAAAAGCTGAATGAAAAGGCCTATATTGTGCCTGGGCTTGGCGATGCCGGTGACCGTCTTTTTGGCACGCGCTGATTATCGGGTTATTTTGCGACGATCGTAAATCAAAGGCTGCATTCCCTAAATCGGAATGCAGCCTTTTTCGTGCCGAGATGAGAAATAAGCGATCAGCCCTTGGGGGATACGGTAATATCCACCGTGGACCCGCCAAAAGATCCGCCGGTCAGTTTGATGGTGGCAACGCGGCTTTCCCGGTCATAAACCAGAACACTGACATCGGCGCGCACCACTGTGACTTTGCTCCAGCCAAAATTGGGCATTTCGCGTTCATAAAAGTCGTACATTTGTGCGGTTGATGCGCCCGAATTTAATACAAGTCGCCCGGTCCAGGCATCCGATGCGCCAAAAATGATGCTGCGATCCATATCCAGTGTCGAATTGGACGGCATGGGAATATCGGTAAATTTATTAAAGGACGGGACCGATGAACCTCCTTTGGCGCTCTGGCTGCTCGCCGTCGTGCCCGACGAGCCGCTCGCCATCTGGGACAGGTTTTCGCATCCGCCTAAAATCAGCGAAGCTGCCAATGCCACACCATATAGGCCATGTCGTAAAGTGATCATGTTTTCCTGTTCCTCATCTTGATCGGCTTATTCTATTATCCTGCATAATCAAGTTGTCCGGTAAAATAAAGGTTCACAATCATCAATTCCGGTCTTTTTCCAACATATCTTGTGCAATGCACCGTTCAGAAGGCGTTATGTGCTGTGTTGTGCCCAGGGGTGCGTTGAGTTATATGCTCCTCAACTTAAGGTGACGTTGCGTCCTTCTTGCGGTAGGCGGGTATTCGAGGGCCTAATTAAGTCATTGTTTTTCAATGATTTTGAGAAAAGTTCCCGGAAAATCACATTTTCTTCAAAAAAGGTGTTTA